>JAKOQB010000049.1 GCA_029778535.1 Pseudomonadota bacterium | reverse complement strand
GGAACGATCGCGCTGCGGCCATCGACCAGGCGGCCGCGCGCCTGCAACTCGGGGATGCTCTGGCGGAACTCGGGGATCGACTCGTCGGCGCCGAACGCCGAGCCGAGCGCGGCGAGCAGCCGCGAGAATTGGAAGTCGGTGCTACGGTCCATTACGTCGGTCAAACGTGCCATGTGGCTAGTCCTCGATCGTGTTGCGGTGCCCCTGCTGCCATTGCAGGGTGCGCCCGCCGACCGGCCCGCGACAACGCGTGTCGTCACCGCGCCCGGCGCAGCGACCAGGTAACGCCGTCGCGCTCGTGGCCGCGGTGCTCGAGGATGAACGGACCGATCGGCTCGTCTCGGTTGAACTGCCGACGCAACTCCCTGCCGAGCCGCTGTGTCGCGCGCGGATCGACCAGGCCGAGCCGCGCCAGCTCGGCGCACGTCCAGGTCGAATCCCGGCCACGGCGCCAGATGCGCTGGAACAGCGGCAGCAGGTCGCTGCGGAACCTCTCCCGCGGCCGGCCGGCGGCGAGCAGCCGCGCCAGCTCGAGCACGGCCAGCGGCGGCCGCCGGCCTCGGCGTCGAACGCGAAAGCCGTTCAGAACCACCGGCTGACCCGCTCAAGCTCGCGCAGCAGCTCGGCGTAATCGTCGCGCTCGCGCCGCCGTTCGCGCTCGGCAAGGGTCCGCCGCCATTCGGCCTCGGCACGCGGATCGACGACGACGTGTGCGCCGGCCTGGCGCAGCCGGCGCAGGAACCTGTGGAGCACGCCGTTCACGATTCGGCCCGCCGAAAATCGGCGTGCGCTCGCGCGACAGCCGCTTCAAGATCGAGCCGAATGTCATGCACGGCCTCGCCGAGCAGCGCGCCGACCTCCGCTTGAGACTCGGCCGCGTGTAGCACCGCGCTCAACCGACCCGGCCAGGCGCCGAGCGCACCGACCATTGTCTGCGCCAGCGCGACGCCGTGCCGCACCGCCAGGTCGGCCGGGATCAACTCGCCGCGCGCAACCTGTTCCTCGCGCTCGATCCGCTGCCGCTGCGCCGCCGCCAGCGCCGCGCGTTCCTGCCCCAGGTCGAGCGAACCTCCCGAGGCGCGGCCGGCCGCCTGCTCGCGCAAGTGCGCGCAGTACGATCGGACCAGATCCGGCAGCGTGTCGCCGGTCAACACGCCGTTGCGCCGCAACTGGCCGGCGCGTGTAGCGGAGATTCCGACCAGGCCGGCGAACTCGGGGAGCGTGTTGCGTTTCATGTCGTGAAACTCCTTAAGGACGTTTCTGGCGCTGGCGTGCCGCTGCCGCGCGAATCACTCGCTTGGGTTTGCTCAAGAAGGACCCGCGAATCAATGACTTGCCACGCACCATTCAAGTCGCGCCTAAGCATTGCCGCGAGTCCACAGTCGTCGCCGCACGTCGTCCACCAGCAGGTGGCGGTGCGTCTGGTGCGGCCAGCGGGTGAGCAGCGCGGCCAGGCGCCGGGACTCGCGGGAAGGTGACGCGAGCAGCCGGCAGACGATCGGCCAGCGGTCGGCGCGCTGAGTGTCCGCTGAGTGCATCTCTGGCATCTCTGCCTTGCGTGCGCGGAGGGTAGAAGTAGAGAGAGGGGAAAATCCGCCTACTCCCTGCGGGCGCAAGGCAGAGATAACAGACATTCAGGCTTCCCCCATGAAGTCGCGCACTGTCTGGCGCCGGTCGCGGTGCGCCTCGCCCTCGGCGGCGAACAGGTCGAAAACGCGCAGGTTCACGGCCCACTCGGACGCGCCCCAACCGCCATAGGCCCGCGAATTTGCCACCGGATGTAGCCATCGCGCATCCTCGAGTGCCTGCACCGCGAGTCGCCGCTCGAAGTCCTGCGCCTGGCGAAACGCCCGGCATCGCTGCGTCATGTAGTTGCGCCCGATGCTGGCGGGCCGTGCCGGATCGGCGACGATCGCGCGGGCCACGCCGCGGGCCACCTCGAGCGCGGGCGCCGTCGAGAGGATTCCCATGAACAGCGCGGCAGCGTGCTTGCGCACCTTGTGCATGAACCGTGCGGCCTGCTCCATCGTGTCGCGCTCGATCGCGTCACCGGCCCGGCCGTCGATCAGGTGGAATGTCAGCGCAACGCGCGCCAGCATCCCTGGGTGCTTGCCCAGGTGCGACGCGAGAGCCGGCGACAGGTCGTAGATTGCGTCGATCGACTCGCGGATCGCGCGGGCCTCGGCGTCGAAGGTCATCTGTGCAGCGGTGCTGATGCGCGTTCTCGCGTGCGCCGCGTCGCAGGTTGTACGCGCAAACAGGTCGCGCAGCCGGATCGACCAGTCCCGCAGCGCGTCGCGCGCACTGGTCGCGCTCGGCATCCGTGGCGCCCCCATGATGCAGGGCATGAACCGATGAATGAGTCCATCGTCGGGGAGCTTGCGAACTTGATCGCGCAGCCCGGCAGGCGTGCAGGCGGCGAGCACCGATGCGCCCCAATTCGGCACGAGAAAAGACCCGCGCTTGACCCGATCGACTTGGTGCGGCCCTCCGTCGTACAGCTGCAGCCACTCGCCGCGGTTGCGCGAACCGGCGCCGTCGCGGTAGGCGTCGATTCCGCCGATCCAGGACGCGAATTCCTCGGTGAGCATCAGCACGCCGCGCGGGTTCTCGCGCAACAGGTCGGCCAGCGCCTCGGTCGTCGCGTCCGACGTGAACAGCGCCGGCTTCGGGTCGCGTTCGCCCTCCTTCGCGTCCGCGTTCGCCTCATGCCATCGGGCGAACATCTCGCGGTGCAAGTCCTTGATTGGGTCGGTCGCGGCGCGAATGGTCGGCGACTTGCCCGCGCTCGGCGTGCCGATCAGCACCGCCCACAGGCGGGCCGACTCGAACCAATCGGAGCCGGGCCGCACCGCAAGCCGGTGCCGGTCGTCGATCGCCGCCGCCGCGGCCACCGTTGCCGCCATCATTGCGCCCGACAAGTCGAATCCAGTCGCGCCGCTGAACGCTTCGGCCATCCGGCGGATCGGCGCAGGCACGTCGGCGGGATCGAACCGCGGCGCCGCGAACTCGCGGAACAGATTGGCGGGCTCTACGGGCGCCGGATCGGCGGGGCCTTCACTTGCATCCGCCGATTCCGTTTGCGCGGCTCCTGCGCCCTCCTGGCCGGTCCTGGGCAGCAACTCGCGCATTGCCCGGTTCCGGTCGCCGCCGAAGGTGTAGCGAACCGCGGCATCGAAGGCGTTGAACACCTCGCCGTCGCCCTTGACCTCGGTTCCGATGCCCGCGTCCGATGCGTGAAAGGTGACGGCCCGCCACTCGTCATGCACCGTCACCCCCGGCACGCCCGATTCGGAGCGCGGCGACAGCCACCGATCGCCGATGCGCTGGTAGCCGTGCTCGGTCAATGCCGCCTCGATCGGGTGCGCCTTCACCCAAATCCGCAGGTTCTCGGGCATCCGGTCCAGGTAGGCCGCCGCACCGTTGACGTGCTCACGCGCCTTGTGCTCGCGCATCTTCCCCGCAGCGACCAGAGCCGCGCGCACCCGCTCGGCCAGCGGCGCCAGGTCGGTCGGGGCGCCCTCGCGCATCATGCGGCCCGACACGGTGAAGTACCGTTGCGCCGAATACAGCTCGATCTTCTGCTCGCCTGGCCGGTGCCACTTGATCGCGCGGAACCGCGCCCCCAGGCCGATAACGTGCAGGCCGCGCCCGCTCGGTGAGACTTCGGCGTAACCGTCGCTCGTCTGGTACAACGTGCGCGCCCGCTCGGTCGTGAACTGCCCCGACTCGTCTAGTGCGTCGTCCAGGTCGAGCCCCTGCCAGTGCGCGCCGAGCGCCGCATCGAAGCCGAGCGCGAAACCCAGTCCCGCGAAGCGCGAATCGGACTCGAGCCGGCCGAGCGCGTCGTCGAGCGTTGCAAGCTGCGCCACGTCGTGCGGCGTGTCGAGAGTGCCATTGCGCTGCGTCCCGCTGACGTAGCAGGGAACCTTGCCGGCCTTCCACAGCAACCAGCGCCGCGCCTGGCGCATTGCCGCCGGCAGGTACTCGAGCCGCTCGCGCAACTCCGCGATGCCGCGCGCATCCGGCGGGATTCGCGCTTCGTGCGTGCCGGCGTCGAAGTGCATCGTCGTCACGTCAGACCTCCAGCACCAGGACGCCACCGCCGATCGCCTCGGAGACTTCCTCGAGGAATTGGTGACGCGCGGCTCGATAGGCGTCGATCAGCTTGCGGTGCTCGAATCGGCCAGGCAGCCGCGGCGACCACTCGGCGAGGAACTTCGCCTCGCCGGTGTCGGTGGTGCCGAGCGTGAACCTGAGCTCGAAGCCCAGCGGCATCGGGTATCGGCGGGTGAGCATCATCGGGTCGCCTCCCGCAGATACCTGCTCGCGATCCGGTGCGCGATGTACCAGCGCCGCCAGGCCGCGCACGTCCCGCAGGTCGTCGCGCCGCCAGTCAGCCGGACGTGCTGGCTGCACGCGGCGCAGTTGCCGATCGGCGGCATCGCTTGTTTGCCGGCCTCGCCTCGATCGGCCAGACTGGCGGTGCGTTGTGTGTCCTCTGCGGATTCGGTCGCCTGCCAGCGGCCGGCCGCGCCTTCTGGCCGGCTCACGACGCCCGCCGCGTCCGTAGCGTGGCGAGCCACGCGAGCACAGCGTCCCGCTCATGCCGCTTCGATCGCGGACCGAGCCACAGAGCCGGGGGAAAGGTCGGGTCGCGCTGCAGCTCGGCCCACTTGGTCATGCCGACCCCGGCGAGAAACGCGCCTTCGGCGTCGCACAACAGGGGTTTTTCGGGTGCCGGCGGCCGCGGCCGCGTCGGCTTGCGTTTGCGTTCTTGCATCGTGTCGCTCCATCGCTAACATTCGATGAAGCAACCGTAGCGCCGAAGCGCAGCGCGAAACCGTGTTCGCGCGATTGGAAACCTGCGCTTAACCCTTCTGCACAGGTTTTCGCGGCCGGCCACCGCGACGGGTGCCGATTCCGGCCTCGGTCAAGCGCCGGCGCAGCGTGCTATCCGCGAGCAGTTTTGCAGCCTTCGGGAAGCCGGGTAGCGCGCGCAGCTCGGCCACGTTTCGCACGCTTGGCCTCGTTGTTTCGAGCCACTCGCGCAGCTCGTCAACGCGCGCCGCTCGCGCTGTGGCCTTCGGACCCTGGGTGGCCGCGAGTCCGACTCGCGCCAGGTTGAGCAAAAGGCGCGTTTGCACGACGGACAGATCGCCGATTTGCAGGCCGGAAACCAGGTGCGCCGCCTCGGTGAGCTTGTGAACCGCAGCGCGGTCGGCCGCGGATGCGCTTCGCGCTTCACGATCGGCACGCCACGCAGCGAAGTCCGACAGGTCGCGCGAGTAGCGAACGATTGTGCGCGCGCTCATGTCGCCGCCCTGCGAGCGCGCGGCTTCTTGATCGCAACGACGTTTGCCGCCGGCTTCGTCGTCAACCACGCCGCCCAGGCGTCGAGCGCGGCGCGCTTCTCGCGCAGGTACTCGTAGCGGTCATAGTGCCGAGCCTGCACGCCGCCCAGGCCGTGCGATTGAAGCTGCGCCCGCAGGTCTTTCGAGATACCCAACTCGGCAAGGCGCGTTTCGCAGGTGCGGCGCAGGTCCGACAACTGAAAGTCGGCCGCTTCGTCCGCGGCGAGCATCGCGCGGCGCACGCCCTGCAGGAACTTGGACACGGTGCGCGGATCAAGCGAGCGCCCCTCATCGGCGGGGAACAAGTGAGCGACGGTCGCCGCCTGCGCCGCGGCAGCGCGCGCTGCGACCAGCTCGGCCGCCTCTTTGCCTAGCGGCAGGACGTGCGCCCGCGGCTCGGTGCGCCTGCCCTTCGGATCGTAGAGGGTGAGTGTCGCGGCCTCATCATCGAAGTCCGCCACGCGAGCGCGCAGCAGCTGCTCGAACCGCTGCCCGCCCAGCAGCAGGGATAACCGGATCGCCAGCGCCGAAGGCGTGTCGGTCCCCTTCAATCGCACCCACAGTGCGCGCAGCTCGGACTCGGACAGCGCACGCGAGCGCGTGCGGTTGAACTGCGGCATTGCGGCCGTGTCGGCGATCGGATTCGCCTCGATCCCGAAGCCGAGCATCTTCGCCGGCGCCGCCGGGTCGGACTCGGCCTTGAGCGCCAGCGCGAATGCGGCCCGCAGGTAGGAACGCAGCTTGCCGGCGGTGCGGCCGTTTCCGCGCTCGACGAGGCGGCGCACTACCTCCACAGCCTGGCGCCGGGTGAACTCGCGCGCGGGCGCGTCGGCGTATTGCGGGAAGGCTTCGGCGACGTGCAGGCGCGTCATGCCACGAACGTCGCGCGCGGCCGACTTCCCCTTCGCGTCGAGCGCGTCGGCATAGGCCAACATCAGCGCGTGCAGGGACCGCTCGGGCGCTTCCCTGATCTCGCGCACCTGGCGACGGTGCTCGGCCTCGCGTGCGGCTTCCTGCAGCGCCAGGTGCCCGCGCAGGTCGCCCGCCGGCACGTCGGCGCGCTTCGCCGCGAGCCGGTCGCATTCGACGCGCGCGGCCTGCAGGGTGAACTCGTCTGCGCCGGTGCCGTAGGGCCCGATCGGAACGTAACGGTTCTTGCGATCCTCGGAGTAGCGGTAGTACCAGTGCGCCCGCCCGCCGGTGCCCGCCTTGAGCGACAGCGCACCGGCGCCGCGGCCGCGGCTTTCGTGTTTCCACGCTGGCGCGCCCTGCTTCCTCGCCTTCTTGATCGTCGCCGCAACCGCCGTGTCCGTCAGTCTCGCGCCCATGTCACACCCACCGGATTGTTTATCCGCCGGGTGTCGTAGGCCGACCTCTGGTCTACACTCGGTCTACACTTCTCGCCCGGCTGCAATCAGAGTCTAGCGCGGCTTGCCGGTGTAACGCAATGCTAAGTTGTTGATTCGTTTGGCTAGATTTCTGGCCTATCGGCGCCTGTCAAAGCTTGCCGGTGCCATTTCAAGGGACTTAAACTCCGCGGCCGCAAGGCGTGCGGGTTCGAGCCCCGCCCCGCGCACCAGGCACCCGCCGACTCAGAACTCCACCGCGAACTCCGTCGCCTGGAAGATCGCGCGCTTCGCGTCCAGCTCGACCGCGACGTCGGCTCCGCCGACCAGTGTGTAAGGCTTGCCCGCCGCTTCCAGCCCCGCGACGAGCTCGCGCCGCGGCTCCTGG
>JAKOQB010000048.1 GCA_029778535.1 Pseudomonadota bacterium | reverse complement strand
GCGCTTCGCCAGCGGCTATCTGCTCGACGCGCAGACGGTTCAGTGGTTCTTCGCGCAGACGCTGCGCGACGACGAAGATCGGCTCGACTGGCGCTTCGCGCCGCTTCGCGCGCCGGATCTGCGCGGCGTCGCGCCGGCCTGGATCGCCGGGGCCGAATACGACCCGCTGATCGACGAGGACCACGCCTATGCCCAGCGACTGCGCGAAGCGGGCGTCGCGGTGCGGTTCGTCCAGTACGATGGAATGATCCACTCGTTCTTCCAGCACGCCGGATTCGTGCAGGCGGCGCGGCGCGCGCACGACGATGCCTGCGCGGCCTTGCGAGAGGCCTTCGGGCAACCGGAACAGGGGCGATGACATGAACGGAAACGACACGGTCGACGCGCGGACCATCGAACTGTGCACCGGAGATTGGGCGACGCTGGGCGCCGCCGCGGGCGCGCTGCGCACGGCGGTGTTCGTCCGCGAGCAGGGCATTCCTGCCGAGCTCGAATGGGACGAATGGGACGCGCGCTCGGTGCACTGCGTCGCGTATCGCGGCGACGAGCCGGTGGGCACCGGCCGCTTGCTGCCCGACGGGCGCATCGGACGGATGGCGGTGCGCGCCGACGTCCGCGGCCAGGGCATCGGCCGGCGCGTGCTCGAGACGCTGGTGGCCATCGCCGGCGCACGGGGCGACACGCGCATCGAACTCAGCGCGCAGCGGCAGGTCGAGCAGTTCTATCGCGCCCAGGGCTTCGTGCCGGTGGGCGAACCCTACGACGAGGTCGGCATCGCGCACGTGAAGATGCGGCGAAATCTGATCGCGCTGGGCGCATCGGCGTGCGTCGCGTTGGTCGCGGGCCTGAACGCTCCGCCGGCTCGTGCGGGCGCCCTCGACGCCGTGTCCAACGCCGACGCGAGCAGTGCGCTGCGCGTGGCACTCGAGCGCGGCGCCGGGCAGGCAGTCGCACGGCTGGGCAAGCCCGGCGGCTTCCTCGACGACCCCAAGGTGCGCATTCCTCTGCCCGACGGGCTGCGTCAGGCCGAGGGACTGCTGCGAACGATGGGCCGCGGGCGCGAGCTCGACGAACTGGTCACGTCGATGAATCGCGCCGCCGAGCAGGCCGTCCCGCAGGCCAAACAGCTGCTCGTCGCGGCCGTGAAGTCGATGACGGTGGCCGACGCGAAGGGGATCCTCACCGGTGGTGACGATTCGGTCACGCGCTTCTTCAAGTCGCGCACGCAGGCGCCACTGACCGAGCGCTTCCTGCCCATCGTGACGCAGCAGGTCTCGCGGCTCGGCCTGGCCAAGCGCTACAACTCGCTGGCCGGACAGGCCTCGAAGCTCGGGCTGCTGAAGGAGCGCGACGCGTCGGTCGAGCGCTACGTCACGACGCGCGCGCTCGACGGGCTGTACCTGATGATCGCCGAGGAAGAAAAGGCGATTCGCCGCGATCCGCTGAAAGCCGGCTCCAAGGTCATCGAGCGGGTGTTCGGCGCGCTGCGCTGAAGCGCGCCCGCCGGTCGCCGGCCACGCGCAGCGAAGCCCCGTCGGGCGCCCAGCTGCGCTCGAACGTCTCGATGCGTCCGTCGCGCCGGACCGCGACCAGCGTCGAGGCCCGCGTGCCGTAGCCCAGCTCGGGCGCGACGATCATCGCCGGCGCGAGCACGCGCTCGCGCGC
>JAKOQB010000047.1 GCA_029778535.1 Pseudomonadota bacterium | reverse complement strand
GCCTCGTGCCGCAACAACGGATCGCGTCCCGCCCACTCTTCGACCTCGCTGCCGGAGCGGTACGACGCGGGATCGGCGCTCATGTGGCCGCCGAGGCGATAGGTGAACGCCTCCAGAAGGGTCGGGCCACCGCCGGCGCGCGCCCGCGCGATTGCCGACTGGACCGCGTCGTGCATCGCGACGACGTCGTTTCCGTCGACGCGGACGCCGGGAATCCCGTAGCCCGGCGCGCGATCGACGATGCTGCCGCCGTGCTCCGATCCGGACGGTGTCGAGATCGCGTACTGGTTGTTCTGGCAGACGAACACGACCGGCAACCGAAGCACCGCGCCGAGGTTCACCGCCTCGTGGAAGTTGCCGCGGCTGGCCGAGCCGTCGCCGAATACCGCCAACGCCACCGCGCCGTTGCCGTCGAGCTTGGCCGCCAGCGCCGCGCCCGCCGCGTACTCGATCGGCGGCCCCAGGGCCCCGGAGTAGAGCCCGATCACGCCGACCTCGATGGGGCCGCAGACGTCGGAGCGGTAGCGCCCGCGCGTATGGCTGGTCGCCCTGCCGTCGAGGCCGGCGAACAGGCGCCGCAGGTCGGCGCCTCGCGCATACGACGCGCCCAGCATGCCGCGGTAGTGCGGCGCCACGACGTCGTCGGCGCGCAGGCCGTGGTAACAACCTGCGATGACCGCCTCCTCGCCGAGCGCAGGGTGCCAGTGGCCATCGATCTGACCGATGACCCGGTCGGCCTCCCGTACGACCAGCATCAGCCGGTACAACGCAAGCCAGGTCTCGTCGCGCGTGCTCATCAGGTTCCTCCGTCAGGCTGCATCGATGCGTGCGATCACCACTCCGGTAGCGACCGTTTCGTCGTCCGCATGCAGGATCTCGGCCACCACGCCGGTTGCCGGCGCCTCGACCTCGATGTTCACCTTGTCGGTCATGACCTCGACCAGCAGCTCTCCGGACGCCACCTTGTCGCCAGCCCGCTTGTGCCACGCTACGATCGTCGCCTCGTGGGCGTCGCCGCCGAAGTCGGGCATCCTCACTTCGATGCTCATCGTGCTCCTTCCCGATTTCAGGTTCCGAAGTTCATCGTCTGCGGCGCAGCGAGCAGTCCGTGGAGAGTGTCGACGAACCTCTGAGCCGGCACGCCGTTGACGACGCGATGATCGACGGTCAGGCTGGTCGGCAGGACCCATCCGGGCACCACCTCCCCGTCGCGCACGACCGGCTTGCGCTTCATGGCACCGACGCCCAGGATTGCGCACTGCGGCAGCGCGATGATCGGCGTCGACCATTGCGCGCTTCGCACGCCACCCGGGTTGGTCAGCGTGAATGTGGCGCCCCGAACGTCTTCGAGCGTCAAGCGACCGGCCTTCGCGCGGGTGCCGACGTCGGCAAGCGCGTCAGCCACCTCGGCGAGCGTGCGGCGCCCGACATCGCGCACGACCGGAACGACGAGGTTGTCGTCGGGCATCGACAGAGCGACACCCATGTGGACCGCGTCGGAGATGCGAACCTCGCCGTCGACGAAGGTGCAGTTCAGTGCCGGGTGCGCGCACAACGCCTGCGCGACGATTTTCGCCAGTAGCGCAGTCATGCTGACGTGCGGGCCGGCGCCGCGCGCGGCGCCGGCATTCAGCGCCTCGCGTAGCGCGACAAGCGCGTCGACTTCGACCTCGCCGAGCAGCGTGATCGGTGCCGTCTCCAGATGGCTCTTCGAAAGGTGCGCGGCAGCGATGCGCTGCATCGGCCCGAGCCTGGCCGCGCGCGGTTCCGGCACATGCCTGGTCGTTCCGTCTGGGGAAGCCGGATCGTCGCCCACGGGTATCGCCATCGTCGATTATTAACAAACGTTAATATATGGGCGGATCCCGGTCTAGACGCACTGCAACAATGAATTCCGCACCCCAAGCGAAGATCACGACGTCGATGCTCGACGACCGGGCGCTGATCTACCGGCTGCTGCGTCTGGTCAACCTACTTTCGAGACCATTCCAGGAGCGCTTCGGCACGCGCTACGACCTGTCACTGACCGAGTGGCGCGTCATGATGGCGCTGGCTGCGCGACCCGGCACCACGGCGACCGAGATTTCCGACTGGAGCGGCCTGCACGTGATGAACGTCAGCCGTAGCGTCGCCCGGCTGGTCCGCCAGGGGCGCGTGCTGCGCGCGGTCGACCCCGCGGACCGTCGGCGCTCGCTGCTGCGGTTGTCGCGACGCGGCCAGGCGCTGTTTGCCTTGATCGCGCCCAGTGCACAAGCGCGCGAAGACATGGTGCGCACCGTTCTCAGCGACAGCGAGGCGGCAGCCCTGAGGACGATGATCGATCGATTGATCGCGCACCTGCGCGACGAGACCACCGAGGGTGGGTCGGCTTTCGGCGCTTCCGGTCCCGCGACGAAGCCTCGCCGCAAGGCCGCGCGCGGCGCGCGCGAGTCGTCGTAGCCGCGCTCCCCAGGCCGCGCTCCTGTCAAAGGCTGCGCACGACGCGCACCGTCTCGTAGCTCTCGGCATCGGGCAGCTGCCTGAACCCGAGCTGTCGCGCGAGCTTGAGCATCCGGCTGTTGGTCGCCAGCACCAGGCCCTCCATCGTGCGCAGGCCGCGGCGCCGCGCGACGTCGATCAGCGCCTGCATCAGGATGCCTGCGAGGCCCGTGCCGTGCCAGTCGTCGGACACCACGACCGCGAATTCGCAACTGGCGCCGGTCGCGTCGACGCCGAAG
>JAKOQB010000008.1 GCA_029778535.1 Pseudomonadota bacterium | reverse complement strand
TTGCTGCGCCAAAGCAACAGGAGTCCAGCCATGAGAACGCGCGACGAGTGGGAGAACTGGTATCGCCAGCCCAACCCCTGGCACTACGACGGCACCCTCGAGGACGAGATCCGCACGTCCGCGCTGCTCGGCCGACTGCGGCACGCACACTTCGATCACGCGCTCGACGTCGGCTGCGGCGAGGGGCGGCTGACCAATGCGTTGACCGCGGTCGCGAGCGACGTGACCGGCTTCGACATCTCGGCGACCGCGATCGAGCGCGCGCAGGCGCGGTATCCGCAGATCCGGTTCGAGCAGGGAGACCTGCTCGACGTCGTGCGGCGACCCGACGTGCTGGCGACGCCGTTCGACCTCGTCGTCGCCTCCGAGGTGCTCTATTACCTGCCCAGCGACGAAGAGCGCAAGGAGGCCATTGCGGGGCTGTCGCAACTCGGCACCCCTCGTGCCTGTTCTATTTCTCGGTGATCGTGACCGGCGCATCGGCGGGGCGGCGCTATTTCACGCACGACGGGTTCGTGTCGATGCTGAGCGAGCACTTCACCGTGATCGACAGCTTTCCGTCGGTAGCGAGCTTTCCGCGCGCGCTCACCTTGCTGGGCAAACTGTTGCGGTCCGACGAGAAGCGCATCCAGCTGATGGGGCGCTGGAATGCAGCGAGCCGTCCGGAGCACTGCCGCCACGCCGGCTATTTCGCCCTCAAGCGCCAGGTCGCGCCGATCAGCGCGACCTTGAACTGACCCCACCCGCGAGCAGCTCGCGCAGCCCCGCCAGCTTCGCCTTCGCCGCGTCGGCGCTCACCGTCGCGCCGGGCTTCGGGCGCGCGTCGAGCTGCATCTCGGCGAGGAACCGCGACGGCAACTGCGCGTACTTCTCGCGCCCGCGCTTGCGCTCGCGGCACCAGGTCAACGTCAGGCTGCGCTGCGCGCGCGTGACCGCGACGTACATCAGGCGTCGCTCTTCCTCGATGCGCGCGGCATCGGCCGAGGCCGGCGCCGCGCGGGCGTCGTCGTTCGCGCCGCTGCGACCCGGCGCGGCGCGCCGGCCCTGGCTCGCAGCCGCGTCGGCGCCGTCCTCGTCGCCGCCGGATTCCTCCGCCACGCCGCGGCCGCCGTGGTGCGGCAGCAGCCCCTCCTCGCAGCCCACGACGAACACGTGCGGGAACTCCAGCCCCTTCGACGCGTGGATCGTCGTGAGCCGCACGGCATCGACCTCGCCGTCCTTGCGATCGAGCTGCGACAGCAGCGACACCGTCTGGGCGAGCTGCACGAGCGTCGAGCCGTCTTCGTCGGCGCGCTTCTTCAGCCAGTCGACGAAGTCGGACACGTTCTGCCAGCGCGCGGCCGCGACCTTGTCGTCGGCGGTCGCGAACAGGTGCGAGCGGTAGTCGATCGCCTTCAGCAGGTCGTCCAGCA
>JAKOQB010000046.1 GCA_029778535.1 Pseudomonadota bacterium | reverse complement strand
GCGCCGAGCGCGCGCGCCTCGGCGAGGCAGGTGACGTGCCCGCGGTGCAGCAGGTCGAACACGCCGTTGGTGAACACCATCGGCCGCGGCAGCTGCGCGGCGTGCGCCGCGGCGTGTGCCGGATCGATGATCTTGTGCTCGAAGCCGACCAGTGCGCTGTTCACCCGGGCATTGCCTCGCGAGCCGGCGGGATCCGATGGACCCCGATCGCCCCGATTCTAGCAACGCTCGTCAGTGAGCCATCCGTCGCCCGAGCCAGCGCATCAGCGCGCCGACGAACGGCAGCTTCGCGTAGAGCTCGCCGGCCGCGTCCCAGTAGTCGCGGTGCTCGACGATGCGGCCGTCCGGGCCGAAGCGCAGCAGCGTCGCGCCCTGGATGCGTTGCAGGCGCGCCGCGTCGCCGCGGCGAAACCGGAACTCGAAGTCCCAGGCGAGGAACGCCTGCCCGCTGCCCTCGATCACTTCGGTGATCACGAAGCGCGGTTCGTCGAGCCGGACGAACATCGCCGCGAAGATCGCCTCGATCGCGGCGTGGCCGCGCACGTCGCTGAACGGATCGCGGAACCGCGCATCGTCGGCGTAGATCCGTGCGAGCGCCGGCAGGTCTTCGGGCCGCAGCGATTCGAAGAAGGCGATGACGCCGCGCAGGGCCGGCGAGACGTCGCGGTCGGTCATGGCGGCGTGCCGATGTTCAGACGCCGGTGAAGCGGCGCACCGCGGCGAAGTAGGCGCGGTACGGCAACACGCGCAGCAGCTGCATCCACGACGTGAAGCGGCGCGGAAAGCGGATCTCGAACGCGCCCCTGCCGAACCCGTCGACGATCGCCTGCGCGGCCTGCTCGGGATCGACCAGCGCCGGCATCCGGAAGTCGTTCCCAGCGGTCATCGGAGTGTCGACGAAGCCCGGGCTGACCAGCCAGACGCCGAGCCCTTCCGGTGCGAGGTCGAGGTACAGCGCCTCGGCGAGGTTGATCAGCGCCGCCTTCGTCGGGCCGTAGACCAGCGACTTCGGCAGGCCGCGATAGCCGGCGACGCTGGCGACCAGTGCGATCCCCCCGTGGCCCTGGCGGTGCAGCAACGGGAGCACCGCGTCGATCCCGTTGAGCACGCCTGCCAGGTTGGCCTCGAGCATCGTTCGCGCCTGCGCGAGGTCGAAGTCCTGCGCGCGCATCGGCACGTAGCGGCCCGCCAGCCAGATCACGAGGTCGACCCCGCCCCACTCGCGGTCGATGCGCGCGGCGGCGGCGGCGACGGCGCTTGCGTCGACCACGTCGAGCGGCAACGCGAGTCCCGGCGCGGGTGCGCTCGCGAGCAGCGCGCGCAGCAGCGCGTCGCGGCGCGCGCTCAGCGCCAGCCGCGCGCCGAGTGCTCCGAGTCGGCGCGCGAGCGCCGCGCCGATGCCGCTCGACGCGCCGACGATCCAGACGCGGCGGCCCTTCCAGTCGCGCAGCGGCTCGTTCAGGGGGGCGAAGGGCCCGCGGCGTCGCGCACGCGGTCGGTTCGCCGGGGCGCCGGGCGTCACGCTGTTCACGATCGCCGCGAGAAGGCCAGCGTGACTTCGCCGAGCCGCACGCCGAACTTGCTCATCACCGCGCGATTGAGCATCACGCGCTCGTCGACCAGGTACATCCAGTCGTCCATGTCGACGTGCCAGGTCCGCCCGTCCACCGGCAGTGCGAGCGTGTAGCGCCAGTGGAACGCGTTGCCGGCCACCGTCCCCGTCGCTTCGCCGACCACGTCGTCGGCGGTGCCGCGCCAGCGCTCGGGTCCGTCGCGTCGCAGCGTCCAGACGCGCCGGCTGGTGCTGCCGTCGGAGTACCGGAACGACTCGTCGAGCTGGCCGACGTCGCCCTGCCAGGTGCAGCGGATCTCGACGGCGAAGCGGCGAACGACCTTGCCGCTGCGGTCCTGGAACACGCCCCAGGCATCGACGGTGCCGTCGAAGTAGCGCCGGAGGTCCAGCGCCGGACGCTCGTCGCGGTAGGCGGCGGGCTCGATCGCGGCGCAGCCCGCCAGCGCCAGCGAACCGCCGGCCGCCAGCAGCCAGCGCCGGCGCGACGGCGCGGAAGGTGCCTCGGACAGCCGCGCGAGCGGCGAAGTGCGTGGTGTCATCATGGCGATCCTTGCTCGGGTTCGCGTTGCGTCACCGGCGACAGCAGCAGCACTGCGCCGGCGGCCAGCTTCAGCACGCCGGGCAGCGCCGCATAGGCCAGCGCGAGCGCCAGCGTCGTGTCGGCGCCCGAGCCCGGCCGATAGCCCGTCATGGCCAGCAGCGGCAGGCCGAGGCCGGCCGCCGCGGCGAGATTGAGTTTCGTCGCGAGGTTCCACACGCCGAAATAGGCCCCCTCGCGACGCCCGTCGTCGCCATGGGCGGCGATCACCGAGGCGAGCAGTGCCGGTGGCATCGCGAGATCGGCGCCCAGCGCCAGCCCGGTCAGCACGCAGACGACCCAGAAGGCGGCGACGTCGCCCGCCCCCAGGCCCAGCGTCGCGGCGAACGCCATGATGGCGAACGCCATCCCGAGCAGCCACGCGTTGCGCAGCCCGACGCGTCCCGCCAGCGCGATCCACAGCGGCATCCCTGCCGCGCCTGCGAGGAAGTAGCTGACCAGGAACAGCGGCACCTGCGCCTCGGCGCGCAGCACGTCGCGCACGAAGAACAGCAGCAGCGTCGCGGGGATCGCCGTCGCGATCCCGTTGAGAACGAACGCCGCGAGCAGCCACCGGAATGCCCGGTTCTCGAACACGGCGCTCCAGCGCGCGCGCCACGACGCCTCCGCTGGCCGGCGATCGAAGCCGCTGGGCGCCCAGCGCAGCAGCAGCGCCGCGGTGGCCGCGAGCAGGGCGAATGCGAACGCGAGCGCAGGCGCGCGTTCCGGCGTGAGCAGGGCGGCGGCGGCGACCACGCCGACGAGCCCGAACGCTTCGCGCGTGCCCGTGACGCGGGCGCGCTCGCGCTCGCCGAAGCCGATCTGGGCGCCCCACGACTGGTAGGCGATCGTGGCCGCCGAGTAGGCGAGATAGGTGACGATCGAGGTCGCGGCGAGCCAGCCGGCGAGTTGCACGTCCGAGGCGCCCTGGGGCGGCGCGACCATGGCCCAGAATCCCAGCGCGAGCACCGGCAGCGCGGCCCGGATCCAGTGAAGGGGGGTCCAGTGGTGGCGCGCGCCATCGACCGATGCACCGATCAGCGGGTCGGCGAGCGCGTCGACGAGCCGCGCGACGAACAGCACTGCGCCGACGACCGCCAGCTCGAGCCCGAGCGACTGGCCGTACAGGCTCGGCAGCAGCACGAACAGCGGCAGCTCGAGCAGCGCCAGCGGCAGGCGCAGCGACGCGTAGGCCGCCAGCCCCGTGGCCGAGGGTGCTGCCGCCATTGGAGCCCGGATCATTGGCGCGCGCCTTGCGCGGGTGTGGCGGCCTGCAGCAGCGCCTCGCGCAGTTGCGGGGCCGCGGTTCGCGCGTCAAGCCAGATCCCGAAGAACGCGCGCGCGAACGCGGGATCCGCGACGCTGCCGATCGGCCGGTCGTTCAGGAAGAAGCGGGTGCCGGCCCGGGGATCGAAGACCCCGGCGATCCGGTCGCCCGCGCGCACGTCGGGGAAGATCGCGCCCATCCGCTCCAGCCAGCCGAGGCGCTGCCCCTCGCTCGCGGCGAGGTCCAGTCGCGCGATCTCGGCCGCGCTGCGCTCGGCGATCGCTGCGCCCGACAACGATCGCGCATAGCTGATCTCGAGCGCGAACGCGTCGGTGCCGATGCGGTCGGGATCGAGGCCGCGTGGCCCGACCCACAGCCGTGCGTCGTAGATCCGCAGTCCGAGCCAGCGCAGCGCGCCCTCGCCGGCCAGGCGAGCGGCGGGGAGCGTCGCGCTTATCGGGGCGGGCGCGGCCATATGCGGAACGGATGCGGCCGCGCCCGTGCGGGGAGCCGCCGCGGTCGCGCCCGCATCGGGCGTCGCCGGCGCGGCCTGCGTCGTCCCGGCTGCCGACGCGGACGTGGACGCTTGCATCGAGGCCGAAGCCGGCGCCGGCGAACCGCCCGATGGCCCGACGGCGTGCGCGTTCGCGACCGCCAGCACTCCGGCGAGCGCCAGCGCGTGCGCCGGCGCCGTCGGCGGCCGGCCGCACGCCCGGTGTCGGAATGCCGCGTGCCTCATCGCTGCTCGATCGTGAACTGGACGACGTCGGTGTTGCCGTGCCTGAAAGCGGCCTCGCAGTAGGCGAGGTAGAACTCCCAGGTGCGCACGAACCGGCTGTCGAAGCCGAGCGCGCGTACCGCCGCGAGGCGCGCGACGAAGCGCTCGCGCCACTGACGCAGCGTCAGCGCGTAGTCCGGCCCGAAGGCGAAGCGCTCGACGATGCGCAGGCCGGCCGCGTCGGCTTCCTGCGCGAAGCGCGACGCGCTCGGCAGCATGCCGCCGGGGAAGACGTACTGCTGGATGAAGTCCGTGCCGCGACGGTAACGATCGAACAGCGCGTCGTCGATGACGATCGTCTGCACGACCGCGCGGCCCCCCGGAGCGAGGCAGCGGCGCAGCGTCCCGAAGTACGCGGGCCAGTAGCGTTCGCCGACGGCCTCGAACATCTCGATCGAGGCGATGCCGTCGTAGCGGCCGGCCTCGTCGCGATAGTCGCGCAGCTCGAAGCGTGCACGATCGGCGAGCCCGGCGCCGGCGATGCGCTCGCGCGCCCAGGCGAGCTGCTCGGCCGAGAGCGTCAGCCCGGTCACCGACAGGCCGCGTCGCGCGGCCAGTTCCGCGAACGCACCCCATCCGCAGCCGATCTCCAGCACCGACGCGCCGGCCGGCAGCGCCAGTTCGTCGAGGATGCGCGAGTACTTCGCGTCCTGGGCGTCGTTCAGCGGCCGTCGATCGTCGCCGTCGAACAGCGCGCTCGAGTACGTCATCCCTTCGTCGAGCCACAACCGGTAGAAGTCGTTGCCGAGGTCGTAGTGGGCGTGGATGTTCCTGCGCGCTCCGGCGCGCGTATTGCGGTGGAGCAGGTGGCGAATCCGGTCGGCGAGGCGCCCGAGCCAGTGGCCATAGACCGCGTCCTCGAGAGCGCTGCGGTTGGCGACGGCCACCGACAGCAGGTCCGCCAGCGAGTCGGTGCTCCAGTCGCCGGCGATGTAGGCCTCGGCGAAGCCGACGTCGCCGCGACGCAGCGCGGCGTCGAACGCGTTCCAGTTGCGCAGCCGCATGGTGGCGCAGGGCTGCCCGCCGCCGAAGCGCAGCAGGCGCCCGTCGGGCGTCACGAGTTTCAGCTCGCCGTGCCCGATCCGTTCGAGCAGGCGCAGGGCGAAGCGCGCCCCGCGCGACGGCGGTTCGGGGTGGCGGGCACCCGGCGGCGCGAACGCCGCCGACGCGTCGGAATGCTGGATGGTCATCGGGTTCCCCGGGTGGCGACGGCAGGTGTCCTGCCGCGGAGAGGCACGCGCCGCACCCACAGCCTCAGCGCCTGCCAGTGGATGCGAACGATCACGCCCATGGCGAACAGCGGATAGCCGAGCAACGCGCGCGCGGCGCCCGCGGCGTCGAGCGCCGCGAAGCGGCCGCTCTGGCTCGTCGTCAGCAGCGGACCGTCGCAGTCGTCGTAGTCGATGCGCGCGACGGCGCGCTCCGCGGTCGTGACGAAACGGAAGCGGTAGCGGCCCTCCACGTCGCAGAACGGCGACACGTGGAAGACCTTCGCCGCACCGAGCTCCGCACCCGCTCCGATCGGCTTGCCCGGCGCATCGCCGAGCACGTAGCAGTGGCGCTCGCCGAACGTGTTGTTGACTTCGGCGATCACCGCGACGAGGGCGCCGTCGCGGCGGTGGCAGAACCAGAAACTCACCGGCTTGAACGCGTAGCCGAGCACGCGCGGCAGCGCGTGCAGCCAGACGTCGCCG
>JAKOQB010000045.1 GCA_029778535.1 Pseudomonadota bacterium | reverse complement strand
GATTCGTAGACCACGGTCGCGCCGCGCTTCATGTGGCGACCGCAGGTCTCGCTGGCCGATACCAGAGGGAAAAAGTCGGGATTGTGGCCCGCATCGACCGGGGTCGGCACGGCAACGATCAGGAAGTCGGCGCGCGCCAGGTCCTTCGGATCGTGGGTGACCGTGAGTCGCTTCGCGGCCTCGAACTGCTCGCGCGACACTTCGCCGGTGGGGTCTTCGTGGCGGCGGAAATGGTCGATCTTCGCGGCCGACAGGTCGTAGCCGATCGTCTCGAAGACCTTGCCGAATTCCACGGCCAGCGGGAGGCCGACGTAGCCGAGGCCGACAACAGCAACGATGCTCATGGTTTGATGCCGAATTCCGGGGTGTGGGAGACCCGCACTTTAGGGGCGCTCGACGCGGGGCACGAGGAATTAATTCATCGCGCTTCGAGGCGGCGATCTTACAATACGTCTTTGCAAGCCCAGGACCGCCGATGTACCCCCGCCGCTGCATGGCGCTACCCCCGTTTCTTCGTCCGACCACGGCTCCGGCGTTCGTTGCCGCGTGGGTCGCGTTCGGCGCGCTCGGGGGCGCATCTCCAGCCTTCGGCGCCGATGCCGTGGCGCTCGCCGACGCGCTTCCGGCGCTCGCTGGCGCCGATGCGCCGCGACCCGACCCGACGTCTTCGCGGGCCCCTGCGCCCGGCACCGCCGCCCAGGCGATCGACGAGCGCGCGCGCGAGCTCGTCGAGTCGGCCATTCGCTACGAGCACGCCGAAGGCATGACTCGCGACTACGCCAAGGCCCAGGCGTTGTACTGCGCCGCCGCGCGGCTCGACTACCCGGACGCGCTGCTGCGGATGGGCTGGATGTACGCGAACGGGCGCGGCTTGCCGCGCGACGACTCGATCGCCAACACGCTGTTCCGTCGCGCCGCAGCCGCCGGAAGCGAGATGGGCGCGCGCCTGGCGCAGCTGATCCACGGCGACGGCGAGAAGCTCCCCGATTGCCTGCGCGCGCCGATCCAGGTGGCCACCGACGCCGACGCCCGCGCGGATGCCGGCCCGACGCCGGTGGTCGACCAGCCGGCCGAATTCCGCGCCGCGCCCGCATCGATCGACCGACGCAAGCTGGTCCAGACGGTCGTCGCGATGGCGCGTGAGTTCCGGCTCGATCCCCGGCTGGTGTTCGCGGTGATGCGCGCCGAATCGAACTTCGATCCGCTGGCGCGCTCCCCGAAGAACGCGCAAGGGCTGATGCAGCTCATCCCGGAGACGGCCGAGCGCTTCGCCGTGCGCGACGTGCTCGACCCGGTCGAGAACCTGCGCGGAGGCATGAGCTACCTGCGCTGGCTGCTGTCGTACTTCCGCGGCGACGTCGTGCTGGCGCTGGCCGGCTACAACGCCGGCGAGGGAGCCGTGGACCGCTACCGGGGCGTTCCGCCCTACGGCGAAACGCTGGCCTACGTGCAGCGGATCCGCGCG
>JAKOQB010000044.1 GCA_029778535.1 Pseudomonadota bacterium | reverse complement strand
CCGAGCGCACGAATGTGCGCGGGCGGGTCCGCGCCGACGATCGCGAAGCGCACGCCGGGCCGCTTTGCGCGCAACTGCGGCAGCACGTCGCGGCAGAAGCCGATCACGCCCTGCTGGTTCGGGTAGTAGTCCATGCGGCCGACGAAGGCCACGAGGTCGGGCTCGTACGGCGCGCCGTCCGGCGCGAAGAACTGGGCATCGACACCGTTCGGGAACCAGTCCGAGGGTTTCGTGACGCCGAGCGCCCGCAATGATTCGAGTTCGGCGCGCGTCGTGCAGGTGCAGAGATCGAAGTGCCCCGCGATCAGCCGCTCGCGGCGCTCGAGCTTGACGGCCTCGAGCCAGTAGCCGGCCGAGAGCGGAAACGCCCGGTGCTGCGCGTACTCCCGCCACTTCTGCGAGTCCATGTCCCCGTAGTCGATGATCTTGAGCGGCGCCGGCAGGCGCTCGACGTAAGGCGCAACCGACGAGCAGTGCACGAACACGAGATCGAACGGGGTTGCCGCTGCCGCCGTCGAGATGCGCTGCGCGAGACGGCGCGACCAGAAATAACCGAAGCTCGAGGGTGCGGGTGTCGGCAGCCGCGCGACCATCTGCGGCAACGCAACCCGTACAGGGATGACCTCGACGAGCACTTCCTTGCAATGCTGCGCGAGGTCTCGTGCCTCGTCCCGCTCGGCCACGGATCGCGCGAGCGAGGCGACCGTCACGCGATGACCCTGCGCAGTGAGGTGGCGGATGATGTTGAAGGGGCGGATCTTGCCGCCGCGCTTCGGCGGGAACGGCACGCGGTGGCAGACGAACAGCACGTTCATGCCGCGAGCTGCGCTTTCAGGTCGGCGGTCACGGCATCGACACTTGCGCCATCGAGGTAAAGGCGCGCCCAGATCTCGAGATTGACGAGCGCGAGCAAATGATCGGTTCGGTCGGCCTGCTGCGCTTCGTGCTCGGCGATCGTGCGCGCCACGGCATGGGGGTCGAGGAGCCCGCGGCGGCGCACGGTG
>JAKOQB010000043.1 GCA_029778535.1 Pseudomonadota bacterium | reverse complement strand
GCAGAGCATCGCGAGATGCGCGAGCGCCTCGTCGCGCGAGACCTGGTTGTCCTCGCGGCCGAGCGACCACGCGAAGCCCGCGCTCGTCGAGGCGATGGCCCGGTAGCCGAGTTTCTCGGCGCGGCGCACGCCGCCGATGTCCCAGGGGTTCGCGAGCACGAAGCAACCCGATTCGTGCAGGCGGCGAAACGCATCGCGCGCAGCGCGGATGTCTTTTGCGGGGGTGGTCATGGCGATTGCTCCGGACGCCGTCAGGCGGCGTCATCGAAGATTATCCCCAACGCGCGGCACGCGCCCGACCGGTTGCACCGGGCGCTCAGCGGCACGGCCGCGTCAGGACGCCTCGCGCGCGAGGAGCCTGCGCTTGCGCTCGATGCCCCAGCGATAGCCCGACAGGTCGCCGTCCGTGCGCACGACGCGGTGGCAGGGGATCGCCACGGCGAGGTGATTGGCGCCGCAGGCCTGGCCGACCGCGCGCACGGCCTTCGGCGCACCGATGCGCTCGGCGATCTCGCGGTAGCTCGCGGTCGCGCCCGGCGGTATGTCGCGCAGCGCCTGCCACACGCGGCGCTGGAAGGCCGTGCCGCGCACGTCGAGCGGCAGGTCGAGGCCGAGTGCGGGCGCTTCGACGAAGCCGACCACCCGGGCGACGACCCGCTCGAAATCCGCATCGCCGCCGATCAGCTCGGCCTTCGGGAACTGATCCTGCAGCTCGCGCGTGAGGGCGGCCGGATCGTCGCCGAGCAGGATCGCGCAGATGCCGCGCGCGCTCGCCGCGACGAGGATCGCACCGAGCGAGCACTCGCCGACCGCGAAGTGCATCGCCGTATGCGTGCCGCCGGCGCGATAGTCGGACGCGGTCATGCCGAGCATCCCGTCCGCGTCGGCGTAATAGCGGCCGTTCGAGTTGTAGCCGGCGCCATAGATCGCCTCGGTCACCGAGCCACTGCGCGCGAGTTCACGCCGCAGCCGTTCGCTGCGGCGGGCGGCCGCGTACTGCTTCGGCGTCACGCCCGTGACCGCCTTGAACGTGCGATGAAAGTGAAACGGGCTCACGCCCGCGGCCGCGGCGAGCGCTGCGAGGCTCGGCGCTTCGTCGGCCGCCTCGATCTGCCGGCAGGCCGCCGCGATCCACGCCGCCTGCTCCGCCGCGGGCGATTGCGCATCGGGGCGGCAGCGCCTGCAGGCCCGAAAGCCCGCGCGCTCGGCAGCCTCGCGCGTGTCGAATAGCCGCACGTTCTCGGGCCGCGCGCGGCGTGACGGGCACGACGGGCGGCAGTACACACCGGTCGTGCGCACGCCGTACACGAAGCGGCCGTCCGCAGCCTTGTCGCGCGCGACAATCGCGGTCCAGCGCGGATCGTTTATCGTGGCAGGGGTCATGGCGTCGTTCCTCGGTTCACTCCTCGATGGCTGCGAGTTTCCGCCGCTGTGCGCGAGCAAGCACTCCGTGTCTTGCGGTCGTATTCAAGCACAGGTCCGTCCGCCGGGCCCGTACGGCGCATGAGGCATGATCGACGCATATTGCAGCACGTTCGCGCGGGAACGCAGCGCAATCCGCGCTTTTTGCACCTTGGGCGGGCGGTAGAGCCCCCGCCGGCCCTGCAAGCGACACTTCGGGAGATCTTCGGCGACGCCGTCAGCGAAGTGCGCGTGATCGAGCACTCATGGTTTGCGTGGTGGCACGTGCGGGCGATTGCGACCACACGCCGCCGGCGCATCTACCTGTGCGGCACCGCCGCCGCGTTCTTCGCCGATCCGACCATCGTGCTGCACGAGTACTTCCACGTGCTGCACCAGTGGGAGCCGCGCCGGCTGTCGGTGTGGCAGTACGGACTCGAACTCTTCCGCCGCGGCTACTGGGACAACCGCTTTGAAATCGAAGCACGTGAATTCGCCGACGATCATCGCCACCGCTATTGCGCGCTGCTCGCGCGCCGCGAAGCCGAGGAACGTGCACGACATGCCTGAGCGCACACGCGCCTGCGCGCGCGCGGTCCTCGCGCTGCTCGTCGCCGCGGCGGCGCTTATCGCCCCGGGCCGCGCCGCCCACGCCAACGACACGCCGCTCCCGGACAGCTTCCTCGCGGCGCTGCGCACTGCCGGCGTCCCGCCGTCCGCGACGAGCGCAGTGATCCAGCCGCTCGATGGCGGCGCGCTCGCCGCGACGCTCAATCGCGACGTGCCGAGAAGTCCCGCCTCGACGATGAAGCTCCTGACGACGTACGCGGCGCTGCGCACGCTCGGCCCGGCTTATGCGTGGCACACGGACATTGTGCTCCTCGGTTCGCGCGACGGCGCGATCGTGCGCGGCGATCTCGGCCTGCGCGGCGGCGGCGATCCCTCGCTCGTGATCGAGCAGTTGTGGCTCCTCGTGCAGAAGGTGCGCGGCCTCGGCGTGCGCGATCTGCGCGGCGACCTCGTGCTCGATCGCTCGGCGTTCGCGCTGCCACCGCACGACAGTGCCGCGTTCGACGGCGAGGCGCTGCGCAGCTACAACGTGGGCCCCGACGCGCTGCTCGTGAACTACGGCTCGATCGCCTACACGTTCGTGCCCGACGTCGCGCGCAACACCGTGCACGTGCTCACGCTGCCGCCGCTCGCCGGTTCGCAGGCACCGGCAACAGTGCGCGCCGCTGCGGGGGCCTGCGGCGACTGGCGTGGCAAACTCCGCGCGGATTTCTCGCGGCCCTTCGTCCCGGTGTTCCGCGGCGCCTTTCCGCTCGACTGCGGCGAGCGCAGCTGGAACCTCGCCCCGCTCGCGCCGACGCCGTATGTCGGCGCCGTGTTTCGCGCGTTGTGGGAATCGAGTGGCGGACGGTGGTCCGGCGAGGTACGCGAGGGCCTGGTGCCCGCCGGCGCGCCGCTCCTCGCGACACACCTGTCGAAGCCGCTCGCCGAAGTCGTGCGCGACACCAACAAGTACAGCAACAACGTGATGGCGCAGCACCTCTTCCTCACCTTCGGCGCCGAGCGCGCGGGCTGGCCGGCGAGCTTCGAGCGCTCGCGCACCGCGCTGCACGCCTGGCTCGACGAGGCGGGACTGCCGATGCCCGAGCTCGTGATCGAAAACGGCGCCGGTCTCTCGCGTGTCGCGCGCGTGAGCGCCGGCAGCCTCGCGCGGCTCCTCGCAGACGCGTACGCGAGCCCGGTGATGCCGGAACTGATGGCCTCGCTGCCCGTGGTGGGCGTCGACGGCACGGCGGCGAAACGCAATGGCGCCGTGGGCGCCGCGCACGTGAAAACGGGGCTCCTCGACGACGTGCGCGCCATCGCCGGCTACGTGCTCGCCGCGAGCGGGCGGCGCTATGTCGTCGTCGCGATCGTCAACCACGAGCGCGCGGGCGGTTCACAGGCGGCGCTCGATGCGCTGCTCGAATGGGTGCACCGCGCGGGCTGAGGGCTATGATGGTCGCGCGGCGAGCGCGAGGCGGATGCCGAATGCGATGAAAAGGCCGCCGGTGATGCGATCCAGCCAGCGAACGAGCGTCGTGTTGGCGAGCAGCCTGGAAAGCGGCTGCGTGGCGCTCACGAGCATCGAGAACCAGAGCAGGCCGAGGAGTGCGTGGATCGCCGTCATCAGGAGCGTCATGGCGATGACATTGGCGCCTGGCGGGATGAACTGCGGCAGGAAGGAAACGTAGAACACGCCGACCTTCGGGTTCAGCAGGTTGGTCAGCAGGCCGCGACGGAACCAGTCCGATGCCGCGCGCGGGTCGACGTGCCCCGGGACCGGGCGGGCGCCCGGGCGAAGCAGGCGCAGGCCGAGCCACGCGAGATAGGCCGCGCCGGCGATCTTCACGAGGTCGAATGCGAACGCAGAGAGCGCAATCAGCGCACCCAGCCCGAAGGCGGCCAGCAGTCCCCACGTGAAGCATCCGATGACGATGCCCATGCCCGCGCGCAGCGCGGGGCGCGCCCCGACCGCGATGGCGGTGCGCAGCACGAGCGCCGTGTCGAGCCCGGGCGTTGCGGTCAGCAGGGCGGCCGCGGCGGTGAAGGCGAGCAGCGACTGGCCGATGGTCATGAGCGCGCCTGCCGTCGTCGTGCCT
>JAKOQB010000042.1 GCA_029778535.1 Pseudomonadota bacterium | reverse complement strand
CGCGCGTCATCGCCGCGCGCAGGCCGGTGATGTGCGTGCCGCCGTCCTTCTGCGGGATGTTGTTGGTGAACGCGAGCAGGTTCTCGCTGTAGCCGTCGTTCCACTGCATCGCAACCTCGACGCCGATGCCGGCCGCCTCCCCGACGCTGTGGAAGATGTGGCTGTGCAGGACGGCCTTGGACCTGTTGATGTACTCGACGAAGCCCTTGACGCCGCCCGCGAACGCGAAGTCCTCCTCCTTGCCGATGCGCTGGTCGACCAGGCGGATGCGCACGCCGTTGTTCAGGAAGCTCAGTTCGCGCAGCCGCTTCGACAGCACCTCGTAGTGGAAGTCGACCTTGCCGAAGATCTCCTCATCCGGCAGGAAGTGCACCTCGGTGCCGCGCTTGTCGGTTGCGCCCAGCACGTGCATCGGCGACACCGCGACGCCGTCGACCGTCTCGACGCGGCGGTTCTGCGTGGTGCCCTGGCGAAACTCGAGGAAATGCACCTGGCCGTCGCGGCGCACCGTCAGGCGCAGCCACTTCGACAGCGCGTTCACGCACGAGACGCCGACGCCGTGCAGTCCGCCCGACACCTTGTAGCTGTTCTGGTTGAACTTGCCGCCGGCGTGCAGTTCGGTCAGCGCGATCTCGGCGGCGGAGCGTTTCGGGTCGTGCTTGTCGTCGAGCTTCACCCCGGTCGGGATGCCGCGGCCGTTGTCGATCACCGAGATCGAGTTGTCGGTGTGGATGGTGACGACGATGTCGTCGCAGTAGCCGGCGAGCGCCTCGTCGATCGAGTTGTCGACGACCTCGAACACCATGTGGTGCAGCCCGGTGCCGTCGTGCGTATCGCCGATGTACATGCCGGGCCGCTTGCGCACCGCCTCCAGCCCTTCGAGGATCTGGATGCTGGCGGCGCCGTAGTCGTTGGCGGCGGAATCGCCGTTGCCGCTCGGCGGCAGGTTCATCGGCGGTTGGTTCGGAACTGCGGACATCTATGTGCTTCCATTCAAATCAGATGCGCATCGGCATCACGACGTACTTGAACTTGTCGGACTCCGGCATCGTGATCAGCGCGCTGCCGAGTGCGTCGCCGAGCGCGAACTTCACTTCCTCGTTCTTCAGGTTCGCCAGCACGTCCAGCAGGTAATTGACGTTGAAGCCGATGTCGAGCCCGTCGCCGTCGTAGGCGATCTCGATCTCCTCCTGCGCGTCTTCCTGGTCGGCATTGGTCGACGTGATCTTGAGACTTCCCGGCGCCAGCACGCAGCGTACGCCCTTGAACTTGTCGGTGGTCAGGATCGCCGCGCGCGCCAGCGCCGCCATCAGTTCCTCGCGCCGCACCTTGAACAGCCGCGTGTTGCCGGCCGGGATCACCTTGGTGTAGTCGGGGAACTTGCCTTCGACCAGCTTGGAGATGAGTTCGATCGAATCGAACGTGAACTTGACCTGGTTGGTCGCCATCTGCACCCGCACCGGCGCGTCCGAGTCCGGCAGCAGGCGCGTCAGTTCGAGGATCGTCTTGCGCGGGATGATCGCCTCGATCCTGGGCGTGGCTTCGCCTTCCTTGTGCACATCGCACAGCGCGAGGCGATGGCCGTCGGTCGCGACCGCGCGCACCAGGCTGCCGTCGACCACCAGCAGCATGCCGTTCAGGTAATAGCGGATATCCTGCGCCGCCATCGCGAAGTGGACCATCGACAGCAGGTACTTCAGCGTCGCGGAGGGCAGCGTGAAGTCGGCGCTGAACTCGGCCTGCGCCACCGTCGGGAATTCCTCGGCCGGCAGCGTCTGCAGGTTGAAGCGGCTGCGGCCCGACTGCACGGTCAGCTTGCGCGCCGCGAGCGCGAGCTGCACGTCGGCCTCGGGCAGCGCGCGCAGGATGTCGACCAGCTTGCGCGCCGACACCGTCGCGGCCGCGTTGTCCTTGCCGGCGCCGATGTCGGCCGCGGTCTGGATCTGGATCTCCAGGTCGGTCGCGGTGAACGTCACGCGATCGCCGTCCTTGCGCACGAGGACGTTGGCAAGGATCGGCAGCGTCTGCCGCCGCTCGACGATGCCACTGACAACCTGCAGCGGTTTGAGCAACGCGTCGCGCGTGGCTTTTACAAGTTGCATTTGTACTTCCTCTTCGTAGGACTGACTAATAAGCCGGCGCCGGCGCTGGGTACAACCCGGCAAAACGCTGCCACGACAGCAACTTGGATGATCTCAGATGCTGTGGGCAAGCGGGGCTGGCGTCGCCGGACAGTTTGTGGACGGTACGGGACAAGCGCGCGCCGCGCGCTCGGCGCGCGCCCGCGGTCCACAGCGATCCACAGTCGGTCCAGCGGCTGTCCACAGGCAGGCGTCAGGCCTTCAGCGCCTGCTCGAGCACGTGCAATGCGTGGTTCAGCTCCGCATCGGACGAACGCTGCAGCGTGATCTTGCGCACCGCGTGCAACACGGTGGTGTGGTCGCGGCCGCCGAACAGCTCGCCGATCTCCGGCAGGCTCTTCTGCGTCATTTCCTTCGCCAGGTACATCGCGATCTGGCGCGGCAGCGCGATCGACGACGGCCGCCGCTTGCTGTACATGTCGGCGACCTTGAGCTTGTAGTAGTCGGCGACGGTCTTCTGGATCAGTTCGACGGTGATCTGGCCGGTCGACGCGCCGAGCAGGTCCTTCAACGCCTCGCGCGCCACATCAACCGTGAGCGTGCGATCAGTGAACGAGGAAAAGGCGCGCAGCCTGGCCAGCGCCCCTTCCAGTTCGCGCACGTTGCTGCGCAGGTTCTTGGCAATCAGGAACGCCACGTCCTCCTGCAGGGGCTGGCCCATCGTCTCGGCCTTCTTCAGCAGGATCGCTACCCGCATCTCCAGTTCCGGCGGCTCGATCGCCACCGTCAGCCCCGAGGCGAAGCGCGATACCAGCCGCTCCTCGAACTCCTTCAGTTCCTTCGGGTAGGTGTCCGATGTAACGATGATCTGCTTGCGGCCGGCGACCAGCGCTTCGAATGCGTAGAAGAATTCCTCCTGCGTGCGGTTCTTGCCGGCGAAGAACTGGATGTCGTCGATCAGCAGCAGGTCGAGCGAGTGGTAATAGCGCTTGAACTCGTCGAACGCCTTGCGCTGGTAGGCGCGCACCACGTCGCTCACGTACTGCTCGGCATGGATGTAGCGCACGCGCGCGGCGGGCTTGCGCGCCAGCAGCGCGTTGCCGACCGCGTGCACCAGGTGCGTCTTGCCCAGCCCCACGCCGCCGTACAGGAACAGCGGGTTGTACGAGCCGCCGGGGTTCTCCGCGACCTGCATCGCCGCGGCCCGGGCCAACTGGTTGGCCTTGCCGGTGACGAAGGTGTCGAAGGTGAGCTGCGGGTTCAGCCGCGCGCGCTCGAACTGGTCGGTCGGCGGGCCGCGCTCGTCGCCCGCCGCGGGCGGAGCGTCGGCCTGCGCCGCGGGTTCGCGCGCGGCCGCCTCGACACCGCCGTCGACCTCGAACACGATGTCGACGGGGTGATGCGCCACGTTGGCCGCCGCGGCCTCGATGCGGGCGGCGAACTGGGCGCGGATGGCATCGAGCTTGAAGCGGTTCGGCGCCCCGATGCGCAGCCGCCCGCTGGCCTCGTCGTAGTCGATCGGCTTCAGCGGTTTGATCCAGGCGGAATACTGCTGCGGAGTCAACTCGCGCTCGAGCAGGCGCGAGCAGTCTTGCCAGATAGCGACCATCGACCTCTTTCTTCGCCTCGTGTCATTGCCCGGCCGCGCTTGCATCGGGCCGGGCGGGTATCTCGGATGGAGACGCTTACTCTCGTTGTTCTCGTGGCGGCATCCCCGCGCCGCCGCCCGTTGCTCGGCGTCCGGTCCCGTATTGCCGTCACTTCCGGCACGTAGGCAAGGCGATTCGCAATGGAGCGCGAATCTTAGTCGCCTGGCCCGAGGTTATCCACAACAGGACCCGGGCTGCACTCGCGACAGGCGGCGCGCGCCCATTGAGCGACGAACATTTTGGCGAGAGCGAGCGCTGACAACGACTATGATCACGAAGGTAGCGAGGCAAAGAAAATTTGGCGCGTGCAAAGCCTGTGGATAAGCCGGAATTTTCGGGGGACAACCGGGCAAGCTATTCACATCGGGCTGTGCATTGGCGCGCGCCGCGCCCGGTTTGACGCTGATGCGCGATCTCGCGTCTAATGACGGCCTTTTTGCCGGGCCGCGTGGCCCGTCGATCGACCCGAGCGGCCGCAGGGCGCGGCGCCGTCGGGCACGAACATCTGCGCCGCACGCGGGCCGTGCGGCTTCGTTGAAGGATCGCCATCATGGCCACCAAACGGACATTTCAACCTTCGGCCGTCAAGCGCAAACGCACGCACGGATTCCTCGTGCGGATGAAATCGCGCGGCGGCCGCGCGGTGCTGCGCGCGCGCCGTGCCCGCGGCCGCAAGCGGCTGGCGCCCTGAGGCGGAGGCGCGCACGACGGCTGCGCGCGCGCTCGGTCTGCCGCGCGCCGCACGGCTGCGCGCGGCGCGCGATTTCGAGGCCTGCCGGGCGCCGCAGTTTCGGGCGTCGTCGCGCTGGCTCAGCCTGGCAGCACGCAGCTCGGACTTCGACGGCGATTCGGCGGCAGCGCGGGTGCGCATCGGCGTGACGGCGGGCAAGCGGATGGCGCGCAAGGCGGTGCAAAGGAACCTGGTGAAACGCATCCTGCGCGAGGCGGCCCGGCACGCGGCTCCGCAGCTCGCCGAGCGCGCCGGCGCGCGCCGCGTCGACGTGGTGCTGCGGCTGAAGGCCGCGTTCCCGAGCCCGCGCGAAATGTCGCTGGCGATGTTCAGACGCGCGCTGCGCGCGGACGCCGATGCGCTGCTCGAGCGGCTCGCCGGGCGGCTGGCGGCGCAGCCATGAAGCAACTGCTGATCGCCGCGATCCGCGTCTACCAGTACCTGCTTTCGCCGTGGGTCGGCGGCAGCTGCCGCTTCTGGCCGACCTGCTCCGACTACGCGCGCGAAGCGATCGAGCGCCATGGCGCGCTGCGCGGCGGCTGGATGACGATCGCGCGGCTGGCGCGCTGCCATCCGCGCGGCGGCGGCGGCGTCGACCCGGTGCCGGACCGCTTCCTCTGGCGGTGCTGGTGCGGCGCCGAGTCGCACCCGCCGGTGAATCAAGAGACAGCGCGCGGCACCCCCAGGACCTGACCAACAACGACCGCAATGAAAGACGGCATGGATATCCAGCGCACGATCCTGTGGATCATCTTCGGCATGTCGCTGCTGTTCCTGTACGACAACTGGCAGCGCGAGCACGGCCGGCCGTCGCTGTTCGGCGGGCCGCCGCCGCAGACGCAGGCCGCCAAGGGCGCGCCCGAGACGGCGCCGACGGCTGCGCCGGCCGGCGATGCGTCGGTGCCGGCGGCCGCGCCCTCGCAGCCGGGGGCACAACCGGGCGCGGTCGCGGCGCCGCCGGCCGGAGGCGCGCCGGCGCCCGCGGCACAGCGGGTGCGGATCGAGACCGACATGGTGATCGCGGACATCGATCCGAACGGCGCGCTGCTGTCGCACTTGGAGCTGCGCAAGCAGAAGGTCGCGCCCGACTGGACCGCGGCCGGACTGATGTCGCTCGTCACCGGCAAGAAGCAGGACCGCGAGGCCAACGTCGTGCTGCTCGACGTGAGCGCGCACCGCGTCTACACCGCGCAGACCGGGCTGGTGGGCGCGCCGGGCGCAAGCCTGCCGAACCATCGCACCCCGTTCACGCCGCTCGAGGGTCCGCGCACGCTGCAGCCGGGCCAGGACACGGTGGAGGTGAAGTTCGCGGCCGAAGCGGGCGGCGTCAAGCTGATCAAGACCTACACGTTCAAGCGCGGCCGCTACGACATCGACGTGAAGCACGAGGTCGTCAACGAGGGCGCCCAGCCGGTCGCGCCGTCGCTGTACCTGCAACTCTTGCGCGACGGCAACAAGCCCGAAGGAGAGTCGGGCCCGTATTCGACGTTCACCGGTCCGGCCGTCTACACCGACGCGGACAAGTTCCACAAGATCGAGTTCTCCGACATCGAGAAGAACAAGGCCTCGTACCCGAAGAGCGCCAAGGACGGCTGGATCGCGATGATCCAGCACTACTTCGTGTCGGCGTGGGTGCCGCCGCAGGGCGTGCAGCGCGAGATCTACGCGCGCGAGGTCGACAAGAACCTGTTCGCGATCGGATCGATCGTGCCGCTGCCGCAGATCGCGCCCGGCGCCAGCGCGACGTCGCAGGAGATCCTGTACGTCGGGCCGCAGGACCAGAACGCGCTGAAGGCGCTCGCGCCGGGGCTGGACCTCGTGGTCGACTACGGCTGGCTCACCTTCATCGCCAAGCCGCTGTTCTGGCTGCTCGAGTTCTTCCACGGGCTGGTCGGCAACTGGGGCTGGGCGATCATCCTGCTGACGATCTGCGTGAAGGGGGCGTTCTATCCGCTGTCGGCCGCCAGCTACAAGTCGATGGCCAGGATGAAGGAGGTCACGCCGCGCCTGATGAAGCTGCGCGAGCAGTACGGCGACGACAAGCAGAAGCTGAACGTGGCGATGATGGAGCTGTACAAGACGGAGAAGATCAACCCGCTCGGCGGCTGCCTGCCGATCCTGGTGCAGATCCCCGTGTTCATCGCGCTGTACTGGGTGCTGCTGGCGAGCGTGGAGATGCGCAATGCGCCGTGGATCCTGTGGGTGAAGGATCTCGCCACGCCCGACCCGTGGTTCATCCTGCCGCTGGTGATGATGGCCAGCATGTTCGTGCAGTACAAGCTGAACCCGACGCCGCCCGATCCGGTGCAGGCCAAGGTGATGGCCGCAATGCCGTTCATCTTCGGCGTGATGTTCTTCCTGTTCCCCGCCGGGCTGGTGCTCTACTGGGTGGTCAACAACGTGCTGTCGATCCTGCAGCAGTGGTACGTGACCAGGCAGATCGCGAAGGCGAAGCCGGTCGGCTAGCGCGGCGCGTCAGCGCCGCGCCAGCAGCAGCGCCGGCCAGGCCCACAGCGACAGCGTCCATTTGACGATCCGCGCCGGCGTCAGCGGCTGGGTCTCGCCGCCGGCGGCGAGCCGGAACACGACGACCGCGCCGGCGATCACGTAGCACATCAGTCCCGTGTACGCCCACGCGCGGCCGGCGTAGTCGAGCGGCAGCGCGCCGCCGATCATGGCCGCGACCAGCATCGAGATCACGACCGCGATCAGCACGCCGGCGAGCGGCCGCGCGATCCGGGTCAGCGGGTCATCGGATGACATCGGCGCGAGTGTACGCAGCGCTGTGATAGGTTCGAGCCATGGTCTCCGACCGCGATCCCATCGTCGCGATCGCCACGCCGCCCGGGCGCGGCGGCATCGGCATCGTGCGCGCGTCGGGGGCCGATCTGGCGCCGCTGATCGAAGGCGTGCTCGGCGTCGAACGCGCCGCGCGGCTTCAGCCGCGCCGCGCGACGGTCGCGCGCTTTCTCGACGCGCACGGCGGCGCGATCGACCAAGGCATCGCGCTGCTGTTTCCCGCGCCGCATTCGTACACCGGCGAGACCGTGCTCGAGCTGCAGGGTCACGGCGGTCCGGTCGTGCTGCAACTGCTGCTCGCGCGCTGCCTGGAGGCCGGGCGCGCGATCGGCCTGCGCGTGGCCGAGCCGGGCGAATTCACCCAGCGCGCGTTCCTGAACGACCGGCTCGACCTGGCGCAGGCCGAGGCGGTCGCCGACCTGATCGACGCGTCGACCGCCGCCGCGGCGCGCTCGGCCAGCCGCTCGCTCGCCGGCGCGTTTTCGCGCGCGGTGCACGCGCTGACGCAGGCGCTGATCGAGCTGCGCACCCTGGTCGAGGCGACGCTGGATTTTCCCGAGGAGGAGATCGATTTCCTCGAGGCGTCGAACGCGCGCGCGACGCTGGCCGCGATCCGCGCGCAGCTCGACGAGCTGCTGCACCGCTCGCGCCAGGGCGCCGTGCTGCGCGCGGGCCTGAACGTGGTGCTGGTCGGCGCTCCCAACGTCGGCAAGTCGAGCCTGCTGAACGCGCTCGCGGGTGAAGAGGTGGCGATCGTCACCGCGGTGCCGGGCACCACGCGCGACCGCATTCGGCAGACGATCGAGGTGAGCGGCATACCGCTGCACGTGATCGACACCGCGGGCGTGCGCGACGCGACCGACGAGGTCGAGCGCATCGGCATCGAGCGCACGCTGGCCGAGGTCGAGCGCGCCGACGTCGTGCTGCACCTGGTCGACGCGGCGCAGCCGGCGAGCGACGCCGAGGTGCTGGCGCGCGTGCGGCAGCGCATCGGGCACGCGGTGCCGCTGCTGACCGTGATCAACAAGATCGACCTCGCCGACGAACGCGCGCGCGTCGACGGCGAGCGCATCTTTCTCTCGGCGCTGACCGGCGCCGGAATCGACGGCCTGCGCGCCGAGCTCAAGCGCGTGGCGGGCTGGGAGAACGAGACCACCGGCGAGTCGGTGTTCCTCGCGCGCGAGCGGCATCTGCACGCGCTGGCGCGCGCGCGCGCGCACCTTGCCGCGGCGGCCGAGCGCGCCGACGTTGAGCACGGCTACGGCGATGCGCAGCTCGAGCTCTTTGCCGAAGAGCTGCGGCTGGCCGCAAATCATCTGGCCGAAATCACCGGCGAGTTCTCCGCCGACGATCTGCTCGGGCGCATCTTCAGCCGCTTTTGCATCGGCAAGTAGGTGCACTTCCTGGGAAGTCCGGCAAGGTCCGATGTTGTGCCGTAAGTCATTGTCGAAAAGCGTTTTCGGTTCCTGAAGCGGCCGAAAGCGACCGACGGCAGCCGATCTCTTCTGGGCACACATATGGGCACACATCGCCGGTGTGACGGGTGAGATTCCTCGTGTGTACACGGAAGCCCGCTCATGCCGCTCAGCGACACCGCCATTCGCGCGCTTGGACCCAAGGCCACCCGCTACTCCAGGACCGCCGAGCGCGGCCTCGTGCTCGAGGTGCTCCCGACCGGCGGCATGCTCTGGCACTACCAGTACCGACTGAACGGCAAGCAGGAGCGGGTGACGCTGGGCCGCTACCCGGCGCTGTCGCTCAAGCTCGCGCGTGCCGAGCGCGACAGGCGGGAGACGATGGTCGCGCAGGGCCAGTCGCCAGCCGTCCAGAAGCGGCTCGCGAAACAAGGAGCGGCGCCCGACACGACCGTGGCCGAGTTCGGCGAGCGCTTCTTCCGCGACGTGGTGGCCAAGGACCGGCGGGACCTCACGATTCCGCGTCGCTACTTCGATAAGTCGATCGTTCCGGCCATCGGCACCAAGGCGGTCCGCGACGTCACCACCGAGGACGTGCGCGCCATCATCTGGAAGAAGAAGGACGAGGGGTTCGACGCGGCGGCCGGCAACATTCGCAGCGTCCTGAAGCGGCTCTTCGACTACGCGCAGACCGCCGGGCTCGTCAGCACGAACCCGGTCCTTGCGCTGCCGATGCGCCACGTCCACAAGGCGGAAGGCGCGCGAGCGCGCGCTGTCTACCGACGAAATCCGCGCCTTCCTGAAGGCGGCCTTCGAGTCGAACATCCGCCGGCAATTCAAGATCGGCCTGCACCTGATCTTGCTGACCATGGTGCGCAAGTCCGAGCTGCTGCTCGCCCGCTGGGAGCACGTGGACTTCGAGCAGGCCGAGTGGCACATCCCGGCCTTCACGATCCACGATCTGCGGCGCACGGCCTCCACGCTGCTGCTTGAGAACGGCTGGCCCCCGGACGTGGTGGAGAAGGCGCTGAACCACACGATCGGCGGCGTGCGCGGTGTGTACAACCGCGCCGAACACGCGCCGCAGAGGCGCGAGATGCTGCAGTTCAGGGCCGACACCAACGAGCGACTGATGACCACCGGGCAAGTGGTCATGGGACGCTTCAAGCAGGTGGCCTGATCACCGCTACGACCGCCGGTCGCCGTATGCGGCCTTCCCGCACCTTGCTATTGCTGCTGTTCCTGCGGTGGTCGGTCGAGTGCCGTGCCCGTGCGTAGCAGGAATGGCAGCAATAGCAAGGCCCCCGGCGCCGAAACGACGGCCTTCGCCGGGGATCCGACTCAGCCGTACAGAAATGCCGGATTGACCGCCACGAACCGCCGACGCCCCTCTCGCTCGAGGCGCGCCCGTCCGTGCTCGGTCAGCGTGGCGAGCGCCGCCTTCAGGTCGCGGCTGTCGCGCACGCACTCCGGCCCGTATTGGTAGATGCGAGTCGTCGGGATTCGCGCGGTGCCGGTGGCCCGCGCGTCGTTGAGCAGTCAGGTGTCGAGCCGGATCGGTTACGACGATGATCGAGTCGAACACCGGCGCGCCGTCCTTCGCGAGGCCGATGAGCTGGTGCGCCAGCCAAGCAATCGAGTTCGACTTACCGCTGCCGGCCGAATGCTGGATCAGATACCGCCGACCTGCGCCGTTCGCTTGCGCGTGGGCGAGCAGCCGGCGCACCACGTCGAGCTGGTGATAGCGCGGCCAGATTTGCAGCTGCTTCTTCCTGCCGGTCTTCTCGTCCCTGGTCTCGACGATCTGCGCATAGTTCTCGAGGATGTCCGTCAGGCCCGCGCGGGTGAGGATGCGCTTCCACAGGTAGTCGGTCTTGAGGCCGTTCGGGTTGGGCGGATTGCCGGCACCGTCGTTCCAGCCCAGGTTGAACGGCAGGAACCACGAGCCCTTGCCCTTCAGGTGCGTGCAGAAGCGCACCTCGTGGTCGTCCACCGCGAAGTGCACGACGCAGCGGCCGAACTCGAACAGCTTCTCGCGCGGATCGCGATCGCGCTGGTACTGCTGAACAGCGTCCTCCACCGTCTGCTTGGTCAGGCTGTTCTTCAGCTCGAAGGTGGCCACCGGCAGTCCGTTGATGAACAGCCCCAGATCGAGCGCGCGCTGCGTCTCGTCGCGGCTGTAGCGCAGCTGCCGCGTGACGCTGAAGCGGTTGGCGGCATGCTGCTGCGCCGCCTTGGGATTACCCGGGGATGGTGTGCCGTAGAAGAGATCGATGTGATGCGGCCCGTGCTTGAGTCCATGGCGCAGCAGGTCGATGGTGCCGCGCTTGCTGATCTCGCCCTGCAGCCGCGCCAGGAACTTGCGCCGCGTCGGCCCGTCCTGGCCGAGATGGAGCGCCTCGCACACCTCCGGCTGCGTCTCGCGCAGGAAGGCCGCAAGTTGCGCGAGGTCCACGCAGTACTCGCGGTCGTAGTCCTCCGCCGCACCGCAGATCCAGCCGGCTGCGTAGGTCGCCGGGCGCTGCTGCACCCTGTTGGCCGGCACGCCCGGATCGCACGGTGCGCCGGTCAGCGCCGTGCAGATCAAGCGCTCCAGGCCGCGCTCGGAGGTGTCGGTGAACGGCCGCTCGCTCATCGTGTCCGCCGTCAACCTGCCACGCCGGATTCCGGCAGGGCGTCGATGGCCGCGAGCACGCGATGCGCGGCCGGCAGCCTGTTGGCCATCTCGGCCGGCGCGGTTAGAGAAGGCTGGACTTCCTGCGTTCCCACGCAGGGTAGGACCGTACCCAAGTTGGGAATGGGTGGCCCGTTCCGCGAGCCCGCCGAGCCAAAGGACTCCCCCTCGGCGACGGAATCGGCGATCTCGACTCTTGACACCGCCGTTGCGCTGTCAGGCGACTTCGGGCACGGATTCGAACAGCAGCCGCCGGATGTCGGTCTGCGGTGCGCGTTTCGACAGGTACAGCATCTCGATACCGACCACGCGATCCTGATCGTCGTAGTCGACGACGATCCCGGGCGACACTTCCTCCGACCGGCTCGAAGGCGCATCGCTCAGCGTGAGGTACAGCGCATCGGCCTGCTGGTCCACTTTCAGCTTCATGGCTCGCTCCTTCTGCGATCGAAGAATGCCGTCACCACGCGCGGCGGGGTTCTGCCGACGTTGAGGATCACGCGCAGCACACGATGTCCGAATTCCGGGATACGCGCAAGGCGATGCTCGAGTTCGGGATCGACCGGATCCGCCTCGGTCGCCTCGGGCGCCGTCAAGGCCCGTTCCACCCAGGCGGTCTCGATCCGGCGCTTCTCCAGAACGTCGCGCGCATGCTCCGTCAACACGTACTGCATCAGGCGGCGCTCCCCGACGCCGTGCTGTCCGTAGCGCCCGTTCTGGGGCTGGCTACCCGTATCGCGGCCGAGGTCGCGTCCGCCTCCGGTTTGCGCTGCCGCGCAGCCGCGCGTGTCACGCCTCGGCCTCCTCCGCCAACGGCGCCACCCACCCCTGACTCGCCAGCACATCGGCCGCAATCCCGATCTGGCGCGGCGTGAACTGCCGCTTGCGGTCGTTCCAGGCGTAGGTACGTGCGACCAGGTCAGGCAGCGTGCGTACCGATTCGTGGTGCATGACCCAATGCACGGTGGATAGCAACTCCAGACCGAAAGGCGACTCGAAGCCTTCCACCAGCGCGGCCACCCGGTCGAAGCGTTCGCGCGTCTCCAGGTGCTCGGCGATGAACGCCGCCGCCTCCTCTACGGCACCGGGCACCAGCGTCAAGGGCTTGTCCGGGGCATCGCCGCCGTCGTCGTAACCCGCGATCAGGTGCCCCTCGATCGCGTGCAGGACGTGGCGCAGGTTCTCGGCATAGGGGCCGTACGGCGCGGCCTTGTAGCGCAGCCGCAGCGGTTCGCCCGCCTCCTGCAGGAAGTACATCAATTTGTGCACCTCCAGCAGCGTGACGAAGGGATCGAGCAAGCCACCGAGGTATCGATGCATCAGCTCCACCAGCGCGGCCCGTCCCGCGGTCATCTTCGGCACCTCGCGGCGATGCTGCGTTGAGTCGGAGGAACTCACGCCTCGGACTCCTCCGGGATCTCGTCAGTGTCGCGGGCGTCGGCCTCGTCCGCGTCGCCCTCGACATCGGCTTCGTCGAGCGGCTCCAGGTCTTCGGCCTCCTGCGGCAGCCGCGCGGCCGCCTCGCGCACGGCGCTGGCCGGGACCGCGCCCGGATTGCACGGCGCGCCGGTCAGCGCCGTGCAGATCAGCCGCTCCAAGCCGCGCTCGGCGGTGTCGCTGGTCATGGCACCCGCCCCCAGGATCTAGCCTTTGCTCGATCCTTTGCTAAGACCTTTGCTAGACGGAGGAGTCGGGCCGACTTCAAGCAAAGCCGCAAGCACTTGTTTTCGAATGATTTTCTCATCACCAAGGCGGCCGTGGCCTGCGTTTCCAGCCGAATGTCTTTGCCAGGTCATCGCGCGGCCTCGGTCGGAGTCGGCGCGACGGCCACCCACTGCGGCTTCGACCGACTGCCACGGTTGTCGATCAGGCCGGATCGGCGCAGCTCCTGCAGCAGGTTGTGGACTTTGCGGAGCTTCTGCTCCTGCGAGAGGCGGTCCGGAAGCTTGGTGAGCAGGAGCTGATCCACGTCCTTGCGATCCACCGGCTGGTGCTCGCGCACCAGCGCCAGAATGAGATCGAGGTAGTACCGCTTGTCGAAGCCGCGCTCGCGGATGTGGCGGCCCGCCTCGCCGGCCGCCCGCGCCACCGCACTCGCCACGATCACGTTCGGATAGCGGCCTTCGACGAGGCCCGAAGATTTCAGCAGTCGGTGCTCGTCACGATCGATTCGCTGCCCCTTCTGCACCCGATCGAGCAGCATCACCTGCCCGAGGTAGAGGTCGGTTCGCTCCATCAACAGGCGCGTGTAGCGCTCGTCCAGGATCCGGCCGCTCAGACTCACGCTCACTTGGCCGGGCTTGCTCAGGTCGTAGTCGGGCAGCGGAAACCAGCGACGGCGCTGCGTCTCGAACATGCGCTTGATGCCGCCGCCCTGGGTGTCGATCAGGTTCAGCTCGACCATCGCATCGGCGAGAAACGGGTTGCGGTAGAGAGCCTGCGGCGCGTCCTGGCGAATCACCGTCTCGACGTCGCCGGGCAGAAAGTCGCCCACATTCGAGACCAGCACCCGGTCGGGGAATTCGACCACGGTGATGCGCCCGTGGCGGCGGTAGTCCTGATGCGCGATGGCGTTGTGCAGCGCCTCGCGGATCACCCAGGGGTCGTACTGCGCGATCTCCTGCGGAAACAGTGTGCCGCTCGGCAGCGCGCGCACGATGAGATTGCG
>JAKOQB010000041.1 GCA_029778535.1 Pseudomonadota bacterium | reverse complement strand
CGGGCTTTGACGATATTGGCCGCCTCACCCCGCCGCGATGCCTCCTATCCGCTTCCTGTTCGTCAGGCCAGCGCTTTGCCTTCGGCTTCCTCCAGATTCGCAGTTACCCACGACACCCCTGCCGTTCAGCTAACCCTTCCCCTTGCCGGGCGGGTCGAGGACTCTCACCTCTAAGTGAGTGCGCCCTGCCGGGCGCACCAAGCAAAAGGGGCCGCTTGCGCGGCCCCTTTCGTCGTACGTAGATGACCGACCCGTATCAGCCGCGCAGCAGCGACAGGACCGTCTGCGGCGCCTGGTTGGCCTGCGCCAGCATCGCGGTGCCGGCCTGCTGCAGGATCTGCGCGCGCGTCAGGTTGGCGGTCTCGGCCGCGTAGTCCGCGTCCATGATCCGGCTGCGCGCAGCAGTCTGGTTCTCGACGCCGACCTGCAGGTTCTGGACGGTGAACTCGAGGCGGTTCAGGCCTGCGCCGTAGGTCGCGCGGTCGGTGTTCAGGGAGGTCAACGCCGTGTCGAGCGCGCCGATCGCGGTCGTCGCGTTGGCGGCGCTGGTCAGGTCGCCCGGCGTGGCCAGATAGGCCGTCGCATCAGTCGTCGTCACCGAAAGCGTCTCGCTGCCGTTGGCGCCGACCTGGAACGCCTGTGCGCCGGCGCCGGTGGAGACAACCTTGACGCCGTTGAATTGCGTCGTATTGGCGATTCGCGTGACCTCGCTCGCCAAAGCCTGGTACTCGGTGTTGAGGTTGCCGCGATCGGACGTACCGTTGGTCGCGTTGGCCGACTGCACCGCCAGTTCGCGCATGCGCTGGAAGATGCCGCTGATCGTCGCGAGCGCGCCCTCAGCGGTCTGCAGCAGCGAGATGCCATCGTTCGCGTTGCGGATCGCGACGTTCATGCCGCGCGCCTGCGAATCCATCTTGGTCGCGATCGCGATGCCGGCGGCGTCGTCCTTCGCGCTGTTCACGCGCAGGCCCGACGACAGGCGCTGCACGGCGTTGGACATCGCGTTCTGCGACGAGCTGAGGTTGCGCGCGGCGTTCAGCGACATCAGGTTGGTGTTGATGCTTGCCATTTCGAAGCTCCTTTCAAGTTTGACCAGGCAGCCGCTATCGGATCGGCTGGTTCACCTTTCCCCCTAGCGGCTGCCATTGGGTGGCACCCTCGGGGCCACGCGGTCCTGATGTGAAGCCTGTCGGTGCCGCGTTAGCTTGCTTATCGGAGCCCGCTGTCGCGAACTTTAGGCAGCGGCGGGATTTCTCCGGCGCGCGTCAAGCGTTCGATGTACAGGCGCCGCGCAACCGGTCGGCGCGCGCCGACGCACGCGCGGCGCGATCGCCGCTGTAGGAAGCGCGCCGACATGCCTGTCGGCGGCGTGCCGACACAAGAATGAGTGATGCGCCGATTTCCGGCAATTCGAGCGATCGACACAATGGCCTCACTTCGCAACGCATAGAACGAACGCCGACCAACCTTCTGAATGGAGTCATCGACGATGAATGCCGCGGCCTTCCCTAACGATCAACTGCTGGAAGAAGTGCGTGAGGTCAACCTGGCCTACCTGGTGCTGGCGCAGCACATGATCCGTGCCGACAAGGCGCAGGCGCTGTATCGGCTCGGCATCAGCGAGGAAGTCGCCGGCGTGATCGATCAGCTGACGCCCGCGCAACTGATGCGCATCGCCGGCGCGAATCAGTTGATCTGCCGCTTCCGTTTCGACGACGACATGGTGTGGAGCCTGCTGACCAGCCACAGCAAGGCGCGGAATGCGGGCACCGGCGCCGTGGCGGGGTTGCACGCCAACATTGTCATGGCTGGTCAACTGCACGACGCTCAATGACTGAAAGAAAAAGCGGGAGGAAGCGTCATGAGGATCAAGAGCATCGTTTCAGAGAGCCAGCAGATCCAGCGCGCGATCGCGCTGATCAAGCTGGGGGCACGGCTGCAGGTGCTGGAGTCGGAGACCGACCTGTCGTACGAGCGGTTGCTGCGCCTGTACAAGGAAGTCCAGGGTGAATCTCCGGCGCGCGGCATGCTGCCGTTCTCGACCGACTGGTTCATGACCTGGCAGCCCAACATCCACTCGTCGCTGTTCCTGAACATCTACGAATACCTGAACAAGACCACCGAGCTGGAAGAGATCGACGCGATCATCAAGGCCTATCAGCTCTACCTCGAGCAGGTCGGCGCGCAGGGCATCGAGGCGATGCTGTCGATCACGCGCGCGTGGCGGCTGGTCAAGTTCGTCGACGCCGGCATGGTGCGGCTCACGCCCTGCTGCAAGTGCGGCGGCAAATTCGTCACCCACACCTACGACCTGAACGACAAATACGTGTGCGGCCTGTGCGAGCCGCCCGCGCGCGCCGGCAAGGGCAAGGGACCGGCGCGCAAGCTCGAAGCACTGGCGGCCTGAGCCCCGGAACCCGTTCCAGACTTCCTCCGACTTCGCCCGGCCTCGCGCCGGGCGTTTTTTTGCCGGCAGCGAGCCGTCGCGGTGGGCTCTTTCTCCCGACCGAATGCCCTCACCCCGACCCTCTCCCACTGATGTGGGAGAGGGAGCAATCCACGGCAGCGCGAAAGTTGCGCCCGCTTGCCGTGCCAATTCGACGCATCGGCCCAAGTGGCTGGCGCGCAACGGGAATCCCGGCGCGCGCGGCGGCCGGCCGGTTCAAGTTGGACCCGCTGCCTGCCGAAACACGGAAAGCGCAGCGCCGAGCCGATCCTGTGTCGTGCCCGCGCGTTCCACCAGGGAAGGGTTGACGCGGAATGTTCGTCCTCATCGGTTACGTCGTCGTGCTGGCCTGCGTGCTCGGCGCGTATGCGGTCACCGGCGGCAATTTCGGCGTGCTCGCGCACGCGGTGCCGCACGAGATGCTGGTGATCGCCGGCGCGGCCGCGGGCGCGTTCCTGGTCGGCAACTCGAACAAGACGATCTCGGCGACCGTCAAGGCGCTGCCGCGCGTGTTCAAGGGCTCCAAGCAGTCGAAGGCGCGCTACCTCGCGCTGATGGCGCTGCTGTACGACATCCTGACCAAGGTGCGCAAGGAAGGGATGATGGCGATCGAATCCGACATCGAGGATCCGCACAAGAGCGCGCTGTTCCAGAAGCACAAGCTGATCGCGGCCGACCATCACCTGCTCGAGTTCGTCACCGACTACCTGCGCATGATGGTGTCGGGGAACATGAACCCGCACGAGATCGAAAGCCTGATGGACCAGGAGATCGAGACGCACCATCACGAGGCGGTCGCGCCCGCGCACGCGATCCAGAAGGTCGGCGATGCGCTGCCGGCGTTCGGCATCGTCGCCGCGGTGCTCGGCGTGGTCAAGACGATGGCCTCGGTCGGCAAGCCGCCGTCCGAGCTGGGTGCGATGATCGCCAGCGCGCTGGTCGGCACGTTCCTCGGCATCCTGCTCTCCTACGGTTTCGTGAGCCCCTTGGCCGCGCTGCTCGAGCAGAAGGCCGACGAGGAAACCAAGGAACTGCAGTGCGTGAAGGCAACCCTGCTCGCCAGCCTGCAGGGCTACGCGCCGGCGGTCGCGGTCGAGTTCGGCCGCAAGGTCCTGTACTCGACCGAGCGGCCGACGTTCATCGAGCTGGAGAAGCATGTGAAGCAGAAGCGGTGATCCGTGATCCGTGATCTGTGATCCGTGTGGATCGCAGTGCACGGGAAACGGATCACGGATCGCAGATCACGGATCACGGATCACGGACCATGGCCAACACCGGCGAAAAAGCGAAGAGCACCATCGTCATCAAGCGCATCAAGAAGGGCGGCCACGGCGGGCACAGCGCGGCGTGGAAGATCGCATATGCGGACTTCGTCACCGCGATGATGGCGTTCTTCCTGCTGATGTGGCTGCTCGGCTCGACCACCAAGGGGGATCTCAAGGGCATCGCCGACTATTTCAGCTCGCCGCTTCAGGTGGCGATGCTCGGCGGCTCTGGCTCGGGCGACGCGACCAGCGTGATCCAGGGCGGCGGCGCGGATCTCACGCGCTCGGCCGGCCAGATCAAGAAGGGCGAGAACCAGTCGCGCCGGCGCACGCCGCAGGAGATGCGCGCCGAGCTGGAGAGGCTCGAGCGCGAGCGCATGGGCAAACTGAAGGAGCGGCTCGACGCCGCGATCCTCGCCACGCCGAAGCTCGCCGAGTTCCGCAACCAGATCCGCGTGGAGATCACGCCCGACGGCCTGCGCGTGCAGATCGTCGACGACCTGAACCGGCCGATGTTCGCGCTCGGGTCGGCCGCGGTGCAGCCGTACATGCGCGAGATCCTGCACGAGATCGGCAAGGTGCTCAACGACGTCGACAGCAAGATCGCGCTGTCGGGCCACACCGACAGCGCGCAGTACGCGGGCGGCGAACGCGGCTACTCGAACTGGGAGCTGTCCGCCGACCGCGCCAACGCATCGCGGCGCGAACTGATCTCCGGCGGTATGAACACCGACAAGATCGTGCGCGTGGTCGGGCTCGCGGACTCGAGCCTGCTGGTCAAGGACGACCCCAAGAGCCCGCTGAACCGGCGCATCTCGATCATCGTGCTGAACAAGCTGGCCGAAGAAAGGCTCAATCGCGCGCACGGCGAGATCGAAGCCGGCACCGCCGCGGATGTCGAGCAGTCGCTGTCGCCCGAGGCGCCCGCGGCCGAGACGCCTGCTGCCGAAGCCCCGCCCGCGCCCGCGGCGCAATGAGGCGCGCTTCGGCGCGGCTTTCCCGGCGTTTTTCGGCGATCGCCGCGGCCGGCGCGGCCGCAGACTCGACCGGTCGCATCGCGGCGCGGGCCGCACGCCTGATGTACTGGAGCCCTCATGACCGCTGATCCGCGCTTCCTGATCGTCGACGATTTCTCGACGATGCGGCGCATCGTGCGCAACCTGCTGAAGGAGATCGGCTACGGCTACGCCGAGGAAGCCGAGGACGGCGCGATCGCGCTGGCGATGCCGAAGTCCGGCACGTTCGACTTCGTCGCGTCCGACATCAACATGCCGAACATGAACGGCTTCGAGCTGCTGAAGTGCATCCGCGCCGAGGAAGGCCTCAGGAGCCTGCCGGTGCTGATGGTGACGGCCGAGGCGAAGAAGGAAGACATCCTGCTGGCCGCGCAGTCGGGCGCCAACGGCTACATCGTCAAGCCGTTCACCAAGGCCACGCTGGCAGAGAAGGTGCAGAAGATCCTGCAGAAGCTGCAGTAGCGGAGCACAACGACATGAGGCTCGACGACGCGCCGCTGCTACAGCCGCCCGCCGACGCCGCCGCTGCGGCGAGCGACGTGCATCAGCGCATCGGCCAGCTGACGCGCACGCTGCACGACGCGCTGCGCGAACTCGGCTACGACCGCGAGCTGGCGAGCGCGCGCGAGCACCTGCCCGACGCGCGCGACCGGCTGGCGTACATCGCGCGCGTGACCGGCGAGGCGGCGAAGAAAGTTCTCGACGCGGTCGACTCGGCGCGCGGCGTGCAGGAATGCCTCGCACATCAGGCCGAACATCTCGACCGGCGCTGGGCAGTGGCGGCCGCGTTCATGGCCGGCGGCGACCGCGCCCCGCCGGCCGGCGCCGAACTGGTCGCGCAGACGCGAGGCTTCCTCGCGCGGGTCAGCGGCCAGTCTTCGGCCACGCAGGCGATCCTGACCGACATCATGATGGCGCAGGATTTCCACGACCTCAACGGACAGGTGATCCGCAAGGTCGTCGCGCTGGCGACCGCGCTGGAGGAGCAGCTGCTGAAGCTGCTGATCGACACCACCCCGCCCGAGCAGCGCGTGAAGGTCGAACCCGACAAGCTGCACGGCCCCGTCGTCAATGGCGCCGGCCGCGACGACGTCGTGACCGATCAGGCGCAGGTCGACGACCTGCTGGCGTCGCTGGGGTCCTGATTCGTTGTCCGTTGTCCGTTGTTCGTTGCTCGTTGCCGCCCCCGCGCAATCCGCAATCCTGACTCCTGAATCCTGGGAGTGCCCGGGCAGCGGACGCAGCCGATGCGGCAACGGCAGCCGCGCGCCGCGGACGCCCGCGCACATATAGCATGTGGTCCGCCCGCACCGCGCCGCGGCGCGCTGCGATCCACGTAAACGGACGACACGATGACTGCTCCCCGGCCCATCCGGGTCCAAGGCAAGCCGCTTGGCGACGGCGCGATTCCGATCATCATCACGCCGCTGGTCGGCGCGACGCGGACCGCGGTGCTGGACGAAGTCGCCGCGATCACGCCGAAGCGGCCCGACCTGCTCGAATGGCGAATCGATTTTTTCGCGGGCATCGGCGACACCGCGCTCGTGCTCGAGACCGCGCGCGCGATCAGGGCCGCCTGCGGCGGCATTCCGCTGCTGCTGACCCGGCGCAACGCGACCGAAGGCGGCCAGCCGGTCCCGATCGACGAGCCCGCGGTGGTCGCGCTGTACACCGAAGCGTGCCGCGCCCGCTGCGTCGAGCTGATCGATTACGAGTTGTCCAATGCGCCGGAGGATCTGCGGCGCCTGCGCGCGGTGTCGGCGGACAACGGCATCGCGATGATCATGTCGTATCACGACTTCCAGCTCACGCCCGGCGCCGCGACGCTGGACCGCAAGTTCATCGATGCCGAGCGCCTGGGTGCGGATGTCGCCAAGGTCGCGGTGATGCCGCGGGATCCGCAGGACGTGCTGGCGCTGCTGGCCGCGACCTGGCGCGCCAGCCAGTCGATCGGCATCCCGCTGATCTCGATGTCGATGGGCGCGATCGGCTCGCTGTCGCGGCTCGTCGGCTGGGCCTACGGCTCGGCGGCGACGTTCGCGGCCGGCCAGGGCCGCTCGGCGCCCGGACAGATCGCGATCGACGAGCTGCGCGCCGCGCTGGCCGCGCTGCGCCGTGCTTTGCCCGCCGCCTGAGCGGGCGCGGGCGGTTCAGGTGTGCCCGAGCACCGGATGCGGCCGGTACGGCGATTCGAGCTGCGCGATCTCCTCGGCGGACAGCTTCACGTCGAGCGCCGCGACGGCCTCCTCGAGCTGCCACAGCTTGCTGGCGCCGATGATCGGCGCGGTGACCCCGGGCTTGTGCAGCAGCCACGCGTAGGCGATCTTCGCGTTTGAGACGCCGCGCTGCTGCGCCAGCGCGGTGACTGAATCGACCACCGCGAAGTCCGCGTCCTGGTAGTACAGACGGTGCGCGAACTCGTCGGTCTGCGCGCGCGCGGTCGCGCCTTGCTCCTTGTCGGCGCGGCCGCGGTTGCCGGCGAGAAAACCGCGCGCCAGCGGGCTCCACGGGATCAGCCCCACGCCCTGTGCGCGGCAGAGCGGAATCATCTCGCGCTCTTCCTCGCGATAGGCGAGGTTGTAGTGGTTCTGCATCGACACGAACTTCGTCCAGCCGTGCTCTTGCGCGACCTGCTGCATCCGCGCGAACTGCCACGCCCACATGCTGGACGCGCCCAGATAGCGCGCCTTGCCGCTCCTCACCACGTCGTGCAGCGCCGCCATCGTCTCCTCGACCGGCGTGTCGGGGTCGAAGCGATGGATCTGGTACAGGTCGACGTGATCGACGCCGAGCCGCTTCAGGCTCGCATCGATCGCGGCCATGATGCGCTTGCGCGACAGCCCGCTCCGGTTCGGACGCTTCGGCGCGCCCGACGCGGCGAAGCTGCCCTTGAACCCGACCTCGACCGGGAAGTAGACCTTGGTGGCGATCACCACCTCGTCGCGCGGCGCGAACTCGCGCAGCAGCCGCCCGGTGACTTCCTCCGACCTGCCGCCCGAATACATGTCGGCGGTGTCGAAGAAGTTGATGCCGAGCTCGACCGCGCGCTGCACGATCGGCCGCGCCGCCGCCTCGTCGAGCACCCACGCCCGCCACTGCGGCGTGCCGTAGGTCATCATGCCGAGCGCGATGCGAGAGACCGCGAGCCCGCTCGCGCCGAGGTTCACGTACTGCATGCAGAGACTCCGCTGCGAAAGCTACATGCCGAGCAGGCGCCCGAGCCGGGCGATGTAGTCGCCGGCCTTGACCGCGTCGTCGAACAGTTCGTCGCCGAGCGCGTGCAGGCGGTCGCGCACGCCGAGCAGCCCGCGGTGCACGTCGGCGTGCGCGATGTCCTCGGCCGACAGCGTGGCGCGCAGCTGCTCGACCTCGCCGCGCAGTTCGCCGATGCCGGCCTCGCCGCGGCGCGCGCGCGCGAGGTCGCGCTCAAGCGCCTCGACCAGTCGCTCGACTTCGTTCAGGTCGATCCGCTTGCCTTCGTCCGTCATGTGCGTCCCGCCGTGCCTGCCACGCCGCCCCGCGCGGGCGGCCCGGGCAATGCTAACAGGCCCGCGCGACGCGCACCTCGTCGAGCACCGCCTTCAGTTGCGCGATCGAAAACGGCTTGGCGAGATAGCCGTCGCAGCCGGCGGCGCGGCAGCGGTCCTCGTCGCCGGCCATCGCGTTGGCCGTCAGCGCCACGATCGGAAGCCGCGGCCGTTGCCGCGCGCCTTCCCAGTCGCGGATGCGCCGCGTCGCCTCGAGCCCGTCGATTCCCGGCAGTTGCCAGTCCATCAGCACCAGGTCCCACTCGGATACGGTCGCCCTTTCCACCGCTTCGAGCCCGTTGACGGCCAGCGTCACCGAGCACGCCAGACGCTTCAGCATCTCGCTGGCGAGCAGTCCGTTGACGGGGTTGTCTTCGACCAGCAGCACGGCGAGCACGCCCGCGTGCGCGGCGCCGGCGTCGGGTGCCGCGGTCAGCGTCGCAACCGACTTGCCCGCCGCCGCCTGCACCGGCACCTCGACCGTGATCGACGTGCCCTCGCCCGGCCGGCTCGCGATCGAGATCGTCCCGCCCATCAGGTCGAGCAGACGGCGCGTGATCGCGAGCCCGAGTCCCGAGCCGCCGTAGCGCCGCGACATCGAACTGTCGCCCTGCTCGAACGGCTGGAACAGCCGCTCGAGCGCGTCCGGCGCGATGCCGATGCCGGTGTCGGTCACGCGCAGGCGCAGGCGGTCGTCGCGGCCGGCGGCCGGCGCAATCGCCCGGTCCATCTCGACCAGGACCGAGCCCCGATCGGTGAACTTCACCGAATTGCCGACCAGATTGGCGAGCACCTGCCGCACGCGATGGCCATCGGCGAGCACCTGGTCCGCCGCTCCGATCGCGGTCGTGCTGCCCAGCTTGACGCCCTTGGCCGCCGCCTGCTCGCGGAACAGCGCGATGGTGTCGTCGAGCACCTGGCGCGGCGCGAACGCGAACGGCTCCAGCGTCATGCGGCCGGCCTCGATGCGAGAGAAGTCGAGCACGTCGTTGATGATGTGCAGCAGCCCGCGGCCCGACTTGTCGATCGTCTCCGCATACAGGCGCTGGCGCGCGTCGAGCGCCGTGCGCAGCAGCAGCTCGGTCATGCCCATCACGCCGTTCATCGGCGTGCGGATCTCGTGGCTCATCATCGCCAGGAAGCGCGTCTTGGCGTCGCTCGCGGCCTCGGCGCGCGCCAGCGCCTCGCGCAGCTCGGCGGTGCGCAGCTCGACCTCGCGCTCGAGCTGGTCGCGATGGCGCTGCAGCTCGTCCTCCGCGCGGCGGCGCGCGGTGATGTCCTGCAGCTGGAAGATCAGGCACGGTGCGCCCGATTCGGTCTCGGCAAAGTAGCCGCTCGTCAGCGCGACCCAGATCTCGGTGCCGCTCGCGTGCCGGCAGCGCAGCTCCAGCGCGAACGCGCGCGACTGCTGCGGATCGGGCCGGTCGATCTGCGCGGCGAGCCGCGGCGCGTCGCGCGCGTCGATGAAGTCGGCGAACGCGCGGCCGACCAGCTCGCGCTCGGCGCACCCGAGCAGCGCCGCCAGCGCCGGGTTGACCTGCAGCACCGCGCCGTCGGCGCCGATCAGCGCCATGCCGATCGACGCGTGGGTGAACGCGCTCTGGAAGCGCTTCTCGCTCGCCTCCAGTTCGCGCACGTGCCGCGCCGCCTGCGCCGCCTCGCGCTCCGCCGCCTCGACCCGCTCGCGAGCGGCCTTCTCCGCCGCTTCCTGGCGCGCGAAGTAATAATGCATCGTGGTCAGGAACATCGCGATGATCGGCAGCGCGATCACCAGCGTGGGCACGCCGAACTTCTGGAACGTCACATAGAGCAGCCCGGCGATCGAGGCGCTGGCGGCGTAGGCGACGCCGATCCAGCCGAAGTTGCCGAGCCACTCGGCGAGCGTCGGCCGCCGCCGGCGCTTCAGGTACACGACCGTGGTGATCAGTGTCGTGCTGAGCGCGAAGTGCACGACCGCGATCAGCATCACCAGCGCGAGCACGGTGCCGTCGCCGCCGAGGTTCACGCGCTCGAACCCCGCCAGCGCGAGTTCGAACAGGTGGCCGCCGGCGAACATCGCCAGCGCGGCCGACGCGGGGCTGGCGATGCGGCTGGTCAGCCGTTTCGACGTGCGCGACGACGCGACCGCGGACTCGGCCGCCGCGCCCAGCACCGCCGCGGCGGGACCGTGCAGCAGGAGCAGCAGGAAGATGAAGATGTCGCCGGCGGCGATCGAGTGCTTGGAGTTCGGCAGCCGCACCGTGAACAGACCCACCACCGCCGCGGTGACCACGCCGATCAGCACGCGCACCGCTTCAGGCGCGGGCAGCGCCGCGATCTGCCGCACCGACAGCGCGACCACCACGGCGCCGGCCAGCGCCAGAGCCGACCAGTACGTCGTCGCGCTGCGGTTGTAGTCGAAGAAGTGCGCGCGCTGCAGGCGCGCGAAAGCACGCCGATCTCCGGTCGCGCGCGGCGGCGGGCGGTCGTTCATCCGCAGGCGACCGGCGCGCGCGCGCGCGATCACGGCCTTCAGGTCGGCGAGCGAGAACGGCTTGGCCAGGTAGCCGTCGCATCCGGCGGCCAGGCACGTCTCCTGGTCGCCGGCCATCGCGTTGGCGGTCAGCGCGACGATGCGCGCTCGGGCGCGGCGACGTTCGGCTTCCCAGGCGCGGATGCGGCGTGTGGCTTCGAGTCCGTCGATGCCGGGCAACTGCCAGTCCATCAGCACCAGATCCCAGTCGCGGCCGGTCGCCTGGTCGACGGCCTCCAGCCCGTTGGCGGCGAGCGTGACCGTGCAGTCGAGCTTCTTCAGCATTTCGCCCGCCAGCAACTGGTTCACCGGGTTGTCCTCGACCAGCAGCACCGCGAGCGGCCGCGGCTGCGCCACCGTCGGCGTCCCGGCGGAGGCGGGGGCCTCCAGCGCGGGCGGCGGCGCCCACTGCATCGGCACCTCGACCGTCACCGTCGTCCCCGCGCCGACCCGGCTGCGCACGTCGATCGTTCCGCCCATCAGATCGAGCAGCCGGCGCGTGATCGTCAGCCCGAGGCCGGAGCCGCCGAAGCGGCGCGACATCGAGCTGTCGGCCTGCTCGAACGGCTGGAACAGCCGCGCCAGCGCCTCCGGCGCAATGCCGATGCCGGTATCGTCGATCGTGACACGCAGACGGCCGGCGCGCTGCGGCGCGGGCCGCTCGAGCCAGTCCATCGCGACGCCGATCGTGCCGCGCTCGGTGAACTTGACCGCGTTGCCGATCAGATTGGTCAGCACCTGGCGCACGCGATGGCCGTCGGCGAGCGCCTGCTCGCCCACGTCGATGCGCGACCGCGCCGTCAGCAGCGTGCCGCGGGCCGAGGCCGATTCGCCGAACAGCGCCACCGTGTCGTTCAGCATCTGGCGCGGCGAGAACGCGAACGGCGCCAGCTCCAGCCGCCCGGCCTCGATGCGGGAGAAGTCGAGGATGTCGTTGATGATCCGCAGCAGCGTCTGCGCCGAGCTTTCGATGACCTGCACGTAGCGCGTGCGCTGGCCGTCGTCGGGCTGTTGCAGCAACTGCGTCATGCCGATGATGCCGTTCATCGGCGTGCGGATCTCGTGGCTCATCGTCGCCAGGAAGCGCGTCTTCGCCTCGCTCGCCGCTTCCGCTCGCTCCTTGGCGGCGCGCAGTTCGGCGGTGCGCGCATCGACTTCGGCCTCCAGCCGTTCGCGATGGCGCGCCAGCTCGCGGTCGCGCGCCTCGATCTGTTCGAGCATCCGGTTGAAGTCGTCGACCAGCTGCCCGACCTCGTCCTCGCCCTGACTGGCCGCGCGCAGCGTGTAGTTGGCCTGCGTGCCGGCGCGATGCGCCGTTTCGGCCAGCGCCACCAACGGGTGCGTAATCGAGCGCACCAGCCAGACGCATGGCCACCACACGAGCGCGAGCGCCAGCACGGTGCCGAGCACGCGCACGCCGGTGTCCAGCAGCAGCGCCTCCTCCAGCTCCGACAGATCGGCCGCGACGACCAGCGTGCCGATCGTCTCGCCGCGCAGCCGGATCGGTTCGCGCTGCTCGACCGGCGTCTTCGGTGCCGCACCTTCCGCAGCGGCGCGCCAGCGGACGAAATCGGCGCCTTCGCGCACGCTGTCGATGCGGGCGGAGCGGAATTCCGGATGCAGCGCGAGCGCGTCGAGCTGGCGCTGCAATTCGTCGCGGTCGCCGAACGCCAGCGCGGCGCTGGCGTTGTGCGCGATCAGGCGCGCGGTGATCTGAATGTTGTTCTCGAGCTCGCGCCGCTCGTGCAGATAGGTGGTCGCGGCGCCGATCAGTGCGCTGACCGCGAGCGCGATCAGCGTCGCGAGCAGCATGATCGCGAGGATCTTGCGGCCGATCGGCCATCCCGCCGGCCGTGCGCGCCGCCGGTTCATTCGCGCACCTCGAGCGCGAGCTTCAGCATCTGCGACGACAGCTTGAGATTCGCCTGGCGCGCAGCCGCCAGGTTGACCGCGAAAGCGAGCCGGCGCCCCTGCGGGCGCAGCTCGATCATCACGCCGTCGTCGATCCGGCCCGCGCCGTCGCCGATCAGCAGCACCGGAGCGCCGGCGAGCGCGCGCGACAGCGCGCCGAGCTGCGCCGCCTCCGCCTCCGGAACGAACAGCAGATGGCAGCCGCGCGCCTGCGCGGCCGTCACGTTCAAGCGCACCTGCAGTTCGCGCCGCTCCACGCTCTTGCGGTCGATGCCGGCGAGCGCGCCGGCGAGCGGATCGGCCCCCGCCACGCACAGCGTCAGCGGCGCGCCCGGTGCGGCGAACGCGCTGGCCGGCCACTCGGTGAAGCGCGCGAAATTGAACAGGTACGACGCCTTGATCTCGCTCTCCGACACCGGCTGCGCGCGCGCGCTGCCGCCGCCGGCGAGCAGCGCGCAGCCGAGCGCCGCGGCGCAGGCGATCACGTAGCGAAGGGCGGCCACGCGATCCTCAAAATGAATACGCGACCCTGACCGTCCAGGTGCGTCCGGGCTGCGAAACGGCCTGCGGCATCGACGGCAAGCCCGGCGCTTCGATCGGATCGCCGTAGCGGCGATCGAACAGATTGCGCACGCTGAAGCTCAGATCCGGCGCGCCGCGCGCCTCGGGGCTGGTCAGCGTCAGGTTCGCGACCGTGTACGCGGCGATGCGGCCTGACTCGACCTCGCGGCGATCGACGTACCGCGCCTCAACGCCGGCGCGCCAGCCGGTCGGCGTCATCTGCCACAGCGCGCTCGCGCGTGCGACCCGCCGCGGCGAATTCAGCAGATGCCGGCCCTCGCCGTCTTCGGCGTGCGAATACGACAGCACGCCGCGCAGCCGCAGCACCGGCAGCACCGCCTGCTCGAGCTCGAGGTCCACGCCGCGCGCGGTAGCGACGCCGACGTTGCGGTACTGCAGTTCGCCGCCGCCGGTCGCGTCGACCAGATTGATCAGGTTTGTGGCGCGGTAGCGGTACGCGGTCAGCGCGAAACGGCCCGACTCGCCGAGCGCGGTTTCGAAATCCAGATCGAGCGTGCGGATCTTCTCCGATTTCAGATCGGGATTGGCCAGGTAGTAGCCGGGGATCGCGTAGTTGCCCTCGTAGGTCGACGGCGCGCGGAACGCGCTGCCGGCCAGCAGTTTCAGCGCGCTGGCGGGCGTGGTGCGCCAGATCAGCGCCAAGCGCGGGCTCGTTTCCGACAAGCCTTTGACGTGATCGTGGCGCGCGCCGAGGCTGGACGAGAACGCGTCGCTCCACTTGAAGTCGTCCTGCACGAAGACGCCTGTGCGACTGCCGCTGCGGCGCACGTTGACCAGCTCGCCGGATGCATCGGACAGCGTCCGGATTCCGCTCTGAATGTCGCGCGATGCTTCGAATCCGGCGACGAACCGATGCGCCGCCGAAAGCCGGTGCGTGACCTGCCACTCGGTCCCGGCCCAGCGGCCCGGAAACCAGTCGCGCGTGACGTCGCCGGAGAAAACGTACCGGTCCCGGTACGGCGTATCGCCGTAGAACACCCGAGCGCTCCAATCCAAGTCTGCCCGCAGACGACCCGCATGGCGCAAGTCGGCGAACGTGTACGCGTCGACCGTGTACGCGCGGCGGTCGCCCGGATCGGTGCCGTACAGGCCGTAGCCCGCGTCCTTGTGCCGCTGCATCGTTCCCAGATCCAGGCGCCACCCGCCTTGCTGTACCTTGGCAAAGACACGCGTGAGCGTCATGCCGTCGACGCCGCTGAATCGCCCCCCATCAGGCAGCAGTTCGACGTCCTGCCCGGCGCTGACCGTGCGCGACGCGCGCAGCAGATAACGTCCGCCGTTGAAGCCGCCGGCGACCGTGGCCGCGCCGCCGCGTTCGCGCCCCGATCCCACCCGTCCTGCGACCGAATTGGCCGCCGCGTCCTTGGTCACGATATTGATCACGCCGAAGAAAGCGCTGGTCCCGTATACGGACGAGCTTGGCCCGCGGATCACCTCGACGCGGTCGATCAGTTCGACGTCGATCACGCCTTCGGTGCCGACGGCTGCCGCCTCGAACACGTTGTCGTTGGCGCGGTTGCCGTCGATCAGCACCAGGATGCGCGTGTTGTAGTCGCCCACCGGCGCGAAGCCGCGCACGCCGATCCAGGTGTAGGCCCGGTCGTCATGCGAAAAGAACCCGCGCGCCGAGCCGATGATGTCGGCCAGCGTGCGGTAGCCGAATGCGCGGATCTGGTCGGCCGTGATCACGCTGACCGACGCCGGCGCGTCGAGCAGCCGCTCCTGCGCCTTGGATACGCCGTAGACCTCGATCTGCGTCAGTTGCTCGAGCGACAGCGCGGTCAGGTCGCGTGTGGCCGCCGGCGCCGCTCCGACGCAGCACGCGGCGACGGCCAGCGCGAGCGGCAGGCGGCGGGGCAGGGCCGATGTCTTCATCGTGTCCTCCCCTGCGCCGGCGCTAAACCGGCATGTTCATCACTTGCTCATACGCCTGCACCAGCCTGTTGCGCACCTGCACCGCGGCCTGGAACGTGAGCTGCGACTTGTTCATCGCGATCATCGTTTCCTCCAGGCTGACGTTGGGGTTCTCGAGCTGGAACTGGCGCTGCAGTTCGGCGGCGTCGTTCTGCGCGCGGCTGACCGACTTCAGCGCCGCGTCGAGCGAGGCGACGAAATCGGCCCCCTTGCCCGCCGGCGGCACGCCGCCCGCGAGTGCGCCGACCGCGTTCGCGATCCGGCCGTTGATCGAGTTGATGTCCATCGGCACTCCTGGCGCGATGCGCGTCGAGACACGGCGACAGTACCGAGCCCCGGCACTAGGTAGTGGCACGAAATGCCGGTCAATCGGGGCGCAATTCGGCGCGCCCGCGGGATGTAGGAAGAAGCCTTACAGGCGCGCGAAATGGGTCGCGAATTGCCCGCCTTATCGGCGCTTTCAGACCCTCAAGCCGCACGAATAATGCCGCGGTCGGTATCGCCGACGGTGGTCCGGACGGCGACTTCAACGGTCGAACCAACAATGGAAAACACGGCAGTCGTACAGAGCACGTTGCAGCCGGCGCCGGGCGCGCTCGGGCGCTTTGCCCCGCGCACGGTCGGCATGCTGCTGATGGGCGCCGCCGCGATGGTCGCGCTGATCGTCGCGAGCTGGCTGTGGAGCGCGAGCGCGACCTTTCGCGTGCTGTTCACGAATCTGTCGGATCGCGACGGCGGCGCGGTGATCGCGGCGCTGTCGCAGATGAACATTCCATACAAGAACGCCGACGGCGGCACGGTGCTGGTGCCCGCCGACAAGGTGCACGAGGCGCGGCTGAAGCTCGCGTCGCAGGGCCTGCCGAAGGGCTCGATCGTCGGCTTCGAGCTGATGGAGACGCAGAAGTTCGGCGTCACCCAGTTCCAGGAGCAGGTCAATTACCAGCGCGCGCTCGAAGGCGAGCTGTCGCGCTCGATCCAGGCGCTGTCACCGGTGGCGGCGGCGCGCGTGCATCTGGCGCTGCCCAAGCAGTCGGGCTTCCTGCGCGACAAGCAGCCGCCGACCGCGTCGGTGCTGCTGCAGCTGCATCCGGGCAAGACGCTCGACCGCACGCAGGTCGCCGGCATCGTGCATCTGGTGTCGTCGTCGGTGCCGGAGCTCGCCCCGAAGAACGTATCGGTGGTCGACCAGCAGGGCAACCTGCTCGCCAATCAGCGCGACAACGCCGCCGGGATGGATCCCGCGCAACTCGACTACGTGGCCACGATCGAGGCGGCGACCATCAAGCGCATCGAGGACATCCTCGAGCCGATCGTCGGCCGCGGCAACGTGCGCGCGCAGGTGACCGCCGACGTCGACTTCTCCCAGGTCGAGCAGATGGCGGAGACATACGCGCCCAACCAGGGCGCGGACGCGAAGGCCGCGATCCGCTCGCAGTCCACTTCCGATGCGTTGCAGCCCGGCTCGGCGACGCCCGCCGGTGTTCCGGGCGCGCTGTCGAACCAGCCGCCGGTGCCGCCGACCGCGCCGATCAACGGCAGCGCCGCCGCGCTGAATCCCGCGCAAGCGCAGGCAGCGGGCAGCTCGCGCCGCGAGGCGGTGACCAACTATGAGGTCGACAAGAACGTGCGCCGCACGGTCGTCGCCTCCGGCCAGATCCGGCGGCTGACCGCGGCGGTGGTCGTCAATCACCGCACCGTCGCAGTACCGCCGCCGGCGGCGGACGCGAAGGGCGCGGATGCCAAGGGCGCGACCAAAGGCGGCGATGCCAGGACGCCGGCCGTCAAGAGCGAGGCGCTGTCGGACAAGGAAATGCAGAACATCAACGCGCTGGTCAAGGAAGCGATGGGCTTCAGTCAGCAGCGCGGCGATTCGGTCAACGTCGTCAACGCCGCGTTCTCGCAGCCCGAGGCGCTCGTCCCCGAGGCGGTGCCGTTCTGGAAGCAGCCCGACGTGGTCACGCTGGCGAAGGAAACCGGCAAGGCCGTGCTGTTCCTGCTGCTGACGCTGACCGTCGTCTTCGGCGTGGTGCGGCCGGCGCTCAAATCGATCGCCAACGCGCCGCGCGTGATCGCCGCGCCGCCTCCGCAAGCGCAGCCCGCCGCGCAGCCGCCCGGCCAGCAACTGACGCCGCTGGAGCAGATGCGGCAGCTCGCGCGCAACGATCCGGCCACGGTCGCCAACGTCGTGAAGTCGTGGGTCGGCCAGGAGGGCAAATAGCGATGGCGAGCGACGACGCCGGACTCGACGACGCCGCGATCCTGCTGATGTCGGTCGGCGAGGAGCAGGCCGCCGAGGTCTTCAAGTTCCTCAGCCCGAAGGAAGTGCAGAAGCTCGGCGAGCGGATGGCGCGGCTGAAGACGGTGCCGCGCGAGAAGATCGAATCCGTGGTCGAGAACTTCAACAAGGCGAAGGAAGAGCAGTTCTCGCTGGTCGGCGACACCGACGCGTTCGTGAGCCAGGTGCTCAAGCGCGCGCTCGGCGACGACAAGGCCGACCTGTTGCTCGATCGCATCCTGCGGGGGCGCGACGTCTCCGGCATCGAGAGCCTCAAGTGGATGGACCCGGCCGCGATCGCCGAGCTGCTCAAGAGCGAGCATCCGCAGATCGTCGCGTCGATCCTGGTGCACCTGGAGCGCGATCATGCTTCCGAGGTGCTGCGCAACCTGCCCGAGCGCATGCGCAACGACGTGCTGCTGCGCGTAGCCACGCTCGACGGCATCCAGCCGCAGGCGCTGCAGGAGCTGAACGAAGTGCTGTCGAAGGTTCTGGCCGGCAGCGAGAAGCTGAAGAAGGCCACGCTCGGCGGCACCAAGGCGACCGCGGAGATGCTGAACTTCCTCGGCACGCAGCTCGAAAGCGCGGCGGTCGAGTCGATCCGCGAGCACGACGCCGACCTGGCGCAGAAGATCCTCGACCAGATGTTCACCTTCGGCGACCTCGCGAACCTCGACGACCGCGGCATCCAGGCGCTGCTGCGCGAGGTGCAGTCCGAGTCGCTGATCGTGGCGTTGAAGGGCGCCGAGCAGTCGCTGCGCGACAAGATCTTCAAGAACATGTCGACCCGCGCCGCCGAGATGCTGAAGGAAGACCTCGACGCCAAGGGCCCGGTGCGCGTGTCCGAGGTCGAGGCCGAGCAGCGCGAGATCCTGAAGATCGTGCGCCGGCTCGCCGACGAGGGGCAGGTGCAGTTGGGTGGAGGCGGGGGCGATGACCAGTATGTTTGACACTTCGCGTGTACGCGCCCCTTCGGGGCGCACGTGCACGCGAAGTGATTTCAATCGGCGCGCCGCCTTGAGGCGGCTCGGCGTCGGCGCGATAGCAACTGCGACGGGCGGTTACGGCGATCGGGCCGCGCCCCATCACCGTGGCGCTTGCAGGCGCGCTCGCGGCGGGCAAGAGCTTCGTTCGAGATTCGGTGTTCAGCTTTGCGCTGCTCATTCCGATCGTCAACGTTACGCGCGCACGCCCTGCCGCCCGAAGGGCGCGCGTCTGACTCTAAGCGCGACGAGTGCACGTGCGACGCGAAGCGTCGCGTACACGAGGAGCGGTTAGTTGGGCGCTCCAGAGAAATTCACCAGCGGCCTGATCCCGAAGGAGCAGGTCGGCGCGGCGGCGGCGTGGCAGTTCCAGCCGCTGGCGGGCAAGGTCGTGCGGACCGATCCGTTGGACGGCCTGTCGGAGCGCGAGCGGCGCGCGTACGAGCGCGGCCGCAAGGAGGGATTCGAGGAAGGCGTGCGCGCCACGGTCGAGCGCGCGCAGCGCGAGCACGCCGGCCACGGCGCGCAGCTCGAGCGCGTGCTCGCCGAGCTGCGCGCGCGCTTTGCCGAACTGGAGTCCGCCGGCGCCGACGCGGTGCTCGATCTGGCGCTCGAGGTCGCGCGCCAGGTCGTGCGGCGCGAGGTCGAGGTGCAGCGCGACGCCGTGCTGCCGCCGCTGCGCGAAGCGATCGCGGTCGTGATCGACCAGCAGACGCATCCGCGCGTGCACCTGAACCCGCGCGATCTCGAACTGGTGCGCGCCGATCTCGACGCCGACGGCGCGTTCAGGGGCTGCCGCTTCATCGGCGACGCCAATGTCGCGCGCGGCGGCTGCCGCATCGAAACGCATCAGGGCGAGATCGACGCGCAGCTCGCCACGCGCTGGCGGCGCGTGCTGGCCGCGCTGGGCATCGAGGTCGACGCGCCGTGATGCAGGCAGCGCCGTTCGAACGCTTCCTCGCGCAGTCGCGCGCGATCGCCGCGTCGGCGCTGCCGCTCGAAGTGCGCGGGCGCCTGACGCGCGTGGCCGGCCTGGTGATGGAAGCGGTCGGGCTGAAGCTGCCGGTCGGAGCGCAGGTGATGGTGGTACAGGACGAAAGCGTGCGCGTCGATGCCGAGGTGGTCGGCTTCGCCGGCGAGCGCCTGTTCCTGATGCCGACCACCGAACCGTACGGCCTGCGCCCCGGCGCGACCGTGATCCCGCACGAATCGGTCGCACCCCGGCCGCGGCTGCACCGGCACAACCATCCGTGGCGGCGCGCGGAGGACCGCACGCGCCAGTTGCCGATGGGCGATGCGCTGCTCGGCCGCGTGGTCGATGCGAACGGACGCGCCCTCGACCGCCTCGGATCGCTCGAGCATGCCGAGATGCGGCCGCTCGCGCGGCGACCGATCAACGCGATGGAGCGCGAGAAGATCACGCGCCCGCTCGACGTCGGCGTGCGCGCGATCAATGCGCTCGCCACCGTCGGCCGCGGGCAGCGCATGGGGCTGTTCGCCGGCTCCGGCGTCGGCAAGAGCGTGCTGCTCGGCATGATGGCGCGCTACACCAGCGCCGACGTGACCGTGGTCGGCCTGATCGGCGAGCGCGGGCGCGAGGTCAAGAAATTCATCGACGACATCCTCGGCGCCGCCGGACTGCAGCGCGCGGTCGTCGTCGCCGCGCCGGCCGACACGCCGCCGCTGGTGCGCATGCAGGGCGCCGCGTACGCGACCGCGATCGCCGAGCACTATCGCGACCGGGGCAAGCACGTGCTGCTGCTGCTCGACTCGCTGACGCGCTACGCGATGGCCGCGCGCGAGATCGCGCTGGCGATCGGCGAGCCACCGGCGACCAAGGGCTACCCGCCGTCGGTGTTCGCCAAGCTGCCCGCGCTGGTCGAGCGCGCCGGCAACGGCGCGGCGTGCGACGGCGCCGGCCGGGGCACGACCGGCTCGATCACCGCCTTTTACACCGTGCTCACCGAAGGCGACGACCCGCAGGACCCGGTCGCCGATGCGGCGCGCGCGATCCTCGACGGCCACATCGTGCTGTCGCGGCAACTGGCCGAGGCCGGGCACTATCCGGCGATCGACATCGAGGCGTCGATCTCGCGCGTGATGAACGCGGTCGCGGGGCCGGATCAGATCGAGCTGGCGCGCCGCTTCAAGGCGCTGTATTCGCGCCATCGCCGCAACCAGGACCTGCTCGCCGTCGGTGCGTACGTACCCGGAGCGGACCAACTGCTCGACGCGGCGATCGCCGCCTGGCCGCACATGGAGTCGTTCCTGCAGCAGCAGATGCACGAGCCGTCGACGCTCGCCGAAGCGCACGGCCGGCTGGCCGCGCTGCTCGGCATGATCCCCGTCACCGCGTAGAAGCACGATGCAGACGCACAGCCTGACCCTGCTGATGGAACTGGCGCTGACCGCGCGCGACGCGGCGCTGGCGCGCCGCGGGCAGCTCGCGCAGCGCGTCGCGCAGGCCGCGGCGCAGCTCGATGTGCTGCGCGGCTACGGGCGCGACTATGCGCAACGCGCGCAGGCGCAGCTCGCGGCCGGCTGCGACCCCGCCGCGCAACTGAACTTCCGCGCCTTCGCGGTCAAGCTCGACCAGGCGGTCGCGGCCCAGGAAAGCGAGCTGCGCGCGCGCGAGCTCGAGCTCGCCGCGGGCGACCACGAACTGCAGCGCGCGCAGCGGCGTCTGCGCAGTCTGCAGGCGCTCGCCGAACGCCGCGAAGCGGCGGCGCGCGGCCGCGCGCAGCGCATCGACCAGAAGCGGACGGACGAGATCGCACGCAACGCGCGGCTGTCCGCGAGCGAATGGTGATCCGACCCGGAGACGACATGCCGGAGCTGAATCTCTCCGCTGCCGTCGCCGCAACGGCCGCAGCAACGCCCTCGCCCGCGCGCGGCCCGGCCGCAGCGCCGGATTCGAGCCCATCGGCGTTCGGCGACGCGATGGCGCAGGCCAGTTCGAATCGCGCGGCGCCGAACGGATCGCCGGCGGCGCCGAAGCCGCAGGACGAGAAACCATCCACGCGCGACGCGGGCGCGCAAGCGCCGCGCCACAACCCGGGCGCACGGCCCGCGAAGTCCGACGACAAGGCCGGCGCCGAAGAGGACGAAGCGACCGACGATGACGAGACGCCGGGCGCCGCGGCGCTGAGCCCGGAGCAGATCAAGCAGGCGCAGGCGCTCGCCGCCGCGCCGGCCGCGCCTGCGGCCGCGCAGGCCGCGCCTGCGGCCGCATCCGCTCGCGCCGGCACGCCGCGCGCGCGCGATGCAACCGAATCGGTGACTGCGGCCGACGCCAACGGCGCGCGCGCCGCAAGGCGCGGACATCAAGTGGCCGCGGCCGACGCCGCGCCGGCCGCGCACACCGCGCCCGCGAACGACGACCCGAAAGGCGCGCCGCTTCCGGCGCGCGCGCAGCGCGTCGACCGCGACGACGCCGCGGCGCAAGCCCGCGACGGCAAGCACGCGGCGGCCATCAAGGACACGCTCGACCCGCTGCCCGCGCTGGCGGGCGGACCGCCCGCCGCGCCGCGTGACCGGCTGAGCGAGGATTTCCAGCAGCGATTCGAACGCGCGCTGGCCGCGGCCACGGCCGCGCCGCGCGGCGACGGCGGCGGGCCGGCTCACACCGCCGCGTCGGGCTGGACCGCGGCGATGCCGGCAACCACGGCACAGGCCGTCGCCCAGATCGCGGTGCCGACGCCGGTTGGGGCGGCCGCCTTCAACGACGATTTCTCCGGCCGCGTCGCGCTGCTGACGCGCGGCAAGGTGCACAGCGCGGAGATTTCGCTGACGCCGGCCGACCTCGGTCCGGTGAGCGTTTCGATCGAAGTGCGCGGCACCGAAGCCACGCTGGTGTTCGGCGCCGCGCACGCGGCGACCCGCAGCGCGATCGAAGATGCGCTGCCGCGCCTGCGCGACATGCTCGGCGCGCAGGGGCTGCAGCTCGCCGACGCGCGCGTCGGCACGCAGTCCGGCGGCGGCTCGTCGCGCCACGATGAACGTGCGCCGCACGCATCCACGCCCGCGTCCGGCGCGATCGCAGCCGCCGGCGCGCCGATCGCGGCCGCGCCGGCCGTCACGCTGCGTTCGAACCGGCTGATCGACGTGATCGCGTAGCGGCGCCGCGCGCCGCCGCGCGCGGTGCATCGAATCAGGCGGTAATGCGGCGGGTATTCCGCCGATCCGCCCCCCTCAAGTCCCCGAATAATTTGCCGAAAGGCGCCGCCCTCAGGCAGCGCGGCGGCGCGGTCGATCAGCGAGCGAACGGAGCATTCGATGGCAGGCAAGCAGGCGGAAAGAAGCGACGACAAGGCGGACGCGAAGGACGCGGCCAAACCGGCGCCGAAGAAGGGCGGGATGAAGAAGCTGATCGTGATCGGCGTCGCCGGCACGGCGCTGCTGGCCGGCGCCGGCGCCGCCGCCGCGTACCTGCTGCTGGGAAAGAAACACGCCGACAGCGAGCAGGCGCAGATGAAGGCCGAGCCGAAGAAGATGCCGGTATTCGTCGACCTCGACACGTTCACCGTCAACCTGCGCCAGCCGGACGACGATCGCTTCATGCAGTTGAAGCTGGTGGCCGAAATGAGGGACGCGCCGAGCGGCGAAGTGCTGAAGACGATGATGCCCGCTGTGCGCAGCGAGATCCTGCTGCTGCTCAGCTCCAAGCTCGCGCAGGACGTGAACAGCCGCGAAGGCAAGGAAGCGCTGGCGAAGGAAATCGTCGCCGCCGCCAACAAGCCGCTCGCCGGCACCCCCGCCGAGAAATCCGTCGAGGCGGTGAACTTCACGCATCTGATCATTCAGTGATCGGATTGCGGATCGCGCGACGAGCAACGAGCGACGAAGATGGCTGACCAGTTCCTTTCGCAGGACGAAGTCGACGCGCTGCTCGAGGGCGTGACGGGCGAGCCGCAGAAGCCCGAGAAGGAGGAGCAGGCGGGCGGCATCCGCGACTACGACCTCGCGAGCCAGGAGCGCATCGTGCGCGGGCGCATGCCGACGATGGAGATCGTCAACGAGCGCTTCGCCCGCAACCTGCGCCTCGGGATCTTCAACTTCATGCGGCGCAGCCCGGAGGTGTCGGTCGGGCCGGTGCGCGTGGTCAAGTACTCGGCGTTCCTGCGCGACATCGTGGTGCCGACCAACATCAACATCGTGTCGCTGACGCCGCTGCGCGGCGCGGGGCTGGTGATCTTCGACCCCAAGCTGGTGTTCTGCGTCATCGACACCCTGTTCGGCGGCAGCGGCAAGCTGAATGCGCGCATCGAGGGGCGCGATTTCTCGCCGACCGAGAGCCGCATCATCCAGCGGCTGCTCGACGTGGTGCTGGCGGAGTACATGAAAGCATGGGGCGCGCTGTACCGCTTCAGCTTCGCCTACCAGCGCTCGGAGATGCACACGCAGTTCGCCAACATCGCGTCGCCGAGCGAGATCGTGGTGGCGACCACCTTCAATGTCGAGGTCGGCGAAGCCGGCGGCGAGTTGCACGTGTGCTTCCCGTACTCGTCGCTGGAGCCGATCCGCGACATCCTGTACTCGCCGCTGCAGGGCGACGGCCAGGAACCCGACCGGCGCTGGATGCACTCGCTGACGCGGCAGGTGCAGTCGGCCGACGTCGAGCTCACGGCCGAACTCGCGCAGGCGCAGGTCACCGTCGGCCAGTTGCTGAAACTGAAGGCCGGCGACTTCATCGACCTGCCGCTGAAGGAAGTGATCCCCGCCAAGATCGACGGCGTGCCCGTGATCGAGTGCCGCTTCGGCACCGTGAACGGCCGCACCGCGATCCGCGTCGAGCGCATGCTGAAGTACTCGCAGTTCGGCGAGCAAGGCAGCCCGCGCGCGCGCGATGTCTGAACCCTTTCCGGAACCACGATCATGAGCGACACCCCGCAGACCCCCGCTTCGGCCGCAGACGACTGGGGCGCCGCGCTGGCCGAGCAGCAGGCCGCCGGCGACACGATCGAGGCGCAGGCGCAGCCGGCCAACATCTTCCAGCGGCTCGCGCCCGGAGCGACCGCCGAAGGCGCGCAGGACCTCGACCTGATCCTCGACATCCCGGTGACGCTGACCGTCGAACTGGGCCGCACGAAGATTCCGATCAAGAACATCCTGCAACTGGCGCAGGGCTCGGTGATCGAACTCGATGCGCTCGCCGGCGAGCCGATGGACGTGCTGGTCAACGGCTGCCTGATCGCGCAGGGCGAGGTGGTCGTCGTCAACGAGAAGTTCGGCATCCGCCTGACCGACATCGTCACGCCGAGCGAGCGGATGCGGAGGCTGCACAAGTGAGGATTGCGGATTGCGGATTGCGGATTGCGCGGCCACGGATCACGGATCACGGATCACGGATCACGCTCTTCGCTGCCCTGGCCGCGCCGACGGCGGCGCTGGCACAGTCCGCCCCCGCGCCGGGGCCCTCCATCCTGCCGATGATTCTCGCGCTCGCGTTCGTGCTGGCGCTGATTCCGCTGGTGGTCTGGGCGATGAAGAAGCTCGGCGCTGCGCAGCCTGCGCTTGCGCAGGCTGCGGGTCTGAAGGTCGTCACGCAACTGCCGCTCGGTGCGCGCGAGCGCATCGTCGTGCTCGAAGCCGGCGACCGCTGGCTGCTGCTGGGCGTGACGGCCGCGGCGATCAACCGCATCGGCACGCTGGCGAAGCCGGCTGCCGGGGACACCCCGGCTGCGCCGTCGGCCACCGCGTTCAGGCAACTGCTGCAGCAGATCCGGGCTGGGCGATGAAGCGCGGTGCGTTTCGGGTGCCATGCCCGCCCCCGATCGCGGTCGAGAGCGGGCCCCCGCGGGCATCCTGCAAATCTGGCGGCCAGCACTGGATTCCCGCGTGCGCGGGAATGACACTGGTGCTGCTTGTGCTCGCGCTCGCCACCCCTGCACTCGCGCAACAAAGCCCAATTGAGGTCACCGCCACGCCCGCGCCGGGCGGCGGCACCGCGTACTCGGTGCCAGTGCAGACGCTGCTGTTCTTCACGCTGCTCACCTTCCTGCCGGCCGTGCTGCTGATGATGACCGCGTTCACGCGCATCATCATCGTGCTGTCGCTGCTGCGCATGGCGCTCGGCACGCAGACCACGCCGCCGAACCAGGTGCTGATCGGGCTCGCCCTGTTCCTGACGTTGTTCGTAATGGGGCCGACGTTCGACCGCATCCACGACGCGGCCTACGTACCGTACAGCCAGAAGAAGATGAATTTCGAGCAGGCGCTCGCGGCGGGAAGCGATCCGCTGCGCGGCTTCATGCTCAAGCACACGCGCGCCAACGACCTCGAACTGTTCACGCGCATGGCGCGCATCGAACGGGCCGACGCGCCCGAGAAGCTGCCGCTGCGGGTCGTGATCCCGGCCTTCGTCACGAGCGAACTGAAGACCGCGTTCCAGATCGGCTTCATGGTGTTCATCCCGTTCCTGATCATCGACATGGTGGTGGCCAGCGTGCTGATGAGCATGGGCATGATGATGCTGTCGCCGGTGCTGATCGCGCTGCCCTTCAAGCTGATGCTGTTCGTGCTCGCCGACGGCTGGAACCTGCTGATCGGCTCGCTGGTGGCGTCGTTCAGTCCGTGATCCGTGATCCGTGATCCGTGATCCGTTCCCCGCGCAATCCGCAATCCTCAATCCTCGATCCTCGATCCTCCCGCCCATGAACCCCCAAAGCGTGATCACCCTCGGGCAGCAGGCGCTCGCCGTGATGCTGATGATCGCCGCGCCGATGCTGGTCGCGGCGCTGGTCGTCGGCCTGATCGTGTCGATCCTGCAGGCCGCCACGCAGATCAACGAGATGACGCTGTCGTTCATCCCCAAGCTGCTGGCGATGATCGCCACGCTCGTCATCGCCGGCCCGTGGATGATCGCGGTGTACGTGGACTACGTGCGGCGGCTGTTCGAGTCGATTCCGGGGGCGATTGGCTGACTCGTGATCCGTGATCTGTGATCCGTGATCCGAAGGGTCGCAGTGCACGGAACAACGGATCACCGATCACGGATCACGAATCACGATGTTTTCATTCACCGAAGCCCAGCTCTCCGCCTGGTACGGCGCGCTGTTCTGGCCGCTGGTGCGGGTACTCGCGCTGTTCTCGGTCGCGCCGGTGCTGTCGCACCGCGCGATCCCGGCGCGGATCAAGATCGCGCTGGCGGTCGGCGTTGCGCTGGTGCTGCTGCCCAACGTGCCGGCGCCGCCGCTCACCGATGTGCTGAGCGCCTCCGGGCTCGCGCTGCTGGCGCAGAACATCGTGATCGGCGTGATGATCGGCTTCACGGTGCGCATCGTGTTCGCCGCGCTCGAGCTCGCGGGCGAAGTGATCGGACTGCAGACGGGCCTGTCGTTCGCCGGCTTCTTCAACCCGGCGATGGGCGCGGCACAGACTGCCACCTCGAGCTTCATGTCGCTGCTGGCGCTGCTGATGTTCGTCGCGATCGACGGACACCTGATGCTGATCCACGCGCTGGCCGAGAGTTTTCGGCTCTTCCCGCTCGCCGGCGGCGAGTTTCCGCTGTCGTTCGACCGCGTCGCGCGGCTCGGCGGCGACGTGTTCACGATCGGCCTGACGATCGCGCTGCCGTTCATCACCGTGATGATGCTGGTGAACATCGTGCTCGGCGTGCTGGCGCGGGTGGCGCCGCAGTTGAATATCTTCGCGGTCGGCTTTCCGCTGACGATCCTGGTCGGGCTGGGGACGCTGTTCATCCTGCTGCCGCACATCGAAGCGCCGCTGCGCGCGGCGCTGGAGCGCGGGTTGACACTCTGGATCCGCTGAGGCTGCTAGCCTCACCGGACCATGGGGCCGCAGCGGATTCCGCCTGAACTCGCCTTTCTCGGCTGGGCGATCTTCGCCGCGCTGGGCGCGCTGGCGCTGCGGGCGGCGCGGCGCGGCGCGTTCCTGCCGCAGCCGATCCAGCAGCACGCATGGCTCGCGGGCATCGTCGCGCTCGGCGCGCTGTGGTCGCTGCCGGTCCACGCCGGCGCGGTGCAGTTCGCGATGATCGGCGTGTCGCTGTATGCGCTGCTGTTCGGCTATGCGCGCGCGCTGCTCGGCGCGGCGGTCGCGGCGATCGGTCTCACCGTGTTCACCCAGGGCGCGTGGGCCGGCCTCGGGCTGCAGGGGCTGGCGGCGATCGCGCTGCCCGCCGCGCTCGCCGCCGCGCTGCAGCGGCTGATCGCCGCGAGGCTGCCGCACCATCCGTTCGTGTTCATCCTCGGCAACGGGCTGTTCGTCACACTGATCGCGTCGGGCTGCGCGCAGGTGGCGACCATCGGGCTGCAGGTCGCGCTGGCGCCGGGCGCGGTGCCGAACGGCGGCGAACTCGTCGGCTATGCATTGCTGCTGGCGTGGGGCGAGGCGCTGGCGAGCGGGATGATCTTCTCCGCGCTGGTGATCTTCCGCCCGCAGATCGTGATGACGTACGCGCAGGACGACTACCTGCCGCCGCGCGGGCGGCTGTGATGCCTACTGCGGCCGCCCCCACAGGAAGTACAGCGCGCTCGAACCGCCGAAGGTCTTGCCGAGCGCGAAGTACAGCGGACCGACCGGCGACTCGGCGCCGAAGAACAGCGATGCCGCGCGCCTGAACTCCGACCACGAGAACGCCTCGCCGGGAGCGAGCGCGGCTGCCGCCTCCAGCGACGCGCCGCCGAAGATCGGCATCCGGATGTCGCCGAACGCGTCGGACACGTTGCGGTAGAACACGCCGCGCACCAGCACGCCGCTCGAACCCGCGAGTTCGCCGCGCGACGTGCCGGAGAGGTTGAACAACCCCCCGTAGCGCACGCCCCAGGCCTGGTTCGACGTCGCCGCCGCCACGCTCGCGACCAGCGTGTAGCGGCCGTAGGTCATCGGTGCCGTCGCGCTCACCTGCGCCGCGGTCTTGCGTCCGGCGCTGCCGGGCGGGCCGTCGTAGTAGGTGATCCCGGCGCCGAGCGAATAGCCGCTGCGCGGATAGCCGACCGCGTCGAGCGTGTCGAGCATGAACTGGCCGCGCGCGATCGCGCCATCGGTGCGTCCGCCGGGCGGCGGCGGCGTCGATCCGGTCAGCAGCCGCATCTCGGTGTGCGCGTGACCGAGCCCGAACTGCACCATGCCGAGGCTGCCCAGCAGGTAGCGCAGCGACAGGTCGGCGAACTGCTCGCGCGACTCGAACTGCGCGATCGCGCGGCGGCCCGAGAACAGGTCGAACGATTCGCGCTCGAGGCGCGCTCGCGGCACCGCGAGCCAATGGCTGCCGGCCGCGAACGGTTGCAGGAACTCGGAGCCAAGGCGCCGTATCGTGCCGAACTGCAGCTCGTTGCGCCACGTGCCGCCGGCGCGGTTCAGCCACGACCAGGTGTGCAGCACCAGCAGGTCGAAGCGGTTGTCGTTGCTGAAGTTGGTCTGCAGGCTGCCGCCCAGTTGCAGCGTGTTGTAGCCCCAGCTCTTTTCCATCGGCGTGACGACCAGCACGCGCCCGCCCGGCGCATCGAGCAGGCCGTAGCTGACCGACTCGAAATCGCCGCTCGCGTACACGCGCCGGATCTGCCGCTGCACCTGCGCGGTGTCGACCGGCACGTTGCGCGGCAGGTCGATGTCGGCCAGCACGCTTTGCGGATTGACCGTGCGCAGTCCTTCGACGCGCACGTCGACGATCGGGGCGGGCGTCTGCGCGTGCAACCGCGCGCTGCGGGCGTGCTCGAACCGGGCATAGCTCTCGGGGCTCACGGCGAGCGCCGCCAGCCGGTCGGCCAGCGCGCGCGCGGCGGCCTCGCCCGCGGCGACGATCGCTTCGCCCTTGGCGAAGTCGCCGGCGCTAACGTCCGCCAGATCGGGCGTGATCAGGATGTCGCGCGGCGTCAGTTGCGCCAGGCTGCGCTCGACATTCTGCTCGGTCAGGATGTTGATCATCTGCTGGCCGACCGCGATCACGTCGGTCAGCTTGTCGCGCGGCAGGAGCGGCGTGCCGACGTTGACCGCGATCACGATGTCCGCGCCCATCTGGCGCGCGATGTCGACCGGCAGGTTGCGCACCAGCGCGCCGTCCACCAGCGGCCGGCCCTGGTAGTCGATCGGTGCGAACGCGCCGGGCACCGACATCGACGCCCGCATCGCGGTCGACAGCGACGCGCCCTTCTGCAGCACGACCAGCTTGCCGGTGGCCAGATCGGTCGCCATCGCGGCGAACGGGATCGGCAGCTGGGCGAGATCGTTCACGTCTCGGACCGTGCCGCCGAGCGCGCGCAGCAGCAGACCCAGCTCCTGCGCGCCGGCGGCGCCGCGCGGCAGCGTCAGTCCGTCTTCCTTGACGCCCAGCTCGAACGTGAAGAGATTGCGGTAATCGTCCTCCTTCAGCCGCCACGCGAGGTCGGCGCGCGGCGCGCGGCGCGCGAAGATCGTGTTCCAGTCGGTCGCTTGCACGAGCTGCTCGAGCGCGCGCGGCGTGTAGCCGGCCGCGTAGGCGCCGCCGGCGATCGCCCCCATGCTGGTGGCGGCGATCACGTCGACCGGAACGTGCAGCTCCTGCAACACCTTGAGCACGCCGATGTGCGCGAATCCGCGCGCGCCGCCGCCCGACAGCACCAGGCCGATCTTCGGGCGCGCGGCCGGCTGCTCTTCAGGTTGCGCGCGCGACGGCGTGCACGCGATCAGTACGACGACGAGCAATGCGATGAGCCTGGGCATTCGCCGTCGCCCCGGCGCAGGCCGGGGCGCAAGTTGATCGAACGGGAACTGGGTCCCGGCCTGCGCCGGGACGACGCAGCGCGCGTTGCCGATCGAGTGCGCTGCTATTCTTTCGCCGCGCCAATTTACAAGGTTTTGCGATGACCGCGCGCACGGGTGCCCGCATTCTCGTCGACCAGCTGCTGGTCCAGGGAGTCAACCACGCGTTCTGCGTGCCGGGCGAGAGCTACCTCGCGGTGCTCGACGCGCTGCATGACGCGCGCGCGATCAAACTCGTCATCAACCGGCACGAGAACGGCTCGGCCTTCATGGCCGACGCGTACGCGAAGCTCACGGGACAACCGGGCGTGGCCTTCGTCACGCGCGGCCCCGGCGCGACCAATGCATCGATCGGCGTGCACACCGCGTTCCAGGATTCGACGCCGATCATCGTGTTCATCGGGCAGGTTGGATCGGATTTCGTCGAACGCGAGGCGTTCCAGGAGCTGGACTACCGGCGCATGTTCGGCCAGATGACCAAATGGGTCGCGCAGATCGATCGCGCCGATCGCATTCCCGAGTACGTCGCGCACGCGTTCCAGGTCGCGACCAGCGGCCGGCCCGGCCCGGTCGTGCTGGCGCTGCCGGAGGACATGCAGGTCGCGACCGCCGACGTTGCCGACGCCGCCTGCCACGTGCCGGTGCAGGCGTCTCCCAGCGACACGCAGATGGCCGCGCTGCGCCGCCTGCTGGGACAGGCGCAGCGGCCGCTCGTGATCCTCGGCGGCAGCGGCTGGACGCAGGTCGCGTGCGACAACGTGCGGCGCTGGGCCGAGTCGAACTTCCTGCCGGTCGCCTGCGCGTTCCGTTATCAGGACCTGTTCGACAACCGGCATGCGAACTACGTCGGCGATGTAGGCATAGGCATCAATCCCAGGCTCGCGCAGCGGGTCAAGGACGCCGACCTGGTGATCGCGATCGGGCCGCGGCTGGGCGAGATGACGACCGGCGGCTACACGCTGTTCGAGGTGCCGCGGCCGAAGCAGGTGCTGGTGCACGTGCACGCGGGCGCGGAGGAACTCGGCCGCGTGTACCAGGCGTCGCTGATGGTCAATTCCGGCATGCCGCAGTTCGCGTCGCGGCTGGCGATGATGATGCCGATCGAAGCGCCGCCATGGCGCGGAGAGCTGGCCGCCGCGCGCGCCGATTACGAGGCGTGGCAGGCGCGCCCGCCGGTGTACGCGCACACGGTGCCGAGGCTCGACCTGTGGCAGGTGGTCGAGCGATTGAAGCGCGCGCTGCCCGACGACACGGTGATCTGCAACGGCGCGGGCAACTTCGCGACCTGGGCGCACCGTTTCTATCGCTACACGCGGCTGCGCACGCAGCTGGCGCCGACCGCCGGCAGCATGGGCTACGGCGTGCCGGCCGGCGTGGCGGCCAAGATCGTCGCGCCCGAGCGCACGGTCGTAACTTTTGCCGGCGACGGCGAATTCCTGATGACCGGCCAGGAACTGGCCACCGCCGTGCAATACCGCGCCGGGCTGATCGTGATCGTGTTCAACAACGGCATGTACGGCACGATCCGCATGCATCAGGAGCGCGAGTTTCCCGGCCGCACCTACGGCACGCAGCTCGCGAACCCGCACTTCGCGCTGCTCGCCGAGGCATACGGTGCGCACGGTGCCGTGGTCGAGTCCACCGACGAGTTCGGCCCGGCGCTGGACAAGGCGGTCGCGCACACGCGCGAGAAGCACCTGCCGGCGCTGATCGAGCTGCGCTGCGATCCCGAGGTGATCACGCCCAACGCGACGCTGTCGGCGATCCGCGCCACCGCGCAGTTGCAGCGCTGAGCCGTTGCGCGCAACGGCGCGCGGACGTTACGACCGCGATTCCGCCGTTCAGCGGATTCTGGCGCGCGCTGCGCGGGTGCAAGCTTGCCGCAGGCTCGGACGCACTCGGGAGGAAACATGTTGCGCATCGTCGTGGTCGGCCCGCCGGCGGCAACGTCGGGTCCGCTGTGCTTCCGTGAATTCGCGCGTGCGCTCGCGTTGCGGCTGGGCGCGCACCAGGTGACGCAGGAATCGTCGCCCGCAGTGCTGCGCGACGAAGCGTGGGTCGGCGCCGAGCCGGTCGGCTTGTTCACCGAGCGCCTGTTCCGACAGGCCGACACCATCGTGTGGTTGCACTTTTCTCCGCTGGCGTTCCTGCGCGACTGGGCCGCGCGCGCCAGGGACCTGCTCCTTGCCGCCGCGCGCCGCCACGGCCTGCACGCGCCGACGCCGCGCGCCACCTGGCGCGACGTGCGCGCCGCGTTCGCTCACCTGATGATCGCCCCCGAGATGTACGCGCTGCTGCAGCATCCGGCGCTGGCGCACGCGCGCGTGATCGAGCTGCGCTCGCCGCGCGAAGCCGACTTCTGGCTGATGATGCAGCGCCGCCGCAGCGGGCTGGCGGCGCCGCATGGCGCGGGCTCGCCGCCGCAGTTTTCGTCCTAACCGGACACGTACGCGCGCGCGTAGGCGCGCACGATCGACTCCACGTCGCGGTCGCGCGGAAAGCCGAGCGCGTCGGCGCGCGGCGTCTCGAAGCGCGCCGGCCAGGTGTTGACGATCGCGGCGATGCGCTCGTCGGGTTCCATTTTCACGCGTGCGACCGCGGCGTCGCCGCCGACCGCGCGCAGCGCCTCCAGCATCTGCGCCACCGTCACCGTCAGCCCCGGCAGGTTCAGTGCGCGGCGCGCGCCCCAGGCGGCGGCCGGCAGCTCGTGCGCGTGAATGAACGACGAGATCGCCGACTGCGGCGACAGCACCCACATCGCGGTCGCCGCAGCGACCGGGCAGGCGGAGATTTCGCCCGCGAGCGGCTCGCGGATGATGCCGCTGGCGAAGCTCGACGCGGCCGCGTTCGGCTTGCCGGGCCGCACGACGATCGTCGGCAGCCGCACGCTGCGGCCGTCGATGAAGCCTTTGCGCGTGCAGTCGCCGATCAGCAGTTCGGACATCAGCTTCTGCGCGCCGTAGCTCGTCTGCGGCGTCGGCTGCGTGGCGTCGGTGACCACGGGCGGCAGCTCGCCGCCGAACACCGCCACGCTGCTCGCGAACACGAGCTTCGGCCGTCCGCTTTGCTTGCGGCACGCGTTCAGGATCGCGCGCGTGCCGTCCAGGTTCACCCGCATGCCCAGGTCGAAGTCGGCCTCGGCCGCGCCGCTGACGACCGCCGCGAGGTGGAACACGCTGTCGGTGTCGCCCTCCATCACGTGCTCGATGAAGCCGGACGCCGCGATGTCGCCGACGACGTAGTCGACGCGCTCGTCGACGAACAGCTTCCCGATCTGCGACTGGTCGACCGCGACGATGTGCTCGATGCGCCGCTCGCGCCCCTCGGCATCGGTGAGACTGCCGCGCGCGGCCAGCGCGCGCACCAGCAGTTGCCCGAGGAATCCGGCGCCGCCGGTGATCACGATCTTCATGGCTTGTGCCCCTGCAAATGGGGATGCCCCGGCGACGGCCGGGGCCCGATTTTCCGCGCACGAACCTGGGCCCCGGCCCGCGCCGGGGTGACGGAATCATCGCGCATGCTCCGCAACGGGCGGAACACGCGCGCGTCATCGTAAAACCGCGCGTCCATGTTGTCCGCGCACCAGCCGGGGACTCCGAGCACCGGCAGGTGCTCGAGCAGGCGCGGCGCCAGATCCGGCCGCGCGACGAACGCGGCCGCCGCGGCATCGATCGATTCAAACGAGGCGCCGCGTGCCGGCACCACCGCGGCGGTGATCGCCTTGTACGGGCCGACGAGCTTTTCCAGCAGCGCGTGGCCGAACGCGTACGGAAGAATGTCGGTACCCCAGCGCGCGCGCCGCTCGGCGAGCAGCGCGCGCCACTGCCGCTGCGCCAGCAGCTCGAACACCGATTCGTCGTCGCACGCGAGCAGCAGCCCGCTCTCGTCGATCAGGGTCGCGGCATCGCGCACCGCGCCGCGGGTCGCGCCGACGCCGAGGCGCGCGATCTCCTCCGCCTGGCGCGCGTTGAGCCGCGCCTTCAGACGCGGGAACGCGAGCCACATCAGCGCGTTGAAGCGGTCGTGCCGGTTGTCGCGGCTCGGCACACGTCCGGTGGCGGCGATGTGCGCTTCGTACGCGACGCCCGGCGGCGCGTCGTCCGCGGCGGCGAATTCGACCGGATGGCCGCCCGCGCTGCGCACGCCGCGCGCACGGGCGATGGCGGTCAGCTCGGCGCGCCAGCCGGGCGACTCGAGCGCCGGGCGCAGCGATGCATGCGGCGCAAGCCACGGCGCGGACCAGTCGATCAGTGACCGAGCTTCCACGCCAGCGTTTCGCCCGCGCCCAGCGGGACCAGGGTCGTGTCGCCGAACTTCAGTTCTGCCGGCAGCGTCCATTCACGCCGCTCGAGCGTGACGGTCTGCCCGTTGCGCGGCAGCCGGTAGAAGTCCGGGCCGTTGAAACTCGCGAAGGCTTCGAGTTTGTCCAGCGCGCCGGCCTGCTCGAACGCGGTCGCGTACATCTCGAGCGCGGAAGCGGCCGTGAAGCAGCCGGCGCAGCCGCAGGCGTTCTCCTTGTCGCCCTTCGGATGCGGCGCGCTGTCGGTGCCGAGGAAGAAGCGCGGACTGCCCGAAGTCGCGGCGGCCAGCAGTGCGCGCCGGTGCGTCTCGCGCTTGAGCACCGGCAGGCAGTAGAAGTGCGGGCGAATGCCGGTCCTGCCGGCCGCCGACATGAAGATCGCGTTACGGCTGTACAGCAGGTGGTGCGCGGTGATCGTCGCGCCGATGCGGCCCTCCGCCTGCAGCACGTAGTCGACCGCCTCGCGCGTGGTGATGTGCTCGAACACCACGCGCAGCCGCGGGAAATCGCGCCGCAGCGGGATCAGCACCTGGTCGATGAAGTATTTCTCGCGGTCGAACACGTCGACTTCGCTCGCGGTGACCTCGCCGTGCACCAGCAGCGGCAGGTCGACCTTCTGCATTTCTTCCAGCGCGCGCGCGCACCGGGCGAGGCTCGTGACGCCGGAGTCCGAGTTGGTCGTGGCCCCCGCCGGGTACAGCTTGACGCCGTGCACGATGCCGCTTCCCCGGGCGCGCGCGATCTCCTCCGCCGGCGTGTTGTCGGTCAGGTACAGCGTCATCAGCGGCTCGAAGCGCAGGCTCGCCGCCGTCGCGCGCACGATGCGGTCGCGATACGTGCGCGCCTGCGCGGTGGTCGTCACCGGCGGCTTGAGGTTCGGCATCACGATCGCGCGCGCGAACTGGCGCGCGGTGTATGGCAGCACGTCGGCCATTTGCGCGCCGTCGCGCAGGTGCAGGTGCCAGTCGTCCGGGCGGGTGATCGTCAGGGTCGCGGCGGTCATGCCGCGATTATCACCGCCCACGTAACATGGCGGCATGCAGAATCGCGAGCCCCGAACGCCGCCGCGCGAATCGCAGCCGCCGCGCGACTTCATGCGGCCGCTGCTTGTCGCCGCGGCGGTCGCGCTGCTGGCCGCGGCCACGTTCTGGGTGCTGCGCCCCTTCCTGCCGGCGATCCTGTGGGCGGCGATGATCGTCGTGGCCACGTGGCCGTTGATGCGCCTCGTCGAGGCCCGCGTAGGCCGGCGGCGCTGGATCGCGATCGTCGCGATGACGCTGCTGCTGCTGCTGGTGTTCGCGATTCCGCTGTTCCTCGCGATCGCCACCATCGTCGACAACGCCGATCGGCTGGTCGCGGGCGTCAAGCTGGTGGCCGAGCGCGGGCTGCCGCTGCCGCCGCCGTGGGTCGAGCGGATTCCACTCGCGGGCGCGCCGCTGGCGCAGGCATGGCGCGATCTGGCCGCCGGCGGATCGGACGGCATCGTGGCCCGGCTCGCGCCGCACCTGGGCGCGCTGGTCAAGTGGTTCGCCGGGCTGGCCGGCAACGTCGGGCTGACCGCGGTGCAGTTCGTGCTGACGATCGCGATCGCCGTGGTCATGTACGCGAGCGGCGAATCGGCGGCGACGCTCGCGGTTCGCTTCGCGCACCGGCTCGCGGGCGCGCGCGGCGACCAGGTGATCACGCTCGCGGGCCAGGCGATCCGCGGCGTGGCCATCGGCGTGGTCGGCACGGCGCTGGTGCAGACCGCGCTCGCCGGCGTGGGACTCGCGGCGAGCGGCGTGCCGCTCGCGGGGCTGCTGACCGCGATCGCCTTCATGCTGTGCCTGGCGCAGATCGGCGCGCTGCCGATCCTGCTGCCCGCGGCCGCGTGGGCGTTCTGGCAGGACGCGACCGGCTGGGGCGTGTTCCTCGTCGTGTGGTCGGTCGTCGTGGCAAGCATGGACAACGTGCTGCGGCCTTGGCTGATCCAGCGCGGCGCGAAGCTGCCGCTGCTGCTGATCTTCGCCGGCGTGATCGGCGGCCTGCTCGCGTTCGGGCTGGTGGGCCTGTTTCTCGGGCCGGTCGTGCTCGCGGTCACGTACAAGCTGCTGACGGCGTGGATCGACGAGGAGCCGCAGCACACGCGCTGACGCCGGCTACACCGGCAGCAGCATGCCGCTTTCGCCCTTGACCTCCTTCAGCGAGAAGCTCGAGTACATCTCCTTCACGCCCGGCAGCGCGCGGACCGTGTCGCGCGCAAAGCGGCCGAACGCCTCGAGATCCGCGGCGACGATGTGCAGCAGGAAGTCATAGCGCCCCGACACGTTGTGGCAGGCGAGGATCTGCGGGATCGCGCGCACCGCTTCCTCGAACGCGCGGCCGGCCGCCGGCGTGTGCCGTTCGAGCATCACGCTGACGAACGCGGTCACGCCGTAGCCGAGCCGGCGCTCGTCGAGCACGGCGCGATAGCCGCGGATTAAGCCCGTCTGTTCGAGCCGCTTGATGCGCCTCCAGGCGGGCGAGGTCGACAGCGCCACGCGCTCGGCGATCTGCGTGGCCGACAGCCGCGCGTCGGTCTGCAGCAGCGCGAGGATCGCGCGGTCGGTGCCGTCCAGCGGAAATTCCGGTAATGGTTTTTCGTACTTTGCTCGTCTTCCGAGATTTCTTTGCGCCATCCTCGATCTCCAGGGCAGGAAATGCACAGTCTATCCGCGATCGCGCTCCTAACATGCCCGCATTGCCCCAGGGAGACCGCCATGCCGCACCTCGACCCGCCCCGCCACGGCTTCGCCACCCGCGCCATCCATCACGGCTACGACCCGCTCGACCACCACGGCGCGCTGGTGCCGCCGGTTCATCTGTCGGCGACCTTCGCGTTCCCGGACACGGATTACGGCATGCGCTGCTTCAGCGGCGAGCAGGCCGGCTACGTGTACACGCGCATCGCCAACCCGACGCTGGCGCTGCTCGAGGCGCGGCTCGCCGCGCTCGAAGGCGGCGCAGCCGCGGTGGTGTTCGGCTCGGGCATGGGCGCGATCACCGCGACGCTGTGGACGTTGCTCGCACCGGGCGACGAGGTGCTGGTCGACACCACGCTTTATGGCTGCACCTTCGCGTTCCTGCACCATGGCATCGCGCGCTTCGGCGTGCGCGTCACGCACGTCGACATGACCGACGCCGCCAACGTCGCGCGCGCAATCGGGCCGGCGACGAAGCTGGTGTACTTCGAATCGCCGGCCAATCCGAACATGCGGCTGGTCGATATCGCGGCGGTCGCCGCGGCGGCGCATGCGCGCGGTGTGCCGGTGGCGGTCGACAACACCTATTGCAGCCCGTACCTGCAGCAGCCGCTGGTGCTCGGCGCCGACATCGCGCTGCACTCGGCGACCAAGTACCTCGGCGGCCACGGCGACCTGACCGCGGGCGCGGCCGTGTTTCGCGACGCCGAAGTCGCGCAGCGCGTACGCATGCAGGGGCTGAAGGACATGACCGGTGCCGTGCTGTCGCCGCAGGACGCGTACCTGGTGCTGCGCGGGCTGAAGACGCTCGCGCTGCGCATGCAGCGGCATTGCGACAACGCGCAGGCGCTCGCCGAGTTGATCGAGGCGCACCCGGCCGCCGCGGTCGTGCACTACCCGGGTCTGCGTTCGTTTTCCCGATACGAGCTGGCGCGCCGGCAGATGCGGCTGCCCGGCGGAATGATCGCGTTCGAACTGAAGGGCGGATTCGAGGCCGGCAGGCGCTTCATGGATGCGCTGCGACTGGTTACGCGCGCGGTGAGCCTGGGCGACGCCGAGTCGCTGGCACAGCACCCCGCGAGCATGACGCACTCCACTTACACCGCGGAGCAGCGCCGCGCACACGGCATCGGCGACGGACTGGTGCGCGTGTCGGCCGGACTCGAAGACACGGACGACCTGATGGCGGACATCGCGCAGGCGCTCGACGCCGCCGTGCGGCCGCAGCGCGTCGCGGCCGTCGCCGCGGCGGGGAGATAATCGCCGCAGGAGACAGACTGCTGCGCCCTCCGCGGCAGCGGCGACGCCATGAACCGCGATGACCTTGCCAAGCTCGCCACGATCGCCTCGTGGCGTCTGCCCGAAGCCGACGCCGATCCGCAGGAGACGCAGGAGTGGCTCGACGCGCTCGACGCGATCATCCACGACGTCGGCCCGCAGCGCGCGACCTTCATCCTGCAGAAGCTGGTGCAGCACGCGCGCCGCCGCCGCGTGCAATTGCCGACGGTGGCCAACACGCCGTACATCAACACGATCTCGCTCGCGCAGCAGGCGCCGTTTCCCGGCAACCTCGAGATCGAGGCGCGCCTGTCCGCGCTGGTGCGCTGGAACGCGCTGGCGATGGTGGTGCGCGCCAACCGCGCCAGCGCCGAGCTGGGCGGCCACATCGCGAGCTACGCGTCGGCGGCCGATCTGTTCGAGGTCGGCTTCAATCATTTCTTCAAGGCGGGGCCGACCGGGGATCTCGTCTACTTCCAGCCGCACTCGGCGCCCGGCGTGTACGCGCGCGCGTTCCTCGAGGGACGGCTGACTGAAGAGCAGCTTTCGAACTATCGGCGTGAAACGGGCGGCAAGGGCCTGAGCTCGTATCCGCATCCGTGGCTGATGCCGGACTTCTGGCAGTTCCCGACCGGGTCGATGGGACTGGGTCCGCTGTTCGCCATCTACCAGGCGCGCTTCATGCGCTATCTGGCGCACCGCGGCCTGCTCGACACGCAGGGGCGCAAGGTATGGGCGTTCGTCGGCGACGGCGAGATGGACGAACCGGAATCGCTCGCCGGACTATCGATCGCCGCGCGCGAGAGCCTCGACAACCTGGTGTTCGTCGTCAACTGCAACCTGCAGCGGCTCGACGGGCCGGTGCGCGGCAACGGCTCGATCATCCAGGAGCTCGAAGGCCTGTTCGCCGGCGCGGGCTGGAACGTGATCAAGCTGCTGTGGGGCAGCGACTGGGATCCGCTGTTCGCGCGCGACGAGCACGGCCTGCTGCTGCGCGCGTTCCACGAGACCGTCGACGGCGAGTTCCAGCAGCTTTCCGCCACCGACGGCCGCTTCAACCGCGAGCATTTCTTCGCCAAGTACCCGGAGCTGCAGGCGCTGGTCGCGCACCTGTCCGACGACGACATCGACCGCCTGCGCCGCGGCGGCCACGATCCGGTGAAGATCCACGCCGCGTATCACGCGGCCGCAAACCATCGCGGCCAACCGACCGTGATTCTCGCGAAGACGAAGAAGGGCTACGGCATGGGCTCCGCGGGCCAGGGCCGGATGACCACGCACCAGCAGAAGAAGCTCGACACCCAGCAGCTCGCCGAATTCCGCGACCGCTTTGCGCTGCCGTTGACCGACGCGCAGGTCGACGCGTGCGAGTTCGTGCGTCCCACGGCCGACAGTCCGGAAATGAAATACCTGCACGCGCGCCGCGCCAAGCTGGGCGGCTATCTGCCGGCGCGCGCGCGCAGCGCCGCGCCGGTCGCGTTGCCGCCGCTCGACGGCTACGCGAAGTTCGCGCTCGAGGCCGCCGGCCGCGAGATGAGCACGACGATGGCGTTGGTGCGCATGATCGGCGCGCTGCTGAAGGACAAGGAGCTGGGTCCGCGCATCGTGCCGATCATTGCCGACGAGGCGCGCACCTTCGGCATGGCCGATCTGTTCCGCCAGATCGGCATCTATTCGCCGCTCGGGCAACTGTACGAGCCGGAGGATCGCGACCAGGTCAGCTACTACCGGGAAGCGCGCAACGGCCAGATCCTCGAGGAAGGCATCACCGAGGCCGGCGCGATCGCCAGTTGGGTCGCCGCGGCGACGAGCTACAGCGCGCACGGGCACGCGATGCTGCCGTTCTTCATCTACTACTCGATGTTCGGCTTCCAGCGCGTCGGCGACGCGATCTGGGCCGCGGCCGATTCGCGCGCGCGCGGCTTCCTGCTCGGCGCCACCGCCGGCCGCACCACGCTCGCCGGCGAAGGGCTGCAGCACCAGGACGGCGCGAGCCACCTCGTCGCCAGCACGATCCCCAACTGCCGCGCCTACGACCCGTGCTTCGCGTACGAGCTGGCCGTGATCCTCGACGACGGCATGCGCCGCATGCTCGGCGCGAACGAGGACGTGTTCTATTACGTGACGGTGATGAACGAGAACTACGCGCAACCTTCGGCGCCATGGGCGCCTCAGGCCGCGCAAAGCGCGCAGGTCGAGTCCCCCACCCCTGACCCCTCCCCCGCGTCTCCCGCCGCGGGGGAGGGGCGTGTTGCCTCCGGCGGTGTGGCTCGCCAAGGCATCCTGCGCGGCCTGTACTGCATCCGTGCGTCAGCGCGCGGCGCGGCGCACGTGCGACTGCTCGGCGCCGGCACGATCCTGCGCGAAGCGCTGGCCGCCGCCGAGCTGCTCGAAGCCGATTTCAACGTTCACGCCGACGTGTATTCGGTCACCAGCTACACCGAGATGCGGCGCGAGGCGATGGCGATCGAGCGGCAGCGCCGCCTCGGCCGGGCGAGCGAAGCGGCATGGATCGAGCAGAAGCTGCCCGCCAGCGGCGCGCCGGTCATCGCTGCCAGCGATTACGTGAGCGCGGTGCCTGACCTGATCCGCCCGTGGGTGCGCGACCGCATGATCGCGCTTGGCACCGACGGTTTCGGCCGCAGCGATTTGCGCGCGAACCTGCGCCGGTTCTTCGAAGTCGATCGCCATTCGATCGCGGTGGCGGCGCTGGCGGCGATCGATCCGGCGCTGGCCGTGCAAGCAAGCGAGCGCTATGGCCTGCGCGCCGACTCACCGCCGCCCTGGACACGCTGAAAGCGACGCTGTCGGCGGCCGGGCTACTTCAGTATCCGCACCAGATTGTGATGCGCATCGGTGAACGCCGGCAGCTCCGGCCGGTCCTTGATTTCCTTCGCCGCCTCCGCGATGCGCGGGTGCGCGAGCAGCTTGCGGTCGCGTGACACGAGGATCTGGTCGGTGGAACTCAACCAGTAATCGGCGCCGGTCGCCGACTCGGGGCTGTCGGAAACGAGCACCGCTTCCATCCGCTGCTCGGCGGCCAGCCGCTTCACCACCGGCATCATGTCGATATAGCGGTTGGTGGCCTGGAACACGATCACGCCATCGAACGCGAGGTGGCGCGCGTACAGCGCCATCGCCTCGCGCGTCAGCAGGTGCATCGGGATCGAGTCGCCGGAGAACGCGTCGATGCCGAGCACGTCGTATTTCTGCGCCGGCTCGCGCTCGAGCGACAGCCGCCCGTCGCCGAGCACGACGCTCGTCTTCGCCGGCGTGTCGCGCAGGAAGGTGAACTCGCGCCGCTCGATGTCGACCACGGTCGGGCTGATCTCGTAGAAGGTGATCTCGTCGCCCTTGCGGCCGTACGCGGCGACCACGCCCGCGCCCAGGCCGATGATGCCGACCTTGCGCGGCCCCTTCCGAACGTCGTTCAGCGCCGCGAACAGGCGGCCGTAGCCGGAGCCGGGACCGAAGTAGTCGGAGGGCGTGTTGCGGAATCGGTCGCCGAGCAATTGGCCGCCGTGGATGATCGCGCCGTGATACATCGCGCGATAGCGCACGCCGTCGACCTGCTTGTCGCGCGTGCGCACGACGCCGTAGAAGTCGCGCTCGATCACGCGCATGTCGCGCGCGTATTCGCGCGCGCCGTTCACGGCGAAGTAGCCGGTGACCGCGAGCGCGAGCACGCCGAGCGCGCGCGCGCCACGCGGCAGCCGCAGCGCGATCAGCAGCGCCAGCACGACCAGCGCGATGTTCAGCTCGTAATAGCCGGCGAGCGCCAGCGGCGCGACGATCGCGATCAGCACCGCGCCGAGCGCGCCGCCCGCAGACAGCATCAGGTAGAAGCGCGTCAGATAGCGCGGGTCGGGCTTCAGCCGCGCCAGCTCGCCATGACAGACCATGCAGGAGACGAACAGGCCGCCGAAGTACAGCGCCACGCCCACCTTGAGATTCAGCGACGGGATCTGCCACGCCATCACCGGCACCAGCACCAGCGCACCGACCAGGAACAGCGGCCGCACGTACCAGCGCGGATGATCGAAACAGAGAATGAACGTGACGAGGTACAGCGACAGCGGCACCACCCACATGAACGGCACGCTGGCGATGTTCTGCGTCACGTGATTGGTGACGGCGAGCAGCATCACCGATCCCATCGCCGCGAGCGCGAGCCACGTGAGCTGCGTGGCGAGCGTCGGCGCGGGCGCGGGCAGCGAGCGATCCGCCGCGTGCAGCGACTGCGGCGTGCCGAGCGACGCGCGCAACGACGCCCAGCCGGTCGCCGCGCACACGGCGACGAAGAGAACATAAAGCAGCGACCAGCCCCAGCCGAGCTGCGGCAGGGTGAACCACGGCTCAAACAGCACGGGAAAGCCGAGCAGCGCCAGTAGCGAGGCGAAGTTCGACAGCGCGAACAAGCGGTACGGCACCGCGCTGCGGAAGCGGCGCCAGTACCACGCCTGCGCGAGCGGCGTGGTGGTCGACAGCAGGAAATACGGCAACCCGATCGTGAACGCGAGCAGCAGCAGGATGCGCGCGATCGGCTCCTCGCTGCCGACGGGCTTCCACGCGTCGCTGGCCAGGATCGGCAGCGTGGCGAGCGAGGCGGCGAGCAGCGCGATGTGCAGCCACGTCTGCCGGCGCACGCCGAGCCGCGTGGTCCAGTCCGCATACGCGTAGCCGGCCAGCAGCACGCTCTGGAAGAACACCAGGCACGTGGTCCACACGGTGGCCGCGCCGCCGAACCACGGCAGGATCTGCCTGGCGATGATCGGCTGCACCAGGAACAGCAGGAACGCCGAAAGGAAGATCGTGCCGGCGTACGGCAGGATCGAGGCGCCCGCCGCGGGCGCGGCGACGCTGGTCGTGGTGCTGGCGGACATGCGGCGGGCTGCGGCTGGCGAAAGCGCGGATTATCCGCGATCCGCTCCTCGCGGCGCTGCCCGCGGCTCAGCCTTCGAACACGTCCTTGTACGAGGTGTACGCGGTCAGCATCAGCACCGGCAGCAGCACGATCCAGCCGAGAACGAACGGGATCGAAGCCACGATCGCGGCAACCAGATAGACGATGCCGTACAGCAGGAACGGGATGATGTTCTTCAGGCAGGCGGAGAAGCTCTGCTTCATCGCGTCGACCGGCGCGACGTCGCGGAACACGACCAGCGCGGGCGCGAACCACAGCGCCATCGCCAGAAGCGTCGCGAGCGTGAGCGCGATCAGCAGCGCGAGCATGCCGGCGCCGAACGCGGCCATCATGCCGCCGGCGCTGTGCCGCGCGCCGCCCATGAACATACCCATCACCGCGCCGAAGCCGAGCGCGCCGGCGATCAGCATGATCACGACGCCCGCCGCCAGCAGCAACGCACCGAGCACCAGCAGCGGCGTGAGCTTGTCCTTGAAGCCGGCGAACAGGTCGCCGACCTCGACCGTGCCGCCGCCTTCGACCTTGCGCGCGGCCAGCAGCCAGCCGGCGGTGAACGGCGGCAGGATCAGCGAACCGGCGATGCTGCCGACAAACGGAATGAAGTGCAGCACGATGTAGATCACGATCATGATCAGCGCCAGCACGATCCACACGCCGCTGCTCTTCGTGAACAGCGCCCAGGCGTCGCTCCACCAGCCGATGCCGCGGCCGGCATCGACGCTGCGAGATCCCGCCACGCCTGTCGTGTCGATCTGATCCATATCGATACTCCCTCCCCGCGCGGCCCTGAAAGATCTTGCGCTGAAATCAGCGCATCCGCAACGGCCGCGTCCCGGTCGCGCTAGTTGTGCAACAGCATCTTCTGCGCCAGTTGCTGCAGGAGCTTCGGATCGTCGGAGGCGACGCTCGCTTCGAGCTGGGCAACCCACTTGCCCTTGCCGAAGTGCAGCGCCGTGCCCTTGCTTCCGGTGGCGAAGAATGCCTCGGCGCCGACTGCGGGCGCCGGCGTGATCTTCGACTTGAACATGGCGCGCCGGCCCTGCAGCGTCCTGGCCGCGCCGTCGGCCGCCGGCGTCACCATGATCACGACCATGGCCGACGGCGGCTTGCGGTAGGCGCACATCTCGCTGCCCATCTGCGGTTCCATCTTCGAATAGCCTGCGCCCAGCACGGCCTGCACATCGGACGCCGTCAGCAGCTCGCACGCCCTCGGCGCGCCGCCCTGAGCCGCCGCGTTACCGGCCCCCATCGACAGCAGCGCCCACAGGCAAACTCGGATGCACCCGACACGGAGGTCATCGAGGTCCGCATTCATCGCCCATACCTCCTTCGTCGAAAACTTCATTGCGCGCCCCCGCCGTCAGCAGCTGCCGAGATAGCGGGCCGTGATCAGGCTTTGCAGCTTCACCCCGCCCTGTTCCACATCGATCTGCATCTTGTACGCCGAATCACTTTCGACCGTGATCGTGTACTTCGACTTCACCTTTCCGCCGGGACTGGCGCACAGCGTCGTGTAACGGTAGGTGCCGCCGCTGCGCGCCACCGGCGACGTCTCGCAGCGCCTTGCAAAGTCGTTGTAGGTGTTGCGCATGTCCGGTGTCGGATCCGCGCACTCCTTGTAGCTCGAAGTCTGCGACGGGGCGGGACCTGCGGTCATCGCGCGCGTGATGTCCCAGCGCCCCTTCTTCAGCGCCGGCCAGTCTTGAGCCTGAGCGAGCGACGCCAGCAGCATCGTTGCCGACAGCGGCAGGACCGCCTGCCTCGTGAACCGAGCGACTTGCCTTGTCTCATTGTCCCTTGTCACGTCGAAACTCCTTCCCGTTCGATCCAGCGCTGATTTGCAACGATCGGTGGCTCGGCGCCCGTCGACTCGCGACGCGACTCGTTGCCCGACGCCGGCACCATGCCCTCATCGAGGTACGCGAGGTCAGGCCAGGTGCCACGCCAGCGTGCGTGAATCGCACCGCTCAACCACTCGTTGATCTTCGTCGCGGACCGAACCGGCATCGCGTCACCCCTCGTCGCGGTGAGCGGGTGCGCCTGGATGACCGCCACCGATCCACAGGAGCCGACGGTACCGGAGCCGATCTAACGGTTGACGTACAGCGCTGCCGCCTGGCACGCTGCCTGTCGCGGCTGCGTGTCAGTTCATGATTTCACGAACCAGCCGTGCCAGCCGTTCGCTGGCCTCGACTGCCAGTGCCTGCTCGGCCAGTGTGCGCGCCTCGGCGCGCAATCCGCGCGCCGCCAGTCCGCGCACCGCGCGTTCAATCGCACCGGCGAACCATCCCGCTGCGTGCGCCCGCGGCGCCAGCATCCAGGACTCCTCGTCGTCGTGGACGAGCAGCGGCGTGCGGTACAGGGCGAGCGCGCGCCGGCCGATGATCTCCGGCGCCAGGGCGCTGCGCGCAAGCTCGGCCAGCGCGCGTGTGTCGACCCAGACCACGGCCGGGTTCAAGCCGATGCGCCCCTGCGACACGTCGACCGCAGCCGGCAACGTGAGCAATTGGCGCAGCCGCCCGACGTTCACGTCGAAGACGCCGCGCGCGGGAGCGGGGTCGAGATCCGGCCACAGCGCATCCGTAACGCGGCTGACGGCGATCGGCCCGCCTTCGACACAAACGAGCAGCTTGAGCAGCGCCAGCGGCTTCATCTGCGCGCGCGCCTCGAACTTGAGCGTCACGCCGCCGACGCTGACCGAGAATGCGCGCAGCGCGTACACCTTGATCGGCCACGGCCAGGTGTCGGTGGTCGTCGCCTCAGGCGGCGGCTTCAGGCTGCGCGCCCCGATCGCACGGCGCACGAATTCGGCCTCGATTCCGGCCTCGAGGGCATCGGCACACAGATCGGCCGCCAGCTTCGGCGACAAGCGGAAGAACCGCAGCAAGCCTTGTTCGCGCGCATGCCGCAGACCTTCCGCCAGGCTCCCTGCATAGTCGGCGGCGCGCGTACGCCGCGCGTGGCATGCACGTGCCAGCGCGATGTTGGCGGCACGCACCGCGTCGCCGCGCGGCCCCGACAACAGCGCCATCGCCCGCATCACGCGTTCGGCTTCGTCCTCGCGTCCTTCGCCGAGCAGGCCCTGCGCGAGGCCGCCTTCATAGACGCTGAGCATGTTGGCGGGCAGTGCGCCGCGCCGCGCCGCTTCGATCGCCAGTTCATAGTGCTGCCGGCCAACGCGCGGATCTCCGTTCGCCAGTGCGATCCAGCCGCGCAGGTGGTGATAGTCGGCGAGATCGAGCGGCCGGTCGTAGTCGAGCTGTGACTTCAGCGCGTCGAGTTGCTGCTGCGCCTGTTCCAGGTGCCCGTCCTCGATCAACGGCCGCACCGCCATGCGCGCCAGATGGAAACGCAGCCAGGGCCAGCGCGCTGCCTCGGCGGACGCCTGGGCGCGCGACCATGTTCGCTCCGCGGCTTGGCGCTGGTCGGCGTGCATCTGGTTGGCGCCGAGCCACAACAACCAGCGCGCGCGGATGCGCGCATCGAGCGCGGCGTCTTCGAGCAGTGTGTCGATGATCCCCGCCAGTTCGTCGAAGGCGGCGGCCTGCCCCGTGTTGGTCATCCAGCTCGCCGGGTGTTCCGCCGTCGCGACCACCAGATTGCGGTCGAGCCCGGCGCGGCCGGCGAGCAGTCGCTGCCGGTAACGATCGAGGCACGCGGATGCGTCGGGCAGGGTCTGCTCGGCACCCACCTGATGCAGCGCGATCGCGCCAGCGCAGTAGATCAGCGCGGCGTGATCCTCCAGCCGCTCGTACGCGATGTCGCCTCGGACGCGGCTGGCCCATTTCGCCAGTTCGGCAAACGTTCCGAAGTCGCTGATGATCCACTGCGCGCCGAGTGCGGCCAGCACCGTTGCGCGTTCGGTCAGGCCCGCGGCAACGGCGGACGCGTATTCGAAATCGAGTGCGGGAAGTGCCGCGCCGATGTCGGCGAATGCCTGTGCGGTCAGCGCGGACAACCGCGCAATCGCGCCGTCGAGCGTTGGCTCGAGCGCGGCCGTGACGTTCGCCATCGAGCGACCCTCCCCCGGGCCGCTCACGCCACCGCGATCCGTCTCGAAATCGCAGCGTCGGCGGCCTTTCTTCTCCGCGTCACTTTAGCGGAGCGGGGCAGTCGCCCGCAATCTTGTCGATGGTCGACGACCCTACCGCAAAGGCGTGCAAGTCGCCGGGGCGCGAGCCGCGTGCGGCCGCGTACGAACGCTCAGCAGTTGCCGATGCGACGACCCGCTTCGGTGGTCGTCATCTTCTGGCCGCCCTGATCGAGGTTGACCGTCATCCGATACGCGGTGTCGCTTTCGACCGTCAGCTTGCCGCCGATCGTCATCGCCTTGCACTGCCACGCGCCGCTGAACGCGGTGCGGCTTTCCTGCTTGAACGACAGCAGCTGGCAGTCCTTGGACATCGCCTTGTTGATGCGCGTCATCGTGTCCTTGATGTCGCGGCTCACCTCCTCCGGCGTCATGCAGTGCCGGCGCTTGCCGCTTTTTCCGGCGAAGTCGGACGTGATCTCGTACAGGCCCGGCTTGAGCCGCAGCACGTCGTCCGCGCCGGCGGCGGCGGGCAGCGCGATCGCTGCCAGGATGAAGCCGACCCGCATGCCGCGCATCGAACGCGAACCGCCAGGCCGCAATCTGTCTTTCATGGGCATCACTCCTGTCGTTGTCACAACTTCTCGATTGCCTTCGCCACCAGTTGGCGGCGCTTGTCGAGATCCGCGCCGCCGAGCAGATTCGGCGATTCGACGCCCACCAGCACGTCCTTCTTCACGGCCATGAACCCGCCGCTCGTTTGCCACGCCTCGTCCCACGGCCCGCCGGCAACTTCGCCGGCGGGCGCCATCTTGGCGAACTTCTCCATCATCTTCTGCACGCCGCCCATCATGGCCACGGCGCCCCGCAGTTCGCGGAAACCGCCGCGCCATTTGACGGTCAGGCGCACGTCGCTCGACTGCGTGCCGCCGGCCAGCATGTTCAGGATGTCGGTCGTCTCCTTCGCCGGGGTCTCGAATTTCGCCGGCGCCACGACCGCATACATGCAGGACCTGTCGTCGCCTTTCGGCTCCGTGCGCAGCGAACCGAAGATCACCTCGGCCTCGGCGCGCGCCACCAGCGTGCAGGCCGAACGTTGAGCCGGCCGCGCCGCGTGCCGCTGTTCCGCCGCCGGATTGCCGGCGCGACCGTCGAGCGCGAGCGGTTTGTCGAGCCGCGCGAGCGCGCTGTTCAGCAGACGCAGTGCCTGCTCGTTGGTCGCGCGGCTTGCCGCGTAGTCGAGCGCAACCAGGCTGTCGCCGCGCAGCGCCAGGATGCGGCAGCATCCGATCAGCGCAGCCTCGTCCCACTCGCCGGCCAGGGTCACGCCTTCCGGCAGCAGCCCCTTCGGAATCTCGCCTTTGACCTTGCCGCTGACCAGCGCGCCGGGCACGCCCACCATGCGCATCGCGGCTGCACCGCCATCCCAGGTGACGGCCACGGTCACGCTGCGCAGGTCGGCCGTTTCGTAGCGGCAGGCGTCGCCGCTCGCATCCGGGGCGCCGTCATCGGACGCATCGCGCGTGCGGAACGGCGCACCGGCGAGCGGGCCCATCAGCGCTTCGACCTCTTTCGGTTCCAGCAGGCGGCAGGGATCTTTCGCGTCGCCGGATGCAACGGCGCTGGCCGGACTCGCGGACTTCGCCTCGGCCCCGGGCGTGACTTCCCCGGGCTGCGCCGCTGCGGGCGCAGCAGCCTCCGGTTTCGACCGGCCGCAGCCACCCAGTGCGAGCAGCGTTGCAGTCATTGCCAGCATCAGCGCCATCGATCGCATCGGGTTCTCCTTCAGCAGGGTCGCGACACTTCGACGCGCCGGTTGTGTGCGCGGCCGTCCAGCGTGTCGTTGGTGTCGACCGGCCGTTTCGCGCCGAATCCCGCCGTGCGCAACCGATCGGCCGCGATGCCCTGCCGGTTCACGAGTTCACTGCGCAACGTCTCCGCACGCCGACGCGACAGATCCCGGTTGAACGCCTCGGTGCCCGTGTTGTCGGTGTGGCCCTCGATCGTCACGACCCAGTCCGGCCTGGCCTTGAGCATGGCCGCGATGCGCTCGACCGCGGGCTGCGATGCGGGCAGCAGCAGCGCACTGTTGGTGGGGAAGTAGATGCCCGGCACCTCGGTGCGACAGCTCTTGCCGGCCAGCGCTTGCGCCAGCGACTCACCGCCGGCATCGGCGGCGCGATTCTTGTCCGCGATCCTTACCGAAGCGCCCTCGGCGCCGGCGAAGACCTTCTTCCGCGGCCGGTCGATCCGCACTGTCTGCGCGACCGATCCCTGGAAAACGAGCTTCAACAGCAGCGGCGCCTGGCGGTCATCGAGCCACCAGAATTCCGCGTCGGCGCGATCGTGGCCCACGCTCAACGTGCCCCTGACGTGCAGCGCAGGCAGCGCGACGGGAACGCCGTCGACGAGGACGCGCACCGGCTCGATGCCGACGCGCGTGAGCACCCCGCGGAAGTACTTGCGCCCCGCCAGCACGCCGCCGAGCACGCTGCCGTCCCTGACGCTGACCGCGCCGACCGCGACCTGCGCCTCGCCCTTGTTCCTGAGTTCGTCGAACAATTCGCTCGACGCCCCGCCGTGCGTCGCTCCCGGCAGCGTCTCCGGATCGGTCGACAACTGCCAGATCACGATGCGGCGCGCCTGCCGCAGGTCCTCCGCGCGCGTGAAGGTCGCGGCCGAACGCGTCTGCACCTTGTCCGGCGCATCGGCGTCGGGAACGGCCCATTGCGACGCTGCGCGCACGCCGTCGGGGCCGACTGCGGTGATGGTCGTGACCGATTCGTAGTCGATGCCCTTGACCGCGTCGCGGATCACGCTGACGCCGGTCAGGCCGGGTTCGATGCGGATCGGGGACGGCTGCGCGTGCGCGGCGTGCAGCGCCGCGAGCAGCGCCACCGCGGCGAGCGCGCGCATCACTTGCCCTCCTTGAACTCACACGCCTTGATCGACGGGTCGATCTTGTGCCACTCCTTCTTCAGCAGCGGCGGATCGGTGCGGAAGTCCTTCTCGAACATCGCGACCTTGGCGTCGATGCCGGCGTTCATGGTCCAGTACGAGTCCCACTTCTTGCAGGGAAACATGCCGAGCATCCCCGCCGAAGTGACCGACGTGGCGGTGACCATGTCGATGTAGCCGATCGTGGACGCGCCGAAGAGCCCCACGCCCAGCCCGATCCGCGGCGCCTGCAGCGCGATCAGCACGGCGGACACGCCGATGCTCGACGCCTGCGCATCACGTGCCTCGCCCTCGCCCGACATCTGCGCTTCGGCCGACGGCTTGCCGTTGACGAACCGCGTGCCGCCGCTGCCGCCGAACCTGAACGCGAACGCGCCGCGAAACGCGTCGTTCTTCGTCGCCAGCGCCGGCGTGGCGAGCAGATCGAACGCGACCTGCAGCATCAACGGCAGCCCGCCCACCACGATCGGGACGTTGAAGGTCAGCGGCAGGTCGAGCCGCAGTCTCTCGATCCATTGTTCGGACAGCTCGCCGCGGCGGACGATGTACTGCACGTTGACCGTGCCCGACAGATTCTTGAAGTGCGATTGCAGCAGGGCGACCGCGCCGTCCTGGAACACCATGCGGCCGAACACCGTCAGCTTGTCGGAGCCGTCCACGCCCTGCAGCACGCCGTCGGCCCTGACGCGCAGGTCGAGCATGTCGGAAGCCATCTCGAACAACTGCTTCCCTGCCTCCTTCGCCGGCCCCCGGAACGGGTGCTTACGGTCTTCCTCGTACCGGCGCGCGGTTTTGTACGCCTCCTTCTGCGGATCGTCCTTCGACTCCGGGCGGATCTCGCGCAGTCCCTTCTGCACCTCCTTGCGCCGCTTCTCGTCCGCCTTGTGCATGTCCTCGGTCTGTTTCTCGCTGCGCTTGTCCTCGGCATCCTTGTTCTTGCCGGCAGCGGGATCGTCGTCGCCCTTGCGCAATTGCAGATCGAAAGCGAGGCCGTTGTCGCCGGGGACGAAGGCGAGCGAGTACTGAAAGCCCTTTAACTCGCCCTCGAACCGATGGTTGCCCGCCGCGCGCGGTTCAGGCGGCTCGTTGCCTGCCGCCGCGGCCGGCGCCTGCACGAACCGGTAGTGCGCGAGCATGAATCGCGGCCGCGACATCGTCGTGCGCGTTGGCGCAGCCGGCAGCGGCGCGCGCGGCACGACGACGTAATCGCGCAGCGCGGCGCGATGCTCGAACTCGATTTCGCCGCTAGCGATCGCCTCCTGCAATGCCGCCGGCACGGTGCGCACGCGCGTCGACTTCTCGCCGCGTTCGACCGCGGTCACCTTGCGCAGCGCCACGCCCCAGACGAACAGGACCCTGCCGGGCTGAAGACGCGCCAGCGCAGGCTCGGCGGAATCGAAGACGTAGGACTCGCCGTCGCGGCTGACCGCGAGCAGCGACCGCAGCGCCGCGTCGCGATCGATCGGCACCGTGCCCGGCGTCCACTTGATGTCGAACTTGCGCGGCTCGACGGTCTGCACCGATCGCAGGTAGGTGCGCAACGCTTCGGTGCTGCCGCCGTCCATCATCGTACCCGCCCAGGGCGCGACTGTCGTCGCCGCGGAACCCGCTGCGGCCGAAGGCGGCGATTCCTTCCTGCCGCAGGCGGCCAGCGCAAGCAACGCAACCGCGATCGCGACGCCAGCTGCCTTCTTCGGGCCGATCACCATGCGCTCGGCGCGTGCCATTACGGCTCGAACCGCTGCGCCAACTGCAGCACCGCTTCCTCGATTGCTGCACGAAGCGCGCTATCGAACCCTTCACCGCTGCGCTGCTGCGCCTGCACGTCGGGTGTGTACGGCGAGTACTTGCCGCGCTGGGCCAGCACTGTACCCAGCAGGTTGCCGAGCCCGCTGACGCTCGCCTCGTCGGCCCTGATCGACGTGCGCACGGTGATCGCATCGACGATGCGCACGTCGATCGCGATCGAGTCCTGGTTGCTGGCGCCGCCGACCTGCATGCCGGCGACGTTGACGCCGCCCGCGCGCTGCGCCTCGGCCGCGCTCGCCTCCGACAGCGCGCCCTCGAACACGTACTGCGCGCCGCGCAACTGCGTGTGCGCGGCCTTGCCGCTGGCCCAGCCGCCCTGCTGCAACCGCTTTTCGCGCACCACGCCTTCGTTCGGCCGACTCCGCTCGCCGACGCGGAACCGGCCGCTCTGCACCAGCGCCGTCTTGAACATGTCGGTGGCGGCGCTCGCGCTTACATTGGGCAGCACCGAGCGGAATTCATAGATCGTCACCGCCACCCGCTCGCCCGGCACGCGCGGCAGCTTCTTCAGCTTCTGGGGGCCGGCGGTCGTGTCCGCCTGTGCAGGCGCGGCGACCGCCTGCAACCCGGCACAGCCCACCACCACACACGCGGCCGCGACAGGCGTTTTCAGCAAGGCGCTCATGACGGCTGAATCCCGCGCGGGCCGCGCACGTAGACGCGCACTTCGTAGGCCGAAGCGCATCGTGCGGGGAGCATGCTGATCATCCCGTGGCCCGGGGAACCCGGCGCCTCGCGCCAGTGCGGAACAATCAGCAGATTCTGGCCTTGCCTGCTGGTGTCGAAACTTTGCAGCACGTTCGGAAACGAATTCAGACTGGCACCGAGGAAGTCCCTAGTGCGGTCGATCGCCTCCACTCGCGAAAGCACGAACCCGTTCTTCAGCGCGATCTGGCTCGCGGAAACACGGTCGCCATTGGCAAAGACGGTCGGGCATCGATAGAAGGGAACCGCATCATTGGTCGCGACCAGCAGCGTTCCGCCGTACGGCGACGGCGAAACGAGTTGGGTCGGTGCCGGATAGTCCTTCAAATCGAGCCGCGATACGAAGCCGCCTGGCATCGAGGGCAACAGCACCTCGTCGCGTGCCGCCTCGAACGCGTGGCCGTTGGTTTGCAGCGACTTGTTGTCGGCGCGCGTGACCGTCAGAACGATGTTCGACTGATCCGGCACGCCGCCGAGCCTCGGATCGATGCGCGCGACGATCCGGGTGTCGTTCCAGCTATCGAGCAGCAACTGCAGATTCGTGATGCCGCCGCCGGATCCGCTCGCCGTGAGGGAACCGCTCTTGTTGCCGAAGCCGCAGCCCACGAGCGTGATCGCGCGGCCGGGTGTCAGCACGGCGCCGCTGCCGCGGCCGTCGACACTGGCGATATACGGCTGTTGATTGAGGCTCTTGCCGCACTCGACATACGCGTTCGTGGCGGAACCCGGCGCGGGCGGCGCAGCCAGCCCGCCGAGGGCCGAGACTGGCGCAGGCGACGAGGGCGAGCGCGCGGTGCGATTCACGCTGTTCGGAACGGCCGGCATTACCGAGCGCGCGACCGGCGATTGGCCGGCAGCGGGTGATGCGGCCGACGGCTCCTTCTTCAGCGGCGGTGACTGCACCGCAGGCGCAGGTGGCGCTCCTTCGGGTAGCGCGATTCCCGCCGGCGACTGGACGGCCGGCAGCGTTGTCGTCGCGGGATTCTGAACCGCCGGCAACGTGCTCGACGGCGCAACTGGCCGGACCAACTTCAATGCGCTGCCGTCGCGGGTTCGCGCCGGAGCTCTTGAAGCGGGTGCCGCGCCGGGCGACGGACACAGTCGCGAAGCCGCAGGCGACTTCGCGCAAGCAAGACGACATGCCTCACTGCCGGGGCCCTTATCCGCCGGCGGGCCGGCGCAGGCGTCTTGTGCCGGTCGGGTGGCTGCGGTTGGAGTTCCAACCGCATTCCAATCCGCCGCGGTCGCGAGGCATGCGACGCTTCCGGCAACAACTCCGATGGTCAGCAGCTTCATTCGGGGCTCCCATCTGTTTCGCGGCTGAGCCGCAGTGCGCACAACCTCGCGTCACGGCGTGCCGCGAAAGATAGGCGGTGCCGTCTAACAGATGACCTACACGGCGACGCGACGATGCGCAAACACGTCAGGCGGTCATCCCGCCGGACGATCGCGCCGCAGCGCGCTCTAGCATCACGGCTCGAACCGCCGCGCCAACTGCAGCGCCGCCTCGTCGATCGCCGCACGCAGCGCGGAATCCACGCCTTCGCTGTGGCGCTGTTGCGCCTGCACGTTCGGCGTGCGCGGCGACGAGCGGCCGCGCTGCGCGATGGTCGTGCCGAGCAGGTCGCCGATGCCGCTGACGCTCGCCTTGTCGGCCTTGATCGACGTGCGCACGGTGATCGCATCGACGATGTCGCCGCTGGCCGCTTCGACGATGCGCACGTCAATGCCGATCGAGTCCTCGTTCGATCCGCCGCCGACCCGCATGCTGGCTACGCCGACGCTGCCGGAGCGCTGCACTTCGCTCTGGTTCGCTTTCGACAGCGTGCCGGCCCATGCGAAATCAATTGCCGCCACGAAGTGCGCCACGACCGGAACGCAGCGCAGCGCAAAGCAAACAGGAACATGGCCTGTCTCCTTTCGACTTGATCAGCGCAAAGCGCGCATCGGCCGCTCCGTTTCCGCTGCCGGCGCTTCGAGGTAGCGGATCAGGTCCGCGATGCCGCAGAACTGCCACCGATCGCCTTCGCGCTTGACCGCCTCGCGCCACACGCCGTTCTGCACGCGCAGGTCGATCCTCAGCTCCGTTTGCCTTCGCGTCTGCATTGCGTTGCTCTCGCTGCGGGTCTTCGCGGGGCCATGCGCGCGACTCATTCCTGCGCAAGGCGGCTCGAGAACCGCCCGGTCCTGGCGACGCTGAAGACGGTCGGATTGCCGGCGGTGGCCGCGTGTAGGCGCGAGAACACGCGCGCCGGTGCTGCCGGACAGCGCGCGCACGAGCGCCAGGACTTCGGCTGCCAGCGGATCGAGCGCAAGCTCGGTGCGCAGCAGCGTGCGCAGCCGTTCATACTGCGCCAGCGCAGCGCCGCGATCGCCCTGCAGCCCGAGCAATCGCGTCGCTTCGCGGTGACAGGCCTCCTGCAAAGGATCGTCGTCGAGCAGCAACCGGATCAGCCGCAACGCGCCGCCGATATCCCCGTCCTTCTCGTGCTGGCGTGCCAGCCGCGCGCGCGGCGCGGCGCCCGCCAGCGCGAGATAGGCAAGCAACGCCAAGGCCTTGCGCGCAGGCAACGCCATCGCGTCGCCCAGCGCGACGCGCGGCGAACCAGGCAAGTCCAGAGCCAGCGACTCGGACAAGGCGCCTCATCGCTTCGGCGCCTGCGCGCCGAAACCTTGTCGGGCTGACCTTAGGAACGAGCAGCCACGACTGCAAGCGGCCCGGCGTGACCGAGATCAATCCGCCGTGAGGTCGGTTCGGCTCAGTGCCCGAGGAACTTCGACAGGAAGTCCCTGGTGCGGTCCCTCTTCGGGTTGCCGAAGAACTCCTGCGGATCGGCTTCCTCGACGATCTGCCCCTGGTCCATGAAGATCACGCGGTCGGCCACGGCCTTGGCCAATCCCATCTCGTGCGTGACCTCCGGCATCGTGATGCCCTGACCCGCGAGCTCGACCATCACGTCGAGCGCCTCCTCGATCGACGGAGGGCAGGGCGCCGAGGCCGGCTCGTCGAACCGCATGATCCCGGACGGCAGGCGCAGCACGGTCGTCGGCGTCCTGCCTGCCGCCGCCTGAGCGCAGGCCGCTGGCGAAGGTGACAAGCCGGCGACCGAAGGCTGCACGAGGGAAGCCGATGCGCCGCAGGGCTACCGCAACGCAACGAAGTGGGCCTGTCGCCGCCGCGCGCGCAGGGTCTTGCACGCCAGGGCGCCACGGCCGGAAGCTGTGCGGCACACGAACATTTCGGGGGAGCGTGTCGTGGCCAGACTGACTGATCGCCTTTTCGTATTGGCGACCTTCGTCGCCGTCATTGCATTCGCGCCTTGGGCGGGCGCGGCCAATGCTCCGTATGCGGCCGCCGCGTCTCAGGACTACAAGGCGCTGCGCGACAAGTACTACGCCGACCATCCGGGCAAAGGCAAGTTCGGCAACCTGTGGGAGCCGATCCCGATCCAGCGCTACTGGAATCCGAAGGACTTCTACCGGCCGCCGTCGACCGTCAAGGGCGAGGTCACGCGCGAGCAGTGCGTGCAGTGCCATCAGGCGACCTCGCCGGGCTTCTATCTGGCGTGGAAGAAGAGTCCGCACGCCAACCTGGACGGGATTCGCAAGCTGGGCGCCAATCATCCGCACGCCTACAAGAAAGACGAACTGGCGGCGGTCGAGGCGCAATTGCGCAAGCAGGGTGTGCTCGGTGCGAAAGACAACCTGAAAGAAGTCGCCTGCATCGACTGTCACGTCGCGCCGGGCGCGAAGTCGGCGCGTCATGACCAGGATCTGAAAATGCCCGACCGCGCGGCCTGCGGCGCCTGCCATGTGCGCCAGTTCGCGGAGGCCGAATCGGAAAAAGAACAGACCTGGCCGCAGAACCAGTGGCCCAAAGGCCATCCGTCGCACGCGGTGGACTGGAAGGCCAACGTGGAAACCGACATCTGGGCCGGCATGCCGCAGCGCGAAGTGGCGCAAGGCTGCGACATGTGCCATTACCAGCAGAACAAGTGCGACGGTTGCCACACCCGCCACGAGTTCTCCGCGGCCGAGGCGCGCCATCCCGAGGCGTGCGCCACCTGCCATAACGGCGTGGACCACAACGAGTTCGAGAACTTCATGCTGTCCAAGCACGGTGTGATCTACGCCACGCTCGGCCGCAAGAACTGGGACTTCAACGTTCCGCTGAAGGACGCCTTCACCAAGGGCGGGTACACGGCGCCGACCTGCCAGACCTGTCACTTCGAATACAAGGGCGAGTATTCGCACAACGTGGTGCGCAAGGTGCGCTGGGGCTTCAATCCGACACCGGCCATCCGCGACAACCTCTCGCACCCCTGGTTCGAGGAGCGCAAGGAGGCCTGGATCGGTACGTGCAGTAACTGCCATTCGGCGAGCTTCGCGAAATCCTGGCTCGACACCGCCGACAAGGGCACGATCCAGGGCCTGGAGGTGGAGCAGGAGGCGAAGAAGGTCGTCGAGGCGTTGCATGCCGAGGGCGTTCTGACCGGGCAGAAGTCCAACCGTCCGGCGCCGCCCGCACCGGTGAAGGATGCGCCGGGTGGCTTCTTCCAGCTGTTCTGGGCCAAGGGCAACAACCCGTCGCGCGTGGAGCGCATCTACGCCGAGATGTGGGAGCAGAACCTGCTGAAGCACTACAAAGGCATCTTCCACATGAACCCGGGCGGGTTCACCTACTCGGAAGGCTGGTCCAGCTTGTTGCGCAACTACACCGACATCATGGATGAAGCCACCAAGCTGCGCGCAGCGGCCAAAGGCGGTCTGAAGCTCACGCAGCATCTGCCGCCCGCCGACAATTTGGCGCTGGCCGGCGTGTTCGGGGCTTTCGGCACGCTGCTCCTGGTGCGCGGTGGTCGACGCAAGCGTTAACCCGTCGCCTTCGGGCGCGAGGCGCGCCGCCTACTTGGCCGCAGGCGGCGTGCTGCTCGCGGTGGCGGCGGCGTTCGGAACCGGCTGGCTGCGGGCCCCGCCGCTGACCTCCTGGTTCGAAAAGCCGCTCGCAGCGCGCAAGAGCACGGTGCCGGCGGACAAGCTGCCCGCCGCGGAATTCGCGTTCGCGCCGCGCGCGGCGACGCGCTTTGCGCTCGGCGACGACGACGGCGAGATCGGATTCGTACAGGTGTCGTATCAGGACGACCGCGGGCGCACCCGCACGGCATTGCTGCATCCGGCACCGGCCGCCGATCAGGGTCCGTCGGAAACACGTTGGTCGTGGTGGCTGCAGACCGCCGCGGCGATTCGCAAACACGCCGCCGCCGACGCCCGCATCGTCGGGTGGTGGGACAACGCGCAGCGCGCGCACCTGCTGACCGGCCGCGACGCACGGCCTTCCGCGCCGGTCGCTTCCTTGTTCGGGCCGACGCAGCGCCGCTTCTGGGAGGAAGTATCGGGCGGTTTCGCCACGGACGAACAGCCGCTGCGGCAGCTTGCGCAAGCGCTCACCTCACCGGCCGAAGCGGGTGTGGCGGCGCTGCGGTCGGACGGGGCGCGAGGCGAGACGCTGCTGATCGTCTCGACCGACGATCTGGCACGCGCCGACGAGATTGCCGCCGCGGGCGGCAAGCGCCTGCCGGTGGAAACCAAGGTATTCCCCGCTTCGACCAACCTGCACGGCACGATCAACAGCGTGCGCCGCTGGGCGCAGGAAGGCGGCACGGGCAGCTATCTCGTGCAGCCGCTGCCCGGACAGCAGGTGCGCGCCTGGCGTGTCACGGATGCGCAGGCCCTCGACTGGTTGCTGATTCGCGCGCTGCCATTCTCGACCTCGCTTTATCGCCCGATTGACGGCGCGGACCTCGTCTATCAGAGTGGCGGCGGCGGATACCTCAGCGCGTATCGGATCGGCGGCGCTTCGCGCCAGGCGGTGCAGTCTGCGGCCCGAATGCGCTGAACGAACTGCCGTTCGACCTGCATCGCAGGCGTAGGAGCGCCGATGGGTCTGTTGCTCGTGCTCGATCGCGGTCGCCCGGTACCGCTGCACGCGCAGATCTTCGAGGGGATTCGCACGTTGATCCTGACGGGTCAACTGGCGGCCGGTCATCGACTGCCCTCCACGCGCGAGCTGGCCGAAACGCTGCAGGTGTCACGCAACACCGCACGGCTCGCCTACGATCGCCTGGCGGCCGAAGGTTACATCGAAGCGCGGCACGGCGCCGCCACGCGGGTGGCAGTGCAGGTGCCGGACACGACGTTTCGGGCGGTGCACACCGCGCGCGACGTCCGCACTCCGCCGGCGGCGCCCGCCGCCTCGCCCGACGCGACCACCGCCTTCGATGCCGAACTGCAGGACATCTTCGAAGACGAGGCGTTGCGCTGGGACTTTGCGCTCGGCCGGCCCGACGCGCAGGCATTTCCGGCCCGCACCTGGCAGGAGCTCACCGCGGACACCCTGGCCGATCCCGAGATGCGCGCGGCGCTGACGCGCTACGGGGACCCGGCGGGATTTCTTCCGCTGCGCGAAGCGATCGCGCAGCAGCTCGCCGCCACGCGCGGCCTGCGGGTCAGCCCCACCCAGGTGATGATCGTCGCCGGTTCGCAGGAAGGGTTGCACCTGGCGTGCCGACTCACGTGCGATGCGACGCGCTCGACCGGTATCGAAGACCCTTGTTACCAGGGCGCGCTGTACCTGTTCCGCTCGCTGCGTTGCTCGGTCGTCGGCATCCCGGTCGACGACGGTGGGGTCTGCGTCGACCGCCTGCCGCCGGAAGGTTTCGCGCTGCTTTACGTCACGCCGTCGCACCAGTATCCGACCGGCGCCACACTGCCCCTGGAGCGCCGTCTCGCGCTGCTCGAATGGGCGCAGCGCTCCAGTTCCTTGATCGTCGAGGACGACTACGACAGCGACTTCCGTTACGACGGGCCGCCGCTCACTGCGCTCGCCGGACTCGATCCCTACGGCCGCGTGCTCTATCTCGGCACGTTCTCCAAGTCGCTTGGCCCGGGGCTGCGCATCGGTTATCTGGTCGTGCCGCCCTGGCTCGCTCAGCGGGCGCGCACCGCGCTCGGCTTGATGACCGGCGGGCACGAGTTGCTGAGCCAGGCCGTCCTTGCGCGCCTGCTGGCGAGCGGACGTTTCGAGAGCCACTTGCGCCGACTGCGCCGCCGCTACAACGAGCGGCGTCTGCGTCTGGTCGCGGAGCTTCGGCGCCACCTCGGACCGGTCGACCTGGCCGGCGCCGAAGCAGGCCTGCATCTGGCGTGGCGCCTGCCGGCCGACTGGCCGACAGCCGAGCAGTTGCGGCGTCGGGCGGTGGCGGCCGGCGTCGGCGTCTACAGCACACGTAGCGGCGGTTCGGCCGAACTGCAAACGTCCGCGGCGCACAAACGCACGGTGACGCTGGGGTTCTCGTCCCTCGCGCCGGAGGCGATCGGCGCGGCGGTCGCGCGGCTCGCCGAGGTGTGCGGCGCGGGCCGCGGCAGCGGCGCCTGCGCGCGCGACCTGCCGGCGCACGTGCACCCGGACGGTCACTGAACGCGCCCTGCCTCAGTGCCCGAGGATCTTCGACAGGAAGTCCTTGGTGCGGTCGCTCTTCGGGTTGTTGAAGAACTCGCGCGGGTTGTTCTCCTCGACGATCTGCCCCTGGTCCATGAAGATCACGCGGTCGGCGACCGCCTTGGCGAAGCCCATCTCGTGCGTCACGCAGATCATCGTGATGCCGCCGCGGGCCAGCTCGATCATCACGTCGAGCACTTCCTTGATCATCTCGGGGTCGAGCGCCGAGGTCGGCTCGTCGAACAGCATGATCTTGGGCGTCAGGCACAGCGCGCGCGCGATCGCCACGCGCTGCTGCTGCCCGCCCGAGAGCTGCAGCGGGTACTTGTGCGCCTGCTCGGCGATGCGCACGCGCGCGAGTTGCGCCATCGCGCGTTCCTCTGCCTCCTTCTTCGGCAGCTTGCCGACCCACATCGGCGCCAGCGTCAGGTTCTCAAGCACCGTCAGATGCGGGAACAGGTTGAACTGCTGGAACACCATGCCGACTTCCTTGCGCACCTTCTCGACCGCGCGCACGTCGTCGGTCAGTTCCGTGCCGTCGACGACGATGCGGCCTTCCTGGTGCTCCTCGAGCCGGTTGATGCAGCGGATCAGCGTCGACTTGCCCGACCCCGACGGACCGCAGACCACGATGCGCTCGCCGCGCTTGACCCGCAGGTTGATGTCGCGCAGCACGTGGAAGTTGTTGCCGTACCACTTGTTCACCTTGTCGAAGGTGATGATGTCCTCGGTCATGGTGCGTCCCGGCTGCGTTAGCGCGTCTTGCTGCGGCTGACCTGCTTCTCGATCCACAGGCTGTAGCGCGACATCGAAAAGCAGAAAGCGAAATAGATCATCGTGATGAACAGATAACCCTCGATTTTGAACGGCCGCCAGTTGGCGTCGGAGTTCAGCGCCAGACCGAGCGCGCCGGTCAGCTCGTACAGCGACACGATCGTCACCAGCGACGTGTCCTTGAAGATGGCGATGAAGCTGTTCATGATGCCCGGCACCACGATCGCGAGCGCCTGCGGCAGGACGATCTTGCGCTGGGTCTGCCAGTACGACAGCCCCAGCGACTGCGCCGCCTCGATCTGCCCCTTGGGGATCGCCTGCAGCCCGCCGCGTACGACCTCGGCCAGGTATGCGGCCGAGAACAGGGTGATGCCCACCAGCACGCGCAGCAGCACGTCGGGCGATTTGCCCACCGGCATGAACAGCGGAAACATGAAGCTCGCCATGAACAGCACCGAGATCAGCGGCACGCCGCGCACCAGCTCGACGTAGACGATGCACAGCGAGCGGATCGCCGGCAGGTCGCTGCGGCGACCCAGCGCGACGACGATCGACAGCGGATAGGCGAGCACGATGCCGAACGTGGCCAGCATGATCGTCAGCGGCAAACCGCCCCACTGATCCGAGGTGACCGAGTCCAGACCGAAGTAGCCGCCACCCATCAGCACGAAGAACGCCGGCACCACCATCACCCACAGCAGCGCGAGCCACGGCTTCCAGAAATAGCGGATGCAGCTCGCGATCAGCAGCGCGAGCAGAAGGATCGTCGCCAGTTCCGGCCGCCACTGGCTTTCGTACGGATAGCGCCCGAAGATGATCAGCCGGAACTTCTCGCCGATAACGCCCCAGCAGGCGCCGACGCCGCGCGCCGCCTGGCAGGCTTCCGCGTTGGTCGCGGTCACCGCGTGCAGCACCGCCCAGCTGAAGAGCTTGGGAAGAAGATAGATCAGCACAGCCGCCATCAGCAGGGTCGTGATGGTGTTGCCGACGCCGCCGAACAGGTTCGCGCGCACCCAGGGCACGAAGCCTTCGGTCCTGATCGGCGCCGGCCGCGCCGGCACCGGCTGAAAGACGGCGCTCACCTCATCGCTCCTTGATCGCCGCGCGCCGGTTGTACCAGTTCATGAACGCGGAGGTCGAAAGGGAAGTCGTCAGGTAGACGGCCATGATGATCGCGATGCATTCGACCGCGCGGCCGGTCTGGTTGATCGCGGTGTTGGCGATCGAGACGACGTCCGGGTAACCGATGGCGACCGCCAGCGAAGAGTTCTTGGTCAGGTTCAGGTACTGGCTCGTCATCGGCGGAATGATCACCCGCAACGCCTGCGGCAGGATCACCAGCCGCATTGCCTGCCCGCGCGTCAGCCCCAGGCTGCCGGCGGCTTCCACCTGGCCGTGCGAGACCGAGCTGATCCCGGCACGCACGACCTCGGCGATGAACGCCGACGTGTACAGCACAAGGCCGAGCAGGACCGCGATGAATTCCGGCGTCGCGGTGGCGCCGCCCGACATCAGGAAGCCGTCGAGCTTCGGAAGATCCCAGGCCGTCGGGGCGCCACCGGCGATCCACCCCAGCACCGCGGTCGCGATCACGATCACGATCGGCGCCGCCACCAGACTGCGCGCGTGCCCGGTCAGCTCGAACTGCCGGGTCGCCCAGCGGCGGTACGTCCATGCGATCACGCAACCGATCAAAGCGCCGACCGCCGCGAGCTCCTGGCCCAGTCCCCAGACCGGCACCGGAAACGCCAGGCCGTAGTTGCTGAGGAAGAACACGCCTCCCAGCGACAGGGCCTCCTGGATCGGCGGCAGCACGTCGGTCAGCACCAGGTACCACATCAGTAGCTGCAGCAGCACCGGCACGTTGCGGAAGAACTCGACGTAGCCGTAGCACAGCCCGCGCACGATCGCGTTGTGCGAGAAGCGGCCGACCCCGAGGGCGGTGCCCAGCAGCGTCGCCAGCACGATGCCGACGATGGCCACGCGCAGCGTGTTAAGAATGCCGACGAGAAACGCCTTCCAGTACGGATCGAGCGCCTGGTATGGAATCAGCGTTTCGCCGATGTCGAACCCGGCCGCCTGCGTCAGGAATCCGAAGCCGCTCTGGATCCCGCGCGCCTGCATGTTGGCAAGCGTGTTGTGCGCCAGGTACCAGACGCCGGCGCAAATGACGGCGACCGCGACGAGCTGATAGACCAGTCCGCGAAACGCCCGGCTGCGCCATGACCATGCCGTGCGTTTGGGCGCCTGCCGATCAGCCATCAGGGATCTCCTCCGACGCGGACACCGGATACGCCCTTCGAGAATGGCCGCGCGCTCCGGCGTCTCGTGCTCTCATTCCGGGCAAGCATGCACCCGGCCCGCTTCGCTCAGGGCCCTCGCGCGGCGAGGGCCCGAGCGTATGGTGGTCGCGTCAGCGCACCGGCGGCGCGTACATGATGCCGCCCTTGTTCCACAGGTTGTTGACGCCGCGCGGCAGGTTCAGCGGCGTCTTCGGCCCGACGTTGCGCTCGAAGATCTCGCCGTAGTTGCCGACCGCCTTCAGCGCGTTGACCATCCAGTTCTTGTCCAGGCCCATCAGCTTGCCGGTGTCCTCGCTCTTGCCGAGGATCCGCAGCACGACCGGATCGTCGCTCGTCGCCAGCATCTTGTCGACGTTGCCCTGGGTGATGCCGTACTCCTCCGCCTCGATCAGGCCGAACACGACCCACTTGACGATCGTGAACCACTCGTCGTCGCCGCGGCGCACGACGGGCCCGAGCGGCTCCTTGGAGATCAGCTCGGGCAGGATCACGTGGTCGGCGGGGTTCTTGGCTTCCTTGTTGCGCACCGAGGCCAGCCCCGACGCGTCCGTCGTGTAGGCGATGCAGCGGCCGGCGAAGTACGCGCCGGTGGCGGCCTCGACTTTCTCGAACACGACCGGCTTGATGTTCAGGTTGTTGGCGCGCGAGTAGTCGGTGAGGTTCTTCTCTGTCGTCGTGCCCGACTGCACGCACACGGTCGCGCCTTTCAGTTGCCTGGCGCTCTTGATCTTGCTGCTTACAGGGACCATGAAGCCCTGGCCGTCGTAGTAAGTGGTTCCGGTGAAGAACAGTCCCAGCGACGCATCGCGCGTCAGCGTCCACGTGGTGTTGCGCGACAGGACGTCGACCTCGCCCGACTGCAGCGCGGTGAAGCGTTGCTGCGCGTTCAGCGGCACCCATTTGACCTTGGTGCCGTCGCCGAGCACGGCCGCCGCGATCGCGCGACAGACGTCGACATCCAGTCCGCTCCAGTTGCCCTGGCTGTCCGCCGCGGAGAATCCGGCCAGCCCCGTGTTCACGCCGCAGATCACCTGTCCGCGCGCCTTGATCGCGTCCAGCGTCTTGCCGGCGTGCGCCGGTGTGGCGATGGCGGCGATGGCCAGCGTCGCGGCGCCGAGCAGCGCCTGGGTCATTGTCTTCCTCATCTGCTGAATCTCCTCGTTGGATTGTTTGACCGGCCGCGCCGGAGCCGCGCGTTTCCGCGTCGGGGTCAGGCAATCTACCACCGGGGTCAACGGGCCGGCAATCGGCACGAGCATGCGGGAAAGTGCGGGGCGTCAGGCCGTCGCTGCCGCGTGGCTCGCCGCATCCTGCTGCTGCAGGCGCCACATGCGCGCGTAGGCACCGTCGGCGGCGAGCAGTTCGGCGTGCGTGCCGCGCTCGACGATGCGGCCGTGGTCCAGCACCAGGATCTGATCGGCGTTGACGATCGTGGACAGCCGGTGCGCGATCACCAGCGTGGTGCGGTCGCGCGCGATCTCCTCCAGCTCGGCCTGGATCAGGCGTTCGGTCTTGCTGTCGAGCGCGGAGGTCGCTTCGTCGAACACCAGGATCGCCGGATCCTTCAGCAGCGTGCGCGCGATCGCCACGCGCTGCTTTTCGCCGCCGGACAGTTTCAGACCGCGCTCGCCGACCATCGTCTCGTAGCCGTCCGGCAGCCGCGCGATGAAGTCGTGGATGTGCGCGCTCTTCGCCGCGGCGATCACCTCGTCGCGGCCGGCACCGGGGCGGCCGTAGGCGATGTTGTATTCGATCGTGTCGTTGAACAGCACCGTGTCCTGCGGCACGATGCCGATCGCGGCGCGCAATGACTGCTGCGTCACGCTGCGCACGTCCTGGCCGTCGATCAGGATGGCGCCGTCCTGCACGTCGTAGAAGCGGAACAGCAGCCGCGCCAGCGTGCTCTTGCCCGAGCCCGTCGCGCCGACCACCGCGCAGGTGCTGCCGGCGGGAATCGTGAAGTCGACGCCGAACAGCACCTGCCGGCGCAGGTCGTAGCCGAAGTTCACGTGTTCGAACCGCACTTCGGCGCCGCGCACCACGAGCGGCTTGGCGTCGGGCGCGTCGGCGATCTCGCGGTGCGCGTCGAGCAGCCGGAACATCCGGTCCATGTCGGTCAGCGCCTGCTTGATCTCGCGGTAGATCACGCCGAGGAAATTGAGCGGCACGTACAGCTGCAGCATGAAGCCGTTGACCAGCACCAGGTCGCCGATCGTCATCCGCCCCTCGGCGACGCCGAGCGCGGCGCGCCACAGCATCAGCGTCAGCCCGGTCGCGATGATCATCTGCTGTCCTGTGTTCAGCAGGTTCAGCGACTGCTGGCTCTTTATCGCCGCGCGCTCCTGCGCGCTCAATGTGGTGTCGTAGCGGCGCGCCTCGTAGTCCTCGTTGTTGAAGTACTTGACGGTCTCGAAATTCAGCAGGCTGTCGACCGCGCGCGACGACGCCTTGGCATCCAGCTCGTTCATCTCGCGCCGGAAGCGCGTGCGCCAGTTGGTGACGGTGAACGTGTAGCCGACGTAGATCACCAGGCTCACCGCGACGATCAGCGCGAACCAGATCTCGTAGTTCGCGAGCAGGTAGCCGAGCACCAGCGCCAGCTCGACGATCGTCGGCAGGATCGAATAAAGCGTGAAGCTGATCAGCGACGAGATGCCGCGGATGCCGTGATCGATCTCGCGCGTGACGGCGCCGGTGCGCCGTTCCAGGTGGTAGCGCAGCGACAGCGAGTGCAGGTGGCGGAACGTCTTCAGCGCAAGCCGGTGCACCGACGCCTGCGTCACCTTGGCGAAGAAGAACTCGCGCAGCTCGGTGAACACCGTCGACGCCAGCCGCAGCGCGCCGTAGCCGACGATGAGCGCGAGCGGAACCGCGACCACGGCGTCCTTCGGCGCCTGCGCGAACGCGTCGACGATGTGCTTCAGCAGGATCGGCACGCCGACCACCGCCAGCTTGGCGGCGATCAGGCAGCCGATCGCGAACAGCACGCGCCCGCGATACGCCCACAAATACGGGATCAGCGTACGAAGCGCGTTCCACTCGTCACGCTGTTCGCCCGCCGCGAGCGGTACGCTCGGGACCGGGCTGGGGCGAGACCGCATTCCGCGCATCGGTGGGAAACGTTCTACTGGCGTGAGGGGTCAACGCGCATCGTTTTGCCGATTTCTCACTTCACAACCGAGTCAGGCTTCGATCAGACTGTGCGACAGGATTGTCCCGATTATCGCCCGCATCCGCCGCCGCGCGCCTGACCGATGCGCTACAAGTCCAAGAAGAGGGTCTTCGTGATCACCGGTGCCAGCGCGGGCATCGGCGCCGAGCTGGCGCGCCAGCTCGCGCGCCGGCGGCACCGGCTGGTGCTGGCGGCGCGCTCGGCCGAAGCGCTCGAGCGCGTGGCCGGGGAATGCGCGGCGCTGGGCGCGCAGGTCGTCGCGGTGCCGACCGACGTGACCGTCGACGCCGACTGCAAGCGGCTGATCGCGCGCGCGGTCGAGGCGTTCGGCGGCATCGACGTGCTGATCAACAACGCCGGCTTGTCGATGCACGCGCGCTTCGCCGACATCACCGATTTCTCGACCTTCGAGCAACTCTGGCGCGTGAACTGCCTGGGCACGATCCAGTGCACGCGCTACGCGTATCCGCATCTGCGCGCCACGCCGAGCCGGCGCGGCGGGCAGATCGTCGGCATCTCGTCGCTGGCGGGCAAGACCGGCGTGCCGGGCCGCACCGCGTACTGCATGAGCAAGTTCGCGCTGAGCGGCTTCCTCGAGGCGCTGCGGATCGAGGCCGCGGCCGACGGCATCCGCGTGACCGTCGTCTATCCCGGCGTCGTGCGCACCGACTTTCGCCGCCGCGGGCTGAACGCGCACGGCGCGCCAGCGGGCGTATCCGGTCTCGACGAAAGGGGGGCGATGCCGGTCGAGGAGTGCGCGCGCCGTATCATCCGCGCGATCCGCGCGCACCGGCGCGAGCTGGTGCTGACCGCGCAGGGTCGCTTCGGCCTTTGGCTCAAGCTGATCGCGCCGCGCTGGGTCGACCGGATGGCGCGCGCGAAGCTGGCGAAGACCTCGGAGCAGAAGGCATGAGCCCGCCGGGCCGCCCCAAGGGCGAATCCCAGAGCGCGCAGCGAGAGGGTAATTCAGTGAACGAACGCGTTTCCCTGCCCGCCCGCGATCCGGTGCTGCGCGTGATGCCGGTGCCGGCGGACGCCAACATCCACGGCGACGTTTTCGGCGGCTGGATCATGTCGCAGGTCGATATCGCGGGCGGCGTGCTGGCCTCGCGGCGCGCCAACGGGCGCGTGGCGACCGTCGCGGTCACGAGCTTCCTGTTCAAGCACCCGGTGTTCGTCGGCGATCTGTGCTCGTTCTACGCCAGGGTGCTGAAGACCGGTACCACGTCGATCACGGTCGAGGTCGAGGTCTACGCCGAGCGCAACCGCCTCGAGGCCGATGTGGTGAAGGTCACCGAGGCGACGCTGGTCTACGTAGCCACCGGCGACGACCGCCGCCCGCGCCCGCTGCCGAAGCTGCCTTCGAACTGACCGCGCGCCGGCGCCGCGCGCGCTTTGCCGCGGCTCAACGCTTGAATTCGCGTTCGTGCAGAAAGGCGGCGTGCCGGGGCGCGCGCTTGGTCTTCGACCACTCGTCCAGCATCTCCCATTTGACCGCGTCCAGTTGCGCGAGCTTGGCTTGCTCCTCCGGATCGGGGCACGCCAGCTCGATGCGGTGGCCGTTCGGATCGAAGAAGTAGATCGAGTGGAAGATCCCGTGGTCGGTGACGCCCAGCACCTCGACGCCGTTGGCTTCCAGGTGCGCCTTGTAGGCGAGCAGCTCCGCGCGGTCGCGGACCTTGAACGCGATGTGCTGCACCCACGCGGGCGTGTTCGGGTCGCGCCCCATCGCCGGCCGCGTCGGCAGCTCGAAGAACGCGAGCACGTTGCCGTTGCCGGCGTCGAGGAACACGTGCATGTACGGATCGGGCTCCTTGGTCGACGGCACCTCGTCCTCGGCGATCGCCAGCACGAAGTCCATGTTCAGCATCTTGCGGTACCACAGCACCGTTTCCTTCGCGTCGCGGCAGCGATATGCAACGTGGTGAATGCGGTCGATCTTCATCGTGGGCCCTCCTGCGCGGCCGCAATGACACCGCGCTCGATCTGGTCGCGCTCGAGCGACTCGAACAGCGCCTTGAAGTTGCCTTCGCCGAAGCCCTCGTCGCCCTTGCGCTGGATGAACTCGAAGAACACCGGGCCGAGCAGCAGTTGCGAGAAGATCTGCAGCAGCAGCCGCTTGTTCTCGCTTGAGCTTGCCCCCAAGGCGCCTACGGCGCCGGCCCCCCTGGGGGGCTCGCCGGCCAGGGGCGGCCCGTCGCCGGCGGTCGTGCCGTCGAGCAGGATGCCGCGCGCCGCCAGTTCCTGCGCATTCTCGCCGTGTCCGGGCAGCCGCTCGTCGAGCATCCGGTAGTAAGTGGCCGGCGGCGCGGTCATCAGCGGCACGCCGGCGGCGCGCAGCCGGTCGACGGTGCCCGGCAGATCGTCGGTCAGCAGCGCGATGTGCTGGATGCCCTCGCCGTTGAACTTCATCAGGAATTCCTCGATCTGCCCGGTCGACTTGGAGGCTTCCTCGTTCAACGGAATGCGGATCCTGCCGTCGGGCGCGATCATCGCCTTGGACGTGAGTCCGGTGTACTCGCCCTTGATGTCGAAGTAGCGCAGCTCGCGGAAGTTGAAGATCCGCTCATAGAAGCCGGCCCAGTAGGCCATCCGCCCGCGGTACACGTTGTGCGTCAGGTGGTCGATCGCCTTCAGGCCGTGCCCCGGCGGATGGCGGTCGGCGCCTTCGATCCACTCGAAATCGATGTCGTAGATCGAGCGGCCTTCCTCGAAGCGGTCGATCAGGTACAGCGGCGCGCCGCCGATGCCCTTGATCGCCGGCAGCCTCAGCTCCATCGGCCCGGTCGGCATCTCGACCGGCTGCGCGCCGAGCTCGAGCGCGCGCGCGTACGCCTTGTGCGAATCGCGCACGCGAAACGCCATGCCGCAGGCCGACGGGCCATGCTCGGCGGCGAAGTAGTAGGCGGCGCTTTTCGGCTCGCGGTTGACGATGAAGTTGATCTCGCCCTGGCGGTACAGCTCGACGTCCTTCGAGCGGTGCACCGCGACGCGGCTGAAGCCGAGCTTCTCGAACAGCGGTTCGAGCACGTCGGGGACGGGCGCGGCGAACTCGACGAATTCGAACCCCATCAGGCCCATCGGATTGTCAAACAGGTCAGCCATCGCGACCCACCTCGATGCGATCGTGCGCCTCAGCCGCGCAGGTGCTTCTCGATCCAGGCGCCGGCGGAAAACAGCCTGGCGTCGTCGCCGGGGCGCGCGACGACCTGGATGCCGAGCGGCAGTCCGGCTTCGCCGGTGCCGTACGGGAGGTGCAGCGACGCGCAGCCGAGCAGTTGCCACGGCCGGTTGAACAGAGGATCGCCGGTGGAATCGAGCCCTTTCGGCGCTTCGCCCGGCGCACTGAACGTCAGCAACACGTCGGCCGCACCGAACAGGCTGTCGATCGCCGCCGCGCACGCGCGGCCGAGCTGCAACGCCTCGAGGTAGTCGATGGTGCGGATCGCGCGGCCCTGTTCGATCATGTCCACCAGCCGCTGCGACAGCTTGTCGCGCCGGTAGTTGAACTCGGGGCCGAGCGCGCGCGCGGTCTCGTACACCTGCACCACGCGCTGCGCCTCGAACAGGCCGTCGAACACGCGCGGCCAGGTCAGCTCGGTGTGGTGCGCACCCGCGTGCAGCAGCGCCTGCGCCGCGCGCTCGAGCGTCTCGCGCAGCGCGGGGCTCGCCAGTTGCGCCTGCGGAGTGGCGGTCCATGCGATCGTGGGTGCGTTCGCCTGCGCCGGCGCCTCGCGCCACGCGGGCTTCAGCGCCAGCACCGACGCGGCGAGCGCCAGATCCTCGACCGTGTGCGCGAACACGCCGACCTCGTCGAGCGTGTCGGAGGTCGGCTTCACGCCCGCGCGCGGGACCAGCCGCGGCGACGGCTTGTAGCCGGCCACGCCGCAGAACGACGCGGGCCGGATCACCGAGCCCGCGGTCTGCGTGCCGAGCGCCAGCGGCGCGAAGTGCGCGGCGACCGCCGCCGCGCTGCCGCTCGACGAGCCGCCGGGCGAGTGCGCGGGGTTGTGCGGATTGCGCGTCGGCCCGGGCGTGAACGTCGCCAGCTCCGCGGTCACCGTCTTGCCGAGCACGAACGCGCCCGCGTTGACGAGCAACGCCACCGCCGCCGCGTCGGCCGGCGGGCGGTGCGACGCGTAGATCGGCGAGCCGTACGTGGTCGGCATGTCGGCGGTGTCGATCATGTCCTTGATCGCGACCGGCACGCCGTGCAGCGGGCCGCGCCGCGCGCCGTTGGCCTGCAGCCGGTCCAGTTCGCGCGCGATCGCGATCGCGCGATCGGCGTCGAACCACACGAACGCCTGCACCTGCCGCTCGCGCGCATGGATCGCGTCGATGAACGAGCGCGTCACGACCTCGCTCGTCACCTCGCCGGCGGCGATCATCTGCGCCAGCCGCGTGGCGGACAGGCGATGCAGCGGTTCCCTCATTGCCCGCTTCCGGCCGGGTGGTCCTTGCGCGCAGCCTGCGCGCCGCCGGAGGCCGCGGCGTCGGCGCGCGTCTTGTCCTCGGGTTCCGGCGCCGATTGCGCCGTCGCCGCGCCGGCGAACACCACGCCGGCCGGAATCGCCGCGCGCGCCGAAAGCGCGGCCGACTGCTTCAGAAACCTGCGCCGCGCGGGATAGCGGTTGCGCTGATTGACCAATGCCGACTCCCTGAATCCGGCTGCACCGATCAGCGAAGCATAACGCGCGCCGCCATCGCGTCCCGGCCACTCCGACGCGCTGCGCAGCGAACGCACGAAGGCGGCGAATTCGTCGATGCCCGGGAAGACAGACGGGTCGGCGCCGCCGAGGTCTTCTCGCTGCCACCGCGTCTGCAGTATCTCGTCGCATTCACGGCGGCGCGACCAGCACCCGAACTCACAGGAACAGGTCCGGCAGCAGCTGCTTCGACCCCGGCACCACCGAGTACCGGTCGAAGTCGGTCGCCCCGGCGCGCTTGAGCACCTCCTCGTCGATGAAGAAGTTGCCGGTCGTCGTGGCCGCGTCCGCGGTCAGGATCGCGCAGGCGGCGTCGGCCATGATGTCGGGCGTGCGGCAGTGCTCCGGCTTCACGCCCGGGATCATCTGCAGCGCGGCGGTCTGGATCACCGTGCGCGGCCACAGCGCGTTGACGGCGATGCCGTAGGCGCGGAATTCCTCCGCGTGACCAAGCACGCACATGCTCATGCCGTACTTGGCCATCGTGTAGGCGACGTGCGGCGCGAACCAGCGCGCGTCCATGTTCAGCGGCGGCGCCAGCGTCAGCACGTGCGGGTTGCGGCGGCGCTCGCCCGCTGTCTTGAGGTACGGCAGGCACGATTGCGTGACGAGGAACGTGCCGCGCACGTTCACGCCGAACATCAGGTCGAAGCGCTTGATCGGGGTGGCCTCGGTGTTGGTCAGGCTGATCGCGCTGGCGTTGTTGATCACGATGTCGATGCCGCCGAACTTCTCCGCGGTCTTCTTCGCCGCGTCGACCACCTGCGCTTCGTCGCGGATATCGACCTGCAGCGGCAGACACCGGCCGCCGGCGGCTTCGATCTCCTGCGCCGCGGAGTAGATCGTTCCGGGCAGCTTGGGGTTCGGATCCACCGTCTTGGCAGCGATCGCAACGTTGGCGCCGTCGGCCGCGCAGCGTTTGGCGATCGCCAGGCCGATGCCGCGCGACGCGCCGCTGATGAAGATGGTCTTGCCGGCGAGATTCATGGCGTTCCCCTTGCGTGGTTGGAATGTCGAATCGGCTCTTTGCGCGCATCATCGCGCAGGACCTGCTCGCGCAGGTGGTGCGCCAGCCGCTCGGCGACGTGCGCGTACAGCGGCGGCGCCGGATGGAATCCGTCTTCCGCCATCCACTCCCGGCGCGTCGCGCCGTCCATCGGCGCGTGCGAAACGCCGCTCTTTGTGGCGGCCCAGCGCGCCTGCGCCTCGTTGTTGCGGCGGGCGAGCTTGCCGGCGAGCCACGCGAGCGGCTGCGGCAGCGCTGGGAAACGCTCCATCTCCGGCACCGACGGAAACACGACGTGCCGCACGCCGATGCGCGTGCGCAGCCACGCAGCGATCTCGTCGCGCTTGCGCAGCGCCTGCGCGAGCGGAATCTCGCGCGTGATGTCGTTGACCCCGATCACGATCACCGCGACGTCGGCCGGGTGCACGTGGCCGTGCATCAGCGTGTGCAGCAAGCCCTCTGACGTGAGTCCGGTCTGCGCGATGAGCTGCCAGCGCACCGCGCCATCGAGCCGCTGCGCGAGTGCGCGCGCGAGCGGCAATGCGAGCGCATCGTCCTGCGTGCGCGCACCCACACCGGCTGCACTCGAATCGCCGGCGACCAGCAGCCGCAGCTTCGCTTCGCCTGCGCCCACCGTGCCCTCGCGCGGCCCGGTGGGCTCGGGCAGTTCGAGCGCGGTCGCGCGCACGCGCTGCGCCTGCGCGTAGATCACCGGGCCGAGCAGCACCTTGGCGGCGACGTGGATCATTCCGAATCAGCGTTTCGCGGGTTTCGGCCACAGGATCATCTGCGTGCAGCGGAACAGCGCGAGGGTCTTGCCGGTCGCCACTTCCGTGACGCCCGCGTCCCACACCTGCGTGCTGCGGCCCAGATGCGCGGCGCGCACGACCGCGTCGACCGCGCCTTCGGTCGCGGTGCCGAGGAAGTTCACCTTCAGCTCCACCGTGGTGAAGTTCTCCGCGCCTTCCGGCAGATGCGCGAGGCACGCGTAACCGCACGCGGTGTCCGCCACCGCGATGACGCTGGCCGCGTGCAGAAAGCCGTTCGGCGCCAGCAGTTCGGCGCGGATCGGCATGCGCATGCTCAGCTCGCGCTCGTCGATGTGCAGCACCTGCAGTCCGAACAGCCCCGGCAGGCGGCCGGCGCCGCAGGCGTTCAAGGCGTCGAGGGTGATTTCGGGGCGGAGTTTCATTTGGGATTGCGGATTGCGGATCGCGGAGTCCGAGGCCGAACGCAATCCGCAATCCGAGACTTACACGAACCGTGAAAAATCCGGCTTGCGGCGCTCGAAGAACGCGGTGAACGCCTCCTTGGCCTCGGCGCTGCCCAGCATGCGGCCGAAGGTGGTCCCCTCGTCGATGATGGTCTTCTCGACCAGCGCCTTCCAGCTCGAACGCATCAGGCGCTTGGTTTCGCGCACGGAGTTGGGCGGCAGCGCCGCGAAGCGCTGCGCCTGCTTGCGCGCGTACGCCAGCACCTCGGCGGGCGGCAGGATGCGGTTGACGATCTTCATTTCGACCGCTTCTTCGGCGCTGATCGGGTCGGCGAGCAGCAGCTTCTCCGCCGCCTTGTGGTAGCCGGCGGCGAGCGGCACCAGCAGCGACGACGCGAACTCCGCGCACAGGCCGAGCGACACGAACGGCATCGAGAACATCGCGTTGTCCGCCGCGTACACGAGGTCGCAGTGCAGCAGCATCGTGGTGCCGATGCCGACCGCCGCGCCGTTGACGGCCGCCACCACGGGCTTCTCCGCGTAGCCGAGCGCCTGCATGAACCTGAACACCGGCGCGTCCATCCCCTCGCGCGGCGGGTTCTTCAGAAAGTCCTCCAGGTCGTTGCCGGCGGTGAAGATGTCGGGCTGGCCGTGGATCAGGAGCGCGCGCACCGAGTCGTCGTCGTGCGCGCTCGCGATCGCCTGCGCCAGTTGCGAGTACATCGCGACGGTGATCGCGTTCTTCTTCTCGGGCCGCGCGATTTCGATCGCGCAGACGCCGTCTGCGGTTTCGCTCTTGATCGTCATGCCGGGGTCCCCTTGTCGATGCGCTGCATGAACTGATGCAGTCCGGCGCGCGCCCTGCTCTGAACACTGCGCTGAAAGAACGGCGTCCAGCCTAGCAGCAGGCCGGCCGTGCCGAGCGCCTGCCGCGCCCAGCGATGGAAATCGAACGCATCGACGTGCGCGACGATGCGGCCGGCGCGCAGCTTCATCGTCGCGGTGATGACGTTGACCACCGGGCGGTGCGTCTGGCTGAAGGTGTAGTGCGCGGTCCAGCGCACCCGTGCGGCGTCCGCGCTTTGACTCAGCACCTCGTGCTCGATGCGCAAATCGGTGCCGCGCGTGATCAGCATGCGCCACATCGCGCGCACTTCGCGGGCATCGAGATCGACGAAGGCAGGATCGCTGAAGCGCGCGTCGTCCGCGTAGAGCAGCGCCATCGTGCGCCAGTCGCGCGCGGCGAACGCGGTGTAGAAGTCGCCCGCCACGGCCACGGCGTCACACGCGTTCGAAGATGCCGGCCGCGCCCATGCCGGTGCCGACGCACATCGTCACCATGCCGTACCTGAGATTCTTCCGGCGCAGCGCGTGCACGACGGTCGCGGAGCGGATCGCGCCGGTGGCGCCGAGCGGATGTCCGAGCGCGATCGCGCCGCCGATCGGGTTGACCTTGGTCTTGTCCAGGCCGAGGTCGTTGATCACCGCCAGTGCCTGTGCGGCGAACGCCTCGTTCAGTTCGATCCAGCCCAAGTCTTCGGCCTTGAGCCCCGCGAGCCGCAGCGCGACCGGGATTGCTTCCTTCGGCCCGATGCCCATGATCTCGGGCGGCACGCCGCGGATCGCGAACGATACGAAGCGCGCCAGCGGCGTCAGGTTGAACTGCTTGACCGCGCGCTCGCTGGCGACGATCAGCGCGCCGGCGCCGTCGCTCGTCTGCGAGCTGTTGCCGGCGGTCACGCTACCCTTTGCGGCGAATACGGGCTTCAGTTTCGCCAGCGCCTCGACACTGGTATCGGCGCGTGGGCCTTCGTCGAGGTCGACCTTGCGCGACCTCACGGCGACGTCGCGCCGCGCCAGGTCGGGGAACTTCTCGATCACGTCGATCGGCGTGATCTCGTCCCTGAACTCGCCCGACTTCTGGCCGGCGATCGCCTTCATGTGCGACTGGTACGCGAACTCGTCCTGCATTTCGCGCGTGACCTTCCATTGCGCGGCCACCTTCTCCGCGGTCAGTCCCATGCCGTAGGCGATGCCGACATTCTCGTCGCGCTCGAAGATGTGCGTGTTGAACGACGGCTTGTTGCCGGTCATCGGCACCATGCTCATCGACTCGGCGCCGCCGGCGATCATCACGTCGGCTTCGCCGACGCGGATGCGGTCGGCTGCGATCGCCACGGCGTTCAGCCCCGACGAGCAGAAGCGGTTGATCGTCATGCCGCCGACCGAGCTCGGCATGCCCGCGAGCAGCACCGCGATGCGGGCCATGTTCAGGCCCTGCTCCGCCTCCGGCATCGCGCAGCCGATGATCGCGTCCTCGACCGCCTTCGGATCGAGCGACGGCACCTGCGCCAGCGCGCCGCGGATCGCCGCGACCAGCAGGTCATCCGGCCGGACATTCCTGAAGCTGCCCTTCGGCGCCTTGCCGATCGGCGTGCGCTTGGCGGCGACGATGTAGGCGTCCTGTACTTGTCGGTTCATTCTCAGCTCCTCGATTCGTCAACTTGGCTGGGGGAGCACGAGGGGGCCAGCCGAGCCCCCTCGTTCCCTTGAATCCCGGGGCCGCGCAGGCGGCCCGCCGGGAAGCCGGTCAGTTCCTGACCGGCTTCCCGGTCTGCATCATTCCCATCATCCGCTCCTGCGACTTCGGATGATTGACCAGCTCGACGAAGTGCGTGCGCTCGAGGTCGAGCAGCCATTGCTCGTCGACCAGCGAACCCGGCTCGACGTCGCCGCCGCACATCGCGTCGGCGATCAGGCTGGCGATGTGGAAGTCGTGCTGGCTGATGAAGCCGCCGTCGCGCATGTTGACGAGCTGGCCCTTGATCGTCGCCACGCCCGTGCGTCCGGCGACCGGGAAGCCCTTCGGCGCGAGCGGCGGCCGCCAGCCGGTTGCGTGCAGCGCGAACGCCTCGCCGATCGCGGTCCACAGCAGTTCATGGCGGTTGAAGACGATCGTGTCGGCGGGCAGCAGATAGCCCATCGCGCGCGCTTCGTGCGCGGAGGTCGCGACCTTGGCCATCGCGGCGTTGGTGAACCAGTTGCGAATGAACGGGAACACGTCGGTCATTCCTGCCGCCTGCGCGGCCTGCGCCGCGCGCAGCGCGCCTTCCTTCAGCCCGCCACCGCCGGGGATCAGCCCCACGCCGACCTCGACCAGGCCGATGTAGCTCTCCAGATTCGCGACCCGCTTGGCCGAGTGCAGCGCGAGTTCGCAGCCGCCGCCGAGCGCCATGCCGCTGACCGCGGCAACGACCGGCACCTGCGCGTACTTCACCCGCATCATCGCCGCCTGGAACTTGGCCACTTCGGGGCCGATCGCCTTCGCGCCGCCGGACATGAACACCGGCAGCATCGCGTTCAGGTCCGCGCCGACCGAGAACGGCTCGTCGGGCGACCAGATCACGAGGCCGCGATACGACTGCTCGGCCAGTTCGACCGCCTTCGTCAGGCCGGCGAGCACGCCGGGGCCGATCGCGTGCATCTTCGACTTGATCGAGTACACCAGCACCTCGCTCGCCAGTCCCGTGTCGAGCTTCCAGATGCGGCCCGACTCGTCTTCGTGCAGCGTGGTCCCCGCCGTGTGGCCGGTGGCCACGCCTTCGCCGAGCAACGGCGCGCGGAAGAGCTGCCGCGTGTAGACGGGCAACTCCGAGCGGCCGACGAACTTCTTCTGCGCCGCCGACCACGATCCGTCCCTCATGTGCACGCCGCCGGCCTTTGCCACCGGACCTTCGAAGACCCACTTCGGCAGCGGCGTCTTCGCGAGCGCCTCGCCCTTGTCGATGTCGGACTGCACCCACTCGGCGATCTGCTTCCAGCCCGCGGCCTGCCAGGTCTCGAACGGGCCGGTCGCCCAGCCGAAACCCCAGCGCAACGCGAAGTCGACGTCGCGCGCGGTCTCGGCGATCGACTCCAGGTGAACCGCGATGTAGTGGAACGCGTCGCGGAAGATCGCCCACAGGAACTTCGCCTGCGGATGATCGGTTTCGCGCAGCAGCTTCAGCCGCTCGGCGGCGTCCTTCTTCTTCAGGATCCGCGCGACCAGTTCGTCGGCCTTGCCGGTCGATTCGACGTAGTCCTGCTTCTTCGGATCGAGGACCTTGATGACCTTGCCGTCCTTGCGATAGAAGCCGGCTTTCGATTTCTGCCCCAGCGCGCCCTTGTCGACCAGCGCCTTCAGCACCGGCGGCGTGGCGAAATTCGGCGCAAACGGATCGATCGACGGCGGCAGCGTGTCCTGCATCGTCTTGATCACGTGCGCCATCGTGTCCAGGCCCACCACGTCGGCAGTGCGGAAGGTCGCGCTCTTGGCGCGGCCGAGCTTGGAGCCGGTCAGGTCGTCGACCACGTCGTACGGGATGCCGTACTTCTCCGCTTCCTTGATCGTCGCCAGCATGCCGAAGATGCCGACGCGGTTGGCGATGAAATTCGGCGTGTCCTTTGCGCGCACCACGCCCTTGCCGAGCGTGCTGGTGAGGAATGTCTCCAGGTCGTCGAGGATCTGCGGTTTCGTCGCCGGCGTCGGGATCAGCTCGACCAGGTGCATGTAGCGCGGCGGGTTGAAGAAGTGCACGCCGCAGAAGCGCGATTTGAGATCGGCGTTCATCACCTCGGCGAGCTTGGCGATCGGCAGGCCCGACGTGTTCGACGCGAAGATCGCGTCGGCGCGGATGTACGGCGCGACCTTCTTGTACAGGTCGTGCTTCCAGTCCATCCGTTCGGCGATCGCCTCGATCACCACGTCGCAGCCCTTCAGCAGTTCGAGGTGCTCGTCGTAGTTGGCCGGCTCGATGTGCACCGCGTCGTCCTTGCTGCCGAACGGCGCCGGGCTGAGCTTCTTCAGGCCCTCGATCGCCTTCAGAACGATGCCGTTCTTCGGCCCGTCCTTCGCGGGCAGGTCGAACAGCACCACCGGCACCTTCGCGTTCACGCAGTGCGCGGCGATCTGCGCGCCCATCACGCCGGCGCCGAGGACGGCGACCTTGCGGACGATGAAATTCTTGTTGGTCATGAGTTCTCCTCGTTCGTTGTCCGTTCCCCGTTGTCCGTTGTCCGTTTGGAGCTCCGTGTGCTGTGGTCAACGGGCAACGAGCGACGGACAACGAACAACGGCTTTCAAAAGAGCTCCGCCGGCAATTCCATCACGTTCTTCGCGCCGGAGCGTGCCGCACGGATGTGATACGCGGTCTCCGGCAACAGGCGCTGGAAGTAGAAGCGCGCGACCGCTAGCTTGGCGGTGTAGAAGGGATCGACCTTGGCGCCGTCTTCCTTGATCCGCGTCAGGGCCACGCGCGCCATCCGCGCCCAGAAGTAGGCGAAGCACAGATGGCCGATCACGCGCAGGTAGCTGGTGGCCGCCGCGCCGGCCTCGTCCCGGTTCGCAAACGCCTTCATCCCGAGTTCCATCGTCAGCTTCGTCACCTTGTCGCCGAGGTCCGCCAGCGGCGTGACGAATTCATTCATCGCGGTCGAAGTGCCGTGCTCCTCGACGAATTTCTGCACCAGCGCACCGAACTTGCGCAGCCTGGCACCGTTGTCCATCAGCACCTTGCGGCCGATGAGATCCAGCGCCTGGATACCGTTGGTGCCCTCGTAGATCATGTTGATGCGGGCGTCGCGCACCAGCTGCTCCATGCCGTTGGCGCGGATGTAGCCGTGGCCGCCGAGCACCTGCATGCACTCGGTCGCGCACTGGTAACCGTTGTCGGTCAGGAACGCCTTCACCACCGGCGTCATCAGCGCCATCATGTCGGCGCCGAACTTGCGCTCGCCCTCGTCCGGATGGTGCAGCTGCTTGTCGGCCTGCAGCGCGACCCAGTACGAAAACGCGCGCCCGCCCTCGGCGTAGGCGCGCGCGGTCAACAGCATGCGCCGCACGTCGGCGTGCACGATGATCGGGTCGGCCGGCTTGTCGGGTTGCTTGGCGCCCGACAGCGAGCGGCCCTGGATGCGGTCGCGCGCATACGCGACCGCATTCTGGTACGCGGCCTCTGTGATGCCGAGCCCCTGCACGCCGACCGCGAGCCGTGCGCCGTTCATCATCACGAACATCGCGTTCAGGCCCTTGTTCGGCTCGCCCACCATCCAGCCCGTCGCGCCGTCGAGGATGATCTGGCAGGTCGCGTTGCCGTGGATGCCCATCTTGTCCTCGATGCCGCCGCAGTACAGCTTGTTGCGCGCACCGACCTTCGCATCCCAGGCCTTGCCGACCGGCACGAACTTCGGCACCACGAACAGCGAAATCCCCTTGGTTCCGGCCGGCGCGTCCGGCAGGCGCGCCAGCACCAGATGCACGATGTTGTCCGCGAGGTCGTGCTCGCCGGCCGAAATGAAGATCTTTTCGCCGCTGAGCTTGTAGCTGCCGTCGGCTTGCGGCTCGGCCTTGGTGCGCAGCATGCCGAGATCGGTGCCGCAGTGCGGCTCGGTCAGGCACATCGTGCCGGTCCATTCGCCCGACGCGAGCTTGGGCAGGTACAGATCCTTCTGCGCCTTCGACCCGTGCACCAGCAGGCACTCGTAGGCGCCGACGGTGAGCCCCGGATACATCGCCCACGACTGGTTGGTCGAGTACTGCATTTCGTACAGCGCGATCTGCAGCAGGTGCGGCAGCCCTTGGCCGCCGTACTCGGTCTCCGCCGCCAGCCCCTGCCAGTGCGCGGCGCGGAACCGGTCGTAGGCGGCGCGGAAGCCCTGCGGCGCGCGCACCGAGTGCGTGTCCGGGTCGAAGCTGCAGCCTTCCAGGTCGCCGGACTGGTTGATCGGCAGCAGCACCTCGGCGCAGAACTTGCCCGCTTCTTCGAGCACCTGATTGACGATGTCGGCGTCGACCTCGGCGTGGCGCGGCATCGCCTTGTATTCGTCGACCGCGCCCAGCACTTCGTGAATCACGAACCGCTGGTCGCGCGAGGGGGGGTTGTAGATGGCCATGCGGGCTCCTTGCTACGTGCCGCGCCGGGACGGGCGGCGGGTGAGTGCGGGTTTGACTGCGGGGCAGCGCGCCGGTTGCGCGTCGCTCAGCACGCGCGCCAGCGCCGCGCGCGCGCGCTTATAGCTGTCGCCGGCGTGCAGCAGCCGCGCGGACTGGTGGAACGCGAGCATCACGCCGTAGATCTCGAACGCCAACTGGCGCGGATCGATGTCGTCGCGCAAGTCGCCGGATTCTTTCGCGGCCGCGATCGCGCGCACGAGTTCGTCGCGCCAGCCGCCGATGATCGCGACCATCGCGTCCTGCAGCGGCCCGGGGCGATCGTCGTATTCGCTCGCGCCGCCGATCATCAGGCAGCCCTGCTCGACTTCGCGCGCCAGCAGCTTCAGCCAGTTGGCAAGGATCGCCTCCAGCCGCGGCAACCCGCGCGGCTTCCGCACCGCCGGCCGCAGCACCTCGTCGACGAAGCGCAGCGCGTATTCCTTCAGCACCGCGAGCTGCAGTTCCTCGCGCGCGCCGAAATGCGCGAACACGCCGCTCTTGCTCATCCGCATGCGGTCGGCCAGCGCGCCGATCGTCAGCCCCTCGAGGCCGTCGCGGCGCGCGATCGCCAGCGCCGCTTCGAGAATCGCCGCGCGCGTGAAATCGCCCTTGCGCGCGCCCGCGCCCGGGGCGCGGCCGGCCAGAGTCTGCAGCAGGGTGGCGACGGACATCGCGACGGGAAAACGATCGTTCGTTGAATTGCGAACGATCGTACTATTTCCTGCGCAGCTTCCGGCGCCGCCGCGGGCACGGATTAGAGGGTCGCGTCTATTGGTGCGGCGCGGTCAGGCGCCTTTGCGGCCGCCCGCGCGGCGGGGCCGCGGCGACGCCGACGCCGAGGCGGCCGGCGCGGCGGCGAACACCTCGGCCAGATGCGCGACAAACAGCCGCACCTTGGCCGACAGGTGGCGGCGGCTCGGATACACGGCCCAGATGTCCAGCGTCGACCCGCGATAGCCAGGCAGCACGCGCACGAGCCGGCCGTCGGCCAGTGCGGGCCCGACCATATCCGCGGGTTCGAAGACGATGCCGAGCCCGGCCACCGCGGCGCCGATCGCCAGCTCGCCGCTGTTGGCGTGCAGCGGTCCCTGCACGTGCACCTCGTGCGACCGGCCGTCCGCATCGCGCAACTGCCACGTGCGCGGCGTCGGCGAATACGCGTAGGTCATCACCTGATGCCGCGCCAGATCGGCCGGCACCTTCGGCGCGCCGTGCGCAGCCAGATACGACGGCGCCGCGCACAGCACCAGCTCGGTCGCGCCGAGCTTGCGCGCGACCAGCAGCTCGCCGCGCACCGCGCCGACGCGGATCGCGAGGTCGAAGCCTTCCTCGACCAGATCGACCACGCGATCGGACACGTTGACGTCGAACCGCACCGCCGGGTGGCGCGCGATGAAGCTCGCGATCGCCGGCGCCAGCGGCTGCGCGGCCAGGTTGTGCGGGCAGGTGAGCCGGATCGTGCCGTGCGCCTGCGCGGTCGCGCGCGACGCGAATGACTCGGCCTCGTCCAGATCGGCCAGCAACTGCACGCAGCGCTCGTAGAACGCCTGCCCCGTTTCCGTCAGCGACAGCTTGCGCGTCGTGCGGTTCAGCAACCGCGCGTGCAGGTGCGACTCGAGGTCCGCCACCAGCCGCGACAGCGACGAGGTCGATATCCCCATCCGCTCGGCCGCGCGCACGAAGCTGCCGGTCTCGACGACCCGGACGAAGGCCTGCATGGCGGCAAATCGGTCCACGCGGCGATTATCCTGAATTTCGGGACAGATTTTCGCGTCCAAGGCTATTTATCCCGGAAACGCGGATAACTACAGTCCGCATCCATGGCGCACCGATGTGCGCCTCCGGTCCCGAAACGCTCTGAGGAGGTAGACATGAATGCTTTGACTTCCACCGGCCAAGCGGCCGCCCTGGGTACTTTCGTCTTGCGCGTCACGCTCGGCGTGGCGCTGATCGCGCATGCGATGCTGAAACTGCTGGTCTTCACGCTGCCCGGCACCGCGCAGTTCTTCGGCTCGCTCGGCCTGCCCCCTTTCCTCGGATACGTGGTGTTCGCCGCGGAACTCACCGGCGGCGCGCTGCTCGTACTCGGCGTCGGCAGCCGCTACGTGGCCGCGGCGATGGTGCCGATCCTGCTCGGCGCGTTGTGGGCGCACTCCGGCAACGGCTGGGTATTCAGCGCCAAGGGCGGCGGCTGGGAATACCCGGCGTTCTGGACCGCCGCGCTGGTAGCGCAAGTGCTGCTCGGCGACGGCGCCTACGCGCTCGGCACGAAGTTCTTCAACCAACGCGCCGCGTCGCGCCTGCAGCGCGCCTGACCGGTTTCGTATCGACCTGAAAGGAGTTTCGCAATGAAGCTTTACATGTCCCCCGGCGCCTGCTCGCTGTCCCCGCACATCGTGCTGCGCGAAGCCAATTTGGCCTTCACCCCGGTCAAGGTCAACACCAAGACCAAGGAAATGGAAGGCGGCGGCGACTACCGCAAGATCAACGCCAAGGGCTACGTGCCGGCGCTGCAGCTCGACGACGGCCAGGTGCTGACCGAGGGCCCGGCGATCGTGCAGTACCTCGCGGACAAGGCGCCGGCCAGCGGGCTGGCGCCCGCCAACGGCACGCTCGAGCGCTATCGGCTGCAGGAGTGGCTCAACTTCATCACGTCCGAGATCCACAAGCAGTTCTCGCCGCTGTTCGACCCGACCGCGTCCGACGACATCAAGCAGCGCCAGCGCGACAAGCTCGCGGGCCGCTTCGACTGGCTCAATCAGGAGCTCAAGGGCAAGGACTACCTGATGGGCAGGCAGTTCACCGTCGCCGACGCGTATCTGTTCACCACCGTGAACTGGTGCCAGTGGACCGGCATCGATCTGTCCAAGTGGCCGGTGCTCGCCGATTACATGAAGCGCGTCGCCGCGCGGCCGAAGGTGCAGGAGGCATTGAAGGCTGAAGGGCTGGCCAAGTAACCGGCCAGCCCTACAGCTTCGCCGAGGTCAACGGCTCCCTCACCCAACCCTCTCCCTCCACGAGGGCGAGGGCCGGTCCCTGCGGGACCGCCATGATCGGACTCTGCATGATGCTCGCCACCCTCTTCCTCTCCCACGGATCGCCCATGCATGCGCTGCAGGCGGGGCGAGCGGGCGCCGGCTGGGTGCGGCTCGGCGAGCGGATCGGAAAGCCGCGCGCGGTGCTGATCGCGTCGGCGCACTGGGACAGCGAATGGCCGATGCTGACGACGAGCACCCGGCCGGAAACGATTCACGACTTCGGCGGCTTTCCGGACGAGCTGTATAAGCTGCGCTATCCGGCGCCCGGCGCGCCCGAGGTCGCGCAGCGCGCGATCGAACTGCTGAAGGCGGCCGGCATCCCGGCAAGCGCCAACGGTTGCCGGGGGCTTGACCACGGCGCCTGGGTGCCGCTGCGGCACATGTATCCCGACGCCGACGTGCCGGTGGTGCAACTGTCGCTGCAGACGCAGCTTCCCGCCGCGCACACGCTGCGCGTCGGCCGGCTACTCGCGCCGCTGGCGAGCGAAGGCGTGCTGATCATCGGCTCCGGCCACATGACGCACAACCTGCGCGAGTGGATCGAGTTCGCGCGCCGCCACCGGATGCACGTCACGGAAGGCGCGACCGCGCCGTACGTGGACGAATTCCGCGCCTGGGTCGATGCGGCGCTGCGCGACCAGGATGCCGACCGCATCGCGCGCTGGTCCGAGGAGGCGCCGCATGCACAGCGCGCGCATCCGAGCGACGAGCACTTCCTGCCGCTGCCGTTCGCCTTCGGCGCCGCCGGGCCGCAGCCGAGCGTTGAGCGCATCGACCTCGGCGTCGACAGCGGCGTGCTGGCGCTGGACGCCTACGTGTTCACGCCGCGCAGTTAGGAATCTCGAACAGCCTGTCGTCGGCGATCGCGACCACGCGGTCGCCGTCTTCGCGCGCGATCGTGGTACCGCCGGTGAATTCGCCGAACGCTGGCAGCACGACCAGTCCGTCGCGCAGCCAGAAGCACGGCAGCCGCACGCTCTGATCGGCGCGACCGTTCAGGCGCACGCACGGGTGCAGATGTCCGGCGACGACCGTCTCGCCCGCGATCCGCTGCGGGTGATGGCAGAACGCGAAGCTGTCGCTGCGCCAGGGCTCGGCCTCGACGCGGATGCCGAGTTCGATCGGCGGCGCACCGGCGTGGCGGTCGTGATTGCCCTCGACCAGCACGATCTCGAGCGCGGCGTGCCGCTGGCGCCACGCGCGCATCGCGTCGAGTGTCGGCCGCGCGTGCGACTCGCGCGCGTGGAAGAGATCGCCGAGCAGCACCAGCCGGCGCGCCTGCACGCGTTCGATCAGTTCGGCAAGGCGCGCGAGGTTGTCGCCGGTCGTGCCGCGCGGCACCGGCACGCCGCGCGCGCGGAACGCGGCGGCCTTGCCGAAGTGCGCGTCGGCGACGACCAGGCTCGCGGACGATTCGATGAGGGCGGCGCGCTGCGCGAGCAGGCGCCAGCCGCCGGCGATCTGCAGCCGCATCAGGAAACCGGGTCGATCGCGTAGCCGCGCCGCTTCAGCAGCTCGAGCAGGCCGTTCGGCCCGAAGTAGTGCAGCGTGCCGACGGCGACCACGTGCAGCCTGCCGCTGGCGGCGTAGCGCTCGATCGCGTCGACCATGCGCGGATGGCGGCCGTCGATGATCCGATCGACGACGAAGCGCTCCGCCACGCCCTTTTCGGCGCGCATCCTGGCGAGCAGGCGTTCCATCTCGGCGCCGTCGCGCGTGTCCCACGCGCGCGCGAGCCGCGTGATCTCGTCCTGGCTGCTGCCGTTGTCGATCGCGTCGAGCGCCTGCTTCAGATACGCGATCTGGGTTGATTCGGGCGCGCTGTCGAACAGCCGCAACTGCTCCTCGATGCTCTCGATCTCGACGATCGGCTTGCCGTTCCTGCGCGCGAAGTCGAACAGGAACGCCTCGGTCGCGTACGCCGGGCTGAAGCCGAGCCGTGTGGCCTCGATCACGACCAGCGTGTTGGCGACCATCCACGGCTTCATGCGCCAGAACAGCTCCGCCGACAGCCCGTCCTTGCGGGCGAACTCCTGCAGCCGCGGTTTCAGCGCCGGCGCGCGCGCGTCGAGGCCGGGCTCGTCCTTGGCGTAGTAGGCGAGCCGCTGCACGATCGGCGCCACGCGCGCCGCTTCCGACACGTCGGCCTCGACCGCGATCACATCGGCGCGCTGCAGGCGGGCGAGGATCTGCGGGCCGGGCGAATCGAACTGTGCCCTGCCGACATGGATCGTGCCGAGCAGCAGCACGCGGCGCTCGCCCTTGCGCGCCTCCCACATGAAGCCGCGCTGCGGCGCCGTGGTGTCGGCGGCGGCCGGGCCCTGGGCGAACGATGCGGCAAGCCACGCCGCACACAGCGCGCCGGCGACGGATCGGATCAACATGCGGCGGACGTCGCAGGAAAGACGTCGGGTTCTATCGGCGCGACATCACGGCGCCGCCGTCAGCGTGCTTGCCGCTTCCTTCGACAGCGGTACGCCGGAGCCGGCCGGCATGTGCAATTCCTTGACGAAGCGCACCACGCCGGCGTCGTCCTCGTCGCGTTCGGCGTGATAGGTGCGGCCGAGCATCAGCCGCGCCATCTCCTCGTTTTCCTTCAGCACGTAGCCGATGATCTCGCTCAGCCCGCGCTCGCGCGCGCAGCTTTCGAGCGCGTTCATCAGCGCGTGGCCGAGGCCGCGGCCCTGCCATTCGTCCTCGACCACCACCCCGAATTCGCACGTGGTGCCGTCCGGGTTGCGCGTGTAGCGCGCCACGCCGCGGATCTCCTCCTGCTCGGCGCTCGAGTCGATCGCGACGAACGCCATCTCGCGGTCGTAATCGATCGTGGTGAAGCGGACCAGCCGTTCCAGCGTCAGTTCGCGCAGCGGCGCGTGGAAGCGCATGTACATCGAGCGCTGCGACAGCCGCGCCACGAAGCGCTTCTCCGCCTGCGCATCCTCTGGGCGGATCGGCCGCAGCAGCACGGTCTGGCCCGATTTCAGCTTGGTCGCGCGCACGAGGTTCTTCGGATACGGATGGATCGCCAGGTGCGAGTAGGTCGGGTCCGGCACCAGCGGCCCGTCGCCGAGCACGATGCGCGCGTCGAGCGCGACCGCGCCGTTCTCGTCGGCCAAGAGCGGATTGATGTCCAGCTCGTGGATGCACGGCAGCTCGCACGCGAGTTCGGATACCTTCAGCAGCACGTTCAGCACCGCGTCGTGGTCGACCGCCGGCAGCCCCCGGAAGTCGTCGAGCATCTTCGCCACGCGCGTGCGCGCGATCAGTTCCTGCGCCAGGAAGCGGTTCAGCGGCGGCAGCGCCACCGCGGAGTCGCGGAACACCTCGACCGCGATGCCGCCCATGCCGAACGAGATCACCGGGCCGAACACCGGATCGCGCGCCAGTCCCACGATCAGTTCGCGCCCGTGCGGCCGCACGATCATCTTCTGCACCAGCGCACCGACGAACTCGGCCTGCGGCGCGCGCTCGGCCACGCGCGCGCGCAGCGTCTCGAAGCCCTGCGCCACGTCCGTGGGCGTGGCGAGCGACAGCAGCACGCCGCCGACTTCGCTCTTGTGCGTGATGCCGTGCGCGAAAACCTTCAGCGCGACCGGGTAGCCGACCGATTCGGCCAGCGCGACCGCCTCCTCGGCCGACCTGGCCATCTGCGTGGTCGCGGTCTCGATGCCGAACGCGGCGATCAGGTCCTTTGATTCCTTCTCGTTCAGCAGCGCTCGCCCGGACACCAGCGCGCGCTCGACGATGCGGCGCGCCTCGTCGACATTCAGGTGGAACTCGTCGACGCGCGGCGGCGGCACCTGCAGCCGGAGCTCGCGATTGCGCACGTACTTGGCGAGGTAGCCGAACGCTTCGACGCCGCGTTCGGGGCTGATCAGCGCCGGCATGCCGGCGTTCTCGAACACCGCGCGGCCCTTGGCCGCATCCTCGGCGCCGAGCCATGCGCTGACCACGGGTTTTTCCGAGGCCTGTGCCACCGGCAGCAACGCGCGCGCGGTGTCCTCTGCCTTCAGCCGGATGGTCGGGCAGAACAGCACCAGCACGCCGTCGTTGCCGGGATCGGCGAGCACGATCTGCAGCGCCTGCGCGAAGCGCTCGGCCGTCGCGTCGCCGATGATGTCGACCGGATTGCCGCGCGACCAGGTCGACGGCAGCAGCTTGTCCAGTTCCTCGATCGTCTGCGGCGCGAGCTTGGCGAGCGCGACCGAGTTGTCGGCGGTCGCGTCGGCGGCGAGCACGCCCGGTCCGCCGCCGTTGGTGACGATCGCCAGCCGGTTGCCCGGCGCCGGGCGAGGCAGCCGGCCCGCGGCCAGGGTTTCCGCCGCCGCGTACATCTGCGTGTAGGCGGTCACGCGGATCGCGCCGACGCGCCGCAGCGCCATGTCGAACACCGCGTCGTCGCCGACCAGCGCGCCGGTGTGGCTCATCGCCGCCTTCGAGCCGGTCATGTGGCGGCCGACCTTCAGCACCACGACCGGTTTGATGCTCGCGGCCGCACGCACGCTCGACAGGAACGCGCGCGCGTCGTGCACGCCCTCCACGTACAGCACGATGCTGCGGGTGGCCGCGTCGAGCGCGAGGAAATCGAGGATCTCGGAGAACTCCACGTCGGAGCCGCCGCCGGTCGACACCACCGACGAGAAGCCGAATCCCGCGGTCCACGCGTAGTCGAGCAGCGCCGCGACCACCGCGCCCGACTGCGATACCAGCGCCACCGAACCGGGCCGCGCCGGCGTGCGCGCGAAGGTCGCGTTCAGGCCGATCTCGGGCCGCATCAGGCCGAGGCAGTTCGGGCCGAGCATGCGGATGGCGTGCGCGCGAGCGCGCGCCAGCGCAAGCTCCTGCAGGCGCTTGCCCTCGGCGCCGACCTCGGCAAATCCCGCCGACAGCACCAGCACCGCGGGGATGCGGCGCGCGCCGGCATCGTCGATCAGGTCGGGCACCGTGCGCGCCGGCGTGACGATCACCGCGAGGTCGGGCGCCTCCGGCAGCGTGGCCAGCGTCGGGTAGCACTTGTGCGTGCCGATCCGCTCGTACTTAGGATTGACCGGATAGACGTTGCCCTTGAATTCGCCGCCGACGATGTTGTCGAATACGTACTTGCCCAGCGAGTCGTTGCGGTTGGTCGCGCCGACCACGGCGACCGAGCGCGGCACCAGTGCCGCGCGCAGATAATGGGAAGTGAACATCAGATTTGCTGAAGCGCTGCTGCGCAGGTTTCGAAAGTCACCGTGCACGTTACAGGTCGAAGGCGGCATCGCCAAGCGACTGGCTAGAGCGACCCCTCCGGTTTGATGCCGATCAATCGGAATGTGTAGTCGCTGCGTAGCCTGAATGCCGCATGGTGGTGCAAGACGAAGCGCAACAGTGCAAGCACGCGAGGAGAACATGGAAACCGCGATCCCGCGCGAACAACTGGAGGAATTCCGCCAGCAGCTGCTGCGGTTGCGTGCGGCGATCACGGCGGCAGTCGACGCACGGCTGCACGGCCAGGACGAGGATCGGCGCAACGAGGCCGGGCTGCCGCAGCGCGCCGCCGAAACCGACGACGACGGCGCGGCGGAAACCGCGCGCCTCGCGGACCTCGCGCACCTGTCGCGCAATGCGGATGAACTGAGCCGGATCGACGCGGCGCTGGCGCGCATCGCCGACGGCAGCTACGGCGTCTGCATCGACTGCGGCGAGACGATTGGCACCCAGCGGCTGCGCGCCTACCCGGCGGCGCTGCGCTGCGCGGCCTGTCAGGGACTCTTCGAGCGCCGTCCCGGCGTTCGGCCTTAGCGCCACCAGCAGCACCGTTCACCCCGAGGTATCGAAGGAGGGGTCGGGCTGAGGTTTCGAAGCCCGTCGTGCAGCCACGCCGCTTGCGCGCGTCGGCGACAATCGACACGTGAACACCGGCCTCCTGTATGCCGCGTGCATGCTGATCTGGGGCACGACGTGGCTCGGCATCAAGTTGCAGCTCGACGCGCTCGCACCCGAACCGGGCGTGGCGCTGCGCTTCCTGTGCGCGGCGGCGCTGCTGGCGCTGTATTGCCGCGCGCGCGGCATCGGGCTCGCGTTCGGCGCGCGACTGCACGGGCTGTTCGCACTGCAGGGGCTGGCCGGCTTCTGCGTCAGCTATGTGTTCATCTACCACGCGGAGCGCTTCATCGTGTCGGGGCTGGTCGCGATCGGGTACGCGGCCTCGCCGCTCGCCAACCTGCTGCTGGCGCGCGTGCTGTTCGGCGCGCCCGCATCGCGCCGCGTCGCCGTCGGCGGCGTGCTGGGGCTGGCCGGAATCGCGCTGATCTTCCTGCACGAATTCATGCGCGTGACGCTCGATCAGACACTGCTGGCGGGCGCGGCGCTGACGCTCGCCGCGGTGCTGCTGTCGAGCGTGGCCGGCATGGTCGCCACGCGCTATCACCAGTTCGGCGTGCACGGCTGGGCACCGCTCGCGTGGGCGATGCTGTACGGCGGCGCGGCCACCGCGCTGTACGCGCTCGCGATCGGCCGCTCGTTCGCGATCGCGTGGAGCCCGTCGTTTGCCGCGTCGTTCGCGTATCTCGTCGTCGGCGGCTCGATCCTCGCGTTCGGCGCCTTCTATGCGCTGGTGCACCGGATCGGTGTCGCGCGCGCCGGCTACGTCGGCGTGATGACGCCGATCGTTGCGCTGATCGTGTCGTCGCTGTTCGAAGGCTTCGAGTGGACCGCGGCGACGCTGGCCGGGGTGGCGCTCGCGGTGGCCGGCAACGCGATCGCGCTGCGGCCGCACGCGCTCGGATTCGCGTCGACGTCCCGCGTCGGCGCGTTGCGATCGAGCAACGACCGGCCCTCGACCTGACCTTTGCCGTCAAGTCGATCCGGACCGAGGCCATAGTGCAGGCACCGGTTGGATCGAAATCGCCGGCAATTGGCATGGAGGTCGTATGAAAAAACTCATCGTCGCGTCGCTCCTCGCGGGAGCCGGCACCCTTTCGTCGGTCGCGCTCGCGCAGGGGTACATCGGTGTCGGCGCCGGTCAGTCGGACTTCAAGGTCGACTGCGCGGGCACGAGCAGTTGCGACACCAAGGACACCGGCTACAAGGTGTTCGGCGGATGGATGTTCACGCCCAACTTCGGTGCCGAGGTCGCCTACTTCGACCTGGGCAAGGCGAAGGCGTCGGGCAGCGGCGACCCGTTGCTGGGTACGTTCAACATCAGCGGCAAGGCGGACGGCTTCGCGCTGTACGGTGTCGCGCTGGCGCCGTTCAACAACTTCAACGTGTTCGGCAAGCTGGGCGTCAGTTCGATCAAGGCCAAGGTCGATGTGAGTTCGTCGCTGCAGGGATCGGCCAGCGATTCGAACACCAGCACCGAGTTCGCCTGGGGCCTGGGCGCCGGCTACGAGTTCACGAAGAACCTTGGCGCGCGGCTCGAGTTCGAGCGCTTCCGCGCCAAATTCGTTGACGAGAAGCAGGACATCGACCTGATCTCGCTCAGTGTGCTGTATCGCTTCTGAGCCGGTCGGTCTTTCGATTCCGGCGATCGCCTTCCGTACAATCGATCGCATGAAAGTCAACGGAGTCGCCTACCGCTCGATCTGGCCGGTCACGCGCGACGGCCGCCGCAGCCGGGTTGCGATTGTCGACCAGACCCGGCTGCCGTTCGAGTTCGCAATCGCCGAACTCGACAGCCATGACCAGGTCGCCAACGCGATCACGTCGATGCAGGTGCGCGGCGCGCCGCTGATCGGAGTGGCCGCAGCGTACGGCGTCGCGCTCGCGATGCAGGACGATCCTTCCGACGGCGCGCTCGACGCCGCGGTCCGCCGCCTGCTGGCGACGCGCCCGACCGCGGTCAACCTGCGCTGGGCGCTGGAGCGCGTGCGCGCGCTGCTCGCGCCCGCCTCCGAAGTCGACCGCGCCGAACTCGCGTGGCACGAGGCCGACCGGATCGCCGACGAGGACGTCGAGCTGAATTGCGCGCTCGGCGCGCACGGCGCGCGGCTGATCGCCGCTGTTCACGCCCGCACCGGGCGCGCTGTCAACGTGCTGACCCACTGCAACACCGGCTGGATCGCCACCGTCGACTACGGCACCGCGCTGTCGGCGATCTACCAGGCGCACGACGCCGGCACGCCGGTGCACGTGTGGGTTGACGAGACGCGCCCGCGCAACCAGGGCCTGCTGACCGCGTGGGAACTGGCGGCGCACGGCGTGCCGCACACGCTGATCGTCGACAACGCCGGCGGGCACCTGATGCAGCACGGCCGCGTCGACCTCGTCATGGTCGGCGCCGACCGCGTCAGCGCGCGCGGCGACGTGTGCAACAAGATCGGCACCTACCTGAAGGCAGTCTCGGCGCGCGATTGCGGCGTGCCGTTCTACGTGGCGGTGCCGTCGCCGACGATCGACTGGACGATCGACGACGCGCTGGCGCAGATCCCGATCGAGGACCGGCCCGGCGCCGAAGTGCGCCTCGTGCGCGGGCGCAACGCGGGCGGCGTGGCGGAAGTCGAACTCGCGGGCGTTGAAACGTCGGTCGCCAATCCGGCCTTCGACGTGACCCCCGCGCGGCTGGTGACCGGCATCATCACCGAGCGCGGCGTCGCGGAGCCGGCGGCACTCGCGCGGCTGTTCCCGGCCGCGCGCGCTTTGCGATGACCGAACCGGAAGACGGCCGCGCGCTGCGCGAAGCGCTGGTCGACACCGCGCGCGCGATGAACGCGGCCGGCATCAACGTCAACAAGTCGGGCAACGTGTCGGCGCGCTGCCGGCGCGGCGCGGCCACCGGCTTCCTGATCACGCCGACCGGGATTCCGTACGCGGAACTCGCGCCGGACGAACTCGTGTTCATCCGCCTGCAGGACGGCACCCGCGTCGGGCAACGCGAGCCGAGCAGCGAGTGGCGCTTTCACCTCGACATCTTCCGCACCCGCGGCGAGTTCAACGCGATCGTGCACACGCACTCGCGGGCAGCCACCGCACTGGCGGTGCACGGCCGCGGCATTCCCGCCTTCCACTACATGGTCGCCACCGCCGGCGGCAACGACATCCGCTGCGCGCGCTACGCGACCTTCGGCACGCAGGATCTGTCGGACCGCGCGCTCGAGGCGCTCGCGGGCCGCAAGGCCTGCCTGCTCGCGCACCACGGCGTGATCGCCTGCGACGATTCGCTGCCGGGGGCGCTGCGGCTGGCGATCGAGATCGAGAACCTCGCGCACACGTACCTGCTCGCGTGCGCGCTCGGCGAACCGCCGCCGCTGTCCGACGAGGAAATGGCGCGCGTCGCCGAACGCTTCGAGACCTACGGCCAGCCGCGCTGATGCGCGCGCCTCAGCGGCGCACCATCAGTACCGCACCATCAGCACCAGCGAGTCGGAGTAGGCGCCCAAGCGCACGCTGGTCTGGCCGGCGGGAATCCGGCCATAAACCGGCAACTGCAGTTGCGCGCTGCGCCCCGGCGGCACCGACAGCACGTCGCCGCGCCCCGTGGTCGAGTCGGGCCACACCGTCATGAACGCCGGATCCATGTACAGGTTGTACAGCAGCGGAACGCTCGATCCCGGCATCGTCATCTGGCGCTGGCCCGTGCTGCCGCTCTGTCCGGCGGAGATCGAAACGCGCACCGCGATCTGGTTCGGAGGGTTGCTGCGCGTGTTCGAGCAGCTCACCACCGCGTTGCCGAGCAGCCGCGCAACCCCGCCCGGCAGGTTCGGCACGTAATTGCCGAACGCCAGCGCGCTCGGGCTCATCTGCGCGCTGCACGAGATCCCCTGCTGTGCGCAGGCGGGCGCGCAGGCGAGCAGGGCGGCGATCAGGGCGCAGTGCCGATGCATTTGAACGGACCGAGGGTCTGGAACGCGCGCTCACGCGCGGCCGCGAGCGTGAAGTCGATGCTACAAGTCCGCCCGTGCGATTCGATGACCGCGCGCTTGCGGCCCGGCGTGCCGGTCACGTAGAACTCGCCGCGCTGCGCGACGTTGGTCGCCTGCGCATCGGGTTCGACCTTCACCGCGGCGCCGGCAGCAACCGGCGCGCCACCGGCATCGCGTACGCGAACGATCGCGGCCGCCACCCGCCTCACGTCGGGCGCGACGATCACGCCGCTGCGATAGGGCGGCACCACGATGTCGCGCTCCTTGCCGACCCGCGCGTCGGCCGGCAGGTCGTCGGCCTCGACGCGGATTTCGTTCGGCTGGTACGAGTTCAGCTGCGGCAAAATCAGTCGGCCGCGGCCGTCGGTGCGGCCGGCGACCTGGTTGTTCAGCAGGATCGGCACGTCGGCGAAGTCATCGAGCCGCACCAGCGCGAAACTGTCGTTGATCGCGCGCGCGGCGAACGGCGTGGCGCCGATCAGCGCCACGCTGCCGCTGGCGCCGGCACGCAGCGCAGTGCCGCTTGAATCGTGCGCCCATTCCGCGGTCAGCGACATCAGTTGCGTCTGCACGCTGGCCGCGGCTTCCTCGCGCCGGCCGCTGCCCGCATCGGTCGCGCTCACGCGGTAGCCCCAGCCTTCGTCGATCGGCAGCGCCTGCTGCACGCCGATCGTGCGGCGCGCTTCGGTGCCGCCTTCGATGCTCGCGTTGGCGCTCGTGCGCGGCCCGAGCGCGTACGAAAGAAACGCGCCGACTGCGGTCGACCCGCGCCCGTTGGTGTCGATGCGGTTGACGACGAAGAAGATCGAGGTCCCGGCGCCGAGTGCGACGAACGCCGACACGTTGGCGCTGCGGGTGCGGCTGCCGTCGAAGCGCTGCGTGTCGATCAGCAGCGCGCCCAGGTTCCAGCGCTTCGTCAGCCGGTGCGACGCGTTGATCGTCACCAGCCGTTGCGGCGTCGGCGCGGCCTCCGTTTCACCGGCGAAGCGGAAGCCGCGCTGCGCCTGCTCCCAGCGCAGGCCGACGCTGTGGTCGAGATCCTGGTAGCGGTAGCCGAGCGCGGCGAATCCGCGCGTGCCGCCCCATGTGTCGGCGGCGAGCGCGAGCTCCATCTCGCCCCAGCGGCCGCCGATGTCGACCGCCGCGCCGATCACGCGCGTCGTACTGGCCTCCGTTTCGAAGCGGCCCTCGAGCGTGACACTGTCGGTCAGCCCGCGCCGCCACAGTCCGCTGGCGAAATCGTGGCCGTATTGCTGCGTGCCGTCGGTGCTCGCGGCGCGCAGCCGGCCGGCGCCGAATGCGAAGTCGCTCAGTCCCGGGCGCAGCAGGCCGCCGGCCGCGTAGAACGACGACGTGACGACCTGCTCGCGACCGAGCGCGTCGCGGATCACGACGCGCGCCTCGCCCGCGCCGAGCACGACCGGCACGTTGTTCAGCGTGAACGGGCCCGGCGGCACCTCCGTGCTCGAACGCAGCTGGTTCTGCACGAACACGTCGACCGTCGACGGCACCGCGGCGGTGCCGATGAAGGGCGGCAGCGGCTGCGGCACGAAGCCGGGACGCAGTCCGAAGTTGGTCCGCACGCCGACGCCGCCGTAGCGCAGCGCGCGTCCGCTGGCGCCGGGCCGGCTCACCGCGTCGCCGACTTCGAGCGTGGTCGCGGCGGACGGGAAATCGCGCCGGAACGAGGTCTCGATGCGTTCGTAGCGGCGTGCCGCCGCGTCGTCGCGCCACAGGTTGCGCTCGACGAAGCGATGCGTCAGCACCCCGAGCGAATTGAACGCGCCGACTTCGAATGCGCCGTCGACCGCCGCGCGGCCGAGCGCGCGGGTGCCGAGCAGGTCGTAGTTGAAGAAGCCGCCGTTCGCCGCCGGAGTCAACGGATAGACGAGTCCCGCCGCGTCGACCGTGCCGCCGGTGAAGGCCGCGGCCGGCGCACGCAGCTCGATGCTCAGCGCGCGGCGATCGAGCGCGACCAATTCGACGTGCAGCCGCGCCAGCAGGAAGTAGCGCTGTGATTTGAATTCGACGTCTGCTTCCGCAGGAAGGCGCAGCTGCCAGGCGCGCGCGTCGCTCTCGCCCAGATAGAGGCGGCCATCCTGTTCGAGCAGCAGCACCGTGCCCTTGTCCTCGCCGTTCAGCGTCGCTTCGACGACCAGCGTCGACTGCGCGCGCGCCGACACTGCGACGAACAGCAGGCAGAGCAGGACGAAGCCGAGCGCAGGTCGGGCCGGCCCCGTCATTGGGCAGCGCGGACCGCAGCAGACGATTCGTCCGCGTCGCGCAGCTTGACCAGCACGCGGTCGATCGGCGCGTCGAGCGGCCACGAACGGTGTCCGCCCGCCAGCACGTAGACACCCGCCTGCAGCGTGCGGCCGTCGGGCGTGCGCAGCGATGTGATCGTCTCGTGCGCCTGGCCGACGTTGTCGACGTCGAGAAAAAGCCCGCCCGCCTCGCGCCGCAGGCTCCACACCAGCTCGGCGCGGGCGCGCGGCGGCGTGACGAACACCGGCAGGCTGATGCGCAGCACGGTCGCGACCGTGTTCGCGGCCGGATCGCCGAGCGGCGTCTCCTGCAGGATCAGGCGATACGCGGTCTCGCGCTGCTGATCCGCGGGCGCCTGCATCAGCACGCGCACAATCTGCCGCTGGCCCGGCTCGATGCTGAAGATCGGCGGCGTGACGACGAAGTCCTCGGTCGGCTCCAGCTCGTCGTCGCCGCCGGTGTCGCCCTTCCAGCGATAGCGCTCGGCCTGCAGCTGCGCGCCCTGCTGCCCGGTGTTGTGGACCTCGATCGACGCGGCGCGCCGGCCGAACGAGATATCGACGCGCACCGGCGTGATCGTGAACGCGCCGGCGTGCGCCGGTGCCGACGTGACCAGCGCCAACGCAAACGCGAGCAGGCGAAACAACATTCAGGTTCTCAGAACTGCAGGGTGACCTGAATCGTATCCAAGTGGATTCCCAGCGGCGCGACCTGAGCGCCGGGCAGCCGCGCGTACACGGGGATCGTCTGCGGCAGGCCACTGCCGACGCCGTTGACGCGCTCGGGGCCGGAGTTGCCGAAGCGCTGCGTGCGCGCCGGATTCCGGTACAGCTCGTAATTTAGAAACGACGCCGGCCCAAGCACCACGCGCATCCTGCGCTGCCCGCCGCTGGCGTTAGCGCCGTTGTTCAGCCGCACGTCGTACGTCTTGCCGGCCGGACAGGTCACGACGACGCTGCCCAGCGCGTCGACCGCAGGTGACGCCGCGGTGCCAAGATAGGTGCCGAAGGCGACCGGCGTCGCGACGACGCCGCAACCGCTCGTCACCGTGGCCGAAACGCCGAACGTCGCCGTCGACTGTGCAGCACTTGCGGCGGCACTGACGACGAACGACGCCAGCGCGACGAGCACTCGCCGCATGGCCGTTCAAGCGCCGGGCGGCTGCGCCGCCCGCGCCGGAGTCCGATTAATAGGTGACGGTCACCGTCACCGTGTCGTTGAACGCACCCTGCGATGTCGGCGCCTGTCCGAGCGGAATGCGGCCGTACACGGTGATGCTCTGGTTCGCGCCGGAGCCGGTGCCCGATGCGGCGAAGCCGCTGGTGCGACCCGCATCCGAGTACAGGCCGTACGTCAGCGTCGCGGCGGCCGGGCCGGTCATCGTGCGCGCGGTCGGTGTCGGCACGGACACTGAATACGGCAGGCCGTTCGGGCAGTTGACCGTGATCGTCGACGCGGCGTCGATGTCGGCGGCAGAGTTAACCGGATAGGTTCCGAATGCGAGGTTGCCGGCCGACACGGTGCATGCGCCGGTCACGTTCGCCGACACCTGAAACGTGGTCGTCGCCGTCGCCCCGAACGCGCCGGATACCGCCGTCGCCAGACCGGCCGCCACCAGGATTCTTCCTAAAGTTTTCATTCTTTCCTCCGATATCACGTATTGAGCGGAATCGACTTGTGGTTTGCTATGTAGGCGCTAGAAGTATAGGAAGCGCATACTGCCTTCTGGCTACTCGTCCGGAAGTTCTAGAAGCGGATGAAAACGACCGTCAATGGGCTGTTGGACCCGCCTTTCGTCGGGAGCGGCTCGTCCTGCCCCGACGGCAGCGGGCGCGCGGTCAGCCGAACCGGCACCACGTTGTGCAGCACACGGCGCGACATCGGGCGACAGCCGGGTTGATCAGCAGAGGGCGGATCGTCGATCGAGCATTCGGCGATTACGGTCGCGCTGACCCGCAGGGTCGCGTTCGCGCGCCGATCGCCGCTGATCGCCACGCTGCAAAAGACAGCCACGCCGCACGCGGCCAGGGTCCGGAAGGTGCCAGCCATCCATGCCTTTCGGCACGGTGTCGGCGCGCTTGAGCTACGTCGCCGGGTGCGCGTGCGCCAGCCAGGCGACGAGATGATCGAGCGCCGCGTCGAGATTGGCGCGCGCCGCGCGCGTCAGCGGCGTTCCCAGTTCGAAGCCGTAACCGCGGATCGCCAGTACATGAGCGCGCGGCAGCTCCGCCTTGCCGATGCGAGTTAGACAGTCGAGCACGGCCGCAGGCGATAGCGCGTGCGTGCTGACGCACGCGCCGGCCTGCGCGCAAGCGGTTGTGAATGTGAATGGCGCATCGCCGGACGTCGCCGCATCTACGAACACAACTTCACGCCGGCCGATCAGATCGAGCGCGTGCTCGACCTGGAGTTGAAAGTCGACCAGCACCTCGACGTCCGGCAGTTCGAGCGCGGCGATTCTCTCCGCCAGCAGCGGACCGAGCGCGTCGTCGCCGCGGCTCGGATTGCCGGCCGCGATCACCAGCAACGGCTTGACGCCGACCGGCGCATCGAGCGTCAACATGCGTCGGAACCTTTCACGAGCCGATCGACGACGCTGCCGTCGGAGTCGATCAGTTCCATCGCAAGCGGCATCCGGCCCAGCGCGTGCGTCGCGCACGACAGGCACGGATCGAACGCGCGGATCGCGACCTCGATGTGATTGAGCAGCCCCTCGGTGAGCTTGCGGCCGTCGAGGTAGCGCTTCGCCACCTGGCGGATCGCCTCGTTCATCGCCTGGTTGTTGTGCGTGGTCGAGACGATCAGGTTGGCGCGCACGACCAGGTCCTCCTCGTTCACCCGGTAGTGGTGGATCAGCGTGCCGCGCGGCGCCTCGATCACACCGATGCCGCGCTCGGCGCGCTCGCCCGGCGGCGCCATCAGCTCGGTGCCGGTGAGGTCGCCGTCGTGCAGCAGCTCCTTGATGCACTCGGCCGCGAACAGCATTTCGATCATCCGCGCCCAGTGGTACGCGAGCGTGGCGTGCACCGGCTGGCTGCCGCCGAAGTCGATGAACTCACGCCGCGCCGCGTCGGCGAACGGCGTGGCGATGTGGTCGCAGTTCTGCACCCGCGCCAGCGGCCCGACCTTGTACCAGCCGCGCTCCGGGCCGAGCGCGCGCAGGTACGGGAACTTCATGTACGACCACGGCCGCACTTCCTCGACGATCGCGTCCCAGTAGCGGCGGGTGTCAAAGTGATCGAACAGGATCGCACCGTTCTCGTCGCGCGCGCGCAGCGCGCCGTCGTAGAGATCCAGTGCGCCGTCGGCCGCGACCAGGCTCAGCATGTGGGAGCGGAACGCGCCGAAGCTGTTGTACCGATTCACGTTGGAAAGATGCAGCTTCTGCGCCAGCGCCACCGCGTCGCGCGACCAGGCGATCACCTGGTAGATGTCCGCCAGCAACGCGTCGCGCTCCGCGACCGTCAGCGCCTTGTTTACGCCGCCGGGAACGCTTCCCGTGCCGTGGATGCGCTTGCCGGCGGTGACACGGATCACCTCCTGCCCGTACTTGCGCAGCAGCACGCCCTGCTTCGCAATCTCGGGATAGGCGGCGGCGATGCCGACGATGTTTCGGCGCTCCACCTCCGCATCGAAGCCGAACAGCAGGTCGGGCGCCGACAGGTGGAAGAAGTGCAGCGCGTGCGACTGCAGGATCTGGCCGTAGTGCATCAGCCGGCGGATCTTCTCCGCGGTCGGCGTGAGCTTGCTGCCCACGATCATGTCGAGCGCCTTGGACGCCGCGAGGTGATGGCTGACCGGGCAGATGCCGCACAACCGCTGCACCATTACCGGCACCTCCCAGTACGGCCGGCCCTGGATGAATTTCTCGAAGCCGCGGAACTCGACGATGTGCAGCCGCACCTGGTGCACGTGGCCGTCGGCGTCGAGCAGGATCGTGACCTTGCCGTGCCCCTCGACACGCGACACCGGGTCGATCGCGACGCGCCGCAGGTTCTCCTGGTTGGCAGCGGTTTCGAGTTCGAGTGTCATCGGGTGCATCGATCAGCGTGAGGTGCCGCGTCGCCCCGGCGCAGGCCGGGGCCCAAGTTCGAACGCTGCAAATTGGGCCCCGGCCTGCGCCGGGGCGACGGCAGCTTCGAAGTGCTTGTCTCAGTCATAGTGCAGCAACGCATGCCCCAACTGCGGCGTTCGCCCCGACAGCAGGTCATTGAGGAACTTCCAGATCGCGTCGGCCGACGGCGGGCACCCGGGCAGGAAATAGTCGATCTGCACCACCTCGTGCAGCGGGTGCACCTTGTCGAGCGGCAGAGGCAGTTCCGGATCGTTCGGGATGCCACCTTTGGCGAGACCCGGCTCGGTCACGTACACCTCCTGCAGGCATTGGCCGAGATCGAGATGATTGCGCTGCGCCGGCAGCCCGCCGTTGATCGCGCAGGCGCCGATCGCCACCAGGATGCGGCAGTTCTTCCTGAACTCGCGCAGCACGTGAACGTTCTCGGCGTTGCAGATGCCGCCTTCGATGAAGCCGATGTCGCACTTGCCGCAGTGCTTCACGTCGGTAAATGGCGAGCGGTCGAACTCGATGCGCTCGAGCAGCGGGAACAGCCGCTCGTCGATGTCGAGCAGCGACATGTGGCAGCCGAAGCAGCCGGCGAGCGACGTGGTGGCGACCCGCAACTTGCGCGCCATCTACTCGGCTCCGTTCGGCCTGCGGTCGAGCGGCCGAGGCGCATCGCGCAGCGCCTGCGCGCTGATCGGCTGCGCATCGAATCGGCGCTGGCCGATCGGCACGGCGAAGCCGACGCGCTTGCGCAGGATCACGCCGACCGGGCACACGTCCATCGCCTTGTCGGTCACCGCGATGTCGGTGTCCGCCAGGCGCTCCGACTCGCTGTTGACGATCAGGTGCTTGGTGATGCCGCGGCCCGACAGCGCGAACACGCCCTTGCCGTCGACCTCGCTGGAGGCGCGCACGCACAGCTCGCACAGGATGCAGCGGTTGAAATCGAGCAGGATGTCGGGGTGCGACGCATCGACCGGCCGGTCGGGATAGAAGTGGTCGAACTGCGTGCTCACCATGCCGAGGTCGTACGCGACCGCCTGCAGCCGGCAGTTGCCGCTCTTCTCGCACGACGGGCAGAAATGGTTACCCTCGACGAACAGCATCTGCACCAGCAGCCGGCGCTTGGCGTTGATCTCGTCCGTGTTGCTTTCGACCTGCAGGCCCGCCTGCGCCGGCGTCGTGCACGACGTGATCCAGCGCCCGTCAGCCTTCACCGTGCACAGCTTGCAGCTTCCGTGCGGCTTGAACTCTGGGTGGTAGCACAGGTGCGGCACGTAGCGGCCCGCCGCGAGCGCCGCCTGCGCGATCGTCTGCCCCGGCGCGAACGGCACCTCTTCGCCGTCGAGCAGGAAGGTCGGCCGCGCTTCGTTCATTCGAACTCCGTCAGGTGCGCGCCGGCGTCGTCGCGGCCGGTCATCGCGCGCGCGCGCGCCAGCGCGCCGTCCAGATCGAACGCCGGCTCGTACTCCATCGACACCAGCCGCTGCTCGTACGCGGGGCGGAAGCGCTTGAGCGTGTCGACAATCGGATTGCACGCGGTGTGGCCGAGCCCGCAGTGGCTGGCCGCCTGCAGCAGTTCATTCAGTTCTCCGATCCGCTTCAGATCGTGCTGCGAGCCCTTGCCGGCCGCGAGCTTGTCCATCAGGTTGCGCAGCAAGGAGGTGCCGACGCGACACGGCGTGCAGAAGCCGCAGCTTTCGTGCGCGAAGAAGTGCGCGAAGTTGCGCGCGACCTCGAACATGTCGCGCGACTCGTCGAACACCATGAACGCGCCCGCGGTCGGCAGGTCCTCGAACGCGAGCCGGCGGCCGAACTCGCTGGCGTCGATGCAGATCCCCGACGGGCCGCTGACCTGCACCGCCTGCGTCATCTCCGCACCGCAGTCGTCGAGCACCTCGCGCGCGGTGACTCCGAACGGGTACTCGTAGATCCCCGGCCGCGCACAGTCGCCCGACACCGACAGGATCTTGGTGCCGGTCGAGCGCGGCGTGCCGATGCCTGCGTACCAGTCGCCGCCTTTGAGCGCGATCAGCGCCGCCGCGCAAAACGTCTCGACGTTGTTGACGATGGTCGGAAACTTCAGGAACCCGCTCGTCACCGGATACGGTGGCCGGTTGCGCGGGATGCCGCGCTTGCCTTCGAGCGATTCGATCAGCGCCGACTCCTCGCCGCACACGTAAGCGCCGGCGCCGAGGTGGATGTCGATATCGAACTCGAAATCGGGCTTGCCGCAGATGCCGCTGCCCAGCAACCCATGCGCGCGCCGCCGCGACACAGCCTCGTTCAGCGACGCAAACAGATGCCGGTATTCGCCGCGCAGATACAGGAACCCCTTGGTCGCGCCGACGACGTAGGCGGCAACCGTCATGCCCTCGATCACGAGGTCGGCATGGCGCGCCAGCAGCACGCGGTCCTTGAATGTGCCCGGCTCGCCTTCGTCGGCGTTGCAGACCACGTAGCGCTGCGACGCGCGCGCGTTGCGGCACGCCTCCCACTTCAATCCCGTCGTGAAGCCCGCGCCGCCGCGGCCGCGCAGCTTCGAGCGCTTGATTTCCTCCAGCGTCGCGACCGGCCCCTGCTCCGACGCGTCGCGGCCCCCGGGCCCGGCGCGCTGGTTCGACGCGGCCTCGGGTGCATCCGGTCGCCCGCGCGCGATCGCGGCGCGGATCGCGTCGCCCGGCCGTAGTGTGCTCGCAAGAATCAGGTCGCGGCGGCACACGTTGTCCTCGATCTCGAACAGCTCCGCCGGCCAGTCGTCGAGCGGCACCTGCTCGCGGATGAGCTGCGCAATCCGGTCGATGCGGTCGGCCGTCAGCCGCGTGATCGCGCGGCCGTTGACCAGCAGCGCCGGCGCCTGGTCGCCCATGCCGGTGCACGAGGTTGTGTCGACCGACACCAAGTGATCCTCGGACACCTTGCCGCGCTCGACCCAGAGCTGCGCGCACAGCCGCTCGAGCAGCGGCAGGCTGCCCGCCATGCGGTCGACGATGTTGTCGGAAAAGCGCACGCGGTAGCGCCCGCCGGGTGTCCGGTGCAGGAAGCTGTAGAAGCCGGCCACGCCTTCGACGCGCGCGCGCGGAAGTTTCACGCGCTGCGCGATCCGCGTGATCGCGGCGGGCGGAACCCAGCCCTCCGGCTCCTGCACCTCGCGCAGTATCTGCACGAGATGAGTGCGCGCGGCGCCGTGGCGATCGACGATCGCATCGACGCGGTCAAGCAAGGACGATGATGTCATGCAGTGCAATGCTCGCGCCGGCGGCGGCTCGACCGCTGACCGAAGTCAATTCACGGCGAACCCGGCGACGGCGCGCGGCCGGCTGTCGGGCACTGCGTCCGGGCCCGGAAGAAGGCGGAGCGGCGAACGCTCTGCGGGCGCGAGAAGAACCTGCTCGAATCGACATACATCGCGCGCTTTCGTCCGTCAGGATCGTCTGCCTTTCGTCAGGACTTCTCGCAGCGCCAATCCGGAGGGTACGCCAAGCAAACTGATACGACCAGGCCAGACTGCGCGTGGCCATCGATGGCGGCTATCGCTGCAAGCCAAAGAAACGATTGGCGCACTTGGGAAAGTCGGCCCACGATGGCTGCGCACTAGGACGTGACGCAGACCTTGCACCGCAGCCCAACGCCTATGCCGGCCCCCTTGCTCGTCAGCGAAACACTCCTCGCCGAAGGCGCCGCCTTTCTCCTGGCAGTGGATGATGCGCTGGCGAACGGCGTTGCGGCGCATGTGCGGCTGTCTCGGCGGCTGCCGGTGCTCCGTTTGCTGCTCGAGCTTGCCCGGCTGTCGCTGCAGCGCACGTTGCGGCCTCCGGCCGGCGTAAGCGCCGCGCAACTGCGACGCGAGCTGGCGACGACCGAACGTGCGTTGCGCGCTTACGCAAACCCCGCGGCGACATGGCCGGCGACATCGGAGCGCGGCACCGCGCCGTCGCTGCCTACGTCACTGCGCCTGCTGGCGGCGGAGTTCCGCACGATCGCCGCGCTGGCGCGCGCCGCTGACGACGAGGCGCTCTTCCTGTGGGCCCGCCGGCGCGCCTGGAGGTATCGCAGCACCCGGAGCGCGAACGTTCAGGCCGCAGCCTTGCGCGCCGACCGCGTCACGATGCGTACGAGATCGCGCGGCACCTCCTCCGCGACCAGAGCGGCCAGCGCCTCGACGGCGGCGGCCCGCGGAAAGGTCGTCCGCAGCACCAGGGACACGCGCCGGTAGGCGCCGTCGATCGGCAGGCGCTTGAGCACCATGCGCCGCGACCGTGCCCACGGCCCCCTTGTCGCCAATGCGGGAATCAACGTGCAGCCGAGGCCTGCGGCCACCAGCTCGAGCAGTGTGTCCAGGCTCGAGGCGCGCAGATCGGGCACGCTCGACTCGGGCTCCTTCGATCGATGGCGGCAGACCTCCAGAGTCTGCTGCTTCAGGCAGTGTTCGTCCGACAGCATCAACAGTCCGGCCTCGATGATGTCCTTGCGCGTGACGTGCGCCGTCTTGGCCAGCGGATGGTCCGGCGGCGCCGCCAGCCAGAACGGCTCGTCAAACAGTTCGATCGCACGCAGTGCCGGCTCGTCGGCGACCGGCGTGGCGAGGAACGCCGCGTCGATTTCATGCCGCAGCAGCCGCTCGGTCAGGTGCGCGGTCGTCTCTTCGGTGAGCGACAGGCGCAAGCCCGGCAGGCGCGTGCGCACCGGGCGCAGCAGCCACGGCATCAGGTACGGCGCGAGCGTCGGCAGCACCCCGATGCGCAGCGGTCCCGCCAGCGGGTCCTTGTTCTCGCGCGCGATCTCCAGGACGCGCTCGGCGTTCTCGACCGCCAGCCGCGCCGCGGCCGCGACCCGACTGCCGACCGGGGTCACGGTCACGGCGCGATTGGTGCGCTCGAACAGCTTTACGCCCAGGTAGTCCTCCAGCTTCGCCAACTGCGTGCTCAGGGTCGGTTGGCTGACATGACACGCCTCGGCGGCGCGGCCGAAGTGCCGGTAGTCGGCCACCGCGACCAGGTAACGCAGGTCACGCAGGTTCATCGCGGATCCGGTTTCGCATCGTCATCGATGGCATCAATGGTAAGCGTTCGAACAATCGATTGGCAATTGGCAGGCGCCGCGGCTAGCGTGCTCGTGCTACCGGCAGGCGCGGCCAACCGGCGCGCCACGACCAGCGCCGCACGAACCGCTGCGAACGCATGACCGATCTGGCCCAGAGCGTCGAGATTTCGACCCGCACACCGGGACGCGCCAGGCTGCTGGCATTCCTCGGTCCGGCGGCCATGGTCAGCGTCGGCTACATGGACCCGGGCAATTGGGCCACCGACCTCGAGGGCGGCGCCCGCTTCGGATACGAGTTGCTGTGGCTTCTTCTCGCCTCGAACCTGATCGCGCTGCTGCTGCAGGGCATGGCGGCCCGACTCGGCGTGGTCGCCGGCCGCGATCTCGCGCAGGCGTGCCGCGAGTACTACGCAGAGCCGGTGGCCATCGCGCTGTGGGCGCTGGCGGAACTGGCGATCGTCGCCTGCGACCTGGCCGAGGTGCTGGGCAGCGCGATCGCATTGAACCTGCTGTTCGGGCTTCCGCTCGTGTGGGGCGCGCTGATCACCAGCCTGGATGTGATGCTGATCCTCGCGCTGCAAGCCTACGGCGTGCGCAAGCTCGAAGCCGTCGTCGCGGCGATGGTGCTGACGATCGGCGCGTGCTTTGCCTTCGAGCTTCTGCTGGCGCGACCCGACTGGGGCGAGGTCGCGCGCGGGGTCGTCCCCCGTCTGGACACGGCGAGCCTGTATGTCGCGGTCGGCATCCTCGGTGCAACCGTGATGCCGCACAACCTGTATCTGCACTCGGCGCTGGTGCGCACCCGGCGCATCGGCGCGAGCATCAGCGCCAAGCGCGAAGCGTTGCGCTACAACCAGATCGACACTGCGGTCGGGCTGAATCTCGCACTGCTGATCAACGCGGCAATCCTGGTCCTCGCTGCGACGACGTTCTTCCGCCACGGCGTAGCGGTCACGGAGCTGGCGCAGGCGCATGAGCTGCTCACCCCGCTGCTCGGCACTTCGGCCGCCGCGGCGGTGTTCGCGATCGCGCTGCTGGCTTCCGGCCAGAGTTCGACTATCACCGGAACGCTCGCCGGACAGTACGTCATGGAGGGGTTCCTGCGCATCCGCCTGTCGCCGGTCGTGCGGCGGCTCGCCACGCGCGGGTTGGCGGTCGTGCCCGCGGTCGCCGTGCTGACAGCCTATGGCGGCGCCGGGCTGCTGCAACTGCTGGTGCTGAGCCAGGTCGTGTTGAGCCTGCAATTGCCGTTCGCGGTGATTCCGCTCGTTCGATTCACCGCCAGCCGCCGGCTGCTCGGCGTGCTCGCCAATCCCCGCTGGGTCACCCTGCTCGGCTGGAGCGCCGCGGCCCTGATCATCGCGCTCAACCTGTGGCTGGCGGTGCGCGCGCTCGCCGGATGGGCGGGAGCGGCGCCGGCGGCCGTGCTCGCGGCCGGCGTGCTCGCGGCCGGCGCGCTCGCCGCCGCCGGCGTCGCATTGCTCGCGTGGATCGCCTTCGCCCCGCTCGGTCGTGCCGATCGGGTATGAAGGACCAACGATCGACAGAGTCAATCGTTTCTGTAGAAACAATCAATTTCTATTGAGGAAGCAGTGCGCCTAGATTGGGCTCCCGCGCAATCATCGACCGAAACCGTCTCATCCATCACCAAAGGAAGCGATCCATGGCGACCGAAGCGAAATGCCCGTTCCACCACACCGCCGCCGATGCCAGCGTCAAGTCCAACCGCGACTGGTGGCCGAACCAGCTCAACCTCAAGATCCTGCGCCAGAACTCGTCGCAATCGGACCCGATGGGTCAGGGTTTCGACTACGCCAGGGAATTCAGGACCCTGGATCTCGCGGCGGTAAAGAAGGATCTGCGCGCACTGATGACCGAGTCGCAGGACTGGTGGCCGGCCGACTACGGCCATTACGGCCCGCTGTTCATCCGCATGGCCTGGCATGCCGCGGGCACGTACCGCATCGGCGATGGCCGCGGCGGCGCCGGCACCGGGCAGCAGCGATTCGCGCCGACTAATAGCTGGCCCGACAACGTCAACCTCGACAAGGCGCGCCGCCTGCTGTGGCCGGTCAAGCAGAAGTACGGCCGCAAACTGTCCTGGGCCGATCTGATCATCCTGGCCGGCAACGTTGCCCTGGAATCGATGGGCTTCAAGACCTTCGGCTTCGGCGGCGGCCGCGCCGACGTCTACGAACCGGACGAGTCGGTCTACTGGGGTGCGGAAGGCAAGTGGCTGGAGGACCAGCGCCAGGGCACACAGGCCGATCGTTTCGAGAATCCGCTGGCCGCCGTGCAGATGGGCCTGATCTACGTAAACCCGGAAGGCCCCGGCGGCAAACCCGACCCGCTGGCATCCGCGCGGATGGTCCGCGAAACCTTCGCGCGCATGGCGATGAACGACTACGAGACCGTCGCGCTCACGGCCGGCGGTCACACCTTCGGCAAGTGCCACGGCGCAGGCGACGCGAAGCTGGTCGGCCCCGAGCCCGAAGCGGCGCCGCTCGAACAAATGGGGCTGGGCTGGATCAGCAGCTACAAGTCCGGCAAGGGCGGCGATCAGATCGGCAGCGGACTGGAAGGCTCCTGGACGCCAACGCCGACGAAGTGGGACATGTCGTATCTGGACATGCTGTTTGGCAACGAGTGGATTCCGACGCGCAGTCCCGCGGGCGCTTCGCAATGGACGCCCGTGCAGCACACCGACGCCAACATGGCGCCGGCCGCGCACGACGCGTCGAAGAAGGCGCCCATCATCATGACCGACGCCGACATGGCGATGCGTTACGACCCCGAGTACGCGAAGATCGCGCGGCACTTCCACCAGCATCCCGAGGAGTTTGCCGACGCGTTCGCGCGCGCGTGGTTCAAGCTCACCCACCGCGACATGGGTCCGCGCGCGCGTTACCTCGGCGCCGAAGTGCCGAAGGAAGAACTGATCTGGCAGGACCCGATCCCGGCGGTGAACCATCCGCTGGTCGATGACAAGGACGTCGCCGCGCTGAAAGCCAAAGTGCTGGCAGCCGGCCTGCCGGTGGCGCAACTCGTCTACACCGCCTGGTCGTCGGCGTCGACCTTCCGCGGCTCGGACAAGCGCGGCGGCGCCAACGGCGCGCGCATCCGCCTGGCGCCGATGAAGGACTGGGAAGTAAACCAGCCGGCGCAACTGGCCAAGGTGCTCGCCGCGCTCACAGGAATTCAGAAGGACTTCAATGCCAAGGCTGCCGGCGGCAAGAAGATCTCGCTGGCCGACCTGATCGTTCTCGCCGGGTGCGCGGCCGTTGAGCACGCCGCGCAGCAGGCGGGTGTCAGCGTCGCCGTGCCATTCAGCCCCGGTCGCATGGACGCCTCGCAGGAACAAACCGATGCCGCGTCCTTCACCGTGCTCGAACCGCGCGCCGACGGGTTCCGCAATTACGTCAAGGGCGATTCCGGCGTGCCCGCCGAGGTGCTGCTGGTGGACAAGGCGCAACTTCTGACGCTGACCCCGCCGCAAATGACGGTGCTGGTCGGCGGCCTGCGTGCGCTGGATGCCAATTTCGGCGCCAGCCGGCACGGCGTGTTCACGGCGCGGCCGGGCGTGCTGTCGAATGACTTCTTCGTCAACCTGCTCGACATGGGAACGCAATGGCAGGCAGTCTCGGGCGCCGCGGAAGTGTTCGAAGGGCGCGACCGCAAGACGGGCAAGGTGAAATGGACGGCCACCCGCGCCGATCTTGTGTTCGGCTCGAACTCCGAGCTGCGCGCGCTCGCGGAGGTGTACGGCGGCGCCGATGCACAGCAGAAGTTCGTGCACGATTTCGTCGCCGCGTGGAACAAGGTGATGAACCTCGACCGCTTCGAGCTGGCGTGACGCAGGCCGGCGGCCCGGGCGCCGCGCGGGCGCCCGGGCCGTCATGCGACTACGTTTGCCGCGGGCATCCGGGTTTCGACAAGGAGCAAGCCATGGCGCAAGACATCGTACGAACGCTCACGCGCACTCGCGCTGGCTATCTGCAGTTCGTCGTCGGCGCGACGATCAACGTTGCCGGCGCGGCTGCGTTCCTGCTGCATGTAGCCGACTACGCGAGGACCTGGGGCAATTACTGAGCGTTCCGGAATTGACTGACAGGGCGAACGCTCAGCATCCTCTCCCCGGCCCCTTCCCCACGAGGGGCGAGGGGAGCTTCGAGTCGAAAACTTCCACTCCGGGTTGTCGCGCCATCGCAGCGGCGACTTCACGGTCGCGCTCGGCGTCGAGCGTGATCCGATAGTCGCGTCGGGTCGGCGCGCCGACTCCGTCGATGGGACGCCCCGCCGATTCCGCTCGCCCGGCACCAACCCCGGTTCACAGCCGCCCGGCGTTTCGGAACAGGGAGTACAGCGCACGGCAGTTAACGCCGGTCGGCGCGAACGCACCTCCGCATGTCCATTTGCGATGGCGGGCACGCCGGCCGCCCTGCGCGCGTCCAATTTGCGCGCGCGCCGGTATATACGCTGCCCGCGACGCGAATCGCATCGGCCGGGCAACAGGGGGTTCCGAACTTCATTCATTCGAGGAGTACATCATGACCTTCCGACTGACGCGCCGGCGCTGCATTTTCGTCGTTGCGCTCGGACTTGCATCCGGCTCTGCGCTCGCCACCGACGAGCATCGAGGCGGCCGTTTCGAAATCACCGTCACTAACCTGACCCGCGGCCAGCAGTTCACGCCGATTCTTGTTGCCTCCCACAGAGCGGGCGTAAGGCTGTTCGATCTCGGCCGGCCCGCCAGCGCTGAGCTGGCCAGTCTGGCCGAGGAAGGCAACACCGCGCCGCTGGCGGCCGCGCTCAGATTGCGGTCGGATACCGGACAAGTCGTCACCGGCACCGGTTTGACCAATCCCGGCGCATCGACGACCCTGATCGTCGATGCACGTGGCGGGTTCGGTCACTTCAGCGTCGCAGCGATGCTGATTCCGACCAATGATGGATTCTTCGCCGTCAACGGCGCCAGGCTCCCGAACGGCGCTGAAACGATGACGCTGATGTCGCCGGCCTACGATTCGGGCACGGAACGCAATGACGAGACCTGCGCATCCATCCCCGGCCCGTTCTTCGCCGAATGCAACGGCTCCGGCGGCGGCGCGTCGCCCAGCGGCGGCGAAGAGGGCTACGTGCACATTCATGCCGGCATGCACGGCATCGGCGACTTCAAGCCGTCGAACCGCGACTGGCGCAATCCGGTGGCGCGAATTACCGTTCGTCGCGTCCAGTGATGCCGTCTGGCTCTCGATGTATTTGCGGAAGGTTCGATTCGCTTGTCAGACCGCGCCTCCGAGTCGCTTGCCGATCTGATCGCCGCCAGTGCGCGCGGTGATCAGCGCGCCTTCTATCGCCTGTATCTGGCCACCTCCGGCGCGCTGTTCGGCGTGGCGCTGCGCATGTTGAAGCGACGCGAATGGGCCGAGGAGGTGCTGCAGGAAAGCTTCGTCTCGGTCTGGCGCCATGCCGCCCGCTACGACATGAGCAAGGGGGCGGCGATGACGTGGCTGATCCGCATCGTGCGCAATCAGGCGCTCGACTGGATCGGTCCGTCGCGCCCGGACGGGTTCGAGCGCAGTCGCGCCGTGCCCGACGACCTACTGGACGAAGAAGCCCGCGAAGGGCCGGCCGGCGTGCAGGCCGAAAGCGCGGAACTGCTGGAGTATTCGCGGCTGGCCGAACGGATCGCCGCCTGCATTGCCGCGCTCGAGGCGCGACAGCGCCAGAGCATCGTGCTGGTGTTCTTCCACGGACTGAGCCATGGCGACCTCGCCCGTCACCTGCAACAGCCACTCGGCACCGTAAAGGCATGGGTGCGCCGCGCGCTGAGGAGCCTGAAGTCGTGTCTGGCCGGGAGCGCCTAGCCAAGGCGATCGATGCGCTACGAAGACGAGGAATTGCAGGATCTGCTCGCCGCCGAGTACGTGGTGGGGATTCTGCGCGGCGCGGCACGCCGGCGCCTGATCACACTGCTGCGACAGCATGACGGTCTGCGCCGCAAGGTTGGGCAATGGGAGGAGCGCCTGTTTCCGTTGATCGTACGCGCGCCCGAGGCGAAGCCGCCGCGGCGCGTGTGGCGCAAGATCCATTCCCGCATCGCGCCGCGACGTGACGCCTGGGCATTCGCGGGGTGGAAGCGCTTCGCGCTGGCCGGGCTTGCAGTTGCGCTTGCGCTGCTCGTCTACTTCGCCGTCGTGCCACCCGCTCCGCCGGCGTTCACGGCGGTCGCCCTGTTGAACGATCCGAAAGGCGAACCGGGGATTCTGGTCTCTTGGACGGCAAGACAGGCTGTCGAACGCCGGATCAGAGTGAGAGTCCTCGCGCATCCGCAGATGCCGGCCGGCACGTCATGGGAGGCGTGGCTCGTGCGCCGGCAGGGCGAGCCGCCCATTTCGCTGGGGCTGGTCTCGGCCGACGAACACCAGGTGCTTGAACTGCACGCCGCGGCGGCGAGCGCGCTGAAAGACGCGCAGGCGATCGGCGTCAGCGTCGAACCCAGGGGCGGCTCGGCGACCGGGCGCCCGAGCGGCCCGTTCCTCTTGCAGGGTTCCGTTCTGAGAATCGACGGCTGATCGGACCGCGGCGCCTGTCCGACAAGGCCGGGCGCTATCCGAGAATGTTGCGCACGAGCGCGATCACGCCCAGCGTCATGATCGGCAGCGCCACCCATGGCCCGAACGCGATGCGCCATAACGCGGCGCGCGGCTCGAAGCCGACGCCATGGACAAAGCCGGCGGCCACACCCCACAGCAGCAGCGCGAGCAATCCGTGCGACGGGATGCCGGAGGCGCCGATCGCCGCCTTGGGGTAGATCGTCAGCGCGACCGACACGCCGATCGCGAGCGCAAGCGAAAGACGGCGCAACAGATGACCGCGCATGCGGCGATTTCCTTCACCGGCGGCCGCCCCCGCTGCGTTCTTCTTCCAGCTCGCCCCACATCGCGTTCAGGATCGCGAGCAACACCGCGAAACCGACGCCGAGCACCCAGGTGAAGTACCACATGTCTGCCTCCGGATTCAGTAAACGCTGCGCTCGTTCTCGCGGACGTAGGCCGTCGTGACCTTGCCCGCCATCACGCCGTACGCCCAGCGCGTGTAGAAAAGGATGAGCGGCATGAAGATCACGACCGCCCAGAACATCAGTCCAAGCGTCAGATGGCTGGAGGTCGAGTCCCACACCGTCAGGCTCGAACCCGGATCGGAGCTTGACGGCATCACGAACGGGAACATCGACACGGCCGCGGTGCCGATGACGCCGGCCTGCGCCACCGAGGAGGCGGAGAACGCCGTCAGCGTCCAGCCGCGCCAGGCCGCGAGCAGCCCGGCCAGCGTGCCGGCGAAACCGACCGCCGGAACCAGCAACGTCAGCGGGTAACGTGCGTAGTTGGCGAGCCACGCGCCCGGCGCCACCGCGACCGTCTTGGCGAGCGGGTTCGATACCGCAGCCGGATCAGCGCCCGCGGTGATCGCATAGCCGCCGATGCCGGCGGCGACCCAGGCGCCGGCCGCGGCGAAGCTCGCGAGCAGCAGCGCGCCGAAGAGCAGCGATGCCGTGCGCGCGCGCGCGTAGATCGCGCCCTCGGTCCGGTGCATCAGATAGTTGGCGCCGTGAAAGACGATCATCGCCAGGCTCACCACGCCCGCCAGCAGCGCAAACGGATTGAGCAGTTGCCAGAAGGTTCCCGTGTAGTGCGGCACGAGGCTGTCGTCGAAATGAAACGGCACGCCCTGCAGCAGGTTGCCGAAGGCCACGCCGAAGATCAGCGGCGGCACCGCACTGCCGACAAAGATGCCCCAGTCCCAGCCGTTGCGCCACGCCGGCGCCTCCAGCTTGCTTCTGAAATCAAATCCCACCGGACGGAAGAACAGCGCCCACAGCACTGCGAGCATCGCCCAGTAGAAGCCGGAGAATGCCGCGGCGTAGACGAGCGGCCAGGCGGCGAACAGCGCGCCGCCCGCGGTGATGAACCACACCTGGTTGCCGTCCCAGTGCGGACCGATCGTGTTGATGATCGCGCGCCGTTCGGCGTCGTCGCGTCCGGCGAAGGGCAGCAGCGTGCCTACCCCCATGTCGTGCCCGTCCATCACCGCGAAACCGATCAGCAGCACACCGACCAGCAGCCACCAGATGAATTTCAATGTCGGATAGTCGAGCATCTCCGGGCCTCCTCAAATCCGGATCCGATCGGCCGGCAGCGGCCGCAATGCGCCGCCGCCGCGCGGTTCGTTGTCGTAGCGGCCGGTGCCGAGCGATCCCGGCCCCTGGCGGGCGAACTTCGCCATCAAATACACATCGGCGATCGCCAGCAGCGTGTAGAAGCCGATGAACCCCGCCAGTGATCCGTACAGGCTCTCGACCGACACCGACGACACCGACAGATGGGTCGGCAGCACGCCGAAGATCGTCCACGGCTGGCGGCCGTACTCGGCGACGAACCAGCCGAGCTCGGCGGCGATCCACGGCGCCGGCAGGAACCACAGCGCCCATTTGAGCAGCCAGCGCTTATCCCCGCAGTTGCCCCGCAACGTGTAATAAAAGGCGAGTGCGAACAGCACCAGCATCGCAAAGCCGAGCCCGACCATGATGCGGAACGCCCAGAACAGCGGCGCCACCCGCGGGATCGTGTCGGCCACCGCGCGATCGATCATCTGCGCGCTGGCGGCGCGCACGTCGGTCGTGTACTTCTTCAGCAGCAGACCGAAGCCGAGGTCGGCCTGGTGCTGTTCGAAGGCAGCGCGCAGCGCCGGGTTGCGCGGATCCTTGCGCAGCGCCTCGAGCGCGCTGACCGCCTCGATGCCGGAGACGACGCGCGCGCGGTTTTTCGCCATGATCTCCTCGATGCCCGGGATCTCCTTGCTCACGCTGCGCGTGCCGATCAGGCCCATCACGTAGGGTATGTGAATCGCGTAGTCGTTGCGCATGTCCTTCTGGTTCGGCACGGCGAACAACGTGAACGCCGCCGGCGCGGGCTCGGTCTTCCACATCGCTTCGATCGCCGCCAGCTTGGTCTTTTGCGCCTCGGTCACGGTGTAGCCCGACTCGTCGCCGAGCACGATCACCGAAGCGGCCGATGCCAGCCCGAACGCCGCGGCGATGCGAAACGAGCGCTTGGCGAATTCGACATCGCGCCCTTTGAGCAGGTACCACGACGAGATCGCCAGCACGAACACCGCACCGGTGACATAGCCCGCGCTCACCGTGTGCACGAACTTCGCCTGTGCGGTCGGATTGAACAGCACGGCCCAGAAGTTGGTGAGTTCCATCCGCATCGTCTCGTAGTTGAACGTCGCGCCGACCGGATCCTGCATCCAGCCGTTGGCTACCAGGATCCACAGCGCCGACAGATTGCTGCCGATCGCCAGCAGGATCGTCACCATCAGGTGCTGCACCTTCGACAGCCGGTCCCAGCCGAAGAAGAACAGGCCGATGAAGGTCGATTCGAGGAAGAACGCCATCAGCCCTTCGATCGCCAGCGGCGCGCCGAAGATGTCGCCGACATAGTGCGAGTAGTAGGCCCAGTTGGTGCCGAACTGGAACTCGAGCGTGATGCCGGTGGTCACGCCCATCGCGAAGTTGATGCCGAAGAGTTTCCCCCAGAACTTCGTCATGTCCTTGTAGACCTGCTTGCCGGTCATCACGTAGGCGCTTTCCATGATGACCAGCAGCCACACCATGCCGAGTGTGAGCGGCACGAACAGGAAGTGGTACATCGCGGTGGCGGCGAACTGCAGGCGCGACAGGTCGACGAGCTGGTCCGGGATCATGGTTTTTTCCTCGCGCGATCGGCAGCCGCAGGCGGCGCGGCGATCGCCTGCGCCACTGCCGCGGCGTCGGGCGACCCGGGATGGGCAAAGAACATCGCCCAGAGCGCGTACAGGACGATGGACTTGAAGACGAGCACGGCGGCGATTTCGCGGCCGAGGCGAGTACGAAGGAACGCGCGCACGTGTGCCACGCTCGCGCCCGTTCAGGCGCCGACGCGGCCGACCGCGCAGCTCACCAGCGACTTCGCGGCGGCGGCCGCTGAACGCAGCCCCACGACCGAACCCCTTTCTGGATAGCCGATGCGGGCCAGCGCCGCCGCCGCCTCGGCGCGCACGTCGCCCGCGGCCTCGATCACCACAACGCCCGCGGCCGGATCGACCGCCACCCGCGCGATGCGCGCGTCGGCGCGCAGCGTCTTCTCAATCGTGCGGGCGCAGCCGCCGCACTTGACGTTCTCGACTTCGAATCTCAGTTCCATCGTTCGACTCCGGGTTCAACCGAGTTTCGTCAACACGCGCATGATGCGTTCGACGCGCGCCTGCTGGCGCTCGCGCTGGTTGGCCGAGAACTGCGGGTGCTGGATCGCGCACGCCATCAGCTCGTAGAACGCCTTGTCGAGCGCCCTGCGCGCCGCGGTGAGCTGCTGCGCGACCTGCTCGCAGTCGGCGCTGGCATCGATCATACCGGCGACGCCGCGAATCTGCCCCTCGACCCGCTTCAGGCGCAGCACCAGTTCGCGGCGCGCGTCGTCGGCGTTGCTCTGCCCGTTCATGGTCGTCGTTACGCGCAGGCGACCTTCGACTCTGGCACGCCGAGCTTCTTCAGCATCCAGCCCAGCGGGCACGCGTTCGTGAACCCGTACTGGAACAGGTTGGCGCCGACGAACGCGGTGAACGCCAGCCACCACTTCGAAACGAAGATCGGGCTGCCTTCGATACCGAGGGCAAGCGAGAGCAGGATGAAGGTACCGGCGAAGATGCGGATCAGACGGTCGACGGTCATGGGTCAGGCTCCTTGAGGGTGGGTTCGAACCGCGGGTTCGGCCGCGCACGCGCGGGCGGCTTCCTGCCGCCACGTCGCCGCGTAATACAGAACCGGGATCACGATCAGCGTCAGAGCCGTCGACACGAAGATGCCGAACAGCAGCGAGATCGCGAGCCCGTTGAAGATCGGGTCGTCGAGAATGAACAGCGCGCCGAGCATCGCCGCCACCGCGGTCAGCACGATCGGCTTGGCGCGCACGGCCGCAGCGTCGATCGTCGAGCGCTGCAGGTCGCCGCACTCGCCGAGCCGCTGGTGGATGAAATCGACCAGCAGGATCGAGTTGCGCACGATGATGCCGGCCAGCGCGATCATGCCGATCATCGACGTCGCGGTGAACTGCGCGCCGAACAGCGCATGCCCCGGCAGCACGCCGATGATCGTCAGCGGGATCGGCGCCATGATGATCAGCGGCGTCAGGTACGAGCGGAACTGCGCCACCACCAGCAGGTAGATCAGTATCAGGCCGACGCCATAGGCGATGCCCATGTCGCGGAAGGTCTCGTAGGTGATCTGCCACTCGCCGTCCCACTTCAGGCCGAATTCGCGGAAGCGGTCCGACGGCTGCGCGATCCAGTGCTCCCGCAGTGGCAGCGCCCCCGGCGTGGCGAGCCTCTTGATGCCGTCGCGCAGCTCGAACATCCCGTACAGCGGCGAATCGGTCCTGCCCTTGCCGCCCGCGACATCACCGACGACGTACACGACGGGCTGCAGGTCCTTGCGGTAGATCACGCGCTCGGCCGGCAGCGTCACGGGATGCACCAGCTCCGCCAGCGCGACGTCGTACGGCTGGCCGCGCGCGTCCTGTCCGCGCAGCCTGAGCTTGAGCACGTCGTCGAGCCGACCCATCTTCTCCGGCGCCAGCGCCACCCGCACCGGCACCGCGTGCTTGCTGACTCCGTCGTGCAGCGGCGTGATGTCCTCGCCGGCGAGCGCGAGCTGCGCGGTGCGCGCCACGTCGGCGGCGGCGATGCCGTACAGCGCCGCCTTGGCGGCGTCCACCCGCAGCACGATGCGCGGCGCCGGGTCGAGCGTGGTGTCGTCGATCGCGACGATGTCGGGCGTGGCCTCGAAGACCTTGCGCACCTGCTTGGCGAGCTTCATCTGCGCGTCGTAGTCGGGGCCGTAGATCTCGGCCACGATGGGACTGAGCACCGGCGGCCCGGGCGGCACCTCGACCACCTTGATGTCGGCGCCGTCCCTCTTCGCGATCGCCTGCAGCGCGGGCAGCACGGCCTGCGCGATGTCGTGGCTCTTGCGCTCGCGCTGGTGCTTGTCGACCAGGTTCACCTGCAGGTCTCCGACCTCGCCGCCGGAACGCAGGTAGTACTGCCGCACCAGCCCGTTGAAGTTGATCGGCGCCGCCAGCCCCGCGTAGGCCTGGATGTTCGTGACCTCCGGTACCTTGGCGATCTCGGCCGCGAGTTCGCGCAGCACGCCGGCGGTGCGTTCGACCGCGGTGCCGGTCGGCATGTCGACCACGACCTGGAACTCGCTCTTGTTGTCAAACGGCAGCATCTTCAGCACGACCCACTTCAGCGGCACCAGCGCCACCGACAGCAGGATCGCGATGCCGATGCCGAGCCACAGCTTGCGGCGATTGCCGCGGCCGGCTTCGCCGCGCAAAAGCGGCGTCATCACGCGGGTGAAAAATGCGGCCAGCCTCTGCGACAGCTTGTCGGCCGCTGCCGGCGCGGCGTGGGCGCCGAGGTGCTTGTGCAGCAGCCGCAGCGCCAGCCATGGCGTGACGACGAACGCGATCGCCAGCGACAGCAGCATGCCCATCGACGAGTTGATCGGGATCGGCGCCATGTACGGGCCCATCAGCCCGGTGACGAACGCCATCGGCAGCAGCGCGCCGATCACCGTCAGCGTGGCGAGGATGGTCGGGCCGCCGACCTCGTCGACGGCGCGCGGGATCATCTCGGTCGGCGGCGCGTGATCGAACGCCGAGCGGCGGTGGATGTTCTCCACCACCACGATCGCGTCGTCGACCAGAATGCCGATCGAGAAGATCAGCGCGAACAGCGACACGCGGTTCAGCGTGAAGCCCCAGGCCCACGACGCGAACAGCGTGGCCGCCAGCGTCAGCACGACCGCGGCGCCGACCACGATCGCTTCCCTGCGGCCGAGCGTGGCCCACACCAGCGCCACCACCGACAGCGTGGCGAAGATCAGTTTCTGGATCAGCTTGTTCGCCTTGTCGCGCGCGGTGTCGCCGTAGTTGCGCGTGACCGTGACCTGCGTATCGCTCGGGATCACGGTGCCCTTCAGTTCCGCCACGCGCGCCAGCACGGCGTCGGCGACGGTGGCCGCGTTCTCGCCGGCCTTCTTCGACACCCAGATCGTCACCGCGGGCGTTTCGACGTAGTTGCCGTCGATCTTCTCGCCGTGCCACACGAACCGGGTCGGCGTGTCGGCGCCGGCGACGACGCGCGCGACGTCGCTCAGGTACACCGGATGGCGCGCGATCGCGTCGCCGGAGACGCCGACCACAAGCTGCGCCACGTCGCGCGCCGACCCGAAGAACTCGCCGGCGCGCACGTCGACCGTGCGGTTGCCGCCGACGAGTTCGCCCGCCGGCGCCGACGCGTTGGTCGCGCGCAGCGCGCGCTCGATGTCGGTCACGGTGACGCGGTGTGCGGCCATCCGCTCGGGGTCGAGCGTGACTCGCACGACCTCATCGGGGCCGCCGACGGTTGCGACCTCGCGCGTGCCCGCCACGCGCTTCAACTCGATTTCCAGCGCGTGCGCGATCCGCTGCAGGCTCTCCGCGGTCGCGTCCGCGCGCGCGCTCGCCAGCGTCAGCGTGACGATCGGCACGTCGTCGATGCCCTTGGGCTTGACGATCGGGTCGGCGACGCCGAGGTACCGCGGCAGCCAATCGGAATTGGCGCGCAGCGTGTCGTGCAGCCGCACCAGCGCGGCGATGCGGTCCTCGCCGACCTTGAACTGCACGGTCAGGATCGCCAGGCCCGGCCGCGTGACGGAGAACACGTGCTCGATCCCGGTGATCTGCGCGATCACCTGCTCGGCCGGCACCGTAACCAGGTGGTACACGTCCTCGCTGGACGCGCCGGGGAACGGGATCAGCACGTTGGCCATCGTGACGTTGATCTGCGGCTCTTCCTCCTTCGGCGTGACCAGCACGGCGAACAGGCCCGCGAGCAGCGCCAGCAACGCCAGCAACGGCGTCAGCTGCGACGTGAGAAATGCGCGCGCGATGCGGCCCGATATGCCGAGCTTTGCGGTGTTCTCGGCGATGCTCATTGCTTCGCCAGCAGCGGATTCAGTTGCACCCGCTCGCCGGCCGCCAGGCCCGCGAGCACTTCGACCTGCTGTCCCTCGACCGGGTCGCCGACGCGGATCTGCCGCAGTTGCGGCTTGCCGTCGGCGCCGACCACGTTGGCGAGCGCCAGTTCGCCGCGACGAATCAGCGCCGCAGCAGGCATCACGAGCCGGGTGGCGGTGCCGATCGGCAGCAGGATCTTGGCCGCGGTGCCGGGCACCACGCCGGCCGGCAGTTGTTGTGGCAGATCGGCGCGCACCTGCGTCGACAGCAGCCTGGGGTCGGCCGCCGGCAGCAGCGTGAGCTTGGTCGCCGCGACCGTGTGATTCAGAGTCGGCAACTGCACGGTGGCGCGGTCGGCGCGCGCCGCGCGCGCCATCACGAACTGCGGCACCGCGCCCACCGCTCGCAGCGCGGCGGGATCGAACACTTCGACCACCGGCTTGCCGGGTGCGGCCAGCTCGCCCCGCTCCATCAGCCGGCGCGAGACCACGCCGTCGATCGGCGAGCGCACCTCGGCGAAGCTGCGCGCGGTCATCGCCTGGCTGGTGCCGGCGCGCGCCGCGTCGAGCGCGGCCTGCGCGCTCTTCAGGTCCGCGTCGGCCTTGTCAAGCGCGGCCTGACTGACGAAATTGCTCTTGACCAGGCTCGCGGTCCGATCGTAGTTCAGCCTGGCCTGAGCCAGCGCCGCCTGCGCCTGTGCGACGTTGGCGCGCGCGCTGCCAACCTGCGCGTCGGTCTCGCGCGCGTCGATGCGCGCCAGCAACTGGCCGCGCTTGACGCGGTCACCGGCATCGACGAAGAACTGCGTGACCGTGCCGGAGATCTGCGCCGACACGGTGGCCTGCCGCACCGCCTCGATCACCGCGTCGGCGGCATAGACATCGGCCACGGTGCGCAACTGCACCTCGGCGGTGGCGGGCCGCGCCGCCGGCGCGGGCGCGTCGACCGGCGCGGGCGCGCCCTTGTTCTGCGCATGCAGCGCCGCGCCCGCGGCGAGCGCCACTGCGGCAGCGGCGGCGGCGATCAGGGTCCTGCGTTGCATCGTGAGCATCCGGTGAGAGGAATCCTTGCGGCCGGATGATACCCCTGGGGGTATGCGCGAGGCGCACCGGCGGCGCCCTTTGTGACGTGCCTCACACGCGCAGCTACAGCGCGGCCATCACCCGCTGCAGCCGCGCCTTCACCTCGGCCGCGATCGGCGCGACCTCGGCGCGGTCGACCAGCTTCAGCACCGCCTCCGGGTCCATGAACTCGACCAGCACGCGGCCGGCCTCATCCTGCCGCACCACCACGTTGCACGGAAGGAGCAGCCCGATCTGCGGCTCCGCCGACAGCGCCTTGTGCGCGAACGGCGGATTGCACGCGCCGAGGATCCGGTACGGCAGCCCGTCGATGCCGAGCTTCTTCTTCAGCGTCGCCTGCACGTCGATCTCGGTCAGGATGCCGAAACCCTCCTTCGCCAGTTCCTGCGTGACCTTCTCGATCGCCGCGTCGAAGCCGAGCGCGACCGTCTTGCCGAAGCCGTATTTGACTTGCGTTGCCATGCGTTACACCTTTTCCTTCAGTTTGGTGATGCCGAGCGCACTCATCACGAACTTCTCGTAGTAGGGCTCCGACGTGCCCTTCTTGAGCTTGCGGATGAAGTACTTCTCGAATGCGATCTTGGCGAGGTGCACCCACTTGCCCTCGCTGAACCAGTTGACGTTGCGCGGCGGAATCTGCGGCAGCGCGACGAACGCGATGCCGGTGTCGCCCATGTCCGCCAGGCATACCGCGTTCCACGTCGCCTTGTGGCTCGGCTCCTTGCCGTCCATCTGTTCGCGGATGTTGTGCGCGGTGGCGGTCACCATCGACTCGATCATGAAACCGGTCTTCGGCGCGCCGGTCGGCACCGGCGTGGCCTCCACCGGCGGGATCGCCACGGCGACGCCGACGGCGTAGATGTTCTTGTGCGTGGGATTGCGCTGGTGCTCGTCGATCAGGATGAAGCCGCGCGGATTGGTCAGCCCCTCGATGCCGAACACCGCATCGACACCCTTGAACGCCGGCAGCATCATCGAGTAGGCGAACGGCAGCACGTGCTCCTTCTTCGGCTTGCCCTCGTCGTCGTGCTCGGTCACGTACATCTTGCCGGGTTCGACCTTGGTGACCTTGGCGTTGCAGATCCACTTGATGTGCCGCTCGCGCAGCGCCGATTCGAGCATCGACTTCGAATCGCCGACGCCGCCCAGTCCCAGGTGGCCGATGTACGGCTCGGAGGTGACGAACGTCATCGGCACCTTGTCGCGAATCTTGCGCCGCCGCAGGTCGGTCTCCATGATGAATGCGAACTCGTACGCGGGGCCGAAGCACGACGCGCCCTGCACCGCGCCGACCACGATCGGCCCCGGCGCCTTGACGAATGCGTCCCAAGCCGACGCGCCCTTCTCCGCGTGATCGACCATGCAGATCGACTGCGTGTGCCCGTTCGGCCCCAGCCCCTCGATCTCGTCGAACGCGAGCTTGGGTCCCGTCGCGATCACCAGGTAGTCGTATGCGAGGCTCGAGCCGTCGGCGAGCTCGACCCGGTTCTCCTTCGGGTGCACGCGCTTCACACCGCGGCCGTCGTACGCGATGCCCTTCTTCTCGAGGTACGGCGCGACCGCGAACTCGATGTCGCTGCGCTTGCGCCAGTGCACCGCGACCCACGGATTCGACGGCACGAAGCTGTAGCTCGCACCCAGCCCGACCACCGTGACGCGGTCGTCCGACCGCAGCAGTTCCTTCATCTCGTAGGCCATCGGCAGGCCGCCGAGGCCCGCGCCCATCACGACGACGTGTGCCATATGAATAGTCTCCCTGTTCTCTGTCGCCGGCGCCGGTCGTCGGCGCCGCAGCCAGGCGCTAACCTAGAAGCGATACGGGTCGGGGTATGTGACCCAGGTCACCTTTGCGCCGGAGCCGGGCCGGTTCAGGCCCAGGGATCGCGAATTCGCGCGAGGCCGGCCAGCGCCTTGGCGGCCGCGCGCGCCAGTTCTGTCCGCCGCCGCTTGAGCGCGAGGCGAAGCGATCGCGCGTGCGGCGCCGGCAGCTCGGACAGCAGACGGCGCGCGACCACGATGTCGTTCAGCTCGCCGAGCGCGTCCTGCACCGAAGCCAGGTTTGCGCCGAGCGCGGCCGTGGAACGCGCCGCCGTGCCGGCGAGGGCGTCGACCGCGTAGCGCAGCCGCTTGGCGCGCACGCGCACGCGATGCTGGCGCGCCGGCGTGAGCCGCTCGAATTCGCGCGCCGAACGAACCAGGTGTTTGAGCGCGCGGCGCATCGCGCGCGGCGCGAATTCGTTCAACATGACCGTCTCGCGCGCGGGCGACTCCGACCATTGCAGCAGTTGCAGCGTCAGGCGCGCAAAGCGCGCGCTCACCACCTGTCCGCGCGCACGCCGCAGCGCCTGCGCGCGGCGTCGCGCGGCCGCGGCGTGCAGCGGCTGCGCCGCCGGCGCCAGTGACGGCAACGTCTGCAGCGCGAACACATCCCAGTCGCGCGCGGCGCCCAGCGTGCGCCCGAGCCAGCGCAGCTCGCGATCCAGCCGCGGCGGGAACTCGACCTCGCGCTCGAACAGCCGGATCGCGGAGCGCATCCGTCGTACCGCGACGCGCGCCTGATGGATGAACTCAGGTTCTTCGCTGACACGCAGGCCGTGCGCGTTGGCGAGCAGGATCGAGGTGCCGGTGCCGATCACCGAACGCAGCGCCGCGCCCGCCGTGTCGCAGTTCGCGAGCGCCGCCGCAAACGCCTTTGCGTTCGCCTTCACCGGCTGCGCCGATCGGCCCAACGCGAGCGCGACGCCGCGCGAGGCCTTCGAGTCGCCGTACGGCGCGAGCGCCAGCGCCGATCTGCCCGAGCCGGCGAGCTCGAGCGCGAGCGGCCACAGCGCGGCCGCAGCGCCCGCCTTCAGCTCCAGTTCCAGCTCGCAGATCGGCGCCGAGCGATCGCCGGCGACGATCTCGCCCCGGTCGAGCGCGATCTCGATCGCGCGATCGGCACTGGTCCACAGCGCGCGCGTGAAGCGCGTGCGAAAGCGCGGCGCGATCGCGAGCGCCGGCTGCGCGCGCAGCAGCGCCGGCAGCGGCGTGCCGGCAAAGCGCGCCAGATCGAGCCGGCCGCGCGGCGCCGGCATCTCCCATTCGCCGCGGCGCGCGAGCGCGGTCGGCGCGCCGAGCGTCTTCAGTGTCTGCAGCCAGCGCCCGCCGGCGCGGCGCACGCGCAGCGCGATGCCCTGCTTTGCCAACGCGAAATCGGCGCTGTCGTAGTAGACGGTCTCGAGCCGCTCGACCTTCGGCCGGCCGAAGCGCCGCAGCCGCTGCCGCAGCCGCGCCACGTCCGCCGCATCGACCGCGAGCTTCAGTTCCGTTTCCCGCGGCCCGCTCATCGCGCGCTTACGGCTCGGTGATGCCGCGCACCGTGACCGCCTGCGCGCCCTTGTTCTCCCACATCAGGCAGTAGTCGTCGCCCGCCGGCGCGCGGAAGGTGCCGGCCAGCTTGCGCACCTGCGCGTGCCTGACCGGATACAGCACTTCGTTGCCGCGGTGGTGATGGATGTTGAAATCCAGCGGCGCGCTGCTCTTGAAGCGATAGCTGATCACCTCGCCCGCGGCGAGCTTCACGCAATGCTCATCGAACTTGTCCGCCGCGATGTGCAGGTCGAGCGGCCCGGCCAGCGCGCGCAACGGCAGCAACCCCGCCAGCATCGCGAGCGCGATGCGCGGGGCCAAAAGTCCGAGCGGGTCGAGCGGGATTGACACGTGGGCGCAGCGTTCAAGGCCGGAGCGCGAATCGTACCGGCGCCCGGCCTCCGCGTCCTCCACCCGCGTCGAGCATGTCGCTACACCCCGCGGTATAGCGTCGGATCCGCGAGCGGCGCAAGGCTCGCCTGCACACCGTGGTCGATGCCGTCGACGCAAGCGAACTCACCGTTGACCCGTGCGTACTTGTGCCCTTCGTAGATCCAGCCGGGCTCGCCGTTGACGCGGCGCCAGCCGGACAACTGCGCGGCCTCGGCCGCGGCCTGGGCCCGGTCCTGCGCGACCTTCTCGGTGCGCGTCAGGCCGGTCGTCGGCACCTGCTGCAGCGTGTAGCCCAATTCGCCGCCGACGTTGACGAAATCGACACCCGCCATCGCGGACAGCGGGGCGGCGCCGGCAAATGCAAGGGCAAGGAACAGTTTGCGCGTTGACATGAAAACCTCCATCGAGTCTTGTCGTCAGGGTTGTGTGCAGCGTCTGACTTGCACGGTTGCGAGTGTGTGCGCGGCGCACCCACCCCGCGCTGACGCCGGCGTTACCGATTGGCAAGCTGCACGAACGCAAGAACCGGTCGCGACCGGCCGCTAGACTGACCTCAAATGCAGACAACCACGGCAACGCGAATCCTAGTCGTCGACGACGATCCAGACCTGCGCGGACTGCTGAAGAGCTTTCTGGCCGCCAACGGCTTCGATGTCGTCGAGGCGGCCGACGGCGGCGAGATGCGCGCGCGCATCGCCGAGCGCGCGCCCGACGCGATCGTGCTTGACCTGATGCTGCCGGGCGAGGACGGGCTGTCGCTGGCGCGCGAACTGCGCCGCACGTCCGACGTGCCGATCGTGATGCTGTCCGCGCGCGGCGAGGAAGTCGACCGCGTGGTCGGACTCGAGGTCGGCGCCGACGACTATCTGGCCAAGCCGTTCAGCCCGCGCGAACTGCTGGCGCGGCTGCGTGCGCTGCTGCGGCGCGCGCGCGCCGCGACCGTGCAGGAAACGGCCGACGCGCCGCCACCGCTGCATCGCTTCGGCCCGTTCGCGCTCGACGTGGCCGGATTCCGCCTGACGCGCGGCGATGCCGAGGTGCCGCTGACCACGGCCGAATTCCAGTTGCTGCGCGTGTTCGTCGAACATCCGAACCGCGTGCTGTCGCGCGACGATCTGATCGAGCGCCTGAAGGGCTACACGCGCGACGCCTTCGATCGCAGCATCGACGTGCGCGTGACCCGGCTGCGCCGCAAGATCGAGACCGATCCGGGGCGGCCGGCGTTCATCCGCACCGTGCGCGGCGAAGGCTACCTGTTCAACCCGCGCGGCGAGGCGGCGTGACGCACGAGCGGCCGCGCGCGCTGGCGGCGCAGTACGCGCGCTGGCTGGCGGCGCTGTTCATCGCGATCGAGCTCGTCACCGTCGCGGCGGCGCTGATGTTCGTGCTGCTGCCGCTGTCGCGGCGCGCGGCCGACGATTTCGTCGGCCTGCTCGTGATGTCGGCGGAAACCTGGGTCGAGCTGCCGCCGGCCACGCGCCCGGTGTTCGAGGAAGAGCTCGCGCGCAACTACCACATCGCGCTGCGTCCGGACATGGCGCCGCCGATCGACACCGGGCTGCGGCACGGCTTCTACGTCTACTTCGTCGAGCGCGCGTTCGAGCGGCGCCTCGGCCGCGAAGCATTCTTCGTCGCGGAAGCGGGGCCCGACGGCAGCCGCTGGCTGTGGACCGCGATCGAATCGGGCGGCCGCTCGATCGGCGTCGGCTTCGCGGTCGCGCGGCTGCAGACCAACCCGTTGGTCGCGCTGGGACTGGCCGCGCTCGGCGGTGCGCTGCTGGTCGGCGCGCTCGCGTGGTGGCTCGCGCGCTGGATCGCGCAGCCGATTTCGCGCTTCGAGCAGGCCGCGGCGAAACTGGCGCAGGGAGGCCGGCCCGAGCTGCTGCCGGAGCACGGGCCGCGCGAGATCACGGATCTGGCGCGCCATTTCAACCGCATGGCGCTGCGACTGCGCGAGCTGAACGACGCGCGCACCACGCTGTTCGCCGGCATCTCGCACGACCTGCGCACGCCGCTGGCGCGCATGCGGCTGGCGCTGGAGATGCTCGAGCTCGCGCCCGACCCGGCGTTGCTGCGGCGGATGGAAGACGACATCGAGCAGATGAACCGCCTGCTCGCGCAGCTGCTGGAGATCGCGCGCGGCATCGCCACCGAGCCGGCGCAGGAAATCGCATTGTGCGACTGGCTGCAGGAACGGGCACAGTTGCACGCCGCGGCGGCCGCCGCCGCGGGCGCTGCGCTGTCGATCCGCTGCGACCGATCGCTGCGCGCGCACGCCGCGCCCGGCATGCTGGCGCGCGCGCTCGACAACCTGATCGGCAACGCGCTGCGCTACGCGCCGGGGCCGATCGAACTGGTCGCGCAGCCGGCCGCACAGTCCGATGCAACGCCGCGCGTGCGCATCGGCGTGCTCGATCGCGGGCCTTCGATTCCGGCCGACCAGCTCGACGCGGTGTTCCGGCCGTTTCACCGCGTCGAAGGCTCGCGCAGCCGCGCCACGGGCGGCTTCGGGCTGGGGCTGGCGATCGTGCACCAGCTCGCCAGCGCCAACGGCTGGCGCGTCGCGCTCGAAGCGCGCGCCGGCGGCGGACTGGCGGCGTGGCTCGAAGTGCCGGCGGCAGCACGTGCTCCGGCGTGACCCGTGCGCTCGCGCGTCGACAATGACAAGGGCCGCGCAGAACGCGGCCCCGGGACACCCGGTCGGCGGCGCGTTCAGTCGTCGCCGATCTCCAGTTCGCCGATCGTGCTGGTGCTGCGGGTCGCATCGACGACATTGGTCGCCAGCGTGGCGACCACGCCGCGGGCATGGACCATGCTCGGCGCCGAGGGTGGCACCTGCACCAGGCTGTAGAAGCTCGCGCCGTCGATCAGATTGCCGGCGGCGTCGCGGTAGCGGGTGTTGGCGCCGGTGTCGACGGTGAAGCCGGCCAGCGTCAGCTGCGTGATCGGCGTTTTCGCGTCGGCCACGCCCTTGACCACGACCAGCGGATCGGCCTCGGTGCGCTCGATGCGTGTGGCGGTCAGGCTGCCCGCCGCATCGCGCACGGCCATCACTTCGAGCCGGTCGCCGGCGTTCAATGCGGCCAGCGTGACGACCTGCGGCTGATTCGAGTGGCCGAGGCGGTCGATCAGAATGGTGTCGCCCGCGACCTTGATCGCGCGGCCGAGCAGTGTGACGCTGCCCGCTGTCGTGTCCCTGGCCTGCAGGCCGGCCTCGACGCGCACGTTGGTCTGCAGCTTGAGAATCAGCACCTGCGCGACCAGCACGCCGTTGCTCATCGTGCCTTCGGCCTCGACCTTCACGCCGTTGCGCACGTCGGCCGCGGTGCCGTTGCGGATCACCGCGTTGGCCGCGTTCACCGTCGAGCCGTCGACCCTGAAGCTGGCGAGCGAAACGAACTCGGACACGTAGCCCTCGATCTCCATCAGGTTGCCGTCGGGCACGTGGATGCGATCGCGATCGCGGTCGCGCAGCCGGTCCGCCTGCAGAATGCCGTTGGCAAAGTGACGCCCGGAGGCTTCGACGGTCATGCCGTTGGCGAGCCCGGCCGGCCGATCCGCCGGCGGAATGCCGGCGAAATTGACCGTCAACCCGTCGATCGTGCAGGTGCCCTGCGCGAGGTTCAGGTTGGCGACCGTGCCCTTGACTTCGACTTCGGTCGCGCCGTCGACGAACGTGCCCTTGCGCTCGATGCGCGTGGCGCGCAGTTGCGCCTGAGTCTGGGTCCGGTCCTGCAGGCAACTGACCTCGACCAGATCTCCGATCGCGAAAGCGTTCATGTCGCGCAGCGTAACGCCGTCGAACACGGTGCCGTCGTCGACCTGCACCGTCTGCCCGAGCACCGTCAGCGTGTTCTGCACCTGGTTCATCGCGGTGATCGGGCCCTCCACGCAGTCGTTGAACTGGATGCGGTTGGCCACGCCGGTCCCGTCGCTGCGCACCTGGCCCTGCACCTGGACCACCATGCCCAGGCGCAGTCGGTCGCGCGTCTGCACCGCGTCGTCCATCGTGACGGCGGCCTGGCTGTCGTCGAACTTGATGCCGTTGACCACCACGCTGCCGAAGCCGGTGATCGGTCCGATCACGGTCGCCTCGGTGGCCGCCGGCGCCGTCGCATCGTCACCACCGCCGCCGCACGCGGCGAGCAGCGGCAACGCGATGACCGCCAATGTGTTTCTGAGAATTGCTGCGTTCATGGTTGTGCTCCTGCCGAAGCGGAACGGCGGCCTCGAGCGCTTCGAGGCCTCTCACTCAATTGCGATCACTTCTTGCCCGCGCCGCCGCCCGGCGCGCCCGTGCGCGGACCCATGCCGGCGCCCGGCGCATCGCCGTAGCGCGGACCCATGCCGCGGCCCTGCGCCGGCGGTTCGTCGGGCAACTGCACGCCGCGCTCCTTAGCGCGCGCTTTCATCTTCTCGTGGTGTTCCTTGCGGAACTGCTCGCGCTCCTCTTGCGTCTTCAGCGCGCGCATCTGCGCGCGGTACTCGTTGCGCTCCTGCGGCGTCATCAGATCGCTGCCGTAAATTCGCTCATGCGCCTGCGTCTGCTCCTGCTGCCGCTGCTGATCGGCCGCGCCGGCGACGGGCGCGGCGACTGCGCACGCCGCGACGAGCAGCGATGGAAGTAATTTCGTGGGATTCATCTTCGACTCCTGGGTTGAACTGTCATCGGTTGGCCGCCCGCCGACGCATCGGCCGGCGGGCACTTTTCTATTCGTCGGGATCAGCGGCTGCCGCCCGCTCCGCCACCACCTCCGCCGCCGCTGCCGCCACCGCCGCCCGCGCCACCGCTGCCGGACGAACCGGGTCCCGGTCCGGCCTGCGACTGCGACTGGGTTGACGCACGCGACTGCTCCTGCGTCTGCTGCTGCGTGCGCTCGCGCGTCTGTTGCTGAACGCCCGTTGCAGTTGCCGGGCTGGCCTGCTGCCGCGACTGCGTCTGCTGCTGCGTCTGCTGCTTGGTTTGTTGCTGAGTCTGCTGCCGTGCCTGCGTCGCCGGCTGCGGCGTCTGCTGGTGAATCCGGTCGCGGGTTCGATCGCGCGTCTGGTCGCGGGCCTGATCGCGATCCTGCGCCTGCGCGAGACCGCCGGCCGCCATCGCGGTGACGACCGATGCGAGCAGGGCCGTCAAGAGTTTGCTTCGTGCTTTCATGGTTTCGCTCCTTCAGTCAAGAATCCGTCGCGGGCTTGCGAGCAGAACCGCTCGCTTGACGTGTGCCCGTCGGTTCAATCCATTTCGCCTCGGCTCCGGCATCGACGCGCGTCATCGGCCACCGCCACCACCACCGCCGCCTCCTCCGCCACCGCCACCGCCGCCTCCACCTCCACCTCCACCTCCACCGCCGCCTCCTGCACCGCCGCCACCGCCGCCGCCGGCACCGCCGCCTCCAGCACCGCCGCCGCCACCTGCGCCACCGCCGGCTCCAGCGGCCACAGCAACACCGCCGCGGCCGGCCGCGTCATCGCTGGACGCCGTTCGCGCATCGCGCGGCTCGTCCAGTTCGCCGCGCACCTTGCGCGCTTCGTAACCGGCGCCGTAGCGCATGCGCGCGCGCGGTTTCTGCGGGGGCTCGACCGGCTTCTCGGCCTTGTTGCCTGAGGCGGTGGCAGCGGGCGCAGCGCCCGGGAGGGGGGGAGGAGAGGCGTTTTCGGCCCGCGCCACCGCATTCAGCATCAGCAGGGCCACGAGCACGGCGGCCTTCAGTGCACTGCGCCGCTTTGTGACATGCATCGCTCGACTCTGCTTGAACCGTTGCGCGCATCTTCGCGGCCGACGATTGCCGCGTGATTGCCTGCGCGTGCCGACGGGTTTCGGCGTGTTTCAGCGCGTGTCACCGACGGCGTGCCACTCTGCTGGAAGTGCCGTCGCGCGCCGATGCTCCGGCGGCCGCGCAAGCCGCTGCGGCGTGATCCGCGACACGCGCGAACGCAGCCGAATCGTCAGCGTGAAACCGCGCGGCGCAGCCTGGCCAGCCGCCAGAACGCCAGCACCGGCACCGCCAGCCACTGCGCGAACGGCGCGAGCCCGGTGCCGAGCCAGGGCAGCCGCGGCATCGCCGGCGCATACGCCCACGCGCCGCGCACGTCGACGTTCAGCCACTCGCTGTAGATCGTGTACGCGACGCCGATCGCGACGGTGGCGAGCGCCACGCGTGCGAAATGACGTTGCGGCCAGCCCGGATTGCCGACGACGATCACCGCGAGCGCGAGCGCGCTCATGCCGATCAGCAGATCGCCGGCGGTGCAGTGCGCGACCGCGAACGCCATCTGCGGCAGCGTTCCGCCTTTCCAGATCGTGTACAGCGGCAACTGCGCGATTTCCCAGATCGGATGCGCCACCAGCAGCACCGCGAAGTAGTGCCGCGCCGCGTGCAGCCAGTCGAACGCGGGTTGCGCGCGCAGCAGAGGCGTCATGGCGCAGCGCGCCGAGCGACGACGCGCAGGCGCAGATCGATCGCGTCGCGCACCAGCAGTCCGCCGTTGAGCGCCGAAAACGGCTTGACGCCGAAGTCGCTCTGCCGCAGGCGCAACGCGGCGATCACGGTCAGCACGTCGCCGTTGCGGAACACGGCGGCCGGGAAGCGCACGTCGCGCACGGCGCCGCGCAGCCGTACGCGCGCGGTGACCGTCGGGTTCCAGTCCGGTCCGGTCAGCGCGACCGAATCGATGGCGATCCGCGGATGCGCCGCGGCGTCGAGCACGTCGGGTCCGAGCATGTTGTCGCGGGTGGCGTTGCGCGCCTGCGGCGAGACATCGGCGGCGAAATCCTCGCCCTCCTCAGCGCGCGCCGCCGCCGGATCGACGGTGAACGATTCGACCGGGATCTCGAGCCGGAAGCCGTTTGCAGCCGCAGAGCCGCCGGCGCGGATTTCGCCCTGCACGCGGCCGACGATCGCGTGATTGTGGCCGAAGCGCGCCAGCGGCCCATCGCGGAAAACGAGGATCCGCACCTCGGACGCCGCGGGATCGACGAGGTAGCGTGGCGACTGCGCGGGCAGCACCGCCGGCGCGCGCACGGTTTCGGGCAGCACCGCGCTGTCGGTCGGCGGCGGCAGCGTCTGACAGCCCGCCAGCGCGAGAAGTGGGAATAAAGGCGCGAGCGCGCGTGTCTTCAAGTGTGCCGCGAACATCCGGATACGGACAGTTGTGCCATGGCGCGGTTCCCCGATTCGACCCAAGCATACGGCGCGGTGGCGCGAGCGCTGCATTGGCTGGTCGCCGCGCTCGTGTTCGCGCAGTTTGCGCTCGGCGTGTACGCGGCGAATCTGCCGGTCAGCCTCGCGCGGCTGCAATGGCTGTCGCGCCACAAGTCGCTCGGACTGGCGATCCTCGCGCTGATGCTGCTGCGGCTCGGCTGGCGCTGGCTGCATCCGCCGCCCGCGCTGCCGAAGTCGATGCCGAACTGGGAGCAGCGTGTGGCGCTCGTGACGCATCGAACGATGTACGTACTGCTCATCATGGCCCCGCTGGCGGGCTGGCTCTATGCCTCGGCCGCGGGACTGTCCGTCGACTGGTTCGGCCTCTTCGTCGTGCCCGATCTGGTCGAGCCCGACCGCGCGCTCGCCGCAGTGTTCAAGGCGCTGCACCTCGGACTCGTCGCGCTGCTCGCGCTGCTGATCGTCGCGCACGTCGGCGCCGCGCTGCGACACGCGTTCGTGCTGCGCGATCGCGTGCTGCAGCGGATGCTGCCGTGGCCATCGGGGAGCAAGCGCTGATGTCGCGGCTGATGGCGCTGCTGCTCGCGCTCGCGCCGCTGGCGGCGGCGGCCGAGTGCTACCGCGTCGATGGCGGCAGCGTGCGCTTCGAGGCGAAGCAGACCGGCGCGCCGTTTCGCGGTACCTTCCGCCGCTTCGGCGGCGAGCTGTGCCTGGAACAGGGCAAGGTCACTCGCATCGACGTGTGGCTCGATCCCGCTTCGGTCGACACCGGATTGCCGGAGATCGACGCGTCGATCAGGGGCAAGGACTTCTTCGACGCCGCAGCCTATCCGCGCATCACGTTCACCGGCAGCGCCGGCGAGCCGCAGCGCGGCCGGCAGCAGGCGCACGGCACGCTCGAGATCAAGGGCACGCGGCGCGCCGCGGATGTGCCGTTCCAGCTCGACCTCGCCGGCGGCCGCCCCGCGCTCGCCGGATCGTTCTCTCTGAACCGGCTCGACTACGGCATCGGCACCGGCGAGTGGGCCGAAACGCGCTGGCTCGGCGCCGAGGTGCGCGTCGAGTTCAGCGCGACGCTGGCGCCGAAGTGACTACGCGGTGCGCAGCCGCAGCGCGTTGCCGACCACGCTGACCGACGAGAAGCTCATCGCCGCTGCTGCGATCAGCGGCGACAGCAGCAGCCCGAAGAACGGATACAGCACGCCCGCGGCGATCGGCACGCCGAGCGCGTTGTAGACGAGCGCGAAGCCGAGGTTCTGCTTCATGTTCGCCACCGTCGCCGCCGACAGCTCGCGCGCGCGCGCGATGCCGCGCAGGTCGCCCTTGACCAGCGTGACGTGGCTGGCGGCCATCGCCACATCGGTTCCGGTGCCCATCGCGATGCCGACATCGGCGGCAGCGAGAGCCGGCGCGTCGTTGATGCCGTCGCCCGCCATCGCGACGCGGCGGCCTTCGCGCTTGTACCTGGCGACCAGTTCCGCCTTGTCCTGCGGCCGCACTTCGCCGTAGTACTCGTCGAGGCCGAGCTGCGCGGCCACGGCGCGCGCGGTCGCTGCGCCGTCGCCAGTCGCCATCACCACGCGGATGCCGGCGCGCTTGAGCACGCGCAGCGCCTCCGGCGTGGACTCCTTGATCGGATCGGCGACCGCGATCAGTCCCGCAAGCCGGCCGTCGATCGCGACGAACACCACGCTCGCGGCCCGGCTGCGCAGTTGCTCGGCCTGCGGCACAAGCGGTGCCACGTCGATGCCGAGCTCGCGCATCAACTGCGTGTTGCCGACCGCGACCGCGCTGCCGTCGACGCGCCCGCGTACACCGATTCCGGTCGACGATTCGAAGTCCTGCGCGGCGACAAGTACCAAGCCGCGCCTGCGCGCCTCGGCGACGATCGCTTCGGCGAGCGGATGCTCGGAGCCCGCGTCAAGGCTGGCGGCCGCGCGCAGCACGTCGTCTTCCTTGACCCCCGGAGCGGCGAGCGCGCTGCGGAACGCCGGCTTGCCGACCGTCAGCGTGCCGGTCTTGTCGACGATCAGCGTGTCGACCGTGCGCAGATGCTCGATCGCCTCCGCGTCCTTGAACAGCACGCCGGAGGTCGCCGCGCGGCCGGTGGCGACCATCACCGACATCGGCGTGGCCAGCCCCAGCGCACACGGGCAGGCGATGATCAGCACCGCGATCGCGTTGATCGTGCCGTACACCCACGATGGTTCAGGGCCGAAGAAACCCCAGGCGAAGAAGGTGGCGAGCGCGATCGCGCCGACCGCGAGCACGAACCAGTACGACACCGCGTCGGCCATCCGCTGCAGCGGCGCGCGCGAGCGCTGCGCGGCGGCGACCATCTGCACGATCTGGGACAGCACCGTTTCGGTACCGACTTTTTCCGCGCGCATGATGAGACTCCCGGTGCCGTTGATCGTCGCGCCGATCACGCGCTCGCCCGGCTGCTTCTCGACCGGGATCGGCTCTCCCGTCAGCATCGACTCGTCGATCGACGAGCGGCCGTCGAGCACCACGCCGTCGACCGGCACCTTCTCGCCCGGCCGCACGCGCAGCCGGTCGCCGACGTGCACGTGCGCCAGCGGAATGTCCTCCTCGGTGCCGTCGTCGCGCAGCCGGCGCGCGGTCTTCGGTGCCAGACCCAGCAGCGCCTTGATCGCCGCGGTGGTCGCCGAGCGCGCGCGCAACTCGAGCACCTGCCCCAGCAGCGTCAGCGACACGATCACCGCCGCCGCCTCGAAGTACACGCCGATGCGACCGTGCTCGACAAACGAAGCAGGAAAGACCTGCGGCGCGATCGTCGCCACCGCGCTGTACAGGTACGCGATGCCCACGCCGGTGCCGATCAGCGTCCACATGTTCGGGCTGCGGTTGCCGATCGACTGCCACCACCGCTCAAGGAACGGCCAACCGGCCCACCACACGACCGGCGCGGCGAGCGCGAGTTCGATCCAGCTCTGCGTCGCCGGCGCGAACCACTGCAACCGATGGCCGAACATCGCCAGCACGGTGACGATCGCGGTCAGCGGCAGCGACCACCAGAAGCGGCGCGTGAAGTCGACCAGCTCCGGATTCGGCCCATCTTCCAGCGAGGGCAGTTCGGGCTCGAGCGCCATGCCGCAGAGCGGGCAGTTGCCCGGCTCGGGCTGGCGGATTTGCGGATGCATCGGGCACGTGTAGATCGTGCCGGGCGCCGGCGTCGCCACGGGCGCCGCGCCCGTCAGGGCGTGCACGTGGTCGTGGTGATGCGCGTGCGGATCGTCGTGGCCGTGGTCGTGATGCGAGTGCGCATGATCGCCGCCGTGCGCGCAGCACGCAGGCTCGGCGCGCCGATCCCGTTCCAGTTCGGTGCCGTGGGTTCGCTTCAGCATGGACCTGCTCCCGTTCGTTGAGGTGCGGTCGCAGCCTAGATTCCGTACCCGAGTACGGAGTCAAGCCCGGGAGACCCGAGATGACGGAGCCGAGCATGACCGTCGGCGCGCTGGCGGCTGCTGCAGGACGGCACCGACCGCCGCTCGATCCGCCGCATTGCCGCGCAACGTCTCGCGCAGATCCGCGGCCGGCTGGACGACCTGCAGCGGATGGTGGCCACACTCGAGCATCTGATCCACGCGTGCGAGCATTCGGCGCGGCGGCCGACCTGCCCGATCATCGATTCGATCGTGACCGCCGGCGGCTAGTCGGCCGGCGCGTCAAGCCGCGAGATCGCGCTTCTTCTGCTCGTACTCGTCGCGGCCGATTTCGCCACGCGCGTAGCGTTTGTCGAGCGCGTCGCGCGCGGACTCGGGTGGCGCGGACGGTTTGCCGTCGCCCGCGCGTCGGAACACGAACACGACCGCGGCAACCACCAGCACGACGATAACAATCCACCACAGTCCCATGCCGAACCAACCGCCCATGCCGTAGCCGTAGCCGTAGCCGTTCATCATCTCGGCCACCGAGCGCTACCAGGCGTAGCGCCGCAACTGCTCACGCTGCTGCGGGGTCAGCAACGCCTCGGCCTTGTCGCGCGCGTCGAGCGAATTCTCGAGCATCTGCAGGCGCAGGTCGGACATCCGCTTATAGGCGGCCAGGATCGCGGCGCGATCGCGCTTGCCGAACCACATCGAATCGCGCAACTTGACCATCTCGTCCTGCATCTTGCCCATCAGGTCCCAATCCTTGCGCCGCAGGTCGTCCTCGATCTTCAGCACCTGCTGGCGCTGGGTGTCGTTCAGGTCGAGCCGGTTGATCGGGCCCAGACCGAGCCCCATCATGCCCATGCCGCCCATCATGCCCATGCCCATGCCGCCCATCATTCCGGGGCCCATGCCCCAGCCGCCGCGGCCGTGCATCATTCCCCAGCCCGAGTCGTCGTCATCGTCCCGATGCCAGCGCGAGCCGGGCCCATAGCCAGGACCCTGGCCACCCATCATGCCCTGTCCCATCATCGGCGGCTGTGGCGGCTGCGGCGCCTGCGTCTGCTGCGCGTAGGTTGTCGCTCCGGCAATTGCCAGTGCAGCCGCTGCAACAACGGCGGATTTCTTCCAGTTCATCTGTTGCTCCTTTGACTTAATACGGACCGCGCAATTCGTGCGGTCGCGGAACTTCGACCCGCCGTCTCGACCATGGTTCGAGGCGGCGCGCCCCGGGGTTCCGGCTTCTTGCGTTAAGTCAACACGGCGACACGCGTCGGCGCACTAGCGGCCGGACTTCATCATCGCCTTCGCGCTGCCGTCCGACGCCGTCATCATCATCATCATTCGTTCGCCCTGCATCATCTGCTTCAGCATCTCGTCCATCACCTTCATGTGTTCGTTGATCCATTCGCGCATCTGCTGCGGCGACGCGTTGGGGCCCGGGCGCGCGGAGTTCATCTGCTTCATCATCGGGTCCATCAGCGCCAGGTGTTCCTGCATCAGCTTGTTGCGCTCCGCTCCCTGCGCGCCTTGTGCCGCTTCGAGCTTGCGCCGCGCTTCGATCGATCGCTGCAGCAACTGCTTCTGCGCTTCGTCGGGCGCGGCGAGGACGAGCATCGGGCCGGCCAGCGTGAGCGCGGCAGCTGCAGCAAGAAATGTGCGTTTCATCGTTTTCTCCGTCGGGTGATCGCGGTTACGAAACCCAGTATCGGCCGGCCGCCCGAAACGGCGCTGACAGCCGGATTACAGCCTTGTCATATTTGCGCCAGCGCAAGGCGAACGAGAAGGCTGACAAAAATGTAATCCGCACGCGGCACGCGGCGACATGCGCGGCGCTTACGCTACATTTGTGTGCAGCGATGCGCGGAGCATCCGATGCGAATCCTGGTGGTCGAAGACGAGCCGAAGACCGGCGATTATCTGAAGCGCGGGCTGACCGAGAACGGCTTCGTGGTCGACGTGGTGCGCGACGGCGTCGACGGCAAGTTCTACGCCACCACCGGCGACTACCAGCTCGTGATCCTCGACGTGGGCCTCCCGAGGCTCGACGGCTGGCAGGTGCTCGCGGACCTGCGCCGGCAGAAGGACACGCCGGTGCTGTTCCTGACCGCGCGCGACAAGGTCGAGGATCGCGTCAGGGGCCTCGAACTCGGCGCCGACGACTACCTGGTCAAGCCGTTCGCGTTCTCCGAGTTGCTGGCGCGCGTGCGCACGATCCTGCGCCGAGGGAAGTCAGTCGAGCCCGAGGTGTTCAAGGTCGCCGACCTCGAACTCGACCTGCCGCGTCACCGCGCATTCCGCGCCGGCGGCCGCATCGACCTGACCGCCAAGGAGTTCACGCTGCTGGCGCTCTTCATGCGGCGCGCGGGCGAGGTGCTGTCGCGCACCTTCATCGCCGAGCAGGTGTGGGACATGAACTTCGACAGCGACACCAACGTGGTCGAAGTGGCGGTGAAAAGGCTGCGCGCCAAGGTCGACGATCCGTTCGACCACAAGCTGATCCACACCATCCGCGGCGTCGGCTACGTGCTCGAAGAACGCTCGCCGCCGACGTGACCGGACAACACCCGCGCAGCTATTCGATCACGGCGCGGCTGGCGCTGCTGTTCGCAGCCGCTCTGGCGGTGCTGTCGCTCGCCGCCGGCGGCTATCTGTATCACGCGCTGACGCTCGATCTGACCAGGCGCGACGAAGACGAGCTGCACGGCAAGATCGCGCTGGCGGTCGAGGCGGTGCGCCGGATCGACTCGTTCGCCGACGTGAGCCAGCGCGATTCCGAGCTGGCGCACGTGGTCGTCGGTCACGACCGGCTCACGCTGTACGTGATCGGCGACGACGAGCGCGTGCTGTTCGCGACCGGCCATCCGCGCGTGCCGGCCAGCGCGCGCGCGGCGCTGCTGGCGTCGATGCAGCCGCGGACGTTCGCGACCGACACGCACTCGGTGCGCGCGCTCGGCAGCCACGCGCGGCTCCGATCCGGGGCGCCGGTCGGTGTCTTCATCGAATCGAACACCGAGGAGACCGACCGCCTGCTGGCGAGCCATTTGCGCGAAATCGTGCTGGCGGTGCTGCTGAGCGCCCTGCTCGGCCTCGGCGCCGCATACGGTATCGCCCGCTCCGGGCTGCGGCCGCTGCGCGAGATGGCCGACACCGCCAAGCGCATCTCGGCCGACCAGCTCGGCGAGCGGCTGTCGGTCGAAGCCGCGCCGGCCGAGCTGCGCCAGCTCGCAGCCGCTTTCAACGCCATGCTGCAGCGGCTGCAGGAGTCCTTCGCGCGGCTGAACGAATTTTCCTCGGACTTGGCGCACGAGATGCGCACGCCGATCAACAACCTGATCGGCCACACGCAGGTCGTGCTGTCGCGCAGCCGCAGCGCCGACGACTATCGTGCCGCACTTGAATCGAACATGGAGGAGTTCGAACGACTGTCGCGCATGGTCGGCGACATGCTGTTCATCGCGCGCGCCGACAGCCCGCAGACACGCGTGAACCGGCGGCCGGTCGACCTGCACGCGGTCGCGCTGAAGATGCAGCAGTTCTACGAGCCGATCCTGGCCGAGCGCGAACTCGCGCTCAGCATCGCCGGTGCCGGCCGCGTCGAGGGCGACCCATTGATGGTCGAGCGCGCGGTCAGCAACCTCGTCTCCAACGCAGTGCGCCATGCCGCGACCGGCAGCGAGATCTCGATCCGCATCGAGGACGGCCCGCCGGCGACCACGCTGGCCGTCAGCAACCGCGGCCAACCGATCCCGCCCGAAGTGAAGGACCGCCTGTTCAGCCGCTTCGCGCACGCCGACACCGACGGCCGCAACGGCGAAGGCATCGGGCTGGGGCTGGCGATCGTGCAGTCGATCATGAAGCTGCACAACGGCGCGGTGACGGTGGACAGCGATGCGAGCGGGGAGACGCGGTTCGTGCTGGCGTTTCCGGCACCGAGCGTGGAGCCGCGGGCGGCGTGACGGCGCGCTGAGTCGCACCGCGCCGGCCGCGGGCGCCCGCGTGCGGTTCGTGGGAACATCGCCGCAACCGATTCCTGGAGGGTCCTGACATGCTGGCCGCGCAAGTTTCCGCCTTCGGGCGGCCCGACGAGGTGATCGAGCTGGTGGAGCAGCCGGATCCCGGCGACCCGGGCCCCGGCGAGGCGATCGTGGATGCGGAGCTCTTCCCGATCAATCCGGCCGACGTGCTCAACCTGGAGGGCCACTACGGCGCCGTGCCGCCCAAGCTGCCGATCACCCCGGGCAGCGAGGGTGTCGGTCGCGTCGCCGCGGTCGGCGCGGGCGTGAGCCACCTGAAGGTCGGCGACCGGGTATTGCTGCCGGGACCGGGCACCTGGCGCGCGCGGGTCAAGGCGCAGGCGTTGACGCTGTTCGCGCTGCCGCCGCACGTCGACCCGCGGCAACTCGCGATGCTGCGCGTGAATCCGCCGACTGCCTACCTGATGCTGCGCGATTTCGTCGCTCCGCGCCCCGGGCAGTGGGTGATCCAGAACGCCGCCAACTCGGGCGTCGGGCATTGCCTGATCCGACTCGCGCGCGAGGCCGGCTTGAAAAGCGTGAACGTGGTGCGCCGGCCCGAGCTGGTCGCGCCGCTGCGCGCCTTCGGCGCCGACGCGGCGCTTGTCGACGGTCCGGATCTCGACCAGCGTGTGCGCGCCGAGATCGGCGCAGGCGCGCTGCCGCTCGCCATCGACGCCGTCGGCGGCGGCGCAACGCAGCGCCTGGCGCGCTGCGTGGACGATGGCGGCACGGTGGTGAACTACGGCGTGCTCAGCGGCGAGGCGTGCCGGGTCGACGCGCGCGAGACCATCTTCCGCGACGTGAGCCTGCGCGGCTTCTGGCTGCGGCGCTGGTTCATGCAGACGCCGCCCGAGCGCATCGCGGCACTCTTCCGCGAGTTGGCGGCGAAGCTCGCCGACGGCACGCTCGCGGTGGACGTCGAGGCGATCTATCCGATCCGCAGGATCAAGGAAGCGGTGGCGCACGCCGCGCGCGGCGGGCGCGCGGGCAAGATCCTGGTGTCTTTCGCCGAAGGCTAGCCGCGCGTTGAATGCGGCCACGCGCAGCCGGCGTACCGCGCGGCGCTTCAGCCCGCGTGCTTCCTGAGAAACGCGAGCGTCTTCTCGTTGAATGCCGGCACGTTCTCATACAACGGCGCGTGCGAGCAATCCTCGAAGATGTGAAGCTCGGAATTCCTGATGCCGCTCTTCAGCCGGTCGGCGGAGCGGGTCGAAGTCACGAGGTCGTGGCGACCGAACGTGATCTGTGTCGGCGCGCGGATCATGCCGAGCTGCGCGTCGGCGTCGTGCGCGATCACGGCACCCGCTTCCCGGAGGAAGGCGTCGACCGGCTGCTTTGGCCGGCTGCGGACGAAATCGCACAGCGCCTGGAGGGTGTCCGGCTTCTGCGCATACAGCTCCGGCGTGAAGCACCACGGAAAGATTCCCTGGATGACCATCTCCGGCACGCTGTTCATCGCCTTGGCCATGACCTGCCAGCCCTGCACGACGGTCTTCAGATACGCGTCGGTCTTCGCCCAGCCGCTGTGCAGTGACAGCGACTTCACCCGCTGCGGATACTTCGCCGCCAGCCAGAGGCCGGTCGCGGCTCCGAGCGACAGGCCGAAGATGTGCGCTTTCGGCACGCCGATCGCCTGCATCAGCGCGGCGACGTCGTCCGCGAACAGTTCGGTCGAGTACGCGCCGTCGGGTTTGTCCGGCTCTCCGGTCCCGCGCAGGTCGATGCAGATGCAGGTGAAGTGCTTCGCGTAATCGGCGACCTGGAAGGCGTAGCAGGCGTAGTCCGCCGCCAGGTAGGGGATGAGCACGACGGGCTCGCCGCTGCCCTGCTGGTCGTAGTTCATCGTGATGCTGCCGGCTCGGACCTTGGCCATCGTCGTCTCCCGATCGAGATCCGCCTTCATGCGACCGGCCACCGTTGTGCGTCAGCACGTCATGGGCGCCGCAGCCGAAACCAGCATACGCCGCGGAGCGGGCAGTGACGATTGCCCGATTGCGGTCAGGCGTTCTCGAACCCCTCGATCACCTCGGTTGCGACGATGATGCGCACAACGACACGACCCGGACGAGTTCGAGTACAACGCGCGCCTGGAGGAGCCCATCGATGCTGTACGACGCCGCACGCCACGAACCCCTGCGCGCCGAAGCCTGGGACGAGCAGCGCGCGCGCGATGCGATCGAGCGCATCGTGCGCGACACCGAAGCGCGCTTCTCCGCGCAGTCGCACTGGCCGATTCATCCGAAGGATGCCGACGGCGGCGACACCGGCCCGCTGTATCCGCTGTACTTCGGCGCCAGCGGGGTCGTGTGGGCGTTGCACTACCTGCAGGCCGCCGGTGCGGCGCGGCTCCGCCGTTCCTACGCGGACTACGTCGATTCGCTGCTGCCGCTGAACCGCGACTGGCTGCGCTCGAGCGGCAGCACGGACGACGCGTCGTACCTGATGGGCGACACCGGTCTGCTGCTGCTCAGCGAGTGGCTGCGGCCGTCCGAGGCAACAAAGGCGCGGCTCGCAGAACTGATCGCCGCCAATCTCGACAACCCGACGCGCGAGCTGATGTGGGGTGCGCCGGGCACGCAGCTCGCCGCGCTGTTTCTGCACGAACGGACCGGGGAGGCGCGCTGGGCGGAGCTCTTCCGCGCCACTGCGCGCAAGCTCGCGTCGCAACTGCTGTGGTCGCCCGAATTCGAATGCCGCTACTGGACGCAGGACATGTACGGCCGCACCAGCACGTATCTGGACGGCGTGCACGGCTTCGTGGCCACCGCCGCGCCGCTGATCCGCGGCAGGCACCTGCTGGCGCCGGGCGAGTGGGCCGAGTGGGAGCTGTGCATCGCGCAGACCGTCCAGCGCACCGCCACGCGCGAGGGGCGCGGCGCCAACTGGCGCGTGGCTCTGTACCAGCCGCCCGGCCGGACGGCTCCGATGCTGATGCAGTTCTGCCATGGCGCGCCGGGTTTCGTCATCTGCCTCGCCGACCTGCCCGGCACCGCGCTCGACGAACTGCTGCTCGCGGCCGGTGAGGCGATCTGGGAAGCCGGCCCGCTGACCAAGGGCTCGAACCTGTGCCACGGCACCGGCGGCAACGGCTACGCGTTCCTGAAGCTCTATCAACGCACCGGCGATGCGACGTGGCGCGAGCGCGCTCGCGCCTTCGCGATGCACGCGATCGCGCAGACAGAGGCCGACGCCGCGCGCTATGGGCAGATGCGCTATTCGCTGTGGACGGGGGATCCGGGATTCGCGATCTATCTGTGGGACTGCATTCGAGGAGAAAGCGCGTTTCCGACGCTGGAGGTCTTCTTCGGCGACTGATCCGGCCGTCGCCGCAATCGCGGACGCCGGCGCTGCGAAGCAACTCGGAGCGTCAACTGCGAGCACCAAACTTGGCGCTGTTTCGAATTGCGGGGCAGACGTATGGGGAACATCGATCGCATCATCGCCGCGGCGTCCTCGCTTGACGAATCACGTCAGGCGCGGGTGCTTGCGTTCGTCGAACAGCTGAAGGCGGAGCAGAAACAGTGCGGCGGGCTCCAGCTCACTGCCGATCAGGCCCGCGTCCGCGATGAAATCGCAGCCGCCCTGAAGAATTTCCGCGTGAAGCTCGCCGGCTACAAGCGCGACCTTATCAGCGGCAGGCGCATCTGCACGTGGACCGCACGCACGCGCAGGTCGCGGATCGTGAGGGCGGGATGCGAGGGCAAGGGCGCTCCTTTCGACGGGGCTGACAGGAACCTCGTCGCCCCGGCGCAGGCCGGGGCGACATGCCATCGCGATGTACACCTTGCACGACCGGCAGTAAATCGCCGCGTCATACACGCGCAGTCGGCAGGGATTAGGTAAGGAACCGGGCTGACTTACGGCCGGTCTACTACGGTGTTACCCTCCCGCTCCGTCATGTTCCGCCGCGCCCTTCTGATCGTGCTGGTGATGCTGTTGCCGCTGAAAGCGGTGGCGGCAGGCGTGGTGTCGCTGGTCGGAATGCCTGGCCATACGCATCACGAACATGCGGCCGGCGAGGAAGCGCTTTCCGCGTTGACGCACGCCGATCACGCCGGCTGCGCGCAACAGAACGACGCGCCGTCGACGCCGCTGCACGACCACGCGTGCCCGCACCTCGGAATGGTGTCGATCGCGGCCGCAGCGCCGGTCATCGAGCCGCAGCGCGCGGTGTCGACGCCGAACGCGTCGCCGCCACCGCACTTCTCCTCCGTCGTTCACGACGTTCCGTCGCCGGTCCCGCTCGGCCTCTCCGTTCGCTGACAGTGCGTCCGGCTGCGTTCGCGGCCGCGGCGTGATTCTTGTGCCCGGCGTGCGCCGCACGCGCGGGTCCGATCGGAGAAGCCATGAAGAAGATCCATTGGCTGGCCGCCGTGCTGTGCGCCGTCGCCGGCGCCGCGGGCGCGCAGGCCGGCACAACCGAACCGCTGTACCGCTCCGCGTTTGACGGCTATCGAAGCTGGCGCACCGATGAGCCCGTCGAGTGGAAGCGCGCCAACGACGAGATGAAAGCCCTCGGCGGCCACGCCGGGCATCTACGCGGCGCGCCGCCTGCCAACACGAAGCCGCCCGCGCGCGTGCAGCCGAGCCAGCCGCCCGCCGACAGCGGGCACGGCGAGCACCACGGAGCGCGGAAATGAAGCGCGCGCTGTTCTGCGTGGCCGTGCCGCTCGCGCTCGCCGGCTGCGCGACCGCGACGATCGACCGCAGCCTCGATGAAGTGCGGTCGAAGTCGAAAGAGTTGACCGGCGTCGAACCGCGGCTGATCGCGACCGAGGATGAACGCCGCGCCGCCGCGGCCGCGGTCGACGCGCTGCTCGCCAAACCGCTGACGGCCGACGCCGCGGTGAAGATCGCGCTCGCGCACAGCCCGGCCGCGCAGGCGCTGATGCACGAGAACGCTGCCGCGCTGGCCGCCGCCGTGCAAAGGGGACGGATCGTCAATCCGCGCTTCACCTTCGAACGGCTGCGCCGTGGCGACGACCTCGAAATCAGCCGCATGTTGTCGTTCGAACTGGTCGACCTCGTCACCTGGCCGCTGCGCAGCCAGATGGCAGACGCTCGCGTTCAACAGGACAAGGTCAGGGCGATCGGGGACGTGGTCGAGCTTGCCGCCGATGCGCGCAAGGCGTGGGTCGAGGCGGTCGCCGCGGGACAGGCGCTGCGCTATCACCGCGACGTGATGACCGCCGCCGACGCGAGCGCCGATCTGGCGCGGCGCATGCAGGGAGTCGGCAACTTCAGCAAGCTGCAGCGCGACCGGCAGCAGGCGTTCTATGCCGATGCGGCCCTGCAGCTCGCGCGTGCTCAGCACGCGGCGCTGGCCGCGCGCGAACGGCTGGTGCGCCAGCTCGGCCTCGATGCCGAACGGGCGCGAAAGCTCACGCTGCCCGAACGGTTGCCCGATCTGCCCGCCGCGCCGCGTCCCGAAGCCGACACGGTCAAGATCGCGCTCGATCAGCGCCTCGACGTGACCGCCGCGCGGCGTTCGCTCGAACACGTGGCGAAGCTCGGCGGCTTGACACGCGTGCGCAGCGTGGTGAACTCGATCGAACTCGGCGTCGAGCGCAACAGCGAGACCGGGCTGCCGCTGCAGCGCGGCTTCGAGGTGGAGCTCGCGCTGCCGGTGTTCGATCCGGGCGATGCGCTGCGCGCCGAGGTCCGCTCCACGTATCTGGCCGCGGTCAACCGCACGCGCCAGGTGATGCTCGACGCACAGTCGCAGGTGCGCGAGTCGTATCACGCCTACCGCAGCGCGTACGACATCGCGCGCCACTATCGCGACGAGATCGTGCCGCTGCGGCAGTCGATCGCCGACGAGAACCTGCTGCGCTACAACGGCATGCTGGTCGGCGTGTTCGAGCTGCTGGCCGATGCGCGCGAGCAGGTCGCCAGCGTGATCGCCGCGATCGACGCGCAGCGCGAATTCTGGCTTGCCGATGCGCGGCTGCAAAACGACTTGATCGGCCGCCCGCAGGCGGCACCCCGCAGGTCTGAACTCGCGCCGCGCGCCGCCGCCGACGGCAGCGGTTCGCCACACTGAATCGGAGCCATCGATGCATCCACGACGCAACTTCCTGCGCGCGGCCGGCCTGCTCGGCGCGGCTGCGGTGTCGCGCGCGGCGCAGGCCGCAGTGCCCGAAGCACCCACGCAGTCGAGCGCCGCCACCCAGCCGCCGCTTTCGCCCTCTGCGGGCCGGCCGTACAACCCGGTGGTGACGTTGAACGGCTGGACGCTGCCCTTCCGCATGAACAACGGAGTGAAGGAGTTCCACCTCGTTGCCGAGCCCGTGGTGCGCGAGATCGCGCCCGGCATGAAGGCACACCTGTGGGGCTACAACGGCCAGTCGCCGGGGCCGACGATCGAGGCGGTCGAAGGCGACCGCGTGCGCATCTTCGTCACCAACCGGCTGCCCGAGCCGACGTCGATCCACTGGCACGGGATGCTGCTGCCCAACGGCATGGACGGCGTCAGCGGCCTCACGCAGCCGCCGATCAAGGAGGGCAAGACTTTCGTTTACGAATTCGAGCTGCTGAAGTCGGGCACGTTCATGTACCACCCGCACGCCGACGAGATGACGCAGATGGCGATGGGGCTGATGGGCATGTTCATCGTGCATCCCAAGAACCCCAGGTTCATGCCGGCCGACCGTGACTACGTGTTCCTGCTCAACGCGTTCGACATCGAGCCGGGCGCGGCCACGCCGAAGGTCAACACGATGCTCGACTTCAACCTGTGGTGCTGGAACAGCCGCGTCTATCCGGGGCTCGATCCGTTCGTGGCGCGCACCGGCGAGCGCGTGCGGATCCGCTTCGGGAATCTCACGATGACCAACCATCCGATCCACATGCACGGCTATCACTTCGAGGTCACGTGCACCGACGGCGGCTGGGTGCCGAAGGCGGCGCGCTGGCCCGAGGTCAGCATCGACGTGGCGGTCGGACAGATGCGCGCGTTCGAGTTCGACGCCATCTATGCCGGCGACTGGGCGATCCACTGCCACAAGTCGCACCACACGATGAACGCGATGGGGCACGACGTGCCCACGATGATCGGCGTCGATCACCGCGACGTGGTCAACAAGATCATGAAGCTCGTGCCCGACTACATGGTGATGGGCGAGCGCGGCATGTACGACATGAAGGAGATGGAAATGCCGCTGCCCGACAACACGATCCCGATGATGACCGGGTTCGGGCCGATGGGCCCGATCGGCATGGGCGGCATGTTCAGCGTGGTCAAGGTCAGAGACGACCTGCCGCGCGGCGTCTACAAGGACCCGGGCTGGTTCAAGCATCCGCCCGGAACCGTCGCATACGAATGGACCGGCGCGCTGCCGCCCGCCGCGCGCGCGGCGCAACCGCGGTCCGATGCGCGCACGCTGGTCGCGCGCAAGCCCAACGGCGATCACAACCACTGACATCCGACGAAGGATAGAGAAAATGAAGCGACACCTGTTTGCGCTCGGCATGTTCGCCTCGCTGCTGCATGCGCCGGGCTGGGCGCACGGCCCCGCGCCGCACGGCGCCAAGCCGCCGAAGGCGAAGATCGATCCCGCGCCGGTGCAGACTGCGTTTGGCCGCAGCGGCGACGCGGACAAGGTCACGCGCACGATCACGATCGACATGACCGACGACCTGCACTTCCTGCCGGAAGCCATCGAGGTGCGGCGCGGCGAGACGATCCGCATCGTTGCGGTCAATCGCGGCGCGGCGATGCACGAGATCGTGCTCGGCACCACCAGAGAGCTGGCCGATCACGCCGAGCTGATGAAGAAGCACCCCGCAATGGAGCACGACGAGCCGTTCATGGCGCACGTGCCGCCGGGCGGGCGCGGCGAGATCGTGTGGCAGTTCGACCAGCCCGGCACGTTCCGCTTCGCCTGCCTGATTCCCGGCCACACCTGGAACGAACTGAGCGAGGGCATGGTCGGCACGATCGTCGTCAAACCGGAGAATCCCCTATGAAATCTCTCGCAATCGTTCTGTTTGCATCATGGCTCGTCGCCGGCGCGGCGCTCGCGCAAGACAAGAGCGACGAGCACTCCACGCACCACGCCGCCGGCGCGGCCGCGCCCTCCGCGTCCGAGATGGCGACCGGAGAAGTGCGCCGGATCCAGAAGGACACCAACAAGATCACGCTGCGCCATGGCGAAATCAAGAACCTCGACATGCCGCCGATGACGATGGTGTTCACCGTGCGCGACCCGAAGCTGCTCGACGAGGTAAAGGTCGGCGACAGGGTGCTGTTCGCAGCCGAACAGACGCCGGAAGGCAGACTCGTCGTCACCGCAATCAAGCCGGCGCCGTGATCGAGGCCGGCAGGACGACTCTCCTTGCGCTAGCGCAAACGCGTGCGGCGCGCGCACCGCTAACCTGCGCGCCGTGACGGTGTGTAACGAGTATCGTAACCACGTACCGCGACCACAATGAACTTGAGCCGCCCCTTCCGCCTGCGCACGATCCTGGTCGTGCTGTGCGCGCTGCTGCTTGCGCAGTGGTCGCTGGCGGCGCACGCGTGCCCGACGATCCGCGCCGCGGCACAGTCGCAGGCCGCGGCATCCACGGCCAATCACTGCGATTGCGCGGATGAAAGCGATGCGCCGTCCACGCTCTGCTACAAGCACTGCAACACCGACGAGCAGGCCTCCGGCGGCAGCGCGATCGCATTCGCCGCGCCACCCCCGGCGCTGATCGTCGCGCGCACGCCCGACGTGGTCCGCGTCGAGTCGCCCGCGTCGAGCCTCGGGCTGGCGCACGCGACTGCCCCACCCTTCACGATCCTGTACTGCGTTTCCCTGACCTGAACTCGTTCGCCGCGGGCCGCACGCCCGCGTGACGTCGATCGAGTTCACATTCGCGACCCGCCGCGGTCGCACAGGAGAAACGAATGAACACCCGCATTTCACGCCGCACGGCGCTGCAGACGCTGGCGCTGCTCGCCGCCGCGCCGCTCATCGCGCGCGCCGAAGAAGCACTGCCCGTCGTCGAGGTCTACAAGAGCCCGACCTGCGGCTGCTGCAAGGACTGGATCCGGCACCTCGACGCCAACGGCTTCAAGGTGCAGGCCACCGATGTCGCCGACGCGCGCAACTACCGCGCGCGCTTCGGCATGCCGAACAAGTACGGTTCGTGCCACACCGCGCTGGTTAGCGGCTACGTGGTCGAAGGCCACATCCCCGCGCGCGAGATCAAGCGGCTGCTGCGGGAAAAGCCGACCGCGCTCGGGCTCGCGGTGCCGGGGATGCCGATCGGCTCGCCGGGCATGGACGGCCCCGAATACAAGGGGCAGAAGGACAGGTACGACGTCCTTCTGGTCGACGACCGCGGCGGCGCGCGCGTGTGGGCAAGCTACCACTGACGGTGTGATCGATGGCATGCGCACTGACGTGGGATTTCATCCCCGCCCCCGATCGCCGTCGAGGGCAGGCTCCCGCGGGGATCCAGTGCCTTGCGACGGAAAGTCGCCGGGTTCCCGCTGGAGCCTGCCCCCGCGTGTTTGAATCGGGGGCGGGACCGACACCGCCGTCAAGGCGGGCTGTCCTGAAATCGCGCGTCGCGCTGTTCGCCGTCAGCGCAGCGCTCGCGTGCGGCGCGGCGTTCGCGCAGGCGCCGGCCGATCTCGGTGCCACACTGCAAGGGCTACTCGACTACGCGGCCGCGCACCAGCCGGAACTGCGCTCGATGCGCTTTGAAGCCGACGCCGCCGCGCAGCGGGTGCTGCCCGCGGGCGCGCTGCCCGATCCGATGTTCCAGGTCGAGCTGCGCGACATCGACAACGGCGGCGCATCGAGCCCGAACCTGCTGCCGGGGCGCGTGGGCAGCACGCGTTACCAGTTCCGCCAGACGTTCCCGTCGTGGGGCAAGCGCGACGCGAAGCGCGACGCCGCGCAGGCCGCGGCCGATGAGGCAACGTACCGCGCCGATGCCACGTGGACGGAACTTGCGTTGCGGATCAAGTCCGCCTACGCGCGCTACCAGCAGACGACCGACAGCCTCGCGCAGTCGCGCGCGATCCTCGAACTGGTGGACCGGCTCGAGTCGGTGGCGCAGGTGCGCTACGCGGGCGGGCTGGCGCCGCAGCAGGATGCGCTGCGCGCGCAGGTCGAGCGCACGTCGATGATGAGCGAGATCGCGCTGCTGGAAGCCGATCTCGCCGCCACGCGCGCCCGTATCAACGGCCTGCTGGCGCGCGCGTCCGACGCGCCGCTGGCGGAACCGCGCGGCGACGGCGCGCTGCCGCCGCTCGCGCGCGTCGACCTGGCAGCGCTGCGCGAGCGCGTGCTGGCGCGCAACCCGCAATTGAAAGCCGAGGCCGCGCGCATCCGCGCCGCCGAGAAAAGCAAGGATGCGGTGTTCGCCAACCGCTATCCGGAGTTCACGTTCGGCGTGGCGCCGATCCAGATGCGCAACCGCATCAACGAGTGGGAGTTGATGTTCGAGATCAACATCCCGCTGCAGCAGGGTGCACGCCGCGCCGACGAACGCGAGGCGCTGTCGATGCTCGCCGCCGCGCAGGCGCGGCGCGAGGCGCAGGTGAACGACCTGCTGGCGCAGCTCGGCGAAAGCGTGGCCGGCTTCCGGGCCGCGCATCGCGTCGAAACGTTGACGCGCACGAGCCTGTTGCCGCAGGCCGATGTGACGTGGCAGGCCGCGCTCGCCGGCTACGAAACCGGCAAGGTCGATTTCACCACCGTGCTCGAGGCGCAGCGGCAGATTCGCCAGGCGCGGCTGACGCTGATCCGCACGCACGCCGAGGCGCGCATGAAGCAGGCCGAGATCGAGCGGCTGGTGGGGGAGGAGTTATGAGGATTGCGGATTGCGGATTGCGGATTGCGCGGGGGCGTGCGTCCGGCGTGGTGCTGGCAGTGGTCGCAAGCGCGGCGGTCACTGCGGGCGCGGGCTATTGGTTCGGGACGCGCGGAGCGCATCAGGCGACGGCGCCGAGCGTGGCAGCGATTCCCGAAAAGGGCGGCAAGAAGATCCTGTACTACCGCAACCCGATGGGGTTGCCCGACACATCGCCGACGCCGAAGAAGGACTCGATGGGGATGGACTACATCCCCGTGTACGAGGGCGAGGATCAGGACGCCGGCTCCGGCATCAAGATCAGCACGGAGAAGGTGCAGCGGCTCGGGGTGCGCACCGCGAAGGTCGAGAAGCGCACGCTCGACGCGGTGGTGCGCGCGACCGGGCGCGTGGAGATCGACGAGCGGCGATTGAACACGATCAGCGCGAAGTTCGAGGGCTACATCGAGCGGCTGTACGTGAATGTGACGGGCCAGTACGTCGCGCGCGGTACGCCGCTCTTCGAGGCCTACAGCCCCGAGCTGCTGGCGGCGCAGCGCGAGTACGCGGTGGCGGCGCAGGGGCTCGCCACCCTGAGGAACGCCGATGCACAGACGCAGGCGGGCATGAAGCGGCTCGCGGATTCCGCGCTCGCGCGCCTGCGCAACTGGGACGTGACCGACGAGGACATCGCCCGGCTCGCCTCAGGCGGCGAACCGAAACGCGCGCTGACGCTGCGCGCACCGGCCGGCGGCATCGTGATCGAACGCAAGGCCACGCAGGGGATGCGTTTCATGCCGGGCGAGATGCTGTACCAGATCGCCGACCTGTCGAGCGTGTGGCTGATCGCCGACGTGTTCGAGCAGGACCTCGGCCGCGTGCGCGTCGGACAGATGGCGCAGGTGCGCTTCGATGCGTATCCGGGCGAGACGTTCAAGGGCCGTGTCACTTACGTCTACCCGACGCTGAAGGCGGAGATGCGCACCGCGCAGGTCCGCATCGAGCTGCCCAACCCCGGCGGGCGGCTGAAGCCCGCGATGTACGCGCAGGTCGAGCTGCCGACGGCGGCAGGTGCAGTACTCGCGGTGCCGAACTCGGCGGTGATCGACAGCGGCCGCCGCCAAGTGGTGCTGGTCGACCTTGGCAACGGCCGCTTCGAGCCGCGCCAGATCAAGCTTGGCACGCGCGGCGAAGAGTACGTCGCGATTCTCGACGGCGTGAAGGAAGGCGAGACCGTGGTCGTCGCCGCCAACTTCCTGATCGACGCCGAGAGCAACCTGAAGGCCGCGCTCGGTTCGCTGTCCGCGCCCGCGCCCGTGGCCGCGAGCGGCAAGGTCGCGCACAGCGCGACCGGTACGCTGGTCGACGTCGATGCGACGAGCGGCGCGCTGACGATCGCGCACGAGCCGATCGCAAGCCTTGGCTGGCCGAAGATGCAGATGGAGTTCATGCCGGCCAACGACGCGATCGCAAAGGCGGTCAAGCCCGGCTCGCCGGTCGCGTTCGAGTTCGTCGAGCGCAAGCCGGGTGAGTGGGTGGTGACGAAGATCGAGGCGAGAAAGTGAACGAAGGGCGCTTTGAACCACAGAGGCACAGAGCCACAGGGAAAGAAGAGGTTCTTCTATGTGCCTCTGTGCCTCTGTGCCTCTGTGGTGAACCTGACCTGGAGTCCCGCGCATGCTTGAACGCCTGATCGCCTGGTCGGCGCGCAATCCGTTCCTGATCGCGCTCGCCACGCTGGCGATCGTGTTCGCGGGCGTGCTGGCGATCGTGCGCACGCCGCTCGATGCGCTGCCGGACCTGTCGGACGTGCAGGTGATCGTCTACACCGAGTATCCGGGGCAGGCGCCGCAGGTGGTCGAGGACCAGGTCACCTATCCGCTGACCACCGCGATGCTGTCGGTGCCGAAGTCGAAGGTCGTGCGCGGCTTTTCGTTCTTCGGCGTGTCGTTCGTCTACGTCATCTTCGAGGACGGCACCGACATCTACTGGGCGCGCTCGCGCGTCCTGGAGTACCTGAACTTCGCCGCATCGCGGCTGCCGTCGGGCGTCAGTGCGCAGATCGGGCCGGACGCGACCGGTGTCGGCTGGGTGTACCAGTATGCAGTGCAGGCGAAGGACCGCACGCTGGCGGAACTGCGCACGCTGCAGGACTGGTACCTGCGCTATCAGCTCACCAAGGCGCAGGGCGTCGCCGAGGTTGCGTCGGTCGGCGGCTTCGTGCAGCAGTACCAGGTGATCGTCGATCCCGTGAAGCTGCGCGCCTACAACATCCCGCTGATGACGGTCGCACAGGTGATTCGCGACTCGAACCGCGATGTCGGCGGGCGCGTGGTGGAACTCGCAGAGACCGAGTACATGGTGCGCGGGCGCGGGTATCTGCGCAGCGCGGCCGACATCGAGGACCTGGTCGTGCGCGCGGAGAAAGGCACCGCCGTGCGCGTGCGCGACCTCGCGCGCGTCGAGCTCGGTCCGGACGAGCGGCGCGGCGTCACGGAACTGAACGGCGAAGGCGAAGTGGTGTCGGGCATCGCGGTGGCGCGCTTCGGCGAGAACGCCCTGTCCGTGATCGACCACGTCAAGCAGCGGATCGAGGAACTGAAGGCCGGGCTGCCCGGCGGCGTGACGATCCGGGCCGTGTACGACCGCTCGGACCTGATCAAGCGCGCGATCGGCACGTTGAAATCGACGCTGCTCGAGGAGTCGGTGATCGTGGCGCTGGTGTGCGTGCTGTTCCTGCTGCACGTGCGCAGCGCGCTGGTGGCGATCGTGATGCTGCCGATCGGCGTGCTGATCGCGTTCATCTGCATGCGGCTGCTTGGCATCAACTCGAACATCATGAGCCTGGGCGGCATTGCAATTGCGATCGGCGCGATGGTCGACGCGGCGATCGTGATGATCGAGAACGCGCACAAGCATCTCGAACGGTTGCCGGCTGAAGGCGACCGCACGCTGGCGATCATCGATGCGGGCAAGGAAGTGGGGCCGGCGCTGTTCTTTTCGCTCTTGATCATCACCGTGAGCTTCCTGCCGGTGTTCACGCTCGAGGCGCAGGAGGGGCGACTGTTCGCGCCGCTCGCGTACACCAAGACGTTCGCGATGGCGGGCGCGGCGTTGCTCTCGGTCACGCTGGTGCCGCTGCTGATGATCTGGCTGATCCGCGGCCGCATCCTGCCGGAGTCGAAGAACCCGGTGAACCGCGTGCTGATCGCGCTGTACCGGCCGGTGATCGCCTGGGTGCTGCGCAACAAGCTGGCGACGATCGCGCTGTCGGTGGCGGTCGGCGCCGCGACGATCTGGCCGGCGCTGAGGCTCGGCACCGAATTCATGCCGACGCTGAACGAGGGGACGCTGTTCTACATGCCGACCTCGCTGCCCGGCATGTCGGTGACCAAGGCGGCGGAACTCGTGCAGACGCAGAACAAGATCATCATGAGCTTCCCCGAGGTGGAATCGGTGTTCGGCAAGGCCGGCCGCGCGGCGACCGCCACCGACCCCGCGCCGATGGAGATGTTCGAGACGGTGATCAACCTGAAGACCGAGTCGCAGTGGCGGCCCGGCATGAACATCGACAAGCTGATCGCCGAGATGGACCGCGCATTGCAGTTTCCGGGCGTGGCCAACTCGTGGACGATGCCGATCCGCGCGCGCATCGACATGCTGTCGACCGGGATCCGCACGCCGATCGGCATCAAGGTGTTCGGCTCGGACCTGAAGGAGATGGAGCGCGTGGCGCGCGAGATCGAGACCGTGGTGCGCAACGTGCCGGGCACCAGCAGCGCGTACGCGGAGCGGCTGACCGGCGGCTACTACCTCGACGTCGTGCCCGACCGCGCGCAACTGGCGCGCTATGGTCTGTCGATCGGCGCGCTGCAGGACGTGGTCGCCACCGCGCTCGGCGGCGAGATGGTCACGACCACCGTCGAGGGGCGCAACCGCTTCGGCGTGATCGTCCGCTACCCGCGCGATGCGCGCGCCGATCCGCAGCGGATCGAGCGCGAGGTGCTGGTGCCGCTGATGGCGGAGCAGGGTCGGCCGCCGGCGACGATTCCGCTCGGCCAGGTCGCGCGCGTGCAGTTGACGCAGGGCCCGCCGCAGATCCGCACCGAGAACGCGCTGCTGTCGGCGTACATCTTCGTCGACATCCGCGGCCGCGACATCGGCGGCTATGTGCGCGACGCGCAGCAGGCGGTGCGCGACAACGTCAACCTGCCGCCGGGCACGTACATCACGTGGAGTGGCCAGTTCGAGTACCTGCAGCGCGCGCTCGAGAAACTGAAGATCGTGTTGCCGCTGACGCTCGGCATCATCTTCGTGCTGCTGTACCTGAACTTCCGCCGCGTGACCGACACGCTGATCGTGATGGCGTCGGTGCCGTTCGCGCTGCTCGGCGGCATCTGGCTGCTGTGGTGGCTCGGCTACAACCTGAGCGTCGCGGTGGCGGTCGGCTTCATTGCGCTCGCCGGCGTGGCGGCGGAGACCGGCGTCGTGATGCTGATCTATCTCGACAGTGCGTGGCGCGAGATCCGCGAGAGACGCCAATACGAGCGCAAGGACGCAACCGTCGCCGACCTGTACCAGGCCGTGATGGAAGGCGCGGTCGAACGCGTGCGGCCAAAGATGATGACCGTGGTGGCGATCATGGGCGGGCTGCTTCCGATCATGTGGTCAACCGGCGCCGGCAGCGAGGTGATGCGGCGAATCGCCGCGCCCATGGTCGGCGGCATGGTGTCGTCGACCGTTTTGACGCTCGCGGTCATCCCCGCGATCTACGCGCTCGTTATGCAGTGGAAGCTGGGCAGGGCCGTGAGCCGTGATCGGTGATCCGTTGTTCGTTGTCCGTTGTCCGTTGTTCGTTGTCCGTTGTCCGTTGCTCGTTGTTCGTTGTTCGTTGTTCGCGCAATCCGCAATCCCCAAGGAGAGGCTTCGATGAAGACAGTTCACTTTGTTCTGGCCGCGGCGCTGCTGGCACCGGCGCTGCCGGCGCTCGCGCAGCACGCCAGCCACATGACCACGGTCGCGCAGGCGGCGAAGGCCGAGCTCGCCGACGGCGAAGTGCGCCGGATCGACAAGGCGCGCGGCACGGTGCTGCTGAAGCACGGCGAGATCAAGAGCATCGGCATGGGCGCGATGACGATGAGCTTCAGGTTCAAGGACGCGAAGATGGCCGAGGGCCTGAATGTCGGCGACAAGGTGAAGTTCGACGCCGAGCAGAAGGGCGACGACCTGATCGTCACCCGGATCGAAAGGGCGAAGTGACGCGCGCGGCAAGCCGAGCCCGTCAGCGACCGCGCCGATGACAGCCGTTTCCTCGCGCAGGCCGTGGCTCGCGGCGGCGATCGTGGCCGCGGTCATGCTGCTCGGCGCGCTGACCGCGTGGTTGACGGTGTTTCGCGGCCCGACCGGCACGGGCACGCCGGATCTCGATGACGCGCGCCGCATTGCCGCGGGTCGCGGTGTCTACGACGCCCACTGCGCCACCTGCCATGGCGCCAACCTCGAAGGGCAGCCCGAGTGGAAAACGCGCCGCCCTGACGGCCGCATGCCGGCGCCGCCGCACGACGACAGCGGCCATACATGGCATCACCCGCCGGCCGTGCTGTTCGCGATCACGAAGAAGGGCCTCGTGCCGCCGTACGCGCCGGCCGGCTACGCGAGCGACATGCCCGCATTCGGCGAACGCCTGAGCGACGAGGAGATCTGGAGCGTGCTCGCGTACATACGCAGCCGTTGGTCCGACAAGATCAGGGCCGCGAACGCGGAGCTGGAACGTCAGTTTCGCGCGAATCGTTAGGACGGTGGCCGGCGCGCGCGGCCGCAGTACGTGTACGTGAACGGGCGCGGTCCTTTCACGTATCCGGTTTCGAGCTGCAGCGTTTCGAAGCCGGCCTCCCGAACCAGCCGGTCGATGCGGCGATCGAGATGGCAACCACCGGCGCAGCGGCACCACCACGGATCGAGGCGGCGCTGCCAGCGCTGCACGCGCGGATCCGGCGCAAGCCCATGCTCGACGAAGATCAGCGTGCCGCCGGGCTTCAGCACCCGCCTCGCTTCGCGCAGCGCACGCACGGCGTCCGGCACCGAGCACAGCGTCCAGGTGGTGACGACGGTATCGACCGTGGCCCGATCGAGCGGGATCTCCTCGGCCGAGCGATGCAGGAACTCGACCGGGAAACCCGCCGGTGCGCGCCGGCCGCGCGCCAACGCGAGCAATTGCTCCGACGGATCGAGCGCGAAAAGCCGCGTGACCTCGGTGCCGTAGAAGGGCAGGTTCAGCCCCGAGCCAGCGCCGATCTCCAGCACCCGGCCCCGCGCGGCCGGGACCATCTTGCCGCGGTAGCGCGTCGCCTCGCGGTTGCGCATCGCGAAGTCGATCAGCCGCGGCAGCAGCCAGCGGTCGTACAGATTCATCGCCCGCATCAGACGAAGCGGCAGTTGCGCATCATGCCGCCGTCTTCGTGCTCGAGGTTGTGGCAGTGATACATGAAGAGCCCCGGCTCGGTCGGCGCGACCCACGCGCGCACGCGCTCGCCGGGAAAGATCAGGAACGTGTCTTTGTAGCCAACATCGATCAGCCCCTCGCGCAGGTCCGCCGGCGCGGCGCTTGCAGTGCGCTCGACCACGCTGAAGCGCACGCCGTGGATGTGGATCGGGTGCGGCATTGCCATCATTCCCGGCCCGTCGTTGTCGAACGTCCACAGTGTCGCGGCACCGACCGGCAGCCGCTCATCGTCGGCGACCGCGGTCATGTCGTGATGGTCGAACACCCGGCCGTTGAGCGTTCCGCGCATATGGCTGAACGAGACCCGCGTGTACAGCTCGTGCCCCGACGCACGGGCCGGCGGCTGCGGCTCGGCCAATTGGAGCGCCGCACCGGGTTGCCTTTCACCGCGCGCGATCGAGAAACGCGCGATCAACAACTCCTCGCCCTGCCCGCCGCCCATCATGCCGCCCATCATCGAGCCGCCGCCCATCATGCCGCGCATCCTGTTCGACATCGCGCCGCCGCGGCCCATCATGCCGCCCATCATGCCGTTATTGAACGATCGGCTGATCAGCGCCACTTCGTCGCCGCCACTCCGTGCGCCGAAGTCCTCCAGTAGCTCGATGCGCTCGAACGGCGCCAGGACCACGTAGGGGCGGACCTGCACGCCCTCGGCGCGGGAGAGCAGCCCGCTATCGGTCGCGATCACGTGCAACGGACGTTCGTCGGACCACGCGAGCTTGTAGATGCGCGCGTTCGAGACGTTGGCGATGCGCAGCCGGTACGGGCGACGAGCGACGCCGAAGCGCGCGTCCGGCACGCCGTTGACGAGCACGCGGTCGCCGAGCACGCCGGTCATATCGTCCATCATCGTGCGCCGAAACACGAGCTGGTTGCCGCTGCCGACGCGGCGGTCCTGCAGCACGAGGGCCAGTTCGTCCGCGGCCGAAGGAAGGCCGAGCGCCGCCTCGCCCGGCTCGCGCACGACGATCAGTCCCGCGAGCCCCGCGTAGACCTGCGCGCCGGTCCGTCCGTGCGGATGCGGGTGATACAGATAGGTGCCCGCGGGATTGCGCACCTCGAAGTCGTAGACGAACTCGGCGCCGGACGCGATCGCCACGCGCGGATGGCCATCCGCGCGCTCGGGCACGATCATGCCGTGCCAATGAACGATGCTCGACTCACCGGTCCGGTTGACGAAGGCGATGCGCACGCGCTCGCCGCGCCGCAGGTCGAGCACCGGCCCGAGATAACTTCCTGATGGCCGCACTGCATCGCGCCGGCCGCGCAGCACCTCGGCGCGGAAGCGCAGCACGTCGGTCGCCGGGCCGGACCAGATCGGAACGCGATCGCGCGCCGCCGTCAGCCGAATTTCGAGGTCGGGATCGGCGGGCGCTTGCGCGAATGCCGCCGGCCAGCGGACCAGACCAGCGGCTGCGAGCGCTTTCAGCGCAACGCGGCGATCGATCGACATCACGCCCCGGAGTTTTCCGCCGCTCGCCATGGTGCTCGTTAGTTCGGTCCGGCGAACGCCAGTTCCCGTCGCGCGACGATCGGTCACAGCGCGGCGCATGACTCCGGCCGGCCTCAAGGCTCCGTCGCCGCGGCGGCGCGACCTCCGGCGGCGAGCCACAGCGCGACCGCGCCGCAGACGGCCGCGGCGCCGGCAAAGCTCACCGCGTAGCTGCCGCTGGCGCGCTGCGCCCAGCCAAACAGCGCCGGGCAGACGACGACGCCGACGAAGGTGAAGAACAGGCACCCGCCGGTGGCGAGCCCCGCCTGCCCTGCCGGGGCGACGCGCGCGACCTCGGCGAGGTAGACGCCGTTCCAGCCGATCGCGGTCGCGCCAAGCGCGGCCAGCACGATCAACATCGCCGCGAACGGCCACGCGCTGGAGAGCAGCGCGACGACCGATGAGAACACCGCCATCAGCGCGCCAAGCAGTGCCAGCGTCCGGTGCGGCGAGAGCCACCGGTCCGCGACCGCACCCCACGCGATCCTCGCCACCACGCCGGCGACGCTGGCGACGGTCAGGCCGACCCCGGCGGCAACCAGCGGCACGCCGATCTCGTCGGCAAGGTACGCGACGATGAAGCCCGTCGTGCACATCTGCATGCCGGAGTAGATGAACGACACCGCGGCTGCCGTGCGCAGCCGCGGCGTGGTCGCGACCAGCCGCAGACCTGCGACCAGTTGCGCGAGCGAGATGCGCGCGCGCCGGTCGCGATCGGCGTCGAGCGCGGAACGCAGCGGCTGCGCGGCCAAGGCGACCGCCGCGCACAGCGCGGCCACGGACGCGACCGCGACGCGCCAGCCGAACGCGACCGCGAGCGGCGGCACGACGATGCCGGCCAACGCCATGCCGGCCGGCACGCCGGTCTGCTTGATCGACAGCGTCAGCGCCATGTTGCGCGCGGTGGCCGTGCGCGCGAGCACGTGGCTCGACGCCGGCGTGATCGGCCCGTAGCCGAGACCCAGCAGCACCGCCGCGGCAACGACCGCCACGACCGACGGCGCCAGCGCGAGCAGCAGCGCCAGCGCACACAGCACAAGCCCCCATTGCGACAACCGGATCGCACCGAGCCGCAGCACCAGCCCGCCGCCGACCAGCGCCGCGGCCGACGCGCCGAGATACAGCGCCGACAGGTAGCTGCCGACCATCGAGGTCGGCACGCCGAGATCGCGCGCCACGACCGGCGCGATCGCCGGCAGCGTCAGCGCGGCGAGCGCGACCGCGATCTGGATCGCGGTCGTGACGGCGAGCGCGGCGGTCGCGCGCGTCATCGGCCGCGGCCCGCGCACATCGCCGCCGCGGACGCGCGGTTCCGCTCCGCAAATGGACGGTTACGTCGCGCGCCGCTTGCGTGTGTCGCGCGGCGGCGTAGATTTGGAGCCGCGGCCGGATGCGCACCGATCATCGGGAGGACGACATGAAACGCTTGTGGATCATGCTGTCGGTCGGGGTGCTGTCCGCCGGATGCGCGAGCCCGGGCCCCGATCGAGCCGCCAGCAACGAAGTCGACAGCGCGCAGGTCAATGCCGTCGAGCGCGCCGCGCGCAATTCCGGCGTGCAGGTGTACTGGGTCAATTACCCGCGCAAGAAGACCGAGAACTGATCCGGGCATCACCCGCCCTCGGTCTCGCTCTGCCAAGTCCAGCGCGCGCCGACACCGGAAGCGGGCCCGCCGTATTCGATCTTCATTGCCGGGTCGCGCTGGTTCCATGCGGTCGAGCGTTTCCGTTCGCCCGGCGCGACGAGTTGGGAATGAACCTTGTCGGCCGGCGTGTTGACCACGATGGAGCGCTCGGCGCGGAACTGCGATGGCAGCCGGAATTCGATCGCCAGCGGTGCCATGATCAGCATGACCACGCCGACGATCGTGCGAACAAGCCATTTCGTTCTCCGCCTCCGGGGTTTTCGTCGAGCTCGACGGAGCGACAGTATGCCGATGCATGCATTTCGTGGCGCGGCCGCCCGCGCGTTCGCGATGGCTGCCCTGTTCGCTTTGACCGGCTGCGCGACACCGAGCGCGCTCGCGCCGGGCACGCCGGAAGCCGAAGTGATCGCCAAGTTCGGCCGGCCGGCCGAGGTCTATCCGCTGCCGTTGCCGCCGCAGGCGCGGCGGCTCGCGTATCCGATCGGCCGGTTCAACCAGCAGACGTGGATGGTCGACGTCGACGCGCAGGCAAGCGTGTTGCGCGTCGTGGAAGCAATCTCCGACGCGCACTTCGCGCAGATTCGCATCGGCCACGACGACACGACCGCGATCCGGCGCGAGTTCGGTCCGCCGTGGGAGATTCAAACCTACACGCTGTCCGGGCTGACCGCGTGGATGTATCCGTACCTGGAGGACGGCTTCTGGAACTCCATGATGTCGGTTTACTTCGACAGGACCGGCACGGTCAGGAAGGTCGAGTCCGGCCCCGACCCGCGCTTTGTCAACGACGGCAACGATCGCGACAAGTGATGCCGTCGCGTCCGGCACCGGGCAAGTCCGAATGGCGGCCGCGCGCATTCGTCCGCAACATCGCGCTGCCCATGTTGTCGCTGCAGACCAAGCTCGACCAGATCGCCCGCGAGCGCGCGGTTCTGGCGCTGCTGCGCGAGCTCGCCACGCTGGGGCTGCGCGAAGGCGACTGCGTTCGCAACGCCGACACCGGCGAGATCGGCCGCCTGACCGTGCTACGCGCCGGCGACACCGAGCCGCGGGCGATGGTGGCGCTGCCCTCCGGCGCGCAAGCCCGGTTCGACGCGCGCTGGCGGCGGATGGAATAGGGCCTTTGCGGCCAACCGGTTAGGCCGGCCGGCTCATGCAAATCGCGAACTGTCGTGGCAAACTTGCGACATGTTCGCCTTGGAGTCTTGGCCTCGTATCCTGATCGTCGACTCCCACGGCCAGCCGGTCCGTTGGGCGGTCCTGGCGCGCGCGGCGCGCTACCGAGCCGCCGGCAAGGTGATCACCGATCTGGGCGAAAACCTGTTCTCGATGACGGGCGGCACGCAGGATTCCTCCGGCCAGCGCTCGGAGTTTGTCACCAGCTCGATCGTGATGATCCGCGGACGGCACCGCATTCCGCTCGGCTACGCGCACGTCGGACTGACCAAGCACCGCTTGTTCGCGCGCGACCGGCAGATCTGCGGCTACTGCGGCGGGCATTTCGCGGACGGCGACCTGACGGTCGAACACATCCTGCCGGTGTCGCGCGGCGGGCAGCACGACTGGACCAACGTCGTGACCGCGTGCCGGTCGTGCAACACGCGCAAGGGCAGCCGCACGCCGGAAGAAGCGCACATGCCGCTGTTGTACGTTCCGTACCGCGTGAGCCGCAATGAGGGCTTCATCCTCAGCAACCGGCGCATCCTCGCCGACCAGATGGCGTTCCTGCAGGCCACGCTGCCGCGCCATTCGCGCTGGGCGAACGGCTGAACTTTTCCAGCGCAGCGTCGTTCCCGCGAAAGTGCGAAACGCGCCGTCCGCGCGAAACGCCACGGGATTCCCGCTGGCGCGGGAATGACACGCGCATACAGGCCTTTCAGTGCCTCAGCCGCTCGATCAGCGGCACGGCCGCGTGCACCGGTTCGGCGCGCGCGTACTCGTCGTGCTTGAACGCGATCTGCACCGCGATCGGCTGCAGCACGCAGCGGTCGCCGTCCTCGTCGTGCACCGCCCAGCAGGTCGCGCCCGAAACGCCGTCCAGCGGCGGCGTGTGCACCTCGACGCCGTCGACGCGCGCGGCTACGCGGCCATAGCGCAGCCGCAGGTCGCCCGAGCTGCCGATCGACTGCCCGCGCGTGAACAACACCAGCGGCCGCGCGTACATCACCTGCGCATGGCGCCGCATCTGCGCGTACGGATAGCCGGCGATCGCCAGCGTGCGCGCCGCTGACGGCGCGCGATCGACGCGCAGCGGCGCGGCGCGCCAGCGCCCGAGCAGCGGCGTCGCCGCGCGCTCGGCCAGCGCGATGCACGCCAGATCGCGCACCGGATGCTCGAGCACGCGCGGCGCTGCTGCGCGCAGCCAGAAGATCGCGTCGGCCCCGAGCGGCACGCCGAGATCGCCGACCGCGACACCTTCTTCGAGCGCGTGCTTGCAGGTCAGCAGCAGCACGCGGCCGTCGACCGCGAACAGCGCCGCGGTCGCCAGCGGTTCAGCGCGGCCGTCGAGCAGCCGCACCAGCGGCAGCACGCGCCGCGTCAGCGCCTGCGCGATCGCGTACGCGCGTGCCGGCGCGATGCCGGTGCCCAGATCCAGCGGAACGGTGGGAAGCGGTTGCCAGACCATGCGCCAAGCCTATCGACAATCCCGCACGTCGGAAATCATCCCCTCGACGCGCTGCCGGTCGGCCGCGCTTGCCGGCGATCAAGACTCCGTCCCCGCGCTCTGCGAGCATGCAAGCAACGAAGTTGCGGGAGCGCAGCGATGAAGAACATCGTGATCCTCGGCGCCGGCACCGCCGGCGCACTGACCGCCAACATGCTGGCGCGCAGGCTCGATCTGCGCAACTGGTCGATCACCGTGATCGACCGCGCGTCGGTCCACGTCTATCAGCCGGGGCTGCTGTTCCTGCCGTTCAAGCTGTACGGCTACGAGGCCGAGAGCGACGTGATCGAACGCATCGCGCAGCCGCTGCCGAAGGAAGTGAAGTTCGTCGCCGCGCACGTGAACCTGATCGACCATCAGAAGCGCGTGATCGAGACCGACCGCGGCAATTTCCCGTACGACTTTCTGGTTTCCGCGCTCGGCTGCAGGGTCGCGCCGGAGGAGATCGAGGGTCTGGCGAACGTGATCGGCACCGACGGCGTGCACACGTTCTACACGCTCGAAGGGGCACTCGGCATGCAGCCGGCGATCGCGGCGATGGAGGAAGGCAAGCTCGTGATCGACATCTGCGAGATGCCGATCAAGTGCCCGGTGGCGCCGCTGGAGTTCGCGTTCCTCGCCGACTACTACTTTCGCCTGAAGGGCGTGCGCGAGCGCATCGACATTTCGCTGGTCACGCCGTACACGGGCGCGTTCACCAAGCCGAACGCCAATCGCGTGCTGTCGAAGGTCGCCGACGACAAGGGCATCCGCGTGGTGCCGAACTTCGCCGCCAGCAAGGTCGACGCGGCGAAGAAGACGCTGCATTCGTTCGACGGCCGCTCGCTCGAATACGACCTGCTGGCGGTGATTCCGCCCAACCTCGGCGCGACGGTGGTCGACGAATCCGGGCTCGGCGACGGCGCCGGGTACCTGAACACCGATCCGCGCACCTTGCGCGTGCGCGCCGCCGACCGCATCTACGCGCTCGGCGACAACACCAACGTCGCCACGTCGAAGGCCGGCTCGGTCGCGCACTTCGAGGGCGAAACGGTGGTCGAGAACCTGCTGCGCGAAATCGACGGCAAGCCGCCGCTGGCGTCGTTCGACGGCCACGCCAACTGCTTCGTCGAGACCGGGCATCACAAGGCGATGCTGCTCGACTTCAACTACGACATCGAGCCGCTCGAAGGCTCGTTCCCGCTGCCGGGCGCGGGTCCCTTCTCCCTGCTGCGCGAGAGCTACATGAACCACATGGGCAAGATCGCGTTCAAGTGGGTGTATTGGAACCTGCTGCTGCCGGGGCGGCTGCCGAACGTGCCGCTGCTGCCTTCGCACATGTCGTTCATGGGCAAGGACGTGTCGACCGCGCCGCAGATCCGCCATGCGCGCGACCTGCGCGTGGCCGACGTGATGACGCGCGAGGTGGCGACCGTGCATCAGGGATCCTCCGTCGTCGATGCCGCGAACCTGATGCTGGCAAAGAAGATCTCCGGCGTGCCGGTGGTCGACGTCGAGGGGCGCCTGACCGGCATCCTGACCGAGGCCGATCTGTTGAGCGCGATGGACTTGTCGCACACCAAACTCGGCGACGTGGTCGACACGGTGGTGCGCAAGCGGCGCGCGCGCAAGACGATGGGAACGATCGTCGACGACCTGATGACTGCCGACCCGGTGACCGTGCACGAGACCGACACGCTCGAGCGCGCGGTCGAGCTGATGACGCGCCACCGGATCAAGCGCCTGGTGGTCGCCGATGAGGCGCGCCAGGTGCGCGGCGTGGTGTCGCGCGGCGATCTGGTCAAGCTCTTTACGATGAAGTAGCCGATCGCAGGTGGCGCCGCTGCCGCCGCGGCGCGGCGGCGGCGCGCGGCTCGACGCGCGGCGCGTGCGCGGTGTCGGCGAACGACAGGCTGCCGCGCGCACCGCTGGCGACATAGTCGGCGGCGAGCGCCTCGGCCGCATGCGTACGTGCAACGCCCGCCTCGATAAGCCACCGGTGCAGCAGCTCGTACAGCGCCTCGTTGGCGATCGAATGCGTGCGGCCGGTCCGCGCGTACAGCCAGTCCGCGAGCGCCATGAAGCGCGCGAACGGCAGGTCAGCCAGAACGAGCGGCAGCGCGCGCGCAAAGCGTCCCGAGTTGGCGATGCGCTCCCAGTAGCTCGCGAAGCGCGCGATCCGTTGCATCGTCGCGAAGTCGATGCGGTCGGTCGCCAGCACGTCGTACGGCGGCTCGGGATTGAAGCGCAGTCCGAACGGCTGCGTGTGGCGCGCGATCGGCGCGCCGCGCAGCCGCTTCAGGATGCCGAGCTGGATCTCGTGCGGCTGCAGAGACACCAGCCGGTCGAAGCCGCGCGCGAAGCTTTCGAGATCCTCGCCCGGCAGCCCGGCGATGAGATCCACATGCAGGTGCGCGCGCGTGTGCGCGCGCAGCCAGCGCAGGTTCGCTTCCGCCGCGGCGTTGTCCTGCCGGCGCGAGATCAGCCTCTGTACCTCTTCGTTCCACGTCTGGATGCCGATCTCGAACTGCAGCACGCCGGGCGGGAAGCGCGCGATCCATTCGCGCAACTTCTGCGGCAGATGATCGGGAATCAGCTCGAAGTGCACGAACGGGGGATCATCCACGTTTGCTTCGATGCGCTCGAGGAAGAAGCGCAGGGTTGCGATCGACGACTCGATCTTCAGGTTGAACGTGCGATCGACGAACTTGAAGTGCCGCGCGCCGCGCGCGTACAGCTGCGCCATTTCATCCAGGAACGGCGCCAGCGGAAACGGCCACGCGGTCTTGTCCAGGGCAGACAGGCAGAACTCGCACTTGAACGGGCAGCCGCGCGACGCTTCGACGTAGACGTGGCGATGGCGCAGGTCGTCATCGCTGAACTCGCGGTAGGGCAACGCGATCGCATCGAGCGGCGGCTGTTCGCCCGCGTGCACCTTCATGATCGGCCGCGGCCCGTGCAGAAGCGCGCGCGCGAGCTTCGCGAACGTCACGTCGCCCCAGCCGGTGACCACAAAGTCGGCCAGCGCGCAGATGCGCTGCGACTCGATCTCGTGGCTGACCTCCGGCCCACCGACCACCACCATCACCTGCGGCGCGACCGCCTTGAGCAGCGCGACGATGCGCGTCGTCTGCTCGACGTTCCAGATGTACACGCCGAAGCCGACCACGCGCGGCGCATGCGCCAGCAATCGCTCGACCACCTCCTCCTCGCGCCGGCCGAGCGCGAACTCGGCGATCACGCTGTCGTCGCGCAACTCACCGAGATTCGCGCGCAGATAGCGCAGCCCGAGCGACGCGTGCGCGTAGCGGGCGTTGAGGGTGGCGAGGACGATCGATGCCATGTTGCCATTATCTGGCTTACCGCCGTCAGGCGTCGCGCGAGTCGATGATCGCGTGCCGGCGGGTCGCGCAAGTCGATGATCGAACGCACGCGCGCGGTCCGGCTCGCCGATGATTGCGCCTCCGACACGGGGATGAGAACGGGAGACCGCAATCATGGCGACGCGCGCGACGATCAATCGACAACTGCACTTCACGCCGGGCGAGGCGAAGCCCGAGCCGCCGCTGTCGGCGGCGAAGCTGTCGATCAGCGGGCGCGCGCAGGAGGCCGGCCAGGTCAAGCTGGATGTTCCACCCGAGGCGCTCAAGGAGGTCATCGCACAGAAGCAGCTCGCGGTCACTCAGGTCTTCAAGACACTCGACGTGGTGCACAAGGACCTCGGCGACTTCCTGATCAAGGTTGCCGACCCGATCGCGCCCGCGCTCGACGGCGTGCTGCTGAATCCCGACGGCACGCCGGCTGCCGGCCTTGCGATCGAGGCGCAGGCGCCGCAGTACACGCAGGCCGAGATCAAGGCCGACCCGAAGCTCGCCAGCCTCGCGTGGCCGCAGCCACACGCGATCACCGATGCGCGCGGCGCGTTTCGCCTGAACGTGCCGACCGTGCCGGTGCCGGGCAACGGATTGACGCTCACGGTGCGCGGCGCGTCCGACGCGCTGTCAATCGCGCTGAACCGCGTGCTGCTGGTCGATGGCCACGCCGGCACGCTGCCGCTGGCCAAGGCGCTGGCGCCGCTGCCGGTGAGCGTGGTCGCGCAGTTGAAGCAGATCCAGTCCGACATCCTCGCCGCGAGCCCGAAGCAGGTCGATGAACGGCCGCAGGATTTCGCCGCGCCGGCGCCGCAGTTGACGCTCGGCGACGGCGACTGCGCGCGCTATTTCCGCTCGGGCAGCGGCGTGATCGACCGCTTCCAGTACTCGGTGCTGATCCGGCTGGTCGAGCCGCAGATGAACCAATGGATTCCGCTGTTCCGTTTGCGCGTCGGCGACCGCAACTACGTGCCGTTCGCGCTGCCGCAGGCCGCCGACTCGTTCTGGAACGCCACCGGCGCGGCCAACGCGATCACAAGCCTGCAGGGACTGGGCAAGCTGGTGCTGGTGAACCGCACGCCGATCGACCGGCCGATCGACGTGACCGATTTCCACGACAGAATCGAGAAGAGCCCGGTGTTCCTGCCCAAGGCGTCGACACTCGGCCTGGGCTACATCGTCCATATGCAGCAGACCTGGATTCCGGCCGGGCTGTCGCTCGGCGACCTGGTGTATTCGCTGCCGCTGGCGCCGGGCGAGCAGCAGCGCATCGCGATCGAGGAGCGCGTGCAGACGGCGACCGAGCGCGACATCGAGACCTTCAGCGAGGACGAGTTCCAGACCTTCCGCGAGACGCAGGATTCGTCGGCGCTGGCGGTATTCAACTCCGCCTACGACGAGGCGGTGCGCGGCGGCAGCTCGATGCAGTCGTCCAGCCGCACCGGCAGCGTGGCGGCGACCGCTTCGACCGGCATCATCGGCGCGATCTTCGGCGGCGGCGGCGTGTCGGCCGGCTATTCGAGTTCGTCTTCGTCGGGCTCGACCAGCAGTTGGCAGAACACCAGCCGCGACTTCGCGTCGAGCGCCTCGCAGCAGATGCACGCTGCCCTCGGACGCGTGGCCGCGGCGAGCCGCAGAGCTGCGCGCACCCACATCCGCGTGGCCACCGCGACCGAGCGCACGCAGGTGACCACGCGGGTGGTGACCAACCACAACAAGGGCCATGCGCTGACGATGCAGTGGTGGGAAGTGCTGCGCCACTTCAGCGTGACGTCCGAAGTCGATGACGTGCAACTGGTGTGCTTCGTGCCGCTGGAGCTGATCCAGTTCCTGCCCGAGGGACAGCCGTTCTCGCTCGCCGGCATGCCGGGCGCGCGCGCGCTGCTGCTGAATCGCTGGGCCATGATGATCCGCTATCACGACGTGATCAGCGCGCTGGTACGGCGCAACGCCGAGTACGCGTACGGCATGCAACAGTTGCGCAACTTCGCCGCCAATCCGGAGATCGTGCCGGCATCGTCGCCGCTTGCGACCGACTCGATCAACTTTACGCTGACCGGCACCTTCATGCCGTTCGAAGAGCTGTTCGTCACGGTGATCGGCCGCACCGGCGCGCGCGTGGGGCCGATCAGGCTCACCGCGCCCGCCCCGATCACCACCGTGGACCTCACGCCGGAGAAGTATGCCTCGCGCCAGGAACTGCTCGGCCACCTGAAGGACCGGCGTCTGAACGCGGCCGAGGCGACGTTGCGGGCGAGCATTCCGCTGCCGGACTGGTTCGCGCGTTCGGACGTGGCCCGGCTCGATCTGTCGCGCCGCTTCACGTCGCTCGCGTACAAGCTGAAGCTGCCGGCGGTGAATTTCGCCGCCACGCTGCTCGGCGACCTGCTGGCGCTGCAGACCGCGCTGCAGAACCAGACCATCGCGCTGGCACCGGCCGAGCTGGAACGCGAGCTCGGCGGGCCGATCATCCGCAGCGCCGATGCGCTCCTGCCCGGCAACGTCAACCTGCTGTCGGCCGCCAGCTACTCGGCCGGCGACCAGATGCCGGGCACGCTGTCCATGCCGGCGGTGCGCGTGGCGCCGGTGCTGTCGTTCGCCGACCTGCTGCGCATCGAGGCCGTGTTCCATCACGTGATCCGCAACACCGTGTTCTATTCGAAGGCGGTGTGGGCCGCGCTGTCGGACGAGGAGCGCGCGATCCTGCTCGAACGCTTCACGATCGGCGTGCCGGCCGGCGGCGTCACCGGCCCCGACCAGGAGGTGCCGCTGCTGAACTGCGTGGCCAACCGCGTGCTCGGCTTCTTCGGCAACGCGGCGATCATGCCGTTTGCGATCCCGCCGCAGGTGGCGGCGGCGATGAAGATCACCTCGCGCGACATCCAGGACGCGCTGCTGCGCTTCCACCGGCAGGCGTTCCAGCCGCCGCGCTCTTCGGTCACGCTGCCGGCGCGCGGCACGCTTGGCGAGGCGGTGCTCGGTTCGTGCGCGTCGGCCGAGAAGATCGATCTCACCCGCTTCTGGAACTGGCAGGACTCGCCGAGCGATCAGGCCGAGGCGATTGCGCCGTCGGTGTTCACGCCGGCGCAGCCGCTGACCACTGGTGGTGCGGCGGGCGCGGGTGGCTCGGGCGTCGGCGGTGGCGCCGGCTCCGCCGGCAGCATCATCTCGATCAACAGCCCGGCCGCGGCCACGCCGTCGACCACGCTGCTCGAGGCGCTGATCGCGAAGGCGCCCGATCTGGCCAAGGAACTGAACATCACGGGTCTGGAGACGCTGCAGAAGCAGATCTCCGCCGACACGCAGAGCGCCGCCGCGGGACGCAAGGAGGCGATCGATTCCGTGACCAACATCCAGTTGCAGGCGATGAAGAGCGCCGAGGGCATGGTCAAGTCGGTCGCCGACGCGGCAGCGAAGATCGTGCCGGCGGTCGCCGGCGTGCCCGCGGGGGGCGCAGGCGGCGCCGGTGGCGGAGGTAGCGGCGGCGGCGGCGGCGGCAGCGGTGGCGGCGGAGGTGACGGCGGCTGATCGGCGTCGCGAACGCGAAGACGGACGACATCGACCCTCTCACGAAAGGACTCCCGCCATGGCCGACGACAACACGCTCGCCAACGTCGAAACGCTCGCCAGCAAGGTCCTGGATGCGCTGGCCGACATCCTGCGCACCTCGACTTCGCCGGAAGCCTTGCAGGCGCAGAACCTGCTGCTCAAGCGCATGGCGCTTGAAGGCGACGTCTTCCCGTCGCGCGTGCCGCCGCCGAAGAACATCACCGAGGTCGGCGGCTACCTGAACCTGCTCGAACGGCTCAACGAAACCGAGATGCGCACGCAGGCGCTCGCCGCGATCCTCGGCGTGGCCGGGCCGAACCCGATCCCCGGCTTCGTGCCCGCCGGCGCGGTGCTGTACGACGTGCTGCGCGCGAACGACCGGCCCGCGGGCGCGGCGCAGCCGACGATTCCGGTGCAGTTCCGCGTGCGCAACGACTTCGCGCCCGCGCTCGACGCGGCACTGAAGACGATCCACGACGCCGGCTGCCTGCTGCCGATTCTCAGCCCCGCAGCGGGATTGCCTCCAGCGCAATCGGGCGTCACGCCGCCCGCGGACCTGCTGCCGTTCCTCGGCCGCACGCTCGACTTGATGCCGACCGCAGCACTCGCCGACCCCGACGCCGACGCGCTCGCGGTCGCGCGCCTTGACGGCACGACGACTCTGCTCGTCGCCGCGCGCCAGATTGACGCGACCGCGCCGAACGCCGGCAGCGTGCCCCTGCAAAAGTGGGTAGCGTGGAAGTGCGACGCCAACGCCTGCGCGGAATCGACCGCCGACCGTAAGTACCTGCCGCTGGCGCCGATCCTGAACGCGGCCGGCTGGTATCAGGCGCCGATCGTTGCACCGGCCAGGCTCGCCAGCCCCGGCAACTGGTCGCGCTGGACCAACGTGACCGGACTCATCGCCGGCGCGAGCCGCTTCGGCGACGAACTGAACCAGCGCTTCGCGCGCGCAGAGATCGCCGCATCGGTACTGCGCGACGCGCTCGACCGGGTGTGGGACGGCGCAGTGTTCAAGGCGGCATAGCTTCAATGAGGCCGCGGCTCCTCACCATGGAAGACTCCGAAGGGAAGCACGCTTCGAACGCGCTCGCGTCCTCGCGCCCGCGGTCTGCGAAGGGTTCACACGATCACCGCCTCGCGCGCGACCGGCTCGAACGAACGCTTGCCCAGGCTCACCACCTTCGGGTCGATCCGCTGCGCCGGCCCGATGTCGGTCACCGGCACGTGACGATCGGCATGGTGAATGCGCCGGATCCGGGATTTCTTTCGTCCGTCACGATCGAGCCTGCATCGATGAACCGCGCGGCGCCTGCCTGACAACGCGGCAGTCACGCCGGCACGAACCGATCGGCCGGCTATGTGCGCGTTGCCGCGTGGATGCGCGCGATCGGGCTGCGTCGAGGTCAGGCCGCTCACCCGCGTGTCGGCGCGGCCACGACCGACTTGAGTCCGTGGTCGCGCGACTGCACGGCCCTGCGCTACGCTCGCGGGGATCGCAGCTACCGGTTGCATAGCCACGAACCGCCGCTGGCCACCCATTGCAAGTGATCGCGGCCGCGTCAGTTGCGGTTCACGACGTCATTCGCCGGCAGGTCGCGGCTCACCCTGCCGCCAGATCCGCCAGCAGCGACTCGACCACCGCCTCTTCTTCCAGCGCGAAACCGGACGCGGACAGCTTCTCAGAAAGCGCCGCATCCCAGCGCGCCACCACCGGCGCGCCTGCGAGCCGGCGGCCGCGCGGCGCGACGTAATCGGCGGCGCCGAAGCGCCACGGCCGCGCGCCGAACGAGCGCAGCACGAAATTGCCGATCGCGATGCCCGGCCAGTCGAAGTCACCGTGATACGCGAGCCGCGCGCCGGCAGCGGCAAGCTGCGCCAGCAACGTGCGCTGCGCGGCCGCCGGCATCCCGTCGGTGCACACGAGCGGGGCGCAGCGCGCGCCGACATGATCGGCCGCCAGCGACACGACGCTCGGGTTTTCGCACACGAACACGCAGCGCTCGGCAACGCCCCAGCGCGGCGGTGCGCGCAACAGCAGGCGCAGCGACAGGTGCAGCGGCTCGCCGCGCGCGGCCGCCAGCGCGGCGAGCGCACCGCCGGGCGTGTCGGCCTGCGCCGGCAGGTTGAGCACCAGCACCGGCGCGACCAGTTCGTTGACGAGTACGCCGCGGCGCGCCCAGCGCTCACGCGGTCGTTCGCCGGCATCGGCCTCGCGCAGTGCCGCCAGCACCAGCGTGCCGACGGGCCGCCCGGCGTCGAGGGCGTGTGCGTCGCCGAGCACCTCGGCCGCCAGCCGCGCCAGCGGCACTCCCGGCTGCGGCAGCCTGGCGAGCACGGCCTGCGCGGCGCGCAGCAGTTCGAGGCCGCGCGCCGCATCGCCGGCGGCAAGCCGTTTGACCAGTCCGCGCGCCGCGGACCGCGCGACGAGCTGCCGCAGCCGCGCGTGGCTGCATTCGGTGAACACCGCCTGCCATGCCGCTTCGCGCTCGGCGCGTTCGGCCGCCAGTTCGCGTATCGGGCCGTCCAGCCGCTCCAGCGCGGCGCGCAGCGATGTGGCCAGTCCGGCGCGCGCCAGCGCCCGATCCAGTTCGTCGATCGCGAGCCGCATCGACGCGGCCTGCCGCAGGGGGCGGCCCAGCAGCCCCTCCAGCGCGCGTCGCTCATCGGTCGACAGACTTTGCAGCACGAACGCGTCGCTCGTTTGCCCGCGCTCGTAGCGGCGGCGCAGCCGCGCGCGCAATGCCGCCAATGCGTCGCCGCCGAGCAGACGTTGCAGCCGCTCGCCCGCCTCGTCCTTCATGCGGACAGCAGTGCCTCGGGGAAGCGCCGCGTCGGGTCAGTGAGCTCGCGCCGGCACGCGCCATCCCAGCGCCAGCGCGACACGTACACCGCGTCCACGCCTTCGCGCCGCACCAGGTTGCAGATCGCCAGCGCCGGCAGCTCCGCGTAGCAACCCCACTCGCTTTCGCTGGTCATCACGAAGTCGAGGTCGAACTCGCGGATCAGCGCCATGCAATGCGCGCGCGCGTCCACGTCGATGCCGGCGAACGCTTCGTCGAGCAACACCAGGCGCGGCGCCAACGGCGAGGCGGCGCTCGCATAGTGGCTGCTGGCGGCGGCGAACAGCGGCACGGTGAGACCCAGTGCGCGTTCGCCGCTGGAGGCCGGGCCGGACAGCGGGCGCCACGCGCCGTCCTGAAAGCGCTTAACGCGGAAACGGTGCCAGCGCCGATAGTCGAGCGCGCGCGCCAGGTGGTCGAGCAGCGTGCCGCTTTCTTCACGCGCGCGTTCCTGCCGGATGCGGTTGTGCAGAAAGTCGCCGACCGCGCGCCGGTCCTCGGCGGACCAGGCCTCGGGCGCGCGATTCAGCAGCCGCGCGCGCACCGCGGCGAGACCCGCCGGCGCGCCGTCTTCGCCCTCGGGCAGCGGCTGCCACTCGAGCTTGAACTTGACGCCGGTGGACGTGGCGCGGCGGCCGAGTTCGTCGTTGATCCGCTGCAGCCGCTCGTCGGCTTCGCGCAACAGCCGCTGCAGCTCGGCGGCGACTTCGGCCTGCAGATGGTTTTCGATCACCTCGCGCTCGCGCGCGGTGAGGATTTCGCGCCGCTGCGTGATCTCGTCCGCCAGTCGCGCTGCCAGCGCGTCGGGCCGGTCGCGCCGATTGCGGTAGACGATCTGCACGACGAAGCCGAAGTCGCTCGGCTCCGCATACGCCTGCTGGTTGTGCGCGGTCATCGCCTGCAGCAGCAGGTTGAAGTCGCGCTGCACTTCGCTTTGCAGCCGGTCGCGTTCGGCGTCGTCGGCGGCGACATTGGCGAGCGCCTGTTCGACGCGGCGGGCGAGCTGCAGCGCCGGGTCGACGGTCCACGCCGGAGCGACGTCGGGCAGCGCGAGTTCCGCCGCAGCGGCGTCGAGCAGGCCGGTGCGAGCGAAGCCCTGGAACCGCTCGACGGCGCTTTCGCGACGACTCTGCCGCTCGGTGAGCGTCGTTTCCGCATCGGTGCACTTCTGTTCGCAGCGGGCGCGCCGCTCGACCGCCGCGCGCAGTTCGCCGTCGCGTTCTTCGAGACCCCGTTCGCCCTCTGTCACCGCCGCCTCGGTCGCGCGCAGCCGCGCCTGCAGGGTTTCGACCGCGGCACCGATCGTTTCCTTGAGCAGCGCGTAGCGCGCGGCCACGGCGTCGGCGGCAAGCTGCAACCGCGCGGACTCGGCGCCAAGATCGCCCGCAGCGGCCGCGGCGACGCCGGCGCGCTGCTGCTGCTCGGCCAGTTCGCGCGCGCAGCGCGCTTCGTCGCTCGCCGCCTGCAGCAGACGGTCCGCAGCCTCGCGGTACTCGGCGAGCCGCGTGTCGAAGTCAACGAGCGCCTGCGCCTCGGCAGGCAGGCGCAGATCGTCCGCATCGCGCAGCAGCGCGTCGCGCGCCTGCCGCCAGCGCGCTTCGGCGGCCTCCCGGTCGGCTTCGGCTAGGCGCACTTGTTCGGCCGTGTCGCGCCGCTGCGCGTGCGCGGCGGCAGCGGCCGCGTGCGCGTCGCGCAGCGCGCCGTCGGCGGGCGCGCGCGCGCATTCGGCGTTGACTTCGCTGCGGCGCCGGGCCGCGGCGTCGAGCCGCCGTCCGGCTTCGGCGGCCTCGGCGGCCAGCTCGCGCAGGCGGGCTTCGATCTCGGCGACGCGCCGGCGGCGCGCCTGTTCGCGTGCGGCTGAACCGATGTATTGCGCGGCCGGTTTCTGCCAGGCGCCGCGCTTGGGCCCGAGGCGGAACCGTCCTTGCGGCGACACCCAGGCTTCGACCTGCGCCGGATCGTCCTCGGCGCAGGCCACCGAGGCCAGCAGCCGGGCGATGCGCTCGCGCCCGACCGCCGGTTGCGAGGCCGGCACCAGCCAGCCGGCGAGGGATGCTGCGTACTCGGCACGCGGGATCAGCAGCACATCGGCGGCGTCCGCCTCGAGCGCCACGCCTTCGGGCGTCACCCAGGCGTCGAGCAGCCCCGCCGCTTCGAGCGCCGCCTCCAGGCCCGCGCGCTGCGCGTCATCGACCTGCGGCGCGAATTCGACGAGCTGCCACAGCGGCGCACCGGGCCGGCCTGCGCGCGCCTGCGGCGCGCGCGTATACGGCGCGGGCGGCACCGGATCCTGACCTTGCAGCAGGAGCGCACGCTCGGCGGACAACTGCTCGGCTTCGGCGCGCAGCGCCGCGCGCCGCTGCTTGAGGTGCGCTTCCTCTTCGGCCAGACGGGCGATCGCCGCCTGCTGTGCGTCGATGATCGCCGCGTGCAGCGGGTTGTCGCCGGCCAGCGTTTCGATCCAGCTCATGGCCGATTCCAGCGCGGCGCCGGCATCGGCAAGCGCGAGCTGCCGCAGCGAGTCGACGAAGACGCGCCAACTTTGCAACAGCGCGCGACCGGCGCGTCCGAGCGCCGCCTCGGCCTGCGCTGCGCGTTGCGCGGCCAGTTCGTCGGCCTCGGCGCAGCGATTGCGGTTGTCCGCCGCGCGGTCGCGCGCAGCCGCGGCCTGTTCGACCGCACGCAAGCGCTGCCTGACCTGCGCTACCTGCTCGCGCCGCGCTTTCACGATCGCCCGCAACGCGGTCTGCATCGCCGCCACCGAAGCGCAGGCGCGTTCGTGTTCCGCCGCCGCACCGATTTCGGCCGCGGCCGATTGCGCTTCCGTGTGCGCCTGCGCGCGCGCCTGCTGCGCCTGCTGCGCGTCGCGGCGCCGCCGTTCGGCGCGTTCGTGCTCCGCGCGCCGCGCCTGCTCGGCATCGGCCGCGCGCTGGCGCGCGCGTTCGGCGTCGTGCGCGCCTTGCGCGGCCAGCCGCTCGGCCTCCTGCAGCCGCTGCGCATCGCGCATCACCGGATCGCGGCGCAGCTCGTCCAGCGCCGCGCGATCGCGCGCGAGCTGGCGCGCGCACGCTGCGCGGCGAACATCGCACTCTTTCAACGTGGCGGCAGCACCGTCGAGCTCGTGCCGCGCGTCATTGAGCGCGCGGCGCGCGTTGTCGAACTCGGTCTGCACCTGCCGCAACTCGCGCGCCTGCCGCCGCGCCAGCACGCGCGCATAGCTGCGGTAGCGGCGCTCGAACTGCGCGATCGCCGCGCGCAGCGCTTCGATCTCATCCAGTTCGCCGCGGTACTCGTCCAGTTGCGTCATTGCCTCGGCCACGTCGGCGAGCGCCGCCTCTGGCAGCGGCGCCAGCGCTTCGGTCAGCGCGTCCGACAGCTTGTGCTCGTCGGGCTGGCGCGAAAGCTGCGGTTGGCGCAACTGGATCAGCGTGTCCATCAGCGCGCGATAGCGCGCTTCCCCCAGACGGAACAGGCGCTCGTCGACCGCACGGCGGTAGTCGGTCACGGTGTCGAAGAGCTGGCCGCGGTCGGCGAGCTGCTCGGCCAGTCGCTCGCGACCGAGCACGCTGCGCTCGGGTGCCAGCAGCCACAGGTCCTGACCGATGCGCTGCTCGGTGATGAAGTGCCAGTGGTCGATTCGGACGCGGCCGGCCACCGCACTCATGCCGCAACCGAGCGTCAGGTAGCTCGGCGCGCCTGATTCATCGCGGCGGCCGAACTCGATCCACGCATAACCGGTGCGCCGCTCGTAACGGCCCATCAGCAGATTCCACTCCATGCGCTTGGCGCGGTCGCCGTCCGGCTCCACGCGCGTCGGCGCGAGATACCCGTCGAGCAGGAACGGCAGCGTCAGCGACAACACCTTGGACTTGCCGGTGCCGTTGTTGCCGCGCAAGAGCAGGTGCCCGTCGTGAAACCAGAACTCCTCGCAGTCGTAGTGATAAAGCTCGACCAGTCCGACGCGCAGCGGCTGCCAGCGCCGCTTGGCGGGCTCGGGCAACGCGGCGAGCTCGGCCACTGCGGTCATGCAGCGCAAGCGGACTGAAGGTCGAGCGCCAGCGAGCCGCTCGCGGCGATCGTGCGCGCCTCCCTGAAGGCGAAGCGCAGCAGCGCCGGGCGCGCCTCGACGCCGCGGTCGGTCTCACGCACGAGCCGCAGCGCCGCGAGCTGCGCGAGCGCGGCGCGCGCCAGCTCGCTTTCCGCGCCCGGCTCGCGCGCGCTCTTGCGCCAGTAGCGGCCGTAGCGCCGGGCGGCGGCGCGCACGAAGTCCGCGATCTCGCTTTCCGCGCTTACCCGGGTCTCGCGCGCATGCGCGGCGAGAAACTGCGCGACCAGCAGCGTCACGTGTGCCTGCGTGCCTTCGGCCGGCAGCGCGCGATCGGTCAGCTCCCCATGCGGGTCGATCAGCGCCGTGCCTTCGGCGCGCAGCTCCGCCTCCAGCCCGGTGGCGGCGCGCAGCCGCTGCGCCATCGCGCCGCGCTGATTGGCGAAGTAGTCGCGCTCCTCGGGCGAGAGTTCATCGTGGTAGACGACCGGGTCATCGAGCAGGCGCCGCGCCAGGCGATGGCGGATCGCGGTGCGGCGGCCCTCGGCGTCGTTGGCGCGGTATTCGTCGGTCAGCGCCGCAAGACGGCTCGGCGGGTCGCGCACTTCGTCCGGCGCGAGCGTCGACGGGCCGCGCGGGCAGGCAAGCAGCGCCGCCAGCGCGCGCCGCGCGACGTCGTACAGCGCGTCGCCGCCGCCCTGCTGTACGTAGCCCTCCTCCTCGCCGGCAACGCGCGCCAGCACACCGAGCGCGAGCAGGTAGCGACAGACGTCGACCAGCTCGCGGCGCTCGTGCATCGAGGTCAGGCGAAACGCGAAGCCGCGCGCCTCGAGCTCGGGGTCGGCCGCCAGCTCCAGCACGCGTTCGCCCAGCGTCTTCAGCGTGATCTGCGGGTCGGCGCGCTCGAGCACCGCGCACACCAGACACAGCAGCACGTAGCGGCGGCGGTCGAAGCCGGGCGCGCCGCGCGTGTGGTCCTCAAGATCCGCCGCGGTCTTGTACAGCCGCGCGCAATCGCGCTCGACCTTCAGCGCCCAACCGGCCTCGCGCGCCAGCCACGCGCGCAGATGCTCCGCGTGCCGGCGCACCAGGGCGAACGCGGGATCGGCGGCGGTCAGCAGCGGCCGCATCAGCAGCGCGCGCAACGCCTGCTCGCGCTCCTGCTCCTGCTGGCGCGCGAAGATGTCGTTCATCGCGCCTCGTCCGCCACCGCGCCGATGCGGATCGCGTGGTCGCGACCGGCAAAGCGGCCGAGCTCGCTGTCGATGTGCGCGTGCGTGTCCGCGCCGAGCGGCTCCAGCCGCACGCGCAGCAGCCCGTCGGCCGTGGTGCGCTCCACCGGCCGTTCCGGATCCGTCTGCGCGGCCAGCGCTTCGCCGAGCAACGACAGAAACAGGCGGAACTCGTGGCGGTCGAGCTGCGCGAGCTGCGACAGCCGCGCCGCGCCGCGGCCGACCAGCTTCGCGCGCGCCGCCTGCACCTGCGCGTGCTCCTGGCGCATGCGCTCGGCGAGCAGCGCGCGTTCGCGCGAGCGGTCGCGCACGCGCGGCGGGGTGCCGCGCGGCGCGAGCACGCCGCGTTCGCGCAGCCGCGCGCTCACTTCGACGGCAGGCGCGTCAGCCCACGGAGTCGTCGCCGGCACGTCGCGCTCGGCCACCGCCAGGCTCAGATGCCGCGCCGGGTGCAACGCGAACGCGGCGCGCGCAAGGCGCGATGCCTCGGCGTCGCAGGCGGTGTCGGCGAACCAGCGCGCAAGCACGCGGAAATCGGCCGAGCGATCGCTGCGACCGCTGCGCCGCTCGTTCAGCGCGGCGATCGCGGCGAGCAATTGCGGAATCGCGCCGCGTGCGCGGCTGCGCAGGAGTTCGGACTGCGCCGGCGCCCGATCGGTTCCGACGAACCAGCCCGCCAGCCCCGCCCAGCGCTCGCGCCACGCGCGCAGACGCTCGACGACGGCGCTGTCCTCGGTGCTCGCGCCATCGGGCGCGGCATCGCGCGCCTCGCGCTCTGCCACCGCGGCGAGCAGCCGCTCGGCGTGCGCGGCAAGCGCGGCAATCGACTCACTGATGCGCGCCGAGCGCGTGACCAGTTCGCCGATGAAGCGCTCCAGGTAATCGATCAGCCGCGTCTTGTAGGCCATCAGCAGCGCGGCGTCGGTGCGCTGCAGGTCGATCGCGCGCGCCAAACTCGCCATGAATGCCTGCGCGTTGTCCGCCAGGCCGCTGAAGACGTGCACCAGATCGCGCAGCAGGCCGTGCGCCTTGCCGGCATCGAGCTGCGGCTCGGCGGCGAGTGCACGCAAGGCCGCCAGGCGTTGCGCCAAATCCTCCAGCGCCACCGACTGCAGCTCGCCGCGCTGACCGAGCGCCTTGTGAAAGGTCTCCAGCGCGCTTTCCACCGCCTCGCCGCCGGCGCTCAGGCTGTACAGAAAGCGCGCGCGATAAAAATCCTCCAGCGTCGACACGCGCGCGGTGTCCGGTTGCGCGCGCAGATTGCCCCACGCAACGAGCTGCGCGAGCGCCTGCTGCACTTCCTCCGCCGCCGGCGGCGCTCCTTCCCACTGCGCCAGGGCGTACACCTCGTCGGGCCGCAGGTGCAACCGGAACTGGCGCTTGGCGGCGGCGAACGCTTCCATCACCGCGCGGTATAGCGCCGCCTTGTCCGCGCTGACGTGGCGGAACAGCGCGCTGCGGGCGTCCGGGGAAAACTCGTGCGACATCGAATGGCGGGAAGGACGTACGGCTGAGGTGCGAATGATCTGTCCCGCAAGACAGGCCGGGCGAATGAATTTTGAATTCGCGCGCGTGCGTGCCCGTTACGTTAGCAGGTCGACGCGGCCGACCGCACGGGGTCGAGGCAACGCGTTTTCTGCCGACGAGCCGCCGCGCATCAGCGCCGGGGCCTGTCACCGAGTTGGTCGAGCAGCCACGCCATCGCGGCCTTGGCGTGGCCCGAACTGTGCTGCCCGCCGGTACAATTTGCGCGCGGTCAACCTGGTCGAGCGGCGGCTGCGCACATCGGCGGAGCGGCGCTTCGCCGCGGCGCTGCGAGCCCGCCCCCGTGAGTGATCGAGGTGGGGGCGGTGAGGACAGCGAACGCAGCACGGCCCGATCCTCACGATCCACGGAACCCTGAAGTGCTCGTACAAACCGCACTCAGTCCCACCGCTGCCGCGGCGGCGCGGCAGACCGGACTCAGCGACGATGAATTCCAGGCGTGCATGCTGCAGAGCGTGTCGCGCACGTTCGCGCTGACCATACCGGTGCTGCCGCCCGAACTGTCGCGGGTCGTGGCCAACGCGTACCTACTGTGCCGGATCGTCGACACGATCGAGGATGAGCCCGAGCTGGATCTCGCCGCGAAGCGCGACCTGTGCGAGCGTTTCGTCGGCGTCATCAGCGGGCACGAGTCCGCGGAACACTTCGCCGACCGCCTGGCGCAACGCCTGTCGGCGCGCACCAGCGTTACCGACCTGGCACTGGTCCGCGACACCGCGCGCGTGGTCGGCATCACGCACCGGTTCACAGCGTCGCAGCAGGAGGCGCTGCGCACCTGCGTCAGCACGATGGGACGAGGCATGGTGCATTTTCAGCAACGCGGTTCCGCGCGCGGGCTGGACGACCTCGCCGAACTCGGACGCTACTGCTATCACGTGGCGGGCGTGGTCGGCGAAATGCTCACGCGGCTGTTCTGCGAGTATTCCCCGGCCATCGCGGCGAAGCGCGACACTTTGATGCGTCTGGCGGTTTCCTTCGGTCAGGGCCTGCAGATGACCAATATCCTGAAGGACATCTGGGAGGACCGTGCGCGCGGGTTCTGCTGGCTGCCGCGCGACCAGTTCGCCACGACGGCGGTCGACCTCGAGCGGCTTGCGCCAGGCGTGTACGGCGAGGACTTCGAGCACGGACTGGCGCGCCTCGTCGCGATCGCGCATGGGCATCTGGAAAACGCGTTGCGCTACACGTTGCTGATCCCCGCGCGGGAGACGGGCATCCGCAACTTCTGCCTGTGGGCGCTCGGCATGGCAGTGCTCACGCTGCGCAAGATCCACCGGCGCCCGGACTTCAGCCGCGGCGACCAGGTCAAGATTTCACGCCACAGCGTCAGGGCCACCGTCGTGTTGAGCCGGATGGCGGCCGGATACGATCCGGCATTGCAACTGCTGTTCCGGCTGGCCGGGTCGGGGCTGCCGTCGGTACCGGCCGACACGCTCCTCACGCCGCCGCAGGCGCACGTGCTGCGGCCCGAGCGGCAGGAGGTTTCTCCCGAAAGGGCGCGGCAGCTCGACGAGGCGATCGCGCGCGCGCGGCGGTCTTTGCTCGCGCGCCAGCATGCCGACGGCTACTGGTGCTTCGAACTGGAGGCCGACTGCACGATCCCGGCCGAGTACGTGCTGATGATGCACTACATGGACGAGATCGATCCGGTCCTGCAGGCGAAGATCGCGGTGTATCTGCGCGAGCGCCAGGGCGCGCACGGCGGCTGGCCGCTGTATTACGGCGGCGCGGCCGACGTGAGCTGCTCGGTCAAGGCCTACTTCGCGTTGAAGCTGGCGGGCGACGACACCGAAGCCGCGCACATGCGGCGCGCGCGCGAGCTGATTCTTTCGATGGGCGGCGCGGCGCGCGCCAACGTGTTCACGCGGTTCGCGCTGGCGCTGTTCGGCGAGGTGCCCTGGCGCGCGGTACCTTTCATCCCGTCGGAAATCCTGCTGCTGCCGCGCTGGTCGCCGTTTCACCTGAGCAAGATTTCGTACTGGTCGCGCACGGTGCTGGTGCCGCTGACCGTTCTGTGCACGCTGAAGCCGCGCGCACGCAATCCGCGCGACGTGCATGTGCGCGAGCTGTTCGTCACGCCGCCGGAAATCGAACGCAACTATTTTCCGGTGCGCTCGCGGCTGAACTGGGTGTTCCTGATGATCGACCGCATCGGGCACCGGGTCGAATCGTTCATTCCGGGCTGGCTGCGCCGGCTCGGATTGCAGCGGGCCGAGCGCTGGTTCGTCGAGCGGCTGAACGGCAGCGGCGGCCTGGGCGCGATCTTCCCGGCGATGGTCAACGCGTACGAGGCGCTCGATTGCCTCGGCTATCCGGCCGATCATCCGCTGCGCAAGACTGCGCGCGAGGCGATCGACCGGCTGCTCGTGGTGAACGAGCACCGCGCCTACTGCCAGCCCTGCGAATCCCCGGTTTGGGACACCGCGCTTGCATGCCTGGCGCTGCAGGAAGCGGCGCCGGCCGAGCAGAGTATCGGTCGCGCGCTCGACTGGCTGCAGGCGCGACAATTGCTGGACCAGCCCGGTGATTGGCGCGAGGAGCGCCCGCGTCTGGCCGGCGGCGGCTGGCCGTTTCAGTTTCGGAACGACCATTACCCGGACATCGACGACACCGGCGCGGTCGGTTGGGCGATGCTGGCATCGGGACAGGCGAAATACGCCGGATCGATCCGGCGCGCGGTCCAGTGGATCTGCGGCATGCAGTCGCGCAACGGCGGCTTCGGCGCCTTCGATGCCGACAACACGCATTACGCCCTGAACGCGATTCCGTTCGCCGATCACGGCGCATTGCTCGATCCGCCGACCGCCGATGTCAGCGCGCGCTGTGCGGTGCTGCTCGCGCGCGCGGGCGAACAGGACGCCGCCTGCGAGCGCGCGCTGGACGCGTGCCTGCGCTATCTGCGCGCCGAGCAGGAACCCTCCGGCGCCTGGTTCGGCCGCTGGGGCACGAACTACATCTATGGCACCTGGTCGGTGCTGGCCGCGTTCGAGCAGGTCGGCATCCCGTCGTCGGACCCGGCGGTGCGACGCGCGGCCGAGTGGCTCAAGCAGATGCAGCGGCCGGACGGCGGCTGGGGTGAGGACAACGACAGCTATGCCCGGCCCGAGACCGCCGGAACCGGGCGGGAAAGCACGGCGTTTCAGACCGCATGGGCGATGCTGGGATTGATGGCGGCGGGCGAAACGGACGGCCCGCACCTTGCACGCGGCGCGGAATATCTGATGAAAACCCAGGGTGCCGATGGATCGTGGTCCGGCCCTTGGTTCACGGCGCCCGGGTTTCCGCGGGTGTTCTATCTGAAATATCACGGCTACGACAAGTACTTTCCGCTCTGGGCCCTGGGCCGCTATCGAAAGATCGTTGGCACGCAGTGAGCGTCCTGGGCATTGCCGTCGCAATGCACGCCGAGCTGGCGTGCCTGAGCGAGCGGACCATCGAACAAGGCGTCGTTACCGAAATCGACGATCGCGTGCTGCTGGTACTCGCCGGAATCGGTCCGGCGCGCGCGCGTCCGGCCGGAAGGCAGTTGATCGAGCACGGTGCGACCGCATTGCTCAGTTGGGGCTGCGCGGCCGCGCTCGATCCGGCGCTGCGTCCCGGCAGCGTGGTTGTTCCCGCCACGGTCGTCGCCGCGGATGAAACCGTCTTTTCCGCCGACTCCGCCTGGCACGACCGCGTATGCCGCGGCTTGCAACACGACATCGAGGTTCATCGCGCGCCGCTCGCCGAGACCGGCGAGGTGCTGGTCGATTCCGCGCAGAAGCAGCACCTCACACAACGCCACGGCGCGATCGCCGCCGATATGGAAAGCGCGGCGCTGGGCCGCGTGGCGCGCGAATGCGGTGCGCCGTTTCTCGCCGTGCGCGCGGTCGCCGATGACAGCCGAATCCTCCTGCCGCCGTGGCTGCCGAGCACGCTGGACGAGTTCGGCCGGCCGCGCGCCGGCGCGCTGTGCGCCGCACTGCTGCGACACCCGGCCGATGCATTGGCGCTCGCCCGCCTCGCGCGCGCGTTTCGCGCCGCGATGACGTCGTTGATCCGGGTCCGCGCCCGCACCGGTGCACGGTTGCTGTTGACGAACTGACGCCGGATGTTGCAACGGTCCATTTCCGCTTCGCATGGAAGGCGACAAGGATCCATGCCTACGACAGCCGCTGGGCCTTCTCCCTCACCCCCACCCCTCTCCCGCGGGGAGCTGGGCTTTCCTCCCCGTCCGTCCGGGAGAGGGGCCGAGGGTGAGGGATCCGTTTCATCCCGCACGCTCCGGTGGCTCGCCGCGTTGATCTGCATCATCGCGCTCGGCGGCGTAGCGGCCGATGCGATCGGACACGCCGTGGCCGTGAGCACGTCGCTGACACGGCAGCCCGTCCGCGCGCACGTCGCCGGCCGCGTCACCTTGCAATTCAACAGCGCGATCGAAGTCCGACTGTCGCGAGTCTGGCTCGTCGGCAAGGGCGACGTCCAGCAGGCGCTGCGCATTGGGGCGGGCAGCCGGCGCGGCCATCTCCTCGGCATGGCGCACGCGGTCCACCGCGAAGCTGCGCAACTCGCCGCGCAGATGGCCCCAGGCATCGAGGTACCAGTTGTCGCGGTAGTGCGTGAGCCGTTGCGGATCGACCATTCGCTCGGTCACGCGATCGGTACTGCGCGCGTGATACGACAACCGCAGACGGCGGCGCTGCAGCGTGGCCGCCGCGAGCGTGCGAAAGGCCTCGCCCGGCGGCCGGCTGGCGATCGGCACCACGCGGATACGCGCAGCCGTTTGCGCCAGCCCCAGGCGCTTGTGCGCGAGCAACTGGCCGAGCCGCCGCCTCAGCGGCGCCAGATGTTGGTCGAGCAAGCCCGGCTCCAGCGCTGCCAGCAGGCGATCGAACACCAGCAGCGATTGCAGCTCGGCGGCATTGAACCACAGCCCCGGCAGCTCGTAGACGGCAGCGGCGCCCTCGCGCGCATAGCGGTAGCCGGGCGGATCGGCGACGAATTCGATCGGTGCGCCCAGGTAGTCGCGCATCGCGCGTATCAGCCGGAACACCGTGGCGCGCGAGCATTGCAGGCGGCGCATCAGCTCGTCTTCCGCGATCGGCGTGCGCCGCGCGCCGAGCAGGCGATGCAATTCGTAGATGCGGTCGAACTTGTCCAAGAGGGCCTCCGCGTCGCGCAAGCGCTGCGCCGATATTGCACAAACGTCAGGACATTGCGCTACTGCCGCCCGCCGGCGCCACCGCGGTCCTACACTGCGGCCAAGGAGAGCGGGAATTGAAGCTGACGTTCCTCGGCGCGGCAGGAGAAGTCACCGGCTCGTGCACGCTGGTCGAAGCGGGCGGTGCGCGCTTCCTGATCGACTGCGGGATGTTCCAGGGCGCGAGCCGCGGGCCGTTCTCGGCGGCGCAGAAGAACCGCACCGCGTACCAGCGCGACCTCGGCCGCATCGACTTCGTCGTGCTCACGCACGCGCACATCGACCATTGCGGACTGCTGCCGCGTTTCGCGCAGGCGTCCCGCGCCCGCGCCCAACCGACGATCTACTGCACGCGGCCGACGGCGGACCTGGTGCCGGTGATGCTGAAGGACAGCGTGCACGTGCAGTCGCGCGATACGCGCCACGGCCGGCGCGCGGCCGCGACCGACGAGCCGCTGTACACGATGGAGGACGTAGACCGCCTGGCGACGCGCCTGCACAGCGTGCCTTACGACGTCGAGTTCCAGCCGCACCCCGGGGTGCGGGTCAGCCTGCGCAACGCGGGGCACATCGTCGGCGCCGCCTCGGTGCACGCGCAACTGGCCGACGGCGCGCGCACGCGCACACTGCTCGCCTCGGGTGACCTCGGCGAGGCGTCGCCGCTGCTGGTGAGCGACCGCGCGCTGCCGCCCGCGGCCGACGTGATCGTGGTCGAATCGACCTACGGCGACCGCAATCACCGCACGCTCGCCGACACGGAGGCCGAGCTGATCGACGTGCTGAACGACGTGCTGCACCAGCGCCACGGCAACGTGATCGTTCCGGCGTTCGCGCTCGGCCGCACGCAGGAGTTGCTGGTGCTCTTGTACCGGCTGGCGCGCGACGGCCGCGTGCGCGTGCCGCTGGTGTTCGTCGATTCGCCGCTGGCGCAGCAGGCGAGCGAGGTGACGTTCGCGCACCTGGAGGCGCTCGACGAACTGGCCGCCGAGTTCCACGCCGCGCAGCGCGCGCGCAGATTGCCGTTCACGCTGCGCTATACCGAGAGCGTCGAGGATTCGATGTTCCTGAACTCGATTCACCAGGGCGCGCTGATCATCGCCGCCAGCGGCATGTGCGAAGCCGGCCGCATCCGCCACCATCTGCGGCACAACCTGCCGCGGCGCGAATGCGCGGTGCTGTTCACCGGCTTCCAGGCCGCGGGCACGCTCGGGCGGCGGCTGGTCGACGGCGCGGCCGGCGTGCAGCTCTTCGGCGAGTCGATCCCGGTGCGCGCGTCGATCCACACGCTGGGCGGGCTGTCGGCGCACGCGGGACAGGATTCGCTGATGGACTGGCTGCGCGCGGCGCGCAAACCGAAGGCTGCCTTCATCAACCACGGTGAGCCGGAAGCCGCGCACGGGTTGAGCGCGCGCATCGCCAGGGAACTGCGCTGGAACACGACCGTCGCCGATGTCGGAAAGACCTATGCCGTCTGAGTACCTCGAACCTTCCGCCCCCATCGCGCGGCAAGGTAACGAACGCGCCACGCTGATCGCGCGCCGCGTGGGCATCGACACCTACCGCGAGAACGTCGCGTATCTGCGGCGCGACTGCCCGGTGTATCGGGCCGAGGGCTTCCAGGCGCTGTCGAAGGTCGAAGTCTCCACGCCGGACCATGGCCGCTCGATCCTCGCGGTTGTCAACGTGGTCGACGACGCGCGGCTGATTGGCGAACGTGAACTGGGACTCTCGGAGGAGGCGTTCGCGGACCTCGGCATCGAGGACGGCGCGCCGGTGGCGATCGCGCACGCCGAGGTGCCGCCGTCGATGCAGACGCTGAAGCGCAAGATCGGCGGCGAGCGGCTGACGCGCGACGAGCTCGGCGCGATCGTGCGCGACATCGCGCGCCACCGCTATTCGAAGATCGAGCTGGCGGCGTTCGTGGTCGCGACCAACCAGTTCGAGCTGGACCGTGACGAGGTGCTGTACCTGACCGAAGCAATGGTCGAGGTCGGCCGCAAGCTCGACTGGGACGAAAAGCCCGTGGTCGACAAGCACTGCATCGGCGGGCTGCCCGGCAACCGCACCTCGATGCTGGTGGTGCCGATCGTCGCTGCGCACGGCATGCTGATCCCCAAGACCTCCAGCCGCGCGATCACCTCGCCCGCCGGCACCGCCGACACGATGGAGTGTCTGGCGCGCGTCGACCTGCCGTTCGAGCGAATGCGCGAGATCGTGCGCGCGCACCGCGGCTGCCTGGCGTGGGGCGGGCGCGCCGCGCTGTCGCCGGCCGACGACGTGCTGATCTCGGTCGAGCGGCCGCTGTCGATCGACTCGCCCGGCCAGATGGTGGCGTCGATCCTGAGCAAGAAGATCGCCGCCGGGTCGACGCACCTCGTGCTCGACATTCCGCTCGGCCCGACCGCCAAGGTGCGGCACATGGACGACGCGCAGCGGCTGAAGAAACTGTTCGAGTACGTGGCGCGGCACGTCGGCATGATGCTCGACGTGGTGATCACCGATGGCCGCCAGCCGGTCGGCCGCGGCATCGGCCCGGCGCTGGAGGCGCGCGACGTGCTGCAGGTGCTCAACAACGACCCGAACGCGCCGATGGACCTGCGCAACAAAGCGCTGCGGCTGGCGGGCCGCGTGCTCGAGTTCGATCGCGACGTGCGCGGCGGCGACGGCTTCGCGGTCGCGCGCGACATCCTCGACTCCGGCCGCGCGCTGGCAAAGATGAACGCGATCGTCGATGCGCAGGGCCGCGCCGCCGAGCTGCCGCCGCTGGCGCGGCTGACGCACACGGTGCGAGCGCCGACCGAAGGTCACGTCACCGCGATCGATTGCGAGACAATGGCGCGCATCGCGCGGCTGGCCGGCGCGCCGAAGGTCAAGGGAGCGGGAGTGGATCTGCTGAAGAAGCTGGGCGATCGGGTGCAACGCGGCGAGCCGCTGTACCGGATCTACGCCGACACGGCCGCTGAGCTCACGTTCGCGTGCGACGCGGCCGCCCGCGCCGGCGGCTTCACGATCGGGGAACCGGCGCCGATCGCGCACGGTTATGTGGAGTTCTGAGTTCGATGCTGCTGCACTTCGATGACGAGGAACGCTTCGCGCAGCAACTCGCAGCGGCCGCGAACCTCGCGCCGCGGCGGATCGCGCGCCACCGCTTTCCCGACGGCGAACTGAAGCTCACGCTGCCGCCGGCGCTGCCGCCGCGGGTCGTGGTGCTGCGCTCGCTGCACCAGCCGAACGAAAAGCTCGTCGAACTGATGCTTGCCGCGCACACCGCGCGCGAGCTGGGCGCGCGCGAGCTGCTGCTGGTCGCGCCGTACCTCGGCTACATGCGGCAGGACATCGCGTTCAATCCCGGCGAGGCGGTCAGCCAGCGCATCGTCGGCAGGTTCCTCGCGTCGTTGTTCGATGCGGTGATCGCGGTCGATCCGCACCTGCACCGCACCGGCGAGTTCGGCGCGGCCGTGCCGTCGGCGCGCGCGCTCGCGGTGGCCACCGCGCCGCTGCTGGCGCCGTTCCTGGAGCGCCGCGTGGACGATCCGGTGCTGATCGGGCCCGACGAGGAAGCCGAGCAGTGGGTGCGCGCGGCCGCCGCCGGCCGCTATGCGTGGACCATCTGCCGCAAGACGCGCAACGGCGACCGCGACGTCGAGGTGGCGCTGCCGCAGATGGACGTGCGCGGCCGCGACGTGGTGCTGATCGACGATATCGCCAGCACCGGCCGCACGCTGGTGCAGACCGTGCACGGGCTGTGGGACGCCGGCGTGGCGAACATCGATGTGTTCGTCACCCACCCGGTGTTCGTCGGCGACGCGCTCGATCAACTGCGCGCGGCGGGCGTGGGCAGCATCTGGAGCAGCGACACCGTCCCGCATCCGACCAATGCGATTTCGGTGGTGCCGCTGCTGGCGGAGGCCCTGCGCCGGCTGTAGAGCGTCCATTGCGCGCCTACAGCGTGTCATTGCCGCGCAAGCGGGAATCCAGTACCCACGCGTCGCGCGTCTGGATGCCCGCGTGCGCGGGCATGACACGGCAAACCCCGCAAATGAAAAAACCCGCGCGTGGTGCCACAGCGCGGGTGTCTGACCGTCGGCCACCCTTGGACCGACCCGGGCAGTCTTATTTCAGATGCTTGCTGACGAACTTGGTCAGCTCGAACATCGACGCCTGCGCCTTGCCGAACAGCGCGCGCAGCTTCTCGTCGGCATTGATCATGCGCTTGTTGACCGCGTCCTGCAGCTTGTTCTTCTTGATGTAAGCCCAGATCTTGCTCGTCACCTCGGTGCGCGGCATCGGGGTGGAGCCGATGATCGCCGCCAGCGGGCCGGTCGGCATCAGCGGCTTCATGAAGGCCGGATTCGGCTTGCGCGCCGCCTTCTTCTTCGCCGGCGCCTTCTTCGGCGCGGCCTTCTTGACGGTCTTCTTCGCGGCGGCCTTCTTCGGCGCCGCTTTCTTGGCCTTCTTCGCAGTAGCTTTCTTCGCCTTCTTTGCAGTTGCCATTGAACATCTCCTGTGCGGGTTTCGATGGGACCACAGCGACAGCGCTCTCATTCAATGTTGCCTCGAGAGCGCTCTCGTTGCGTGACGCGGATACTAAGCGAAAAAAGTCGCGGCGCAAGGGTTTTCAGAGGGAAATCCGCGTTTTGTTCATTCGCGCGCGGCGCGTTTTCAGAGGGGAAACGTGGTTTCGCAGCACGCACCGGGCGCAAGCGGTGCGCGTCGCACCCACAAGATATTGATGAACATCGGCCACGTCGTTCGATATCTTGGGCCCATTGTGGTACCCGCCCAGGCGCGCAGCGCGCCCTGCGCCGCCGCAGCGGCACGGCACCGCCATGCGGATGACCCGCGACCGTGCAGTCGCGGCAATGCGACGCTCACTGACCCGCCGATCGCTCGAGATCGGCCAGCATGCGCGCGATCCGGTCGGCCAGCTTCTCGGTCGTCAGCTCCTCGCGCAGACGCTCGACCAGCAGCGGAAACGCGAACGGCGTCGGCTGCGCGAGGTGCCGGTAGACGAGGCGCTGCGCGCGCATGCGGGCCAGTGCCGCGCGCAGCCGCGCCAGATCCAGCTCCTGTTCCAGCACCTCGCGCTCGGCCTGCGTCAGCAGCAGGTTGCCGGCGTCGTACTTGCGGAACACCTCGAAGATCAGGCTGCTCGACGCCTGTAGCTGGCGGGTCGATTTCGGCTGGCCCGGATAGCCCGGGAAGATCAGCCCCGCCACGCGCGCGATCTCGCGGAAGCGCCGCTGCGCGAGCTGGCCCGCGTTCAGGCTGGCGAGGATGTCCTCGAGCAGGTTGGCCTCGTCGAGCAGGCCGCCGTCGCGCCACAGCGCGCGCCAGTCGAGATCGGCGGTCGACAGCAACTCCAGCCCGTAGTCGTTGACCGCCAGCGAAAATGACGACGGCGCACTGCGCGCGGCGCGCACCGCCAGCAGCGCCGCCAGACCCTGGTGCGCGAGTCGGCCGGCAAACGGATAGACGAACAGGTGCCGCCCCTCGCGCGAGCGCAGAGATTCGACCACGAGGTGGTCGCGCGTCGGCACCGCGGACCAGCGCGCCTGCAGCTCGATCAGCGGGCGCGCGCGCTGCAGTTCCGCCGTGTCGTAGCGGCCGGCCAGCGCGCCTTCCAGCTCCTGCAGCACGGCGTCGGCCATCTCGGACGACAGCGGCATCTTCGTCCCCGCCCAGCGCGGCACCGCGCCGCTCTTGCGCCTGGCCGGCGTCACGAACGCCGTCATGTCCTGCACGCGTACCAGTTCGAGCACCCTGCCGCCGAAGGTGAACGTGTCGCCCGCGTTCAGCCGCGCGATGAAGTTTTCCTCGATGAACCCGAGCTTGGCGCCGTTCTGAAAGCGGACCAGCATTGACGCCTCGGCGACGATGGTGCCGACCGACATCCGGTGCCGGCGCGCGATCTGGGCATCGGGGACGCCGAACACGCCGTCCGCGTCCACGGCCACGCGCCGGTACTGCGGATACGCGCGCAGCGCTGCGCCGCCGCGGCCGGCGAAATCGAGCGCCCAGTGCCACTCGGCATCGGTCAGCGCCGCGTAGCTCGCGGTGTCGCGCACCTCGGCCCGCAGTTCCTCCTCGCGGAACCCGCCGCCGAGCGCGATCGTCACCAGGTGCTGGACCAGCACGTCGAGCGGCCCGGCCGGTGCAACGCGCGACTCGACGCGACCTTCGCGCACGGCGGCCACGGCGGCCTTCTGCGCGGCGGCGGCCTCGATCAGCTCGAGCGTGTTGGTCGGCACCAGCGTCACGCGCGAGACGCGCCCCGGCGCGTGCCCGCTGCGGCCGGCTCGCTGCAGCAGCCGCGCCACGCCCTTCGGCGATCCCACCTGCAGCACGCGCTCGACCGGCAGGAAATCGACGCCGAGGTCGAGGCTGCTGGTCGCGACCACCGCCTTCAGCCGCCCAACCTTGAGCCCGCGCTCGACCCAGTCGCGCACCTCGCGGTCGAGCGAACCATGGTGAAGCGCGATCAGCCCCGCCCATTGCGGCCGCGCGGCCAGGATCGACTGGTACCAGATCTCCGCCTGCGAGCGCGTGTTCGTGAACACGAGCGTGGTGCCGCTGGCCGCGATTTCGCGGATCACCGGGTCGAGCATCTTGATGCCGAGGTGGCCGCCCCAGGGAAAGCGGCCGGGATCGTCGGGCAGCAGCGTATCGACCACGATCTCCTTGTCGATCCGGCCGCGCACCAGCACGCCGTCGTCGTGCGCGAGCAGCGCCCGCATCGCCTCGCCGAGGTTGCCGAGCGTGGCCGACAGGCCCCACACGGGCAGCCGCTCGCCGCGCTCGCGCGCGAAGCGGCGCAGCCGCGCCAGCGCCAGTTGCACCTGCACTCCGCGCTTGTTGCCGATCAGCTCGTGCCATTCGTCGACGACGGCGAGCGCAAGGCCGCCGAACCTCTCGCGACAGTCGGCGCGCGTCAGCAGCAGCGACAGGCTTTCGGGGGTGGTGACCAGCACCTCGGTCAGGCGCTCGTCCTGCCGCGCACGTTCGGCGCTTTCGGTGTCGCCGGTGCGCACACCGACGCGCCAGTTCAGGCCGAGCGAAGCGAGCGGCGCTTCGAGCGCGCGTGCGGTGTCGGCGCTCAGCGCGCGCATTGGCGTCACCCAAAGCAGCCGCAATCCGCCACCGCCGATCTCGCCCGCCAGCGCGCGGTTCAGCAACGCGAAGTACACCGCGTAGGTCTTGCCCGAGCCGGTGGTCGCGTGCAACAGGCCGGAGCGGCCGGCCGCGACCTGCGCCCACACCTCGCGCTGGAAATCGAACGGCCGCCAGCGCTGCGCTGCGAACCAGGCTTCCGCGCTCGGCAGCGCCAGTTGCACCGGCGGCGGCCGGCGCGCCAGTTCGGCCGGCGGCGGCGGCTCGGCCAGCGCGCGCGCGGCGCGGGCCTGGCGTGCGCGGATCGCGCGCAGTTGCGTACCGACGTTGGGACCGGGTGGCAGACGTCGCATGGACGGATCATGCCCGCCCAAGAAAAACGCCGCCAAAGGCGGCGTTTTTCGCGACGCGCAAGCCGTTAGTGGATGTTCAGGATCTTCATCGCCTTGGCCAGCGTGTCGACCGACTCCTGGTGCTTGCCGGCCTTGTGCAGTTCCTCGCCCTTGGCGCGGTACTCCTTGACCTCGGACATCTGCGCGGCGGTCAGCTTCGGATTCTGGGCCAGCGCCGCGTCGATCTTCTTCATGTCGGCGGGGCAATGGAACGCAAAAGCCGCGCCCGAAGCCATCAGCGCGCCGGCGGCAAACAGAGCATGAATCTTCATCCCGGTCTCCTTGTGTGGTTGGGGGTGTCTGCGTAGTACACCCGTGCGCGCCAGTTTAATCCACGGGTCATCCCGGAAATTCAGTAGTTGCGCCCGCGCGCCAGGACGACCGTGGCCAGCCGCACGATGCCGTAGGCGATCCAGTTGAACGCGCGTTCGAGCAGGCCACGGCGCGCATAGTCCTCGGGCCGCACACGGAGCGCATCCTTTTCGATCGCCTGCAGCAGCACGGCTTCCAGCCGCTGCGCGAAGCTGGCGTCGTACACGACCACGTTGGCCTCGCGCGCCAGCAGCAGCGAATACGGGTCGATGTTGCTCGACCCTACCGTCGCCCAGCGCCCGTCGACGACACCCACCTTCGCGTGCAGGTACGCGGGGCGGTATTCGTGGATCTCGATGCCTGCGGCCAGCAACTGGCCGAACAGCGCGCGCTGCGCATAGTGCTGGATCGCATATTCGACCCGCCCCTGCAGCAGCAGCCGCACGCGTACGCCGCGCGCGGCGGCGTCGAGCAGCGTAGCGCGCACGCGGCGGCCGGGAATGAAGTACGCATTGGCCAACACGATTTCGTAGCGCGCGCCTTCGATCGCCTCCAGGTACGCGCGCTCGATCGTGCGGCGATGGCGCAGGTTGTCGCGCAGCAGGAACGACGCGGCCACGCCGCCCGGCAAGGCGGTGAGCCGCGGCTGCGTCTCGATGCGCGGGCGCGGTCCAGACTGCGCACTCGGCCGCACGATCGACAGCATCCACCATAGCTGCTTCACCGCCAGCGCGATCGGCGCGACGATCGGCCCTTCGCATGCGACCGCGAAGTCGAAGCGCGGTCCGACGCGCCCGCGCTCGGCGGGCGGCACGTTGCGATCGTCGATGATGTTGATGCCGCCGACGAACGCGAGCCGATCGTCGATCACCGTGATTTTGCGGTGCAGCCGGCGCAGCAGCTTGCGCTCCAGCCGCCACCAGCGTTCGGGGCGGAAGATGCGCACCTCCGCGCCCTGAACGCCGAGCGCCGTGACCAGCCGGCGCGCGTACTCGCCGCCGCCGTAGCCGTCGATCAGCACGCGCACCTGCACGCCGCGTGAGGCCGCCGCCGCCAGCGCGTCGGTGACGCGATGGCCGATGTTGTCGTCGGCGTAAATGTACGTTTCCAGGTGGATCGAGACGCGCGCACCCTCGATCGCCGCCAGCAGCGCCGGAAAGTATTCGTCGCCGGTGACCAGCAGCCGCACCCGGTTGCCGGAATAGACGATCGGACGTTGACCGAAAGGATGCCCGAGCGCGCCGTCGGGCGCGGGCGCCGGCTCCGCCAGCCGACGTCGCGCCGAACTCAAGCGTGCCCCCTGCGGCGCCGCGCTCCCGTCGCCGCGGGGCCGAGCGAGCGCCCTGGGAGCGGCCCGGCGGCGCTCATCGCAACACCAGCTCCGCGATCAGCGGCGCATGATCGGAGCGGCGCGCCCAGGTCAGGCCCCTCGGCACCTGCATGCCGGCCACCCGCAAGCCGCGCACGTAGATGCGGTCCAGCGTGAGCATCGGCGCGAAGCTCGGAAACGTGCGCGCCGGTGGCTGCGACGCGCGCGCGTCGCGCCACGGCAGCAGCCGGTCGAGCACGCCGCGGCGGGCCGATTCCCGCGCGACCGCCACCTCGTCGACACGCAGCCGCTCGCGCAGTACCTCATCGACGCGGCGCTGCCAGTCGTTGAAGTCGCCGGCAATGATCAGCGCGTGCCTGGGCGGGATCTCGCGCTCGACGAACTCGGCCAGCAGGTCGGCCTGGCGCAGGCGGCTGCGCTTGATCAGACCGAAATGCACGCAGATCAGGTGCACGTCGCTCGGTCGGCTCTTGCCCTTCGACACGCGCGCGACCGCGTGCAGCATGCCGCGCTTTTCCAGCGCGTGATCGGAGATGTCGTGATTGGTCGAGTGCCGGATCGGATAGCGCGACAGGATCGCGTTGCCGTGGTGGCCGTGCGGATATACGGCGTTCTTGCCGTAGACCTGATGCTCGTAGCCGGTCGTAGCCAGGAAGTCGAGCTGATTGGTCTTCGGATAGTTGGCGTGATGGCGCAAGCGCTCGTTGCGGTCCTGCACCTCCTGCAGAAAAACGATGTCGGCATCGATCGCGTGCAGCGCGTGCCGCACGTCGTGGATGCGCGGCAAGCGGCGGATGCCGGTCACACCCTTGTGGATGTTGTAGGTGGCGACCTTCAGTTTCATGGCAGCAAATACGATACCGTCTGCGCCGAGACTCGATGCTGACATTTCCCTGGATTCCGAGCATGCGCGTCGACCGACGCTCGCTGCTGAAGCTTGCCGCCGCCGCGGCCGTTCCGGGTGCCTGGACCGCTCGGCCGCAGGCCAGGGCGCTCGCACGCGATCCGTTCGCGCTCGGCGTGGCCAGCGCGCCGAGCGCGCGCGGCATCGTGCTGTGGACGCGCATCGTGCCCGACCTCGCCGAAGAGATCGCGCGGCTGTCGCACCCTGATCTCGACCGCTATCTGACCGCGCGCCGGGAAGAGCTGCAGCGACCCGCCCCGTTGTACGACGTCCGCTGGGAAGTCGCGCAGGACGAGGCTTTCACGCAGGTGGTCCGGCGCGGCACCGCGCGCGCGGTGCCGGAACTCGCGCATAGCGTGCACGTGGAACTCGGCGACCTGCGGCCCGCGCGCTGGTACTGGTATCGCTTCCTGCTCGGCGACGCGGTGAGCCCGCCCGGTCGCACCCGCACGCCGGAGGCGCCCGACGCGGCGCGCGCGCCGCTGCGCTTCGCGCTCGCCTCCTGCCAGCACTACGAGCACGGCCATTTCGGGGCCTACGCGCACATGCGCGCCGACGACCCGGAGGTGGTGCTGTTCGTCGGCGACTACATCTACGAGGGCGGCCCGAATACGCGCCGCTTCCGGCCGCACCCGTTTCCGTCCGCGCGCACGCTGTTCGACTACCGGTTGCGGCACGCGCTGTACCGGTGCGATCCGGACCTGCAGAAGATGCACGCGCATTGCCCGTGGCTCGTCACCTGGGACGACCACGAGGTGTCGAACGACTACGCGCGCGATACCGGCGAGGATCCGCATGTCGACGGCCACGCGCGGCGCCTGGCCGCGTACCAGGCGTACTACGAGCACCTGCCGCTGCCGGTGGCCACGCTCATCGAGCGTTTTTCCCACGTGCGGCTGTACCGCACACAGCACGCCGGCGCGCTGGCGTCGTTCATCGTGCTCGACGACCGCCAGTACCGCGACCGGCAACCGTGCCAGCCGGACGGCCGCGGCGGCTCGACCGTGGTCGACGACGCGGCATGCCCGCAGCGGCGCGATCCCAAGCGCACCTTGCTCGGCCGCGAACAGTTGATGTGGCTCGGGCAGCAACTGGCGCAAAGCAAGGCACGCTGGAACTTCATCGTGCAGCAGACGCTGTTCTCGCCGCTGAACCGGGAACACGGCGGCGCGCGCTACTGGACCGACGGCTGGGACGGCTATCCGGCCGAGCGCGAGCGCGTGCTCGCCGCGCTGGACGCGGCGCGGCCGCGCAACCCCGTCTTCCTCGGCGGCGACGTTCATGCCAACTGGGTGTGCGACGTGAAGCGCGACTTCGACGATCCGCACGCGCCGGCGATCGCCGCCGAGTTCTGCGGCACCAGCATCACGTCGGCGTCGGGCTGGGACGCGGCGCGCACCGCGCGCGTGGCGGCCGACAATCCGCACGTGCGTTATGCCGACAGCGAACGGCGCGGCTACCTGCTGGGCGACGTCGAGAAAAAGCGGCTGCATGCGCGGCTGCGCGTGGTCGACGACGTGCGCAAGGCGGAGCCGGCGATCGCAACGCTCGCCGAGTTCGAGGTCGCCGACGGCCGCGGCGGCGTCCGGCGCGCCTGACGGGGCACGCTCGAAGCAGCGTTCGATCCGTGCGGGCGCAGGCGGATCGGCGGTGGCTGCGCCGGCTCATCGCATCGAAGCCGCAGACTCGGCACGACCGCGCCGATCGATCTCGGCCATCATCGCGTCGAACTGGGTCGCCATGGTCTGCCGCACCGCAAGCGTTCCGATCAACGGCGGCAACGCGAAGCGCGGCACGATGCGCGCCGCATAGCGCACGCGCGCCCCGGCGCCGACCGGCTCGAGCTCATAACGGCCCTCGAAGTACTCGAGGTGATCGGCATCGTCGCCGGGAGCCGGCACGCCGCGCGCGTCGACGCTCGTCGGTGCGTGGTGCACGACGTCCATGCGCACCGCGACCGGCTGCGTGTAGAACAGCCAGCGGAATTCGCCGCGCTGCTCGACCAGCAGGCGCTCGATGCCGCCGGCGCGAGCACGGCGCAGCACGCGCACCGACCGCAGACCCGGTACGAACTGCGGCAGATGTTCGTAATCGGTCAGCGTGCGCCAGGCTACATCGAGGCTCGCGTTCACCTGCGCGACCGCCTCGACCTCGAACTCGCGTCCGTGCCTTGTGACTTCGACGGTCGCCGCGGCACCGACGGTCGATGCGCTAAACGCGAGCAGCGCCAGGCCGATCCGCCAGCAGGCGAATCGCCTGCGCGTTGGTCCAGGAAAAGCAGCGATCGGCCGCGTCGCGCCACGGCAGCCAGATGAAAGCGGTGTGTTCGTCGGGCGCGAGCCGCGGTTCGAAACGGCCTTCGACCGCCAGACCGAACACATGTTCGACATTGTGGGTGACACCGGGCGCGTACCTGTAGCGCCAGTGCGGATAGATCGCGTATCGATGGGTAAGCCGCCAGTCTTCGAAGTCGGACGGAGTGCGCACGAGCCCCGTCTCTTCTCTCACTTCGCGCGAACACGTCGCGCCGAGCGCTTCATCCATCGAAGCGCGGCTGCCGGTCACCGATTGCCAGAACCCGGGATGGTCCGCGCGCTCGAGCAGCAGCACGTCGAGTGCGCGGGTGTAGATGACGACGAGGATGGACTCGGGAACCTTGAAAGACCGTTGTCCGTTGCTCGTTGCTCGTTGCTCGCTGGCCGTCATGGTGTGACGCCTTCAACGGACAACGGGCAACGGACAACGGGCAACCCTTACTCCCCTACAGGCACCGGATTGCGCAGCCGGATGTGCAGCTCGCGCAGCTGCTTCTCGTCGACGGGGCTGGGCGCCTGCGTCAGCAGACATTGCGCGCGCTGAGTCTTGGGGAACGCGATCACGTCGCGGATCGATTCGGCGCCGGCCATCATCGTGACGATGCGGTCCAGGCCGAACGCGATGCCGCCGTGCGGCGGCGCGCCGTACTGGAGCGCGTCGAGCAGGAAGCCGAACTTGGCGCGTGCCTCTTCGGGTCCGATCTTCAGTGCGCGGAACACCTTGCTCTGCACGTCGGCGCGGTGGATCCGCACGCTGCCGCCGCCGATCTCCCAGCCGTTGAGCGCCATGTCGTACGCCTTGGCCAGGCACTTGCTCGGGTCGGTCTCGAGATGGTCGAGGTGCTCGTCCTTGGGGCTGGTGAACGGGTGGTGCGCGGCCACAAAGCGCTGTTCCTCCTCGTCGAACTCGAACATCGGGAAGTCGACCACCCACAGCGGCCGCCACCCTGCTTCCGACAAACCGTGCTTCCTGCCGAACTCGCTGTGGCCGATCTTGGTGCGCAGCGCGCCCAGGCTGTCGGCGACGATCTTGGCGCGGTCGGCGCCGAAGAAGATCAGGTCGCCGTCCTGCGCGCCAGTGCGCGCGAAGATCGACCTGAGCGCGGCGTCATGCAAGTTCTTCACGATCGGCCCCTGCAGGCCATCGCGGCCCTTCGCCTGCTCATTGATTTTGATGTACGCGAGCCCCTTGGCGCCGTAGATCTTGACGAACTCGGTGTACGCGTCGATCTCGGATCGAGGCATTTCGCCGCCGCGCGGAATCCGCAGCGCCGCGACGCGGCCGTCCTTCAGCTCGGCGGCATGGCGGAACACCTTGAACTCAACGTCGCGCACCGCGTCGGTCAGCTCGGTCAGCTCGAGCATCACCCGCAGGTCGGGCTTGTCCGAGCCGTAGCGGCTCATCGCCTCGGCGTAGCTGATCACGGGGAACGGGTTCGGCAGCGCGACCTGCATCGTCTCGGCGAACACGACGCGGATCATCTGTTCCATGATCGCGCGGATCTCCTGCTCGGACAGGAACGAGGTCTCGATGTCGATCTGCGTGAACTCGGGCTGCCGGTCGGCGCGCAAATCCTCGTCGCGGAAGCACTTGACGATCTGGTAGTAGCGGTCGAAGCCCGCGATCATCAAGAGCTGCTTGAAGAGCTGCGGCGACTGCGGCAGCGCGTAGAACATGCCTTCGTGCACGCGTGACGGCACCAGGTAGTCGCGCGCGCCCTCGGGCGTGCTGCGCGTGAGCATCGGCGTCTCGATGTCGATGAAGCCCGCCGCGTCGAGAAACTTGCGCACCGCCATCGCCACGCGATAGCGCAGCTTCAGGTTGTTCTGCATCGGGATGCGGCGCAGGTCGAGCACGCGGTGCGTGAGCCGCGTCGACTCGGACAGATCCTCGTCGTCGAGCTGGAACGGCACCGCGACCGACGGGTTCAGGATCTCCAGCTCAGTGCACAGGACCTCGATCTGGCCCGACACAAGATTGGGGTTGGCCGTGCCTTCGGGCCGCTTGCGCACCTGGCCCGTCACCTTCAGGCAGAACTCGTGGCGCACCTTCTCTGCCTGCGCGAACACCTGCGCGTGATCGGGATCGCACACGACCTGCACCAGGCCCTCGCGGTCGCGCAGGTCGATGAAGATCACGCCGCCGTGGTCGCGTCGTCGATGCACCCAGCCGAAGAGGGTCACGCTCTGGCCGATGAACTTGCCGTCCACCAGGCCGCAGTATTCGGTACGCATTGGCACTCCGGGCAATTGATCCGTGGGAACGGTCGAGCGGCGACCGCGATTCTCCGACCGTGTTATCCGAACGAGGCGTCTCGTCCGGTCAGCGGTTTCGTTCGTTGTGGCGCGCGCGCAGGACGACAGGTGGCACGCGCGGGGCGCGCGCAGCGGTGGTGGTGAGTTCCGTCGTCATGGTCGCAACCTTAACAGGGATGGCCCGGTCCGCTCAACTCGCGACATGACCAGGCGTCTCGCTCGTCAGCGCAGCAGGTCGCGCCGCCGGCAAACCCGGTGTCACCACGCCGAGCGAGATGTGGAACTTCAGCGCATCGTCGACGCTGATGTCGACCTCGCGCACGCGCTCGCTCGGCATCAGCAGCACGTAGCCGGACGTGGGGTTCGGCGCGGTCGGCACGTAGACGGTGACGAAGTCGCCCTTCAGCGGCGCGCGCATCGGCGCGGTCGGCTCGCCGACGATGAAGGCCAGCGTCCACTGCTCCGGCTGCGGAAATTCGACCAGCACGACCTGCCGGAACGCATTGCCCTTGGGCGACAGCATCGTGTCCGACACCTGCTTCACGCTGGCGTAGATCGAGCGCACGATCGGGATGCGGCCGAGCAGTCCCTCCCACCAGTGCAGCAGGCGGCGGCCGACGAAATTGCGCGCCAGCACGCCCGACACGAACACGACCACAAACGCGAGCACCGCGCCGAGGCCGGGGATGCGGAAACCGAACACCGCCTCCGGCCGCCACGCCGGCGGCAGCAGCAGCAGCGTCTGGTCCATCCAGCCGATGAGGGTGTCGAGGATCAGCAGCGTGATCGCGAGCGGCACCCAGATCAGCAGGCCGGTGATCAGATACTTCTTCATCTTGTCCAGGCGCCCGCGGTGGAAAACAAAAAACCGCGGCAAGTGCCGCGGCCTTCATAGCAGCACGCATCGGTCATGAACATGCCGGGCACGCGCCGGCACCGCACGCGGGCGCTGCGGCCGGTGCCGGCGTGCTCGTCTGCGCCGGCTTGCTGTCGGCGGTCGCGGTGTCCGGCTTGGTCGCGTCCGGCTTCTTGCCCGTGCCGTTCTTGAAATCGGTCGCGTACCAGCCGTTGCCCTTGAGCTGGAAACCGGCCGCGGTCAGTTGTTTCGCAAACGTCGGCGCGCCGCACGCGGTGCAGACCGTCAGCGGCGCATCGGCGACCTTCTGCAGGACATCCTGCGCGTGCCCGCAGGACGAACACTTGTAGGCGTAGATAGGCATGGCACCCCCGCGATTCGTAACTGGCTGAATTATAAGGACCGGCTGCGCGGCTTGAAGGGGAAAGTGGGGGCCGCCTCACGGCGGATCAAGCCCGTCCGTCGCGTGTGCCGAGCTTGGACAACGCCGCAGCGCTGCTGCAAACTGCCGCGCGCGTGAATCGGGAGACAGGAGCACCGCATGGCTACCAGGAAGAACGCGCCGGCCGCGGCAGCGCACGTCGCGGCGCTGAACGCGGTCGAGAACTCGCCGCTGCACAAGGTCAAGGTCGCCGTCAGCGACATCGACGGCGTGCTGCGCGGCAAGTACCTGCACAAGGACAAGTTCATGTCCGCTGCGGAGGGCGGCTTCGGCTTCTGCGACGTGGTGTTCGGCTGGGACATCAACGACGCCTGCTACGACAATACGAAGCTCACCGGATGGCACCACGGCTTTCCGGACGCGCTGGCGCGGCTGGATCTGGCGACGATGCGCAACGTGCCGTGGGACGGCGGCATCCCGTTCTTCCTTGGCGAGTTCGTCACCGCGGACGGATCGCCCCACCCACTGTGCCCGCGGCAGATGCTCAAGCGCGTGCTCAAGCGCGCGGCGAAGCTCGGCGTGCAGCCGATGTGCGGGCTGGAGTTCGAGTGGTTCAACTTCCGCGAGACGCCGCAAAGTTGGGCGGAGAAGAAGGGCGTGGGACCCACGCCGTTGACGCCCGGCATGTTCGGCTACTCGCTGCTGCGCGCGAACGAGAACCGCGAGTATTTCAATGCGCTGCTGGATGAAATGCTCGCGTTTCGAGTGCCGATCGAGGGGCTGCACACCGAAACCGGACCGGGCGTGTACGAGGCGGCGATCCAGTTTTCCGAGGCGCTCGAAGCCGCCGACCGCGCGATCCTGTTCAAGACCGGGGCAAAGGAGATTGGCAGGCGCTTCGGCATCATGCCGAGCTTCATGGCCAAGTGGAACGCTCAATACCCCGGCTGCAGCGGGCACCTGCACCAGTCGCTGTCGGACGGCAAGAAGAACCTCTTCTTCGACGCCAAGGGCCGGCACGGCATGAGCAAGCTCTTCGAGAGTTACCTCGCCGGACAGGTCGCGGTGGCGATGGAGTTCGCGCCGATGTTCTGGCCGACGATCAACAGCTACAAGCGGCTGGTCGACGGCTTCTGGGCGCCGGTGAAGCCGACCTGGGGCATCGACAACCGTACCGCGAGCTTCCGCGTGATCGCCGGCTCGCCCAAGAGCACGCGGCTGGAGACGCGCTGCCCGGGAGCCGACATCAATCCGTACCTCGCGGTCGCGGCACTCGTCGCCGCCGGGCTGCACGGCGTGGAGAAGAACCTGAAGCTCACGGCCAAGCCGATCACCGGCACCAACGTCGGCGCCGAGAAGATTCCGCGCGCACCGCGCTCGCTCGCCGCGACGACGGAGATCTTCAAGCAGAGCCAGGTCGCGCGCGACTGGCTGGGCGACGATTTCGTCGAGCACTTCGCGCTGACGCGCGAATGGGAGTGGCGGCAGTGGCAGGACGGGGTGACGGACTGGGAGCTGAAGCGGTATTTCGAGATCGTGTAAGCACGGCAGAGCACAAGCTCGCTGCCCGCCGTTCGCGTGTCCGTGATATCGTGCTATCGACACCCGGATGAAGGGAGGCGTCGATGGCCCAGGTGGTTGTTCGCCAGTTGGATGATGAAGTGAAGGCGCGACTGAAGCGCCGCGCCGAACGCCACGGCCGCAGCATGGAAGAGGAAGTGCGCGAGATTCTGCGCAACGCCGCGCGCGACGAAGGGCGATCCGTCACCAAGCTGGGGTCGCGCATCGCCGCGCGTTTCCGCAAGGAAGGGCTGAAGTCCGGGTTGCCCGAACTGCGCGGACAGCGCCCGCGGCCGGCCGATCTCGCCCGATGATCATTCTCGACACCAACGTGCTTTCGGCGCTCATGCGCGTTGCGCCGGAATTGGCGGTGGTGCGCTGGCTCGATGACCAGCCGGCCGAATCGATCTGGATCACCAGCATCACGCTTTTCGAAGCGCGTCTCGGTTTGGCGTTGCTGCCGCGCGGAAAGCGCCGGCGCACGCTCGAGTCGGCCTTCGAGAAGATCCTCGAAGAAGACCTTGAGAACCGCGTGCTGGACTTCGACAGCGCCGCGGCAACCGAAGCCGCATCGCTGGCGGCCGCCCGCCAGCGCGCCGGGCGGCCGGTCGACATGCGTGACACGCAGATCGCGGGAATTGCGCTCGCGCGGCGCGCGGCACTTGCCACGCGCAACGTCCGGCACTTCGAGGACTTGAGCGTGGCGGTGATTGATCCGTGGAGGATGAAGCGGCGGTGATGCCACCCGGCAGTCCTCAGGGCCAAGGTGTTCAGCACAACGCCGAAGCAAAGTCGTCGATCCGGAAGACGGGGGAAGAAGCAACGATCCGCTGTTGACGTTGTTCTCGTTGGCACGAGCCACATTTTCCAGTTTGGGGTCCGGCTGCCGTGCTGTCCAGAGCAGCGCTTCGCCTTTGCCGAGCACCTCGGCAACGTGTGTCGCCGAGACGGCGCCGTCGCTCCAGCTGAGGAGATGAGCCAGGATGCTCGCGCAGAGCAAGGCGGCCTGAGCAAGACGAGCGGACTGGCGCCGCCGTTCACATCTGCCGAAACAGGTGCAGGTAGCTCCGACTGACCGGCAGCACTTCGCTGCGGTTCTTCAGGTGGATATCGGCGGTCTCGTTAGGACCGCGCGTTACATGGCTGACTGAACGCAGGTTCACCACCACTGAGCGGTGGACCTGCTGGAACTGCGTGGCATCGAGCTGCGCCAGCAGTTCCTTCAGCGGCGTGCGGATCAGTGCCTCCCCCGGATTGCCGGCATCCCCGCGCCAGGCAACGAGCGTGTACTTCTCGTCGGAGCGCAGGAAGTCGATCTCTTCGACCGGGATCAACCGCAGCGTCGGCCCCACCGACGCGCGGATCCAGCGCAGCGGCGCCTGAGCCGCATTCGGTTGCAGCATCGCCGCGAGTTGCTGCAGCAGATCCTCGGTGTTCAGCGCCGGTTGCGCTGCGCGCAGCCGTTCCTTCAGTCGCGCGACGGTGTCCGCCAGCCGCGCCGGCTCGATCGGCTTGACCAGGTAATCGAGCGCACCCTGCGCAAACGCCTGCACCGCGTATTCGTCATAGGCGGTGACGAACACGAGGTGCGCACGCCGGCCGATCTGGCGCGCCGCCTCCACGCCGGACAGGCCCGGCATGTGCACATCGAGAAAGCAGATGTCCGGTTTGAGCGCCTCGAATTGCTCGACCGCCTCGCGGCCGTTGCGGGCCTTGGCCACGATCTTCAGCTCCGGCCACGTTTCCCCCAGCAGGCGCGCCAGCACGTCGCGAAGCAGCGGCTCGTCATCGGCGATCAGCGCCGTCGGTGTCCCGTGGTTCACGTTGCCGTCGATTGCGCCGGCAGATCGAGTTCGGCGCACACGCCGCGCGGTTCGCGCGCGGCCAGCCGCAGCTGCGCGTCGGTGCCGAAGAAGAGCTGCAGTCGCTCGCGCAGTGTCGACAGGCCGGTGCCGAGTCCGTTACCGGCGCGCTGCAGCCCGACGCCGCTGTCGCTGACGCGAACGAGGCAGCGACCATCGCGCAACTGCGCACTGACGTCGATGACGCCGCCGTCTTCGCTCGGATCGATGCCATGGCGCACCGCATTCTCGACCAGCGTCAGCAGCGTCATCGGCGGGCAGCGCAGTTCGAGCACGGCGGCGTCGACGTTCAGCGTGAACTGCAGGCGGTCCGGCATGCGCATGTGCATCAACTCGAGATAGGCGCGTACCAGTTCGAGTTCCTGGCCGAAGGTCGTTTCCGAATCGTTCAGCCGCGGCACCGCGGCACGCAGGTACGCAATCAGGCTGCGCAGCACTTGCGAGGCCTGCGCTGAACCGGTGTCCACCAGCGCCTGCACGTTCGCGAGCGTATTGAAGAGGAAGTGCGGCTGCACCTGCGCCTGCAGCAAGCGCATGCGCGCATCGAGCGCCTGGCGCGCCAGCTCGCTGCGCTCGCGCTCGAATGCGAGCCGCTGCTCGTGCGCCAGCATGTCGCGCTGGCGCACGATCGCCACCATCGCGATCCAGGCGCCGAACAGCACGCCCGCGAACGTCAGTTGCGCGAACCCGATCAATCGCGCCGGATACTCCGCGAACCGCGGCGCGCCGCCGGTCGTCAACCAGTAAGCGAGCAGCGCGCCCAGCGGCACCGCCACGATCAGCGCCAGCACCTGCCAGACCCAGCGCGCAAACCGGCGCGGCAGGCGCCGCGGCCAGCGTTCGGCGATTCCGAACGCCAGCATGGCGCACAGCCCGACCACGAGGGCGCGAACGATCCAGATCGATGCTCGAGTTTCGGAACCGATGCTGATGACCATGCCGAGCGGCACCGCCGCCATCAGCATGACCAGAACACGGCGCGGGCTCAGCAGGCTCGGCGGTACGGGCGGGGCAGTGGTACTCGCGGAAGGCTGCATGGCATGACGATAGTCCAGCACCCACAGGCTCGACGACGAATTCACCTCACCCAGACCTTGACATCCGGGTAGCCCATCAGCTTGAGGATGAAGTAGTTGACCGCGGCTTCGCCGGGATCGTCGGCAAAGCAGACGATCTCGGCGTAGCGCGGAACGCCCGCCTTCGCGAGGATGCTCCAGATGTCCTTCGCCGCCTTGGGCGTGCCATCGGCGTTCACGAACTCCGTGTACGGCACGTGGACGACCTTGCCCGCCGGCGACCCGGCCGGCGCTTGCCTGCCGGACGCGATGAAAACCCTGGGATACAGGCCCTGCCCTTCGTCGGGATCGCGAACGACCATGCCCGCGCGGACTTTGGCCGGATACGTCGTCGCCGGAACTGCGAGTTCCTGCGGCGATCTGCGCGGACCGACGACGGTCGCCTGCTTGGTGAGCGGGTGACCGCGCAAGCCCCACTCGTCGACCGAATCCGTCAGGATCGAAATGTTCCTTTGTCCGAGCCGTTCGAGCGCGAGAAACGCCAGTGCCGAGGCCGGATTCAATCCACCGTCGGAGACGACGACCGCTTCATGGCTCGCATTCACGCCTGCCGGTCCCAGCAGGGCCGCGAGTCCGGACGGATCGGCCAAATGACGCCGGAAGACGTCGGCAGGAATGTTCAGCGCAAACGGCACGTGCCCCAACGCGTACGCGTCGGCAGGACGTACGTCGACGATGCTGATCCGCGCCATGCCGAAGCTGCGCATCATCGGGCTGCCCCAGCCGGCGAGCCAGGCCGCGTCCCGCTTCATAAACGGGGCGTCGTAGGTCCAGAGCGGCAGCCCCCGTTCGTCCTGCAGCCACTCGAGCTGGGAGCCGACGTACAGCTTGACCTTGGGATAGCCCAGCACGAACTTCAGCACGAAGTAAGGCACGGTCGCGGCCACGCCGCCGCCGCAGTGCGCGTGAATCGTCTGCTCGGGCTCGATGCCGAGGTAGCTCAGCATCCGGCGGATTTCCTGCGGGGACTTGAACGTCTTGTCTGCGTTGAAGAAGTCCGCGGCCGGCAACATGATCGCGTTCGGCACATGGCCCGCGCGGTCGAAGAATCTGGCGGCGCCGAAGTGGTAACCCGGCTCCAGCGCCTCGACCAGCGCGTGATGTGCCGGATCGCCGGACGCATTGAGGAACTCCGGCAAGCGGACGCGCGCATCATCCCGAATCTGCGTGACGCGAAACGTACCCGTCGGCCGCGCCGGCGTCGGATCCTTCGTGACCGCACCGCCGGCCTCCTGCCACTTGGCGAGCCCGCCATCGAGGATGTGCAGATCTGCCACGGGGAAGCCGTAGTAATACAGGTCGAAGAAGACGCGCGTGGCCAGGTAGAACCCGCCCTGGTCATAGATCACCACTCGCTTGCCTGCGCTGGCGCCCCACGACCGCAGGCGCTGCTCCATCTCGGCCAGCGAATGTTCGCGGCCGCCATAGGAGAAGAAATCCACGTGGATCGCCCCCGGAATGTGCTGGGCTGCGTACAGCGGCGCGGGCGAGGCGTCGATCAGCAGCAGATCTTCGCGCTGGAGGTTTTGTCTCAGCCACTGGACGTCGACGACATTGCCATCGACCGAATCCGCTGCCGCTGAAGGCGGCACGAGCAGAACGCAACTCGTGACTCCAAGCAGTACCCAGCGGCTCAGGACCTTGAACATGTGCACCTCCTGTCTGTTGATCACCGACCTGACGGCGTCCATGGGAAAGCGCGACCGAGGCCACACCTTCCCGACGTGAAATATGGATTGACTGCGCTGTCCGGACCAGCCGAATGCGATCAGCAGCGGTTTTCCGGGGCCCGGTCACGAGCGACGACGACGGTCGGCGTTGGCATCTGTCTTTCGCTACGCTCGCGCCTTTCCGGCCTGAACTGACGCCGCCCCGATCGGCGCGTCAGGATGCTCCGTGTTCTCCTACTTCGAACGACTCGTCGACCCCTACCCCGACGCGCCGCCGCCGGCGCCGCCGCGGACGTTCGGCGCGTTCATCTGGGCCGCGACCGCCGGCACGCGCAGGTACATCGCATTGATGACGCTGTTCACCGCAGCGATCGGCGCGTTCGAGGCGCTGCTGTTCGCGATGCTCGCCCGCGTGCTGGACTGGCTGGCGGCCGCGCAGCCGCAGACGTTCTGGCGCGAGCACGGGAGCACGCTGGCGCTGCTGGCACTGGTACTGGTGGGCAGCATCGCGCTTGCCGGCCTGCAGTCGCTCTTCAAGCAGCAGACGCTCGCGGGCAACCTGCCGATGCGGCTGCGCTGGAACTTCCACCGGCTGATGCTCGCGCAGAGCATGACGTTCTTCCAGGACGAGTTCGCCGGCCGCATCGCCACCAAGGTGATGCAGACCGCGCTCGCGGTGCGCGACGCGTGGATGATCTTCGCCGACATCCTGGTGTACGTGACGATCTACTTCGTCACGATGAGCGCGATCCTCGGCGCCTTCGACCTGTGGATGGTCGGGCCGTTTGCGCTGTGGCTTGCGCTGTACGGCGTGTCGATGTGGTACTTCGTGCCGCGGCTGGCGCGCGTGGCGCAGCAGCAGGCCGATGCGCGGAGCCTGATGACCGGCCGCATCACGGACGCGTACACCAACATCGCCACCGTCAAGCTCTTCTCGCACTCGCAGCGCGAGGCGGGTTACGCGAAGAGCGCGATGCAGGAGTTCATGGCGACCGTGCACCGGCAGATGCGCTACGTCACCGGCTTCGAGACGGTGAACCAGATCCTTTCCGTGATGCTGATCGGCTCGACCGCGGGGCTCGCGCTGTGGCTGTGGACGCAGGGACAGGTCGGCGTCGGCGCGGTCGCCGCGGCGGCGGCGATGGCGATGCGGCTCAATGGCATCTCGCACTGGATCATGTGGGAGATGGCGGCGCTGTTCGAGTACGTCGGCACGGTTCAGGACGGCATGCTGACGCTGTCGAAGGCGCACACGGTGATCGACCGCGCCGACGCGCGGCCGATCACGGTCACGCGCGGCGAGATCCGCTTCGAGCGCGTGACGTTCAGCTACGGCGGGCCGCGCAAGGTGATCGACGATTTCTCGCTCATCATCCGGCCGGGCGAGAAGATCGGGCTGGTGGGCCGCTCGGGCGCGGGCAAGAGCACGATCGTCAATCTGCTGCTGCGCTTCTACGATCTGCCGCAGGGTCGCATCCTGATCGACGGTCAGGACATCGCGCACGTCACGCAGGACAGCCTGCGCGAACAGGTGGGCATGGTCACGCAGGACACGTCGCTCTTGCACCGCTCGGTGCGCGAGAACATCGTCTACGGCCGGCCCGACGCCACTGACGCGCAGATGATCCGCGCGGCCGAGCGCGCCGAGGCGCACGACTTCATCCTGTCGCTGGTCGACCCGAAGGGCCGGCACGGCTACGACGCGCACGTGGGCGAGCGCGGCGTGAAACTGTCGGGCGGGCAGCGCCAGCGCGTGGCGATCGCGCGCGTGATGCTGAAGGACGCGCCGATCCTCGTGCTCGACGAAGCGACCAGCGCGCTCGACAGCGAGGTCGAAGCCGCGATCCAGGGCAGCCTCTACCGGCTGATGGAAGGCAAGACGGTGCTCGCGATCGCGCACCGGCTGTCGACGATCGCCGCGATGGACCGGCTGATCGTGATGGACCACGGCCGCATCGTCGAGCAAGGCAATCATCAGGAATTGCTCGCGCTCGGCGGCATCTACGCGCGGCTGTGGGCGCACCAGAGCGGCGGGTTCCTCGGCGAGGAGGAAGAAGACGAGGCGGCGCTGCCGTCCGTCGCCCCGGCGCAGGCCGGGGTCCGATTTGCGACGCTCGAAGATCCGGGTCCCGGCCCCGGATCACGTCCGGGGCAGGCTCTGCGCCGGGGCGACGAGACGCTTCACCACGAGTAGCGCGGCGCTACGTCGATGGGCCGTAGCGTCAGCGCCCCGGGCCGAGGGGCTCGAAGGCGAGACCGCTGTAGCGCTCGAAGTCGCGGTCGAACGAACCGAGCTTCGCTCCGTGCTCGATCGCCAACGCCGCCAGATGGGCGTCCGTGGTCAGATTGCCCGCGGTCCCAGCGCCGATGAGTAGGCGGGAGAGCACCTGAAGGTGCCGATCGGTCGGATGCAGTACGGACGCACGCGGTTCATCGAGCCACGCGGTGACCACCGACAGCGCATCCTCCGCCCGCAACGGTCGCGCCAGGATTCCTCGCCGCGAGGCGAGCCGCACGAAGCCCAGAAGCGCGACCCAGGCAAACCCCACGCCACCGGGCGCGGCAAAGGCGGCCTCCAGCCAAGTCCGTGCTTCCTCATGTTCCGGGCTGGCGCGATTGACGGCTGCAAGCAGCACGTTCACATCGGGCAGTTTCACGATCGCGCCCGGCGGCGCTTCATTCGCGCGAGTATTTCGGCGTCTTCCAGATCGGCCGCGAGAGCGAGCGCCTTGGTGAGGTCGACCAGGGGCTTGCCCATGTCGAACGTCGGCTGCTTGAACGGCCGGCCGGCGCGGCGTCGCGTCTCGGTCAAACCGGAACGGATCGCCGCATTCAGCACCTGCTTGAACGGCTCGCCGCGCTCGCGTACGGCCTTGCGCAGCAGCGCTTCGACATCCGGATCCAGAGTGACGGTGGTCCTCATGACATCATGACAGCACAATGCTTGCTGTCATGATGCCGGCCACGCCGCGAGCGGTCAACTCAGCGGTCCGCAAGCGCCGACCACGAATACCTGACCGAATACCTCACGGTCACCTCCTCCCCTGGAGGCACGGTGACGGGAAAGTACACGCTGCGCGCGTCGTCCTTTCCTTTCTGAACGCGTGGCTCTTCGACGTGATCTCCCAGTTGACCCAGCGGTACAGCACTTCCTTGACCTGCACCTCGACCGGCTCGCGCTTGGCGTTGCGCAGCTTGATCTCGATGTCCTCGCTCATCGTCTTGCGCGAAGTGTTTACCTTGAAGTCGACCTGGCGCCGCTCGCCGACCACATCGAACGCGCTGCCGAGCTTCAGCAGCACGCGCTCGTTCTTCGGCGTGTGGTCGATTGAATCCTCGCCGATGAACTCGAGCGTCCGGTCGGCCGGGTCGAGCTTGGACACGCGCACGCGGCCGCGCGGCAGCGGCAAGCCGAGATTCGCTGCCTGGGCATTCCTGAACTGCAGGTAGACGTCGACCTGCCTGTTGCTGACCACGCCATAGCTGCGGTCGGTCGCCGGGCTGGGCAGGAAGCCGTAGCCGCCGTCGGGCCGGCCGTAGTAGACGAGCGTGCGTTCGCACGGCACGCCGCGCGCGACCGGGAAGAGCTCGATCTGCTTGGTCGAGTTGACCGGCAGCGTGGCGGGGCGGCCGAGCGTGTACAGGTGATACTCGAAGAACGCCTTCTCCGCGAAGCCGTCGGCGACCACGGGGCTCGCCGCCGCGATCCGCGCTTCCATCGCCTTCGAAGCCCGGCCGCCGACCGGCGCGCGGTGCACCTCGCCGGCGACGAGCTTGAGCTTCGCGTCCGCGTAACTCGCGCCCGAGGTGTTGACGATGCTGACCCACGCGCCCACGTCGAGCTTGCAGTCGCCGTGATTGCGGCCCTCGGCGAAGGTCACGTTGTAATCGGCCCACCACGTGACGCCCTGCGTCTGGTACGCGACACGCGTGCGCTGCTTGCCCGCGCTCTTCGCGTCGACGTTCCACACCAGCGTCGGCCGCGTGATCAGCCCGCCCGGCAGCGCGGGCAGTTTCACCCCCGCGTTGTGCGGCAGGATCTGCACCGTGCCGTCGTCGCGCTTGAGCACGATGCCGCCCTGCGTCGACAGCAGCGTGCCGCTGAACAATTCGGTCGCCTGGCCGCGCACCTGTTCGACGGAAATGCTGCGGTCGACGTACTTCTGCAGCAGTTTCTCGGTGCTGACGAGATCGAACTGGAAGTTCTGCTCCAGCACCGCGGTGCCCTTCGGATCGGTCAGCGATTCGAACATCACCGTGGTCGGATCGATCAGCGCCGCGACGTCGCTGAACTTCACCTCGTTGCGGCCGCGCGCAAGGTCGATCTCGCGCTCCTGCCGCACGACCGCGTACCCCGGCACGCCGCCGCGACCGGGAAAGCGGAACGTCTCGGGCGAAATTGCGCCCGGGTTCGCGCTGGAATAGATCGTCAGCGCCGTGGCGTCGGCGGCGGGCTGGGCGCCGAGCGGCGCGGCGGCGGTCACGGCGGCCAGGGATGCGGCGAGCGCGGTCAATCGCTGGGCAGGCATGGGCGCCTCCGGCGCGGCAGATGGACATGCCGCTTCAAACGTCGACCGGCGCGGATTCGGGTTAAGCGGCGCGGCGTTCCTCGGAACCGCGTCGCGCACGACGTGGATAATCGCGTGCACCATGCCTCGACTTACCGCCGCCGAACCGCAAGGCATTGACGAACTCGAACTTCTGCTCGCGGCGGCGGCGCACAGGCTGGTCGCCAACGACGATCCGACGGCCTTCGCCGACTGGTTTTCCGTGTCGGCGCCGCTGCTGACGCCGCATTTCTTCGCACAGGCGGTTGACCCGAAGCACTTCGCACGCCTGATGGCGCGCGGCCTGTACGGCATCACGCCGCTGCCGCGGCACGGCTACGTGCCGCAGCGCCTGCCGCGGCCGGGGCGCAACGACCCGTGCTTCTGCGGTTCCGGCCGCAAGTACAAGCATTGCTGCGAGAACCTGGAAAGCGCGATGCCGTTTCCCGAAGTCAACATGCTGCGCTATGTGCTCGACGCCTCGCCGCGCAGCGTGTTCGCGTCGCTGCCAGGCACGCGCGTCAATGTCAATGCGATCGCCGACGCCGCGTATCAGTGGAGCGAACAGGGCAGGCTGGCCGACGTGGTCGCGCTGCTGCAGCCGTGGTTTGCCGGCGATTCTCCGCTGGCCGGCCGCCTCGAGCCGCTGTTCGACGCGCTGATGGATGCCTACCTGGCGCTGGGCAAGCCGCGCAAACGGGAGGCGCTGCTCAGCGCCGTGCTGGCGCGCGGCGACCGCCAGATGCACTGCGCGGCATGGCAGCGGCGCGCGGCGATGCTCGCCGACAAGGGCGATCACGCCGCGGCGCTGGACGCGTTTCGCGAGGCGCAGCGCCTGAACCCGGACGACCCTTCGCTCGCACACCTGGAGATCACGCTGCTGATCGGCGCTGGCCGGACGCAACAGGCGCGCGAACGCGCGCGCTTCTGGCTGGCGCGGGCGCGGCGCGGCGACGACTTTCCGAAGCCGTTGATCGATCTGCTGCGCAGCGCCGCCGAGGATCCCGCCGCCGCCGTACTCGAGATCTCGGAGCACCGGCTGCCGGAACTGGCCGCGTTGCGCGCAATGCTGCGCACGCTGCCGCCACCGGCGCTCAATCACGACCTGCAGCCCGACCTTTACGGCGTCGGCGCGCTCGAGCCGCAGCCGGCGCTGGCCAGGGCGGAAGCGAAATGGCGCAAGCGGTTTCCGCAGGCCAAGCCGCTGCTGACCATGCTCGGCGAAGGCGACGCGAGCGCGTTCGACGAGCCGCAGCGCTGGCTGCCGCTGCTTGAACGCGAGCCGCTGCTGTGGCAAAGCTTCGACGTGCTCGACGATCTGGCAATGGCCGTTCACGCGCTCGGCATCCTCGGCGCCGACGAAGGCGTGGTGCTGCCGCTGCTCGACCGCGCGGTCGCGCTGTTGCGCCTGCATGTCGACGCCAGCGGCGCGCAGAAACTGCCGTGGGGCTTTCCGGAGAATCGCCCGGCCCTGCGCTGCGTGGCCGCGCGGCTGCACCACGCGCTGGAACACGACGATCGCGCAACCGCGCTGCCGCTGGCGGAGTGGATGGTGCTGCGGCTCAACCCCGACGACAACCACGGCTTTCGCGGCGCGCTGATGCGCCTGTACGTGCAGAGCGATCGTTTCGACAACGCGATCGCGCTCGCGCAGCGCTTTCCGGACGATACGGCCGAGCTGACCCTGACCCACGTGCTCGCCCTCTTCAGCGCCGGCCGGCACGAAGAGGCGAAGGCCGCGCTGCTCGCCGCCGCGGCGGAGCACGCACGCGCGGTCAAGATGCTGCTCGCCGACAACCCGAAGCAGCCGAAGTCCGGCGAATTCGGTATCGCGCTCGGCGGCGCGGAAGAGGCCTGGTTGTACCGCACGGCGCACCGCGAACTGTGGCGCGAGCGCGGCGCGCTGGAATGGGCGGCGCAGGTGCTCGCGGCGTGCCGCCCGCGCAAGCGCAGCAAGTGAACAGAAACTCCCGCGCCGCGGGTTGACGCGGTGTCACCTCACATCGGGCGCCGCTGCTCGGGACGCACGCGCGGTGCGAGCAGACGTTCCGCTTCGTCGCCATCGACCGCGCGCCCATCGGCATCGACCAGCGGCTGCTCGAAATCGTTCCAACCGCGCACGCCGGTCTTCAGCGACACCACTTCGGCGAAACCCATCTGCAGCATCACGTCGGCAGCCAGCACCGAGCGGTTTCCCGAGCGACATACGACGACGATCGAATCGGCCTGGCGGGCGGCGAGAACGGGCTCCGTCTCGTCGAAGTCCCACTCGCACGCCTGTTCCAGCACGCCGCGCGGCACGTTGATCGAGCCCGGGATCCGAGCCTGCGCGAACTCGGCCGGCTCGCGCACGTCGAGCAGCAGCGGCGGCTTCTCGCGCGCGAGCTGCTTGGCCAGGTCCCACGGCTGGATCTCGCGCACGCGCTTCAGCGCATCGGCAAGCAGGTCGGCGTAACGTTTCATCGGCTCCTCCTCGGCGGTCGATCGGGCGAAATTGAAGCACATGAGACTACGATTGCGCCCCATTGCATTCAACCAAGGAAACGGAAGCCATGAAACGCTGGGTCGCGGTCGTGCTGACGGCCGCACTGATCGCCGCCGCGCCGGCGGGCGCCAAGACGCTGCGCTTCGCCAGCGCGTTCGATCCCAACTCGCTCGATCCGCACGCGCTCGCGCTGCTGTACCAGACGCGCGTGGTGTCGCAGATCTACGAGGGGCTGGTCAACCGAGACCAGGATTTCCGGCTCGAGCCGTCGCTGGCGACCTCATGGGAATCGCTCGACGGTGCGAAGCGCTGGCGCTTCAAGCTGCGGCCGGGCGTGAGGTTCCACGACGGGTCGGCGTTCACCGCCGACGACGCGGTGTTCTCGATCGAACGCGCGCTGGCGAAGACTTCGCAGCGCGCCAACCAGTTGCGCGGCGTGACCGACGCGAAGAAGGTCGATGCGCTAACCATCGACGTCGTGCTCGCCGCGCCCGATGCGGTGCTGCCCGAGAAGCTGTGGCTGGTCGCGATGATGAGCAAGGCGTGGGCGCAGAAGCACAACGTCATGCTGCCGCAGGACTACAACGGCCGGCAGGAGACGTACGCGGTGCGCCACGCCAACGGCACCGGGCCGTACATGCTCGACAGCTACGAGCAGGATCGCCGCGTCGTGCTTGTCGCCAACCCGAGCTGGTGGGGCCGCGGCGGCAAGGGCATCGGCAACGTCACGGAGGCGATCTACACGGTGATCCAGTCGGATGCGACGCGGCTGGCGGCGCTCGCGTCGGGCGAGGCGGACTTCGTGATCGATCCGCCGTTCCAGGACGTGGCGCGGCTGCGCGACGACAAGCGCCTGAAATCGGTGCAGGTGACCGACATCGGCACGCAGTACCTCGGTTTCGACCAGGCGCGCGACGAGCTGCAGTTCTCCGACGTGAAAGGCCGCAACCCGTTCAAGGATCTGCGCGTGCGGCGCGCGGTCTACCAGGCGATCGACATCGACGCGATCGTCGCCAAGGTGCTGCGCGGGCTGGCGGAGCCGACCGGCTCGTTCGTGTCGAAGCTGGTCGACGGCTATGTGCCCGAGCTCGACAGGCGCCGGCCGTACGACCCGGCCGCCGCGCGCGCGCTGATGAAGGAGGCCGGCTACGCGGACGGCTTCGGCGTCACGCTCGACTGCGTCAACGTCACCTACCGCGCGGCGGTGTGCCAGGCGATCGCCGCGATGCTGGCGCAGATCGGCATCCGGGTGACGTTCCAGCCGTCGCCGAGCGCGACGTTCTTTCCCAAGTTGACGCAGGCGACAACCAGCTTCTTCGAGTTCGGCTGGTCGCCCGGCACCGATCCGTGGGCGATGCTGAACAATGTCGTGCGCACCTACGACGGCGTGGCGAGCGGCGCGTTCAACGGCGGCCGCTACTCGAACCCGAAGCTCGATGCGCTGATCGACGCGATCCGCGTCGAGCCCGATCTGGCGCAGCGGCGGCAACTGGTCGGCGGCGCGCTGCGCATCATGAACACCGACCTGCCGCTGATCCCGCTGTACCGGCGCAAGCTGACCTGGGTGATGCGGCCCAACATCCACGCCGTGCCGTGGCCGAGCGACGTGCTGGAGCTGAGGTGGGTGCGGATCGATTGACGCGCTTCCGGTTTGACTGCAAATTTGCATTACCCTAAAGTAAGGCAGCACAAAAACGGTAAGGAGCCGCAGCCGATGGCGGAAGCGACGATCACGAGCAAGGGGCAGGTCACGATCCCGAAGTCGGTCCGGGACGCGCTCGGGCTCGACGCCGGTGACCGGATCGACTTCGTGGAAACGGAAAAGGGCGTGCTCATCGTTCCGGTAAAGAGTGACCTTCGCTCCTTGTGCGGCATGTTCAAGGGCCGGCGCAGGAAACCGGCGACAATCGAAGAGATCAACGCGGCGATCGCCGAGATGGGCGATCAGTCGTGATCGGCCTGGACACGAACGTCCTGGTGCGGTTCTTCGCCCAGGATGAGCCGCAGCAGTCGAAGGCCGCGCGTGCGTTGATCAACCGGAAGCTCACGCGCGATCGGCCAGGTCATGTCGCGACGATCGTGCTGGCTGAATTCGCGTGGGTGATGAAGCGGTTGTATCGCGCGGACCGCGAGGAGATCTCCGCTGCGCTCGAAGGGCTGCTGACGTCGCCCGTGATCGCGGTCGAGCACAAGGCGCAGGTCTGGAAGGCGCTCGGCGACTTCCGCGCCACGACAATCGGCTTCAGCGACTGTCTGATGAAACACATCAATGCGGCGGCCGGCTGTGAGGTCACCTGCACCTTCGATCGATCTGCCGCGAAGGTCGCCGGCTTCCGCCTGCTGGCATGAAACGGACCTGACATCATCGAAGGCCACCTCGTCATGAGCGTGAACAAGTTCTCTTTCCCCACGGCCATTCACTTCGGCGCCGGCAGCCGCCACCTCGTCGCCGAGCACCTGCGCGAGCGCGCGCTGAAGCGGCCGCTGATCGTCACCGACAAGGGGCTCGCCGCGTTGCCGCTGCTGGCCGAGTTCAGACAGTCGCTCGCGAGCGGCCTGGACGTCGGCGTCTTCAGCGGCGTGTTCGGCAACCCGACCTGCGCGCAGGTGATGGAAGGCGCCGCCGCCTACAAGGCGCATCGCGCTGATTGCGTGATCGGCTTCGGCGGCGGCGCGGCGCTCGACGTGGCCAAGGTGGTCGCGCTGATGGCCGTGCACGACGGGCATATCCTCGAATACGTGTGGGACCACCCGCAGGTCAAGCCGATCGTCAACGAGTTGCCGTATTTCGTCGCGCTGCCCACCACCAGCGGCACCGGCTCCGAGGTCGGCCGTTCCAGCGTCGTCAGCGAGGACGACACGCACCTGAAGCGGATCGTGTTCTCGCCCAAGCTGCTTGCCAGTGCGGTGTTCGCCGATCCGGAGCTGACGCTGGCGCTGCCGGCGCCGGTCACGGCCGCCACCGGCATGGACGCGCTGACGCACAACGTCGAGTCGTACCTGTCGCCGGCATATCACCCGCTGTGCGACGGAATCGCGCTCGAAGGCACGCGCATCGCCGCGGCCGCGCTCGCGATCGCGGTGCGCGAGCCCGGCAACCTGCAGGCCAGAAGCGACATGATGATGGCGTCGATGATGGGCGCGATCGCGTTCCAGAAGGACCTCGGCGCAGTGCACTCGTGCGCGCACGCGCTCGGCGCCGTGTGCGATCTGCACCACGGGCTTGCCAACGCGCTGATGATCGAGCCGGTGATGAAGTTCAACTACGAGGCGGTGCCGCAGAAGTTCGCGCAACTGGCGCACGTGACCGGCGCCAACGGCGCGGAGGACTTCGTGCCGTGGCTGCGGCGGCTGAAGCGCGAGATCGGCATCGGCGATACGCTGGCGACCAAGGGCGTGAAGCGCGAGCAGATCCCGGCGCTGGTGAAGATCGCGGTCGCCGACATCTGCCACCAGACCAATCCGCGCCCGTGCTCGGCGGAGGATTTCGCGCGCTTCTTCGAGCAGGCGCTGTGATGTCGGAGCGCATCAAGATCGGCATCTCGGCGTGCTTCTTCCACGCCGATCCGTCGCGCGACATCTTCAGGGGCAAGACGCTGCAGTACATCGAGCAGTCGATCGCGCACTGGGTGCAGTCGGGCGGCGCGCTCGCCGTGATGGTTCCCTCGCCCGAGGGGGAGACCAAGCGCACCGCGCCGTATGATCCGCCAACGCTCGACGAGTACGCGCAGTGGCTCGACGGCCTGGTGCTGATGGGCGGCTCGGACCTGTGGCCGGGCAGCTACGGCGAGGCGCCGCTCTCCGAGAAGTGGCAGGGCGACCGCATCCGCGACGAATACGAGACCGCTTTGTCGAAGGCTTTCGTGGCCGCCGGCAAGCCGGTGCTCGGCGTCTGCCGCGGGCTGCAGTTGCTGAACGTCGCGTTCGGCGGCACGCTGTACCAGGACATTGCGACGCAACTGCCGGGCGCGCGCACGCATCGCGACGCGTCGGTCTACGACCGCAATCTGCACGACATCGAGTTCGTGCCGGGAACGCGGCTGGCAAAACTGTATGGGGGCCGGCGCGGCGCGACGGTCAACAGCGTGCATCACCAGGGCATCAAGGATCTGGCGAAGGATTTCGTCGTCGAGGCACGCTGCCCCGACGACGGCGTCATCGAGGCAATGCGCTGGACCGGGCCGACGTACGTCGCGGGCGTGCAGTGGCATCCGGAGTTTCACTGGCAGCGCGAGCACGTGCTGAACGACGATCCGATCCTGCAGGATTTCCTGGCCGAGTGCCGCGCGCGGAGGAAGGGCAGCCATGAGTGACTTCGCCACTCTGCTTTACGCAAGGGACGCACGCAATCCGCGCATCGCCCGTATCACGCTGAACCGGCCCGAGCGGCTGAACGCAATCAGCCCGCAAATGCCGGGCGAGATCCGGCGCGCGGTGCAGATGGCGAACGACGACGACGCGGTGCACGTGATCGTCGTGCAGGGCGCGGGCCGCGCGTTCTGCGCCGGTTATGACATGAAGGAATCGGCCGAGAAGCCCGACGCGCACGAGTGGCTGCAGAACGAGATGCCGTGGGACCCGATGGTCGACTACAAGTGGATGAAGGGCGCCACCGACGACATCATGAGCCTGTGGCGCAGCTACAAGCCGACGATCTGCCGCGTGCAGCAGTACGCGGTCGCGGGCGGCTCGGACATCGCGCTGTCGTGCGACCTGCTGGTGATGGAGAAGACCGCGCGCATCGGCTACATGCCGACGCGCGTCTGGGGCTGCCCGACGACCGCGATGTGGCTGTACCGCGTCGGCATGCAGCGCGCGAAGCGGCTGCTGTTCACCGGCGACACGGTCGACGGCGCCACTGCCAAGGAATGGGGCCTGGCGATCGACGCGGTCGAGCCGCACGAGCTCGACCGCGTTGTCGATGCGCTGGCCGACCGCATCGCGGGTGTGCCGCGCGCGATGCTGACGATGCAGAAGCTCGCGATCAACCAGGCTTACGAGAACATGGGGCTGGCGACGACGCAGATAATCGCCACCGTGTTCGACGGCATCACGCGCCACGATCCCGAGGGTGTGTGGTTCCGCGCGCACGCAGAGAAGCACGGGTTTCACTCCGCGGTCGAATGGCGCGACTCGGGGCGACCGATTCCGGAAGGCGAAGAGGCGCGGCGGCTGGCGCGAGAGTTGCGTGGGGACGTGAGTCGTGATCCGTGATCCGTGATCCGTGATCCGTGATCCGTTGTTCGTTGTCCGTTGTTCGTTGTTCGTCGCCCAACCCGCGCAATCCGCAATCCGCAGTCCGAACCCCGACAAATGCTGAAGATCACCAACCCCGCCAACGGCCAGACAATTGCCGAACTGCCTGACGACGACGCAGCGGCGATCGCCGCCAAGTACCGCGCCGCCCGGGCTGCGCAGCCGGGCTGGGCCGCGACACCGCTCGCGCAGCGGCTCGCCGCGATCCGCCGCTTCCGCGAAGGAATCGTGCGCGATCTCGACAAGCTCGCCGCGGTGCTGACCTCGGAAGTCGGCAAGCCGATCAGGCAGTCGCGCAACGAGCTCGCCGGGTTGCTCGGCCGCATCGACTTCTTCCTCGCCGAGACGGAGAAGACGCTCGCGCCGCGCGATGTGTTCGACGAAAGCGGCATGCGCGAGCGCATCAGTCACGAGCCGCTCGGCGTGATCGCCAACATCTCGGCATGGAACTACCCGTACTTCGTCGGCGCGAACGTGTTCGTCCCTGCATTGCTGACCGGGAACAGCGTGCTGTACAAGCCGAGCGAGTTCGCCACGCTGACCGGGCTGGAGATCGGCAACCTGCTGCACGCAAGCGGCGTGTCGCAGGACGTGTTCCAGGTGATCGTCGGCGCCGGAGCCGCGGGCAGTGCGTTGCTGGCGCAGCCGATCGACGGCGTGTTCTTCACCGGCAGCTACGCGACGGGCAGCAAGATCGCGCAGGCGGTCGGCCCCCGCATGATCAAGCTGCAGCTCGAGCTCGGCGGCAAGGACCCGGTGTACGTGTGCGACGACGTCGACGTCGCGGCGGCCGCGGCGTCGACGGCGGACGGCGCGATGTACAACACCGGACAGAGCTGCTGTTCGGTCGAACGCATCTACGTGCACGAGAAGATCCACGACGCGTTCGTGGCCGCGTTCGTCAACGAGGTCAAGGGCTACCGCATCGGTGACCCGACCAGCGAGGACAGCTACATCGGTCCGCTGACGCGCGCGCCGCAGCTCGAGGTGCTCGCCGATCAGGTCGCCGACGCGCTGGCCAGGGGCGCGAAGCTGCTCACCGGCGGTAAGCGCATCGAGCAGCCCGGCAACTGGTTCGAGCCGACCGTGTTCGCGAACGTCAACCACACGATGAAGCTGATGCGCGACGAAAGCTTCGGCCCGATCATCGGCATCCAGAAGGTCGCGGGCGACGACGAAGCGGTGCGGCTGATGAACGACACCGAGTACGGCCTGACCGCGGCGGTGTATTCGAACGATCGCGCGCGCGCAGAGCGGCTGCTCGCGCAGGTCAACGCCGGCAGCGTCTACTGGAACTGCTGCGACCGCGTCAGCCCGCGGCTGCCGTGGTCGGGGCTTGGCCACTCGGGCATTGGACTGACGCTGTCGACGTACGGCATCGAGACCTTCACGCGGCCGAAGGCGTGGCACCTGCGGTCGGCGTGAGGAAAACTACGTGAGCGCGTAGCGCAGCCAGGCGTCGAACTGATCGGCCGACAGCGCGCCGCTGTAACGTTCTTCGATGTGCTGGTGGCGGAACACGGCCACGGTCGGAACGCTGCGCACCGCGTAGCGGCTGGTGATCTGGGGATTGGCATCGGTGTCCACGCGCGCGAACAGGACCGAGGGCGATTTGGCCGCGGCGGCCGCGAACACCGGCGCGAAGCTCTTGCACGGCGCGCACCAGCCGGCCGTGAAATCGACGACGACCGGGCGTTCGCTCGACGCTATGACCGCCGCGAAATTCTCGTCGGTCAGCACCACCGGGGCGCCGGCAACGAGGGGTCGCTCGCAATGACCGCAGGGCCGACCGTCGCTCAGGCGCTCGTCGGGTACGTGGTTACGCGCGTGGCAATGCGGGCACTCGATCAGCATCGTGTTGCCTGAAGGCGGGGCTGACTACTTTGCGAACAGCAGCAATCGAATGCAAGAAGTGACCCGCAAACGCGGGTCACGTGCCCAAGGAGTGAGCCTCCGCTTGCGGAGGTCAGCGCGTCGCGGCGGCCGCCAGCCACGTGTCGAACTGGCCGGCGGGCAATGCGCCGCTGATTCGGTCGGCGATTTTGCCGTTCTTGAACACCGCGATCGTAGGAATGCTGCGGATCGCGTACCGGCTCGCCACGTGCGGATTGGCGTCGGTGTCGACCTTGGCGAACAGCACCGCTTCGTTGCCCTGCGCCGCCCCGGCGAAGACCGGCGCGAACATCCGGCAAGGCGCGCACCACGATGCCCAGAAATCGACCACGACCGGCCGCCGGCTGGCCGCGATCACCGCGGAAAAGTTGTCGTCGTTGAGCGCGATCGGAGCGCCGCGCAGCAGCGGCTTGCCGCAACCGCCGCAGGTCGGCTCGTCGTTGAAGCGTTCATCCTGCACGCGGTTCTTCGCGTGGCAATGCGGGCATTCGAGGATCATGTCGCCCAGTTTGTTGCATGCGGCGCGGATTCAAGCGCCCGCATCGGCGCGTGTGACCGTCGTCACGCAGCGCGGATTCACTGCAGTCGTCGCCCCGGCGCAGGCCGGGGCCCAATTTGGCCGGCACTGCAGATTGGGCCCCGGCCTGCGCCGGGGCGACGAGCTGGAGTCGCCGTGTCGAGCGGATTCTCGACTCAATCCTCTTCCGCTTCCTTGCGCCTGCTCTTGAACTCGTTGGCGAGCTGCGCCTGCACGTTCGGCGGCACCGCCTCGTAGTGCGACAGCTCCATCGAGTAGCTGCCCTGCCCCTGCGTGATCGCCTTCAGCCGCCCGGCGTAGCCGTCCAGTTCGGACAGCGGCACCACGCCCTTGACGACCATCATGCCGCCGGCGAGGTTGTCGGTGCCGGTGACCTGTCCGCGCCGCGACGACAGGTCGCCGGTGATGTCGCCCATCACCGCGTCGGGAACGACGATCTCGATGTTGACGATCGGCTCGAGCACGATCGGTCGCGCCTTCGGCAGCGCGTCGAGCATCGCCTTGCGGCCGGCCGCGACGAAAGCGACCTCCTTGCTGTCGACCGGATGGTGCTTGCCGTCGTAGACGACGACGCGGATGTCCTGCAGCGGATAGCCGGCCACGTAGCCGCTCGCGAGCACCTCGCGCACGCCCTTTTCGACCGCGGGGATGAAGTTGTACGGAATCACGCCGCCCTTGACCTGGTCGACGAACTCGAAGCCCTGCCCGCGCCCCATCGGCTCCACCCGCAGGTACACCTCGCCGAACTGGCCCGCGCCGCCGGTCTGCTTCTTGTGGCGCGCGTGGCCTTCGGCCTGCGCGTTGATCGTCTCGCGGTAAGGCACCCGCGGCGGGCGTGTGGCGACCTCGAGCTTGTAAAGCGAATTCATCCGCTCCAGCACCGAGCGCAGGTGCAGCTCCGAAAGCCCCCGCAGCACGGTCTCGTTCTGGTGCACGTCGTGCTCGATCGCCAGCGTCGGGTCCTCCGCGGCGATCTTGCTCATCACCTCCGAGATTCGGCCCTCGTCGCCACGGCGCTTCGGCTCGACCGCCAGACCGTACATCGGCCTCGGGAAGTCGAGCGGCTTCATGCGCACGAAATCCTCCTCGTGCGAGTCATGCAGCACGCAATCGAACACGATCTCCTCGACCTTCGCCACCGCGCCGATGTCGCCGGGAACGAGCTGCGGCACCTCGACCATGTCCTTGCCCTGCAGCAGCATCGGGTGCGAAACCTTGAACGGCTTCTTGCTGTCGCCGACGAAAAGCTGCGAGTCCTTGCCGATGCGGCCCTGATGCACGCGAAACACGCCGATCTTGCCGACGTACGGATCGTTGACGACCTTGAACACGTGCGCGATCACGTGCCTGCTCGGGTCGGGCACGGCGCGGAACGCCTGCGCCTGCGCGCCTTCGCCCTTGATCAGCAGCGGCGGATTGCCTTCGGCTGGATTCGGCAGATGGCGCGCCATCACATCGAGCAGGTCCTGCACGCCGGCGCCGGTACGCGCGGAGGTGAAGCACACCGGGATGATGTGCCCTTCGCGCAGCGCCTTTTCCAGCGGCTCGTGCAGCGTGGTCGGATCGACGCTGCCCTGCTCGAGATACTTCTCCATCGCCGCGTCATCGACCTCGACCACCTGCTCGATCAGCTTGCGATGGATTTCGGCCACCGACAGGAAGTCGGCGGTGCCGTCGTCGTGGTCGAAGCAGTCGATCACGCGCTTGCCGTTCTCGGCCGGCAGATTGATCGGCAGCACTTCGTGGCCAAACGCTTCCCGCAGTTCCTGCAGCAGTCCCGGCAGATCGATGTGCTCGTGGTCGATCTTGTTGACGACGATCATCCGGCACAGGTTGCGCGCCTTCGCCCAGTCCATCATCCGGCGCGTGACGAGTTCGATGCCATTGGCGGCATTGACGACCACGGCGACCGTCTCGACCGCGTCGAGTGCACCGATCGCCTGGCCGATGAAGTCCGGATAGCCCGGCGTGTCGATCAGGTGGATGCGCGTGCCATTGTGGTCACAGTGCGCGACCGCGGCGCGCAGCGAATGCAGCACGGTCTTCTCCTGCGGGTCGTAGTCGGACACCGTCGTGCCCTTCTCCACGCTGCCCGGCGCGCCGATCATCTTCGCCTTGGCCAGCAGCTGCTCGACCAGCGTCGTCTTGCCCGCGGCACCGTGGCCGACGACGGCAACGGTGCGCAGATTCTCCGTGGCGAAAGCCATTGTTTTCCTCGCTCTTCAGTGGTTGGCGGAGACTATAAACGCCCGCCGGCGCCGCGGCAGGTGACCGGCGCAGGCGGCGCGGGCACAATGTGAGCCAGAACAACAATCGGCCGCGATGCCGTGTCATTCCCGCGCAGGCGGGAATCCAGTCGCTGCGTCGTTAACGGCGCTGGATCCCCGCTTCCGCGGGGACGACACCGCGCGGGCGCACGCTCTCATTCAGCACCCAAACGCCGCACTTCGAAGAGATGCCAGTAGAACAGCGCCTGTCCGCGCCCGCGGCACCGCCCGCGCACGCGCGCATTGTGATCATCGGCGGCGGCATTATGGGCTGCTCGGTCGCGTATCACTTGAGCGCGCTCGGCGAGCGCGACGTCGTGCTGCTCGAACAGGGACGGCTCACCTCCGGCACCACGTGGCACGCGGCCGGGCTCGTCGGCCAGTTGCGCAACCACGAGAGCATGACGCGGCTGATCCGCTACTCGACCGAGCTGTACTCAAAGCTCGAAGCGGAGACTGGCTTGGGCACGGGCTGGAAGCAGTGCGGGTCGCTCGCGGTTGCGCGCACCGCCGACCGCATGGTGCAGCTCAAACGCACCGCGGCGGTCGCCAAGGCGTACGGCGTCACCTGCGATGTGATCACGCCGGCCGAGGCGGGCAAGCTCTACCCGATCATGGAGACGCATGACCTCGCCGGCGCGGTCTGGCTGCCGGGCGACGGCAAAGCGAATCCCGCCGATCTCACGCTCGCGCTCGCCAAGGGCGCACGCAACCGCGGGGTGAAGATTTGCGAGGGCGTGCGCGTGACTGCTGCCACGCATTTCCGCACCGAGCGCCGCCGCGGCGTGAAGTCGATTTCATGGCAGGCCAGGGACGGCAGCCGCGGCGAGATCGAAGCCGAGATCGTCGTGCTGTGCGGCGGGCAGTGGTCACGCGCGCTCGGCCGCACGCTCGGCGTCACCGTGCCGCTCTTCTCGTGCGAGCACTACTACATCGTCACGGACCGGATCGACGGCGTGCACCGGAGCCTCCCGGTGCTGCGCGACCCCGACGGCTACATCTACTTCAAGGAAGAAGTGGGCGGACTGCTGATGGGCGGCTTCGAGCCGCAGGCGACCCCTTGGCTGCAGAGCGCGCAGCACCGCGGCGGCATTCCGGAAAACTTCGAGTTCCAACTGCTGCCCGACAACTGGGACGCGTTCCAGATCCTGCTCGACAACGCGATGATCCGCGTGCCGGCGCTACATAACGCGCGCGTCAAGCAGTTCTACAACGGCCCCGAGTCGTTCACCGCGGACAACAACTTCATCGTCGGCCCCGCGCCGGGACTCGACAACCTGTTCGTCGGCTGCGGCTTCAACTCGATGGGGATCGCCTCCGGCGGCGGCGCGGGCAAGGCGCTCGCCGAGTGGATCGTGCACGGTGAGCCGACGCTCGACCTGTGGCCGGTCGACATCCGCCGCTTTGCGCGCTTCAACGGCAACGAGACGTGGCTCGCCGACCGCATCGCCGAAGTGCTCGGCCTGCACTACAAGATGCCGTGGCCGAACCGCGAGCTGGAAAGCGCCCGCCCGTTCCGCCGCTCGCCGCTGTACGCGCACTTGAAAGTACGCGGCGCGTGCTTCGGATCGAAGATGGGCTGGGAGCGCGCCAACTTCTTCGCGCCGTCGCCGGCCGACGCGAAGATCGACTACGGCTGGGGGCATCAGAACTGGCACCCGTGGGTCGCGGCCGAGCATCGCGCGTGTCGCGAAGCGGTCGCGCTGTTCGACATGACTTCGTTCGCCAAGCTGCTCATGCAGGGGCCGGACGCGTGGACCGCGCTCGACTGGCTGGTCGCCAACGAGGTGCCGCGCACGGCGGGCGCCACCGTGTACACCGGGATGCTCAACGCGCGCGGCGGCTACGAGAGCGATTTCACGATCACGTGCATCGACGACGACGAGTACCTGATCGTCACCAGCTCCGGATCCGCGGTGCGCGACCGCGACGTGATCGAGCGCGCGCTGCGCAGCCGCGGCTGGCGCTGCACGGTGACCGACATCACGCCGATGCACGCGATGCTCGCGGTGATGGGTCCGCGCGCGCGCGAGTTGCTGAGCCGCGTGTCGACCGCGCGCTTCGACAACGCGTCGTTCCCGTTCGGCACCTCGCAGGAGATCGACCTCGGTTACGCGACCGTGCGCGCCACGCGCCTGACCTACGTCGGTGAACTCGGCTGGGAGCTGTACACGCCGGCGGAGTTTGCGGTCGGCGTTTACGAGCAGCTGCTCGAAGCCGGGCGCGACCTCGGGCTTGTGAACGCCGGCTACTACGCGATCGACTCGCTGCGGCTGGAGAAGGGCTATCGCGCGTGGGGACGCGAGCTGACGCCCGAAATCAATCCGTTCGAAGCCGGGCTGTCGTTCGCGGTCAAGCTCGACAAGGAAAGCGGCTTCCGCGGCCGCGATGCGCTCGCGCGCATCAAGACACAAGGCGTGCAGCGGCGCGTCGTGTCGCTCGTCGTCGATGCAAAGCACACCAACCTGTGGGGCAACGAGCTGATCCTGCGCGACGGGCTTCCCGTCGGCTTCGTAACTTCCGCCGCGTTCGGGCACACGCTCGGCAAGCCAGTCGCGCTCGGACTGATCACGAACGCGAACGGGTCGGCCGACAAGGCGTGGATCGAGTCGGGCAAGTACGAGATCGACCTCGCCGGCGAGCGCTGCCGCGCGCAGGTCGCGCTGAAGGCGCCGCTGGATTCGAGCGCGGCGCGGGCATAAGGCCGCTGGTGTCATAGCCGCGCAAGCGGGAATCCAGACCGGCATCGACTCACTGGATCGCCGCTTGCGCGGGGATGACACCTCGGCGACAGCCTTGTGCGCCGTCACGCCACCCGGCGCTGGAGAGCACCCGCTTGCGCGCGGTCGCTGCTGCTCGCGTGCCCGGGCATGCTCGGGCCGTTCTCGATCGACTCTATCGCAGCGCGCTCGCCGGCATCGTCGTCGCGCGGGCTCGCGTCGTTCGGGCTGATTTGCGTCGGGCTCGTGTCGCGGCAGATCGTCAAGCAGCGCGCGCAGGCGGCGAGTAAGGGCACAATCCGCGCTGCAATCCGAACCGCGCTCTCACGAGGAGTCGCGGCCCGCAAACCGACCCTGAACTGCAGGAGGAAGAAAGTGCTGATCGGCGTGCCCAAGGAGATCAAGGTCCATGAATACCGCGTCGGCATGACGCCGACGTCGGTGCGCGAGGCCGTCTCGCACGGCCATAAGGTGATCATCGAGTCGAACGCGGGCGGCGGCATCGGCGCCGCCGACGACGACTACCGCAAGGCCGGCGCCGAAGTCATCGCAACCGCGGCCGAGGTTTTTCAGCGCGCGGAGCTGATCGTCAAGGTCAAGGAGCCGCAGGCGGCCGAGCGAAGGCTGCTGCGCGAAGGACAGGTGCTTTTCACCTATCTGCACCTGGCCCCCGATCCCGAGCAGACGAGGGACCTGATCGCGAGCGGCGCGATCTGCATCGCGTACGAGACCGTCACGTCGCCGAGCGGCGGGCTGCCGCTGCTCGCGCCGATGAGCGAGGTGGCGGGCCGGCTCGCGGTGCAGGCGGGGGCGCGCTGTCTGGAGAAGTCCGTCGGCGGCATGGGCACGCTGCTCGGCGGCGTGCCCGGGGTGGCGCCCGCGCGTGTGGTGATCCTCGGCGCCGGCGTGGTCGGCACCCACGCCGCGCAGATGGCGGTGGGCACCGGCGCGCAGGTGGTGGTGATCGACAAGAGCGCCGAGGCGCTGCGGCGGATCGACGCGATGTTCCACGGCCGCGCGATGACGATCTTCTCCAACCAGGACAACATCGAGCGCGAATTGCTGCGCGCCGACCTCGTGATCTCCGGCGTGCTGATCCCTGGCGCCGAGGCGCCACGGCTGATCACGCGGCAGATGCTGTCGAAGATGAAGCCCGGCTCGGTGATCGTCGACGTGGCGATCGACCAGGGCGGCAGCGTCGAGACCAGCCGCCCCACCACGCATGCCGACCCGACCTACGTGGTCGACGGCGTCGTGCACTACATGGTCGCCAACATGCCCGGCGCGGTGCCACGCACCAGCACCTACGCGCTGAACAACGCCACGCTGCCGTTCACCCTCGCGCTCGCCGACAAGGGCTGGCGCAGGGCGCTCGCCGACGATCCGCACCTGAAGAACGGGCTGAATATCGCCGCGGGCAAGGTGACATTCAGGGCGGTGGCGAAGGCGCTTGGCCTGAACTACACGGCGGCGGATGCGGTGCTTGCGTGAAGGGCGGCGGACACGGAGGAGTCCATGCGGCAACGGCGAGACGGATGATGCCTTGCGTAGCGGAGCAGAGCTTCGATGCGCGCACCGCGAGCGCCCGCTTGGGGCAATCAGCGCACGCCTGAATTCGGCTCCGTACGTCGGGGTTCAGCAGCGAGACGACTTGACAGGCCATTGAGCCAGAGGCTCACGACGACAGGCTTCGTGCGAAGGTCGACATTGCCTGCCGGCGAGGCAATGCCGGCGCTGCCTCCGCTGGGGGCTTCGAGAACTTTCGCTTCGCAAAGCGCTATCGGCAGAACCGTTTGCCGCGGGTCGAACTGGCACCGACCCTGAGCCGACGCGGCCGACATCCAACTCGTCGACTGCTGCGCCTTGACGGCTGTACTCCGAAATGGGCGAATCTCGCGACCGCTAGCCCGGCGCGTGCCGCAACCACTGCGCGCGCTCGTCACGCCGCCACGCGGCTGGCGCGATCACCGCGACGTCGCCCAAGGCGCAGCCCGAGGACAATGGCGCCCGCAGTGGCGAGCAGCAGCAGCGTGCCGGGTTCCGCCACGTTTGTCGTCGGCTCTCCGACGAGCGCGACCAGTAAGGTCGAATTGGAGACCGGCACTGCAGTCGTGCTCGTGATGCTCAGGAACTCGGTCAGGCCGAAGCCGGAAGCAAACAAGGTCGCGTCGATGAAGAAGTCTCGCAGCTTGAGGGTCGTGGCCAGCGGAACGATCGGGACGCCGAGGAAGATCGCGGAATTGGACCCAGAAAAGACGCCGGTGTACGTCGTGAAGCCGTCCGAGAGCGTGGGCAGCACATCGGTCAGCAGTGTCGCGGCGAAGAAGATCTGCACGTTGGCGGAGACGGTCGGATCAGTAACTGCGCCGCCACTGCAGTCGACCGTGATTGCGGCAAGTGCGGCGTGGCTGTCGCTGGGGTCGAGCACGGCGATCGCGGGCAGGCTCTGCGAGCACAGCAGCGCGGCGTCAACCGAGGGGGCGCCGAAAAGCAGCAGCAAGGCGTACGCCGTCACGGCGATCCGGCGCTGGAAGTTGCGGGTGGGCGACGGGCGCATGGGAGGTCTCTCGCACATGAAATGGGAACCTCCGTAAGAACGCGGCCGTGGAGCCAATCCGGACACGCGCGCCAGAAATCGGCTGCGCGCGGCCTCGAGGTGCGGTTCTCGCCGGTGCACTGCGCGCCGTCGTGCCCCGATGATCGGAAGTCCGCGTCGCGCACGAGCCGCGCAAGTCGGCGGCGGCGATGCGACCGCGGCCGACCCGCAGTTGTCCTCTGCGGCAAACCCTGGGCTGTAGACGCTGCTAACCGTCCAAAGCGACAGATGGGGTCGCCGAGGCGACCCCACGGCTTCGCGGCCGCCTGAAGGTGGCTCAGCTGGCGCCCCATCGCCAACGGGCTCAAGCGCCGCGCATCGCCTTGACCGATGTCCGCCGCATCCCCTGACTGCCCCCTCAGAATGGCGGAATCGGGAGCGAGGCGAATGCCCGAACCGGCCGAACCCCCGCCGCACGCTTGGACTAGACGACGCGGTCCGCGGCAGCCTTCCACATCTTCTTGCCGATCTCCGCATTCGCGCCTTCGACGCAGATCACCGCGGCCGGTTCCGGGAACCCGACGGTCCCGGCGCTGCGGCTGTGCGTCTGGCGAATCCGCCTCGTACGCGCCAGCGACCACCACGGCGTGGTCGTGGAGCCGAGCACGAGGTGCGCCTGTTCGGGCAAGTGCTGCACGCGCTTGCGCACCAGCCACGCTTTGCGCACGCCGGCGACGGCGGCGGGCTGGTTGCGCAGCGCGGTGACCTGCGCAGTGGCGAGGCCGTGCGGCTCGAACGTGTCCTTCGCAGTGATGTGTTCGCGATCGGCTTGCGCAAGCCGGAGGACTTCCTGCCGTTCGCGCCAGCGCTCGTGTCACTGCTTCGCCTCGGCGGCGCGGCCGTGGCGCGCGTGGTGGTCGCGCAGCAGCGCGGCTGCGACGGCAATGGCGTCGGGCTCGTGCTCGATCGCTCGCTCGACCGGTGCCATGCCGGCCTCGTCGCCCCGCTGCAGCAGGCGCGCGCCGAGCGCGCAGCGGGTCGGTGCATGCGCGGGGTCGGCCGCGTTCAGCGCGCGGAGCTGCTCCAGCGTTGCGTCGACACCGGTGCCGACTTCTTCGGTCAGGCAGGCGCGCTGCGGGCTTTCGTCGAAGTCGAGCCAGCCCGCGGCCGCGCGCGCGTCGAGTTCGGCCAGCCGCTTGCGGTCTTCCTGCACCTGTTGGTGGCGGCGTTCCCACGCGGGCGCGATGCCGTGCTGCCAGCGGCGGTCCAACTCCTCGGTGATCGGTGTGAGCGCGGCGCCCAGCAGCCCGTCGGCCGATTCGCCGGGCGCAGGCGGCACGAGCCGCGGCGCCGCGCCGATCGCGCGCAGCCGGTCGGCCAGCGCCGGGTGCGTGTCGGCGCACGAGGTCGTTCGCGCCATAGCGTTGGCGAGCCAGTGGGTCAGCGCGGCGCGGTCGACATGCGCGGTCATCGCGCGGCCCATATCGGCGAACGGCGAGAACTGCGGCCGCGCGTGGTCGGCAGCCTTGCGGTGCAGCTCGGGCCAGTAGCGCGCCTGCAGGAAGCTGCCCATCACGTTGACGGTGGTCAGCGCCGCTGCGGCCGCGGTCGGCGAGGTGAGCCGCACCGAGCAGCGGTCCGCCTCGTATTCGTTGGCGCGCGCGAGCGGGAACGACGCCGCGTTGAAGTACGGCACGAAGCGGCTGAAGAACGGCCGGAACACGATGCCGCCCGCCGACTGAGCCGGCTCAAGCAGCGCGCCGAGGCGCGCCCAGCCGAGCCGCAGCCGGTACACCCAGTTGCCGAGCCGCGCGTGCCCGCCCGCGAGGTGCCCGATCTCGTGCGCGAGCACCGCGGCGAGCTGCTTGCGGGTAAGCGCCTTCATCAGCGGCAGGCCGATGATCAGATAGTTGACATGCCAGCCGAGCACGCCGAGCCGCGGTGTCTGCACGACCGCGGCGTTCAGGTCGTCGGTGATCAGCACGCGGTGGAAGCGCGCGCGAACGTCGAGCTCGTGCTGCAGATGGTCGAGCAGCGCGAACAGTTCCGGCGCATCACGCCGCGTGACTTCGCGGCCCTGCGGCGGCGCGAGCTGGACCCACATCGCGCGCGTCACGATCCAGAAGAAGGCGCCGAACAGGATCGCGAGCTTGCCGCCCAGCACCGCGGCCCGCGTCGCCAGCAGCAGCGAGCCGAGCACGAGCAGCGCGCACAGCAGCAGCACCGCAGCGATGTACGCATAACCCGCCAGCGCGAGCAGCACGACCTTGCGCCGGTAGGCGGCCGGATTGCGGCTCTGTTCGCGCTCCAGCCGCGCGACGAGGGATTCGAACTGTTCGTCGGTCATCGATCGATGCTCGCGTCGCCGTCCGCGCGATGCTAGCCAGCGCGGCGCGCGGCCACAGCAAGTCGATTGGCCGATGCGCGGCGCGGTATTTGCGGCGCGCCATCACGCGGGCGGATGACGCCGCAAATGGCTAATGGCGCTGCCGCCGCCGCAGGTAACCTTGCCGCTGCGCGAGCGAATGAGTGCGCGCCGACCTCCGCATGCTCGAACGAATCCAGACCTTGGGCGCGAAACTGCTGCGACCGCTGCCGGACCGCGCCGCTGGCTATCTGCGCGAGCTGTTCGGCCGGCCGACGCCGCTGCTGCGCCGCCTGCGGCTGGCGGCGCTCGGCGGCGCGCTCGGCGCGGTCGGCGGCGCGTTCGCGCTCGCGCTGTACGCGCTGGCGCTGGTCCCGTTCACGCCGACGATCGACGGCAGGACCGATCCGGTGCTCGCCGCGCGCGACGTGAAGCCGAGCGTGCTGCTGGCCGCGGACGGCACGGTGATCGCGCGCTTCCGCCGCGCGAACCAGGAGTGGATTGCCCTCGACCGCGTGCCGCAGCATGTGATCGAAGCGCTGATCGCCACCGAGGACCGTCGCTTCTACGAGCACGGCGGAATCGACTGGCAGCGCATCGCATCGTCCGCCTTGCACACGCTCGGCGGCGATCGGCAAGGCGGCTCGACGATCACGCAGCAGCTCGCGCGCAACCTGTTTCCGGAGCAGGTCGGCCGCAGCGCGACCATCACGCGCAAGTTGAAGGAGATGATCACCGCGCTGAAGATCGAGGCGCACTACTCGAAGCGCCAGATCCTCGAAAGCTATCTGAACAGCATTCCGTTCCTGTACAACGCGGTCGGCATCGAGATGGCGTCGCGCACGTTCTTCGACAAGCCGGCCGCGAAGCTCGACCTGCTCGAAGGCGCCACGCTGATCGGGATGCTCAAGGGCACCAGCACCTACAACCCGGTGCAGAACCCCGAGCGGGCACGCGCGCGGCGCAATGTCGTGCTGGCGCAGATGGTCAAGTACGGCAGGCTGCCGCAGAAGACCTACGACATCCTGGCGCGCCGCCCGCTGCGCATCGACTTCGCGCGGCAGGACCTCGACGACAACCTGGCGCCGCATTTCGCCGAGGCCGCGCGTCGCATCGCGGCGGCGTTCGTCGAGCCGCTCGGATTCGACCTCGCGACCGACGGCCTCGTGATCCAGTCCACGCTCGATCCCAGGCTGCAGCGGCTGGCCGAGGCGGCGGTCGCGCGCGAGATGGACGCGCTGCAGGCGGTGGCCGACGTCGAGTGGAGCGCGCCCGGCGGCCGGCTGCTCGCCACGCGCACCGAGCCGTACGTGAAGGCACGCGCCAAGGCCAGGCCGTTCGCGCACTGGTGGACGGCGCACGAGGACCTCGTCGATGGGTTCATCCGCGAGTCGCCCGAGTACGCGCAGCTTGTGGAGGCCGGTGTGCGCAAGCAGGATGCGCTCGATCGCTTGCGCGCCGACCGCGCTTTCATGGAGGCGTTGCGTGCGCGCAAGACGCGGCTGGAGGCCGGGCTGGTCGCGCTCGAGCCCGCCAGCGGACGCGTGCGCGCGTGGGTCGGCAGCCGCGACTACGCGCTGGACCGCTACGACCACGTGCAGCAGGCGCGCCGGCAGCCGGGGTCGACCTTCAAACCGTTCGTGTACGGAGCGGCGCTCGAAGCCGGAATCAGCCCGACGCGCAGCTTCACCGCGAGCCGCGTGGCGCTGCGCCTGCCCAACGGCGAGAAGTGGAAGCCGCGCGACAGCGGCGAGGCGAGCGACTCCGGCGACGGCGCGCTGACGCTGGTCGACGGGCTGGTCTATTCGCGCAACACGGTGGCCGCGCAACTGGTCAACGAGATCGGCGCGCGGCCGGTGGCGGACTTCGCGCGGCGCGCCGGCGTGCGCGCGAGCGAGCTCGACGTCGTGCCGTCTCTCGCGCTCGGCACGAGCCCCGTGTCGCTGCTCGAGATGGTGAGCGGCTACGCGACGATCGCCTCGCTCGGCGGGTACCGCACGCCGCTGCTGGTCACGCGCGTCACCGACCGCAACGGCGTGGTGCTGGCGCAGTTCGATGCGCAGCCCGAGGCGGCGGTGAAGCCCGAGGTGGCGATCGAGCTGATCGACATGATGCGCGGCGTGGTCGATCGCGGCACCGGCCGTGCGGTGCGCGAGATATGGGGCCTGCGCGGCGACGTCGCCGGCAAGACCGGCACCACGCAGAACAACTCCGACGGCTGGTTCATCCTGATGCATCCGCAGCTCGCGGTCGGCGCGTGGGTCGGCTTCAACGATCCGCGCGTCACGCTGCGCAGCGACTACTGGGGTCAGGGCGGGCACAACGCGGTGAACCTGGTCGGCGACTTCATGGCGCAGGCGATGAGCGCGGGCAAGGTGGATACGCAGGCCGAGTTCCCGCGCCCGCCCGCGGCCGACCTGCCGGCGGTGTTCGCGCGCATCGGCTCCGCGCTGCGGCGCTGGTTCGGGATCGGCGCCGATTAGGCGTCGCCCCGGCGCAGGCCGGGGCCCAATCCTCATCGCTGCAAATTGGGCCCCGGCCTGCGCCGGGGTGACGAGCACGCGCGCGCTATGCTCGCGCCCGCCGCGCGCGCAGCGAGCGCGCGGGCCACTCCCATCCCGCCCGCGCCACCTTGACCCTCACCGTCTCTCTCGCCGTCCTGCTCGCCGCGCTGCTGCACGCGAGCTGGAACGCGATGATCAAGGGCAGCCGCGACGTGCTGCTCGATACCGCGGGCATCGTGCTCGGCGCCGGCATCGTGGCCGCGCCGTTCCTGATCTTCATCGCGCCGCTGCCCGCCGCCGCGTGGCCGTACATCGGCGCGTCGCTGACGATCCACCTGGCCTACTACTACCTGATGGTCAACGCGTATCGCGTCGGCGACCTGACGCTCGTGTATCCGCTGATGCGCGGCGTGGCGCCGCTGATCACGGGCGTGGCGGGCATCGTGGTGCTGCGCGAGGCGCCCGGGCTGCTCGCGTGGCTGGGCATGCTGCTGATCTCCGGCGGCGTGTTCCTGCTCGCGTTGCGCGCGCTCGGGCACGCACCCTCATTGGCCAATGAAGGCTCGGCGATCGGATTCGCGCTCGCCAACGCGGCGGTGATCGCGGCCTACACGCTGGTCGACGGCAAGGGCGCGCGCGTATCGGAAAACGTGTGGGGCTACATCACATGGCTGTTCGTGCTCGACGCGATCCCGTTCGGCGTGTACATGCTGGCGCGGCACCGCGCGCGCTTCGGCGCGTACCTGCGCGCGAACGCGGGCCGGGGACTCGTCGGCGGCGGGCTGTCGGCCGCCGCGTACGCGATCTCGGTCTGGGCCATGACGCAGGCGCCGGTGGCGCTGGTCGCGTCGCTGCGCGAGACCTCGGTGCTGTTCGCCACGCTGATCGGCGCGAGCGTGCTGAAGGAGCACCTGTCGCCGCGCCGCTGGGCCGGTGTGTTCGCGGTGGTCGTCGGCGTCGTCGCGCTGAAGGCGGCGTGATCTGATAAGTTTCACTGCACACGCGCGCAACCACGATGAAACCCAGTTTCCAGCATGGAGTCGGGCTGCCGGCAGCCGAGGCGGCGCATTGAAGAAATCCTCTCGCCCGCGCAAGCGAGCGCGGCCGGTGCGCAGCGCCGCTCGGCTGGCGCATGAAGCCGCCGTGATCGAGAGCGCGATCCGCTGGGAACACGAGGCGCTGAGCGCGCCGTCGCTGTGGATGCTGGCGCTCGAGTGGCGCGCGCCGATCGAGTACGGCGCGCTCGCCGCCGCGCTGCCGTGGCTGCTGCGCGCGCCCGGCGGCGACGGCCACCCGGTGCTGGTGTTTCCCGGACTCGTCGCCGGCGACCTGTCGACCGCCGCGCTGCGCGGGTTCCTGCGCGGGCGCGGCTACGAGGTCCACGGCTGGCAGCAGGGTCTGAACCTCGGTGCGCGTCCCGGAGTGATCGAGGCGTGCCTGGCGCGGGTGATGCAGCTCGCGGACCGGTCGAAGCGCAAGGTGAGCCTGATCGGCTGGAGCCTGGGCGGCATCTACGCGCGCGAGATCGCCAAGGACCTGCCCGACTGCGTGCGCTGCGTGATCACGCTCGGCACGCCGTTCAACGGCCACGCGCGCGCGAACAACGCGTGGCGGCTGTACGAGTTCGCCGCCGGGCACGAGGTCGACGCGCATCCACGCGCGCCGCGCCTGCACCGCGCGCCGCCGGTGCCGACCACATCGGTCTACAGCCGCAGCGACGGCGTGGTCGCGTGGCAGAGCTGCATCAACGACGCGCACCCGAACGTGGAGAACATCGAAGTCGTCGCCAGCCACTTCGGCATCGGCATGAATCCAGCCGCGCTGTACGCGATCGCCGATCGGCTGGCGCAGCGCGAAGACGGCTGGCAGCCGTTTCACCGCGAGGGCTGGCGCGCATTCGTGTTTCCGGAACCACCGCGCTGATGGCCAGCGTCGAGGCCAACGGCATCCGCATCGAGTACGAATCGCACGGCGACCCGGCGCGGCCGGCGATCGTGCTGATCATGGGGCTGGGCATGCAGCTGGTCGCGTGGCCGGACGAGCTGGTCGAGGGGCTGGTGGCGCGTGGGTTTCGCGTGGTGCGCTTCGACAATCGCGACGCGGGTCTGTCGACGCAATTCGACGAACATCCCGCCGGGCCGATCGCGGCCGCGTTCATGCGCTGGTCCTTAGGCTGGCCGGTGAGTGCGCCGTACCTGCTCGACGACATGGCGAACGACACGATCGGGCTGCTCGACGCGCTCGGCATCGCACGCGCGCACGTGGTCGGCGCGTCGATGGGCGGCATGATCGCGCAACTGCTCGCGATCCGGCATCCGGCGCGCGTGGCGTCGCTGACCTCGATGATGTCGAGCACCAGCGCGCGCCGGCTGCCGCAGCCGAAGTACGACGCGTTCTTCGCGCTGATCAAGCGGCCGGCGCGCGATGCCGGCCTCGACGATCTCGTCGACCACTTCGTGCACCTGTTCCACGTGATCGGCAGCCCGGCCTACGTGACGCCGCTGCCGCTGCTGCAGGAGCGGCTGCGGCGCGGGCTGGCGCGCGCGTATCGCCCGTTCGGAACGCTGCGGCAGTTGCTCGCGATCCTCGCCTCGGGCGACCGCTCCCTGCTGTTGCCGCAGATCACCGCGCCGACGCTGGTGATCCACGGCGACGCCGATCCGCTGGTGCCGGTCGCGCACGGCGAGGACACTGCGGCGAAGATCCCCGGCGCAATGCTGAAGGTGATCCGCGGCATGGGCCACGACCTGCCGCCGCAGTTATTGCCGGAGTTGACGGAATTGATTGCGGCGCATTGCGCCGCTGCGGATGCCGTCGCCCCGGCGCAGGCCGGAGCCCGATCACCACCCGCGAATTAGGCCCCGGCCTGCGCCGGGGCGACGAGATCACGCGGCGCGTCGCAGCGCCGGCGCCGCGCTGCGGATGCCCATGTCCTTCAGTGTCTCGGCGACCGCGCTGACGACGTTGCGCATCTCGTTGGCGTCGATCGCGCCGATGCAGCCGACGCGGAAGGTCTCGACCTGCGTGAGTTTGCCCGGATACAGGATGTAGCCGCGCTCGCGCGTCTTGGCGTAGAAGGTCTTGAAGTCGTAGGCCGGGTCGGCCGGCGCATGGAAGGTGACGATGATCGGCGCCTGCACCTCGGGCCGAAGGTATGCCTGGAAGCCGAGCGCGCGCATGCCGTCGATCAGCGTGGCGCAGTTGGCTGCGTAGCGCGCGCCGCGCGCGGGCTGGCCGCCCTCGGCCTTGAACTGATCGACGGCGGCACGCAGCGCGGCGACCACGTGCGTTGGCGGCGTATAGCGCCACTGTGCGGTCTTCTGCATGTACGCGTACTGGTCGGCGAGGTCCAACGCCAGTGAGTGCGAGTTGCCGGAGCAGCCTTCGGCCACCGACTTCTTCATGATCACGAAGCCCATGCCGGGAACGCCTTCGAGGCACTTTCCGCTGGCGGCGATCAGCGCGTCGAACGGCGCGTCCTTCACATCGATCGGCAACGCGGCGAACGAGCTCATCGCATCGACGATCAGCCCCTTGCCCAGCCGCCGGCACGCCTGCGCGATGCCGTCCAGATCGTTGAGGATGCCGGCGCCGGTCTCGCAGTGCACCTGCGCGACGTGCGTGATCGCAGGGTCGGCGCGCAGCGCCGCCTCGACGATCGCGGCGGTCGCCGGCTGGTCCTCGGGCACCGCCAGGTCGACCACCGCGCGGTTCAGGTACTTGCAGATCTTCACGATGCGCGCGCAGTAGGCACCATTGTTCGGCACCAGCACGCGGCCGTTGCGGGGAACGACGTTGCCGATCGCCGCCTCCACCGAGAACGTGCCGCTGCCCTGCAGCGGCACGCACACGTAGTCAGCTCCGCCGCCGACGATGTCGACCAGGTCGCGGCACAGCGACAGCGTTACCTGGTTGAAGGCCGCGTCCCACGAACCCCAGTCGCGCAGCATCGCCTGCTTGGTTTCGAGCGAAGTCGTCAGCGGGCCGGGGGTGAGCAGGATGGGGTCGTTGCCGCGGATCATGGTCGTTGTCCGTTGTCCGTTGTCCGTTGCTCGTTGTTCGCGGTCAGCGGCCGGCGCGCCACGCCTGCGTGCGGCGGATCAGCCATCCCTCGACGACGAAGAACAACGCGGTCACGGCCGCGGAGGTCGCTACGATCAGCGTCGCCATCGCCGCGGCCGAGCCGACCGCGCCGGCCTCGTCGAGTTGCACGATCGAGATCGACGCCAGCGTGGTCTTCGGCGAATACAGAAACACGACGCACGAGATCGTCGTCATCGCATTGACGAAGTAGTAGCGGCTGATGTCGACCACCGCGGGCAGGCACACGGGCACGGTCACGCGCCAGAACGTCCTGTAGAAGGGCACCTTCAACGACGCCGACACCGACTCGAACTCGTTGTCGAGCTGCTTCAGTGCCGTGACCGCGGTCAGGTGGCTTGACGAGTAGAAGTGCACGATCGTCGACGCCACCAGGATCGTCATCGTGCCGTACAGGAAGTTCAGCGGATTGGACGGGTGGTTGAAGAACAGGATGTAGCCGATGCCGAGCACCATGCCGGGCACCGCCATCGGCATCATCGCCTGCAGTTGGATGACCGGCCGCAGCCAGTCGGCGCCGCGCGTCTTTTCCACCCAGTAGCCGCCGGCAAACGTGATCGCGGCGCCGAGCGCCGCGCACCACGCGGCCATCACCACGCTGTTGCGCCACGCGTTGTCGACCCCGGCCTCCTCGAAGCCGTAGGTGTAGTGGTTCAGCGTGAACGACAGGTTGTACGGCCACACCTTCACGAACGAGCCGAACACCGCCATGCCGAGCACCAGCAGCAGCAGCGCGGAGATGACCACCACGTACGCGAGCAGCGCGCCGTCGCGCACCGGTGCAGGCCGCGCACAGTACGGCACGCTGCGCGCGGTCAGCAGCGCCTTTTGCCGCGTGCGCACCGCGCGGTCGATGAAGAACGCGGCCACCGCCGGCAACAGCAGGATCAGGCCGACCACCGCGCCCATCGAGAAGTTCTGCTGCCCGATCACCTGCTTGTAGATGTCGATCGCGAGCACGCTGGTGTTGCCGCCGATCACCTTGGGCACGCCGAACTCGGACACCGCCATCGTGAACACGACCATGGCCGCCGAGATCAGCCCGTAGCGCGCGCCCGGCAGAGTGATCGTGATGAACTTGCGCCATTCCGGCGTGCCCATCGAATCCGCCGCTTCGTACAGCCGTGCGTCGGAAAGCGCGAGCGCCGCGAGCAGGATCATCACCGCGTGCGGGAACGACGCGAACGTCATGGCCAGCACCATGCCCGGCATACCGTAGACGGTCGTCAGGCCGAACGCGCCGAGCACGCCCTTCAGCCAGCCCTGGTTGCCGAAGAGGTAGATGAACGACAGCGCGGCCAGCATCGACGGCGCCAGGATCGGGATCATCGCGATGTTGCGCCACAGGTTCCTGGCCGGGATGCAGCTCCTCTGGATCGCGTACGCGAACACGAACGCGAGCGGCACGGTCGCGAGCGTGGTCAGCGCCGCGAACAGCAGCGTGTTGGCGGCCGAGCGCTCGAACGCAGGCGACGCGAAGTAGGTCGCGAAGTTGGCGAGCCCCACGAATGCGCCGCCGCGGTCCTCCAGGCTTCTCACCAGCAGCGTGGCGAGCGGAACGGTCAGGAACACCAACAGCGCGAGCGCCAGCAGCGCCAGCCCGCCGTGCGCGGCGAGCGCTTCGCGCCACAGATCGAGCCGGCGCGGCGCGAACGGCCGCTCGAGCGCCGCGCTCATGCCGATTGCGGGAAGACCCGGAAGCGCTCGGGCCGCAGCGCGAACGGCACCTGCGCGCCCGCGCGCACGCCCATTTCGAGCGCCTGGTTCAGCGAGAAGTACAGCATCAGCCGCTGGCCGTCGAAACCATCGACCTCGACGTGCGCGAGGCAGAACGTACCGAGGAAATCGAGGCTCTTCACGGTCGCGCGCAGCGCGTTCGGCAGCGTCTCGACCGGCCCGGCGTCGGACAGCACGCGGTCCTCCGGCCGCAGGTACAGCTTGACGCTCGCGCCGGCGGCGATACCGTTGGCCCGCGTCTGCAGCTCGACCTGTCCCACGCGGAAGCGCCCGTCGCCGAGCGCCACCGCGCGCAGCACGTTGACCTTGCCGAGGAAGTCGGCCACGAACGGCGTGGCCGGCTGCTCGTACGCCTCCATCGGCGTGCCGACCTGCTCGATCCCGCCGTGGTTCATCACGACCACGCGATCGGCCATCGAAAGCGCCTCCTCCTGGTCGTGCGTGACCATGATCGTGGTCACGCGCAAACGCTGCTGCAACTGGCGGATCTCGCCGCGCAGCCGCTCGCGCTCCTTGGCGTCGAGCGCCGACAGCGGCTCGTCCAGCAGCAGCAGGCTGGGCGACGTGGCCAGAGCGCGCGCCAGCGCAACCCGCTGCTGCTGGCCGCCGGACATCTGCGCCGGATACTTCGGCCCCGCGTCCGGCAGGCCGACCAGCGTCAGCAGTTCCTTCACCCGCGCCTCGATCTCGGCGCGCGCCTTGCGGCGATTGACCAGCCCGTAGGCGACGTTGTCGCGGATGGTGAGATTCGGAAACAGCGCGTACGACTGGAACACGATCCCGTAGTCGCGCGCCGCCGGCGGCGCGGTGGACACGTCGCGGCCGCTCTGGATCACGCGCCCGCGCGTCTGCGGTTCCAGCCCCGCGATGATCCGCAGCAGCGTGGTCTTGCCGCAGCCCGACGGGCCGAGGAAGCAGACCAGCTCGCCCGACGTGATCGCCAGGTCGATCGACTTCAGCGCGACGAACGCGCCGAACGATTTGTGAATGCCCTCGAGCCGCAACGCTTCCATGCGGAGAATATGTCGGCGGCTGCGCCGCCTATGAGGCGCGCCGGCGCGCGCTATGACGAATGATCATAGGCGCGCCGCGCCGTCATGGCGCCCGCGGGGCGCGTCATCCGTCATGTCATTTGGGAGCGGCTTTCGATTCGTACCGCTTGCTCCATTCCGCGAGTATCCGGTCGCGATTCTTCGCCGCCCACATGAAATCGTTCTTCACCAGCCGCGTACCGTAGTCGGCGGGAACGTTCGGCAGCGGCTTGGACAGCGCCGGCACCGCGACGATCGCGAAGTTGTGCGCGTACAGGTCCATCGCCGCGTCCGACGCCGCCCAGTCCAGCAGCTTCTGCGCCGCGGCCAGGTTCTTAGTGCCCTTGTAGATGCCTATCGCTTCGAGATCCCAGCCCAGCCCCTCCTTGGGGAACACGAGGTCGATCGGCTTGCCCTGCGCCTTCTCACGGTTGGCGCGGTACTCGAACGAGATGCCGACCACGTATTCGCCGTTGGCGGCCGACGCGCATGGCCGCGAGCCCGAGTGCATGTATTGGGCGATGTTCTCGTGCAGGCCGTCCATGTATTTCCAGCCGTCGGCTTCGCCCCACAGTTGCAGCCACGCCGATACGTCGAAGAAGCCGGTGCCGCTCGACGCCGGGTGCGGCATCACGATCTGCCCCTTGTAGACAGGCTTCAGCAGGTCGCGCCAGGTCTCGGGCTTCGGGATGTTGCGCTTGGCGGCTTCCGCCGTGTTGAAGCAGATCGTCGCGCCCCACACGTCCATGCCGACCCACGCCGGCGGGTTCTTGCTGTCGCGGTACTGCGCGGCGATGCGATTGAGGCCGGCCGGCGCGTACGGCTGCAGCATGCCCTCGGCATCGAAGATCGCCATGCTGGTGGCCGCCACGCCCATCACGACGTCGGCCTTCGGGTTGGCCTTCTCCGCCAGCAGCTTGGCGGTAATCACGCCGGTGGAGTCGCGCACCCACACGATCTCGATGTTCGGATTGGCCTTCTCGAAGCCGGCCTGGTAGGCCTTGAGCTGATCCGTCTCCAGCGCGGTGTAGACGGTGAGCTGCGTTTTCTGCGCCGAAGCGCCGATAGCGAACAATGAACCGATCAGGCCGGCAGCGATGCCGGCCGCAAGACGACGCAATGCCATGGAACCCCTCCTTGGTGGAATGTCTGTGACTCACGTGTCGCGGCACAGCCCGCCAGACTATGGAACGCAGTTGACGCGACGGTGACAGCGCCGGCGATGAAGCCGATCGGCAGTGGCGCGGCGAGTCTACGCAGCCGCGTTTTTCGTTGTCAATTGTCTTTTGCGGATTGTAGACAATCGACCGCCGCACCCCTAGACTGCGCCGCATGCCTGCCCGCGCTCCCGCCGCGCCGCCGCCCGGCGGCAACGTCGTCGCCCATCCGACCATCGCGCTGCTGCGCACGCGCTCGCTCGCCTCGGCCGTGCAGCAGGAGATCGAGCGCATGATCCTGGCCGGCGAGCTGGCGCCGGGGACCAAGCTGACCGAGGCGTGGCTGTCAGACAAGCTCGGCGTGTCGCGTGGACCGATCCGCGAGGCGTTTCGAATGCTCGAGGAGGCCGGCCTTGTGCGGCAGGAGAAGAACCGCGGCGCGTTCGTGCGCGACATCCCGGTCGAAGAGGCGATCGAAATCTTCGACCTGCGCGCGGTGATGGACGAACTGGTCGGCCGCACGGTCGCCGCGACGCTGACCGCCGAGCAGGGACGGCAGCTCAAATCGCTGGTCGAGCAGATGGAGCAGGCGGCGCGCGCCGACGACGCCGATGCCTACCACCTGCTGAACCTGCAGTTCCACGACCGGCTGGTCGAGTACGCGGGCAACCGCAAGATGGCCGCGACCTACCGCAAGCTGGTCAAGGAGCTTGCGCTGTTCCGCCGCCGCAATCTGGCGCAGCAGCAGGCGCTGCCGCATTCGGTCGCCGAGCATCGCCAGATCCTCAGGGCGATCCAGTCCGGCGACGCGGAGGCCGCCGGGCGCGCGATGTTCGCGCACGTGATCGAGAGCAAGGAGCGCATGCTGCGCGCCGAATCGGAGCGTGGCCGCGCGGCGCGCGCACGCGCGGGATCGAGACGAGGATAGGACCCGATGCTCGAAGTGAACGGCCGCCGCTACGCGGACCCGAAGCAGCCGACCGTGGTGATCTGCGTCGACGGCTGCGAACCGGACTACATCGCGCAGGCGGTCGCCGCGGGCGTGATGCCGACGATGAAGCGCTGGCTCGCCCAGGGGACCGCGCTGATCGCCGACAGCGTGGTGCCGAGCTTCACCAACCCGAACAACCTGTCGATCGTCACCGGCGCGCCGCCATCGGTGCACGGGATCTGCGGCAACTACCTGTACGACCCGGAGACGAACTCCGAGGTGATGATGAACGACCCCAAGTGGCTGCGCGCGCCGACGCTGCTGGCGCAACTGGCCGATGCGGGTCGCTCGGTCGCGGTCGTCACCGCCAAGGACAAGCTGCGGCAGCTCCTTGGCCACAAGATGCGCGGCATCTGCTTTTCCTCCGAGAAGGCGGATCAGGCGACCGTCGCGGTCAACGGGATCGACGCGGTGCCGGCGCTGGTCGGCATGCCAGTGCCGGGCGTGTACAGCGCGGAGCTGTCGGAATTCGTGTTCGCCGCCGGCGTGCGGCTGCTGGAAACGCGCCGGCCCGACGTGACTTACCTGTCGACCACCGACTACATCCAGCACAAGCATGCGCCGGGCGACGCGGTCGCCACCGCGTTCTACGCGATGATGGACCGCTATCTCGCGCGCATGGACGCGCTCGGCGCGGTGGTCGCGCTGACCGCCGACCACGGCATGAATCCGAAGACGAAGCTCGACGCCAGCCCGAACGTGATCTACCTGCAGGACGCGATCGACGGCTGGATCGGCGCGCAGCGCGCGCGCGTGATCCTGCCGATCACCGATCCGTACGTCGTTCATCACGGCGCGCTCGGTTCGTTCGCGACGATCTACCTGCCGCCCGACGCGATTTCGCACGTGGCCGAGCGGCTGAACGCGACGCCGGGCATCGAGCTCGTGCTGACGCGCACGCAGGCGGCCGTGCGGTTCGAGATCCCATCCGACCGCATCGGTGACCTCGTCGTCGTCGCCGAGCGAGACGTCGTGCTCGGCACGTCGAAGTCGCGCCACGACCTGTCGCAGCTCGAGCTGCCGCTGCGTTCGCACGGCGGCATCTCCGAGCAGCGGGTGCCGCTGATCGTCAATCGCCGCATCGACGGCCTCGATGGCCGGCGACGGTGGCGCAATTTCGATGCTTTCGACCTGGCACTGAACCACGCGCAATGAACGCCCCGCTGCAGATCAAGCACGAAAGCCTGCGCATCGCCGGCCGCAAGGTCGAAGGCTGCGGCAGTTTCGAAGTCCGCTACCCGTTCACCAACGAGGTGATCGCCACCGTCGCCAAGGCGAGCGTCGAGGACGTGCGGCAGGCGCTCGCGATTGCGCGCAAGTTCAGGAGCGGGCTCTCCCGCTACGACCGCTACAGGATCCTGATGCGCACCGGCGAGATCATCGCCGCGCGCCGCAACGAGATCGCGCGCGGCATCACGCTCGAATCCGGCCTGTGCCTGAAGGATTCGCTGTACGAGGTCGGCCGCGCCAGCGACGTGCTGCTGTTCGCCGCCAACCAGGCGCTGGTCGACGACGGCCAGGTCTTCTCCTGCGACCTGACCCATCACGGCAAGTGCCGCAAGGTCTACACGCTGCGCGAGCCGCTTCTGGGCGCGATCAGCGCGATCACGCCGTTCAACCACCCGTTGAACCAGGTGATCCACAAGGTCGCGCCCGCTGTGGCGACCAACAACCGCGTGGTGCTGAAGCCGAGCGAGAAGACGCCGCTGGCGGCGTTCGTGCTCGCCGACGCGCTGTACGAGGCCGGCCTGCCGCCGCAGATGCTGAGTGTCGTCACCGGCGATCCGCGCGAGATCGCCGACGAACTTCTGACCAGCCCCGATGTCGACCTGGTGACGTTTACCGGCGGGGTGCCGATCGGCAAGTACATCGCCGCCAAGGCGGTGTACAAGCGGCAGGTGCTCGAACTCGGCGGCAACGATCCGCTGATCGTGATGGAAGACGCGGATCTGGAGGAGGCGGCCGCTTTGGCGGCGAGCGGCTCGTACAAGAACTCGGGGCAGCGCTGCACGGCGGTCAAGCGGATGCTGGTGCATGAGAAGGTGGCCGATCGATTCGTCGAGCTGCTGGTCGCCAGGACCAAGGCGGTCAAGTACGGCGATCCGCTCGACCCGGCGACCGACATGGGCACAGTGATCGACGAGGCCGCGGCCATGGATTTCGAGGCGCGCGTGAACGACGCGCTCGCCCGCGGCGCGCAATTGCTCGTCGGCCACCAGCGCCGTGGCGCGCTGTACGCGCCGACCGTGATCGACCGCGTGACGCCCGACATGAACGTGGTGAGGACTGAGACCTTCGGCCCGGTCTCGCCGGTCATCCGAATTCGCGATATCGACGAGGCAATCCGTGTCGCAAACTCCACCGCGTACGGACTGTCCTGCGCCGTCTGTACCAACCGGCTTGACTACATCACGCGCTTGGTCGCTGAATTGAACGTCGGCACGGTCAACGTGCGCGAAGTGCCGGGCTACCGGCTCGAACTCACTCCCTTCGGCGGCATCAAGGATTCGGGGCTGGGCCACAAGGAAGGCGTGCTGGAAGCGATGAAGAGCTTCACCAACGTCAAGACCTATTCGCTTCCTTGGTGACCCCGCGAAACTGAAGTGCAAGCACTGCTGAACCTGCTCGCCGCCGTCGCTCTGCTGGTGTGGGGCACGCACATCGTCCGCACCGGCGTGCTGCGCCTGTTCGGTGCCAACCTGCGCCAGGTGCTGCGCGGCAGCTCCGACCGGCGCTACATGGCGTTCGTGGCCGGCATCGGCGTGACCGGGCTGCTGCAGAGCTCGACCGCCACCGCGCTGCTGGTATCGAGCTTTGTGTCGCAGGGTGTGATTGCGACCTCGGCGGCGCTGGCGGTGATGCTGGGCGCCGACGTCGGCACGGCGTTGATGGTGCAGTTCTTCGCGCTGAACCTCTCTTGGCTCGCGCCGCTGGCGATCATCGCCGGCGTGATTCCGTACCTGTCGAAGAAGAACGAGCACGTCGGGCAGATCGGCAAGGTCGTGCTCGGGCTGGGCGTGATGATCCTGGCGCTGCAACTGATCGTGCAGGCGACCGCGCCGCTGGCGCAGGCGGCCGGAGTCAAGGTGCTGTTCGCGACCCTGACCGGCGACGTGCTGCTGGACGTGCTGGTTGGGGCCCTGTTCGCGATCGTGTTCTATTCGAGTCTGGCGGTCGTGCTGCTGACCGCAACGCTGACCGCCTCGCACGTGCTGTCGCTGCCGGTCGCGCTGGCGATCGTGCTCGGTGCGAACCTGGGCGGCGGATTGATCGCACTGCTGACGACGCTGCGCGCCGGATCGATCGCGCGCCGGGTGCCGCTCGGCAATTTGCTGTTTAAGATCGCGGGCTGCGCGATCGCGATCCCGCTGCTTTCCTATGGGCTGGAGTGGCTGACAAAGCTCGACGGCGATGCGAAGGCGATCGTCGTCAACGCACACCTTGCATTCAACCTGATGCTGGCGGTGCTTTTCATCCAGTTCGTCGGCCGCACCGCGCAACTGGTCGAACGCCTGCTGCCCGCGCCGCTCGCCGCTGATGCGCCCGGCACGCCCAAGCACCTCGACCCGGTCGCGCTGTCGACGCCGCCGCTGGCGATCGGCAACGCGGCGCGCGAAGCGATCCGACTCGCGGACGTGGTGCAGGACATGCTCGATGGCCTGCTGCGCGTGCTCAAGACCGACGACTTTCAGCTCGCCGAACGGCTGTGCGCGCGCGACGATGAGGTCGACCGCCTGTACACCGCGATCAAGCTGTACCTGACGCAGGTCAGCCGCGAGGCGCTGGAGGCGGCGGAATCCAAGCGCTGGGCCGATATCATCCAGTTCGCCATCAACATGGAACACGCGGGCGACATCATCGAGCGCGTGCTGGTCGACATCGCGGAAAAGAAGATCGCGCTGGGCCTGTCGTTCTCGCCGGCCGGCATGCAGGAGATCGAGGACCTGCACGCGCGGCTGCTCGGGAATCTCAAGCTGGCGGTGGCGGTGTTCCTGCACGGCGACCTGAAGACGGCGCAGCAACTCATCGGGGAGAAGGTGAGCTTCCGCGAACTCGAAATGCGCTACGCCGATAACCACCTGCAGCGACTGAGCGGCAATTCGCCGCAATCGGTCGAGACCAGCTCGCTGCACCTGGACCTGCTGTCGGACTTCAAGCGCATCAACTCGCTGTTCTGCGCGATGGCGTATCCGATCCTCGAGCAGGCCGGCGTGCTGTCGAAGACGCGCCTGGTCGGCGAGCGCCAGCCGGCGCTGTTCGCCGCCGACGAGCACCGGCACGCGTGAAGCGCGCATGAAGGACTGGCGGCGCTACGCCGGGGCCGCGAGCGACGCCGAGCGGCGCGAGTTCGTCGGCTTCATGCACGAGCTGATCGGCGCGGCGTTCCGCGTGATCCGGCCGTACTTCCTCAGCGGCACCGCGGTGATGACCAAGGGCGATGCCAGCCCGGTCACGCTCGCCGATCGCGGCGCGGAAGAAGCGATGCGCAAGCTGATCGAGGCACGCTATCCGGACCACGGCATCCTCGGCGAGGAGTTCGGCGCCAAGATGGGCCGCGGCTACCGCTGGGTGCTCGATCCGGTCGACGGCACGCGCGCGTTCATCACCAACTGCTTCCTGTTCGGCACGCTGATCGCGCTGGAGCGCGACGACGGCGCCGGCTTCAGGCCGATCCTCGGCGCGCTCGCGCATCCGGCCGCCGGCGTGGCGCTGATCGGCCATGCGGGCGAGACGCGGCTCTATGCCTCGGACGGCACGCAGCGCGCAGTGCGCGTGCGCACGTGCCGGCAGCTCGAAGAAGCCACCGTGCTTGCGACCACGCACTGGTCCACCGGCGAGCAGCGCGCCGGCGCGGGCATCGAGAACGTGATCCGGCGCGCGAAGCTGTACCGCACCTGGGGCGACTGCTTCGGCTACTTCGCCCTATGCACGGCCGGCGCCGACGCGATGCTCGACCCGACGCTCGCGTACTGGGATGTCGCGGCGATCGTTCCGGTGGTGGAAGGCGCGGGGGGTCGCGTCACGAGCTGGCGCGGCGGCGATCCGCTCGACGACCCGTCGCTGCTTGCCACCGCGGGTTCGCTGCACGACGAGCTGCTGCGGCTGGTGCACGCCGGCGGCTGAGATGGCCTGTCGCCCCGGCGCAGGCCGGGGCCCAAGTTCGAGCGGCCGCAGATCGGGCCCCGGCCTGCGCCGGGGCGACGAAGCAACGGTTACGTCGGCTGCGCCGCGCCGCCTTCCACCCTGAACATCGCGACGGCTTCGGCCAGCCGGCCGGCCTGCTCGCTCATCGAATGCGCGGCGGCGCTCGACTGCTCGACCAGCGCCGCGTTCTGCTGCGTCATCCGGTCGAGCTGCGCGATCGCCTGCCACGACCGCGAAGCCGCGGCCCTGCTCGCCGGCGCGCGCGGCCTCGACCGCCGCGTTCAGCGCCAGGATATTGGTCTGGAACGCGATGCTGTCGATCACGTTGATGATCTCGGAAATCTTCTTGCTCGATGCGCTGATGTCTTCCATCGTCGATACGACCTGCCCCACCACCACGCCGCCCCTGCCCGCGGATTCCGATGCGGCGGCCGCCAGCCGGTTCGCCTGCCGCGCGTTGTCCGCACTCTGCTTCACCGTGCTGGTGAGCTGCTCCATCGACGCTGCGGTCTGCTGCAGGCTCGATGCCTGCTCCTCGGTGCGCGAGCTCAAATCCTGGTTGCCGGCCGCAATCCGGGCGGAGCCGGTCGCGATCGAATCGACGCTCTGACGAACTCGTTCGACCAGCTCGCGCAGCGACTGTTGCATGCGCGCCATCGCCGCCATGATGCTCGTGCGATCGCCCGGGCGCTGCGCGATCGCGGTCGTCAGGTTGCCGGCGGCCACGGCATTGGCGATCGCGACCACTTCGCCCGGCTCAGCGCCGAGCTCGTCGGTGATCGAACGCGCGGCCACCAGTGTGATCGATGAACCGACTCCAATCAGCACGGCGATCGCACCCAGCATCAGAATCAGGCGCATCCTTTGCGAACTCGCGCGCAGGCCGAGCATCGAATCGAGCACGTCGGTCGCCGCTTCATTCACCTTGAACTGCGCGTCGATCGCGCGGGCCAGGATGGCAACGAACTCCGGCGCCGCGTAGGTCAGCTGGGACTGAGCCACGATCTGCTCCGTCGCCAGCCGCATCGCCTGGCGCGCCAGCTCAATGGCTTCGCGCAGCGGGCCGTCCAGGCGGTCCTTCAATCCCGGATTGGCGACCGCCACCGTCTCAAACACGCGCGACACTTGTGCAAGCGCATCTGCCGCCTTGGACACGTGGACGCCGAGCGCCTGGCGATCGATCACCGACAAATTTTTCGTCGCCAGCATGCCGCCGCCCTACGCACGCACCTTGCCCAATTCCTCGGCCAGCGACGGCAGCGCGTACGTCACTGCCTGGACGAGCCGATTCGTAGCGAGCTCGGGATCGAGCGACAGGCCGAAATCGTCCGCAAACCGGGAGTTCGTCTGCAGAAGCTGCTCGATCAGTGCGCCGTGTTCATCGTTGCTGTCTGCAACCGTGAGGTCCCCGCGCACAATCCTCGCCCGCAGCACGGACCAGTCCTGCTGCGCCTTGCTCCAGGCCGCATGCGACGCCGGATCGCGCAGTCAGGCCGACGCAGCGGACACTGCCTGGTAGGCCTGATCGACTTCCTGCTGCTTGGCCGCACGTTGTGATTCCATCGCCGCGTTGCCGCCGACAACCAGTGCCGAAAGCTCCCGATGCTGTTGCGCCAGCCGGATCGCCTTGAGCATTGCCCTCGTCGGCAACACGCCAGCGGACTCCCTCCCGACTCTCTGCATGTCCCGATGGGCGTCGCGGACGAACAGGGCGGTCGGAATGGCGGCCGACAGCAAAGCGATTGCGCCGAGCAGGGCGAAACGGTGACGTACGGTCTGGCGGGCGATGAACTGCAATGGTGCTTCTCCATGCGCGCATCCGACGACGGCGCGGTCGCCGCGACGCTCATCGTCGCGCGTCGCGATGCGAAACGTCGGAAAAGCGCCCGCCGGGGCGTTCAGATCGAGGGATCGCCGGGCCGTGTCATTTCGCGACCTGGTCCCCGGCGGCGGGCAATCGAGTAGGGGACGGGGTCGCTCCCGTCGCCCTCTCACACCACCGTACGTGCGGTTCCGCATACGGCGGTTCATGAAAGACACTGGAGTCGTCGCGTCGTATCGAGCAGCGACACCAGCCCCAAGCGATCAAAGTAGAACTTCGGGAAGGCCGCGTTCATGTGGCTCGCGCCACTGTTCCACCACGGCCCGCGTTGGTTG
>JAKOQB010000040.1 GCA_029778535.1 Pseudomonadota bacterium | reverse complement strand
TGTCGCGGTCGGGGTGAACCAGCGTCATCGACGCCAGCGCGCCCATCGCCGTTCCCCGCCAGTCGACGGCCTCGGGCTCGGCGGCGGCAGCGACGGCGGCGGCGGCGCGTGCACCCACGCACGGCGCGGCCGCCGCGCAGGCGGCCACGATCGACAGGAAGCGTCGGCGATCGGCCATGGCTGCTCTCCTCAATGCGTTGCTGCGGCCGGCTCGCCGGCCTGCTGCCCGGGCAAACCGAACAGATAGTCGTCCGGGATCTCGTCGAGGCGGACCACGCGACCACCCTGCGCCGCGCGGAACCCCTCGGCCGCGGCCCGTTCGGAGAACGGCACCGCTTCGGGCGCGCCCATGCCGCCGCGCGCCTGGCTCTCGATCACGAACCAGGCCCGCCTGGCGTCGACCCAGGCGCCGCGATCGGGCTGCTGCCAGTGCGCGGACCGGCCCATGTCGTTGACGTAGACCGCGACGATGTCGCGCGGCTCGTCCGGCGCACGCAGGAACGCGATCGTGTCGCGCACCGACGAGAACCAGATCGGCTCGCTGCGACCGGCCAGGTACAGCTGGCCCTTCGGACCCTCGTGCTCGGCGAGGCGCATGCCGCAGTAGTAGCCGGTGGCCTCGGCCAGCACCTCGGAGGGCGACGGCCGGGATGGCTCCGCGGAACGTCGGTCGCAGCCGGCCGCGGCGGCGAACGCCACGGCGACGACTGCGACCCGCATCGCGCGCCGCGCGTTCACAGCGGCCTCCTGCCGAACGCGACGATCGCGATCGCCATCGGCACCACGATCCAGGCAGCCAGCACCGCCAGGAACACCGGAGCCGGAAACGCCGCCGGATCGCCGGGGCCGGCCATCCCGCTGTAGACCGACACCGCGTCGCTGGCGGTCATGTTGAACAGCCGGTAGACGTCGGCTGGGTTGAACAGCAACAGCGCGTCGAGCACCGTCGCGTTGACGATGCGGCCCTGGTCGGCGACGAGCACGCCGAGCAGCGCGGTGTCGTAGATCAGCACGAAGAACAGCCAGAGGCCGACCGCGATCCCGGCGGCAGTCGCCCGCTCGTGCACCAGCGTGCTGGCGAGGCAGCCCAGCGACACGAACGCGGCGCCGAGCATCATCGACGTGAGCACCATCGCCGCGTAGTCCAACCAGGCG
>JAKOQB010000007.1 GCA_029778535.1 Pseudomonadota bacterium | reverse complement strand
GTGGCCGAACGTGTCGAAGCACTCCACCGGCAGCGTCCAGTAGCCGCCGTCGACGCCCTGCAGCAACTCGCGCAGCGAGTTGACCAGCGCCAGGCAAAGCTCGCGCTCGAGGATGAGCTTCACCTCGACCCGCTCGGCGAAGCCCTGTACGCGCTCGTCGGCGGCGTCCAGCTTCACCAGCGGGCCGCGCGCGGCCACCCGGTGGACGCTGAACTCGATGCGCTCGTCGGAGCGCTCGAGCAGCCAGTCGACGACGCGATCCTCGACCCTCGTCGGAATCAGCAGGATCAGGCACACCAGGGGCGTCGGCGCGGTCATGGTCGAACCTCCGGAACGGGCGGGCGCGACGGCGGCACGCCGAAGCGCCGGAACATCAACGGCAGCAGCAGCAGCGTGAGCGCCGTCGACGAGACCAGCCCGCCGATCACCACGATCGCGAGCGGCCGCTGGATCTCCGAACCGGGGCCGGTCGCGAACAGCAGCGGCACCAGCCCGCCGGCAGTGATCGCCGCGGTCATCATCACCGGGCGCAGCCGGCGCCGCGCGCCTTCGACCACCGCCCGGTCGACCGGAACGCCCTCGCCCAGCAACTGGTTGAAGTAGCTCACCATCACGACGCCGTTGAGCACCGCGATGCCCAGCAGCGCGATGAAGCCGACCGACGCGGGCACCGACACGTACTCGCCGGCGATCGCCAGCCCGAACACGCCGCCCACGAGTGCCAGCGGAATGTTCGAGATCACCAGCAGCATCTGGCGCAACGAACCGAAGGTGGAGAACAGCAGGAACGCGATCAGTGCGAGCGCCACCGGGATCACGAACGACAGGCGGCGCGCGGCACGCTGCTGGTTTTCGAACTGCCCGCCCCAGGCCACCGTGTAGCCGCGCGGCAGCTCGACCTGGCGGGCCACCGCCGCGCGCGCGTCGTCGACGAAGCCGACGAGGTCGCGGCCGCGCACGTTGGTCTGGACCACCGCGTAGCGCTGCGCCTGCTCGCGGTCGATGCGCACCGGCCCGTCGGTGCGTCGCAGCGTCGCCACCGAGGCCAGAGGAATCGATGCGCCCGCGTCGGTCGTCAGGCGCAGTGCC
>JAKOQB010000039.1 GCA_029778535.1 Pseudomonadota bacterium | reverse complement strand
GGGCGCGTTCGATCAGCGCCTTCTTGAACGCCATCGAGGTGGCATTGACCGCCTCGGCGCTCATAGGGCCGGTGACGAACTGGTCAATCAGTTCCTTGGGAATCGGCGGCAGCACAGCGGCCGCCTTCTTCGTCTTGCTCGGCATAGCTTCTCCTCTCAGTCAGCATGCTATGCCTCACACACAAAATTCCGGACAGGCTCGCGGGACTCAACTCGGAAAATCGCTGCACGGTGCTGCAAGAGACGCAACGGGCGTCCTCGTAAGTCGTTGAAATACAGTCACCGTACGATTACGTGGCGTTCTTTTAATCCGTTGGTCGAAGGTTCGAATCCTTCACGACCCACCAGCAAGAATGCGGCGCTCAGGTCGGCAATCGCTGAACGAAACCGAGGTTGGGGACGCCGTTGTAACACCTTGGCCGAGAGTCGCTGCCTCGACCGGATCCGCCTGGCCGCCCTGCGCATTGAGCCAAGGCGGCTGACGTTTCGTCAAGGCTGCACAAGCGATCACCTAACCGGGACAGAACGTGAAGCAAGTCAAGGACAGCAAGGCGCCGAGCCGCGAAGCGGTGTCAACCACCACCGACCGGATTCAGCAGGCCGCGCGATCGACCAAGGCGTTCAAGAACGTGAAGACTCCGGCCTTGAACTGGAAGCGGAAGAGCTGAGGCGGGCCAGTCACGCTCGACTTGCCCGTTTACGGCCGACCGGCTCGGTTTGTTAAGGCGGATGATTCCTGAAGCGACGGCCCTTCGTGAAGTGCGGCGAGCGAAACATGCGCGGATGCGCACTCTCGATCTGTTGGTCGAGGGTTCGAATCCGTCACGACTCGCCGGATTCCCGTACCGGTAGTCCGCCGATCAGTCGGTCGATCTCCACCGCCAGCGCGACCGCGTCGTTGCTGAAGTAATGCGTGTGGGCGCCCGCGCCGAGGCAGAACTCGGCGCGGTCGCCTTCGCGCCTGGCCTGCACGACGCCGTCGGCGCCGACCGATGCGACCCTGAAGACCTCACGGTCGCCCGGCGGCGTCCAGATCGCGCGGCCGACGTAGTCGCCGGAGCGGTACGCGTTGACCCACTCGGCCGCGCCGAGATCTGCGCCGGTCGGGCCGGCGGTCGCGAACCTCGGCGCGGTCGAACCCATCCAGCGATACAGCAGCGGGAAGCGTGCCGCGTAAAGCTCGCGCAGCGGCGAGCCGACGGTGACGAGCGCGATCGGCGTCTCGCCGGCGACCGCGCGCAGGCGCCGGTTCGCGTGCAGCCAGCGCAGCAGGTCGGCGCTGATCACGGTGCCCTGGCTGTGCGCGACGATCACGATGCGCGCGTAGCCACGATCGCGCAGGTGCGCGAGCAGCGCGGCGAAGCGCGCGTAAATGCGCGCGCGCGGCGGCTGGCGGTCGGGCGGATCGGCGAAGTAGTTGTCGATGTCGAGCACCGCGTCGAGCGCCACGCGCAGGCGCCCGAAGGTCTCCCTGAAACGCGCGCCGAGCGCGGTCACCGTCAGCGCGCCGCCGGCCACCCACTTGCCGACCGCGACCAGCGCCTCGCCCTGCAGACTTTCGAGCCACGCGCCGGAAATCGACTCGGGAAAGAACTGCCGCAGCACGAATGCGAGGTAGATCGTTCCGCCCGCGATCGCCAGCAGCGGCACCAGCACGCCGAGTCCGTCGCGCAGGCGCGCCAGCCCTGCGCTCAGCCAGTGGCCGAGCCGCGGCGCCCACAGCGCGGCCTCGCGCCGCACGCCGTGGCGATCGACGTTGACCGTCGGCGCGAGTTCCTCGCGCAACGACGGCGCCAGCATCAGCAGCGCGGCGAAGGCGATCAGCGCGCCCGCGACGACCATCGGCGTGAAGAAGCCGCCGACATCCTGCACGCGCGCCTCGAGGAAGATCGCGGCCCCGCGGTAGCCGCGGCCGAAAACGATCGGCTCGTAGCTGAAGTTCTCGATCGACAGCCCGGCCACGTAGGTGATCACCGACCACAGCACGAGGCTCAGCACCGCGAACAGTCCGGCGGAAAGGATCATGCCGAGGCGCGCGGTGTACAGCGATTCGCGCACGCTCGCGTCGCGCGCGCCGCCGAGCGCCAGGCCGAGCAGCAGCGCGCCGATCTGCACCAGCGCGAGCAGCGCCCACGCGATCAGCAACGCCGCCAGCAGGACTTCGCCGACGTGCAGCGCCGACGTCAGCATCCATTCCGGCAGCGTGCTCGCCTGCGGCTGCATGCGCTTTGCCTCGACCAGCAGCGCGATGCAGGTCGCGCCGATCAGCGCGTAGCCGAACGCGCCGACCCCGCGCGCCGCGCGCGCCAGTCGCGCCACCGCGAGCGCGCCGATCACGCCGACCAGCAGCACGGCCGCACCCAGGTACATCCACGCGGTCGGCCCAGTACCGAGCAGCGCGTCGGCCGCGACGCCGGCGCACCCCGCCGCAGCCAACAGCAGCGGCGCCACCTTCAGCCAGCGCCGTGCCGCCGACAGTTCGCGCAACCCCGCCAGCACCGCGGCGCCGGCGAGCAGCGCGGCCGCCGCGGCGCCGCCCGCCGCGAGCAGGTAACGGTGCTGAGTCGCCGGCACCAGGGATGCGGCGCCGAACGGCACCAGCAGCAGCATCGCGAGCTGAATCAGCGCTGCCGGCCCGGTCATCAGCCACGCCGACCACGCGTGCAGCCGCTGCAATGCGCGCCAGCCGGTGCCGCCGCCGACGGCGAGCGCGACCTGATCGACGATGTCGCGCGCCAGCAGGTTCAGGTGGAAGAACAGTTGGTACAGCGCCGACAGCGCGCGCACGCCGCCGGCGCGCAGCCGCGACAGGTCGGCCCAGTACATCTCGTAGATGTCGACCGCGCGCGCGTCGGCGTGCCGCAGCAGCGACACGCGCGTGGACTCGTACAACGCGTCGCCTTCGGCCAGCCGATGCCGGTGCAGCAGGTAGTCGGTCAGCGCGAGCCCGAGGTCGGGCGCCGCGGCGCCCTCCTTCTGCACGCGATAGAACCCGCTCGCCGCGCCCGGCAGCGCACGCCGATCGACGAGCGCCGCATCGACGCGCGCCGGCGCGCTCGGCGCCAGCGGTGCGACCGGCACCAGGACGCCATGCGTTTCGCCTTCGACGTAGTGCGGCGCGCCGTCGGCGCCGTGCGTCAGCAGCCGCGCCAGCTCGCGCACGGTCTGGCCGGGCCGCTGGTCGGCCACGCCGTGCACGGCGACGATCGCAACCCGTTCGTGGCTCACGCGCGCGACCATGACCAGTATGCGGCGGCGGTCGACCGCCGCCGCGCCGCGCGCCGGATCGCGGCTACGCCGGCAGCGCCCGGTATTCGCGCTGCCGCAGCCACTTGGTCGCGATCCATTTTTCCCCGGCGATGACCGGGCTGCCGCCGTGCAGCGTGCGGCGATCGAGCTGCCCGTCCTCGGTTGCGTAGGCGAAGTACACCGCGTTGCCCTTGCGCGGCAGCACGTCGAGGCCGACCTCGGGGAACACGGTCGAGCCGCCCGACTCGACGTCGTTCAGGTACATCACCAGCGTGGCGACGCGCTGCCCGCCCATCGCCAGCACCTTCTCGTTGCCCGGCAGCGCCGGGTCGAAGTAATCCCAGTGCGGCTTGTATTCGGCGCCGGGCGTGTAGTGCAGGACCTGGATCGGCTCGCCGTTTTCGAGCGGCAGGTCGACCAGCTCGGCGATGCGGCGCTCGATGCGGACGATCAGCTCGTTTTCGCCGCGCTCGAAGTGGGTGCCGCTGCTGGTGCGGTCCGGGTGCACGTCGTACGCGCCGGTGGCGGCGTTGACGACGGTGGAGCGCGCCAGCTTGCGGCGCGACAGCTCGATCATCTGGTCGCATTCTTCCGGCGCCAGCAGGTTGCCGAACAGGATCACGCGCGGCGCGTTGAGCACGAACAGGATGTCGATGCGGCGGTCGGACGTCTCGATCGCGTTCGGGGTTTCGGTCAGCAGTTCGCTCGCGCTCGGCATCGCGGTGGTTGCCGCGGCCACGGCCTCGCCCACCGCGACCGGGGCGGGCGCGGCCGTCGCGGCGAACCGCGCCAACGCAAGCTCGACCGCCTGCCGCGCGAACTCCGCCTGATAGCCGGCCGTACGCATCGACTGGATCAGCGCGTCGCGCCCGTGGCCGCCTTCGACCGAGGTTTTCAGCCAGGCCTTCAGGTCGGCAGTCAACGACTCGAATTGCATGAAGCTCTCCCGCCCGTTCTTGCGTGAGGATACCGCCGTCGCACAGCGTGGGCGCCGCGCTATTCTTTGTCCGGATCACAGGGAGAACGCGATGCTGCAACGAGTCTCTACGCTGCCCGCGCTGACCGACAAGGCGCTGGTGAAAACGCAGGCCTATATCGACGGCGCCTGGGTCGATGGCGGCCAGGGCAGGTTCCCGGTGCGCAACCCGGCCGACGGCGGCCAGCTGGTCGAGGTCGCCAACTGCGGCCCCGCCGAGGCGCAGCGCGCGATCGACGCCGCGGCGAAGGCCTACCCGGCGTGGCGAGCGAAGACGGCGAAGGAGCGCGCCGCGTGCCTGCGCAAATGGTTCGAGTTGATGATGGCCGCGCAGGAAGATCTGGCGAAAATCATGACCGCCGAGCAGGGCAAACCGCTGGCGGAATCGCGCGGCGAGATCGCGTACGGCGCGAGCTTCGTCGAGTGGTTCGCGGAGGAAGGCAAGCGCGTCTACGGCGACACGATTCCCTCGCCGTGGGCCGACCGGCGGCTGTTCGCGTTCAAGGAGCCGATCGGCGTGGCCGCCGCGATCACGCCGTGGAACTTCCCCAATGCGATGATCACGCGCAAATGCGCGCCCGCGCTCGCGGCCGGCTGCACCGTCGTGGTCAAGCCCGCCGAGCAGACGCCGCTGTCGGCGCTCGCGGTGGCGGAACTCGCGCAGCGCGCGGGCATGCCGCCCGGCGTGTTCAACGTCGTGACCGCCGACGAGAAGCAGTCGATCGCGGTCGGCAAGGTGCTGTGCGACTCGCCGATCGTGCGCAAGCTGTCGTTCACCGGCTCGACGCAGGTCGGCCGCATCCTGATGCAGCAGTGCGCGCCGACGCTGAAGAAGCTGTCGCTCGAACTCGGCGGCAACGCGCCTTTCATCGTGTTCGAGGACGCCGACGTCGATGTGGCGGTCGAGGGCGCGCTCGCCTCCAAGTACCGCAACACCGGCCAGACCTGCGTGTGCACCAACCGCTTCTTCGCGCAGGCGAGCATCTACGACGAGTTCGTGCGCAAGCTAGCCGCCAAGGCCGAGACGCTGAAGGTCGGCTCGGGCTTCGAGGCCGGCGTGCAGCAGGGCCCGCTGATCGACGCCAACGCGCTCGCCAAGGTGGAGGCGCACGTGGCCGATGCGGTCAGCAAGGGCGCCAAGGTGCTGACCGGCGGCAAGCGCCACGAACGCGGCGGCACCTTCTACGTGCCGACCGTGCTCGCCAACGTGACCAAGGACATGCTGGTCGCGCGCGAGGAAACGTTCGGCCCGGTGGCGCCGGTGTTCCGCTTCGACACCGACGACGAGGCGATCGCCGCCGCCAACAGTGTCGAGTACGGGCTGGCCGCGTACTTCTACTCGCGCGATGTCGGCCGCATCCTGCGCGTGGCCGAAAGGCTCGAGTACGGCATGGTCGGCGTGAACGCCGGCATCATCTCGACCGAGGTCGCGCCCTTCGGCGGCGTGAAGCAGTCGGGCTACGGCCGCGAAGGGTCGTACCAGGGAATCGAGGAATACCTGGTCACCAAGTACGTCTGCATCGGGGTGTGACCGTGGCTTCGCAGCGCTACGAATCCGCGCACATCGTCGTCGAGTACGACGCGCGGCGCTGCATCCACGCGGCCGAATGCGTGCGGGGCCTGCCCGCGGTGTTCGACCCGAAGGCGCGGCCGTGGATCAGGCTGCAGAACGCGAGCGGCGCCGACGTGGTGGCGATCGTTGGCCGCTGCCCGACCGGCGCGCTGACGGTTCAGTTCAAGGACGGCAGCGCCGCCGAGCGCCCGGATACGGTGAACACCGTGACCATCACGGCCGACGGCCCGCTGTACCTGCGCGGCCGCATCGCGCACGCCGGCGCCGAATACACGCGCGCGGCGCTGTGCCGCTGCGGGGCAAGCGCCAACAAGCCGTTCTGCGACAACAGTCATCAGAAGGCCGGGTTCAAGGACGCGGGTGCGTGCAACGCGCGCGCGCGCGACAAGCCGGCCGCGCCGCAGGCGCCGATCGGAACGATCCTGCTCAAACCGGTGACTAACGGCCCGATGATGATCGAGGGCTGGCTCGAACTGCGCGCCGCGGACGGCGCCACACTGGTCGTCGGCGACAAGTGCTGGCTGTGCCGCTGCGGGCACAGCCACAGCAAGCCGTTCTGCGACGGCTCGCACAAGACGGCCGGCTTCACCGGCTGAGACTCCAATGCATCGCGGAGGCACCGCATGAAACCCGTGTCGCACCTGCTGCAGGAACGCAGCGTCACGCTGTGGCACATCCATCCCGACGACACCGTGTTCGATGCTCTGAAGCTGCTTGCCGAGCACGAGGTCGGCGCGCTGATGGTGATGGACCACGGCAAGCTGGTCGGCATCATTTCCGAGCGCGATTACACGCGCAAGGTCGCGCTGCAGGGGCGCAATTCGAAGGAAACCCGGGTCGCCGAGATCATGTCGCGCGACGTGGTCGTCGTGTCGCCGCACACCGACATGCGCGACGCGATGGCGCTGATGAGCCAGAAGCGGATCCGCCATTTGCCGGTGCTCGACGGCGACACCGTGCTCGGCATGATCTCGATCCGCGACATCATGGACGAAATCATCGCCGACCACGAACTGACGATCCATCAGCTCGAAAACTACATCTATTCGTAGCGGTATGGAGCGGGTGATGGGAATCGAACCCACGTCTGAGGCTTGGGAAGCCGCCGTCCTGCCATTGAACGACACCCGCTTCGAGGGCGGAATTTACCTCAGTTCCTCACCGCCGCGACCAGCATCAGCGCCACCGCGATCGCCATCAGCGCGGTCGCCAGCCAGCCGAACCAGCGCAGCGCGCCGGTGATCGCGAAATCGCCAAGCGCCTTGCGGTTGCTCGCCAGCAGCACCAGCATCGCCATGATCGGCACCGAGATCACGCCGTTGATCACGGCGCTGTAAAAAAGCGCCTTCACCGGGTCGACCGGCGTGAAGTCGAGCAGCGTGCCGGCGACCGTGCAGCCGATCACGATCGTGTAGAAGCCGCGCGCCTCCTTCCAGTTGTGATCGAGCCCGCCGCCCCAGGCGAGCGCCTCCGACACCGCATACGCGGCCGAGCCCGCGAGCACCGGCACCGCGATCAGCCCGGTCGAGATGATGCCGAGCGCGAACAACAGGAACGCCTGGTCGCCGGCGATCGGTCGCAGCGCCTGCGCCGCCTGCGCCGAGGTCTGGATGTCGGTCACGCCGTGCACGTGCAGCGTGACCGCGGCCGCGAGCATGATCGCGAGCGCGATCGCATTGGAGAACACCATGCCCGCCGCGGTGTCGAAGCGGATGCGCAGCAGCGCTCCCGGCGCGCGCTCGGGCGCCTGCAGCAGCGGCACGCCGCCCTTGCGCCGCAGCTCCTCGACCTCGTGCGACGCCTGCCAGAAGAACAGATACGGACTGATCGTCGTGCCCAGCACCGCGACCACCATCAACAGCGCGTCGAACGTGAAATCGATCCGCGGCCAGATGAAGCCCAGGGCCGCGTGCGTCCAGTCGACGTTCACGTACGCGAGCACGGCGACGTACGCGAGCAGCGACAGGCACAGCCATTTCAAACCCTCGGCCAGGCGGTAATAGGGCAGCCGCACCTGCAACCACGCGAGCACGATGCCGAACACCAGCGCGTGGCCGTGATTCGGCCCGCCGATCACGAGCTGCAGCGCCTCGCCCATCGCTGCGATGTCGGCGGTGATGTTGATCGTGTTGGCGGCGACCAGCAGCGCGACCAGCGCGAGCACCAGCGGGCGCGGGTAGTGCGCGCGCAGGTTGCCCGCCAGCCCGCGCCCGGTCACGCGGCCGACGCGCGCCGCGGCGAGCTGGATCGCGATCATGAACGGCGTGGTGAGCAGCGTCGTCCACAGCAGGCCGAAGCCGAACTGCGCGCCCGCCTGAGAATAGGTTGCGATGCCGCTCGGATCGTCGTCGGCCGCGCCCGTGACCAGCCCCGGCCCCAGCGCGTGCAGCGTGGCACGGACCCTGTCGCGCAGTGGGATCGGGAAACGTTTCATGGTCTTCTTCGGGCGCGATCGAGGCCGGCGACGGTATACACGATCCCGGTTGCCGCTTCGTGCTCGAATAGCGGCTGGCGCCACGATAGACGCAGGATCGCACGGTGGATCTGCCGACGCTGATTTCGAACCACGGCTACTGGGTGCTGGCGCTCGGCGCGTTGCTGGAGGGCGAAACGGTGCTTGCGCTGGCCGGCTTTGCCGCGCATCAGGGCTATCTTCATTTCGCGGCCGTGGTCGCGGTCGCAGCCGCCGCCGGCTTCAGCGGCGACCAGATCTACTTCTGGCTCGGGCGCCGGCACGGCGAGCGCGTGCTGGCGCGCTTTCCGTCGGTGGCGCGGCAGGCCGACCGCGTGCAGCGGCTGATCGAGCGCTATCACGAGTGGGTGATCGTCGGCGTGCGCTTCGCGTACGGGCTGCGCATCGCCGGCCCGGTCTTGATCGGCACCTCGAACGTTGCCGGCTGGCGCTTCGTGCTGTTCAACGCGCTCGGTGCGATCCTGTGGGCGCTGCTCGTCGCCGGCATCGGCTGGGCGTTCGGCGCGGCGGTCGAGCGCGTGCTGGGCGAGATCCACCGCATCGAACTCGCGCTCGCGGCGGTGCTGGTTGCGCTCGGCGCGGCGCTGTGGCTGCTGCATCGGTACCGCACCGGCCGCAAGCGCTGATGGACTAACATGTTCGCCATGGAAAACGTGATCGAATCGATCGGCATCGTCGTCAACGGCGAAGCGCGCAGCGTCGCCGCCGGTGCCACCGTCGCCGATCTGCTGGCGCAGATGAACGCGGCCGGCAGGCGCGTCGCGGTCGAGCGCAACGGCGCGATCGTGCCGCGCAGCGCGCACGGCGCGACGAAGCTGGCGCAAGGAGACCGCCTCGAAGTCGTGATCGCGGTCGGAGGCGGTTGATGAGCCAGTCACATTTGTTCGAAGGCGGCCTGCGCTGGACCGGCACGGCGAACGAGCTCGACGGCAAGCTGAAGCTCGAGCGCGCGCTCGTGATCGACTTCCCCGGCAAGCCGCCGATCCGCGGTTCGTCGCCGGCGGTCTTCAACGGTGACGACGGACAGCACAACCCCGAATCGCTGATGATCTCGTCGCTGATGGCGTGCCATCTGCTGACTTACCTGGCGGTGTGTGAGCGCGCCGGCATCCGCGTCGTCTCGTACGAGGACCGGGCCACCGGCGCCGTGGCGATCAAGGACGGCAAGCTGCGGATGGTGCAGGTCGTGCTGCGGCCGCAGGTGACGATCGCCGACGCGGCGCAGATCGAACGCGCGCTGGCGTCGCACGACAAGGCGCACGCCAACTGCATCATGGCGAACTCGGTCCATATCGATGTGAAGGTCGAACCTGTGGTGACCGCATGAAACGAGACGAGATGACCCCCGACCTGCTGAAGATCGGCAACCGCACCTTTCACTCCCGGCTGCTGCTGGGCACCGGCAAATACAAGGACCTGGCGCAGACGAAGGCCGCGGTCGACGCCAGCGGCGCCGAGATCGTGACGGTCGCGATCCGCCGCACCAATATCGGCCAGAACAAGAACGAGCCGAACCTGCTCGACGTGCTGCCGCCGTCGCAGTACACGATGCTGCCCAACAGCGCCGGCTGCTATGCGGCCGAGGACGCGGTGCGCACGCTGCGGCTGGCGCGCGAACTGCTCGACGGCCATGCGCTGACCAAGCTCGAGGTGCTGGGCGATCCGCAGACGCTCTATCCGAACATGCCGGAGACGATCAAGGCCGCCGAGACCCTGGTGCGCGAAGGCTTCGAGGTGATGGTGTACTGCTCCGACGATCCGATCCAGGCGCAGGTGCTCGAATCGATCGGCTGCGTGGCGGTGATGCCGCTGGCATCGCTGATCGGCTCGGGCATGGGGATCCTGAATCCGTGGAACATCCAGCTGATCCTCGAGCGCGCCAAGGTGCCGGTGATCGTCGACGCGGGCGTCGGCACCGCGTCGGATGCCGCGATCGCGATGGAACTGGGCTGCGCCGGCGTGCTGATGAACACCGCGGTGGCGCTGGCGCAGGACCCGGTGTTGATGGCGAGCGCGATGAAGAAGGCGGTGCAGGCCGGCCGCGAGGCATATCTGGCCGGCCGCATGGCGAAGAAGTTCTACGGCGCGAGCCCGAGCTCGCCGACCGCGGGCGTGATCGCATCGACGCGCGCGTGATGGGCGAGGCCGAGGAGCCGGCCGGCCCGCGCTACACCCACATCCGTTCCTTCGCGCTGCGGCGTGGCCACGTCACGCAGGCGCAGCGGCGCGCGTACGAAGAAATCTTCCCGCGCTTCGCGATTGCTTACGCGAACGCCCCGCTCGACTACGCGGCGGCGTTCGGCCGCGCTGCGCCGACGGTGCTCGAGATCGGCTTCGGCATGGGCGAGACGAGCGCCGCGATCGCGCAGGCGCGGCCCGACGTGAATTTCCTGTGCGTCGAGGTGTTCGTCGCCGGCATCGGCGCGCTCTGCAAGCGCATCGAAGACATGGCGCTCGCGAACATCCGCATCGTGCAGCACGACGCGGTCGAGGTCGTGCACGACATGCTGGCGCCGGACTCGCTCGCCGGCGTGCACGTCTTCTTTCCCGATCCGTGGCCGAAGGCGCGCCATCACAAGCGGCGGCTGATCGCGCAGCCCTTCGTCGGCCGGCTGGCCAGCCGCATCGCGCGCGGCGGCTACCTGCACGCTGCCACCGACTGGCAGCACTACGCGCAGCAGATGCTCGACGTGCTGTCGGCCGAGCCGCAGCTCGCCAACCTGCACACAGGCTTTGCGCCTGCGCCGCGCAATCCGCTGTGCGAGCGGCCGACGACCAAGTTCCACGCGCGCGGCGAGAGGCTCGGCCACGGCGTGTGGGACCTCGTGTTCGAGCGCCGCTGAGCATCAACGCTCGCGCGAGCGCGCGTTGCGGCAGATCAGGTCCGGCCGAAGGGCGCACCGATCAGCTCAGCGACATCCGGTTCAGTCGCCATCGCGCGCATGGACATCCGGCGCACATCGCACAGGCCATTGCTCCGGATGCGCGCGTGGCTGGCGCTGCCGGCGGCGACACGCTGCGCCCGACGGTGCTGCGCGGCGGACGCGTGATCGAACTCGAAACACCGCTGCAGCGCGGAGGACGGCTCAAGATCGGGCGCGCAGCGCCCTCTCAAGCGCCACCCGGTTCGGCGCGCCGAAGCAGGCGAACACCACCCGCCGAATCGACGGCACGCGCGGCAGCGAATCGACGACCGCGCTCACCGCGACCTGCGCGGCCGCGTCGATCGGATAGCCGAAGATGCCGGTGGAGATCGCGGGAAACGCGATCGAGCGCAGGCCGTGATGATGCGCGAGCTCGAGCGAACGCACATAGCACGACCGCAGCAGTTCCGGCTCGCCCTGCGCGCCGCCGTGCCACACCGGCCCGACCGCATGGATCACGTGGCTCGCCGGCAGGCGGTAGCCGCGCGTGAGCTTGGCAAAGCCGGTGGCGCAGCCGCCGAGCTGCGCACACTCGCGCGCCAGTTCCGGTCCGGCGGCGCGGTGGATCGCGCCGCACACGCCGCCGCCGGGAGCGAGCATTTCGTTGGCCGCATTGACGATCGCGTCGACGGCAAGCGTGGTGATGTCGGCCTCTACGACTTCAATCCGCGCGTTGCCGATCAGCCGTTCCATGGCGCTACGCAACCGTTCCCGCGGCCGGGGCCGGCGCGGCGCGCAGCCGAATCCAGTCGAACGCGAGCTTCGCGCCCACCAGCAGCAGCGCCGCCGCGGCGGGCGCGCGCAGAACCTGCAGCAGGAATGCGCCGACCAGCAGCACGACATGCAGCACGACCACCCGCCCATAGGGCGCAAACAGCGCGCGCTGCGGATCGGCGCGCTCGAGCTCGTCCGCGCTCTTCAGCCAGCGCGCCGCGTCGATGCCGGTGGCGATTACGATCGCCAGCAGCGCCGCGATCCCGACCGGCTCCGCGGTCACGCGTTCGATCAGCGCGACCACCGGCTCGAACAGGTGGCCTTCGTCGACGCCGCCGCCGAAGATCGCGACGATGAAGTACGCGTGCGCGAGGCAGAACAGCCCGTAGTGCAGCGTGAAGAACGCGCCGAGCATCACGCCGCTGCCCGGCTGCCGCGCGCGCGCCGCGGCGACCAGGATGCGCAGCAGGTTGAAGATGCCGATCGCCACGTTCTCGATCCAGTAGAACGCCAGCACCGCGAAGGTCGGCCAGCCGAAGAACAGCACGCCGGCGGCGACGATGGCGGCCGACGCGATCGTCGCCGCGATCTCGAGCCGCCGCTGCGCGTTCATGGCGTCATCCGGCCCAGCTCACGATGCCGGTCCAGGAGGTGATCAGTATCACCGCGCCGAACGCGATCCGGTACCACGCGAACAGGCGAAAGTCGTGCGTGGAGATGTAGCGGATCAGCCAGCGGATGCACACGAGCGCACTGGCGAACGCGAATGCCGCGCCGACCGTGAACAGCGGCAGGTCGGCGCCGGACAGCGACGCGCGCTGCTTCCACAGCGAATAGATGCCGGCGCCGATCAGCGTCGGGATCGCCAGATAGAAGCTGAACTCGGTCGCAGCCTTGCGCGACAGGCCGAAGATCATGCCGCCGATGATGGTCGCGCCCGAGCGGCTCGTCCCCGGCACCAGCGCGAAGCACTGCGCCAGCCCCACCTTCAGCGCATCGAGCGGCGTCATCGCATCGACCGTTTCGACGCGCGCGTGCCGCCGTCCTTCGAGATCGCGCGCGCCGTAGAGCCGCCGGTGCCGCGCCTCGACCCACAGGATGATCAGCGCGCCGGCGATGAAGGCGATCGCCACCGGCACCGGCGCGAACAGGTGCGCCTTGATCGGCTTGGCGAACGCGAGCCCGAGCACGACGGCCGGAATGAACGCGATCAGCACATTGAGCGCGAAGCGCTGCGCGGTCGCGTCGCTGAACACGCCCGCGACGGTGGCCGCGATCCGCTGCCGGTACTCCCAGATCACCGCCAGCATCGCGCCGGCCTGGATCGCGATCTCGAACGTCTTGGCGGTCTCGCCGGTGAAGTCGAGCAGCGACCCGGCGACGATCAGGTGCCCGGTGCTCGAGATCGGCAGGAACTCGGTCAGCCCTTCGACGATGCCGAGGATCGTCGCCTTGATTGCCAGCAGCCAGTCCAATGCGCGCTCCGCGAATGCAAAGCGCGCATTATCCGCGACCGCCGCGCGCTCCGATCGCCCCGACGCAACGAAGGGCGAACGTCACTTCGGCGCGATGTCGATCTTCAGCCCCGTGTAGCCGACGCTGACGCCGGTGGCGCCGTAGGCGACCTGGTCGCGCCGCAACTGTTCGGCGGGCAGCGACATCAGCGGCAGATCCGGCAAGGTGGCGCCCTTCTTGTCGACCAGCCGCGCCAGGCTCAGGAAGCGCGGCAACCCGGCCAGGCGCACGTCCTCGATGCGCACGTCGGTCAGGTCGATGCCGTTGCGCGCGGCGTTCAGCGCCGGCTTGCCGGACAACTCGACCGCCACGCCGATCGGCGCACCGGTGGAACCGTCGGGAAGCTTGACGCTCCATGCCAGTTGCAGGCGATCGGACGCGGGCATCAGCGAAACCTCGGGCCGGCGCAGGTCGGCGCCCTTGAACACCTCCATCACGCCGGCCAGATCGGTCTGGATCTGCTGCTCGATATCCGCCGTCGACAGCGTGATCGTCTGCGGGCCATGCACGGTCGCGCAGGCGGCCAGCAGCGCGGCAAGCGCGCAGGCAATGACAAGACGCATGGGAACCTCGATCAGTCGTGGCCCTCCAACAACGCGAGCGGCGTAGGATCGGCTGACAAGCGACATGAACAAACGGAGCACGACGATGAAGAGGCGCATGGCGGGATGGCTGATGGTCGCAACCGCGGTCGCGCTGATCGCGCCGGCGTCGGCGCAGCAGGCGTCGCCGGCGTTGCCGGCGATCACGATCACCGCCCCCGCCAACGAAGGCACGGTCCACAGCAACACGGGAGAAGTGAGCGTCGCCGTGACGGTGGCGCCGCGGCTGGAACCAGGGCAGACAATCGTGATCACGCTCGACGATCGCGAGGTGGCGCGCGGCGCGCGCCGAAGGGTGCGGTTAAGCGGCGTGGACCGCGGCACCCATCTGCTGCAGGCGCGACTGCTCGACGCGCAAGGCAACGTGCTGGCGGAGTCGGACGCGGTGACCTTCCACCTGTGGCACGCGTCGCGGCTCTTCCCGGAACGGAAGAAGCAGTAGGGCTCGGACTGCGGATTGCGTTGTTCGGATCGCGGATTGCGGATTGCGGATTGCGCGAAACCCCCGCCGGCTGCGGTCAACGCAATCCGCACAGCGCTATCCGCAATCCGCTATTCATAGCGCAACGCCTCGATGGGCAGCAGCTTCGACGCCTTGCGCGCGGGATAGAAGCCGAAGAACACACCGACGCCGGCAGCGAAGCCGGCCGCCAGCGCCACGGCCTGCGGCGTGATGTCGATGTTCCAGTTCGCGAACTGGCCGATCGCGATCGACGCGGCGACGCCGAGCACGATGCCGGCCAGGCCGCCGATCATCGACAGCGTGATCGCCTCGACCAGGAACTGCTGCAGGATGTCGCGCGCGCGCGCGCCCACCGCCATTCTCAGCCCGATCTCGCGCGTGCGCTCGGTCACGCTGACCAGCAGGATGTTCATGATGCCGATGCCGCCGACCAGCAGCGACACCGACGCGACCGCCGCCAGTAACAGCGTCAGCACGCGGCTCGACGCCTCCTGCGCCTGCAGCAATTCGGTCAGGTTGCGGATCGTGAACGGATCTTCGGCGCCGGGCTGCACGCGCTGGCGCTGGCGCAGCAGGTCGCGCATCCGCTCCTCGACCTGCTTCATGTCGACGCCGTCGGCAACCTTGACCGAGATCGAGCCGATGCGCCTGAGCCTGCCCTGTGCCTGGCCGAGCACGCGGTTGCGCGCGGTGGAAATGGGCATCAGGATGATGTCGTCCTGATCCTGCCCGAGCGCGTTCTGCCCCTTGCGCGCGAGCACGCCGATCACGGTCAGCGGCACCTTGCGCACGCGGATCACCTGATCGATCGGGTCCGCGTCGCCGAAGAGCTGCTGCGCGGTCGTCTGCCCGATCAGCGCGACCTTGCCGGCGCCGCTGATCTCCGCGTCCTCGAACGCGCGGCCGGACGCCAGTCCCCAGTCGCGCGCGACCAGGTAATCGTTGGTGGTGCCGAAGAACGCGGTCGACCAGTTGGCGTTGCCCGCGACGACCTGCCCGGTGCCGCGCAGCGCGGGCGCGGCGACCACCACGCCCTCCACCTCGCGCGCGATCGCGCTCGCGTCGTCCTCGGTCAGCGTCTGCGCGGCACCCGCGCCCAGGCGCACGCCGCTCTGCGTGGTCGAGCCCGGCAGCACCAGGATCAGGTTCGAACCGAGGTTCTTGATCTGCTCGCGCACGCGTTCCTGCGCGCCCGCACCGATCGCGATCATCGCGATCACTGCCGCCACGCCGATGATCATGCCGAGCATGGTCAGCCCCGAGCGCAGCTTGTTCACGCGCAGGGCTTTCAGCGCGATGCGCAGCACGGCGAGGAGGTTCATGGCCGCCTACTCCGCCGCCACCGGCTGCGCTTCGAGGTCGGCCGCCGCCTCGCGCGGCGCCTGGCGCTCGTCGCGGAGCACGCGGCCGTCGCGAAACAGAATCAGCCGGCTCGCGTAAGCGGCGATGTCGCGCTCGTGGGTGACGACCACGATCGTCATGCCGGCGCGGTTCAGCTGCTGCAGCAGCGCCATGATCTCGATGCTGGTGCGCGAATCGAGCGCGCCGGTCGGCTCGTCGGCGAGGATGAGCTGCGGGTCGTTCACCAGCGCGCGCGCGATCGCCACGCGCTGCTGCTGTCCGCCGGAAAGCTGCGACGGCTGGTGATCGAGGCGCTCGCCCAGCCCGACCTGCGCCAGCTTGGCCGCCGCGCGCGCGTGGCGCTCCTTCGCCGGCACGCCCGCATACACCAGTGGCAGCTCGACGTTCTCCAGCGCGCTGGTGCGCGCCAGCAGGTTGAACTGCTGGAACACGAAGCCGATGCGACGGTTGCGGATCGCGGCGAGTTCATCCGCCCCCATGTGCGCGACATCCTCGCTCGCGAGCCGATAGCCGCCCGACGTCGGCCGATCGAGGCAGCCGATCATGTTCATGAAGGTCGATTTGCCCGAACCCGACGGCCCCATTACCGCGACGAACTCGCCCGCGTCAATCGCCAGCGTCACGCCCGCCAGCGCGTGCACGACGGTGTCGCCGAGCACGTAGTCCTTGCGCAGGTCGGTCACTTCGATGAGGCGTGATCCGTGATCCGACTCTCGTGATCCGTGATCCGTGATCCGTGATCCGGGGATCGCGGCGGGTGAACCGCCGTCGCGGTTGGTTTGCTGAGCCGGGTTCATGGCCGGTTCATCGGGTCATGCCACATGGGCTGATCAGATCACGGATCACAGATCACGGCCCTAGAAGAACATCCTCGGCGGCGAACCCTTCTGCGCCGGCGCGCTGCCCGCCGCGCCCTGCGCGCCGACGATCACTTCGACGCCTTCATTGAGGCCGTCGCCGCTGATCTCGGTCGCGGCGCCGTCGGTGAGGCCGGTGCGCACGTCGATCGCCTTCGGCTTGCCGTTGTCGAGCACCCACACCCGGCCGCGCGCGGGCTGACTGCTGCGACCAGCGATTTCCGCCACGAGTTCCGCGTAGCGCGGCTTCTGCTCGGGCTTCAGGATCTCCTCGATCTGCGCGCGCAGTTCAGCGCGCGCCGCCTGCAAGGCTTTGGCACGTTGCTCCTCTGGCAGATCGCGCTGCGCCGCGAAGCGCGTGCGCAGCGCGGCGAAGATCGGCTCGAGCTTCGCCTGCTGGTCGGCGTCGAGCTTCAACTCGGCGACGAGCCGCTCGCGAAATTGCTGTAGTTGCCCGCCGCCCGCGGCGCCGGCAGCGCCCCTGGCATCGATCGGCGCTTTCGTCGCGTCGCTCGCCTTCGCGGAGCCTGTGTCGTTTGCCGCCGCACCCGCCGGGCGAAATCGCAGCGCGGCGTTCGGCACCTTCAGCACGTTGTCGCGCGTGTCGGTCACGATGCGCACGTTGGCGGTCATACCCGGCATCAGCTGCCCGCCCTCGTTGCTCGCGCTGACCAGCACGGTGTAGGTGACGACGTTCTGCACCGTCTGCGCGGCCTTGCGGATCTGCGTCACCGCGCCGACAAACGTGCGGCCGGGGAACGCGTCGACGGTGAAGGTCGCGCGCTGGCCGGCGCGGATGCGGCCGACGTCGGCCTCGTCGATCGAGGTCTCGACCTGCATGTCCGACAGGTCCTTGGCGATCACGAACAGTTCCGGCGCCTGCAGGCTGGCGGCGACCGTCTGGCCGACGTCGACGCTGCGCTTGATCACCACGCCGTTGACCGGCGCGCGGATCTCGGTGCGCGCGAGGTCGACGCGCGCCGACGCGAGCGACGCCTCGCGCTGGCGCAGCAGCGCCTGCGTGTTCTTCACGTCGGCCGCCGCGAGGTCGTAGGCCGCCTGCTTGGCGTCGACATCGGCCGGCGACGCGAAGTTCTTCGCCACCAGTTCGCGGCTGCGGTCGAGATCGCGCCTGGCGTTGAGCATCGCGACCTGCGCGCGCCCGACGGCGGCGCGCGCCGCCTCCAGATCGGCCTCGGCCTGGCGCACGCGATAGGTGAAGGTCTCCGGGTCGATGCGTGCGATCAGCTGACCCTTCTTGACGACGGAGTTGAAGTCGACGAACAGCTCCTTGATCTGCCCCGACACCTGCGTGCCGACCTGCACCGACGTGACCGGGTTCAGCGTGCCGGACGCGGACACCGTCGCGATGATCGCGCCCTTTTCGACCTTGGCGAGGCGATACGTCGGTACATCCGGGCTCGAAGACGAGCGCCAGTAGATGAAGCCGGCGATCGCTGCGATCACGGCCAAGCCGATCGCGATCGCGCGCGACCTGTGCCGCAGCGAGTTCATTATTTGATGAGGAGGTGAGCGGATGCCCGCATTCTAGGCGCGCGATCGCGCTCGCCCGGCGGTCGTTACCGATCGTGACAAGGCCGCTGCGACCGGCAACGAAGCGACGGCGGCTCCACAAGAAAACCCCGGCGCACGAGCGCCGGGGTTGGCGCAGCAGCGCCCGTCGCGCTCAGGGCGTGACGGTGATGGCGTCGGCCTCCAGACCCGTGCGCGCGTCACGATGCATCAGCAGCAGGCCGGTTTGCGACGGCGAGGCGGCATCGCCGGCCGGATCGCGCGTGATCGCCACGCTGTTCGCGCCGTTGACCGGCGTCGCACCGCCGGCGATCGAGCCGAAGAAGCGCGGCGTATCGAGCGTCACCTGCATCGGCCCGATGATGTCGGTGCCGACCCCGGTGAAGTAGTTGTCGCCCGCCACCACGGTGAACGTGAACTTGCTGCTCGGTGTGAGTCCGAGATTGGCCAGCGGCGCGGTCAGGATCGCATTGGCCGAGCTCAGATCGGCGTCGGTGAAGAAGAACGCGGCGACCTGGTTGGTCGACAGGTTGACCACGTTGACCACGTTCTGTCCGCTCGAGGCAAACGTGCCCAGTTCGCCGTTGAAGACCAGGAAATCGTCGACACCGTCGTTGTCGATGTCGATGAACACGTCGAACTCGGCCGGATAGTTCGGATGCGAACGTTCGCCGAAGGTGTTGATCGCAAACTGCACGCCGAACGCGTTACCGCCGAGCGACACCAGCCGGACGCCGACCGACTTCAGATCGATGATCGCGAAGTTGTCTCCCGGCCGCGGCAGCGTCGCCGAAGGTAGCCGCGGGCTGGTACCGGTCAGCATGAACACGTCCGTGCGCCCCGCCACCGCGCCGCCGCTGTTGGTCAGCCCCAGAGATCCGGTCAACGCGCCTCCGAGGGACACGCTGCTCGCCGCCGGCCGCACGTTGGCGCCCTTGTGCGGCAGCAGGTGCCACGGCAGGCTCACGCTGTCGTTGGCGTCGGTGAGCGTGATGTAGCCGTCGTACTCAGGCAGGTTCAGCAGCGCGCCGTTGCCACCGTTGCTCCCGCCGTTGAGATTCCAGGTCGGCAGCAGGTTGGAGTTCAGCGTCATCGTCACGATGAACGAGGCCGTGCCGTTGGCCGGTACGGAGATCGATCCCGGCGTGGAGACGGCCAGCGCGCCCGATGCCTGGTCGTTGGCATAGCGGAAGCTGGTCGCGATCGTATAGCTGCGCGAAACGTTGGCGTAGTTGCGGACCATCACCCGCTTGCGGAACACCTGCGTGCCGATGGTCCGATAGGCGCCGACCGACAGGCTCACGCTCGCCGGATCGGCGGCATCCCATGCGCTGGTAGTCAGCGCCAAAGAACGATTGACCCGTAGCTCACCGGCGCCGATCCGCGTGATCGGTGCCAGCCCGCCCGGCAAGAGCGCCGGATTGGTCAGGATGTTCCTTTCCGCGGCATTCATCAGCCGCGCCTTGACCTCGTGCGGCTGCAGCGTCGGGAGGGCCTGCAGAAGCAGTGCGGCCGCACCGGAAACCATCGGCGCGGAGCCCGACGTGCCGCCGAACGCCTCTTCGGCGGCGCCGCTTCCGGCAATCGCCGAAATCGACGCGCCGGGCGCACCGATATCGGGCTTGATCGAACCATAGCTGTAGCCGGGTCCGCGTGAACTGCTCGCCGCCATGCTGCCGACGAGCGGGATCGCGAAGGCGGACGACATCGTGACGTTGACCGGCGCCGCGAGGTTGGCCTTGATCAGATTCGATGTAGCCTGCGTGATCACCAGCGACGCGACGCAGTTGTTGTTGCAGTCACCGCCGTTCGAGAACGACACCGCGTCGCCCGCGGCGACCAGGCCGATCAGCACGCCCGTGGCTCCGGCCAACGTCGCGCGCCGGACCTTTTCGCTGATGGCGCACGCGCCGCGATCGATCAGAGCGACCTTGCCGGCCGGACTGGCGAGGTATGCATCGGCGTTGCAGCCGCGGCCGACGAACGTGACGTCACCCGTGACGCCGGCGCCGATCGGCGCCCAGTCGATCGTGGCGGTATTGCCGTACTTGCCGGCGATGCTGGCGGGCGAATTGATCACCAGCGGAATCGCCTTCGCCGACGGCACCTGCGTCTGCGCGACGCTGATCACTTCCGGCGTGGTCGACGGCGAGCCGGCGATGAAGGGCCGGTCGGCCGAGTTGCCGGCCGAGGCGACCACGGTGACGCCGAAACGCGACGCGATCGCCGCCGCTTCGGACAGATCGTCCTCGCGCTGTCCATAGGACGATCCGAGCGACATGTTGATCACGTCGACCGCGTCCGCGAGGTCGCCGTCGCCGTTCGGATCGAGCGCGAAGTCCATACCGAGCAGAAGCGCGATGCCGTTGCACGACGTGGCCACCGCACTGCAGACCTTGACCGCGTAGAGCTTGGCACCCGGCGCGACACCCTTGTGCGTGCCGTCCGCGCTGCGGCCGGCGATGATGTCGGCCACATGGGTGCCGTGCGTGCCGAAGTCGATCGGGTTCGGATCCTCGGTGCGCGGTCCGAACGTCGGCCATTGCTCGCCGACGAAGTCATATCCGCCGATCACCTTCGGCGCGCCCGGCCCGAAGAAGTTGGCGCAATTGCCCACCGGCGCGGCGTTGCGCGGTTGTCCGGCCTCCGAACCCCCCGGCGGCGTGCCGTAGCAGGCGATGTAGTCGGCGACGGTGCCGGGACCGCCCAGGTTGCGATGCATGTAGTCGATGCCCGAGTCGAGCACCGCGACGCGAACGCCGGTGCCATCGGTGCCGGCGTTCTGCACCGCGGCCGCGCCGACGTACGGCACGGTTTCACCGAGGTGCATTTCGTAGTCGACGACGGGCCGGATCTTCGACACGCCCGGCAAGCGGGAAATCGCCGGCAACTGCTGCGCATCTACGGAAATGACCAGCGCGTTGTGCGACTTCTTCACGCTGGCAAGCGTCTGCGCGCCGTAGGACTGCAACTGCGCCGCGAGCGCGGCCTGCTGGTCCGCAAGCTGCTGCACGTACGCGCGCTGCTGGTCCGCCGTCATTTTCATGCCGGTCTTCTTGTTGCCGGCGACCGCCGCGAGCGGCGCGTCCTTCAGTCGCACGACGACCTGGACCTGACCGCGTTGGCTCGAAAGCAGACTGCGCGCCGACGCGGGCGCTCCGGCCGGCACCGCGAGCGCGGAAACGTCCGCCGCGACCTGCGCGCCCGCCGTCGTCGCCGCTGCGCTCAGGGCGAACAGCATCGGCATCACGCGTCTCAGTTCGAATGACATGTGCAGCCTCCCACCGGTGGAAGAAGAACAGCCCACGCTGCGTGACCGTGGGCTGCGAAAGCGAAAAAGGGAAAAGCGGGTCAATCGCGCGGCCGAGGATTGCTAGCGCCGACGCTGCAGCCGCAGCGCGATGACCCCCGCGGACAACAGCAGCAGCAACGTGCCGGGCTCGGGAACGTTGCTGACGCCAGTCAGGGTGATCAGATAGTGGCCCTCGAGGTCGAAGTTCGGTGAGAACGGTGCACCCGTCCACCCGGCCAGCGCGTCGGTCGACAGCACGGCGAGCGATGCGAAGGCGTCGAACATGTTGGCGCCCAGTCCGTCCAGCGGAGTGGTTCCCGCGTAGGCGATCGCGAGGTAGTAGAAGCCGGAGCCGAATCCGGTCGGCAGCGCGCCGAGCGCCGCCTGGCCGAAACCGCCGCTTTCGTCGTCCATGAAGACGGCCTTGCCCACCGCATCGAACAGGTACAGAACCGGGTCGGCGATCAGGTTGGGATCGCTGCCGTCGCCGGTACTTGCCGAAAAGGCCGTACCGTCGCCGATGTAGAACCGGAACAGATCGATGTAATCCGGGCCGTCGGCCGAGTTGGCAGACAGCGAACCGGTGATCGCGCTCACGTTCATCACCGGGCTGTCCGGGAAGATCAGGTTCGACGTCGGCAGCAGATCGCCCGCATCGCCGACCTCCGCCCAGATCGCCGCCGACGCTGTTCTGCCAATCCCCAGCGCAATCAGGGCCACGCTCAGAAGCCGCAAGATTCGAAGCCAGTTCACCTTTGATCCCCCATTTGATTCGCCCCGCAGACGGCGGGCGCAACGCCGAATCGGTGCAGGCAAATCGCATGCCGGAAGCGCAGCGCGAACGAGTCACTGTTGCGAATCAAGCTGATACGAAATCGGTCGCGGTCGGTGTGCCCGATCGCGCGCTGGCGGTGTAAAAATGGCCGACAGCTCAACAGCGGCCGCGTTGCCGCAGATCAGGTCATGCCGAAACCACGGAAACCGCTGGCACGATCGGCTTGCGCGCTGGTGACGGTTTCGCTTTGTGCCCATGCCGGCGGGTCCGAGGATGGGTCCGCCGCGCCAGCCGGTTCGCAACGAACGGATCGATGGGAGATTGAGCGCCGCGTGCAAGGCGACTCACCCACCGTCGGCAGGAAGTTCGATCTGCAATCGATGATCCGCATCGCGCTCGCCGATGCCGCGCGCCGCACCGGCCGCGCGGACGCCGAGCTGAAGGTCATCAGCGCCGAAGCCGTTCTCTGGCCCGACGGCTCGCTTGGTTGCGGGCAACCCGGCGCGATGTACACGATGGCGCCGGTGCGCGGCTATCGGATCCGCATCGAGGCGGGCGCGTCGCTGCTCTACTACCACGCAAGCGAACGCGGTCAACTTGTGCTTTGTCCGGCGGCAGGCGGTTCGCTTGCACCGCTGCCCGAAAGCAGCCGATAGCAGCAGCGCGCGGCGCGGGCGCCGTCATGTTGCGCCGCGCATCCCTACTTCGCCGCTGCGATCACCCCGCACGCGATGCGCGGGCCCGAGTTGCCGGCCGGCTGCGACTTGTAGTCGTCGGGGTCGCGATGCACGATCACCGCGCGTCCGATCACGCTGCTCGCGCCGCTGCCGACCGACAGCGCGTCGGTCTCCCATTTGTAGTTCGCGTGGCCGTTCATGTCGGCGCGCAGGTTCGGCAGGTCGCCGGCGTGGCGCTCGGCCTGCCCGAAATGCGCATGCGGCTTTCCGCCGGGATTGAAGTGCCCGCCGGCGCTCATGCCGTCGGGCGCGGAGCAATCCCCTTTCTCATGCACGTGAAGACCGTGCTCGCTGTTGGGCGCGAGCCCGCTCACGCTGACCGCGACGACGACCTTGCCGCCCTGCTGCGTGAATTGCACCGAGCCGGTCGCTGTGTTGCCCTGGGTCGGCTTCAGCTCTGCGGTGGCAGACGAGTCGGCGGCGTAGCTCGAGGCAAGCACGGCACTCGCGAGCACGGCGCTGACGGCGGCAGCGATCTTCGAAGTCATGGTCGGTCGTCCTCTGTGAAGAGAGGCGCGCACGCTAGCACCGCACGGTGAAGCACGCCAGCGCGTAAGTGTGGCGCTACGATGCGATCATGGCCACGAGGCGCCCGCGATGGCGCCGACCGCAATTCCTGACCGCGCGCGGCCGACCCAGCCGCTGACCGATGCCGAGTTCGAAGAACTCGGCCGGACGCTCGGCGCCGACGGCACGCCCGATACCGCGCTCGATCTGGGCCAGCTCGACGGCTTTCTCGCCGCACTGATCTGCGCGCCGCGCGTCGTACTGCCGAGCGCCTACGTGCCTGCCATCTTCGGCGACGAGGAAGTCACATGGCCGGACCAGCAGACCGCGCAGTGCTTCTTCGATCTGCTGATGCGCCGCTGGAACGAGATCGCCGTCGCGCTCATGCGCTGCGCGCCATCGTCGCGCTCGTTCCCGAGGCGGCGGAATGGGACGACGCCGCGCCCGCCTCGGCGGACGAGCGCGACGAGCTGGTCGCCAACGCCTTGATCGCCGCCTGCGATCTGCGCGAGTATTGGCGCGACGTGAGCTTCGAGCGCGCGCGGGTGAAGGAGCCGATCCGCCGTGCGCGGACGACCGGCCGCAACGATCCGTACCCGTGCGGCAGCGGCAGGAAGTACAAGCAATGCCACGGGGCGCGAGCAGTGAGGCCTGCGAGCGACGCGCCACGCGCGCTGATCGTCGCCGTCAGCGAGCTGCAGTGACGTTGCCCTGAGTGGGTCGGCCTCGTGGAAACGAGTGACCGCACCTTCGCGCCCGTTCGGCGCGGCGCAGTTTGCCGTCTTGGTACGCGTGGCGACCGCCGCGAGGCCGCGCCATCTCACGTCGCGCGGCGCCCACCCGCGGTGCTTCGGCGCGCTCAGCCCCGCACCTGCCATATCCGCACGAGCTTCAGCACCAGCAGCACAATCGGCGCGAGGTGATAGAGCAGGTCGAAGATGTCGATCGGCTTCCTCAGCGTGCCCTGCGCGAGCATCCTGAGCTTCTCCGTCAGGTGCGGCTCGGGCACGAACGGCGCCAGCGCGAGCCAGATCGCGACGGCGACGATCAGCCAAAGGGGAATGTGGTCGAGCCAGGCCATGAAAATCACGCAAGTCACGCGTCGATCGGCGCGCGCGGTCTCGTCACGGCTCGGGTGCCAATCCAGGACGCGAACGCCGGCGCTTGCTGACGTCGGGCACGGCGATTCGATACCGCAGCGTGTCAGAACAGCACGACGTCGGCGCGTTCTTCCTTGCGCCGCAGCCGGCCGCTGTCGATCAGCGCCTCGTAGGATAGCGACTGATTGCGCCCGGCGCTCTTCGCCACGTACAGCGCCGCGTCGGCGCGCTCGATCGCGGCGGCCGAGTTGTCGCTGCCCGCCAGCCGCGTGTAGCCGATGCTGACCGTGACCCGGCCGACCTGCGGAAACGCGTACTGCTCGACCGCGCCGCGCAGGCGGTTGAACGCGATCGCCGCGCCGCCGGTGCTGGCGGCGTCGAGCGCGATCACGAACTCCTCGCCGCCGAAGCGGAAGAGCTGGTCGGCGCCGCGAAAGCAGCTGCGCATCAGGCGCGACACCAGCAGCAGCACTTCGTCGCCGAACAGATGGCCGTAGTTGTCGTTGACGGACTTGAAGCGATCGATGTCGACCACCGCGAGCCACGGCGGTTCCTGCACGCGCGCCTGCGCCGCGCGCTCGCGCAGCTTGCCAAAGCTTGATTCGAAGGTCCTGCGGTTCAGCAGCCCCGTCAGCGTGTCGCGCTCGCCGTAGTCGAGCAGCGCGAGATGGTTGCGCACGATGCGCAGGATGCCGTGGATCAATCCCGCATCGCGCGGGTCGAGCCCGCCGTCGGCATCGACCTCGAGCAGGCCGATCGCATCGTTCTCTCCCAGCAGCGGAAACAGGCTGCGCAGCCCGGAGCCGTCGGCCGCTTCGTAATGCACGCAGTCGCGCAGTGTCACGCACTCGTGCCATGGCGGATGCTCGGACACGCGCGGCAGCCGGGTCGGATCGCGCGGGTTCTCAGGGCCGAGTTCGCCGCAGTCGCGCGTCAGCGCCAGGCGCCGCTGCAGGCGCGGCTCGCAGCCCTCGTCGATCACGCGATACACCGCCACGCGCCGTGCGTCGACGAACTCGAACACCAGGCGCGCGACGGCCGCATCGAGATCGTCGCGATCGCGATGGGCGGTGGCGTTGGCCACGGAGTCGATCAGGAAGGCGGTCGACATCAGGCGTGCAGAGTCCCGACCCCATGCTAGGTAATCGCCGCGACCGCAATACATGGAAATGCGGCGCGTTTGCCCGCCAAACTGCGCCGGCGCCGCAGCGCGATCAGGGCTCGGAGGTCTGCAGCCGCGCGACGATCGCCCGCAACTGCGCGACTTCCTCCGCCAGCCGCGCGACGTCGGCGCGCAATGCGGCGATGTCGCCGGCCTCCTCGGCTATCGGCGCGACGTCGAAACGCGACGACGCGACCGGGCCGGACAGCAGATGCGCCCACCGCTGCTCGCGTTCGCCGGGCTGGCGCGGAAGCTTCGCTACCAGCGCGCCGCCGTTCGCGTCCGGCCGCGTTGCAAGCTCCTCGAGAAACGCCTCGACCGACGAGATGTCGGCGAAGCGGTGCAGCCGTTCCGTGGCGATGCGCAGTTCACCTGCGGTCTGCGGCCCGCGCAGCATCAGTGCCGCCAGCAGCGCGACCGACTGGTCCGGCACGCGCAACACGCGACCCACGTTGTGCCCATAGCGCGTGACGCGCGCGCCGCTGGACTCGATCACCAGCGACAGCGCCTTCAGCCGGTCGAGCGCCGCCTGCACCTCGGCGTCGCTTGCATTGAGCACCGGGTCGCGGTTGTTCTTCTGGTTGCAGCCGCCGACCAGCGCGTTCAGCGACAGCGGATAGGTGTCGGGGACCGTCCTTTCCTTCTCGACCAGCACGCCGAGGACGCGCGTTTCGAGCAACGACAGCGAGGGCAGCAGGCTCATGCGTTTCGTTTCGAACGTTGAGGACTCAACAGTAGCCGCACGGTCGGCCAGCGGTCACTCACGCCGCACGCGAGCGGTCCGCGCCTGGACAACCGTGACCGCCGGACCGCCCGTAGTGACCGCCCGCGGACGCCGATCGTCCGTTCGCGCGCGATCCTGGCGCCGGTCTTGAGTCGACCCTAAAGATTAGCGGCGGCATGCCGTACCACTCGTCAGGATTAGCCGGAGTACGTGCTGCGTATGCGGGCTCATCCAAAGCCCGAACCGCGGTGCAAGTCGGCCGCTATTCATTGAATTGAGCGCGTTATCGGAAATCGACAATGCCGAGCATGACTCATACGTACGCATTAAGCCCGCTTGCCGTTCGGATGATTGAGCGAATCGTCGAGCTAACGCCAACATGGCTCATCCGAACGAGATCGCATGTTCCTGTTCCGTCCGGTGGCACTACGCAGTCGCCGCAATCACTGGGAGCCGGCACATGACGCCGCTGCAACAGAGCAAAGCGAAGAAGCGAGCAGGCCGCACGACGTTCGGCGTGATCGCCAGGCTGGTGGCGGTCATCGCGGCCACCTTCGCCTTCGCGGCCTTCAGCAACAAGCCCGCGCAACTCCAGACCAATGCGGACGGGGGCCAAGCGACCCGCGCCGACGACCGCGCCTCCGGACACTGAGCGAAATACAAGAAGATGAAACTCATCAGCAGATTCACGGTTCTTCTCGAACGCAGCCGGATTCGGCGTCGACTGGCAGGCGCTCTGATCGGCGCAGCGGCCGCGCTCCTTTCGGTTCCGGCGTATTCGCAGGGAATGCCCAACGCCAAGATCGCGCGCGATCTGTTGGGCGCGATCGACCCGGCCAGAATCCCGAGACACAAGTGGGCCCGCAATCTGGGCGGCGTGCGTCACGTGCAGGTCATCGTCGTCACCGACGGCAGCGATCCTGAAATGAAGGACCTGCGCGCTCAGGTTCTGAAGATGGGGGGTTCGATCCACGCCGTCCTGCCCACGGTGCACGCGCTCAGTGTTCAGCTTCGGGCGAGCCAGTTGCAGGCACTGACGCAGCGCAAGGACGTCGTCAGCGTTGCGCCCAATCGCGAGACACAGCGCACGGCGAGCACGCTCGAGACGATCACCGGCGTCTTGACGAAACAGGTGCGGACGAACAGCACCAAGACCGGCTACAGCGGGCTCGACGGCAGCGGGATCGGCATTGCGATCCTCGACTCCGGCGTGATGAAGGCGCATGAGGCGTTCCTGAACGGCAGCGGATACACGCGCGTGAAGCGCAACGTCAACATGCTCAACGGCACGTTGGCCAACTGGTCCACCGGTGTCGACGGCACGACGTCGCCGATGCCCGGCAGCGCCGAGCTCGCCAGCTACGAGAACTCGATCAACTGGGACGGCGCCACGACACAGGACGGCTTCGGCCACGGCACGCATGTCGCATCGGTGGCCGCGGGCCGCGCCAGGTACTACTCGTCCGGCACACCCGATACGACGGGCATCGCGCCGAACGCGGACATTTACGGTGTGAAAGTGCTCAACGACGTCGGCGTCGGCACGCTGAGCGATGCGCTGGAGGGCATTCAGTGGGTCATCTATCACGCGAAGGAATACAACATCCGCGTGCTGAACGTCAGCCTGGCCGCGGGCTCGACGGATAGCTGGCAGACGGATCCGCTGTGCATCGCGGTGCGCAGCGCGGCTGCCGCCGGCATCACGGTCGTGGTCGCCGCCGGGAACTTCGGTCAGTCGACCAGCGGTCAGGAGGTCTACGGCGCGATCAGCTCGCCCGGCAATGACCCGTCCGTGATCACCGTGGGTTCGGTGAACTTCCAGAATACGACCGCGCGTAACGACGACACAGTGAACTTCTTCAGTTCACGCGGCCCCACGCGCGGTTCGTTCACCGACGCTGCGGGCGTCAAGCACGTCGACAACCTGCTCAAGCCCGACCTGGTCGCGCCCGGCAACAAGATCATCAGCGCCGCGGCGACGGCAGCGTCGAGCAGCAGTCCAAGCTGGAACTTCCTCGCAACCACCTACTACTCGTCGCTGGTCAGCGCGCTCGGCATCACGCAGAAGTATCCCGAGACGCAGATGTTGCTCAGCGGCACCTCGGTCGCTGCGCCGGCCGTGGCCGGCGCCGCGGCGCTCATGCTGCAGGCCAACCCCGGGCTGACGCCGCCGCTCGTCAAGGCGATCCTGCAGTACACCGCGCAACCGCTGCCGAACTACAGCCTGCTGCAGCAGGGCGCCGGGTACCTGAACGTCGATGGCGCGGTGGCCCTGGCGAAAGCCTTGCGCACCGATCTGGCGTCGGCGATCAGCGCCGGCGCGATCGCAGTCGGCACCTCGATGCTCGCTCCCGGCAAAGCGATGCCGAATGCATCCTCCCAGATCCAGGGATCGAGCGCGGCCTGGTCACGTATCGCCTTCGTCGGCGGCAACATCGTGGTCGGCGGATCGGCCTTGTTCACCAAATACCAGCCGATCTACGACCCCCGCATCACCTGGGCCAACGGCGTCGTGCGCAAGCGTGAGCCCGTGTACTGGTCCGGCAGCGGAATCCCTTCGAACACGTATCCGAAGTACTTCACCGAGACGCCCGCCCCCAGTCAGACGCTGGTCACGTCCACGGTCATCAGCGCCAACGCGCTCGCCGGCACCAGTTCGCTGGCCGGAAGGACCGGCGTGTTCACGCCGACCGCGACCCTGTCGAAGTGGGTAACCAGCGGCAGCGGCCTGGTGCTCAGCGAAGGCATCGTGCTGAGCGAAGGCCTGGTATTGAGCGAAGGGCTGGTGCTCAGTGAAGGTCTGGTGCTGAGCGAGGGGCTGGTGCTCAGTGAAGGGCTGGTGCTGAGCGAAGGACTGGTGCTGAGCGAAGGACTGGTGCTGAGCGAAACCGTCTACCCGATCGTGTCCAGCATCGCGCGCACCGTGAACACGCTCATGAACATGATGACCATGCCGACGGCCGACACCGGCACCACGCCGGCCACCACGAGCAGCACGACGATCCAGTTCGATCCGGCCGCAGGGACCCTCGGGGAGTGATCCGGATGATCGACCCGAACCGTCCCTTGCCGCTGCCGCAGATGGCGATGACGAACAAGCGTTCTGCAGCAAGTCCACTACCGCAATTGGAAACGACCTGAAATCCCTGACCCGATTCACGGTCCTGATCGACCGCAGCCGACTCAAGCGCCGCCTCGCCGGCATCCTGGCCGGCGCGCTGGCTCTGGTGGGGTCCCTCGCGACCGCGCCCGCGTATCCGCGCGCGAATGAGCACGACAAGGTCGCGCGTGATCTGCATGCGGGCATCGCGGCGATCAGGACTCCGGCGGTCAACTGGGCCCGCGACATCAGAGGCGCCCGCCACCTGCAGGTGATCGTCGTCAGCAATTCGACCGACCCGGAGCTGACAGACCTGCGCCGCTTCGTGCTGCAGACCGGCGGCTCGGTGCTGGCGCTGCATTCCGGCATCCGTGCGCTGACCGTGATGGTGAAGGCAGACACGATCAACGCGCTCGCGCAGCGCAGCGACGTGGTCAGCGTCACACCCAACCGCCTCACCCGGCGCACTGCCAGCACGATCGAGTACATCACCGGCACGCTGACGGCCAACGTGCGCACCAACAGCACGAAGACCGGCTACAGCGGCCTGGACGGCAGCGGCATCGGCATCGCGGTGCTCGATTCGGGCGTGATGAAGGCGCACGAGGCCTTCATGGACGGCAGCGGCGCCGCTCGCGTTCGGCGCAACGTCAATCTGCTGAACGACTCGCAGGCCAACTGGAGCACTGGTTTCGACGCCACGATCTCGCCCGCGCCCGGCAGCAGCGCCCTCAATACGTACGAGAGCAAGATTGCCAACGACAGCAGCCAGACCCAGGACGCCTACGGCCACGGCACGCATGTCGCAGCGGTGGCAGCCGGTCGCGCCAAGTACTTCGCCTCCGGCACGCCCGACACGACCGGCATCGCACCGAATGCCGACGTCTACGACGTCAAGGTTCTGAACGACTACGGCTTCGGGACGCTGAGCGACGCGATCGAAGGCATCCAGTGGGTCATCTACCACGCCAAGGAATACAACATCCGCGTGCTCAACGTGAGCCTTGCGGCCGGCTCGACGCAGTCCTGGCAGACCGATCCGCTGTGCGTCGCCGTGCGCAGTGCCACGGCCGCCGGCATCACCGTTGTGGTCGCCGCCGGCAACTTCGGCCTGTCGATCTTCGGCCAGGAAGTCTTCGGGGCGATCAGCTCGCCCGGCCACGACCCCTCGGTGATCACCGTGGGGGCAATCAACTACCACGACACTCTCGCCCGCGGCGACGACACGGTCGACCAGTTCAGCTCGCGCGGTCCGACCCGCGGCGCGTACGTCGACATGTCCGGCGTCACTCGGTTCGACAACCTGCTCAAGCCAGACCTGGTCGCGCCGGGCAACAAGATCGTCAGCGCGGCGGCCACACGGGCGCTCTCCAGCAGCCCAACCTGGAACTATCTGGGCAGTATCTTCTACAGCATTTTGGTCGCGCCGCTGGGTATCACTCAGCTCTATCCGGAAACGCAGATGTTGCTGAGCGGCACGTCGGTCGCCGCCCCGGCGGTCGCGGGCGCCGCGGCACTGATGCTGCAGGCGAACCCGGGACTGACGCCGCCGATGATCAAGGCGATCCTGCAGTACACCGCGCAGCCGCTGCCGAACTACAACCTGCTGGAGCAGGGCGCGGGCATGCTCAACGTCGACGGCGCAATCGCGGTCGCCAAGGTGCTCAAGACCGACATTGCCGGCAAGATCGACGCCGGCACGCTCACCAGTGGCGAAAATCTTCTGCTGAAGGGCAAGAAGATGCCCACCGAGTCGTCGACCATCAACGGCGGCACCTTCAACTGGTCGCGTATCGCGTTCGTCGGCGGCAATCACATCGTCAGCGGCAGCACCCTGCTGACCACTTACCAGCCGATCTGGAATCCGCGCATCACCTGGGCCGGCGACATCGTTCGCTATCGCCAGCCGATCTACTGGTCTGGGACCGGCATCCCGTCCAACACCTACGTGAAGAACTTCACCGACTCGGCGCTCACAAGCCAGTCGCTGCTCACGGCCGGCATCGTGCGCGGCGATTCGCTCGCCGGCACGAGTTCGCTGCTCGGCAAGACCGGCGCCTTTATCCCGACCGCGACGCTGTCGGGCTGGCTGATCGGCGGCAGCGGCATCGTGCTGAGCGAAGGGATCGTTCTGTCGGAAGGACTGGTGCTCAGCGAAGGGCTCGTGCTCAGCGAAGGGCTCGTGTTGAGCGAGGGCCTGGTGCTCAGTGAAGGACTTGTGCTGTCGGAAGGACTGGTTCTCAGCGAGGGGATGGTACTGAGCGAAACCGGAGCGACCAGCATCCAGTTCAACACCACCGGCGCACTGCGGGGCGAGCCCTGACCGGCCCGGGGGACGCGCATCGATCCAACGTGAATACCGACTGCAATGAGCCACAGGAGAGCGTCACATGAGCCCGTCACCCGCCGACGCCACCGTCCCGAGAACGGGATGGTACCTGCGGCTGCACCGGGCGCTGATGCCCGATTACAACCGCAAGGCGGCGGTGTACTGGTGGACGATGGTGCTGCTCGGGACCGCGGGCATCGCTTGGGCGCTCGATCAGGTGTCAGTGCTGCCGCTCGACGCGCAGCTTCAGATTGCCGTCGGCACGCTGATCGCGATGATCGCGGGCGGCTTCCCGGTCAAGATCCCGCGCTCCAAGAGCTCGTTCGCCGCGGGCGAGATCTTCATTTTCCTGCTGCTGCTGATGCAGGGCCCTGCGGCCGCCGCGCTGGCGTCGGCGGGCGAGGCGGCGATCGGCTCCGCGCGCACTTCGACGCGCTGGACCAGCCGCATCGCCAGCCCGGCGATGGCGGCGCTGGCGATGCTGGTCGCCGGCTCGCTGTTCACCGCGCTGATGAGCGCGCTCAAGTCCCACGGGCTCCACGCCGAAGGCGTGCTGCTCACCACGTCGATGCTGTTCGCGGTCGCGTACTTCCTGCTGAACACGCTGTTCGTCACGCTGGTGCTGTTCCTGAAGCGCAATGAGCGGATCGTGTGGCGCGAATGGATCGGCAGCTTCGGCTGGGTCGGCATCTCGTACGCAGGCACCGCGTCGGTGGCGGCGCTGCTCTTCCTCACGTTCCAGCAGTTCGGCGTCGGCGTGCTGCTGGCGGCGCTGCCGATCATCGCCATGCTGCTGACCACGCTGCACTACTACTTCCGCCAGCAGGAGACCGAGGAACAGGGCCGCAAGACGCGCGTCGAGGCGGCCGAGCGCGAGGCCGAGCAGGCCGCGCGCCATGCGAGCGAGCTGCGCGACAGCGAGCAGCGCTTCCACAGCGCGTTCACGCACGCCTCGATCGGCATGGCGCTGGTGTCGGTCGACGGCGCCGTGCTGCAGATCAACGCCGCGCTGACCGAGCTGCTTGGCTACGGCGAGGGTCAGGTCGTCGGCCGCCGCCTGCGCGACCTGGTCAACGGCGACGACGTGCCGCTGCTCGACGCGCGGCTGCGGCACGCGGTCGAACACGACGACGACAAGACGTCGGTCGAACTGCGCTGCCGGCATCGCGACGGCTCCGAGGTCTGGGTCGCGCTGCATTGCGCGTTCTTCTCCGACTTCAAGTCGAGCGCACCGTGCCTGATCGTGCAGGCGCAGGACATCACCGCGCGGCGCAGCGCCGAGGCGCGCCTGCACCACATCGCCTATCACGACGCGCTGACCGATCTGCCGAACCGCGGCCGCTTCAACGAGCGCCTGCAGCAGGCGATCGAGCGCAGCCAAACGAACCCACGCCATCAGTTCGCGGTGCTGTTCCTCGACTTCGACCGCTTCAAGATCGTCAACGACAGCCTCGGGCACCGCGCCGGCGACGAGTTTCTGGTGCAGGTGTCGCGCCGCATCCTCGAACACGTGCGCGGCAACGACGTGGTGGCGCGGCTCGGCGGCGACGAGTTCGCGATTCTGGTCAACGGCATCGACGACAACCAGCAGGCGATCGCACTGGCGGAGCGGCTGCAGCAGGCGCTACGCACGCCGTTTCAGATCGGTGGCTCGGAGATCTCGACCAGCGCCAGCATCGGCATCACGTTCAGCGGCTTCGGCTATCGCACGCCCGACGACGTGCTGCGCGACGCCGACATCGCGATGTACAAGGCCAAGACGCAGGGCAAGGCGCGTCACGCGGTGTTCGACGCCAGCTTGCACGCGCAGGTGACCGAGCAGCTTCACCTGGAGAACGATCTGCGCCGCGCGCTCGACAACGATCAGCTCGTGCTGCAGTACCAGCCGATCTATCGCCTCGCCGACGGCAAGCTGGTCGCCTGCGAAGCGCTGGTGCGCTGGCATCATCCGGTACGCGGCGTGATCCCGCCGGCGACCTTCATCCCGGTCGCCGAGGAGTGCGGCCTGATCGCGGCCATCAGCGACTGGGCGCTCGAGCACGGCTGCCGGCAGCTGCGCGCGTGGCGCGACCTGAACGCGCAGCTTGCCGACCTGACACTGCAGGTGAACATCTCCGGCTACGAGCTGTGCCAGGTCGCGTTCGCCGAACGCGTGATGCGAACCATGGTGCACACCGGCGTGGCGCCGCAGCAGCTAACGCTCGAGATCACAGAAAGTATCCTGATGGACCGGCTCGAAAGCGCGCGCGAGTCGATGGCGTACCTGCGCCAGCTCGGCGTGGCGCTGTCGGTCGACGACTTCGGCACCGGCTACTCGTCGCTGAGCTATCTGTCCCGCCTGCCGATCACGAGCCTGAAGATCGATGCGTCGTTCGTGCAGAAGATAGAGACCAACGCAAGCGACGCGGAGGTCGTGCGCGCGATCGTCACGCTCGGACGCTCGCTGAAGAAGGTGGTGATCGCCGAAGGCATCGAGTCCGGCGAACAACTGGCGCGCCTGCGCGAACTGGGCTGCGAGCTCGGCCAGGGCTTCTTCCTCTCGCGGCCGCTGCCCGGCGAGCAGTTCGCGCAACTGCCGATGGTTGCGCCCGCACTCGAGGGCGTGGCCGAGCGCGCGAGCGAGGCCAAGGTCATTCCGTTGTTCGCCTAGCCCGGACATTTCACGAGTGATCTGAGTTTGGTGCGAGTCGGGGCGATGTGGTTGGCGCGTTAGAGCGCCGGCGACGGAGCGTGTTGTGGCGCGGGTTCTGGAGCACTCTTTGTGCGCGCCGGGCGCACTGCCTCCTTACCCCCGTTGTTTGTCGGCGTGCCGGGGACAGCACTCGGTGAGGGTCATGGGGCCAGAGCGCGCCCGGCGTGGGCGAACAATTCGCGCAACGGATGATGCGAGGCCGGCATCACGCGCACGCGGCGGGTGTTGCGCACGATGCTGGCTCCGATCTTCAGCAGCTTCACCCGGATCGTGTGCGCGGCGGCGCGAGCCAGCTCGGTGCCGGCCAAGGCGAGTGCGCGCAGCCGCTGCATCAGCGTATAGGCCAGGGCCGCCAGCAGCAGGCGGAACTGGTTGGCGCGGAACTTGTGGCAGGAGGCGCGGGTGCCGAACAGATCGAGCTGTGCTTACTCGATGCGGTTTTCGGCTTCGCCACGCGCGCAGTACAGCCGGTCGTACAGCTCGGCGGCATCTGCTTCGAGATTGGTCACCACGAAGCGTGGGTTGGTGCCCTGGGCGCCGTACTCCAGCCGCGTAATCACACGCCGCTCGCACTCCCGGCTGGCGGCGGCATAGGCAAACTCGCCGATCAGCCGCTGCTTGGCGCCGGTGCGCGCGTACTCCTCGGCGAGCATGAGTTCGGCATAGGCGACGTGAGCCTGCAGCCGCGCATTGCGCGCCAGCCCGATGACATAGCCCACCGCGTTGCGCTCGCACCAGCGCAGCAACCGCTGGCGGCAGAAGCCGGAGTCGCCGCGCACGATGATGCGCACCGTCGGCCACTGTCGCCGCAGCCGCTGCACCAGCAGTTTGATCAGCGCGGCGGCATTCTTGGCTGCGTCGATGCGGCAGCGCCGCAGGTAGCAGGCCAGCAGCGCCTAGCCGCAGAAGACATACAGCGGCAAATGGCAGTGGGCGTCGTAGTAGGCGTGAAACTCGCGCTGCTCCTGCTCGCCGTGCAGCGGCACATCCGAGGCGTCGATGTCCAGCACCGGTTCCTCGGGCGTGCTCGGGTAGCTGGCGATGAACCGCTCGATGAGCACGCCATGCAACGCCCACACTTGTGCGGTCGTGGCAGCGTTCTCCAGCCGGCACAGCGTGGGCGCGCTGGCCAGGGACTCGGCCCGACCCACCGCGGTCTGCAACAGCAGATCGCGTCTGAGCCGCGTGTGATCATTCAGGTCCTCGTAGCCGCAGCACAGCGCATAGACCCGTTGCGCGAGCAGCGCGCGCAACCCGTGCGTGATGCGCGAAGGATTGCGCGGATCACTGAGCACCGCTGCCGCCGCGCGCGTCAGTCCGATGCGCTCGTCGGCACGCTTCGGAAGCATCAGCCCGCCGTCCGAACTCAGATCGCCGCCGCTGAAATCGGCTTCGATCACTCGCCGACCCACGCGACCAAACTCAATCAACCCCTCGGTACGCTTCGGCATCGGCCGTCCTCGGTTGTCCAAAGGCTTCGTACACCTCTGACAACGCTTCACGCACGAGACGGCCGACCTCCCGCACTGAAATATCCGGGCTAGCGAAGCCCGCAGTCGCCAGATCCGAATCAAGCGTGGCGCGCGCCGCAGGTGGACGATTGAGTCGATTCCATGCGCGCCGCTCCGTCAGCGCCGAACGTGCGACGTGGCGGGGACGTTTTTGCGCTCAATTCAGCTTCCCGCACGCGCCAAGCACCGCGAGAGACAAGTCGGGTGTAAGGAAAGCCGACGACGCGCGATTCACGCGCCGGCCGCCAAGCGGCGCGCTCCGCTATTTTTTCGCTTCCGCTTCCGCGCCCGGGGGTGCGGCTTCCGGATTGATCGTGATGCCGCGGCGACGCAGTTCGTTGATGATCGTCTGCGCGTTGGCGTTGCCGGCGTTCGCCAGACGCTGCGTGTCGCCGGCGATGCCGTCGAGTTGCGCGCGCAGCTTGACGGCGTTCTGGATCAGCGTTTCCTGGTTCGCGGCGAGCGTCTTCAGCGCCGCCTGCTCCTGCACCAGTTGATAGCTCTGGAACGCGCCCCACGCGGTGGTGGCGACCGTGACGATCAGCAGCGGCCAGAACGCGCTGCGCCCTGAGCCTTCGAATTCGTTCTCGTCCATGATCGCCCTCACTTGCGCGGCGCGCGCGCCGGCGCGGCGGCTTCGGGCGGCGGGGTCTGCTGTGCAGGCGTCGCGCTGAACGTGATGCCCTGCTTGGTCAGCACCGCGCCGAGCGCGGCATCGTTGTTGCGCGCGGCCAGTTCGGCGACGGCGCGGATCAGCTGCTGGTACAGGCCTTCGAGCTGCGCCGTCTACTGGATGTAGAGCTGCCGGTTGTTGATCTGCGTCTGCTGTGCGCGATTGCGCGAGAACAGCACCATGTTCGCGACCGTCAGGGCCAGCGTGGCCAGCGCAAGCGCGACCACGACACCGAACTGCCAACGACTGAGCATCCCCCCTCCTCCGAAGAATTGCGGCCGTGCGCCGGCCGTGCGCAGCGAGAATCTGCAACGTCCTGCCGCGACGGGGTTGTCCAAAATCAAGAGCGCTGTTCGCGCGGCCCGGCGGCGCGCTTCACGCGCGCTGGTATACCTCGCCACCCTTCTTCACGAACTCGACCGCCTTGTCCTGCATGCCCTTGCGCAGCGCTTCCTCGGCGCTCACCCCCTGCGCGGCCGCGTAGTCGCGCACGTCCTGCGTGATCTTCATGCTGCAGAAGTGCGGGCCGCACATCGAACAGAAGTGCGCGGTCTTCATGCTGTCCTTGGGCAGCGTCTCGTCATGGAAGTCCTTGGCGGTGTCGGGATCCAGGCCAAGGTTGAACTGGTCTTCCCAGCGGAACTCGAAGCGCGCCTTGGACAGCGCGTTGTCGCGCAATTGCGCGCCCGGGTGACCCTTGGCCAGATCGGCCGCGTGCGCGGCAATCTTGTAGGCCATGATGCCGTCCTTCACGTCCTTCTTGTTCGGCAAGCCGAGGTGCTCCTTCGGCGTCACGTAGCACAGCATCGCGGTGCCGTACCAGCCGATCAGCGCCGCGCCGATCGCGCTCGTGATGTGGTCGTATCCCGGCGCGATGTCGGTGGTCAAGGGTCCGAGCGTATAGAACGGCGCTTCGTGGCACAGCCTGAGCTGCTCGTCCATGTTGTGCTTGATCAGATGCATCGGAACATGGCCCGGACCCTCGATCATCACCTGCACGTCGTGCTTCCACGCGATCTGCGTGAGTTCGCCCAGCGTGGCGAGTTCGGCCATCTGCGCCTCGTCGTTGGCGTCGTAAATCGACCCGGGACGCAGCCCGTCGCCGAGCGAGAACGCGATGTCGTACGCCTTCATCAGCTCGCACATCTGCTCGAAGTGCGTGTACAGGAACGACTCCTCGTGATGCGCGAGGCACCACTTGGCCATGATCGAGCCGCCACGCGACACGATTCCCGTCATTCGACGGGCAGTCATGGGAATGAAGGGCAGCCGCACGCCGGCGTGGATCGTGAAGTAGTCGACACCCTGCTCGGCCTGCTCGATCAGCGTGTCGCGGAAGATCTCCCACGTCAGCTCTTCGGCTCGGCCTTCGACCTTCTCCAGCGCCTGATAGATCGGCACGGTGCCGATCGGCACCGGCGAGTTGCGCAGGATCCATTCGCGCGTCTCGTGGATGTGCCTGCCGGTCGACAGGTCCATCACGGTATCCGCGCCCCAGCGGATCGCCCAGGTCATCTTCTCCACCTCCTCGCCGATCGACGAGGTCACCGCGGAGTTGCCGATGTTGGCGTTGATCTTCACCAGGAAGTTGCGGCCGATGATCATCGGCTCGGTCTCCGGGTGGTTGATGTTGGCGGGGATGATGGCGCGGCCGCGCGCCACCTCGTCGCGCACGAACTCGGGCGTGATCGCCTTGGGAAGCTGGGCGCCGAAGCTCGCCCCCGGATGCTGGCGCTTGAGCGCCTCCGCAAACAGTTCCGCGCGCTGGTTCTCCCGGATCGCGATGAACTCCATCTCCGGCGTGACCATGCCGCGCCGCGCGTAGTGCATCTGCGTGACGTTGGCACCACTCTTCGCGCGGCGCGGCTGGCGGTGCAGGTCAAAGCGCAGCTCGGCGAGCTTCGGGTCGCGCAGCCGCTCGACGCCATAGCGCGACGATGGACCCGCGAGCGCCTCAGTGTCGCCGCGCTCGGCGATCCATCCCGCGCGCAGCGGCGCCAGCCCGGAGCGGATGTCGATCTTCACGGTCGGGTCGGTGTACGGGCCCGACGTGTCGTAGACGTACAGCGGCGGATTTTTCTCCGAGCCGAACGTCGCCGGCGTGTCGTGCTGCGTGATCTCGCGCATCGGCACGCGAATGTCCGGGCGCGAGCCGGTCACGTACACCTTGCGCGAGGATGGCAAAGGCTGCACCGCGGCTTCGTCGACGTGCGCGGTCGCGGCTTTGAAATCGAAGCGGGCATTCATGGGCTCTCCTTGGGGCGGAGAGCACGGGCGGAAACGGGGCGCTTCCGCGCGTTTCCCTCCGCCGGTATTAGCCGGTTCAGGTTCGAGGGGACTGTCTCAACTGCGGGTCTCCGCAGTACCCCCAACGCGTGGCGGACACGATAGTCCTGCGCGCGCGCCGACGCAAATGAGGGCGCGTCGCCGACCCGCCGGCCACTCAGTTGAGCGACCGCACGTACGCAGCGACCGCCTGCATGTCTTCCGGCTTCAGGCTTTGCACGATGCCGTGCATGGCGGGCACCGAGCGCAGGGCGTTCTGGATCAAGAGCAACTGCTTGACCACATAGTCGGCGTGCTGACCCGCGAGGCGAGGGATCGCGCCGTTGCCATGGCCGTCCGCTCCATGGCACACCGAGCACGCGATCAGACCGTGCGCGGGGTCGCCTTGGGTGAAGATCGCCTTGCCGCGGGCGACCAGCGCCGGATCACCGGGGCGCCCCGGGGCAGGCTTCTGCTCGGAAAAGAAACGCGCGAGCGCTTGGATGGTCGCGTCGTCGAGCGAACGCGCCATGCCGAACATGAAATCGTGCGCCGCCGGCTCGCCGCGCGTGTGCTCGCGAAACGCGGTCAACTGCGCAACCAGGTAATCGCGGTTCTGGCCCGCCAGAATGGGGAACGCGGGGGAGGTGCTGATCCCGCCGGCGCCGTGGCAGGCCGAGCAGGTTTCGACGGCGAGCTTCTGCGCGCGCTGCTGCGCGTCGGATTCGGCGTCGGCGCGGGCCGTTCCCATCGAACACAGCGCCAGCGCGGCGGCAAGGGCGGCCAGACGAGTCCCTGAAGGCTTTGAGTTCATCAGCATCTCCGGCTCCGCGCGGCGATCAGAACGCCGCCCACACGTTGAGGAACAGCGTGTTGTTGGCGCTCGCGTTGCGTCCGAAGCCGTCGTAATTCGTGCTGGCGCCGTTGAACTTCGTGTACCAGATGTATTGCGCCATCAGCCGCACGTTCTGGATCGGCAGGTAGTCCAGTTCGAGCGTCCAGGACGTGCTGTCGGGCAGGCCATTGGCCGCGAACCCCGTGCCCGGAGTTCCGGAGGCATACAGCAGCGGGTCCGCCGAGCCGGTCGTCTGCGCGTAGGCGAGCGTCGCGCCGTATTTGCGCTGGTAGTAGTAGGTGCCCTTGGTGCGGAACGTCTTCAGCGTGTCGGACGCATTGGCGGAATCGCCCGCATTGAAGCTCGCATCGAGCCACTGTCTCTCGTGAATATAGGTCGCCTGCGCGGTGACGACGTGCGGGTCGGTGATGTACTGGTACTGGCCGTCGAGCGCCCAGTCGGTGAACTTGTTGGTCGGCGAGTTGGTGTCGACGGGATCGAGATAGACCTTGCCGGTCATGCCAAAGGTGCCGACTTCGATCGAGTTCGAGCCCCACTCGTGGTTGTAGGCCAAGCGCCAGTACGGGTTGTAGCCCTTCAGCCGCGTGGAGTACGCCAGATCGGGCGCGCGCAACCACGTGAACGGGCCGGTGCTGTCGCGATAGAAGGTGAGTTCGCCGTACAGCGACTTCTTCCAGTACAGATAACTGCCGATGCCGGTGGCCTGCTGCGCCAGCGTGCCATCGACCAGCGCGCTCGGCGTGCTCGGCGTATTCGCCACCGGCGACGACGTGAACGGGAAGCCGAACGCCGGCGTGCTGTTCCAGACGTCCTGCACGGTCGGGTTGTTGTGCAGCGTCAGGCCGTAGATCAGATCGGGCGCCTTCGAGCCCGGAGTTTCGTATCGGCCGACGATCCGGATATCGGTGTTGTCGATGCTGCTGTGGTGCGCGATGCCGTCGTAGGTCCACTGCGCGAACGCACCGACGTTGTCGGTGGCCTTGCCGGCGAGAAACAGGCTGGCGCCGGTGAACTTGACTTTGCCGTCATCCGTCGACAGCGGCACCGCGTTGCCGGTGCCCGTGCCGTCGTCGATCTGGTTGTCCTTCGTCTTCGTGTAGCCGACCTGCGCCATCATCGCGAACGGCAGCGTCTGCCGTTCGCCGATCGTGTAGCCGTTCAGCTTGAAGTAGCGACCGTAGGGGGTCAGCTCGGGGAAGCTGACGTGGCACGCGATGCAGTTCTGGCCGGTCTGTCGCGCATAGGACGGCACCGCGTGCGCGGGGGAAATCGCAAAACCAATCCATACCGCCACCAGCCATCCGCGTCGCCACGGTGGCGCAAGAAAGCGCACGAACATGAATCCTCTCCCTTCGCGCGCGCGGCGCGCGAACATTGTTGTCAGACTCGATGACTGCAAAAGACCATGACGCGCGCATCTGGTTCGCCGAGACTGCGCGAAGAAGGGAGTCGGGCTCCGCGTACGTGCGTTGCCGCGTTCTGCTCGATCAGTGAGGCCGAGCCGTGACAGACTCAGCGGCTCGGTTCACCCGGACCGTGTTGAGCGACGAGGCGCCCGAGCCAATCCCTTGCCGCCCTTCGGCGTTCAGGAGCCGCTCGCCGGAAACTCCGCGACCTCGATCGCGATCGCAAGCGCGCTGGTCAGGCCGGGAGACTCGATGCCGAACAGACAGACCACGTCGGGCAAGCCATGCCGCGCCGGGCCATCGATGCGGAAATCCGCCGCGGGCTCGTGCGGCTCGTAGATCTTCGGCCGCACGCCCGCGTAGTCGGGCCGCAGCGCGCCGTCGGGAAGTTGCGGCCAGTACTTGCGTATTTCGCCGTAGAACTGCGGCAGCCGCACCGGATTGACATCGAAGCGCGGCGCGTCGATCCATTCGACGTCCGGCCCGAAACGCGCCTGCCCGCCCAAGTCCAGCGTCAGATGGACGCCGAGACCGTCCTTCTCCGGAACCGGGTAGATCAGGCGCGCGAACGGCGCCCGGCCGGCGAGCGCGAAATAGTTGCCGCGCGCGTAGCGCTCGACGGGAATGTGCTCGCGCGGGAAGCCTTCGATGCGCGCCACCGCCGTCGGCGAATGGAGACCCGCCGCGATCACCAGCCGCCGCACCGCATAGGCGGTCGCACCGTGGTGGTCGCGCAGCTCGACGCGATAGCCGCCGTGCGGCAGCGGCGTCGCGCGCTCGAACTCCGTGCGCAGCGCCAGCACCGCACCATGCGCCTGCGCGCGCCCGAGCAGAGCGGCCATCAGCGCATGGCTGTCGACGATGCCGGTGGAGTCGGACGCGATCGCGGCCACGCAGTCGAGCTGCGGTTCCAGCCGCAGCGCGCCGGCGCGATCGATCAGACGCAGTCCGTCGACTCCGTTGGCCGCGCCGCGCCCGATGAGCGCGTGCAGATCGGGAAGCTGCTCGGCGCGCGTCGCGACGATCAGCTTGCCGCAGCGGCGGTACGGCACGCCAGCGAAATCGCAGAACTCGTACAGCAGCCGCTTGCCCTGCACGCACAGCCGCGCCTTGCGCGAGCCCGGCGCGTAGTAGATGCCGGAGTGGATCACCTCGCTGTTGCGCGACGACACGCCGGTACCGATCGATCCGTCACGGTCGACGATCACGACGTCGCGCCCGGCGCGCGCCAGCGCATCGGCGATCGCCAGGCCGATCACGCCGGCACCGACGACGAGCGTGTCGATTTCGTCCATCGGCCGGTCAGGCGGGAGCGTGCAACGTCAACCGCACGCGGCAGTCACGCGCGGCCGCCGAGCCCGAGGTAGCTCTCGATCACGCGCGGGTCGTTCGCCAGCTCGGCGGCCGGGCCTTCGAGCGCGATCTCGCCGGTCTCCAGCACGTATGCGTAGTCGGCGACCTTCAGCGCCGCGCGCGCGTTCTGCTCGATCAGCAGGATCGAGGCGCCGCGCCGCTTCAGCTCCTCGATGATGTGGAAGATCTCGCGCACGATCAGCGGCGCGAGCCCCAGCGACGGCTCGTCGAGCATCAGGAGCTTCGGCTTGGCCATCAGCGCGCGGCCGATCGCGAGCATCTGCCGCTCGCCGCCCGACAGCGTGCCGGCGAGCTGCGCGCGGCGCTCCTGCAGGCGCGGAAACAGCGCGAACACTTCCTGCATCGTCTGCGCCTGGTCGCGGTTGCCGCTGCGGTAGCGCTGGAAGCCGCCGAGCAGCAGGTTGTCCTCGACCGTCATCTCGCCGAACAGCTCGCGCTTCTCCGGCACCAGCGTCATGCCGGCCGCGACCATCCGCTCGACCTCGTGGCCGGCGCTGTGGGTACCGTCGAACAGGATCTCGCCGCGCGTCGAGCCGTTGAGCGGCAGCGCGCCCATGATCGCCGCCAGCATCGTCGTCTTGCCGGCGCCGTTGGGGCCGATCACGGTGACGATCCGGCCCGCATCGACCTTCAGGTTCGCGTTGTGCAGCGCCTCGACCTTGCCGTAGGCCACGCACAGGTCGCGCACGTGCAGGATGGTATCGGTCACTCGACACCCCCCAAGTACGCTTCGAGCACGCGCGGATCGCGCTGCACTTGTTCGGGCGCGCCTTCGCAGATCTTCTGGCCGAAATCCATCACGTACACGCGATCGACCAGTCCCATCACGAAATCCATGTCGTGCTCGACCAGCAGGATCGCGATGCCTTCGGCCTTCAGTTTCCGCAGCAACTCGGCGAGCGCGCGCTTCTCCAGATAGCGCAGCCCGGCCGCCGGCTCGTCGAGCAGCAGCAGGCACGGGTCGGCGGCGAGCGCGCGCGCGACCTCGAGCAGCCGCTGCTTGCCGAGCGGCAGCGACCCGGCGCCGTCGAACATGTGATCGGCGAGCCCCACGCGCTCGATCTGGCGCGCCGCCTCCGCGAGCAGCCGCATCTCGTCTCTGCGCTCGAGCCGCCACGCACCGGCGACGACGCCGCGCAGCAGCCCGGGATTTTCGCGTCCGTGCGCGCCGATGGCGACGTTGTCGAGCACGCTCATCAAGGGCAGCAGCTTGACGTGCTGGAAGGTGCGGCTCATGCCGAGCGCGGCGATCTCGCGCGCGGACTTGCCGCGCAGGGGCGCACCAAGGAAGCGGATGTCACCCTCGGTCGCGTCGAGGACGCCGGAGATGAGGTTGAAGGTCGTGCTCTTGCCGGCGCCGTTGGGTCCGATCAGCGCGACGATCTCGCCCGCCTTCACCGTCAGCGCCATGTCGTTGACCGCGACCAGCCCGCCGAAGCGCATCGTCGCGCGGCTGACTTCGAGCACAGTCTCGCCGGCCGCCGGCTTGGCGCGGCGCGCCAGCGGCGGCACGCCCGGATCGATCGTGCGCGGGCGCCGCGCGAGCGGCACCCACTTCGTCAGCACCGGCCACAGTCCGTCGCGCGCCCGCTGCAGCACGATCACCATCGCGATGCCGAACACGATCACTTCGAAGTTGCCGGCCTGCCCGACGATCTGCGGCAGGATGTCCTGCAGCCATTGCTTGGAGATCGTGATCACGGTGGCGCCGAGCAGCGCGCCCCACACTTCGCCCGCGCCGCCGACCACCGCCATGAACAGGTACTCGATGCCGACGTTGATCGAGAACGGCGTCGGATTGAGGAAGCGCTGCATGTGCGCGTACAGCCAGCCGGAGGCGCACGCCTGCAGCGCGGCGAGCACGAAGATCGCGAGCCGCGACTCCGCCGTGTTGACGCCCATCGATTCCGCCATCGCGCGCCCGCCCTTCAGCGCGCGGATCGCGCGGCCTTCGCGCGAGTCGAGCAGGTTCTGCGTGGTGACCACGCCGGCCAGCAGGAAGACCCAGATCAGGTAGAAGATCTCGCGCCCGCCGATGAATTCATGGCCGAAGATCGAGATCGGCGGCACGCCGGTGATGCCGGTGAAGCCGCCGAGCAGCTGCAGGTTGCCGAACACGAAGTACAGGCTGATGCCCCACCCGATCGTGCCGAGCGGCAGATAGTGCCCCGACAGCCGCAGCGTCAGCATGCCGATCGCCACCGCGAACGCGAGCGTGAGCGCGAGCCCCGCCAGCAGCGCGAGCCAGGTCGAGGTGCCGATCCACGCCAGCCACGCGGGCAGATCGGTCGCGGTCGTCAGCACTGCGGTCGTGTACGCGCCCAGCCCGACGAACGCCGCCTGCCCGAACGAGGTCAGCCCGCCCACGCCCGTCAGCAGCACCAGCCCGAGCGCGACCAGCGCGTACAGGCCGATGTAGTTCAGCAGCGTGATCGTGAACTCCGGCAGCGCCAGCGGCGCCAGCGCCAGCGCGACGAAAAACGCGATCAGGATCCGCCGTGGCGTCATCGCGTGCGCGTCCGGCCGGTCACGTCGATGTATGAACCACAGAGGCACAGAGACACAGCGAAGAACATCGATCTTTCCTCTGTGCCTCTGTGCCTGTGTGGTGAACGACGGCTTGCGGCATCCTCCGACCTCACTCTTCTTCCTCGACGTGATGCGTGGTCAGCGAACGCCACAGCAGCACCGGGATGATCAGCGTGAAGACGATCGCCTCCTTGTATGCGCTGGCCCAGAACGACGAATACGACTCGAGCAGCCCCACCAGCACCGCGCCCGCCGCTGCGATCGGGTAGCTGGCCAGCCCGCCGATGATCGCGCCGACGAAGCCCTTCAATCCGATCAGGAAGCCGGTGTCGTAGTAGATCGTCGTGATCGGCGCGATCAGAATGCCGGAGAACGCGCCGATCAGCGCGCACAGAAAGAAAGACAGCTTGCCGGCGAGCGCGGTCGGGATTCCCATCAGCCGCGCGCCGGTGCGGTTGATCGCCGTGGCACGCAGCGCCTTGCCATACAGCGTGCGCTCGAACAGCAGGTACAGCACCACGATCAGCGCCAGCGAGCAGCCGACCACCCAGAGTGTCTGCGCCGGAATCGACATGCCGCCGAATTCGAAGCGTCCGTCGGAGAACGCCGGCGTGCGCGAACCTTCGGCGCCGAACAACAGGAGTCCGAGTCCGACCATCACCACGTGCACCGCCACCGACAGGATCAGCAGCACCAGCACCGATGCTTCCGCCAGCGGCTGATAGGCGAGCCGGTAGACCATCGGCCCCAGCGGCACCACGACCGCGAGCGTGAGCAGGATCTGCAATGGCATTGGCGTGCCCTGCAGCGGGACGAATCGAATCAGGGCGAGCAGCGCGAGCGGATAGGCGACGTTCCAGGCGAGCAGCGCCGGCACGCCGCGCCAGCGCCGCGTGCGAACGGTGTCGACGAGTTCGACCAGCGTCACCAGCGCGCCGGCGATCAGCAGCAGCCAGACCGTGCCTGGCAGCTTGCCGGCCTGCAGCGCGACCAGCGTCAGCGCGCCATAGGCGACGAACTCGCCCTGCGGGATGAAGATGACGCGCGTGACCGCGAACGCCAGCACCAGCGCCAGCGCCAGCAGCGCATAGATCGCGCCATTGGTGATCCCGTCCTGCCCGAGCAGCAGGGCGATCTGGAAATCCACGTGGCGTGGCCTCGTTGAAGCTGTGTCGTCCCCGCGGAAGCGGGGACCCAGTGTCGTTCGGCGCGGACTGGATCCCCGCCTTCGCGGGGATGACTTCATCGGGCCTTGCGGCCCGACGAAGTCACTTCGCCACCGTCCACGCGCCGTTCCTGATCTGAATCATCACGGCCGCGCGCTGGTCGAGGCCGAGGTGGTCGGTCGGGCTCATGTTGAAGATGCCGTGCGCGCCGGCGGCGTTCTTCACGCCTTCGAGCGCATCGCGCAGCGCGGCGCGGAATTCCTTGGTGCCCGGTTTCGCGCGCTTCAATGCGACCGGAACCGCGGCCTGCAGCAGAATGCTGGCGTCCCACGCGTGCGCGCCGAACGTCGACACGCTGCCCTTGCCGTGCGCCTTCTCGTACGCGGCGATGTAGGCCAGCGCCGACTTCTTGACCGGATGATCGTTCGGCAACTGCTCGGCGACCAGCACCGGGCCGGCGGGCAGGTACGTGCCCTCGCAGTCCTTGCCGCACACGCGCAGGAAGTCGTTGTTGGCCACACCGTGCGTCTGGTAGATCACGCCGGTGTAGCCGCGCTCCTTCAGCGTCTTCTGCGGCAGCGCGGCCGGCGTGCCGGAGCCGCCGATCAGCACCGCGTCGGGCTTCGCCGACATGATCTTCAGGATCTGCCCGGTCACCGAGGTGTCGGTGCGTTGGAAGCGCTCGTTGCCGACGATCTTCAGGCCGCGGCCTTCGGCGATGGTCGAAAACGCGCCCCACCAGCCCTCGCCGTACGCGTCGGCAAAACCGATGTAGGCCACCGTCTTGATGCCGTGCGCCAGCATGTGGCCGACGATCACCGTGGCCATCTGCTGGTCGTTCTGCGGCGTCTTGAACACCCAGCGCCGCTTGGCGTCGACCGGATCGACGATGCGCGCCGACGCGGCCATCGAGATCATCGGCGTCTCGTTCTCGGCCGCGACATCGATCATCGCCAGCGAGTTCGGCGTCACCGTCGATCCGACCACCACGTCGACCTTGTCCTCGGTGATCAGCTTGCGCGTGTTCTTCACCGCGGTCGTGGTGTCCGAGCCGTCGTCGAGGACGATGTAGTCGACCTTGTGGCCGGCGATCGTCTGCGGCAGCAGCGCGAACGTGTTGCGCTCGGGAATCCCGAGCGACGCCGCCGGCCCGGTGGCCGACAACGTCACGCCGACCTTGAGGTCCTGCGCGGCGGCAGCGCCCACGAGCGCCGCCAGCGCGGCGGCGACAAGCAGTTTCGGTCTCATGTTCATTCGTCTCCTCTTGCGAGTTTGCTGGATCGGTCTTTGCGGCCGGGTGCCGACGACTACCCTTACAAGGTACTCAAACCATGCCCGCCTCGGCAAGGCGCGCGCGGCTGCCGGGCCGGCGCGTCTTGTCATGGTTATCCCTCAGGCGGCCGGCCGACAGCGCGCCATTCTTGGGCCGCGCCGGCCGCGCCTCCTTGATCTGCCTCACCCCGCCGAGAAAGATTCCCGCCACCACCGGCGCGAGATCCGAGTACGAGAGCGCGCCGTCCTCGCGCAGCCAGGTGAAGGTCCAGTTCATCATGCCGAACAGCACCATCGTCACCGGCTTGGCGAGCGCGGCCTTCCGCAGCTCCGGCGCGACCGCGACGATCGCGTCGGCGAACGCGTCGACCACCCGGCGCTGCTTGGCGCGCGCGCGGTTGCGGTGCGGCGCGCTCAGGTATTTCACGTCCTGCACCAGCACGCGGTGGTACGCGGCCGAGTGCTCGTAGGCGCGCATCAGCCGTTCGATCAGCGCACGCAGATGCGCGTCGGCCGGCAGCTTGCGCGCCTTCACTTCGTCCACCGCCGCGAGCAGGCCGTCGAGATAGCGGTCGACGATGTCGAACAGCAGTTGCTCCTTGTCGCGGTAGTAGTGGTACAGCAGCGCCTTGGACACGCCGAGCGCCTGCGCCAGCCCCGCGACCGACGCGACCGGGTAGCCGCGCTCGGCGAACCGCCGCGCCGCCGCCGCCAGCATCGCGTCGCGCTGCGCGTCGAAGGTGGCGGCTCGGGAGCGGGCCATCAGCGCTCGTCGTACGAGAGCACGACCCGCTCGCTCAGCGGGTACGACTGGCAGGTCAGCACGAAACCGGCCTCGAGGTCGGCCGGTTCGAGCGCGAAGTTCTTGCGCATCTTGACCTCGCCCGCGATCAGCTTGGCGCGGCAGGTGCAGCACATGCCGCCCTTGCACGAGAACGGCAGGTCGAGCCCCGCGGCCACGCCGGCGTCGAGAATCGAGCCGTGCTCGCGGTGGAACTCGACCTCACGCTTCAGACCGTCGATTACCAGCGTGACGCGCGCTTCGGCCGCGTCCGCCACCGGCTCCGGTGCCGCCTCGGTCGACGGCGTGCCGAAGCGCTCCACGTGCACGTGCGCGGCCGGCACGCCGGCGACGAGCAGAGCGGACTCGACCTCGTCGATCATCGACGCCGGGCCGCAGACGAACGCCTCGTCGATCGTGTCGGCCGGCACCAGCGACTGCAGGAACGCGCGCGTCTTGGCGGCGTCGATGCGGCCATTGAATAGATCGACCTCCTGCTCCTCGCGCGAGAACACGTTGTACAGCGCGAAGCGCGTCAGGTACCGGTCCTTCAGGTCCTCCAGCGCCTCGTGGAACATCACCGACGCCTGGCGGCGGTTGCCGTACACCAGCGTGAAGCGCGAACGCGGCTCGCGCGCGAGGATCGTCTTCGCGAGCGACAGGATCGGCGTGATGCCGCTGCCGGCGGCGAAGGCGACGTAGTGCCTGGCGTGCGCAGGACTCAGCGGCGTGTGGAAGCGCCCCTCGGGCGTCATCACGTCGAGCGCGTCGCCGGGTCTGAGATTGTCGTTGACCCAGGACGAGAAGCGGCCGCCGGCGACCTTCTTGATCGCCACGCGCAGCTCGCCGTCGTCCAGCCCGCTGCAGATCGAATACGAGCGGCGCAGTTCCTCGCCGTCGAGCCGCGCGCGCACGTTCAGGTGCTGGCCCGGCTCGAAGCGGTATTCGGACGCGAGATCGGGCGGCACCTCGAAGCGCAGGCTGACGGAATCGGCGGTCTCGCGCCGGACTTCGGCGATCCGCAATGTATGGAAGCGCGGAGTCATAGCGGCTTGAAGTACTCGAACGGCTCGCGGCATGCGCGGCAGCGATACAGCGCCTTGCACGCGGTGGCGCCGAACTGCGACAGGCGCTCGGTGTCAAGGCTGCCGCAGCGCGGGCAGGCGATGGCGCGCGGCATGAAGACGATCGGCTGCTCGCCGGCCTCGGCCACCGTCTGCGGCGGCAAGGATTCCACGCGCACCGCCTGCGGCGGAGCGATACCGTAGCGGGCGAGCTTGACCTTCGCCTCGGGCGTGATCCAGTCGGTGGTCCACGCAGGCGCGAGGCGCTGCTCGACGCGCACGCGCGCGGCACCCGCCTCGTGCAGCGCCTGCTCGATCGAGCGCGCGATCAGCTCGGTCGCCGGGCAGCCGGAATAGGTGGGCGTCACCACCACTTCGATCGCGCCGTCGAGCGCGCGCACGTCGCGCACGATACCCAGCTCCGTCACCGAGATCACCGGGATCTCCGGGTCGGCGACGCGCGCCAGCACGTCCCACGCGCGCTCGACTGTGATCGCGTTCACCACGTGCCCTCCGGGTAGGCGCGCTGCAGGTACTGCATCTCGCTCAGCAGATGGCCCATGTGCTCGGTGTGCACGCCCTGCTTGCCGCGCGACAGGAACGGCGACCTCGCCGGGATCGCGAGCGTCGCGGCCGCCAGCACCGGCAGCACGTCCGCCTCCCATGCGGGCTGAAGCGCCGGCCACGCGACGCCGAGGCCGGCCGCGGCGACCGCTTCGTCTTCCGGCGTCGCGAAGAAGAACTCGGCCGTGTACGGCCACAGGTAGTCGAGCGCGCGCTGCATCCGCGCGCGCGATTCGTCGGTGCCGTCGCCGAGCCGCACGGTCCAGTCGGCCGAATGGGCGCGGTGGTAGCGCGTCTCCTTCGCGCTCTTGGCCGCGATCGCGGCGAGTTCGCCGTCGATCGATGCGGCGAGCGCCTGCCAAAGCTGCGCCTGAAACGCCGTGTAGAGCAGGTTGCGCAGCACGGTGCGGCCGAAGTCCTCGTTCGGCAGTTCCACCATCGACACGTTGCGATACGCGTGCTCGGGACGGCGGAATGCGAGCGCGTCTTCGCCGCGGCCCGCGCCCTCGAGCCGGCCCGCGTGCGTGAGCAGCAGCCGCGCCTGCCCGATCAGGTCGAGCGCGATGTTGGCCAGCGCGATGTCTTCCTCGAGCACCGGCCCGTGGCCGCACCACTCGGACAGCCGCTGGCCGAGGATCAGCGACGAGTCGCCCAGCCGCAGCAGGTAGTCGAAGTACGCGGCGTTGGCCTGCACGGTCGTGGTCATGTACATCGCCGTCACATGTGATTCACTTCGTCCGGCAGCTTGTAGAAGGTCGGATGCCGGTAGACCTTGTCGTCGGCCGGATCGAAGAACTCCGGCTTGGCGTCGGGATCGGACGCGTGGATGTGATCGGCGCGCACGACCCAGATGCTCACGCCCTCCTGCCGCCGCGTGTAGACGTCGCGCGCGTTCGTGAGCGCGATCTTCGCGTCAGGCGCATGCACGCTGCCGCAGTGCTTGTGGTCGAGGCCGTTTCTGCTCCGGATGAAGACCTCCCACAGAGGCCATTCCTTGCGGTCCATCGTCTGCTCCTTTCGCTGCGCCGATCGCCCTCACCCCGGCCCTCTCCCGCCGATGCGGGCGAGGGAGCAAATATCCCCTCTTCCCGATCACGGGCAGAGGGTCAGGGTGAGGGGCGCATTCATCGAACTACGCCGCCCGCCGTTCCCGCCGCGCCTGCTTCTCGGCATACGCGACCGCGGCTTCGCGCACCCAGGCGCCGTCTTCCCACGCCTTCACCCGCGCGGCGAGACGGTCCTTCGCGCACGGGCCGTGGCCGTTGACGACGTTCCAGAACTCGCTCCAGTCGATCGGTCCGAAGTCCCAGTGGCCGGTCGCTTCGTTGAACTTCAGCAGCGGGTCGGGCAGCGTGACGCCGAGCACCCTGGCCTGCGGCACGGTCGCGTCGACGAACTTCTGCCGCAGGTCGTCGTTGCTGATGCGCTTGATGCCCCACTTCATCGAGTCGCCTGAGTGCGGCGAATCCTTGTCGTGGGGCCCGAACATCATCAGGCTCGGCCACCACCAGCGATTGGTCGCATCCTGCACCATCGCGCGCTGCTCGGCGCTGCCCTGCATCATCGTCAGCAGCAGGTCGAAGCCCTGGCGCTGGTGGAACGACTCCTCCTTGCAGATGCGGATCATCGCCCGCGCGTACGGGCCGTACGAGCAGCGGGTGAGCGGGATCTGGTTCATGATCGCCGCGCCGTCGACCAGCCAGCCGATCACGCCGATATCGGCCCACGTCAGCGTCGGGTAGTTGAAGATCGACGAGTACTTCGCCTTGCCGGAATGCAGCGCCTCGACCAGATCGTCGCGCGAGGCGCCGAGCGTCTCCGCCGCCGCGTACAGGTACAGCCCGTGGCCGCCCTCGTCCTGCACCTTGGCGAGCAGGATGCTCTTGCGCTTGAGCGTCGGCGCGCGCGTGATCCAGTTGCCTTCGGGCAGCATGCCGACGATCTCGCTGTGCGCGTGCTGGCTGATCTGTCGCACCAGCGTCTTGCGATACGCGTCGGGCATCCAGTCCTTCGGCTCGATGAAATCGCCGCGCGCGACCTTGGCGTCGAATTCGGCCTCGTACTCGACCTCGGTCAGCGAGCGCGGGCCGCGCTTCGGCTCGTCCTTGCCCTGCGGTATGTCGATGGCTTGCGTGTACATCCTGGTTCCTCGTTGTCCGTTGTCCGTTGTCCGTTGTCCGTGGCCGTTGCCGTAACGAGCAACGAGCAACGGTTTTCAGGCCTTCGGCCTCTTGTCCAGTATCCGCTTCGCCTTGCCGATCGAGCGCTCGATGCCGCCCGGCAGCGCCAGCCGCACGGTGGTGCTGACGCCGATGTAGCTCTTGATGTTGTGCTCGAGCTTCCTGGCGGCGGCGTGGCGCGCCTCCTGCGCGCCATTCGCCAGCTCCGGCCCCATCTCGACGTGTACCGTCATCTCGTCGAGGTTGGCCGGCCGCGTGATCTCCAGCGTGTAGTGCGGCGTCAGCTCCGGCTGTTTCAGGATCTGCTCCTCGACCTGGGTCGGGAACACGTTGACGCCGCGGATGATCAGCATGTCGTCGGAGCGGCCGGTGATCTTCTCGATCCGCCGCATCGAGCGTGCGGTCGGCGGCAGCAGCCTTGTGAGGTCGCGCGTGCGATAGCGGATCATCGGCAGCGCTTCCTTGGTGAGCGACGTGAATACGAGCTCGCCCTTCTCGCCGTCGGGCAGCACCGCGCCGGTATCGGGATCGACGATCTCGGGATAGAAGTGGTCCTCCCAGACCGTCAGGCCGTCCTTGGTCTCGATGCACTCCTGCGCCACTCCCGGCCCGATGATCTCCGACAGTCCGTAGATGTCGATCGCGTCCATGTCGACCTTGGATTCGATCGCCTGCCGCATCGCCGGCGTCCACGGCTCGGCGCCGAAGATGCCGACCTTCAGCGACGAGGCGCGCGGGTCGAAGCCCTGGCGTTCCATCTCCTCGGCGATCGCGAGCATGTACGACGGGGTGACCATGATGATGTTCGGCTTGAAGTCGGCGATCAGCTGCACCTGCCGCTCGGTCATGCCGCCCGACATCGGGATCACCGTACAGCCGAGTTTCTCCGCGCCGTAGTGCGCGCCCAGCCCGCCGGTGAAAAGCCCATAGCCGTACGCGACGTGCACGATGTCGCCGGGCCGGCCGCCGGCGGCGCGAATCGAGCGCGCCATCACGGTCGCCCACATGTCGACGTCGTTCTTCGTGTAGCCGACCACGGTCGGCTTGCCGGTGGTGCCGCTCGACGCGTGGATGCGAACGACCTGCTCACGCGGCACCGCGAACAGCCCGAACGGATAGTTGTCGCGCAGGTCGGCCTTGGTGGTGAACGGGAACTTCGCCAGATCGGCGAGCGTCTTCAGGTCCGCGGGATGCACGCCGGCGGCGTCGAACTTGCGCCGGAAGTGCGGCACGTTCTCGTAGGTGTGCGCGAGCGTCCACTGCAGGCGCCGCAATTGCAGCGCCTGCAGTTCGTCGCGGCTGGCGCGCTCGATCGGCTCGAGGTCGCCTGGAGCAGGCTTCTTCACTGGCATGGTCAGTCTCCTCTCCCTCAGGACGCCGTGAAGTCCACGACGTGCTTGCCCTTCATGGTGTGCGAGCGGCCGCGCATGACTGCGACGTGCTTGCCGTGCTGGTTGGTCACCAGGATGTCGTACAGGCCGAGCCGTCCGTTGACGGTGACTTCGCGCGCCTCGGCCAGCAGCCGGTCGCCCTCGTGACCCGGATTCAGGATCTCGATAAAGATCCCCGACGCCAGCGTCAGCTCGTTGTGGCTGTTGCACGCGAACGCGAACGCGGTGTCGGCCAGCGTGGTGATGATCCCGCCGTGGCACAGGCCGAAGCCGTTGAGCATGTCGCGCCGGACCGCCATCGTCACGCGCGCATAGCCGGGCGCGATCGCCTCGATCTGCATGCCGAGGCCCTTGGACGCGTAGTCGTTCTCGAACAGCTTGCGCCGCACCGCCTCGGCGACGGTCTGCGGATCGGGTTTGTGGTGCGATTCGGTCACGGGACGAGCCTTCGCACGTCGTCCCGGCGGAGGCCGGGACTCAATTTCGGGTCCGAAAAATTAGGTCCCGGCCTTCGCCGGGGCGACGAAATGCGCGTCGTTTGCACTCTGTCGCTCACGGCTTCTCCAGGAACCCCGTGCCGCTCCATCCCCGGCGCTGGATCAGCACCGAGGTGCGGTAGCGCTCTTCGCCGTAGTGCGCGCGCAGGTTGCCGAGCACGCGCGCGAAGAAGTCGAGCCCGACCGCCTCGGCCCACGCCATCGGGCCGCGCGGATAGTTGACGCCGTGCTTCATCGCCTCGTCGATCGCGTCGATCGTGCAGATGCCGTAGGCGACCGCGTCGGCCGCCTCGTTGACCAGCATCGCGATCGTGCGCAGCACGATCAGCCCGGCCACATCGTCGAGCCGCGAGCACGCGAAGCCCGCCTTCGCCAGCGTGGCGAACACGGTGCGCAGCGCGGCCTCGCCGCACTGGTCGGCGCGCGCCAGCGCCAGCCGCCTGGTGGTCGAGTAGTCGAGCGCGAGGTCGAACAGCGCGAGCTGCGGTTGCCCGATGTCGAGCGCGCGCTGGCTGGCGCAGCGGCCGTCGGACAGCATCACTCGCGCCGAGCCGATCTCGAGCCATCCCTGCGCGCCGCTACGATTCTCCACCCGCACCACCTCCACCCCGGCGCGCTCCAGCCGTGTGACGATCGGCGTGGCGATGCCGAGCGAGCCGACCAGCGTGACGCGCGACACCGGATCGGCGCCGGCCTCGACCTTCGGCTCTGGCTTCGCCGCGCCGGGCCGGTAGTCGTAGATGCCGCGCCCGCTCTTGCGGCCGAGCCAGCCGGCGCGCACCAGTTCCTGCTGCGCCAGTGACGGCATGTAGCGACGGTCGCCGAAGGTCGCGTCGAACACCGACTTGGTGACGGTCAGGTTCACGTCGTGGCCGATCAGGTCCATCAGCTCGAACGGACCCATCGGAAAACCGCCGCAGTCGCGCATGATCGCGTCGAGCGTCGCGCAATCGGCCGCGTTCTCCGCCAGCACGCGCCACGCCTCGCCGTAGTAAGGCCGCGCAAGGCGGTTGACGATGAAGCCCGGCGTCGATTTGGCGAACACCGTGTGCTTGCCCCACGCGCGCGCGGTGGCGGCGATCGCCTGCGCGACCTCGTCCTTCGTCGCCATGCCGCTGACGACCTCGACCAGCCGCATGCGCGCCGGCGGATTGAAGAAGTGCATGCCGGCCAGCCGCTCGGGACGGGTGAGCGCGGCGCCGATCGCGGTGATCGATAGCGACGACGTGTTGGTCGCGAACAGGCAGTCGGCGCTGACGATGTCCTCCAGCAGGCGGAACAGTCCCTGCTTGACGGCCAGCTCCTCGACCACCGCCTCGACGATCAGCCCGCACGGCGCGAGGTCCGTCAGCGCCGCAGCCGGCTGCACGCGCGCGAGCGTCGCCTCGGCCTCGTCCTTCGACAGCTTGCCCTTCGCCACAAGCGCGCGCAGTTCGCTTTCCATCGCGCTGCGCGCGGCGGCGACCGCCTTCGGATTGCTGTCGTACATGAGCACGCGATGGCCGGCGCGCGCGGCCACCTGCGCGATGCCGGCGCCCATGGCGCCGGCTCCGATCACGCCGATGGAAACGATCGAGGACAGAGCGCCGGCCAAGTCATTCTCCGGTGAACTTCGGCGCGCGCTTTTCCATGAATGCGGCCACGCCTTCGCGATAGTCGCGCGAGCGGCCCAGCTCGCGCTGGAAATCGCGTTCCAGATCGAGGCTCGCTTCCAGCGACAGCCCGGTGGCGGCGTAGATCGCCTGCTTGGTGCGAGCGAAACCGCGCGTCGGCCCGGCGGCGAGCTGTTGGGCGAGCGTGCGCACCGTCGGCATGAGCTGATCGTCATCGACGCACTTCCAGATCAGCCCCCACTGCTCGGCCTGCTCGGCGGACAGCTTGTCGCCGAGCAGAGCCAGTCCGAGCGCGCGCGCATTGCCGACCAGCCGCGGCAGTGCCCAGGTGCCGCCCGAGTCGGGCACCAGCCCGATCCTGGCGAACGACTGGATGAAGGAAGCCGAGCGCGCGGCGAACACAAGGTCGCAGGCGAGCGCGATGTTGGCGCCGGCGCCGGCCGCGACGCCGTTGACCGCGGCGATCACCGGCAGCGGCAGGTTGCGCAGCGCGAGCACCAGCGGCTTGTAATGGTTGTCGATCGATGCGCCGAGGTCGAGCGGCGCATCGCCGGGAGCGACCGCGCGGTCGGACAGGTCCTGCCCGGCGCAGAAGCCGCGGCCGGCGCCGGTCAGCACCAGGCAACGCACGGCCTTGTCGGCGCGCACGGCGTCGAGCGCCGCGCGCACTTCGCCGTGCATCGCGACGGTGAAGCTGTTCAACCGGTCGGGCCGGTTCAACGTCAGCGTGGCCACTGCGGCCGCGACCTCGAGCCGGATGTTCTCGTACGGCGTCATGCGTGTCCTCGGTGAACCGCCGCGGCCGGATCGCGGCAGGGCGGTATCGATACGCGGTCAGCACGACGTTGTCATTCGTTGACCGACCGGTCAATCAATAGTAGTTTCGGTTCCCCTTTGTGGCAAGCACTTCGTCCCCCGGAGACACCATGAGTCATCGGCTGCTCGACCAGCACCGCGCGACGCTCGCAGGCGCGCTGAACGCGATCGCCACCCGCGAATACTGGAGCCCGTATCCGGAGATGCCGAGCCCCAAGGTCTACGGCGAAGGCGCGCAGGAGGCCGGCAAGGCCGCGGTGCAGGCGCTGGCGGGCGGCCGCTTCGCGCTCGACCAGCCGGGGCAGACCGGCTGGGTCGCGTCCGATCGCTCGCCGTACGGCGTCAAGCTCGACGTCCAGTATCCCGTGTGCGACCCTGAGGCGCTGCTGGCCGCGGCCGAGCGCGCGATGCCGGCCTGGCAGAAACTCGGCGTCGACGGCCGCACCGGCGTGTGCCTGGAGATCCTCGACCGGCTGAACAAGGCGTCGTTCGAGCTCGCCCACGCGGTGATGCTGACGACCGGCCAGGGCTGGATGATGGCGTTCCAGGCGGGCGGCCCGCACGCGCAGGACCGCGGGCTGGAGGCGGTCGCGTACGCGTATCGCGAGATGCGCTTCGTCCCCGCGGTGGCGCGCTGGGAAAAACCGCAGGGCAAGAATCCGCCGCTGGTTATGGAGAAGCGCTTCGAGATCGTCGGGCGCGGCGTGGCGCTGGTGATCGGCTGCAGCACGTTTCCTACGTGGAACACCTATCCGGGTTTGTTCGCGGCGCTCGCGACCGGCAACCCGGTGATCGTCAAGCCGCATCCGTGGAGCGTGCTGCCGGCGGCGATCACGGTGCGCATCGCGCGCGCGGTGCTGGCGGAGAACGGCATCGATCCGGACCTGGTCACGCTGGCCGCGGTCGACAAGCCGGAGACCACACAGTGGCTCGCCACGCACTCGAAGGTGAAGTCGATCGACTACACCGGCGGCTCCACGTTCGGGCGCTGGCTGCTGGATCACGCGCGCGACAAGCAGGTGTACGCCGAACTGTCGGGCGTGAACAACGTGGTGATCGAGTCGACCGACAACTACAGGGGCCTGCTGCGCAATCTGGCGTTCACGCTGTCGCTGTACTCGGGGCAGATGTGCACGACGACCAAGGCGATCCTCGTGCCCGCCGGCGGCATCGACACCGACACCGGGCGCAAGTCGTTCGACGAGGTCGCGGCCGATCTTGGAGGCGCGATCGACAAGTTCCTCGCCGACCCCGCGACCGCGTGCGCGGTGCTCGGCGCGATCCAGTCGCCGGAGACGCTGAAGCGCATCGCCGAGGCGCCGCAGGCGGCCACGGTGGTGCTGGCGTCGAGGAAGCTGTCTCATCCGGAATTTCCGCGCGCCGACGTGCACACGCCGGTCGTGCTCAAGTGCGACGCGTCGAAGCAATCGGTCTACATGCAGGAGCGCTTCGGCCCGATCTCGGTCGTGGTCGCGGTGCCGGGCGACGCGGCCGCGCTCGCCGCGCTGTCGGAACAGATCGTGCGCGAGCACGGCGCGCTGACGGTCGGCGTGTATTCGAAGAATCCCGCGTTCGTCGATGCGATGGTCGAGGCCACGCAGCGCGCGGGCGTCGCGTTGTCGATCAACCTGACCGGCGGCGTGTTCGTCAACCAGTCGGCGGCGTTCTCCGACTTCCACGCCACCGGTGCCAACCTGGCCGCGAACGCGAGCTACAGCGACAGCGCGTTCGTCGCCAACCGCTTCCGCGTGATCCAGAACCGGCGCCACGTCTGATGCCCTGCTACGAAATCGACGGCATCCGGCCGGTGATCGACCCGGCCGCGTTCGTGCACCCGACCGCGGTCCTGATCGGCGACGTGATCGTCGGCCCGCGCTGCTACGTCGGCCCCGCCGCCAGCATCCGCGGCGACTTCGGCCGCATCGTCCTCGAGGAAGGCTCCAACCTGCAGGACACCTGCGTGGTGCACGGCTTTCCGCATGCGGACACGGTGGTCGAGGTCGACGGCCACATCGGCCACGGCGCCGTGCTGCACGGCTGCGTGGTCAAGAGGAACGCGCTGGTCGGCATGAACGCGGTCGTGATGGACGAAGCCGTCGTCGGCGAATCCGCGATGATCGCCGCCTGCGCGTTCGTCAAGGCCGGCGCCGTAATCGCCCCGCGCATGCTGGCGGCCGGCATCCCGGCCAAGGAACTGCGCGAACTGACGCCCGACGAACTGAAGTGGAAGACCGAGGGCACTCAGGCCTACCAGAAACTCGCGGTGCGAAGCTTGAAAACGATGCGCGAGTGCGCGCCGCTTACCGCCGTGGAACCCGACCGCAAGCGCATCGAGCCGCAGAGCGGGGCGGTGCCGAAAGTAGCGTTGAGCAAGTAGACGGCCGCGCCCGCGGCGCCGATCTGTCCCATCGTTGAGAAGCGCAGATCCAACCTCAAAGAAGATGGATTCGATTTCGTCGATGCACCGCGTGTCTTCGAGGGGCCGACCTTTACGTTCGAGGACAATCGATTCGCCTACAAGGAAACCCGCTTCGTCACTCTCGGGTTTCTCGGCGGCGTCACCGTCTCGATCGTGCATACGGAAACTGAATCGGAAATCCACGTGATCTCCTTTCGCAAGGCCACCCGCAATGAAGAAGTCAACCTCTTCGAAAGTCTCCAGGACTGACTGGAAGCGCGTCCGCGCAATGACGGACAAGGACATCAAGCTGACCGCCGAGCATCCGGAAGCGAAGGTCAAGCACATCGTGCGCGGCATTGTGCGCCACAACCCGTTCCCGTCAGGAAGTCCATCGCACTGCGCGTGGAAGCCGACGTGCTGGAATGGTTCCGGTCCCAAGGGCCCGGCTATCAGACGCGCATGAACGCGGTTCTTCGGGCCTTCAAGGAAGCGTCGCTCTGATCTCCCTTGCATCGGAACGACAGCATCCGCCCGCCCGGAAGTCGGGCCAGCGGGATCGTTCAATCGCTCTCTCTCGCCGTCCCCTCTCCCCTCGGGGAGAGGGCCAGGGTGAGGGGGCTGCAGTTGACGTTCCGCCTTCGAAGCCGCTGAGCAGCGCAGGGGCGGACGGGGGCGTCGGGTGTCGTTGTCTGAGGGCGTGGCTCGGAGCGCAGCGGAGAGATCGCCCGAGTTCACGACACCCGCCGTCCGACCCGAGCAGCGCAAGGAACCGCCGCAGGCGGCGGCTTCGTAGGCTCGCCTTCTCTTGGTTACTTCTCTTGGCGAGACAAGAGAAGTGACCGCCCGCGCGGCGGAGAGCGCAATCTTCCAACTGCCAAGACGCTCATCCTTCGATACCTCAGGATGATCGGAGCTTCGGCGCGAGCGCCGAGCGCATCACCTCACCTCACCTCCACATCGCATGGAAGTGATGCACCGGCCCGTGCCCCTTCCCGACGTTCAACAGATCAGCGCTCTCGATCGCCTTCGTCAGATACGCCTTCGCCCGCCGCGCTGCCTCGGGCACATCTGAAACCTGCGGCAGCAACGCTGCCAGCGCCGAAGACAGCGTGCACCCGGTGCCGTGCGTGTTCTTCGTCGCCACGCGCGGCGAAGCGAGCTCGATCATCTTGTCGCCGTCGGTCAGCAGATCGATCGCATCGCCGTACGGCAGGTGCCCGCCCTTGAGCAGCACCCAGCGCTGACCGGCATGCGCCATCCGCTCGCGCAGCCGCTCGGCCGTCTGGCGCATCTCGCGCAGGCTGTCAGGCGCGCGGCCCTCGAGCAGCACGCCCGCCTCAGGCAAATTGGGCGTGATCACGGTCGCCAGCGGCAGCAGCGCGTCGCGCAGCGCCCCGGCCGCGTCCCTGGCGAGCAGCGCGTCGCCGCTCTTGGCGACCATCACCGGGTCGAGCACGATGTGGCACGGCGCCCAGCGCTGCAGCCCGAGCGCGACCGCCTCGATCACCGCGCGCCCGCCGAGCATGCCGATCTTGGCAGCGTCGATCACCACGTCGGCGAACAGCACGTCGATCTGCTCGCGCACGAACGCCGGCGGCACCGCCTGGATTCCGGCCACCGCCTGCGTGTTCTGCGCGGTCAGCGCGGTGACGACCGCGCACGCGTACGCGCGCTGCGCGCTGATCGCCTTGACATCGGCGAGCACGCCGGCGCCGCCGGACGGATCGACGCCGGCGATCGTGACGACACTGGGTACGCGCATCGGCGTGACTCAACCCGACGGCAGCAGCGACTGCAGCACGCGCGCGACACGGTCCCACTCGACTTCGAGGCGCGCCAGCCGCTCGGTGTCGGTCAACGCAGCGCGGTCGCCCGCGCGCCCGGCCATCTCGAGCGCCTTGGCCGCCTGCGCCAGCCGGCTCGCGCCGATCATGCCGGCCATGCCCTTCAGTTCGTGCGCGGCATGGGTGACGGCGTCGGCGTCGGCGACCGCGACCGCGCCCTTCAGGCGCGCGCGCAGGTCGTCGCGCACGTGCAGGAACGCGCCCGCGACGCTTGCGATCAGTTCGGCGTCGTCGCCGATCGTGGCCGTCAGCGCGGTTGCGCTGAATTCGCCTTCGATTGATTCGCCCATCGGTCCAGCCGTGCCGGTCGTTCGCGATCCGGCAAGGATACGTGCTGCGCAAGGCCGGCGCTGACTTGCCTGCGCGGCGTGCTTGCTTGACCTGCCGCGCCATCGACCGGCATTGCTGACCCGTCCGTCATTTGCTGATCGCCCCGCCGATGCACGGGCGCCGCGCCGAATCGGCCCCGCCCGGCCGCGCTGTGCGCGCCCAGAGGTCCTCGCACGCGGGCGAGACGGCCGAACTGCTGCGCGCGCTGATCCGACGCGGGCGGCACGAGTTCGTGCCGGCCGGCGTGCCCGCCTTCGTGCAGGTGGTCACGGCACCGATGGTGCTGCCGAGCCTGTGCACGCGCTCGTTCGGACCGTGCCCGCCGCGCCCGCGCGGCGCCGGCCGGCGCGGCGTTGAACGAATGCGACGGAACGACGGGATCGGGGCACGAAACGACCGGGGCGCACGCGCCCGGTTGCTAAGATTCGCGCCTGTCGAATCGGCTCGTGAGTGAAAGTGGCAGCGATGAACGCCTCGACCGTTGCGCTCGACATCGAGAAGGCCCGCTTCAACATGGTCGAGCAGCAGGTGCGTCCGTGGGAAGTGCTCGACCAGAGCGTGCTCGACCTGCTGCTGACGGTCAAGCGCGAGGACTTCGTGCCGCCGCAGTACCGCGCGCTCGCGTTCACCGACATGGAGATCCCGCTGAAAGTCGACGGCTACGACAGCGGCGAGTACATGTTCGCGCCCAAGGTCGAGGCACGCTTCCTGCAGGAACTCGGCATCAAGCCGTTCGAGCACGTGCTCGAGATCGGCACCGGCTCGGGCTACATGGCGGCGCTTGCTGCGCACAAGGCGCAGCACGTGCTGACGGTGGAGATCGACGAGAAGCTCGCCGCGTTCGGCGCCGCCAACCTGTCTCGCGCCGGCGTGCGCAACGTCAAGGTCGAGGTCGGCGACGCCGCCCGCGGCTGGAAGGCGCGCGCGCCGTACGACGTGATCATCGTGTCCGGGTCGCTGCCCGTGCTCCCCGACGCGCTGCTCGCGCAGCTGAAGATCGGCGGGCGGCTGTCGGCCGTGGTCGGCGACGCGCCGGTGATGAGCGCGCAGATTGTGACGCGCGTCGCAGACGGTGCGTACGACACGCTTAAGCTGTTCGAGACCTGCGTCAAGCCGCTGCGCAACGCGTGGCGACCGTCGGCATTCAGGTTTTGATGAAGGCGATCAATGCAGCCGAACTGGCGCAGTGGCTGGCGGATCCCGCGCGCAACGCGCCCCAGCTCGTCGACGTGCGCGAGCCGTGGGAGACGCAGATCTGCCGCATCCCGGGTTCCGAGCTGATTCCGATGCGCACGGTGCCCGACGCGCTCAACCGGCTGGACACCGAGCGACCCGTCGTCTGCATCTGCCACCACGGCCACCGCAGCGCACACGTGGCGATGTTCCTGCTGCGGCAGGGGTTCACCGATGTGTACAACCTGGTCGGCGGCGTGGACGCGTGGGCGCGCCAGGTCGATCCGTCGATGGCGACGTATTGAGGATGAGATCTTGCAGTTCGGGCAACAGATCCTTCTCGCCCCGGCGCAGGCCGGGGCCCAAGTTGCAGAGTCGAAATTGGGCCCCGGCCTGCGCCGGGGCAACGTATCCGCAAGGCTGAAGAACATCGAACTCGGAGGGCAACCTTGATGTTTGCGAACCGGAAGACAGCGCTGGCCGTCGCGGCCGCGTTGCTGGTGCTGGCGGGCGCAGCGCACGCGCAGGCGCCGGCGCGCAACGACCTGCTGACTATCTACCGCGACGCGCTGCAGAACGACCCGGTGTTCGCGTCGGCGCGCTTCGCGCGGCAGGCCGCGCAGGAGCGCGAGCCGCAGGCGCGCTCGGCCGTGCTACCGGCGATCAACCTCGGGCTGGGGGCGAGCACGACGTACTACAACTCGGACAGCCCGAATTTCAGCCGTACCTTCACCGGCTGGGGTCCGTCGCTGTCGCTCGCGGTGCCGATCTACCGGCCGCAGAACTGGGAGGCGATCTCGCAGGCGAAGCTGTCGGTCGTCAGCGCCGAGGCGACGCTGGCGCAGGCGCGCCAGGACCTGATCCTGCGCGTGACGCAGGCGTACTTCGACGTGCTCGCGGCGGAGGACGCGCTGGCCGCGATCCTGGAGAACAAGAAGGGGGCGTCCGAGCAGTTGGCGCAGGCCAAGCGCGAATTCGAGGTCGGCACCAAGACCATCGTCGACACGCACGAGGCGCAGGCGCGCTTCGACCTGACCGTTGCGCAGGAGCAGACCGCGCGCGGCGACCTGATCGTCAAGCGCAACGCGCTGCGCTCCATCATCGGCCGCGATCCCGGCACGCTGACGCCGCTGCGCGATGCGCCGCAACTGAACGCGCCGCAGCCGAAGGATGTCGAAGCGTGGGCCAGGCAGGCCGAGGACAACAGCTACGGCGTGGCGGTCGCCAAGGCGGCGGCCGAGATCGCGCAGATCGAGACCAGGCGCCAACGCGAGGGCCATTATCCGACGCTGGACCTGACCGCGTCGGTGAGCCAGAACCGCTCCAGCGGCAGCTCGATCAATGCCGCCGCCAACACGGTCGCCACCGGCACGATCGGCGTGCAGCTCAACTATCCCCTCTACACCGGCGGCCTGATCCAGAGCCGCATCCGCGAGGCGCTCGCCAACGAGGAGCGTTCCAAGCAGGACCTCGAGAGCGCACGCCGCAATGCCGCGCAGGCCGCGCGCCAGGCGTATACGGGCGTCGACTTCGGCCTGACGCAGGTGCGCGCGCTCGAATCGGCGGAGACCTCCGCGAATAGCCAGCTCGAATCGACCAAGCTCGGCTATCGCGTCGGCGTGCGCATCAACCTCGACGTGCTGAACGCGCAGACGCAGCTCTTCAACACGCAGCGCGACCTGAAGAAAGCGCGCTACGACTTCCTGGTCAACGGACTGCGCCTGCAGTCCGCCGCCGGCGCGCTGACGGAGAAGGACCTCGAAGGGCTCAACGCGCTGCTCGCGCGCTGAGGCCCTCACCCCGGCCCTGTCCCGCTGATGATGCGGGCGAGGGTCTCCTATCCCCTCTCCCCGATCACGGGGAGAGGGTCAGGGCGAGGGCTCCGTCGCGCCGCCTTGCGGAGCGCGCGCCGCCAGCAGTTCGCCGACCATCGCCGCGGTGCGCGCTGTGGCGCCGCGATGCGCGGCGGCGAAGCGCAGCGCGGCTTCACGCATCGTCTGCAGCCGCGCCGGGTCGCGCGTGAGCGCCTCCAGAGCGTCCAGCGCGGCGTCCGCGTCCTCGACCTGAATTGCCGCGCCGGCGGCGAGTGCATCGAGCGCCGCCTGTGCGAAGTTGTAGATGCTCGGCCCGAGCACGACCGGCGTGCCGACCGCGCAGGCCTCGATCAGGTTCTGCGCGCCATAGGGCAGCAGGCTGCCGCCGATCAGCGCGGCATCGGCCGCGGCGTAGTACATCGACATCTCGCCCATCGAATCGCCGAGCAGCACCGCGTCGTCCGCAAGCGGCGCGTTCCACGCAGCCGAACTGCGCCGCACGACACCGAAGCCGCGCTCGGCGATCAGACGCGCCACGTCGTCGAACCGCTGCGGGTGGCGCGGCACGATGAGCAACCGCGCGGTGCGCTCCCGCCGGCGCGCGAAGGCGTCGAGGATCAGCGCTTCCTCGCCGTCGCGCGTGCTGGCCGCCAGCCAGACGGGACCCTCGCCCCAGTGCGCGCGTGCGAGCCGGCCCTGCTCGATCAGTTGCGGCAGCGGTGTCAGATCGAACTTCAAGTTGCCGAACACGTCGATCGGACCGTCGTAGATCGTCGCCAGCCGCGCGCGATCGGTCTCCGACTGCGCCGCCACGCGCGCGAGGTTCGCGCTCGCCGGTCGGATCAGCGCGGCGAAGCGCTGTGCCTTGGCCGCCGACCTGCCCGACAGCCGCGCGTTGACGAGCACCACGGCAATGCCGGCATCGCGCGCCGCGTACAGCAGGTTCGGCCACGCCTCGGTTTCCATCAGCACGCCGACCGCGGGCCGCGTCTCGTGCAGGAAGCGGCGCACCGCGCACGGCACGTCGTAAGGCAGGTAGCGCTGTACGACGCGGCCGGACATCGCGCGCGCGATCGATTCGCCGACCACACGGCCGGTCGGCGTCATGTGCGTGAGCACGAAGTGCAGCTGCGGATGCGCGCGCGCGAGCGCCTCGATCAACGGCTGCGCGGCGCGCGTCTCGCCGACCGAAACGGCGTGCACCCAGATCGCCGGCGCGCCCGGTGCGCGGGCGCCGTGGCCGACGAAGCGTTCGCCCCAGTGGCGCAGGTACTCGCGCTGCCGCAGCGCGCGCCACACCAGGTGCAGTGCCGCCGCCGGCAGCGCGCACCACCACGCCAGCGTGTACAGCGCGCGTGCGAGGCGCGGGCTCATGTTGCGTGCGCCGCGGCGAGCACGCGCTCGACCGCGGCGATCACGTCGTCGGCCCGGGGCGCGCGCCCGACGCCGCCCAGGCTCGCGCACGGCGCGTCGCCCGTGATGCCGACCAGCGCCGGATCGTAGTCGCAGAACAGTCCCACCGTCGGCGCGCCCGCGGCAGCCGCCAGGTGCGTGAGCCCGGTGTCGAGTCCGACCACGATGCGCGCGCCGTGCAGCAGCGCGGCGAGTTCGCGCAGCGACGTCGACGGCGCGACCCATGCGCGCTGCATGCCCGCGGCGCGCGCCTGCGTAGCGCGCTGCTCGGCCGCATTGCCCCATGGCAGCGCGCTGGCGAATCCGCGCGCGGCGAGCCACGCCTCGAGCGCATGCCAGCGCTGCGGCGGCCACAGCTTGGTCGCGCGGCTGGCGTTGGTCAGCAGCACCGCATACGCGCCGCGCGCGGCGAAGTCGACCAGCGCCGGCTGCGCGAGCGGCGGCACGTGCAGCGCAAAGCGCGGCGGATCGCTGATCGCCGTGCCGAGCGCCGCGGCGCCGAGCGCGCGGTTGCGCGCGATTGCGTGCTGCGCGCGATCGACCGCCACCGGATGGCGATACAGCAGCGCCGCCAGCGGCTCGCGCGCGCTCGCGCGGTCGGGACCCCACAGCGGGCCGCGCGCCTGCACCGCGATCAGCGCGCTCTTGATGAGCCCCTGGCAGTCGATCACCGCCGCATAGCTGTGCTCGCGCAGCGCCCGGCGCGCCGCCATCATCTCGGTTCGCGTCGCGCGCGCCAGCGGCGCGCGGCGCCAGCGCCGCAACGCGACCGCGATCACGCGGTCGATCGCCGGGTGCAGGCGCGGAATGTCGGCGAAGCCTTCCTCGACGACCCAGTCGATCGCCGCATCCGGCCGCGCACGTGCAAGGTCGGACGCGAGCGGCAGCGCGTGCACGACGTCGCCCATCGACGAGGTCTTCACGATCAGGATGCGCGGGCCGGACATCGCGCGGCGATTGTAGGGGCGCCGGCGAACGACCTCGATCAACCACAGAGGACACGGAGAACCAGGAGTCTTCCCTGCGCGCTCCGCGATCTCGGTGCTGCAACCGCTGCGCTGGACTCAGAACGGCAACTGCGCGTCCGGCTTGACCGCGAGCAGCGCACGGCGGAAATCGGACTGGATGCGTTTCAACGCCGCCTCGGTATCGGCCTCGAAGCGCAGCACCACGACCGGCGTCGTGTTCGACGGCCGCGCCAGGCCGAAGCCGTCGTCGTACTCGACGCGCACGCCGTCGATCGTGATCACCTCGCGCGCGGCATCGAACTTCGCCTGCGATTTCAGCTTGTCCATCAGCGTGAAGTTCTCGCCCTCCGCGGTCTTGACGTGCAGCTCGGGCGTGCTGATCGCTTCCGGCAGCGCATTGAGCACCGCGGACGGATTCGCCTCGCGCGCCAGCAGCTCGAGCAGCCGCGCGCCGGCGTACATGCCGTCGTCGAAGCCGTACCAGCGGTCGTTGAAGAATATGTGCCCGCTCATCTCGCCCGCGAGCGGCGCGCCGGTTTCCTTCAGCTTGGCCTTGATCAGCGAGTGGCCGGTGCGCCACATCGTCGGCTTGCCGCCCGCCAGCGCGATCTGCCGCGCCAGATGGCGCGAGCACTTGACGTCGAAGATGATCTGCGCGCCCGGCCGCGTCGCGAGCACGCCGCGCGCGAACAGCATCATCTGCCGGTCCGGATAGATGATGTTGCCGTCCTTCGTGACCACCCCGAGCCGGTCGCCGTCGCCGTCGAACGCGAGCCCCAGTTCGGCGTCGGTGTCGCGCAGGCAGCGGATCAGGTCCTGCAGGTTTTCCGGATGCGCCGGATCGGGATGGTGGTTGGGAAACGTGCCGTCGACGTCGCAGAACAGTTCGATCACCTCGCAGCCGAGCGCGCGATACAGCCTGGGCGCGAACGCGCCGGCCACGCCGTTGCCGCAATCGACCGCGATCTTCATCTTGCGCGCCAGTTTCACGTCGCCGGCGATGCGCGCGAGATACGCAGCGACGACATCGGCGCTGCGCAGCGCGCCTGCTTGCGCAGCGCGCACCAGTTCGCCGCGCTCGATGCGCGCGCGCAGCCGCTGGATGTCATCGCCGAACAGCGTCGTTGCCGCCAGCACCATCTTCAGCCCGTTGTACTCCGGCGGGTTGTGGCTGCCCGTGATCACCACGCCCGACGCGGTGTTCAGGTGAAACGTCGAGAAGTACAGGATCGGCGTGGCGACCATGCCGACGTCGACCACGTTCGTGCCGCTGGCGCGGATGCCGTCGATCAGCGCGTCGCGCAGCTTCGGCCCCGACAGGCGCCCGTCGCGGCCGATCGCGATCTCGCGCACTCCCTGCGTCACCGCTTGCGACCCGATCGCGTGGCCGATCGCGCGCGCCGCTTCGACCGTCAGCGTGCGGTCGACCACGCCACGAATGTCGTACGCCTTGAATATGCCCGGATCGATCATCGTCTGGCCCGTCGTCGGCGGCGAGCGCAGAGGGCTCGCCCTTACAATCGAGTCTACACAAGGGCCTCTCGATGAATCCTTCGCAACTGCCGGTCTGGCGCGATCTGCAGCAGCACCAGCGCCGGCTCGCGGCGCAGTCGCTGGCGCGGCTGTTCGATGCCGAGCCGCAGCGCGCGCAGCGCTGGACGCGCGAAGCCGCCGGCGTGCGCGCCGACCTGTCACGCGACCTGATCGACGAGTCGGCGCTGGCGTCGCTGCTCGAACTCGCGCGCGCGATGCGGGTCGAGGAGTGGCGCGCGCGCTTGTTCAACGGCGAGGCGATCAACCACACCGAGCAGCGCCCGGCCTGGCACACGGCGCTGCGCACGCCGCCCGCCGATGCGGCGACCAGTGCCGCGCTCGCGGCGGAGCGCGACAGGTTCCTCGCCCTCGCCGAGCAACTGCGCGCCGGTCAGATCGAGGGCGCAACCGGCAAGACGATCGACACCGTGATCTGCTTCGGCATCGGCGGCTCCGACCTCGGTCCGCGGCTGGTTACCGAAGCGCTCGGCGCACCGAGCGGGCCGAAGCTCCACTTCGTCGCCAACATCGACCCGGTCGAACTCGACGCGGCGCTCGCGCACGCGAATCCCGGGTCGACGCTGCTGGTGGCGATCTCCAAGAGCTTCACCACGCTGGAAACGCTCGCGAACGTGCGCGCCGCGCTCGAGTGGATGCGAGAGCGCGCGCTGGCGCTCGATGCTGCGCGGCATCTGGTCGCGATCACCAGCATGCCGGCGCGCGCGCGCGCGTTCGGCGTCGCGGCCGAGCGCGTGCTGACGTTCCCCGACTGGGTCGGCGGCCGCTACTCGCTGTGGTCGGCGTGCGGATTCCCGATCGCGCTCGCGCACGGCCGTGCGCGGTTCGAGCAGCTACTGGCCGGCGCCGCTGCGATGGATTTGCACTTCGCGACCGCGCCGCTGGCGGACAACCTGCCGGTGCTGCTCGCGGCTCTCGGCGTGTGGTACGTGAACTTCTGCGGCCTGCGCGCGCGCGCCGTGATGCCGTACGCGCAGCGGCTGCGCCATCTGCCCGGCTACCTGCAGCAACTCGAGATGGAAAGCTGCGGCAAGAGCGTCGACCGCGACGGCGCGCCGCTTTCGTACGACACGTCGCCGATCGTATGGGGCGAAGTCGGCACGACGGCGCAGCACAGCGTGTTCCAGTTCCTGCACCAGGGCACGCACGCGTGCCCGGTCGACTTCGTCACCTGCGCCGGCTTCGCCGACTCGCCGATCGAGCGCGAGCGGCTGCTGTTCATGAACGCGCTGGCGCAGGCCGATGCGCTGGCCTGCGGCGACCGCGTGCTCGGTGCCGCGCAGGCCAAGCCGGCGCACGCGGCCACGCACGGCGGGCGGCCGAGCACGTTCATCACCGTGCCGCAACTCGACGCGCGATCGCTCGGCGCGCTGCTCGCGCTTTACGAGCACCGCACCTTCGTGCAGAGCGTGCTGTGGAACATCAACGCGTTCGACCAGTTCGGGGTCGAGATCGGCAAGCAGCTTCTAACCCAGCGGCTGACAAGATGAACTCCAAGCATGTCATTCCCGCGCAAGCGGGAATCCAGGACACGATCGAAAAGGCACTGGGCGCCCGCGGGAGCCTGCCCTCGACTTCGATCGTGGGCGGGCATGACACCGACCACCGAAAGCTTCGTACGAACCCAAGATGAAAGTCCGCAAAGCAGTTTTCCCAGCGGCCGGCTTCGGCACGCGCTTCCTGCCGGCGACCAAGGCGATGCCGAAGGAGATGATGCCGGTGGTCGACAAGCCGCTGATCCAGTACGCGGTGGAGGAAGCGGCAGCGGCCGGCATCGAGCAGATGATCATCATCACCGGCCGCAACAAGCGCGCGATCGAGGATCACTTCGACCGCATGCCGGAGATCGAGCAGGAACTGCTGGCCAAGGGCAAGCGCGAGCTGTACGAAGCGCTGCAGTCGGCCACGCCGAACGGCGTCAGCTTCATCTTCGTGCGCCAGAGCGAGCAGCTCGGACTCGGCCACGCCGTGCTGTGCGCGCGGCCGGTGGTCGGCGACGAACCGTTCGCGGTGATCCTCGCCGACGATCTGATCGACGCGCAGCCCGGCGTCACGCAGCAACTGGTCGCGACCTACGAGAAGTACAACGCCTCCGTGCTCGCGGTGCAGGACGTGCCGCGCGCGGAGACCTCGCGCTACGGCATCGTCGCCGCCACGCCGATCGCGCCGGGCATCGAGCGCATCAGCGGCATGGTGGAGAAGCCGCAGCCGGCGGACGCGCCGTCGACGCTCGCGGTGGTCGGCCGCTACGTGCTGCGGCCGGAGATCCTCGACGAGCTGGCGACCACGCCGCGCGGCAGCGGCGGAGAGATCCAGTTGACCGACGCGATCGCGCGCCGCGTCGCACGCGGCCAGGTGCTGGCGCAGCGCTTCACCGGGACGCGCTACGACTGCGGCAACAAGGAAGGTTTTCTCGCGGCCAACATCGCGCTGGCGCGAAAGCTGGGCCTGCTGCCGGGCCGGCGCACCAGTGATCCGGAGGAGCAGGAATGATCATCGTCACCGGCGGCGCCGGCTTCATCGGCGCGAACTTCGTGCTGCGCTGGTTGCAACAGGCCGACGAACCGCTGCTCGTGATCGACAAGCTGACCTACGCCGGCAACCTCGACAACCTGGCCGACGTGCAAGGCGACGACCGCTTCGGCTTCGAGCGCGCCGACATCTGCGACCGCGATCGCATCGTCGCGCTGCTGGCGCAACGGCGGCCGCGCGCGATCGTGCACTTCGCGGCCGAAAGCCACGTCGATCGCTCGATCCACGGCCCCGGAGAATTCGTCCGCACCAACGTCACCGGCACGTTCGAGCTGCTCGAGGCGGCGCGCGCGTACTGGTCCGAACTGCAGGCGAACGATCGGAAGGCGTTCCGCTTCCTGCACGTGTCGACCGACGAGGTGTACGGCTCGCTCGGCGCGGACGACCCGGCGTTCTCGGAGACCACGCCGTACGCGCCCAACAGCCCGTACGCGGCCAGCAAGGCGGCGGCCGATCATCTGGTGCGCGCGTATCACCACACCTACGGCCTGCCGACTCTGACCGGCAACTGCAGCAACAACTACGGTCCGTTCCAGTTTCCGGAGAAGCTGATCCCTCTGACGATCGCCAACGCGCTCGAGGGCCAAGCACTGCCCGTCTACGGCGACGGGCAGAACGTGCGCGACTGGCTGTACGTGACCGACCATTGCGACGCGCTCGCGCGCGTGCTCGAAGCGGGCCGCCCCGGCGAAACGTACAACATCGGCGGCAAGAACGAGGTCAAGAACATCGCCGTCGTGCAGACGATCTGCACGATCCTCGACGAGCTGCGGCCATCGGCGCGGCCGTACGCGCAGCAGATCACGTTCGTGACCGACCGCCCCGGGCATGACCGGCGCTACGCGATCGACCCGGGAAAGATCGAGCGCGAGCTCGGCTGGACGCCGGCGGAGACCTTCACCACCGGGCTGCGCCGCACCGTGCGCTGGTACCTCGATCATCCCGATTGGGTCGCGCGCGTGCGCGACGGGCGCTATCGCGAATGGATCGAACGACAGTACGGTGCGACAGCGCCCTCACCCCAACCCCTCTCCCGCTGATGCGGGCGAGGGGCTTTTCTTCCCTCTCCCTCCGGGAGAGGGACCGAGGGTGAGGGAAAGACTGAGCCGGCGGGAGCGCGGACATGATGGAACGTCACGAATGAAACGCAAGGGCATCATCCTCGCCGGCGGCTCGGGCACGCGCCTGTATCCGGTCACGCACGTCGTGTCCAAGCAACTGCTGCCGGTGTACGACAAGCCGATGATCTACTACCCGCTGACCACGCTGATGCTGGCCGGAATCCGCGAGGTGCTGGTCATCTCCACGCCGCAGGACACGCCGCGCTTTGCCGAGCTGCTCGGCAGCGGCGACCAGTGGGGCATGCGCTTTTCGTACGCCGAGCAGCCGCGCCCCGAGGGGCTCGCGCAGGCATTCATCATCGGCCGCGATTTCGTCGGCCGCGACGACGTGGCGCTCGTGCTCGGCGACAACATCTTCTACGGCCACGATCTGCCGCAGCAGTTGCAGCGCGCGAACAAGCAGCGCGAAGGGGCGACCGTGTTCGCCTACCGGGTGCACGACCCCGAGCGCTACGGCGTGGTCGAATTCGACGACGCGGGCCGCGCGATCAGCATCGAGGAGAAGCCGAAGCAGCCGAAGTCGAACTACGCGGTCACCGGCCTTTATTTCTACGACAACCGCGTGCTCGACATCGCGCGCGCGCTCCGGCCGTCCGCGCGCGGCGAGCTGGAAATCACCGACGTCAACCGGCACTACCTCGAGCAACACGCGCTCGCGGTCGAGATCCTGGGCCGCGGCATGGCGTGGCTCGACACCGGCACGCACTATTCGCTGCTCGACGCGTCGACCTTCATCGCCACGCTCGAGACGCGGCAGGGGCTGAAGGTCGCCTGCCCCGAGGAAGTCGCGTTCCGCAGCGGCTGGATCGATGCCGAGCAGGTCAGGCGGCTGGCGGCGCCGTTGAAGAAGACCGACTACGGGCACTATCTCTTGGCGATGCTCGGCGAACGCGTGCCCCGGGGCACGGGGGTCGCCCGGTGAGCTTGTGCCGTCGCCCCGGCGCAGGCCGGGGCCCAATGTTCGACGCCGCGCAATTAGGCCCCGGCCTGCGCCGGGGTGACGGGCTGGCACGATGAAGGTCACTCCGACTGCCCTGCCGGAAGTGCTGGTCATTGATCCCGACGTGTTTGTCGACGCGCGCGGCTTCTTCATTGAGAGCTACAACGCGCGCGAGTTTCGCGGCGCGACCGGCGTGGACGCGACCTTCGTGCAGGACAACCACTCGCGCTCGGCGAAGAACGTGCTGCGCGGGCTGCATTACCAGGTCGTGCGGCCGCAGGGCAAGCTCATACGCGTGGTGACGGGGGCAGTATTCGACGTGGCGGTCGACCTGCGCAGGTCTTCGCCGCGCTTCGGCCACTGGGTCGGCGTGCGTCTGTCCGCCGACGACAAGCGACAAATGTGGATTCCACCCGGGTTCGCGCACGGATTTCTCGTGCTGAGCGAATTCGCAGACCTCCTTTACAAGACGACCGACTTCTGGTTCAGGGAGCACGACCGCGCGCTGCGCTGGAACGACCCGGCCCTCGGCATCGCCTGGCCCCTCGACGGCGAACCCGTGCTCGCGGCGCGAGACGCGTCTGCGCCGCTGCTGGCGGACGCGGAAATCTTCGCCTGATGCGCATCCTGATCACCGGTCGCGACGGTCAGCTCGGATGGGAACTCGCGCGTGCGCTGGCGCCGCTCGGCGAGGTGGTCGCGGTCGGCCGCGGCGAATGCGATCTGGCGCAGCCCGATCACGTGCGCGCGGCGGTGCGCGGCGCGCGGCCGGATCTGATCGTCAACGCGGCTGCGTACACCGCGGTCGACCGCGCCGAGTCCGAGCCGGCGCTTGCGCATGCGATCAACGCCGACGCGCCGGCGCTCATGGCGGAGGAAGCGAAGCGGCTCGGCGCCGCGCTGATCCACTACTCGACCGACTACGTGTTCGACGGGCGCAAGGCGTCGCCGTACGTGGAGACCGATGCGGTCAATCCGTTGTCCGCGTACGGCCGCTCGAAGCTCGCCGGCGAGCAGGCGCTCGCGGCGGCCGGCGCGCCGCACTTCATCGCGCGCACGAGCTGGGTCTTTGCCGCGCGCGGCCGCAACTTCGTTCGCGCGGTGCTGAAGCTCGCGCGCGAGCGTGACACGCTTTCTATCGTCGACGACCAGTGGGGCGCGCCGACCTGGGCGCGCACGATCGCCGAGGCCACGCGCGCGATCGTCGCGCAGGCGACCTCGCACGCGGGCGGGCTTTCCGCTGCGTTCGGCGAACGCGGCGGCGTCCATCACCTGACCGCGTCCGGCGCGACCAACTGGTACGAGTTCGCGCGCGCGCTGCTGGCGCAGGTGGCCGATCCGGCGCGACGAGTGCAGCGGCTGCTGCCGATCCCGAGCCGCGACTATCCGACCGCGGCCGCGCGCCCCGCGAACTCGCGCCTCGACTGCGCGCGCATCGCGCAGCGCTGGAACGTCGCGCTGCCGGCGTGGGACCGCGCGCTCGCGCAGTGCCTGCGCGAGCTGGATCTGTCGACGCTCGGCTGAACGCGTCCTCTCCGCGTCACGGAGAAACGGGATGCGGATTCGGTCTAGTTCGTGCTTGGGATGGAACGTCTTTGCGCGTCCCCAGGATCGGGGCCGCGCGGTACTCCGAGCGGAAACGCGCGGCGTTGGCGGAATGGCCGACGCATCGACCGTCGAGTTGACCCAACCGGTGTAACGCAGCGGCTTCGCGACCGGAGCCGCGCGCGAAACGCTCTAGAATCCGCCCCGAACCTCGCCGAACCGGACCCGAACAAGAACTCCCCGATGTCCGCCCGCCACGTCGTCTACTTCGCTCCGGTTCGCTTCTCGAGTTTCTGGCAACGCCCGCACTACATGGCCGCGGCCATGCTCGCCGGCCCGGTCGATCGGCTGCTGTGGGTCGATCCGTATCCGACGCGGCTGCCGCGCGTGGCCGACGTGCGCCGGCCGTCCGACGTGCCGCGCCTGCCCGACGCGCGCATCCCCGGCGTCGACGTGCTGTCGCCGCTGGCGCTGCCGTTCGAGCCGATCGAGGTCGGTCGCTGGATCAACCGCCACACCTTCCTGCGCGCGGTGCGCAACGAGATCGGCGAATGGCTCAACGGCGATCCGTACGCGATCGGCGTCGGCAAGCCGTCGCCGCTTGCGATCGACGCGCTGCAGACCTTCGGCGCGAGCCGCAGTTGCTCGGGCCGCTTCTACGACGCGATGGACCGCTACGCGAACTTCTATCGCGGACTGTCGAGCCGGGCGATGGCCGACTGGGAGGCTGAACTGCTGCCGCTGTGCGACTGGGTGCAGACCTCGTCGACCGCGCTGCGCGACGAGCTCGGCGCGCGCCACGATTCGGTGCGCCTGTGCCTGAACGGCATCGACCCGGCGAAGATCGAGAAGGCGCGCCGGCAGGCGCGCAAGTCGACCGACGCCGCCGGCCGCCCCGGAGTCGTGTTCGGCTACATCGGCACGATGGGCGCGTGGTTCGACTGGGACTGGACCTTCGCGCTGGCGCGCCTGCTGCTGCAGTTCGACCCGCGGGCGCGCGTGGTGCTGGTGGGGCCGATGTTCGTGGGACCGGACGGATCGATCCCGCCCAACGTCGAGATCCTGGAGCCGATGTCGCACGCGGAGGCGCTGCGCACCGCCGCGTCGTTCGACGTCGGCATCATCCCGTTCAAGCAGACGCCGCTTACCGAGTGCGTCGACCCGATCAAGTACTACGAGTACCGCGGCCTCGGCCTGCCGGTGCTGGCCACGTCGTTCGGCGAACTGCGGTTCAAGTCCGATCCGGCGCTGGTGCTGGCGCGGCCGGATGCGGATCTGGCCGCGTGCGCGCGCCGCGCGCTCGACCTGCGCGAGCAGGCGTCGACGCCGCTGCCGCTGGCCGAATGGTCATGGTCGAGCCGCTTCGGGCCGCTCGAAGGTTGGCTATATTCGCTCGGCCGCCGCGTCGGGTCGCGCGTGGTCGACGGCCAGCCGGCATGCACGATCAGTTAGCCCTGCTCAAGCATCTTCTCATCCGTGAACTGAAGGACCGCTACCGCGGCTCGGTGCTCGGCTTCGGCTGGGCATTCGTTCTGCCGCTGGCGATGGTCGCGGTCTACACGTTCGTGTTCGGGTTCGTGTTCCGCGCGCGCTGGGGCGGAGCCGACGATCCGTACGCGTTTGCGCTCTTCCTCTACTGCGGGCTGGTGCCGTATCTGTTCGTCGCCGATGCGCTCGGACGCGCGCCGACGCTGCTGCTCTCTTACGGATCGCTGGTCAAGAAGGTGTCGTTCCGGCTGCCGCTGCTGGCCGCGGCCGCGACTCTGGGCGCGTGCGTGCACCTGGCGATCGGCTTCGCGGTGCTGATCGGCTTTGCGTGGATCGCGCACGGTGCAATCAATGCGATCGCGCTGCTCGCCCCGCTGGCCGCGGTGCCGCTGGTGCTGGCCGTGTTCGGGCTGGTGCTGATTCTCTCGTCGTCCGGCGTATTCTTCCGCGACCTGGCGCAGGCCATCGCCGTCGTGCTGCCCGTCATCATGTTCCTGAGCCCCGTGTTCTATCCGATCAGCGCGGTGCCCGCCGGCTTTCGCGTGTGGATGAATGCCAATCCGCTGACCGGCGTGATCGAGAACGTGCGCGCGCTGGTGATGCAGGCCACCCTGCCCGACCCCGGCGCGTGGCTGATGGCCTGCGCGGCGGGCGCGCTGATCGCGGGAATCGGACTGCTGTGGTTTCGACGGCTGACACCGGGCTTCGCGGACTCGCTGTGACCGCGCCGCCCGCCGAGGCGGCGATCCGGGTCGACGGCGTCAGCAAGTCCTACGTGCTGCACCGGTCGCCGGCGCGCCGCTTCTTCGACCTGATGTTCGGCTGGCGCGGCGACGCGCGCGTGTTCCACGCGCTCGACGACGTCTCGTTCGCGGTGGCGCGCGGGGAGACGATCGGCATCGTCGGCCGCAACGGCGCCGGCAAGTCGACGCTGCTTTCGATCATCGCGGGCGTACTGACCCCGACGGCCGGCCGCGCGCGTGTGACGGGCCGCGTGGGCGCGCTGCTCGAACTCGGCGCCGGCTTCCACGGCGAGGCGACCGGGCGCGAGAACATCTACCTCGGCGCGAGCCTGCTGGGCCTCACCGACGCCGAGATCGCGCGCCGCTTCGACGCCATCGTCGCGTTCGCCGACATCGGCGATCACCTCGACCAGCCGATGCGCACGTATTCGTCCGGCATGTTCGTGCGGCTGGCGTTCGCGGTGCACACGGTGCTCGAGCCCGACGTGCTGATCGTCGACGAGGCGCTCGCGGTCGGCGACGCCGCGTTCCAGGCCAAGTGCTTCCGCCGCCTGCGCGAATTGAAGAGCCGCGGCACCGCGATCCTGATGGTCACGCACGACGTGCAGACCGTGCGCCTGTTCTGCGACCGCGCGATCTGGCTCGACCGCGGCCGCATCCGCATGCAGGGCGCGCCCGCCGACGTGACCGCCGAGTACCTGCGCGATCTGTACGGCGGCGCCACGCCGCCGCAGTCGCCCGCTCAGCCCGCGCCCGAACCCGCGATCCCCGCGCACGGTCTGTTCGAGGCGATCGACCTCGCGAGCGGCGCCACGCCCGCGCACGCCGTGCGCTGGGGCCAGGGCGGCGCGCGGCTGCTCAGCGCCGCGATCGCCAGCCCCGACGGCGACGTGCCGACCGTGATCGAGCACGGCAAGCGGATGTGCATCACGATCGTCTACCGCTGCGACCTCGATCCGCCGCCGGCGGATCTGAGCGTGGGCTTTACAATCGTGCACCGCAAGTCGCTGGAGCTGATCGGCGAATACACGCGGGCGCAGCAGGTGCGCCTCGACGACTTTCCGAGTGGCACGCCGGTGCGGGTCGATTTCGAGTTCGACAATATCCTCGCCGCCGATGACTACACGCTCGCGGTGGCCGCGTGGCGCGACGTCGAGGGGGCACCCGAATATCTTGACTTCGTCAATGGCGTGTTGCCTTTCAAGGTGGTCGCAATGCACACGGTCCATGCATTGGCGCGACCGGCGGTGACGATAAAGATTTCACAATGATCGGTCGACGATTCGACCCACACACCGGCCGAAGCAAGACTCAAACGGTCCTCGTTCGCTGATGCGGCGAATTGATTGTGCGAGTGGAAAATTCGCGCGGTGCGATACCCTTGACTTGCGACGCGCGATTGATAGGGCTCACAAACGATGGTCAACTCGTGAAGCTACGAAGCGATCGGAAGCCTGCTTCGTCTTCGAAACCTTCTGAGGAGAATGGAGGACATGATATGTCTTCTAGCAAATTTCATACTCGTCTTAGGTTTGCTCCTGAATGGCGTCGCGGCGCGCGCTGGCGTTCTGGACGGCACGTTCGTATGGCCGGAACGCGAGGGACGCGCTTGGACCGAAGCAGAAATTCGAGCTTACGTTGACGAGATTCGCGATCGCCTCGGCTTCAATACTTTAGTCATCGCCGCGATTCAGCGTGCCACAAGCTGTAAGAGAGGGGCTCCAGCAACATTTACCTACTACAACGGCTTCCCACAGAATCTTAGGATCTTCCTTGATCAGGCCGCTGCGAAAGGTGTCTCCGTGTATATCGGGCTTATCAGTACGCAAGGCGAGTGCACCGGTGGGACTGTAAAGGACTCCAATGGCAACATCCTGTACACGAACAAAGTCTTCTGGCCGGCTGATCCTGCGCTTTACGAGACCGCCCTGCCGGAAATCGCGGCCGCGATGGACCCGCTCTTGGTCGAGATCAATCCTTACTTGAAGAACTCTCAAGGTCAATATTTCAACTCGTTGGCGGGCTGGTACTTGCCTGATGAACCCGGTTTGCTCTGGTGGTTGCCAACTACCAGAGCGCTTTGGTTACCAAACAGCCCATCGATTCGATATCCGCTTGCCACCTACTACGCGAACTTGCGCAACATCGTTCGATGGCATGAAACAAACACCTATCACGTTACCAACAAACCGCACGTCATTGCCCCGTTTCTCCGTCCTACGTATGGAGAGAATCCAAACGTTACTGTCACTCCGACCGCGTTAGGGGCGATCGCGCGGGATTTCAAGGGCTGGACAGGAGTCGAAGTACAGGCGTGGCAAGACGGTGTTGGCAGCATCGCGATGCCGCTCTCATATGCCGGGCGACGACCATACATCTTGGAAGACCATTTCCGTGCTCTGGCAGATCCGTACATTGGCATTGGATCGAATTCTCTATGGGCAGACGTTGAAATGTTTAGCTGCTGCACGACGGACGCGAGCAATCAACAAGCCCTGAACTTCAACTCTTCGATGTTTCCTTCGGGATTAATCCGCGTGAATATGCAACTGTGGCAAACGCATTCCATATACGCGGCCAAGCGTGTCGTCTGGGCAGCCGATCAACACATGACCGCGATGGCGACGCCAGATAGCGCGGCTAGAACAAAGAATGGCGCCCTCAGAATGTTTGATGCGTTCCGAGCGCTCTATGGAATTGGTGGAAGCTACGTCCGGCCGGCCAGCTACACCTACATCACATTGCCGAGCACGAACTATGCAGACACTGGGGGAGAGCTATCGAATCAGGTCCCGGCGAACGCGACCTTGTTTGTCGATCCGCAGTGGACCGGAATCAATGGATCAGCTTCGGTCGTGCTTGACTTTGGAGTTGCAAGACGCTTCGACTGGGTGGCTGCGCACGTCCTGAAAGACACCGTTCCATCAATTCTTGTTCCCGCCTCGATGTTCCTATATGGGTCAAATGTGGGGCCAAATGGACCATGGCAGCAAATCGGGCCGTCGTCTGGTTTCTCTTCGCCGACGTTGATATCGCAAACCCTTTCGCAGGGTGACTACATCATCGCGAATGACTACCGCCTCGGAGCGACATTTCGTTATGTTCGCGTCGATCTCACCAATAACGGTTGGACATTCTTGGACGAGATCGAAGTGGTTTCTAGTCAGTAGTTGCGATGCTTCGCCGGCGGGCGCCCTGTTCCGACGTTTGCTGATCGGCGGCGAACGCGCCAGCCAAGGCGAAGGAAGCTCGCCGCGATTTGGGCTGCGGTGCGTTTGCGCAAAGGTTGGATTCGCCAACCAGTCGTGTAGGTCCGCTTTAAAGATAGTCGAAAGTGACGGTTTTGATGAGCGACTTACCCAACCTGAGTGGTCGCGCCGACGTTTCGATGATGGCGCATATTGCTTGGGCGAATTTGCAGCGGCGCTCGACAGCGCATGTCGCCGGCGCAGAGGTCCAATGCGGTAACCAATTCATGCGCCTTACCATCTCACAGCATGCGAGACACGGCTGGCACAGCATTCGGCCACAATCTGCGACTCGTGTTCACGGTCGATGAGAGCAGAAGCACACATCAATTCGCCGTCCTGGTGGGAAGACTACTTCGCCGCCGACTGGAAACGCCATGGTGGTCCGGAGCAAACCCGCCATTTCATGCAGCGGCTGCTTGGCGCATTGCCTGCAGTCGAGCGCGCCCTGCTTGCAGAGCAGCAGCTTTCAATACTGGACTGGGGCTGCGCGCTTGGCGATGGAAGCGCGGAGCTGGCGCAAGCTTTTCCTCGTGCGAAAGTGACGGGTCTGGACGTTGCAGAGACTGCACTTGCTACAGCCCGTGCACGATATCCGCAGCTGAATTTCGAGCGTGCCAGCCTTGACCTCGCGCCGGGAATGCTGCCGCGCGAGTTTGACGTGGTGGTTAACAGCAATTCCATCGAGCACTTCGATGAACCATTCGATGTGTTGCGCGCCAACCTGGCACGCACGCGGTTGCTTCACCTGACACTCGTACCGTATCGGGAGGAGCCGCGGGCCGTGCACCACCTGGCGAGCTTTGACGAGGACTCGTTCCCGGCGAGCTTGGGTGGATTCGAAAGGCTTTTTGCGCAGGTTATTGAGGTCGATACGGAGTTCTGGCCGGCCGGCAAGCAGCTTCTGGTGGCATACGGTAGCGAGGAATACAGAGCGCAGCGGAAGGCATACGAGCACAGCCATGCAGAACGGGAGAAGTGGAATGCCTACTACCGTGACCTGCCGCTGATCGAACCGGATCCGTTCACGCTCGCCTTCAACGAAGAGTGGACGTGCCTGGTTCGGGAGCTGCTGCCGAATGGCGGCCGCGTACTGGAAGCCGGGTGCGGCGGCGGCCAGCAGGGACTGGCGCTCGCGCAGGCGGGGTACGACGTGACCATGCTCGACTTCTCGGTCGAGGCGCTCGATTTTGCGCGTCGAAGCTTCAGTGCCGCTGGAGCACACGCTGAATTCGTTCAAGCCGACGCATTTTCGATCGGAGAGCCGGAATTTGACCTGGTCTTCAATGCCGGCGTCCTCGAACACTATGACTTGGATGAACAAGTCCGATTCCTGCGGGGCATGACGAGCCGGTCCAGGCGATACGTTCTCGTGTTGATCCCCAACCGCGCCTGCTATTGGTACTGGCTCTGGCGAGTCCAGAAGGCCTCCAAGGGAGACTGGCCGTTCGGCAAGGAGGTGCCCCAGACCACCCTGGCCGATGCGTTCGAAACGGCCGGACTCAAGTACCTCGGATCGACATTCATCGGCGAAGCGTGGACGCGATTCTTCATTGAACGCCTGTCCGGGCTCGACGACGACGTGAGAGAACTGATATTGAGCGTGCACCGATCGGCCCTCATACCCGCCGCAAGCAGGGGATATCTGCTTGCCGCGGTCGGGACGGTTGAGAGCGGGTCGAACGCGGCGGCGTTTCCCTCTGTCGAGGTGCCGATTTCGAGTCAGGACATCAGGAACAACGAGGCGTGGTGCGCCGTTCTTGCAGATGCGCTCGCAGGCAAGCTGGCGGCGGATCAGGAACGAGCTCATTGGCAACGCCGCTGTGAAGAACTGGAGGCGGCGAGCGCAAGAGACACGGTGCCGGCTTCCTCGATCACTGAGGCGCCGCATCAAACGAATTCCCGGCCGAGCGAGGAGATGGTTGCAACGAGCGAACAGGCCGCGCGCAGACTCGAGCTGCTGGCCGATCGATTGACCGTCAATCCGACTCGTTCAGACGCGGACCTGGAAATCAGCGCCGGGAAGGAAGCGACGATTCGTCCCCTTAGGGATCGATCGCAGCACGAAGTTGCGGCGCATCCCGGACGTTCGAAAGGTAATGTCGTTCAGGTGCCGGGCAAGGACGGAAAGACGCATTCGGCGGAATGGCTGCGTCGACTCTACCTGGCCGTGCCAATGTCTCCCGAACGCCGGCACGCCGTTGCGGTCGCCGCCAAGCGCGTTCTGGGACGCTCACATGACGACCGGCGTGAGGATCGTCAAGAACGCGTCGAAGAAAGCATCGCCGGCGCCGCGATCGCTCCGCGCGTGTTTCCTCGGCCATCAATCGCTGCGCCACTGGCCGCATACGCGCTCGAACCTGACCTCGATCACACGATCGAGTCAAGTGCGCCGGTCGTCGTCGCCGACCGCTGGATGCCGCCGAAGCAGTTGAATCGACTGCGGCCAGCATTGCTGCTCTACGACGGTGAGACGCTGGTCCTGCCGAGCATCAACTGGACGAACGAACTTTCGCTACGTTTGCAGTTCGTCGGTGAATCGTCGGGAGCCGAACGTACGATCGGGACGATCGTCATTTCCGTCGAAGATGGATCGCGGACTTGGCCGCTGGTCCAGCATGCAGTCGCGGCGAACGAGCCCGGTCGAGAGCCGATGCAGGTGACGCTTTCGGTGCCGGGTTTTGCTGGCCAGCGGCTTAGACCGGTCCTGCACTTCCGCGCCGAGAGCGTGACCGAGTCGGCGTCGGCGAAGTTGTGGTTGCTGCAGCTCGTGGCCGGCCCGTTTCATGAGCTCGACTTGCTGGCCGCCCGGACGTTTCGGCAGCTCCGGATCGAGCTCGAACGTCAGCATTTTGCCCATGCGTACGAACATCCGATGTACGTTGAGCGGCGCAAGCGTGCGAAGCTCGGCATCGACGCACTGATACCGTCCGAACGGTCGCGTCAGATACCCGGCGCGGTCAACAATGCGTTCGATTACGCGCATGCGCTGTTGTGCGAAAGGCTCGTCTGCAAGGCACCTGACTTCGCTGCGCGACTACGCGACCTTGCGACGAGCAAGGGACGTTTGCGCGTCCTTTCTGTCGGAACCGGGATGGGCCTGGTCGAAGCGGCGTTATTCGGGGCGGTTGCCTGCCCGGTCGATCTCTCGATGATCGACGTCAACGAAGAATTGTTGCGGCGCGCGGCGGCCGCAATGCCTGTCAATGTGCAGGGCCGCCCGATCGTCGGAGATTTCAACGAGGTTGCCGCCCTCGGCTCCCGCTTCGATATCGCGATGTGCGTCTCCGGTATCCATCACATGGTCGAACTTGAACACGTGTTCCGCATGATTCGCGACGCGCTTGCGGACGACGGAGAACTTTGGCTGATCGGCGAGCAGATCGGGTTGAACGGAAACCGACTCGATGCGAGCGCGCTGGCAGTGGCGAACGGGATATTCGAAGCTCTGCCGCAGTCATTTCGCCGCAACGCCTGGACCGGCACTTCCGATGAGCGGCTGCCGAACCGGGACTGCTCCGAAGCGACGTTCGAGGGAATCCGCAGCGAAGTAATCGAGGCCGAAGTCGCTCGATTCTTTGCGTCCCGACATGTTTCACGCCGCAACTGCTTCCTGTGGCGATTGGTTGGGCCGGACTATGTAGCGAACTACTCTCTCGATGACGCTCACCATGTCGCACTGCTCGAGCAGTTCGTGGACAAGGAGATCGAGTACCAACGCTCCGGCGGCCGTCCCACCGAACTTCATGGCATCTACGCGCCGATCCGCTGACGCGTTGCCAAAGTTGGCCGAAACGCGACTTATGGTGTCGCCGCGGGCAGCCGGTATGAATTGACGCGCGCCTTGACGGTCCAGCAGACGATCCTCAACATCGATGGAAATGAGAGAAACGGAGCGATTCATCGCAACCACGAAGTTCGTGGATCATCGAAAAGCCGAGATCGACCGCCTCCGCTACGAGATAGAGCAGTTGCGCACTGAAATTCTTCAGCTCAACCGCGAATCAGCGAATTTCCGAGACGAATGCGAAAGACTGAAGGCCGAAGAGAAGCAAGTCCGCGCGGCACTGCTCGATGCAAGCGAAGAACTCGAACGGATTCGACGCAGCCGCGGATATTGGCTTTTGCGCCTGCTTTATCGAATTCGAGACAGGATCCTGCTTCGCTCGCCCGCTATCGATCAACTGGCGGGTACGCCCGTGAAAGAAGCCGCAGGGGAATTGCAGGCCGGCGGAAGATCTCCGCCGGATGCGGCGGCTGAAGCAACGACGGTAGACGCGGCGGCGAAGGCAGAACCAGCCGAACACACATCCGCCTGCGTGCCATATTCCGAGCCGCCGATCTTCACCCGCCGGTGTGCGATCGTCGTACTTCCGATCATCGACTGGGAGTTCCGCTTCCAGAGGCCGCAGCAGTTGGCGCGGGCATTCTCGCGACGCGGCCACCGCGTCTTCTACTTGCGCACGGCTTTCCGTGGAGCGCCTGAAGTTGTCGACATCGAGCCGGGAGTCACTGGAATCGCGCTTGCCGGACCGATCGCGATGAACCTGTACCGGGACGCGATGCCTGAGGGAGTCGCCTCGGATCTCGCCGATCAGCTCGGCGCGGAATTGAAGCGCCAGGGCGTCGGCGCCACGGCGATCGTCACCCAGCTTCCGTTCTGGACGCCGCTCGCCCGGCGCCTGCGTGAAATCCTTGCGCCTGCCGCACTCGTGTACGACTGCATGGACGATCACGCGGGCTTTTCCACTAACGCTCCTGCGATGCTCGCGAGCGAAGGGGAGCTACTCTCGTCCTCCGACCTGGTCACTGTCTCGTCAAAGAGACTCTTCGACCGCGTTGCGGATCGTAGCCGGACGGCGGTTCTGATACGCAACGCTGCAAGCCCGGCTGATTTTGTTGTCGTTGCGAGTCCCTCGGACGGTACCGGCAACGCGCGAACGATCGGCTACTTCGGAGCAATCGCAGACTGGTTTGACGCCGAAATCGTCGGCGCGCTGGCTCGCCTGCGGCCGGACTGGCGCTTTGAGCTGATCGGCAGCACGCACACCGCCGATACGTCTCCCCTGTTGTCGTTGTCCAACCTGAAACTACGCGGAGAGCGTTCCTACAAGGAGCTGCCGGCAATGATCGCGGGCTGGGACGCGTGCATCATCCCCTTCAAGCGAAATTCGCTCACCGATGCGACGGACCCGGTCAAGCTGTACGAAATGCTCGCGGCCGGCAAGCCCGTCGTGTCCGTCCATCTGCCGGAGCTGGAAGCACTGGCGAGCGAAGGTCTCGTGCGATTCGCCTCCACTGCCGAGGAGTTCTCGCGGGAACTGGAGGCCGCGCTGGAGACCAACTCCGATGAAGAGAAGGCTCGCAGGCGCAGTTACGCGCTTGCCAACACCTGGGAACATCGCGTCGCGGCCTTCGAGCAGGCGATTGCAGCCGCATTCCCACTCGTGTCGATCATTGTCGTCACATACAACAATCGCGATTTGAACGAGCTGTGTCTCGCCAGCCTCCTCGGAGATACCGACTATCCCAACATCGAAATCATCGTCGTCGACAACGCGTCGAACGACGGCACGCGCGAGTATCTGAACGAGACCGCCCAGCGTGAGTCAAACGTCCGCTTGATTCTGAACCAGACGAACCGCGGCTTCGCAGCCGCGAACAATCAGGGCGTGGCGGCGGCCAGCGGGGATTACATCTGCCTTCTCAACAATGACACGGTCGTGAGCGGTCCGTGGCTCAGCGCGTTGGTTCGACACATGCGGGCGGACCGGTCGTTGGGTCTGATCGGTCCCCTCACAAACTCGATCGGAAACGCCGCGAAGATCGAGGTTGGATACTCGTATCTGACGGATCTGCCGGTATGGACGGATGCGGTGCATCGCGAGCGTCGAGGAGAGCTTGCCGATATCGATTCGCTCGCATTCTTTTGCGTGCTCACTCGGCGCGAAGTGTGGGAACGGGTCGGACCGCTGGACGAGCGATTCGCTCACGGCATGTTCGAGGATGACGACTGGAATCGCCGCGTGCGTCTGGCGGGCTACCAGGTGAAGCTGGCGCGGGACAGCTTCGTGCACCACTGGCACAGCGCGTCGTTGAAGAAGCTGCGAACACGCGCGTACCAGCAGCTCTACTTCGACAACCGACGCCGTTTTCGCATCAAGTGGGGCGAGATCTCCGCACCACCGCCGGCGGCGGGTTCAGTTCTGCAGCCGCTGCTGCAGGCGGCGGACGCCGTGGAATTCTGTGTCTTCTTCCCGCGTCTGGACGCGGGAACTCCGGACTCCGTGGTGCAGCGGCGCGACGCCGTGGCGCGGGCGTTCACGCAGCTTGGCGCGGTCGTGATCCGCGAACTCGCGTATCGGGAAGAGCCACAGGCGTGGCTGACGCAGTCGACCGATCTTGAGTTCGAATATTCCGGGCGGCGCGACTGTCTGGAGGGCTTCAATCGGTTGATCGTCTGGTCCGACTGCTCCAATCTGGATGCGCGGGACGAAATGCCGCCCGGGTCGATCGTGGTCTTCGATTTCTGCGAATCGTTCAAGCGGTACGCGATCAACTGGACGCGGACCGAATGGCTGCTGTGGCGCGGAGTGCGCGAAGCCGAAGTCTTCATCAGCGCCGAGTGGAGTCTGCGCCTGCAAATCGGTGAACATCGCGACCGGGTCTTGTACCTGCCGTCGCCGCGTCCGGCAACTCAGCGCGCACGGGGCGCCCCTGTGACCGAAGCCGACGCCGCCTGGAAGTCCCGGCTGCTCGATGCGAGCAGGCCCGTCGCCGGATACCTTGGACCGGTGAACAATCAGTTGGACTTCGACTTGCTCGCGGCCGTGGCTGCCCAATGCCCCGACTGGAATTTTGTTCTGTTGGGCCTCGACACGGATGGCAGCATCTGGACTTCGGGCTTGACGCGTCTTCCCAACGTTCTTTGGGTCGGCAGCTACGGCGATCGGCTCGGGAGCGACGGCATTCCGTGCTTTGACGTCGCGATGCTCCCATTCGTCGACAGGCCGCTTGGGCCCGAGCTTCCTTCGCCGGCGTTCGACGATTACCTCGCCGCGGGCATTCCGGTCCTTGCCTCACCCCATGCACAGCTGCAACATGCCCTCGGGATCGACTTCGCCGACGGTGCAAAATCATTCGCTCGTGCCTTGTCGGTCGCATTCAAGAGAAAGCGTGATCCGCTTCAGTTCGGCGCCATCGAGCGAATTCCGGATGATGTCGTATGGCGCGCTCATGCCGAGCGCGTACTGAAAGAGGTTTCGGCCATTGATCCAGCCGCCGGGTGAGCGGCTCCGACGCATGCCCTCAGTCGCGGGCGTTCTCGATCCCCTTGCGAGTGGCGGCGAGATACGCGTATCCGTACCGGGCATCCGGCTCCAGATAGGCCCCCTCGCCCCATTCGTTCCAGGCATTGATGAAGACAAATGAATCGTCGAGTTCGCCGCGCGCGACGAGTTGTCGGGTCTCGTCGATAACGGCAGTCAGCCAGCGCTCATACAGCGCCGGCGTCGAATCATGAAAGATCATGCCCATGTGGTCGCGGCGCGGCGTGTTGTCCCACATCGGCATCACGGCACGGTGCAGCTTCGCTCCGGACACCCGCTTGAACTTCTCGTTGACGACGATGTCGCGATAGTCGAACACCATGCCGCCGAAATCCTTCCGGACGAAACTCTGCGCGCTCGTGATGTCGACGCAGTGGCGAAACAGCGTGCCGGGATGAAACTCGCTCTGGGCATCGAACCCATGCTGCAGCAGATCGACGTCCCACGTGTGTTCCTTTACCCCGATCAGATACGGCGCGCCGGCACCGGCCGCGCGGCACGCACTGCGCCACGCGTCGAGCGTTGCACGACATTCCGGCACGAACGATGGCCGATAGATCACGAGAACGGGCCGGCCGCCGACCCGCACGTAGCGCGGGTCGCGCATGTACGGAATCGCGGCCTCGATGAACGACCGATAGCTCTGAACGCTCGATGGCTGCTCGACGAGGATCTCGCCGCACGTGCCATCAAAGCGGCGCGTCCATGATTCGTTCGCCCAGCACAGAAAGAACGGGAAGTCGATGTTGCGCGCGGCAACGAACGCGTCGAGCGGACTGTCAAGCAACCGCACCCCGTCGAACCAGTAGAAGTAGTAGCAGAAGGCGTACACGCCATACATGCGCGCCAGTTCCACCTGGCGTTCGATGTTGTCCATGACGCGCAAGTCGTAATAGCCCAGTTCACCCGGCCGCCGCGGCTGATAATGGCCGACGAACTGCGGCACGGCGCGTGACACGTTGTTCCACTCGGTGACGCCCCGACCCCACCAGCGATCGTTTTCCGGAGTCGGGTGAAACTGCGGCAGGTAATACGCGACCACCTTCGGATCCGTCGCGTGACGCTCGAAGGCGTGTTCGGCGATCTCGACGAAGTCCGCCTTGACTCGCTCCGGAATGGCGAGGATCTGGCTCACATAGCTGCGCAACTGCGTGAGTTCCTCGTGCTCCCCGCGTTCGACAGTATTCGCCGCGCGCCCCCGCAGCAGGCGTCGGATTCGGCCCGCGATCTGCTCCTTTTGCGCCTGGGTGAGCGGCAGACTCCAGTAGGCACGCCGCAGCGTTTGATAGAGCAATGACGTCACAACACTCCCAATGCGCGATACAACTCGGTTGCCTTCTGCGTCCAGGAGTTCGCGCGCGCCTCGTCGCGCAGAATTGCGAGGTAGCCCGAGTCGGTACGCAGCGCCAGTGCGCGGTCGATCTGAGCAAGAAAGTCCTCCGGGGAATCTGCGATCAGACATGAACGGTACTTGCGGCACTCCGGCAGCCCGGTCGTGACGATCGGTTTGCCGGCCGCCATGTATTCGAACAGCTTGACCGGCGACACCGCCTCCGTCACCGCGTTGCGCGTGAACGGCAGAATCGCGACGTCGTAGCAGCGCGCGTAAGCCGGCAGCTGCGCATACGGCTTGGAACCGAGGAAGTGCACGCACGGCAATTGCAGAACGCCGCGCTCCCGCAATGCCTTGTCGTGCTCGAATCCGATCAGCACCAGCTCGTAGCGGCCGGAAAGTGCAATCGCTTCGAGCAATTCCGGGTCGATCCAGCGCGCGAGCGCGCCGTGGTATGCGATCACGGGGCGGCCGGATCGCAGCGCCGGCTGAAGATCGAGCGGCGCCGGCCCCTCGAATTGCCACGTCTCGGGATCGACGCCATTGGTGCTCAGCAGGCAACGCTGCGAGCGCTGCGCGCGCACTTCGGCGTAAAGCTTGTCCGAAGTCGCAACCGCGAACACCCGCTCGTCCTTCAACAGCTTGCGGTGTCGCTCGTAGACGAACGGCGGAACGGATCCCGTGATGTGCTCGGTCAATTCGTCGATGTACTCGTAGACGACATGCGAGCCCGTCGACACCAGCCGGTCGACCTCTTCCGGCGTTGTCGCGGTATCGATCGACTGCAACCTCAGCACGACCGGGCAATGCGCGGCGCGCAGCGACGAAAGAACCGCTTCGCTGACGCGAGCGTCGGTCGCGTCGAAGATCAGCAGCCTGGGCTGGACTTCCTCGAATACGAATACATCGCGATCGACCAGCGGATGCGCGCCGTACAGCGCGAGGCCGCCCAGACGACACGCTTGCTGCGACATGTGCTGAAACCGCTGAAACAGCGGCGTGTGCCAGCCCATCGGCACGTGAAAGACATCAACAAAGTGGTCGGCGGCAAGGATGCGGGCAGTCAGCCGCGCCAGATTCCGCTCGTAGGCGGCCGCCTGAATTCGAACGCGAGCGCGCCGCACGATCGCCTGAACGATGCGGTGAACTGCGAGCGGGATCGACTGAAGCCAGCCGTATCGACGCGCCCCGGCCCGGTAACGCGCCAGGAGCCCGAAAAGGTTGCGCTGCCAGCGCCAGATGAACGTTGTGGGTCGCGTGCTCAATTCGTCAATGCAGCCTGGCGAAGGTATCCCGGGCAAAGTCTCTCGCGGTCGGGTTGCAGACATTGGCAGAAGCTGGAAATTGTAGCGAACGAACGTCTTCAATACGCTCGCGACTCACCGATTGACGATGGCGTCGTTACGTCAGCGAAGCCGCTCTCCACCACGTGCCCTTCCTGAGGTAGCTTGAGGCACCCCTCGACACGATGAATGAAATTGACATGGCGACAGGCCGCTTTCCCCAGCACCTACCTTCACTGCGCCGATTCAATGACGTCAATCGAAGGTCGTCACCGCGGCACGCGTAGATAGGCCATTCGCTTTACCTCCTTCCGGCCCCGCGTCACCGTATCAAGGATCAGACCGCAGGTGACACTCAGCGCCGCAAGGAGAGCCAGCGCGCTCGCCAGGACCGCGGTCGGCAAGCGCGGCACGAGGCCGGTGCGGATGAATTCGATGACGACGGGCAAACCAAGCGTCAGCGAGACCAGCCCAAGAAGACCTGCGAACGCGCCGAAGAACCGCAGCGGATGCTCATCCTTGTACAACCGCACGATCAGCCGGACGATGCGCAGGCCGTCGTGGTAGGTTCTCAGTTTGCTTCTTGAGTCCTTCGGTCGCGCGCAGTACTTCGTCGGTTCTTCGGCGACGGAAAGACCCAGTTCAAGCGCATGCACGGTCAGTTCCGTCTCGATCTCGAATCCGCGCGCGAGCGCCGGAAACGATTTGACGAACCGCCGCGAGAAGACCCGGTACCCGGAAAGCATGTCCGTGAAGCGCAGTCCGAACAGGCGCGCGACGAACGCGCTCAGCACTGCATTGCCGAACCGGTGTCCGCGCCGGTATGCCGCGTCTTCCGCGCCGACCCGCGCACCGACCACCATGTCGAAGTGCTCGCGCTCGATCCGCTCGATCAGCCGCGGCGCTGCTGCGGCCTCATAGGTTGCATCGCCGTCGACCAGAACGTAGGCCTCCGCTTCGACGTCGGAGAACATCCTTCGGACAGCGTACCCCTTGCCCTGCAGCGTCTCCCGGCGCACCACAGCGCCCGCCGCGGCCGCCGCTTCGAGCGTGCGGTCCTGCGAATTGTTGTCGTACACGTAGATCGCGGCCCCGGGCAACGCGTTCCGGAAATCGCAGACAACGCGGGCATTTGCAGTCTCCTCGTTATGGCAAGGAATCAAGACCGAGATGCGGTGAATCGTCGACCGTTCGGCCACGTCGAAGCGTCGATTTTCGGAAGAGTTACTCAAGGATGGGGCTTCGTTTGAATCCATGCGTGGCACTCAGTGTCGTCGCTCAAACAACGAGTCCAATCGAACACGGCGCTCGAGTTGATGGTCTGCGCTGACATCAGGACGCATTCTGACCGCGATCGAGTCGACGTGAAGCCGCGGATCGGCAAGGGTCACTTCAAGCTCCGTGGCGCCGGCAGGAACGCGGATTGCGCGCCGGAATCCGTGCGCGACTCCGCCGGCGCAGTCGCTCGTGCCGAGCCAAAGCGTGGATCGGTCTCGGCCGGCTCCAAACCAGGTGGCCAACACCGACGCACGCGGCGCGGCGGCGACGCAGCGGACGACAAGATCGATGTCGGCGATCGCGTGACCTACGGACGCGACGGCAGAACCAGCCACGTACGATGCGAAGCTTGGTGTAGACGAGTCCACAACCAGCGGGTCGCCAAGCTTCAGGCGTATCAGTTGCGCGATCCCGACCTGCATCTGTAATTCGCCGTATCGCGCAATCAGCGCTCGTCACGCCGCGGCGTCCGGTTCGCAGCAGTGCCGAGGCAATCCGCATAGCTATACCGCTCCACTCGGAACCCGGCACACCCGACCGCCCGTGCCAGCGTTGCTCCCGTGTAGCGTCGAACATGTCCGACCTTGCGGTCCATGCCGGAAAACAGAAACTGGAACGCCGTCCGGTACATAGAGGAACAGGCGACCGGAAGGCGACAGGCGCGAGCGAATCGCTTTGAGCGCGCCGATATCGTCGTCGATGTGTTCGAGCACGTTGAATGAGTAGACGAAATCGAACGCCGCCGGACGATAGGCTTCGATCGAAGACTCGCATCGAATCCCAACCTGATTCACGCGCTCGCACCGGCGTGAGTCCGGCTCAACGCACGCGACCTGATAGCCGAGCGCTTCAAGACGCCGCGCGAACGTTCCGGTTCCGCAACCAAAATCGAGAATTGCCTTACCTGTATCGACATGCGTTGTAAGCAACTCGACGAGAAGATCGTTTTAGTTGACGGCGCACGCCATCACCTCGAGGTTGTCGGTCCCGCCGTACTCGCTCATCGCCGCTTGCCGCGTGCACTTGCTTTGAACTTACCCGGGCCGATCACGAGAGACAGACCTTCGGAAGATCGTCGGCTTCAAGAATGTGCCCGAAGCAAGCGTTGGCGACTTTCGGCCGAGGCCTTCGTGCGCAGTCGAGCAATCCGCCGATCCGATCAGCTCCGTCACACACCTCGGGCAATAATTCGCTCAATCACCGACTCACGACAGCCTTGCTCAAGATCATCGGTCGCGACCACGGATCCGGGTCGTAGCTACCAAAGCGCCAGACCGGGGCGTCCAGAACATCGATCTTCGAGAATCCGCTTTCCGCCGCATGACGCCTGATTGCCGCAAGCGAAAACACGCGCATCTCGAGCGTTTGACCGGCGCCGCCATGGAACACGAGACTCTCGAACCTTTCGAGAAGCCCTTCCCGCGTCCGATTGAGCAGCACCCATCGCCCGTCCTCCTCGTAAACTTCGAACTCGTGCAACGATGGAAAGTGCTCGAGCGTATCCGCTTCGAGACTGTACGGAACAGAAAAGATGAGCGCCCCGCCCGGCTTCAGCAAGGATGACCGCCCGCAAACGCGCGCTCTATCGGCGGCGCGACGTGCTCGAAGACATCGCTGGCGATGACGAAATCAAATGTGGTTCTCCATTCCTCAGGCGGATCCTTGATGTCGAGCTGCGGCGACTGTTGAAAGAACGTGTCGCAATAGTTCAATTTGGCCGCAAGCGGTCTTGCGTAACCGTCCCAGTCGCTCAAGCCGATACCGTGGATTCCTTTGTCTGTCGGGAAATCGGCCAGCGGACGCCCGTCGCCAAACAGAGCGACCGACAGGAGATAGACGATCGAGCGTAAGCGCACGGTCGAATCGCACCCCGGGCAAGACCCCGCTTCGCGACTGAGGCGATGCACATGCACTGCGCATCGAGTGCCACAGATGTTGCACGCAAAGTCAACCGGAACGACGGGATCCTCCGGCTGCATGGATTCAGATCAGTCTCGTTCGAAGTTCGCGCCCGCTGAACGAATCGACAACGCCACGATTCGAGGACGGCGCATCAAGAACGGTCACAAATCGCGCCGACGCCTGGCCAACACGATGCGTCGACAAACTTCGCGTCATCACGCGACACGCACTGAGATTGGATAACGTGCGCGATACATCGTCGAACACGCCGCGTTGATGGCTGTCGACTCCGCGAGGCGTCACTCGACGGCGCCACGCTCGATCGTGAACGCCCGGCAGAATGTCCACGGTCGGTTTGCGCTGCGGTTCCCTGCGCAAAGCGCGACATGAAGGTCCTGTGGTTCAGATGCGTCGACTCCGGACCGGTCCCGGTTCGTCGAAATCGCCGACATCGGCCCGACCAGCCGCCGGGTACTCGGATTGCGCGCAGTTTCGGGCCGCACCGCACCGTTGTGTCAGCTCGAAACGTCGGATCGTATCGTCGCGACGACTCGTCCCGCGGCCTTTCCATCGCCATACGGCGAAACCCCACGCGCCATCGCGCGATACGCGGTCAGGTCGGACAGCAGGCGCGACGCCTCGTCGAGAATTCGCACCCGGTCCGTCCCGACCAGCTTCACCACGCCCGCGTCGACCGCCTCCGGCCGCTCGGTTTCATTGCGCAGCACAAGCACGGGCTTGCCCAGCGCGGGTGCTTCCTCCTGCACGCCGCCCGAGTCGGTGATCACGAGGTAGGCCGCCTTCATCGCCGCGACAAACGGTTCGTACTCCAGCGGTGCCGTGAGCCTTATGCGCGGATGACCGCCGAGGATTCGCTCGGCCGGCTGCTTGACGTTGGGGTTCGGGTGCACCGGGTACAACAGCGCGGTGTCGTCGAAGCGGTCGATCAGCGCGCGGATCGCGCCGAACGCTTCCTCCATCGGCGCGCCGAAGTTCTCGCGCCGGTGCGCGGTCATCAGGATCAGCCGCCGGCCCTTCGCGAATGAGAGGTCGATGCCGCGCGCGCGCGGCGCCACATCAAGTAGCGCGTCGATCACCGTGTTGCCGGTCACGTAGATCTCGTTGTCCGCTATCCCTTCGCGCAGCAGATTGGCGCGCGCGGACTCGGTCGGCGCGAAATGCCAGCGCGCCAGCCGGCTTGCCAATACGCGGTTGCCTTCCTCGGGGAACGGGTAATGCAGGTCACCGGTACGCAGCCCAGCCTCGACGTGACCGAACGGAACGCGCCGGTAGAAGCACGCAAGCGCGGCGCAGAACACCGTCGTCGTGTCGCCCTGGGCCAGCACCGCACGCGGCTCGGCGCGCCCGAGAGCAGAGTCGAGCGCGGTGATCAACTGCGCGGTCAGCGCCGGCAACTGCTGATTGGGTCTCATGATGTCCAGGTCATCGTCGGCGCGAATGTCGAACAGGCGCATCACCTGGTCGAGCATCTCGCGGTGCTGCGCGGTGAGCAGGACGTACGGCCTGGCCCAAGTCTCGTTCCGCAGCGCGCGGATGACCGGCGCCATCTTGATAGCTTCGGGCCGTGTGCCGACGACGCACACGATGGTCTGCTGCTTCATCCGTCTTTAGGCCCGGGCGCAGTGAACCTGGCCGCCCATCGATTGTCGGTATATTCGCCGGCGTCGGAATTCGCCGGCGCGGAAGGCCGTCATGCTACGCGAAGGCGGCGGGGTGCATGAACGAAGGGAACCGCACGGGTTGGCCACGACGAGAACGATTTGTAGTTTTCCCCTCACCCTCGGTCCCTCTCCCGGAGGGAGAGGGATGTAAAGATGAGACACGCTGCCATCGTCCTGTTATCGCTGCTATGCGCTGCGCTGCCGGCGCTCGCGCAACAGCCGCCTGCGGCGCAAGTACCGAGCGCACCAACCCTGCCGCCGAACGTGTATCGCGCCGCCGGCGTCAACGAAGCGCTAGCCGCGCTCGGCGCGACCGGCGCCACGGCGAGCGGCCGGCTGCTGCTCGAGGTGCCCGACATCCACGACACCAAGCAGCCGGTGCCGGTGCGGATGCGCAGCGAGCTGCCGAACACCGACGCGATGGTGCTGCTGGTGGAGCGGCGCGTGCGCCCCGTCGCGGTCGCGATCGCGATGCGGCCGATGACCAATCCGGACGTCGTGTTCCAGGTCCCGATCGACAAGACCAGCCCGGTGCGGCTGCTGGTGCGCGCGGACGGCCGCTGGTATTCGGTGACGCGCACGGTGCGGCTGGCGACCGAGGCGTGGAAATGACGGCCGCCGCGCCGGTGAAGCCGGCCGCGGCACGCCCGCTGGCCGAGCTGCTGCTCGAGCGCGGTCTGGTGGCCGAGCCCGAATTGCGCGCAGCGCTGTCGCAGATCGCCACGCAGCCCGGCGAGCGACTCGGCATGTTGCTGGTGCGACGTGGCGCGATCTCGGAAGATGCATTGCTTCCGATCCAGGCCGAGGCGCTGGGCCTGGACGTGATCGATGGCGAAATGCTGGCGCAACGGGTGGATGACATCCGTGCCGCGCAAGCGGAGGCACGGCTGCCGCCGCGCTGGTGTCGCACGCAGGGCGCGGTGTTCTGGCGCGCGGGCGATGTCATCGTGGTCGCCGCGCGCGACCCGCTGCGCTCGGCGCTGCGCGAGGCGCTGATCGCCGCCTTTGCACCGGACCAACGCTTCGAATGGCGGCTGGCGCGCGCGCGCGACGTCGAGCGCGCCCTGGAAGCGCTCGACCGCGGAGGCAATGCGCTGCAGATCGACGCACCGGCGCACCTGAAGGAGCTGGCCGAGGAAGCGCCGGTGATCGAACTGGTCAACGGCATCTTCGCGCGCGCCACTGACGCGCGCGCCTCGGACATCCACGTCGAACCGATGCGCGACGGCTTCGAGGTCCGCGTGCGCGTTGACGGCGTGCTGCGCACGCTGGAGTCGTACGGGCGCGATCGGTTCGACGCGGTGGTTTCGCGCATCAAGCTGATCGCCGGTCTCGATATCGCCGAGCGACGCCTGCCGCAGGACGGCCGCCTGACGATGCGCGCCGGCGGCGTCGAGTCCGACGTGCGCGTGTCGGTGATCCCGAGCGTGTGGGGCGAATCGATCGTATTGCGCCTGCTGCCCAAGGAACGCAGCGACACGTTCTCGCTCGATGCGCTCGGCATGGATGCCGATCACCGCGCCCTGTTCGAAGCCTGGATCCACGAGCCGCACGGCATCGTGCTCGTGACCGGGCCGACCGGATCGGGCAAGAGCACCACGCTGTACACGGCGTTGACGCTGGCCAACGACCGCAGCAACAAGATCATCACCGTCGAAGACCCGGTCGAATTCCGCGTGCCGGGCATCACGCAGATCCAGGTGCAGAGCGACATCGGCTACACGTTCGCCAGTTCGCTGCGAGCGATCCTGCGCCACGACCCGGACATCGTGATGGTGGGCGAAATCCGCGACCTCGAAACGGCGCAGATCGCGGTGCAGGCGTCGCTGACCGGACATATGGTGTTTTCGACACTGCACACCAACGACGCTTTCTCCGCCGTGACGCGGCTGACCGACATGGGCGTCGAGGCGTACCTGGTCGCATCGTCGCTGCGCGGCATCGTCGCGCAGCGGCTGGTGCGGCGGCTGTGCGATCAGTGCGCGCAGCGGGACGACGACGCCGATCATCGGGCGCTGATCGAAACTTCTCTGCAAGGCGCGCTGCTCGCGGCCACCGGCGCGCCGCGGCTGCGTCGTGCCGCCGGTTGCAAGGCCTGCGCACACACGGGCTACGTCGGACGGAGCGGCATCTACGAGTTCGTCCCGGTCACGCCCAGCCTGCGCGGCGCGATCGCCTCCGGCCGCGTCGGCATCGAATCGCTTGGCACCACCGAGCGCGCGCTCTATCGGAGCCTGCGAGGCGACGGTCTGCTGAAGGCATGGCGTGGTTTGACCAGCGTCGAAGAAGTGCTGCGCGTCACCGGCGCCGCAATCGACGGCTGATTCGCCGCATGGAACTGCGTTACCGCGCCATCGATGCCGGCGGCCGCACGGTCGAGGGCGAGCTGGAGGTCGCCAACGAGGCCGACGCCGTCGATGAACTGCGCCGGCGCCAGCTGATCCCGGTCGAGCTCGCCGCGCCGCGCGCGACGGCGATGCGCACGGTGACGGTCCGCGCGCCGCGCCGCGCGAGCAAGGCGCAATTGGCGCTCGTGCTGCGCGAACTGGCGACCATGCTCGCGGCCGGCGTCGGTCTGGCCGAGGCGGTCGAGAACGTCGCCACTGCGCATCGCGCCGATCGCGTCGGCCCGGCGTTTGACCGGCTCGGCCGGAAGCTGCGCAGCGGCGAGGCGTTCGCACCTGCGCTCGAATCGGTCGCGCTCGATCTGCCCGATTACGTCACCGTGCTCGCGCGTGCGGGCGAACTGACGGGCAAGCTGGCGCAGTCGCTCGCCGACGCGGCGGCACAGATGGAGTACGACGAGCAGGTGCGACAGGACGCGCGCAACGCGCTCGTGTACCCGACGATCCTCGTCACCGCGGGGCTGGCCGCGGTAGCGATCGTGTTCGCGGTCGTGGTGCCGCGCTTCGCGTCGCTGCTGACGAACCCGCGCGCCGACCTGCCCGCGATCTCGGTGATCGTGCTGCGGCTGGGTCTGTTCTCGCGCCAGTACTGGCCGCTGCTCGCCGGCACCGCCGTCGTGCTGATCGCGTTCGCGGTCGCGGCGCTGCGCACACGCGCGGCGCGCGTGCGGCTGCTGAATTTCTTTGCGCGCTGGCCCGTGGTGGGACCGTGGATCGAATCGTCGACCGTGGCCACCTGGAGTTCGGTGCTGTCCGCACTGGTGGCCAACCGCGTGCCGATCATCGAGGCACTGGCGCAGGCGCGCGCGTCAGTGCCGCTGGCGGGGCTGCAGCATCGGCTCGATCTCGCGGGCCGCGACGTGAAGGCCGGCGTGCGGCTGGCGGAGTCACTGGAGACCCACCGCGTGCTCGACGCGACCTCGATCAGCCTCGTGCGCGTGGGCGAAAGAGCGGGCGAACTCGCTGCTATGCTCGCCGCGATCGCGCGCTACTGGGGCGACATCAACCGCAATCGCATGAAGCGCCTGCTCGCGTTGCTGGAGCCGATCGCCATTCTTGCCATCGGCGCCGCGATCGGTTTCGTGATGTTCGGCGTGATGCTGGCGATCGCGAGCCTGTCGAATCTCGCAGTGTAGGGAGTCCTGAATGCGTCGCCGACGTTCGCGCGGCTTCACGTTGCTGGAAATGCTGGTGGTCCTGGTCATCATCGGCCTGATCGCGGGCCTGGTCGGACCGCGTCTCTTCACCAAGGTCGACACGTCCAAAGTGCAGGCGGCGCAGGCGCAGATCAAGCTGCTCAAGGGCGCGCTCGAGACAATGCGGCTCGACATCGGTGTGTTTCCGACCACCGAGCAGGGGCTGAAGCTGCTGAACACGGCGCCCGACGACCCGGCGCTGCGCGCAAAGTGGAAGGGACCGTATCTCGACGGCGATGTGCCGCTGGATCCGTGGGGCAATCCGTACCAGTACCGATTCCCCGCCGCCGACGGGCGCAGCTACTACCTTTGGTCGCTCGGCGCAGACGGCAAGCCGGGCGGCGAAGGCATCGATGCCGACATCGGAACGCTTCCCGCGGCGGGGCAGTAGCAGGCGCGGTTTCACGCTGCTGGAACTGCTGGTCGTGCTCGCCATCACCTCGATGCTCGCCGCTCTGGCGGGACCGGCGCTGATTCGCCAGTGGGAATCACGTCGCGAATCGACCGAGCGGCTGTTGCTCGAAGTCGAGCTGAGTGCGCTGGCGCTGCGCGTGCAGGCGCAGGGACGCGCATTCACGCTCGACGAGGCGGCATTGCAGAAGCCGCTCGGCGAGCGCGCGCAGCCGATCGACATTCCCGCGGGCTGGCAGGTCGATATCGTTGCGCCGATCGCGTTCAGCCTGCTCGGCGCGTGTGCCGGCGGCGAGGTGCGCGCGCGCAGCGCGCTGGGCAACGTCTACGCATGGCAGCTCGATGCGCCGCATTGCCTGCCGCGCCGAATCAATGCGGGTTGATCGCGGCCGCAGCCGCGGCTTCTCGCTGATCGAGGCGATCGTCGCGTTGGCGCTGATCGCCACGCTCGGCGCCGCGTTGTTCGCGTGGATCGCTGCCAGCCTGTCTTCGCTCGCCCGCGCCGAGGAGGCCGCCGCCGAGGATGAAGCGCGCCTGAACGTGCTCGCCTACATGCAGGTGGTCAATCCGATGCAGCGCCCCGAGGGCCGCGCCGACCTGGGCGACCTGCGCATCGAGTGGCGCGCGCGCCCGGTGCGCGAGCCGCAGGACCAGATCGGCTATCCGGGCGGCATCGGTCTTTATCAGGTCGGGCTGTACGACACCACGGTTGTCGCGCGTCGCGCGGCGAATCAGCAGACGTGGTTCGAACTGAGTCTTCGGCAGGCGGGCTGGCGCAAGGTGCGCGAAGCACGGTTGCCGTTCTGACAGATGCGGCTCATCCGACGAACTCGTGGGTACGCGCGAGGCGGCGCGAAGCTCCTTCTCCCGCATCAGCGGGAGAAGGCGGGGGATGAGGGCAGGCGGTGCGTCGGGTCCGCTGGTTTCTTGTCGCGAAGAAAACGACCCTCACCCCAACCCTCTCCCACTGATGTGGGAGAGGGAGCTTCGGGCGCTTTGCGTCCGCAACGCGGCTTCACGCTGCTCGAGACGCTCGTCGCGCTGGTGCTGATCGTGATGGCGGTGTCGCTGCTGATGAGCGCGCTGGTCCAGATCTCGCAGATCCAGGGGCGCATCGATGCCCTGCGCGGCGAGCGCGAACGGTTCGATCTCGGCCTGACCTGGTGGCGCGAGCTGATCGGCGGCCTGCAGCCGCAAGGGCTGCTTCGCCGTGACTCCTTTCGCGGCGAGCCGCGCCGCCTGAGCGGCGTGTCGATCAATCCGGTCGGCGCCGATGCGCCGGGTCGGGCGACCGGATTCTCGCTGGAGATCGTTCCTCTGGACGCGACGCGCGAAATCGTGCTGCGCTATCGGGCCGGCAGCAAGCCGATCGAACTGCTGCGCGTGGCCGGGCGGCGCGCGCGCTTCCACTACCTCGATGCCAATGGCACAGCGTATGACGAGTGGCCGCCGCGTGGCGACCAGCCGCCCGAGATTCCGACCGTCGTGCGCCTCGCGATCGAGGACGATGCGGGACTCCGCGATCTTTACGCGGCCAGTGGCGGTCCGATGCGCATCTTGCCGCGCGCGGCGGCCCTGTTCAGGAGCACGCCCACCACGGGGCCGGGCGGTTCGCCATGACGCCGAGCGCCGGCCGCCAGCGCGGCTTCGTGCTCGCACTGACGATCGTCGTGCTGGCCGCGGTCGCGGTCGCCGCGACGTTCATCGCCGAGCGCGTGCGGGTAGCGCTCGACGTGGCGCGCGCGGACCGCGACGCGACGGAGTTCCTGGTTGCGGCGCAATCGCAGCGCGCCGAGGTGCTGTTCCGCAGCGCCACCGAGCCGCGCGTGCGCAATGCGCTGGGCGCGGTGATGCTCGACGGGCGCGCGTATCGCGTCGGGGATCGGATGTGGCTGAGCCTGATGGATGCGCGCGGCCTGCTGAACCTGAATGCGGCCGATGCGGCGACCGTGCAGCGCTTCGTCGCTGGCTTCGGGCTGCCCGCGCAGCAGGTATCGGCGCTCACCGACGTGCTGCTTGATTTCCGCGACGACGACGACCTGCGCCGACTGAACGGCGCCGAGCGCGACGACTACGTGCGGCTCGGCCTCGCGCCACCGCGCAACGGCCCGTTCGAATCGCCGACCGAGGTGCAGTTTCTGCCCGCGTGGCGGGACGCGACCGCGCTGTGGAAGGACGGCGCCGACGACGCGATCGGCCTGCACGGCGTCTCGCAGATCAATCCGAACACCGCATCGGCAACGGTCTTGCGTGCACTGCCCGGCATCGATGCGTCGACGGCGGAACAACTCGTGCGCCAGCGCGATGCCGGGCTGAACATCGCGCCCTTGGTGATGCAGCTGACGACTGCCGCGGGGGCTGGTGGTTTATATTCGCCCGTCACGACCGTACCGTCCGACACGCTCGTCGTAACGCAGTGGGCGGAGCGGCCCGGCTGGGCGTTGCGATACGCGGTCACCCACACGCCGAACAGCGACTATGGCCCCTGGCGCATCGAGTACGTCTACCGGATCAGCAGCCCGCGCACCCGCGGCGATGTTCCGCTTCCCCCGATCCTCACTGGAGAAGCTCGTCCGTCGCCCGCTTTCGTTCTGCCGGGCGGCGGGAGTTGAGCGCGCTCCGCGCGGCCTGCTGAAGCCATGGCTGGTGCTGTCGCGCGCGCTGGTGCACTTCGCGCGCGTGCCGCTGCAAAACGTTCCCGCGCAACGGCGCGCGGCGGCGATTCGCCTGCAGTTGCTGCAACTCAGCCCGTGGCCGAACACCGGGTTTGCGTTCCGGGTCGCCGCCGACACTGCGAACATCTGGTATTGGGATGAGGACGCGATCGCCGCGCGCGTGGCCGCCATCGGTGCGCGGCCCGATTCCGTGATCGCGGTGCCGGAGAGCGAGATGCGAGCGACGACCGCGGCCGGTGAAGCGTTGCTGATCCGCAGCCTCGACGGCGTCGAGGGCCAGGTGTGGCGCGCTGGCGAACTGCAGGCGTCGATGTGGTGGCCGCAGGCTCCGGACGCGGCCGGGTGGGCCGCATTCGCACTCGATGCCGGCATCGAGCCATCGGACCCGCCGGTCGTGCGCTCGGCTGAATGGAAACCGCGGCCGTCCGAAGGCTTGTCCATTCAGCGCGGCGTCACGACCGCGGCAACCGAGGGAACGATGATCGCTGTGCGCGTCGCGGCGGCATTGCTCGGCGCCTATGCGGTCTGGCTCGGTGTCGCGCAGGTCCGACTCGAACTGGCGCTGCGCGCGGCGGCGCAGACGCGCAGCGAGATCGAAGCGCGGCTGGGTCCGGTCCTCGACCTGAGGCGACAGGCCGACCGCGATGCGACCGCGGCCGCACGGCTTCTGGCACTGCGTGCGCCGGTCACGCAGGCCGAACTGCTGCTGGCGTTGGCGGACGTTGCCGGCGAAGGCAAGCCGCTTTCGCTGCGCGAGTGGGAATTCCGCGACGATCGGCTCCGCATCGTGCTGAGCGCCGACAGCGATCGATACGACCGCGCAGGCGCGCTGGCGGCATTGGCGCGCGTGCCGTGGCTGCGCGACATCTCGCTTGCTGGCGATGAGACGCCCAACTCGCTCGCGCTTCAGGCGCGGGTCGCGGCACCGGACGCGGCCGCAACCACAACGGCGCGGCCATGACCATCGCGGCGCAGTTTTCGTCCGAGTGGCGCGCCAATCCGCGCCTTCAGCTCGGCGTGATCGTCATCGCCGCGATCGTCGCGCTGTACGGATTGCTGCTGTGGCGCGACGCGCTTGCCGTGCGAGAACAGGCGCTGGCGCGGCTGCAGCGCGACGTGCAGAAGCTCGCCGCCGTCGACGGCAGCGAACGGACCTGGCGCCAGCAGGCAGAGTCGGCACGCTCCCTGAACGAATCGCTGCAGAAACGGCTTTGGCGCGCACCGACGCTGGCGGAAGTACAGGCACAGGTGCAGGACTGGGCGAGCGACCAATTGGCGCGTGCGGGCGCGCCGCGGCCGAGCGTGGCGATCGCCGGCGATCTCACCGATGCGACGCGCGGCACTCGCGATGACGCGACACCGGTGCGCGTGTCGCTGTCGTTCGATTTCTCGCCCACCGCGCTCGATTCGCTGCTGCCCGCGCTCGAAGGTGACGAGCACCTGACGCGCATCACAGCGCTGCGCGCCAGCCGCAACCAGCAGCGGGTCGAGGTCACGCTGTTCGCCTATGGACGCATCGGTGACATGCACGACGCGCCGACTCAGCGGGAAGGAAAACGTTGAAGCGGGCGTGGTGGCCGGTGTTCGCGCTCTGGGCCGTGGTCGCGCTCATCGCGCTGCTGTTTGGGCCTCGCCCCGGCGTCGACGCCACCAGCCGGGCGGGCGATCATGCGTCCGGACTGCGTACCCCCGAGGAACGAAACGCCGAAGCACAGGTCAACGACCTGAAGCGCGCGGCGCTGTGGGGGCGACCGCGGGCCCCGATCGGGCTACCGGGGATGCCCGCGGGAGAAGACCAGTCGCCATTGACGCCGCCTGATTGGCGCATCGTGGCCGTCGTTGCAGGGGAGTCGGACCGGTTCGTGACGGTCCAGCAGGGAACACAGCCCGCGGTGGAGTTGCGAGTCGGACAGCGCCTGCCGGACGGAAGCACGATCCGGCGCATCGAGGCGGGCGCCATTTATATCGTCGTGCGCGGCAACCAGCGAATACTCAGGGTCGGCGGAGAATGATTAGAAGAGAATTGAATGAATTCGCTTCGCGGCTGAACGGACCCTCTCGCGTTGCCCCGATCGCGATTGCCTGTGCGGCAGCATGGCTGCTGTCGAGCTGCGCAACACCGCCGTTTTCGATCCCTGCACCGATCGCCGTCAACAAGTCGCGTGCCGAGTCGGGCGCGGCGCAGGGTGAGGGTACCCGCGCGGCGTCGGAGGAGGCAGCCAGCACCGGGCTCTTTCAGACTCCGCCGCCACCAGCACCGGAAAGAGTGCGTGCCGGTCCGCCTTCCGGCGCACCGACCGCGCCCGCGGTACAGGGAGATACCGCGCTCGTCTTCGAGCAGATGCCACTACCCGTGTTCGTTCAGACGGTGTTCGGCTCGATCCTGAAGCGCAACGTATCGATGGATGCGGCGGTCACGCAGAGGACCGACCTCGTGACGCTGCGCACCGGACAGCCGCAGAGCCCGCAGCAGATCTTCGATCTCGCGCGCGGCCTGCTGAAGTCGTATGGAATTGCCGTGTCCGAATTCGGCAACCTGGTACGGGTCACGCCCGATACCGCGCAAACGGGCTATCTGCCCGAGTTGCGCCGCGGCCGCGCATTGCCGGAGACGCCGGCGCAGCTGCGTCCTGTGTTCCAGCTCGTCGAGTTGCAGGCGGTTCCTCCGCAGAGCGTTTCGAATTGGCTGCGCTCAATGTTCGGCAGCAAAGTCAACGTGCAGGACGACACCGTTCGCAACGGCGTGCTGCTGTCCGGTCAGTCGGACGACGTGGCGGCGGCAATCGAAGCGATTCAGATGCTCGACCAGCCGCTGATGCGGGGGCGCGTCAGCGCCCGCATCGCGCCACGTTTCTGGGCCGCGGAGGAACTCGCAAAGCGCCTCGCGGAAGTACTGGCAGCGGAGGGCTACACGGTCAGCAATCTGCCGATTGCCCAGGCGCCGGTGATCGCGCTGCCGATCGGCCCGTTGAATTCGGTGATCGTGTTCGCGGTGAACGAGTCGACGTTGAACCATGCGCTGCGATGGGCCACCGATCTCGATCAGCCGGGCACGGCGCGCGGCACGGCTGGCTACTTCACTTACGCCGTTCGCAACACCGACGCGGCGAGCCTAGCAAAGACTCTGCAGGAGATCATCTCCGGCGGCGCGGCGGCCGCTCCGACGGCGCAGGCACCGGGCCAACCCCTGACGCGTGCGCGCGTGGTCGTCAATCCCGGCACGAATTCGCTGATCATTCAGGGCAACTCGCTCGAGTACCAGCAATGGCTCGGGCTGCTGCAGGAACTCGATCGCCCGGCGCGCAGCGCGATGATCAGCGTCACCGTGGCGGAGGTCCGGCTGACCGATTCGGAGCAGTTTGGTTTCGAGTTCCTGGTGCGGGAGTTCTTGCGCCGGGGCTACTCGCTCACGTACGGCACGCTGGGTGGGCTCGGGGTGCCGACTTCCGGTGGAGTCAGCGCGGTACTGACCAGCCCGGGCGGAGACCCGCGTGCGGTGCTCAATGCACTCGCATCCAACAACCGCGTGCGGGTGCTGTCGAATCCGAGCATCGTCGCCCGCAACGGCGAAACCGCGGCGATCCAGGTCGGGCAGGAAGTTCCGGTCATCACGAGCCAGCAGTCGAATGCCAACACCAACCTGGGTACCGGCGGCATCCTGCAGACGATCCAATACCGGCAGGTCGGCGTGATCCTGCAGGTCAAGCCGGTGATCCATTCCAGCGGCCGCATCGAGCTCGATGTCAAGCAGGAAGTGAGTTCGGCGACCCAGACGCAGACCGGCGTCACCGCGTCGCCGACGATCTCAACGCGCAGGATCGAGACGCGCTTGTCGGTCGCCGACAGTTCGACGGTTCTGCTCGGCGGGCTGATGCAACGAAGCTACAACAACTCGGACACAGGCGTTCCGTTGCTGAAGGACATCCCGGCAATCGGCTCCTTGTTCAGTAACCGGACAAATAGCACCGACATCACCGAACTCGTCGTGCTGATCACGCCCTACGTGATCGAGAACGACTTCGAAGCAGCGGCCATCACGGACGCGTTCCGTTCGCAGTTCAAGTGGGCCGAACCCTTGCCTCAGATCGGCAAACCGCCGGTTGGCCCGGCGGCCCGGCCGAGTTCTCCCGCCGCACCTGAACAAGTGGAACCCCCGGCACCGCGCTCGCGCCCGTATGAACTGCCTCCTGAAGGCGCGAGTCCCGAAAAGTCAAATGTCGCTCCTGCGCAACAGTCATCGGGACAGGGGATGGAGCCTTCGAGAGAGCGCAATAACACTGCGTCGTCGCCCAAGGGCGTTACGGAGCCCGTGACACGGATGCCCGCCGGTACCCGTCGAACGGAGGCGGAGAAGCCGCGTTCTCCCTCTGAGGGCGGCGTCGTCACCGACGAGGAGTTGTTGAAGGAATTGCGCGAAGCGGTGAAAGGCAAGAAATGAGCTTTTGGTGCGACCGCACTGCATGACGTGAGTGCGCGCGCGCTTGTCTGTCTATAGTCTGTTTTGCTTATTGTGCTTGACGAAACGGCCGCTGATATACTGGATCGAGGGTGTGGATTGGAGGGGAGGTTTCCTTTTCCGTCACCCCTTCCACTAAAGAGGCCTTACCTTTTTCTTCGAAGAGGAAACAACGTATGAAACTTAAGCTCTCCGCTGCACTAGTCGCTGGCGCCTTCGCCGGTCTGGCGGCAACGAGCGCCCAAGCCGGTGTGCTGCAGGCCTCGTTCAAGGTATTCGCTGCCGAAATCTTCGGCGGTGCCTCCGTTACGCTGACATCCCCGGTTGCGTCGTACAACTTGAGCCGTCCGCTGTCGGGCACGTCATTGAACCCCAACAACTTCACGTTGACACTGGCGCTGGCTGGCGGAACCTGGGTTACTGCGCCGAACGCGCAATTGTGTGACACAGGTTGCGCGAATCCGATCAACGGCACACTGACTGGGATTTCGACCGACGGCACGACGGCAACGTATGCGTTCAGTGTCGCCAACGGGGTCACGTATCCGGTCAACTCGACGATCACGTTCGGTAACGTTACATCGGGCACCGTCAACAACCTGAATACGACCCTGTCCGCCCCGATGAACAACGCCTGCTCGCCGCAGCAGGCGCAGACGAACGTGACGATCACGATGACCAACGCCTCCGGCGTCGAGTTCGACACGAACGACCCGGGCGCGATCAAGACCGCCACCTACTTCGCGTCGAACGTCGCCCTGCGCGCTGACGGCACGTCGTCATCCGCGTTCACGGCGCCGGAAACGTCGTTGATCGACGTGTTCCAGCCGTCGTTTAGCAAGCTCTTCACCAACCCAACGGACATCACCAACAGCACGGCGCGGATCAACATCGGCTCGGTGAACCTCGCCGATCGCGGTTCGTTCTTCGACGCCAACGGTTCGAATTTCTACTCACTCGGTACCGGCGGTGCGGCGCCGTTCGGCACTGGTATCGTTGGCTTGGTCGATGCGGCCAATCTGACGCTGACGATCACGGGCGCGCTGGAAAACAACGGCACGAACCTCGGTATCCTGGCCCTGTTCCGCAACACCGCTTGCACCACGCCGATCACCGCGACGCCGACGATCTCGTACAACGCGACGCGCGACACGACGACGATCGTTTATCCGACGACCAACGCGAACGCGGCGGACTTCGGTTTCAGCGGCGCGGTCGGCAGTACGGCGGGTCAGATGTACGTGTGCTACATCGTCAGCGGCAACTCGATCATCCCGCCGACGCAGTTCACGTTGACGGGGACCCAACTGACGAAGACCACCGGCTCGAACGAAATCAACGACCCGGTCTGCAACAGCCCGTTGTATAACCTGCGCGCCAACGGCGTCCAGGTCGACGTGCGCAACTGGATCCACCCGGCGCAAGCGACCGCGACCGGCTGGACGTCGGTGGTTCGCATCATCAACCCGAGCGACACGCAGACGATCACGGTCAATGGCCAGACGATTGATTCCAATGGCACCTTGGGTGCGACCGGCACCATCGTCACGCTGCCGCCGCGCGCCGCCAAGTACTTCACCAGCGCACAACTTGCGGCATTGCTGACGACCGGCACGCTGCCGGCCGCCGATGGCAACAACGCCCGCCTGCGCCTGACCGCCAACGGTCCGTCGCTGCGCGTGCAGAACTACGTGTTCAATGCGGCCAACGCCAACTTCATCGAGGCTTCGTCGGCGCAAGGCGACAACGGCTACTCGGTGCCGGCTAGCTCGCAGAACATCGATCTGCCGACGGCAAACAACAAGTAAGTCGGAATTGCTCTGAATCAAACGGGGGCCGAGGCCCCCGTTTTTTTTCGACGTCGTTGCCGCTATTTCTTCTTGTCGCCGGCCGCTGCTTCTTCGCAGCGCGCGCCGGTCCAGCGCGCGGTGAGCCGCATCACCACGGTCGTCGCGTCGCCGCCCTCGCCGACGTTCAGCCGCATATCGCCACGGACCTCCTCAGGCGACACTGCTTCCAGGCGAAACGTACCGTCGCGACGGGGATGGTCCACGCTTGGCCTGCAATCGATAAGTAGGTCCAGCCGAGAACTGGTCGAACCGACGACCGTGTTCGTGCACGCAGCGCCCTCGCTGGGCGAAAACGTACGCCGCAGATCTTCGGCGGTCATGCAACTGCTCCAGGTGCGGGTCACCGCTTTTGGCGGATCCTTCTCCCGCACCGCCTGCTCAAGTTTGTCGCGCATTTCCGGCGGGACCGAGCGCAAGTCGATCGGCAGGCTTTCGACCTCGCGCTGCATCTCCCATTGTCCGGGCTTGACGTTCAGCGGGACGACGGTGACGGACTCGGCATGGATCGGTGCGGCGAATACGGCGAGGAGCGGGACAAGGGCGTATTTCATCGGGAGCAGATTCGGGGAAGTGGAACCAGTGGGAGTGAACGCGATCCGATGCGTTCCGGCTGACCCGGATGTATCGACGCGCACGGGAGAGCACGTAGTTTAAACGGGCCCCGTCATCTACGGCAGAAAGCCGGCGGCAACTGGATCAGCGCTGAGACCGCGTCCAAGCGGCCTGCCGCGTGCGCGCATTAATATCGCCCGGGCGAATCCGGACAACGATTCCAGCGACGCCAGCCAGATCGCCCGCCCTTGCCCAACCATGCCCGCGTCACTCTCTCCGTCATCAGCCACGAGTAGCATTCGCTGGTCGCTGCGCTGCTGGCGGACCTGGCCGGCATCGCGGCGCCCGAGCTGGCGCGCATCGTCGTCACGCAGAACCTCAGCGAGTCGCCGCCGTCTACCCCGGGACTGCGGCTGCCGCCTCTCCGCAGGGAGGCGCGAGTCTTGTCTGGAGTCGCAACGGTCATAGGCGGTTCCCGGCCTGTTGAGCTGCGCTGATCACGCGCATTACACTGCGCCTACGAGTAAGGAGGCAAAATGGTCGAGTCGACGATCACTGCCAAGGGACAGACCACGGTCCCGGCGCAAATTCGCGAGATGATCGGGGCCGGACCCGGGACGCGGCTGGTATGGCATCTCATGCCCGACGGGACGATCATCGTGCGCGCGAAGACCAAGTCGATCCTGGACATGGCCGGCAAGCTCAAGGCGCCCAAGGGCAAGCATGTTCCGGTGGCCGACATGAACGCCTGGCGCTGATGGCAGCGCTCGACACGAACGTTCTTGTCCGCTACCTGGTTGAAGACGGCGTCGGTCAGCTCGCCGCGGCCAGGCGGCTGATTCGTCGCTGCGTGGCCGGCGGCGAGGCGTTGTTTGTTCCCGTCAGCGTCGCGCTCGAACTGGAATGGGCGCTGCGGTCGAACTTCCGGTTTTCCAGGGAAGAGGTCATCGAAGTACTTTCGGGCCTGCTCGCGGCCGGCGAGCTGACGTTCGAGTCCGAAGGCGCGGTCGAACTCGCGCTGGCGCTGTACGCGCAGAGTGAAGCGGACTATTCGGATTGCCTGCATGTGGCGCTTGCAGTTCAGGCGGGTCAACAGCCGCTGTGGACATTCGACAGGGCCGCCGCGAAGGTGGCGGGGGCGAGGCTGCTGGCCTAGCCGCACGGTCGTCTGACCCCGTCGTCCTCGCCGATGCCTCGCCAAGCGATGTCCCGCGTCACCCTCTCCGTCATCAGCCACGAACAGCACTCGCTGGTCGACGCCCTGCTCGCGGACCTGGCCGGCATCGCGGCGCCGGAGCTGGCACGCATCGTCGTCACGCAGAACCTGGGGGAGGCGCCGCCATCGACGCAAGGGCTGCGGCTGCCGCCGCTGCAAGTGGTGCGCAATCCGCGCCCGCGCGGCTTCGGCGCCAATCACAACTCGGTGTTCGCGCACTGCGAGACGGAGTACTTCGCGATCGTCAATCCCGATATCTCGCTGACGACCAATCCGTTCCCGGCGCTGATCGCGGCGCTGGGCGACGGCGTCGGCGTGTCGGCGCCGGTCGTGCTGGAGCCGGATGGGCGCGTGTCGGACACCGCGCGCCGGATGATCACGCCGTGGGAACTGCTGTCTCGTCGCGGCCCCGCGTACCACGCGCCGCAGCGTCCGGACTGGTTCGCCGGGATGTTCCTGCTGTTTCGCAGCGATGCTTTCGCGGCCGTTGGCGGCTTCGACGAGGGCTACTTCATGTACTGCGAGGACTTCGACATCTGCGCGCGGCTGCGCCTGGGCGGCTGGCGCATTGCGCTGGCCGACGGCGCACGCGTCGTGCACTCCGCGCAGCAGTTGAGCCATCGCTCGTGGCGCTACTTCCGCTGGCACGTGTCGAGCCTGGCGCGGATGTGGACCTCGGCGGCGTTCTGGAGGTATCGCAGGCTGCTGGCGCGGGAAAGCGCGCACAAGTCGGCGCCGGCCGCAATGGGCTGATGAACTACTGCAAGCCTTTCACAACAACCGACGTGTCGAGGCGCCTTTGCCAACGATCAGCTTTTTCTTCGGGATTGTCATCGCGATGTACTGGCGGGAGCACGGACCGCCGCACTTCCATGCAAAGTACGGTGGGCACGAGGGAACGATATCCATCGAGACGGGTGAAATCCTCGAGGGTCACTTGCCGCCTCGCGCGCGAGCCCTGGTGAGGGAGTGGGCGCAGTTGCACCGGGAGGAATTGCGCGACAACTGGCGACGTTGCAGCCATAATGAGACGCCAAGCACGATCGCACCATTGGAGTAGCAAGTGCCTCGTTGGACCATCACGGAAGCGACCGCATTGCCAGACGGCAAGCTCGTGCTCTCATTCGCCGACGGTCTGCGCGGGGTCGTCACGCTGACGCACGACGAGTTGACCGGGGCGTTGATTCGGCTGCGCGATCCGAACTACTTCGTTCAAATGCGCCTCATCGACGGGGTCCCGACCTGGCCCGGTGGTGAAGATCTCGCGCCCGATGGCCTTTACGAGGACATTCGCCAGTCACAGGCGGTCGCGTAGGTCCGGCGCCTTTCGAGGGCCGCACTTGCTGAAGTTCGCGGGAACCACCAATCGCGGTTCGCATTCAATACGGCAGTTCCCTGTCGTCGCCCCGGCGCAGAGCCTGCCCCGGACTCGATCCGGGGCCGGCCTGCGCCGGGACGACGATCCAAGTTCGCCGTCTTGAACGAGAAGTGGAATTGCAGCATCCAAGCTCGACCGGGTCCCCTCGATTCCATCGAGTGCCCCATTGAAGCTCCGTCGAGGATGAAACTTCGAATCGCACACGATCATCGGCGCCGGCGCGAAGTGCTTGCACTGCGACTTGCCGGTCCGGCGGCTTCGGCGTTCCCTTGACGCTTCCGGACTGACGCCTTCGGACGCCTGAGCTTCTGCGGCGCCAGATCGTCGCGCTGGCGTCGCAGGAAGTCCCGGTCGATGAAACGCGCCAGGTACTCGATGTCGGCCGCCGTGACGCCGGTCCGCGCGAAATGCTGCCTCCATCCGGCGCACACCCGGGCCACCCGTGCGGCCTGCGCGCGTGATTCGCGAGGCGAAAGCCCGAACAAAGCCGCCTCCGACATCGCGTTGTCGATCGTCGAATCCGCGCCAGCGCTGCCGACGCGCAGTTGCTGGTAGCCGAGTCCCTGCGCAGCGGGCAGCACGTCGAACGCCGGGGCCAGCAGCAGGTGCTGGGCATCGTCCATCAGCAGCACGTGGTTCTTCTCGTGGTCGTCGGTGTTATCCATCAGGATGTTGAACACCATCCGGCGAAAGAGCTCGTGCATTTGGCGCCGCGCTTCGCCGCCGCGCACGGGCGCGCGCCGCCGCAGCAGTTGCGCCAGCTCGGGGTAGCCGACCGGGCTGCCTTCGGCGCGCAGCGCGACGTGCGCGGACTGCGCATGCAGGCGCCGCGCATTGGCGCCGCTGCCTTGCCGGTCGAAACGGAGCACGGCCACCGCGTGCCCGTCGACCAGCCGGATGGCCCGCGTCGGCGCGACGCGGATGCCGGCCCGGGCCGCCAGCGTCATGCACGCGTGCTCGACGAGGCACGCATCGGTCGGATCGCCCGGTTCGGCGAACTTCACGACCCACGGGATGCCGTCGATGTCGAGGAGCGCCTTGGGGCGGGCGCCCCCCAGCGTCGTGCCGGGGGCAATGAGCCGGCGCTTCTGCTCCGGGATCGGCTCGTTGTCCAGCAACCTGCGCACCAGCTCGTGAATGTCGTTCACGTCGCGCAGCGCCGGCAACGGACCGGTCCAGTGCGGCTGGTAGGCCTGCGCTGAAGTCGATACCCCAAGCGCGCCGAAGCGCTCGTCGCCGGCAAAGTACAGATACTCGAGCAGCGACAGGCGCGGCGGCTTGTCGATGAAGCGGATCACGCGCTCGCCCCAGTGGTCGGGCCGCGCGTCGTCCACGGCCCCGGCCGCGGTGTCGCGCTCGACGGGCCGATGCTCCAGGTCGGTCAGCGGCAGGTCCTCGCTCAACGCGAATCCGTGCCGCAGCCATGCCTCGCCATACTGCAGCGAGACGCCGCGCGTGGCTCGCAGCAGGCGCAAACTGCCGATGAATACGGGCGCGTGCGGCTGACCCAGCCACCACAGGTACAGCTCGTCGGTGGCCCGATTCGCGCCGCTCATTCACGCTCTTGCCGGGCTCGGCGCAGGCGGGCGGAGATCGATGCGGGTGCGCGAACCGCGCGGCGCTGCCGCGCATCGCGCACGTCGAGTTCGAGGGCACCGAGGTCCGACGCCGGCGCGGCGATCTCGGCCAAAGCCGGCGCGCGACCCATCAGCCACAGCGCGCTCGCGTACGCGGCCATGCTGACGGTCGGATCACCCTTTTCGAGGCGAATCAGCGTCGGCAGCGAGATGCCGATGCGCTGTGCCCACGCGCGCTGCGATTCCCGGCGGCGCGCACGCGCGATGGCCAGGTGCTCGCCGAGCTGCCGCAGGGCGTTCGCGGCGACCGGGGGCAGGGACTTCGCGACGGCGGCGGACTTTGGCATTACATAAATGTAATCAAAGTCCGCGCCAAACGTCAAATATATGTTACTTCTACTTGGACGCGCGGCAGCGTCATCCACCGTCAGGCTGACTTCGCCGGTACGCGGGTCGCCGGCTGAAGCGAGCGACCGCGAGGACAACGACTTCGGCCAGGAACCCCTCACGCACCGCAGCGAGGAAGCGGACGTTCCTCACCGCGTCAGGCGTCCTGCTTCCTCGAAGATTTCCCCGGGGGTGACGGGTTTCGATTCGAAAGGCGGCCCTCACCCCAGCCCTCTCCCGCTGATGTGGGAGAGGGAGTTCTTGATGTGTTCAACCCACCCGTCCGAAATCATCCGCAAACCGCACGATGTCGTCCTCGCCGACGTAGTCGCCGCACTGAACTTCGACGATCACCAGCGGCGTGTCGCCGGCATTCTCCAGTCGATGCCGCGTGCGCACCGGCACGTAGGTGGACTCGCCGGTCGGCACGTCGAACAGGTGCTCGCCGATGGTGACGCGCGCGGTGCCTTCGATCACGACCCAGTGCTCGCTGCGGCGCTGATGCATCTGCAGCGACAGCCGCCGGTGCGGCTTGACCTCGATTCGCTTGAGCTTGAATGAATCGGTGGCCGCGAGCACGGTGAAGCTGCCCCACGGCCGCTCCACGGTCAGGTGCTCGGTGGCGACCGGGTCGCCGTCGGTCTTAAGCCGCGCGACGACGTCCTTGACCTGCTGGCTGGCGTCCTTGTGCGCGACCAGCACCGCGTCGGGCGTCTCGACGACGACCAGGTCCTTCAGACCGATCGCGGCGACCAGCCGGCCGCCGGAACGCACGTAGGTGTTGTGCGAATCGACCACCATCGCCTTGCCTTCGGCGTAGTTACCGTTGGCGTCGGCCGGCAGCGCGTCGGCGAGCGACTTCCACGAGCCGATGTCGCTCCACGCGAAGCGGCACGGCACCATCGCCACGTTGGTCGCGCGCTCCATCACCGCGTAGTCGATCGAGATCTCCGGCAGCGCGCCGAACGCGGAGGCGAGGAACTCGACCATCCCTGCGCGTGTAACGCCGCTGGCAACCGCGTCCTGCGCGCCCTTGAGCACGTCGGGCGCGTGCCTTTCGAGCGCGGCGCGGAGCGCCGCCACCTTGAAGCAGAACATGCCGCTGTTCCACGTGTAGCAGCCGTCGGCCAGCATGCGCTCAGCTTCCTTCAGCGGCGGCTTCTCGACGAAGCGCTCGACCACGAACGCGCCCGCGCCGAGCGCCGCGCCCTGCTTGACGTAGCCGTAGCCGGTCTCCGGCCGGGTCGGGTGCACGCCGAAGACGACCAGCTTCCCCGCTTTGGCCTGCTCGTGCGCGGCAGCGACCGCAGCGGCAAACTCCGACTGCGGCTCGACCACATGGTCCGCGGGAACGACTAGCAGCGTGGCATCGGGACCGTGCTGGCGCTCGACCCACAGCGCGGCGATCGCGACCGCGGGCGCGGTGTTGCGGCCGAAGGGCTCGAGCAGCAGTTGCAGTTGCGCACCGATGCCGCCGAGTTCCTCGGCGATCCGCAAACCGTACTCGACGTTGGTGATCGCCACGACCTGCGTCACGCCGTCGAGCGCGCTGACGCGCTCGTGCGCCAGCCGCAGCAGGCTCTTGCTGTCGCGGACCTTGATGAACGGCTTCGGCATCGAAGCGCGCGAGGCGGGCCACAGCCGGGTGCCGGCGCCGCCGCAGAGGATGACTGGAACGAGCATGGTCGGAGTGGCGACTGGATCGAGGGGCGCCGACGCTGGAGCGACGTGCCGGCCAGGCGATGTTCGCACAGCGACCAAGGCATCGCCGCAACGGCGGCCGGGCGGCGGCGTCAATGGGGCAAGCGGCGCGCTACCTATAATCCGCCGGTTGCCGACGGACGACACCGACGCATGGGATCCACCTCGCTGTTCGATCGAGCGCTCGCCGAGCATGAACGCGTGTTTGACGGCATCGCAAGACTTGCGCCCGTACTCGAGGCCGCAGCGGCGCGCGCCGCCGAGTGCATCGAGCGCGGCGGCAAGATCCTGTTCTGCGGCAACGGCGGCTCGGCCGGCGACGCGCAGCACCTGGCCGCGGAACTGGTCGGCCGCCTCGTGCGCGACCGCCGCGCGCTGCCGGGGCTGGCGCTGTCGACCGATTCTTCCGCGCTGACCTGTATCGCCAACGACTTCGGCTACGACGAAGTGTTCGCGCGCCAGGTCGAAGGCATCGGCCGGCCGGGCGACGTTCTGATCGCGATCTCGACCTCCGGCAACTCGCCCAACGTCGTGCGCGCCGCGCAGGCGGCAAGGCAACTGGGCATCTACGTGGTCGGCTTTCTCGGCCGCGACGGCGGCACGCTCGGCCCGCTGGTCGATCTGGCGGTGACCGTCGCGTCGGACGAAACCGCGCGCATCCAGGAGGCGCACATCTTCCTCGGCCACGTGATGTGCGCGCGCATCGAGCAGCGGCTCGGCGTGGGCGGCTGGGACTCGTGAGCCCGATACCGCGTGATCGGATCGCGCGCTGCCGCGTGCTGGTGGTGGGCGACGCGATGCTCGACCGCTACTGGTTCGGCGAGGTCGAGCGCATCTCGCCCGAGGCGCCCGTGCCGGTCGTCAAGGTGAGCGCGACCGAGGAGCGGCTCGGCGGCGCGGCGAACGTCGCGCGCAACGTGACCGCGCTCGGCGCGCAGGCGGGTCTGCTGGCGGTGCTGGGCGACGACGACGCGGGTCACGCGATCGAGCGGCTGATCCGCGCGAGCACCATCCGCCCGCATCTGCACACCGACGCATCGCTCGCGACCACGGTCAAGCTGCGCGTGATCGGCCGCCGGCAGCAGGTCGTGCGCATCGACTTCGAGAGCGTGCCGGAGGCCGAAGTGCTGACCGCGCACCTGGACGAATACGCGGCGCTGCTGCCCGACTACGACGCGGTGCTGCTGTCCGACTACGGCAAGGGCGGGCTCGCGCACATCGCGCGCATGATCGAGCTGGCGCGCGCGGCAGCGCGGCCGGTGCTGATCGACCCGAAGGGCGACGATTACTCGCGCTACGCCGGCGCGACCATCGTGACGCCGAACCGCGCCGAACTGCGCGAGGTGGTCGGCCGCTGGAAGAGCGAGGCGGATCTCGCGGCGCGCGCCGACAGGCTGCGGCGCGAGTTGAAGCTCGACGCGCTGCTGCTGACGCGCAGCGAGGAAGGCATGACGCTTTTCACCGACGCCGCGCCGTGGTCGGTGCCGGCGCAGGCGCGCGAGGTGTTCGACGTGAGCGGCGCCGGCGACACGGTGATCGGCGTGCTGGCGGTGATGCTCGCGGCCGGCATCGGGCTGAAGTCCGCGGTCGAGATCGCCAACCGCGCCGGCGGCATCGTGGTCGGCAAGCTGGGAACGGCAACAGTGTCGTACGGAGAATTGTTCGGTGACTTCACGTGAATGAGTCGCCGGTCAGCGCAGCACCTCGATCTTGACGCCGATCTTCAGCCTGTCCCAGATGCGATCGGCGGTGACCGCCGTCGCCGACAGGGCGGCCGCAAGCTGCAGGCAGGCACGATCACCCAGCGAGAGCCCCAGCGTGCGCGTTTTCTCGCGCAGCCAGCCGCAATTGAAACCCTGGTCGCGATCGAAGGCATGCACGGTCAGACGGAGTCCGGCGATCCGCGATGAAATCTCGCCGGCGGACATCCCCACGTCCTGCAGCTTGCCGACCACTTCGGCATAGTTGACCGCGCTCATCACACAAGCGGCGGATTCAAGCAGACGCGTAACGCGATCCGCGCCCGGCTCGGCCATCGTCAGACTGAGCAGCGCGGAGGAATCCAGCACGTATCTAGTCACGCTCCGCCTCGCGCCTGCGCTCGGCGATCAGCTCGGCACTCAGCGAACGGCCCTTCGCGTACTTCGCGACGGTCTGCTGCAACAGCTTGACCGCGGTTCGGACCGAACGCACGTGCAGACCCGACTCGTCGCACTCGAGTACGACGGCGTCTCCTTCCTTCACGCCCATCGCGAGCCGCATGTCCTTGGGAATGACGATGCGCCCGCCGGCACCGACCTTGGTCCGCGTCGAAAGCGAGCTCATGGCATACTTCCTCTTCATTGGCAGTCCAATCTCATTTTGCCATCATTGGCCGCGTCTGCCAATGCGCGGCATGTGGAACACTACCGCATGAAAATCATCGTCACCGGCGCGGCCGGATTCATCGGCGCCAACCTGGTCCGCGCGCTGAACGAACGCGGCGCGACCGACATCGTCGCGGTCGACAACCTGACGCGCGCGGAGAAGTTCCGCAATCTGGCCGACTGCGAGATCGCCGACTACCTCGACAAGCGCGAATTCCGCGAACTGGTGCAGCGGCGCGCGCTGCCGAAGCCCGACGTCGTGTTCCACCAGGGCGCCTGCTCGGACACGATGGAGTCGGACGGTCGCTACATGCTCGACAACAACTACCGCTGTTCGCTCGAGCTGCTGGCCTGGTGCCAGGAACTGCGCGTGCCTTACGTCTACGCCTCGTCGGGATCGGTGTACGGGCTCGGGCCCGGCTTCAGCGAGGAGCGCGCGCACGAGAAGCCGCTGAACGTCTACGGCTACTCCAAGTTCCTGTTCGACCAGGTCGTGCGGCGCATGCTGCCGGGCGCGACCGCGCCGGTCGTCGGGTTGCGCTACTTCAACGTCTACGGCCCGCGCGAGTCGCACAAAGGGCGTATGGCGTCGGTGGCGTTCCATCACTTCAATCAGTTCCGCGCCGAAGGCAAGGTGAAGCTCTTCGAGGGCAGCCACGGCTACGCGAACGGCGAGCAGCGGCGCGACTTCATCCACGTCGACGACGCCGTGCGCGTCAACCTGTTCTTCCAGGACCGGCCGGCGAGCGGCATCTACAACGTCGGCACCGGCCGCGCGCAGCCATTCAATGACGTGGCGCTGGCGGTCGTCAACACGCTGCGCGAGTCGGCCGGACAGGGGCCGCTGACGCTCGCGCACGCGGCCGAGCAGCGACTGATCGAGTACGTGCCGTTTCCCGAGGCGCTGCGCGGCAAGTACCAGGCCTACACGCAGGCCGACGTGACGCGGCTGCGCGCCGCCGGTTTCCGCGACCCGATGACGTCGGTCGAGCACGGCACCGCCGCGTACGTGCGCTGGCTGCTGAAGCACGCGGGATGAGCGCGCGGCGGCCGGCGGCCTTCCTCGATCGCGACGGCGTGGTCAACGTCGATCACGGTTACGTGGTGCGGATCGAGGACTTCGAGTTCGTTCCCGGAACGCTCGACGCGTGTCGGGCGCTGGCGCAGCGTGGCTTTGCATTGGTCGTGATCACCAACCAGTCGGGCATCGGCCGCGGCCTCTATTCGGAAGCCGACTACCACGCGCTGACCGCGTGGATGCGCGCGCAGTTCGACGCCGCGGGCGCGCCGCTCGCCGGTGTCTATCACTGCCCGCACCATCCGACCGAGGCGCACGGGATCTTCCGCGTCGAGTGCGACTGCCGCAAGCCCGCGCCCGGCATGCTGCTGCGCGCGGCGGCCGAACTCGACCTAGATCTCGCGCGTTCGATCCTGTTCGGCGACCGGCGCTCGGACCTGCAGGCCGGGTTCGCCGCGGGCGTGCCGCACCGGATCCTGCTGGGCACCGACGGCGCGCGCGCGCCGGATGCCGACGACGGCGGGCTCGCGACCGCGCGTTTTCGCTCGCTGGTGCAGGCGGTGGCGAGCGGCGAGCTGCGCACGCTGATGGCGGCCGCGCATGCCTGAGCCGAAGTACCCGCCGCCCGCCTTCGAGCGCAAGATCGTCGCGCGCGATGCACTCGCCGCGGCGGTCGCGCGGCTGCCGCGCCCGATCGTCTTCACCAACGGCGTGTTCGACCTCCTGCATCGCGGCCACGTCACCTACCTCGCGCAGGCGCGCGCGCTCGGAGCCAGCCTGCTGGTGGCGGTCAATTCGGACGCGTCGGTCAGGCTGCTCGGCAAGGGCGACGATCGCCCGATCAATTCTCAGGACGATCGCGCGGCGGTGCTCGCGGCGCTGGAGTCGGTCACGCTGGTGACGCTGTTCGACGAGCGCGTGCCGATACCGGCGCTGCAGACGGTCCGGCCGGAGATCTACGTGAAGGGCGGCGACTACGACATGGCGCAGGTGCCCGAGGCCCAGCTCGCGCGGACCTGGGGCGCGACCACGCTCGCGATCCCGTTCTTGTTCGATCGCTCGACCACGGGATTGCTGCGCCGACTGCGCAGCGACTGACGACCACGCCGGCACGGCCCCCATTTTTCCGCATCAGCGATGCCCGGGCGACGCACCGGCAGCGTATGGGAGAATCCGGCTGCGGCGGCGGCTCGTTCCATGCGGTGGACGATGCCCCTCGGGGCAGTGCCGGCTGCAGGCCATGCCGGCGACGGTGGCCGACCGCGGGTTAGCCGTTCGATGAATGTCATCCTCCACGCCTCGCTTGCCTGCCTGCTGTCGGCGCTGATGGTGATCGCGCTGCGCGCGCCCGCGGCGCGGCTGCGGCTGATCGACCAGCCGGACGGCCGCAAGCGCCACGGCGAGTCGGTGCCGGTGACCGGCGGGCTGGCGATCCTGCTGGGGTTCTTCGTCGCGATCGCGATTTCGACCGCCACTGCGGGCGTCAACCATGTGCTGCTGCTGGTGATGGTTGCGCTCGGCGTCGTCGGGCTGTACGACGACAGTCACGGCGGTTCGGCGCGCGCCAAGCTCGCGGCACAGGTCGCGGCCGCGCTGGCGATGACGCTGTGGGGCAATCAGTTGCTGCTGTCGCTGGGCGACATCCTGGCGATCGGCCGGATCGAACTGCGCGCCTGGTCGATCCCGATCACCGTGTTCGCGACCGTGGCGGTGGTCAACGGCATCAACATGCTCGATGGCCTCGATGGGCTGGCCGGCGGCATCGTCGCGGTGATGCTGGCGTACTTCGCCGTGTTCGCGTGGCTGCTCGGCGACCTGACGGCGCTGACGCTGCTCGCGGTGCTGCTCGGCGCGGTGGTCGGTTTCCTGTTCTTCAACGCGCCCCACCCGTGGCGCGGCCGCTTGCGCACGTTCATGGGCGACACCGGCAGCCTCGCGCTGGGCTTCGTCGTCGCGTGGTTCACGCTCGAGCTGTCGCAGCATCAGCGCGCGGTGCCTCCGGTCGTCATGCTGTGGGTCGCGGGCGTGGTGCTGCTCGATCTGTTCACCGTGACGCTGCGCCGGCTGCTGCGCGGGCGCAATCCGCTGCTCGGCGACCGCGGCCACATCCACCATCTTCTGTTGCGGCGGGGACTGTCTGCCGGCGTGACGGCGGCGATGCTGGTCGGCGCCAATGCGCTGCTCGGCGCGATCGGCACCGCGGGCTGGCTGATCGGGATTTCCGAAGCGTGGCTCTTTGCCGGCTTCCTCACAGTTGGGATCGCGTATCTGGCGGTCTTTCTCCATCCCGCGCGATTGATGCACGTGACAGGTCGGCGGCGGATGGCGCGGCGTCGTTAGGCGATGCCGTCGATCGTCGCTGTCGGCGACCTGCAGGGGTGTTTCACAAAACTGCGCGAGCTCCTCGAGGGAATCGACGCCGGGCAGCGGCTGATCTTCCTCGGCGACATCGTCAATCGCGGCCCGGAGTCGCTCGCGGCGTTGCGCTACGTGAAGTCGCTCGGCGAGCGGGCGACGGTGCTGCTCGGCAACCACGACCTGCACCTGCTCGCGGTGGCGGCGGGCATCCGCCCGCAGCACGACGACGACACGCTGCAGGAGATCCTCGATGCGCCCGACCGCGCCGAACTGCTCGACTGGCTGCGCGCGCGGCCGCTGGCGCATTTCGAGGCGGGCGCGCTGTTCGTCCACGCCGGCGTGTTGCCGCAGTGGTCGGTCGAGCAGACGCTGCAACTGGCACGCGAGGTCGAGGCGCGGCTGCGCGCGGACGACCATCGTGACTTCCTGGCGACGATGTACGGCAACCGCCCTGCGCGCTGGGACGACGCGCTCGCCGGCGCGGACCGCGCGCGCTGCGTGATCAACGCGCTCACAAGGCTGCGCTTCGTCGACGCCGGCGGGGCGATGGACTTCAAGGTCAAGGAAGGCGCGGGCAGCGCGCCGCCCGGATTCATGCCGTGGTTCGATCACCCGAAGCGCGGCACGCGCGGCACGCCGATCGTCTTCGGCCACTGGTCCACACTCGGCCTGCTGCTGCGCGCCGACGCGATCTGCCTCGACACCGGCTGCGTGTGGGGCGGACGCCTCACCGCGATGCGCTGGCCGGATCGCGCGCTGATTCAGGTCGACTGTCCGCAGTATCTGGCGCCGACGGGCTGATGCCCCGCCGTTGCGGCGGCATCGCCACGCCCAGGTGCGAGGCGATCGCGTGCTGTGCCGCATGTGCGAGGTGATGGCGGTTGCGATCGGCGGTCGTCGCGACCGGCGCCAGCAGCGCCACCTCGACGGCCAGGTCGCGCGCGAGCAGGATGTTCCACAGCGAGGTAACGAGCCCCATGTCGCCGATGAACGCCGGTGCGCTCGATGGCGCGCCGCGCTCGGTGTAGCGCAGCGCGACCGGCCACACGTCGCAACCGACCTCGAGGGCGGGCGCGATCAGGTTCGAGTGAAACGGCAGCAGTTCGGCGCCGTCGGTGGTCGTGCCTTCGGGAAAGACCGCGATGGCCTCGCCCACCTTCAGCAGGTCGCGCACGCGATGGTTGATTGCCGCGACCGCGTGGCGCCGGCCGCGCTCGATGTACAGCGTACCGACCAGGGTGACCAGCCAGCCCAGCAGCGGCCAGCGCCGGATCTCCGACTTGGCGACGAAACGGCTGGGCAACGTGGCGAGGATCGCGAACACGTCGATCCACGAGATGTGATTCGACAGCAGCAGCCGCCCCGGCGCCCAGTCGATGGTGCCGCTGCGCGCGAGCTTCGGATCGAGCGTAACGCCCGTCACGCGCAGGCGCGTGCCGCAGATCGCGAGCAGCATGCGCGACCAGACGCGGATCGTCGGATTGCGCCGGCGCTGCGACTGCCACGGAAAGATCGCCAGTGCGATCGCCAGGCCGATCAGGATGTGCGCGATCAGCGCGAGGATCCGCAGCGGTGCTATCAGCGCACGCATCGCGGTCGGGCGTGCCGCTCAGCCGCGGTCGGTGCGCGGATCGCTTCGCTCGGTGCGCGGATCGCTTTGCTCGAAGCGGACTTCGCCGCCGACGAGGGTGAAGCGGGTCCGGCCCTGCAGTTCGTGGCCGGTGAAGGGCGTGTCCTTTCCGGAACTGGCCAGCAGTTCCGGCAGCACGCGCCAATGCGCTGCGGGATCGAACACGACCACGTCGGCCTTCGCGCCGACCGCGAGCCGCCCGGTCGGCTCGCCCAGCACTCGCGCGGGGTCGCTGGTGATCTTCGCAAGCGCGCGCACGAGCGGCACCTCGGCGCGCACGGCCCACTTGAGGACCAGCGGCAGCAGCGTCTCGAGCGCTGTCGCGCCCGGCGCCGCTTCGCCGAACGGCAGCAGCTTGTCGTCCGCGCCGACGGGCGTATGGTCGGAACAGATCGCGTCGATCGTGCCGTCGGCGAGCCCCGCGAGAATCGCATCGCGATCACGTTGCGAGCGCAGCGGCGGGTCGAGCCGGCAATTCGAATCGAAGTAGCCGATATCGATGTCGGTCAGATGCACGTGATGGATGCCGACATCGGCGCTGACCGGCAGACCGTCGCGCTTGGCCTGGCGCACGAGTTCGACGCCGGCAGCCGACGACAGCCGCGCCAGATGCACGCGCGGGTTGCCCGCGGCGCGCTGCAGCTCGAACACGGTGTGCAGTGCGACGGTCTCCGCGGCGACCGGGATCGAGGGCAGGCCGAGCCGTCCGGCCACCGCGCCCGCGGCGGCCACGCCGCTGCCGGCGAGCGTGTCCTCGACCGGCCGCAGCCACAGCGGCAGGTCGAAGGTCTTTGCATAGCGCATGGCTTGCAGCAGCACGCCGTTGTCGTGCGGCAGCGCGCGCGTCTGCATGAACGCCACGCAGCCGACCTCGTGCATCGTCTCGATCTCGGCCAGCGTTTCGCCCGCCAGCCCTGCTGTGAGGGCGCCGAGCGGATAGAGCCGCGCGCCGGCCGCTTCGCGCGAACGCTGGCGCAACATGCGCACCAGCCCCGGCTCGTCGAGCGGCGGATCGGTGTCGGGCGGGCACACGACGCCGGTCACGCCGCCGGCAAGCGCCGCGCGCATCTCGATCTTCAATGCGCCTTCGGCGCCCGGCTCGCGCATGCGCGCGCACAGATCGACCAGTCCCGGGGCGACGATCAGCCCGCGCGCATCGATCGTGCGATCCGCCGTGAAGTCGGAGGCAGCCCCGATCGCGGCGATGCGGCCGTCGGCGATGGCGAGATCCGCGATCGCGTCGTGCCCCGACGCGGGGTCGATCAGGCGGCCGTTTCTGATCGCGAGCTTCATGGTTCGGACTGCGGATTGCGCCTGTCGCATTGCGGATTGCGGGGCTCGGATTGCGGATTGCGGATTGCGGATTGCGTTCGTTGTGCCAGCGTCGTCTGCGTGCCCGGGCGCGTAGCAGCGCAAGCACGCAGATTCCCGCGCGCTCCGCCCGGCGCAATCCGCAATCCGCAATCCGCAATCCTCATTGCATCCTCTGCGACGACGCGGCGATCGACAGCACCGCCATGCGCACCGCGATGCCGAAGGTGACCTGAGGCAGGATCACGCTCTGCGCGCCGTCGGCGACGTGCGAGTCGATCTCGACGCCGCGGTTCATCGGGCCGGGGTGCATCACGATCGCGTCGGGCTTCGCCAGCCGCAGCTTCTCCGGCGTCAGCCCGTAGTTGCGGAAGAACTCCTGCGCGGAGGGCAGCAGCGCCCCGCGCATCCGCTCGTTTTGCAGCCGCAGCATGATGATCACGTCGGCGTCCTTGATGCCTTCCTCCAGCCGCGTGCAGACCTGCACGCCCATCTCGGGCAACCCCGCCGGCAGCAGCGTCAGCGGGCCGACCGCGCGCACCTCGGGCACGCCGAGCGTGGTCAGCGCGTGGATGTCGGATCTGGCCACGCGCGAGTGCAGGATGTCGCCGACGATCGCCACCGTGAGGTTCGTGAAGTCGCGCTTGTAGTGCCGGATCGTGTACATGTCGAGCAGGCCCTGCGTCGGATGCGCGTGGCGGCCGTCGCCGGCGTTGATCACGTGCACGTGCGGCGCCACGTGCTTCGCGATCAGGTAGGGCGCGCCGCTCGTGGCATGGCGGACCACGAACATATCGGCCTGCATCGCGGTCAGGTTGTTGATCGTGTCGAGCAGCGATTCGCCCTTGGTCGTGCTCGAGCGCGTGATGTCGAGATTGAACACGTCGGCGGACAGGCGCCGCGCCGCGATCTCGAACGTGGTGCGCGTGCGCGTGCTGTTCTCGAAGAACAGGTTGAACACCGCGCTTCCGCGCAGCAGCGGCACGTTCTTTACCTCGCGCGCGGCGATGTTGATGAAGCTGTCGGCGGTGGTGAGGATGCGCTCGATGATCGCGCGCGGCAGCCCGTCGAGCGACAGCAGGTGGTGCAGTTCGCCGTTGGCATTGAGTTGTGGGTTACGCACGCTTCTGCTCCAGCGTCAGCCCGAGCTTGCCGGACTCGTCGCGCGCCAGTACGACGCTGACATCGGCCGGCACTTCGATCGTGCGGCCGACGATCGACGCCGCGATCGGCAGTTCGCGCCCGCCGCGATCGATCAGCACCGCCAGGTCGATCCGCGCCGGACGGCCGTAGTCGAACAGTTCGTTCATCGCCGCGCGCACGGTGCGGCCGGTGTACAGCACGTCGTCGATCAGCAGGATGTCGGCGCCGTCGACATCGAACGGGATGCGCGACGGTTTGACGCTCGGGTTCAGCCCCGAACGGTCGAAGTCGTCGCGGTAAAACGAGATGTCGAGCACGCCGACCGGATGCGGGCTCTTCAACTCGTCCTTCAGGCGCTCCGCGAGCCACACGCCGCCGGTGTGCACGCCGACGAGCTTGACGTCGCGGCCGGCGACCTCCTCGCGCACGCGCTGCGCGAAGCTGCGGTAGATCGCCTCGGCGTCGAGCGAGATCATCGGATCTGCTCCAGCCACTGCTGCAGGATCACCGCCGCCGCCGCATCATCCGCGCCGCCGTGTACAACCGCCGACGAATAGCGCTCGTCGGCGCGCGCGACCGCGCGGCGATAACGCCCTTCGAGCTGGCGCGCGAAGCGCTCGCAGCGCTCGGTCATCTCGTGCGGCGCGCCGTCGGGATGGCGCGGCACGCCGACCACGATCTGATCAGGCTGCCATTCGTCGATCAGCGCCGCGATGCGCACCCAGCGCGCCGCGCCCTGCGCGTCGATCACCGTCAGCGGACGCGCCTGGCGCGTGACCGAGTTGCCGATCGCCACACCGATCCGGCGCACGCCGAAGTCGAATCCGAGCACGACCGTGTCGGTCATCGAGGAAATGGAAGGGGGAACCGGCCGGCCCGAAGCTGCGAGGCGCACCCGGTCAAGCATGCCCGGCCAGCCCCGACAGTTGCGCCGAGTCGATGCCGAGCAGCTTCAGCGCCGCATCGAATCGCTGCTCGACCGGAGTCTCGAAGATGATCTCCGCGCGCGCCGCCACCGTCAGCCACGCGTTGTGCGCGATCTCGTTTTCGAGCTGTCCTCCGCCCCACCCGGAGTGGCCGAGCGTCACCAGCAGCTTCGCCGGCCCCGCGCCGCTGGCCACCGCTTCTAGCACGTCCTTCGACGTGGTCAGCGCGATTTCGTCGGCCACCGTCAGCGACGAGCTGTAGTTGCCGGCCGGGCTGTGCAGCACGAAGCCGCGCTCGGTCTGCACCGGTCCGCCGAAGAAGACCGGCGCGTCCTTCCACGGCGCGATCTCCAGCTTCAGGTCGATCTTGTCGAACAGCTTGGCGAGCGTCAGGTCGGTCGAGCGGTTGATCACCAGCCCGATCGCGCCCTTGTCGTTGTGCTCGCAGATGTAGACCACCGTGCGCTCGAAATTCGGATCGACCAGCGTCGGCATCGCGATCAGGAACTGGTGCGTCAGGTTCATCCGGGCCTTCGCCATGGCTCGAATTGTATTCTTGTTGCCGGACGGCGATCGGCACGACGACCGTCGTTTGACAATTGCCAACCGATGGACGCCGCCCTCGTCTGGTTCCGACGCGACCTGCGCCCGCATGATCATGCGGCGCTGTATCACGCCCTGCGCGCGGCGCGGCGCGTCTACTGCGCATTCGTATTCGATCGCGCGATCCTCGATCCCTTGCGGGCACAGGGCCTGGTGGCCGACCGCCGGGTCGAGTTCATCGTCCTCGCGGTCCGCGAACTGGCACAGTCGCTGAACGAGCGCGGCGGCGCGCTGATCGTGCGCCACGGGTTCGCGGCCGAGGAGATCGTGCGCCTCGCCGACGAACTTCGCGTCGACGCGGTGTTTGCCAACCACGACTACGAGCCCGAGGCGATCGCGCGCGATCGGCGGGTCGACGCGGCACTCGCGGCGGCCGGCCGGCGCCTGCTCACCTTCAAGGATCAGGTGATCTTCGACCGGGACGAACTGGTGACCGGCGCCGGCAAGCCATTCTCCGTGTTTACGCCGTACCGAAACGCATGGCTTCGGAAGCTGACGCCCTTTCACGTGAAGTCGTATCCCGTCGAGCGTTATGCGGCTGCGCTCTCGCGGCCGGAGCGCAGCGAGCCGATACCGTCGCCGGCGCAGCTCGGTTTCTCGGTCACGAACCTGGGCAGCTTGCGCCTTGCGACCGGCGCCACCGGCGGCGCGCGGGTGTTCGACGAGTTCAAGGAGCGCATCGGCGATTACGATCGCCTGCGCGACTTTCCGGCGCGCAACGGGCCCTCGCACCTGTCGGTGCATCTGCGCTTCGGCACGGTGTCGATCCGCGAACTGGCGGCCTTCGCGGTCGAGCGCGCCGCGTCCGGAACGAGCGGCGCCGAAGTCTGGCTGTCGGAACTGATCTGGCGCGATTTCTTCCAGCAAGTCCTTTGGCACCATCCTTATGTGGCAGCACGCGCGTTCCGTCCCGAGTACGACCGCATCCGCTGGAGCGACGATCCGGAGCTCTTCGCGGCGTGGTGCGAAGGCCGCACGGGCTATCCGCTGGTCGACGCGGCGATGGCGCAGATCAACCGCACCGGCTACATGCACAACCGGCTGCGCATGGTCGTGGCGAGCTTCCTGACCAAGGATCTCGGCATCGACTGGCGGCGCGGCGAACGCTACTTCGCGCGCCATCTGAACGACTTCGATCTGGCGGCCAACAACGGCAACTGGCAGTGGGCGGCATCGAGCGGCTGCGACGCGCAGCCGTACTTTCGCATCTTCAATCCGGTTGCGCAGAGCGAGAAGTTCGATCCGGACGGCGCGTTCATCCGGCGTTATCTGCCGCAGCTCGCGGGCTTCACGGACCGTGAGATCCATGCGCCGTGGCGCGTGCCGATCGCGCGCCAGCGCGCCGCTGGCTGCGTGATCGGCGTCGACTATCCGGCGCCGCTCGTCGACCACGCGACGGCGCGCCGGCAGGCGCTCGAGCGCTACGCGGTCGTCAGGCGCGGGTGACGTCGCGCTCGACCGTCGAGTAGTAGAACGCGACCGCCCCGAGCATGGAAACCAGGATCAGGACGAGCGCTACGCCGTCGTAGCCGCCGAAGGCGGTCCACAGCAACGCGGCGAGCGTCGGCCCGAGCGCGCGCGCCAGCAGCCCCGGCATCGCGAGCGCGCCGGCGATCGCGCCGTATTGAGCGCGGCCGTACATCTCGACGGGCAATGCGCCGCGCACCACCGTCATCGCGCCGTTGCCGGCGCCGTACAGCACCGCGAACAGCGCCAGCAGCGCGAACTCGCCGTCTGCCAGCAGCAGGACCAGCAGCGACACCGGCAGCAGCACGGCGGCGATTCTGCCGACCGCTCCGGCGCGCACCCGGCGGCTGGCGCCGAACTCGACGACACGGCCGGCGACCTGCATCGGTCCGATCAGCGCGCCGATGCCGGCCGCGGCCCCCGGCGACAACCCACGCGCCAGCAGCAGCGCGATCAGATGCGCGGCCACCGCGGACACCACCACGTAGTGCGCGAGGAACGCCAGCGCGAGCGCCTGGAAGTGCCGCTCGCGCCAGGGCCGGTGATCGGTCCGCGCGGCCGGCGACGGCTCCGCCGCGCGCGCCGTTCGCGCGCGCGGCAGCAGCCAGAAGTGCAGCGGCACGCACACGGCGAAGTTGATCGACGCCAGCCACAGCGTGGCGTCGCGCCAGCCGAAGCGCTCGATCAGCCACGTGGTCAGCGGCCAGAACACGGTGCTGGCAAAACCGCCGAACAGCGTCAGCACCGTCAGCGCGCGCCGGAATCCGGTGGCAAAGATCTGCGTGAGCACCGCGAACGCAGGCTCGTACAGCGTCGCCGCCATGGCCACGCCGAGCCCCGCCCACACCGCGTACAGCGCCGGCAGCGACTCGACGCGCGACAGCAGCGCGAGGAGCAGCGCCGCCGTGAGCGACCCGGCCGTCATCACCCCGCGCCCCCCCAGCCGATCGATCGTGCGGCCGACGTGGATCGAGCACAACCCGGATGCCAGCAGCGCGACGGAGAACGCGCCCGCCACCGCGTCCTTGCCGGCGCCGAGTTCGCGCTGCAACGGCTCCAGCAGCAGCGCGAAGCCGTAGTAGACCGATCCCCACGAGACTATCTGCGTGACGCCGAGCGCGATCAGCAACAGCCAGCCGCCCGACCGCAGCGGCGCCGACGTTTCTTGTGGAGCCACGACCGGAGGATAAGCGCGGCGTGCGGGCAAAAAAACGGCCCGCACAAGCGGGCCGTCGTTAGCCGCACAGCGCGGGACTTACATGTCCATCCCGCCCATGCCGCCCATGCCGCCCATGCCGCCACCCATGCCGCCGCCGGCGGCCGGTTTTTCCTCGACCAGTTCGGCGACCATCGCATCGGTCGTCAGCATCAGGCCGGCAACAGACGAGGCGTTCTGCAGCGCGGTGCGCGTGACCTTGGTCGGGTCGAGCACGCCCATCGCGACCAGATCGCCATATTCGCCGGTCTGAGCGTTGAAGCCGAAGTTGCCCTTGCCCTCGGCGACTTTGTTGACGACCACGCTCGGCTCGAAGCCGCTGTTCTCGACGATCTGGCGCAGCGGCTCTTCCATCGCGCGCAGCACGATCTTGATGCCGGCCTCCTGGTCATTGTTGTCGCCCTTGAGCTTGGAGATCGCCTGCTTGGCGCGGATCAGCGCCACGCCGCCGCCGGCCACGATGCCCTCCTCGACCGCCGCGCGCGTAGCATGCAGCGCGTCCTCGACCCGGGCCTTCTTCTCCTTCATCTCGACCTCGGTCGCGGCTCCGACCTTGATCAGCGCCACGCCGCCGGCGAGCTTGGCCACACGTTCCTGCAGCTTCTCCTTGTCATAGTCGCTGGTGGCCTCCTCGATCTGGGCGCGGATCGCCTTGACGCGCGCCTGGATCGCCTTGGCGTCGCCGGCGCCGTCGATGATCGTGGTGTTTTCCTTCGCGATCTCGATCCGCTTGGCCTGGCCGAGGTCATTCAGCGTGGCCTTCTCGAGCGTCATGCCCGTTTCCTCGGCGATCACGTTGCCGCCGGTCAGGATCGCGATGTCCTCAAGCATCGCCTTGCGGCGATCTCCGAATCCCGGCGCCTTGACCGCGCAGGTCTTGAGTATCCCGCGGATGTTGTTGACGACCAGCGTGGCCAGCGCCTCGCCTTCGACTTCCTCGGCGACGATCAGCAGCGGCCGGCCGGCTTTCGCCACCTGCTCAAGGATCGGCAGCAGGTCGCGAATATTGCTGATCTTCTTGTCGTGCAGCAGAACGTACGGGTTGTCGAGGATCGCGATCTGCTTGTCGGGGTTGTTGATGAAGTACGGCGACATGTAGCCGCGGTCGAACTGCATGCCCTCGACGATCTCGAGTTCGTTGTCGAGCGACTTGCCGTCCTCGACCGTGATCACGCCTTCCTTGCCGACCTTGTCCATCGCCTTGGCGATGATTTCACCGATGTTCTCGTCGGCATTGGCCGAAATGGCGCCGACCTGCGCGATTTCCTTGCTGGTCGTGCACGGCTTGCTGATCTTCTTCAGCTCCTCGACCGCCGCCGCCACGGCCTTGTCGATGCCGCGCTTCAGGTCCATCGGGTTCATGCCGGCGGCGACGTATTTCATGCCTTCGGCGACGATCGACTGCGCCAGCACGGTCGCCGTCGTCGTGCCGTCACCGGCGTTATCCGAGGTCTTGGACGCGACTTCCTTGACCATTTGCGCGCCCATGTTTTCGAACTTGTCCTTCAGTTCGATTTCCTTGGCCACCGACACGCCGTCCTTGGTGACGGTCGGGGCGCCGAACGAGCGCTCCAGCACGACATTGCGGCCCTTCGGGCCAAGGGTGACCTTCACCGCATTGGCGAGGACATTGACGCCACGGACCATGCGATGACGCGCGTCGTCGTGAAAGAAAACCTGTTTCGATGCCATCTTTGAACTCTCCGATTGGGGACTCAGCGGTTAGGCGATCACGCCCATGAGGTCTTCTTCGCGCATGACGAGGAGTTCCTCGCCTTCGACCTTGACGGTCTGGCCCGCATACTTGCCGAACAGCACCCGGTCACCGACTTTCACGTCCGGCGCAATCAGCTTGCCGTTGTCATCGCGCTTGCCGGGGCCGACGGCGATGATTTCGCCCTGATCGGGTTTCTCAGCCGCGGTGTCCGGGATCACGATGCCCGACGCGGTCTTGCGCTCCTGGTCCAGCCGCTTGACGATCACGCGATCGTGCAAAGGACGAATTTTCATAAACGCTCCTGATTAAAGGACTTTCTCGACTTACGGAATGAATGGAGGGCAACCTCACGAAGAAGAAAGGCGGCCGTGTTGTTAGCACTCGCCGCTTTCGAGTGCTAATGATAAGTGCATCGTCCTTATCGATCAAGGCCTCGACCGGCCCTGATCGGCGTTCCGCCCTCCCCAAACTCCGGGGCCTGGAGTCCTTGACTGCAAGCCGAGTTCCTCTCGCGGCTTAGTCGGAACGGGCTAATGATGCAAAGGGATACCGGAGAATGCACCGATACGCTACTAATGGCCCGCGCGCGACGGGTCCTCGGATTCTCCGAAGGACCCGGTTCGCATTGCTCGTGCGACCCGCCCCAGGATGAGTTTCACTCTGCCGTTTCTACGCACCGGATCGAAGCCGGAAGCCGCGCGCAAGCCCGACCGCTTCGTCCATTCGGTCCTGAGCTATACGAAGCTTGAGGTTCCCACCGTCGAGGTGTTCGAGACCGCGGTCACCTTTCCGCCGGACACGAATCCGCTGATGGCGCATGCGGAGCTGGCCACCACGTTTGGCAATCGCGCCGGCGAAGGCCACTTCCTGTTCCGGGCCGACAGCACCATCGACGGCCGTTACTGGGTGCAGTCGATCGCGCCGTGGCCGCGGCGGCCGGCGCGCGCGATCAGCGCGCTGGAGCCAAAGCGAACGCTGATCCAGGTGGCGCCCGGCCTGATGTACCGATTCAGTCTGCCGGTCTGCGCCGGACGCGCGCGGCTGGAAGGCGCGGAAAAGGAAGTCGAACCGTTCCGTACCAAGGACGAGGTGGAGATCTGGTTCAAGGGCAGCGCCGAACGCTTCGGCATGCGCCTGCTGATGGCCGACGTTTCGATGACCGCACTGCGCTTCGAGCACCATGGCAGTCGCATCCGCATCGATCACGCGACCATCGAGGGCGCGCTCGAAGTGCTCCACCCGGACCCGTTCCGCGCCCGCATCCTGCGCGGTTTCGGCCATCATCGGCGCGCCGGGCTCGGCATGATCCAGCTCAGCGCGTGAGCGGTAGAGGCGCGCGGGTCTTGATGTTCGCGCAGCGCGACCCGATGTGATGGTATCGAGGCGAACGATGATCGAAGCAACCCAGCAAACCTTCACCCGCGACGTGATCGAAGCGTCGCACCGCACGCCGGTCCTGGTCGATTTCTGGGCCCCGTGGTGCGGTCCGTGCCGCACGCTCGGCCCGATGCTCGAAAGGATCGAAACCGAGTTCGTCGGCCGGCTGCGCGTGGTCAAGATCAATACCGACGAAAACGCGGAGATCGCCGCGCAGTTCAACGTGCGCAGCATTCCGTACGTGGTTGCGTTCGCCGACGGACAGCCGGTCGACTCGTTCGTCGGCGTCGTGCCGGACAGCCAATTGCGCGCTTTCGTCGCACGCCTGCTGCCGGATCCGAGCGAGCTGGAGCGGCGCAAGGCAGCGCGACTGCTCGCGGCCGGCGATGTCGCCGCCGCGGCGACGGCGCTGCGCGCGGCGGTCGCGCTGTCATCGGACAACGAGTCCGCGCGTCTCGATCTGGCCGCGCTGCTGCTGGATCACGCGCAGTCGCTCGGTGGGGCCCCCGCAATCGAGGAAGCCGAGCGCCTGCTGGCTGCGGCGACGAAGGTCACTCGCGATGACCCGAGCTTTCGCGCGCTCGCCACGCGCGCCGAAAGTCTGCGCCGCGCCGCCGAATTGCCGCCGGCATCGACGCTGCACGCGCGCATCGAGGCGGATCCCGCCGATCTGCAGGCGCGCCTGGATCTGGCACGGCTTCACATCGCGCGGCGCGAATTCGAGCCTGCGCTCGAGCAGTTGCTCGCGATCGTCGAACACGATCGCGGCTTCGGCGACGACGTCGGTCGCAAGACCATGCTGTCGGTGTTCGACCTCGCCGCTGGCCAGCCGCAACTGGTCGCATCCTTTCGCCGCCGCCTTTCCTCCGCGCTGAACCGCTGAATCCCGCGACGGCGTGAGGCGCCGCTTTCGCCGAGTCGGTTCCGTCGCCATGCGCGTCGTCTCCCGTGTGCCGCTGAACCGCACCCTCGGCCTCGCATTCCTGCTGACGCTGCGCATGGCCGGTGCAACGGCCGCGCAGACCGCCGACAGCGCGAGCACACAACTGTCGGACTCTATCGCCGCCGCGCTGCGCCAGGCGGCGATCCCGCCGACCGCCTCGGCGGTCGTCGTGCAGCCGCTGTCGGGCAGCGGCGTGTCGATCGCGGTCAACACGACGATCCCGATGCACCCGGAATCGACGATGAAGCTGGTGACGACCTACGCGGCGCTGAACCTGCTCGGCCCCGCCTGCACGTGGCGCACGTAAGCCTTCGCAACCGGCGCGCTGCGCCGCGACCGGCTTGAAGGCGATCTCGTTGTGCGCGGCAGCGGCGATCCAAAGCTGGTGACCGAGCACCTGTGGTTGCTGGTGAGCAGGCTGCGTGCCTACGGTCTGCGTGAGATTCGCGGCGACCTCGTGCTCGACAAGTCCGCGTTCGAGCCGCTGCTGCACGACCCGGCGCTGTTCGACGGCGAAGCGAACCGGCCCTACAACGCCGGGCCCGACGCGCTGCTGCTGAACTTCAAGGCATTGACGCTCGGCTTCGTTCCCGATTCGGACACGCGCAGCGCGCGCGTCGTCGCCACGCCGGCGCTGGCGGGAATGAAGCTGCCGCCGACCGTCCGCGGCGTCCACGGCAACTGCGGCGATTGGCGCGCGCGCCTGCAGGCCGACTTCACCGATCCTATGGCGCCCGTCTTGCGCGGCGCATTTCCACTCGCCTGCGGCGAGAAGACCCGGCACATCAGCGTGCTCGGACACACCCGGTACTTCGGCGCCGCGTTCCGTGCTCTTCGGGAAAGCGCCGGCGGCGGCTGGACGGGCAAGGTGCGCGAAGGCGTCGCGCCCGCGGACGCGCGCCGCATCGCGCTGCACGAGTCGGCGCCACTGGCCGACGTGATCCGCGACTCAATAAATTCAGCAACAACGTGATGGCGCGCCAGGTGTTTCTGACGATCGGCGCGGAAACCAGCCGCCAACCGGGCAATGCCGAGCACTCGTCAAGCGCGGTGCGCGACTGGCTCGCGACACGCGGGCTGCAGATGCCGGAGCTCGTGCTCGAAAACGGCTCCGGGCTGTCGCGGGTCGAGCGGATCTCGGCCGGCAGCCTGGCGCGGCTGCTGGTCGACGCGTATGCCGGACCGCTGATGCCCGAGTTCGTCTCGTCGTTGCCGCTGGCGGGTGTGGACGGCACGATGAAGAAACGCAACAGCGCGACCGGCCGCGCCCACATCAGGACCGGATTGCTCGCCGATGTGAGGCCGATCGCGGGCTATGTGCTGGCGGCGAGCGGCCGCCGCTACGCGGTGGTCGCGATCATCAATCACCCGAACGCGCGCGACGCGCAGGGCGTGCACGACGCGCTGCTGCAATGGGTCTACGAGACCGGTTGACGACGGGCCGAACTACTCGTACTTGACCGAGCAGCCGTACGGCGGCGTCGATGCGACCGACACCGCCTTGCCGCCGCGCAGCTCGGCGAGCGCCTGCGCGACGAAGTTGTGCGCGGTCTTCACGTCGGCCGAATCCGCGCTGCGCTTGTCGTCGATCGCGCCCGCGTAGCGCACCGCGCCCGCCGGATCGATCACGAACATCTGCGGCGTGGTCCGCGCCCCGTAAGCGCGCCCGACCTTGCCGTCGGGATCGAGCAGCGCCGCGGTCGGCGCCGCGTTCTGCTGCTTCAGCCACGCGGCCTGCTGCTCGGGCCGCAGGTGCTCCGGATGCCCGGCCACCGTCGAGTTGATCGTCAGCCACGCGATGCCGTCCGCGGTGAAGCGCTTCTGCAGCGTCTGCATGTTGCCGCTGCCGTAGTGCTTCTGCACGAACGGGCACGATGGGTTGTTCCATTCGAGAACGACGTACCTGCCGCGGAAGTCGGCGAGATCGACGCGCTTTCCGCCGACATCGGGCAGTGCAAACGCGGGCGCGGGCTGTCCAGGCAGCGCCGCACCGCGCGCAGCCAGCGCGAACGTCAGCGCCGCGGCAACGAACAGAGTTCTTCCGAACATGGTGGCCTCGCTGGCAGCGGCGATCAGATCCGGCGCAAAGCATCCAGCACGATGCGCTCGGTCAGCAATTCGGGCAACACCTGAGCCTTGCCGCTGCGGTCGTACAGCACGTAAAGCGGCACGCCGTTGCGCTCGAAGCGCGCCAGCTCGCGCGTGATCGCGTCGTCGCGATTGGTCCAGTCAGCGCGCAGCAGCGTCACGCCCTTCTGCGACAGCGCGTCGATCACCGCGCGCGACTTGAGCACCAGCTGCTTGTTGGCCTGGCAGGTCACGCACCACGCCGCGGTGAAATCGACGAACACCGGCTGGCCCGCTGCGAGCAGCTTCTGCTGCTCGGCGGGGGTCCACGCCTGCCACGGGCTGCCGGCGTCGACGACGGTCGATGCATTCGCGCGCATCGAATCGGGCCCGGTCGCGGCGGCCACCGCGTAGAACGCCACGCCGGCCGCGCCGAGGGCGACCCAGCGCCAGCGCGTCGCGCCGCGCTGTGCGATGCCGAGCGCCCATACCGCGAGCGCGATCAGCACCAGCGCGCCCAGCGTCAGCGCCAGCGCGTTGACGTTCACCTGCTGCGCCAGCACCCACAGCAGCCAAACGCAGGTGGCGAACATCGGGAATGCCATGACCTGCCGGAACCGTTCCATCCATGCGCCGGGGCGCGGCAGCCGTTTGAGCAACGCGGGGAAGAAGGTCAGCAGCAGATACGGCAACGCCATGCCGACGCCGAGTGCGGCGAATACCAGCAGCGCCTGCGCGGCCGGCTGCGTGATCGCATAGCCGAGCGCCGCGCCCATGAAGGGCGCCGTGCACGGCGCGGCGACCACGACCGCCAGCACGCCGGTGCCGAAGCTGCCGGAGATGCGGTCGGGCCGCAGCCGCTGCGCCGGCGCCGCGTTCGCCAGCCGCGTGCCGACGTTGAATTCGAACGCGCCGAGCAGGTTCAGCCCGATCACGAAGAACAGCGCCGTCAGTCCCGCGATCACCCACGGCGTCTGCAGTTGGAAGCCCCAGCCCAGTTGTGCGCCGCCGGCGCGCAGCGCCAGCATCGCCCCGGCCAGCAGCACGAAGCTCGCGACCACGCCGACGCCGAACACGATCCCGTGCGTGCGCAGCGACGCGTGCGCGACATGCGCCGCATCTTCTTCGCGCTGGTGCTGCAGCAGCGACAGCAGCTTCAGCGACAGCACCGGGAACACGCACGGCATCAGGTTCAGGATCAGCCCGCCGGCAAGCGCGCCGATCAGCGCGAACCACAGCGTGATCGGCGTGCCCGCGGTCACGGCGGCGCCCGCCGCCTCGACCGGCGCGACCTTGCCGGGCGCCAGCGCGACTTCGATCTCTCCGGCCCAGCCGCCGCGATCGGCCCGTGCCGGACCGTCACCGGCAACCAGCACGCCCTTCAGGCGCGTGAAGCCGGCCGCGATCGGCTTGGCCGCGGTCAGATACAGCGCGACGCGGTCGCCTTCGACACGCACGATCTGCGGCGCCGCGGGCTCGATGCGAGCTTCCTCGAGCGGGAAGAATTCGGCCTTCGCCAGCGCAGACGGCGCGCGGAACGACAGCAGGATGCGATCGTCTTCGATCGTCGCCGTGGCGTCCTGCAGCGTGACGCGCTGGGGCACGAGCGCGCGCGTAGCAGCGAACTGGGCGGCGCGGCGCGACGGATTGGCCGCCTCGCGCACCGGCAGGCTCAGGGCCACGTCGGCGCCGCTGGGAATGCAGACATCGCGGCAGATCAGGAAGTCCGCGCGCGCGCCGAGCTCGACCTGCGCGCCCGGTTTCAGGTCCGCCGGTGGCGTCAACTGCGTCAGCAGCAGCACCTCGCCGTCGTAGCCGAAGTTCATCAGCGGCCCGACCGGCATGCGCTTCGGCACCGGCCATTCGATCGGCCCCGCGTACCAGCCGGACGGCAGTTTCCAGTGGATCCGCGTCGGCAGTCCGGAATCGCCCGGCACCTGCCAGTAAGTGTGCCATTCGGGATCGTGCTTGACTCGCAGTCCGACCGACAGCGGCTGGCCGGGGACGATTGCGTCGGTCGCCGCCACCAGTTCGACTTCGGCGTTGTCGGCGCGCACCGGCTGCGCGTGGGCCGCGGCCGGCAACCCCAGCGCCAGCACGGGTGCCAGAAGGAGTTTGAGTAACCTCATGGCTGGTTCGTCCCTGCGCCGCCGCCCGAGTTCCGTAAGCCCCTGAACGCGGCATACGCCGCGGCAACGGTGGCATCGATCACCGCATCGTCGTGCGCCGCCGACACGAACCCGGCCTCAAACGCCGAAGGCGCCAGATAGACGCCGCGGTCGAGCATCGCGTGGAAGAACGCATTGAACCGCGCCTTGTCGGTGGCCATCACCTGCGCGTAACAGGTCGGCACGGTCGCCGCGAAGTACAGGCCGAACATGCCGCCGACCGCATCGGCGCAAAATGGCACGCCCGCAGCGCGGGCCGCGTCCGCAAGTCCCTGCACCAGCTTGGCGGTCTGCGCGCCGAGCCGCTCGTAGAAGCCGGGCTGCTGAATCAGCCTCAGCGTCGCCAGCCCGCACGCGACCGCAACCGGGTTTCCGGACAGCGTGCCGGCCTGGTACACGGGACCGAGCGGCGCCAGATGCTTCATCACCGCGCGCTTGCCGCCGAACGCCGCCACCGGCATGCCGCCGCCGATCACCTTGCCGAGCACGGTCAGATCCGGGTCGATCCCGTACAGCGCCTGCGCGCCGCCGAGCGCGACGCGGAACCCGCTCATTACTTCGTCGAAGATCAGCAGCGCGCCGTGCCGGGTGCACAGGGCGCGCATCGATCGCAGGAACTCCGGCGCGGCGCGCACGAGGTTCATGTTGCCGGCGACCGGCTCGACGATCACGCCCGCGATGTCGTCGCCGTGGCGCTTGAAGGCGTCCTCGAGCTGCTGCGCGTCGTTGTAGTCAAGCACGATCGTGTGCTGCGTGATCTCCGCCGGCACTCCGGCCGAACTCGGATGGCCGAACGTCAGCGCGCCCGAGCCGGCCTTGACCAGCAGGCTGTCGGCGTGGCCGTGATAGCAGCCCTCGAACTTGACGATCCTGCGCCGGCCCTTGCCGTCGCCTGCCGCGCCGCGCGCCAGGCGAATCGCGCTCATCGCCGCCTCGGTGCCGGACGAAACCAGTCGCACCTGCTGCATCGACGGTGCGAGCGCGAGCAGCGTTTCGGCCATCTCGACCTCGGCCTCGGTCGGCGCGCCAAAGCTGATCCCGTTCGCGATCGCCGCCTGCATCGCTGCGACCACGTCGGGATGCGTATGGCCGACGATCATCGGCCCCCAGGAGCCGATGTAGTCGATGTAACGCTTGCCGTCGGCGTCCCAGAAGTGCGGCCCCTGCGCGCGCGCGATGAAGCGCGGCGTGCCGCCGACCGAGCGGAACGCCCGCACCGGCGAATTGACGCCGCCCGGAATGCTCCGCTGCGCGCGCTCAAAGAACTGCTCGTTGCGACTCATGTTGAAGTCTCCCCTGTTCGAATCTGCGGCCGAGTTCAAGTGCGGCCGCGGCGGGATCGGCCGCATCGAAGACGGCGCTGATCAGCGCCGCCGCGTGTGCGCCGGCGGCCGCGACCCGCTCGATGTTGCTCGCGTCGATGCCGCCGATCGCGACCACGTGCATATCCCGCGCGCGCGCGCGCGACAGCAGGTCCGGCGGCGCCCGCACCGCGGCCGGCTTGGTCGCCGACGCGAACATCGAGCCGAACGCGACGTAGTCGGCGCCATCGCGCTGCGCGCGCCGCGCGCGCTCGAAGTCGTCGTAGCACGAGACGCCGACCAGCATCCGCACGCCTTCGCGCGCGAGCTTCGGCCACGGGTCCGGGTCATCGCGGCCGACGTGAACGCCGTCGGCCTGCGCGGCGAGCGCCAGATCGATGTCGTCGTTGATCACCAGCCGCACGCCGAGCGTCAGCGTCAGTTCGCGCAGCGCCAGCGCCTGCCGTCTTCGCAGCGCGGGTTCGGCGCGCTTGTTGCGGTACTGCAGCCAGCGCACCCCGCTCGTCAACGCCACGCCCGTGAAGTCGAGCAGACGCGCGGTGTCGCTCCAGTCGGGCGTCAGCAGATAGACGCCGCCCGGGCGCTCAATCGTCGCCGTCATCCTGCGGTCCGTCATCGCCCGCCCAGAACAGCCGATCCGGCATCGCCGCGCCCATGCCGAGCCGAAACCCGGCGGCGAGCGACTGGCCGAGAAAATCGTGCGCCTCGCGCACCGCATCACCGACGTCGATGCCCTGCGCGAGCAGTGCCGCGATCGAGGCCGACAGCGTGTCGCCGGCACCGCGGAAGCGCAGTTCGACGCGATCGACGCTTTCGTTCTGCTGGCCGCCTTCGGCGTCGAACAGCGTGTTGACGTTCAACCCGCCCGCCGTCTGCACGCCGGTCAGCAGCACGTACTCGGCGCCGGCGCCGAGCAGGCGGCGCGCGCATTCGGACGCGCTGAGGTCATCGGCATCCTCCTCCGTGCTGCCGCCGGCCGCGGCGAGCACGGTACCCAGCCGTCGCGCCGTTTTCAGATCGACCGTCAGCATCGTGGTCCGCGGCAGCATCAGCTCGCACATCGCGGTCATCAGTTCGAGCGCCGACCGGCTTTCCTCGATCTCCGCGGCCGGCACCTCGAACCACGGATCGACGACCACCGGCACGTCGTCGTAGTCCGACAGGATCGCCGCGATCACCTGCGCGTTGTCGCTGCTGCCGATGGCGCCGACTTTGATCGCCGCCACCGGCATGTCCTCGAGCACCGCGCGTGCCTGGTCGTCGACCAGTTCGCCCTCGATCGCCAGCACGTCCTGCAGCCGCACGCTGTCCTGCACCGACACGGCGGTGACGGCCCCGGCGGCGTGGCAACCCATCGACGCGCACGTGATCGCATCGGCGGCCAGCCCGGTGGCACCGGTGGGATCCGAGACTCCGAAGGTCAGCACAACGGGTGGCGCATGAACGGGCATCGGTGTGCGCAGAGGCGGCCGTGCGCCGGCAAGCCCCTCAGCCGTATGTATGAAGCCGAAAGTAAGCCGTAACTAGGCAGGCCAAGCTATGATCGATTCGACAGATGTTAGCCGACTCTTTCTCGATGCTTTGCTGCCATGACAACAACCACGGCGGGCAGTGGGACGCGTACATGGATGTGCTTGATCTGCGGTTGGATCTACGACGAAGCGGCGGGCTTGCCGGACGAGGGAATCGCGCCCGGCACGCGCTGGGAAGACCTGCCTCCCAACTGGACGTGTCCGGAGTGCGGCGCGCGCAAGGAGGACTTCGAGATGGTGGAGATCTGATGCCGTCGAGCCCGTTGCGACGGACCGCGCCGGCCGGTCGGGCCGGCGGCGTGCGCTGAACATGGGAGTGTTGCCATGGCGACGCAGGACTTCTCCGACATCCGCGGCCGCAAGGTGATGGTGATCGATGACTCGAACACCATCCGCCGCAGCGCCGAAATCTTCCTGACCCAGGCCGGCTGCCAGGTGATCCTGGCGCAGGACGGCTTCGAAGCGCTGTCCAAGATCACCGATCATCAGCCGAGCATCATCTTCTGCGACATCCTGATGCCGCGTCTGGACGGCTATCAGACCTGCGCGCTGATCAAGCGCAGCCCGCGGTTTTCCAAGACGCCGGTCGTGATGCTGTCGTCGAAGGACGGGTTGTTCGATCGGGCGCGCGGCCGCATGGTCGGCTCGAGCGAGTACCTGACCAAGCCGTTCACCAAGGACAGCCTGCTGACTGCGGTGCGGCAGCACGCGGCCGACTGAAACACCATACACAGCGCGAGGGGGCACATGCCGATCAAGAAGGTTCTGATCGTCGACGATTCGCCGACTGAACGCTACTTCCTGACCGAACTGCTGACCAAGAACGGCTTCAACGTATCGGTGGCGGAGAATGCCGAAGAAGCGTTGCTGAAGCTCAAGTCGCACACGCCCGACCTGATCCTGATGGACGTCGTGATGCCGGGGCAGAACGGCTTCCAACTGACGCGGCAGCTGTCGAAGGACCCGGCCACCCAGAACATCCCGGTGATCATGTGCACCAGCAAGAGCCAGCAGACCGATCGCATCTGGGGGCTGCGGCAGGGTGCGCGCGACTACATCACCAAGCCGGTCAAGGCAGATGAGCTGCTCGGAAAAATCGCCGCGTTGAGCTGATCCATGGACCGGGGCGTGGCGCGTAACGAGGCCGGCGGAGGAGCGTCGATGCAGTCCGAAAAGCAACTGGACAAGCTGCGCGACTTCTCGACGCAGCTCGCCGAGCGCCTGAAGACCGCGCCGGTGGCCACCGGCGCGTCGCTGCGGCTGGCGGTGCGCATCGGCAGCCGCGCGTATCTGGTCGAAATGGCGTCGGCCGGTGAAATCGTTCCGCTCGGCGACGTGGCGCCGGTGCCGTGGACCAAGCCGTGGTACCGGGGCCTGACCAACGTGCGCGGCCGCCTGGTCGGCGTGGTCGACCTGATGCAGTTCAGCGGCGGCACGGCGCTGGGCCCCGAGCAGGCGCAGCAGCTGCTGGTGATCGGCGAATCGCTGAAGTCGAGCGCGGCGCTGATCATCACCCGCGCCTTCGGGCTGCGCAATCTGAAGGAACTGGAACGCCTGGAGGCCGCGAACGACGGATCCAGGCCGTGGGAACGCGTGCGCTACCGCGACAGCGACGGCACGATCCTGACCGAGCTCGACTTGGCGAGCCTGGTGGCGTTCGAGCGGTTCAGCGCGATCGGCGCCTGACGGACGGCGCGCACAGGAGTGCGGAAATGGGCATGGCGATGGACGCAGAGATGAAAAGCTCGTCGAAGGACGGCGAGGGCCAGATCACCGTGCAGCCGTTCCGCTACACGGAGTTCGCTGCGGCGGAGGTGGCGGGCCGCGCGCGCGCGCCGATCCCGCCCAGCCCGCCGACGCAGAAGATCGATCGCCGCGCGATCGAGGCCGCGCTGTCGAGCACCTGGGGTTCGCGGATGGTCGATCGCCTGCTGGCGTGGAGGCTGCCCTTCATCGGCACCCGGCCGCTGAACACGCAGGTGCAGGTGATGCTGACGCTGATGGGCGTGTTCGCGTTCCTGTTCGCGGCGGTGCTGGCGATCGACGTTCGTCTGGCGGCCAACAACGCCGCGCAGGCGCAACTGCTCGGCGACACGCTCACGCATTCGCAGCGGCTCGCCAAGGCGGCGCCGCGCGCGGCCGAGGGCAACGGCACCGCGCTGACGGAACTGCGCGAAAGCCGCGACCGCGTCGCTGCCAACCTCGAGGCGTTGGCCGGCGCGATCGGCTCGTCCGCGGCACCGGCGCTCGAGCAGGCCGCCACCACGTGGAAGGCTTCCGAGACCGCCGCTTCGCAGATCGTCGCGCACGACAAGGCGCTGCGCGCCTACGGCGACTTCCTGACGCGGCTGAACGAGGCGGCGCCGCGCATCGCGCAACTGACCGACGAACTCGCGGCGCAGCGCGGCCAGAGCGCGCCGCTGGCGCAGCTCGCGCTGCTGGCGCAGCGCATCGCCCGCACCGCGGCCGCGCTGCCGGCGGGGCTGGCGGGCGCGGAGGCGGCGCAGACGCTGACGCGCGATCTGGCGCAGTTCCGCGATCTGCTGCAGAGCGTGAGCGCCGGTGAAGGCGAGGCGCGGCCACGGCTGCAACAGATCGCCAAGCTGTTCGGCGACCTGCAGCCGTCGATCGCGGCGGCAAGCAGCGGTTTCACTTCCGTGGTCGAGGCCGGGCGCGCGCAGACCGTGATCCAGCGCGACGCCGAGAAGCTGCGCGGGCAGCTGTCGAACGTGCAGGGCGAGCTGCAGAAGGAAGGCGGCGTGCGCGCGGTCAACTTCGTGATCATGGCCGTGTTCGGGTTGGCCGTGCTGCTGGCGACGATCGGGCTGGTCAAGATCCTGCTCGGCGACAGCCGCAGCCGCACGCTCGAAGCCGAGGCGCGCCGCAACGAGGCGCAGAAGTTCGAGGAGGCCGCCAAGCGCGCCAACGAGCAGAACCAGGCCGCCATTCTTCGACTGATGAACGAGCTGCAGGAGGTCGCCGACGGCAATCTGACGATCGAGGCCACGGTGAGCGAGGACATCACCGGCGCGATCGCCGACTCGGTCAACTACACGGTCGAGGAGCTGCGCGGGCTGGTCAGCCGCATCAACGACGCGGCCGAGCAGGTCAGCGCCGCGTCGACGCAGGCGCGCGAGATCACGACCGCGCTGCTGTCGGCCTCCGAGCAGCAGAGCCGCGAGATCAAGGACACCGGCCAGAAGGTGCTGATCATGGCCTCGCAGATCAACGAGGCTTCGCGCAGCGCGACCGAATCGGCGCGCGTGGCGCGCGCATCTCTTGACGCGGCCGAACGCGGCCAGCGCGCGGTGTACAACCAGATCGCGGGCATGAACGAGATCCGCGAGCAGATCCAAGAGACCGCCAAGCGCATCAAGCGGCTGGGCGAGTCGTCGCAGGAGATCGGCGAGATCGTCGAACTGATCTCCGACATCACCGAGCAGACCAACGTGCTGGCGCTGAACGCGGCGATCCAGGCCGCTTCTGCCGGCGAGGCAGGGCGCGGCTTCTCGGTGGTGGCCGAGGAAGTGCAGCGGCTGGCGGACCGGTCCGCCGAAGCAGCCAAGCAGATCGGCGCTCTGGTCCGAACGATTCAGACCGACACGCAGGACGCGGTCACCGCGATGGAGAAGAGCACGCAGGGCGTGGTCGAGGGCACCAAGCTGTCCGATGCCGCCGGCACGTCGCTGGCCGAGATCGGACGCGTGACGCGGCAGGTCGCCGACCTCATCGAACGCGTGGCAGGCACCACCGGCGAGCAGGCGCAGTCGGCCAGCGGCGTCGCGGTGTCGATCGAGAGCATCCTGGCGACCACCGAGCAGACCTCGCAGGGCACGCGCCAGGCGGCGCAGTCGATCGGGCAGCTCGCCACGCTCGCGCGCGAACTGAAGGCGTCGGTGGCGCGCTTCCGCGTGTCCTGACCTGGAGAGCGCCATGAGCGAGACGCAGGATCCGGGTCAGATCGCCGAAGTCGCGCCCGACGTGGCGCCGCTGGCGTGGGTGCTGGGCGAGATCCGCACCGCGCTGGCGCAGGCGACCGCGAACGCGCAGACATTCCTCGGCGCCAAGGGCGACGTCGAGCCGCTGCGCGCCGCGCGCGCGCAGATCCACCAGGCCAACGGCGCGCTGCAGATGCTCAATCTGCGCGGCGTGGTGCAGGTGCTCGACGCGGTCGAACAATTGCTGCGGCGCTGGGAAGCCGAGCCACGCGAGTGCCTGCCGGCGGCGGTGCGGTCGGTCGAGTCGACGCTGTCGGCGGTGGTCGCGTACCTGGAGGCGATGCTGGCGGGGCGGCCGAACCAGCCGGTGCGCCTGTTCCCCTACTACCGCGAGATCCTGGTGCTGTCGCGCGCCCCGCGCGTGCACGCGGCCGACCTGATCTTTCCCGATCTGTCGCGCCGGCCGGCGTTTCACAGCATCAGCATCCGGCCGATGACGGCCGACCAGTTGCGCGTGCGCCGCGTCCACTTCGAGAGCGGCCTGCTCGGCTTCCTGCGCAATCCGAACGACGTTGACGCGCGCGGCATGATGCGCGACGCGCTGCTCGACCTGGAGAACCTGCCGCAGCGCGGGCTGGCGCGCAGCTTCTGGTGGATCGTGCGCGGGATGATGGACGCGCTCGCCGCCGACCACCTGCCGATCGACGTCGATCTGAAGCGCGTGCTGGCGCGGCTGAACCTGCAGCTGCGGCGCCTGATCGAAGGCAGCAGCGCGGTGGCCGAGCGGCTGATGATCGACGCGCTGTACTACGTCGGCCGCGCAGCAGCAGGCGAGGCGCGCGTGGCCGAGATCAAGCGGCTGTACGGCCTCGACGCGCTGATCCCGCCCGACTTCGAGCGCGCCACGCTGACGTCGATCGACCAGGAGCAGCTGCGCACGCTGAAGGAAGCGCTGGCGCAGGCCAAGGCGCAGTGGAGTCCGCTCGCGGGCGGGCTGTCGAACGACGCGACCAAGTTCGTGCACGAGATCCAGCTCGCGCGCAAGGCGGCGCACAGGATCGGCGCGCACGCCATCGACATCGTGCTCGACACCGTCGGCTCGCTCGCTGCCGACATCGGCACGATGTCGCCGTCGGCGCGCGAGACGCTCGGCATCGAGATCGCCTCGGCGCTGCTGTTCGCCGATCTGGGCATCGAGGAGCTGCCGCACACCGAACCGTTGTTCGAGAGCCGCGCGCGCCAGGTCGCCGAGCGCCTGGTGGCCGCGCGCAATGATCAGCCGCTGCCCGACCTCGGACCGTGGCTGACGGAACTGGCGCGCAAGGCGCAGGACCGGCTGACGATGAGCACGGTCGTGGCCGAGACGCAGGCCACGCTGCGCGAAGTCGAACAGCGGCTCGACCGCTTCTTCCGCCAGCCGGCCGAACGCGCCGAACTGGCCGCCACCCCGCCGATGCTCGACCAGATCGCCGGGGTTCTGTCGCTGCTCGGCCACGACGATCCGGTGGCGGCGATCCGCAACGCGCAGAGCGCGATCGAGCGCTTTGCGCGGCCGGACGCGGCGCCGAGCCAGCAGGAGTTCCTGCGCATCGCCAACAACCTGGGCGCGGTCGGCTTCTTCGTCGAGACGCTGAGCCAGGACGCGGACCGACCGCGCGGCATGTTCCGCTGGGACGCGGACGCCGGCGTGTTCTCCGCCGACCTGGCGATCATGCCGATCGAGGCCGCGCGCGAAGGCGAGATGGGCCCGATCACGCGCATGGGCGGCGCGCCGGGCGAGAACGTCGAATCGGCCGCACGCCGCCACGTCGAGCAGGCGCACGCGCTGGCGCAGCGGCTCGCCAGCGGCGACACCACCGCGCTGCGCGAGTTCGACCAGGTGCTGCCGCAGCTCACGAACGACGCCGACCTGCTCGACGACGATGCGCTGAAGCAGCGCGCCGCGCGCGCCGCGGTGCTGGTCAGGCAGTTGCACGAAGTGCGCAACGCCAATTCGGTCGCCGAACTGCTGCAGATCTTCGCGCCGCCGCCGGTCGCGGCGCCGGCACCTGCGCCCGCGCCGCTGCCCGCGACCGAGGCCGCGGCGGACGCCGAACTGCTCGGCATCTTCGTCGAGGAAGCCAACGAGGTGCTCGACACGATCGACGCGCAGCTCGCGCGGCTGGCGGCCACGCCGGCCGACCAGGCCACGCTCACCACCACGCGGCGCGCGTTCCACACGCTGAAGGGATCCAGCCGCATGGTGGGGCTGAAGTCCTTTGGCGAGGGCGCCTGGTCGATCGAGCAATGCTTCAACCTGTGGTTGTCGCAGGAACGCCCGGCCAGCGACGACCTGATCAAGCTCGCATCGGCGGCGCGCACGCTGATGCGCGGCTGGATCGCGCAGATCGCCGCCAACCCGCAGGCGCCGATCGACAGCGACGCGCTGGTGCGCGCCGCCAATCGCGTGCGCGAAGGCGGACCGTTTTCCGCCGCCGGACTGGGATTGCCGGAGGCCGCCCCCGCGCCGGTTGCCGCCGCGCCGGTCGCGCCGGCGCCGGCCGAAGAGGCGCACGAGGAGCACGTCGCCGTCGACGTGCCGGAGTTCGAGTTCGAGATTCCGGCGCCGGCCGCCGCGGCCGCGCCGGTCGAGGCGCCGCTGGCAGCCGAACCGGAGCCGATCGCCGCCGACGAGGTCAAGCGCATCGGTCCGGTCGCGGTCAGCCACGGGTTGTACTCGGTGTTCCTGAACGAATCGGACGAGTGCATCCGCACGCTGGCGCAGGACGTGTCCGAGTGGCGCTACGAACCGCAGCGGCCGGCGTCCGCGCAGGCGGCGCGGCGCGCGCATTCGCTGGCCGGGATCACCTCCACGGTCGGCGTCGAGCCGGTGCTCGAGATCGCCGATCCGCTCGACGACCTGCTGCATGAGCTGAGCGGCGAAGCCGGCGCGCACGTGACGCTGGCGCCGCCGCAGTTCGACACGCTCGAGCGCGCGATCGAGCGCATGCGCGGCATGCTGCACCAGTTTGCCGCCGGCATCTATCCGGATCGTGCGCCGCTCGACGCCGCCGCGGTTCAGGACCTGCTGAGCGTGGTGCGCGCGCAGGCCGCGCTGCACCTGCCCGCCGCCGAGGAAGAGGAATCGCCGGCCGAGGAAGCGGCGCCCGCGCCGGTCACCGCGCCGGAACCGATGGCGATCGCGCCGGTCGCCGCGGCCGCTGCGCAGCCGGCCGAGGAAGTCAAACCCGCGGAAGAAGGCGCGGCCGCGGCGGAGACCGCCGCGCTGCTCGGCCAGATCGCGTCGACGGCGCCGCTCGAGGAGCCGCGGCCCGCCGCGCCGGCGGTACGCGACGAACTCGACCCGGACCTGCTGCCGGTGTTCCTGACCGAGGGCAGCGAGCTGCTGCCCGCGATCGGCGCCAGGCTGCGAGCGCTGGCCGCGCGACCCAACGATCGCGACGTGGCGCGCGAGCTGATGCGCCAGTTGCACACCGTCAAGGGCAGCGCGCGCATGGCGGGCGCGATGCGGCTGGGCGAGGTCGTGCACGACATGGAAACGCGCATCGAGGCCTCGATGCACCTGGCCGACGTGCCGGCCGATCTGATCGAGGACCTGCACACCGCGTACGACCACGCGCTGGGCCTGTTCGACGGCCTGCAGTCGGGCATCGCGCCGGCGCAGGCCGCCGCACCCGCGGCGGCGCAGCCGGTCGCCCCGATGCGGGCGGCCGAGGCGGCCGCGCCCGAGGAGATCACTGCGACGATGGCCGCGCCGGCCGCGGCGCCGACGGCGAACTACATCCGCGTGCGCGCCGACGTGCTCGACAAGCTGGTCGACCACGCCGGCGAGGTGTCGATCGCGCGCGCCAAGCTGGAGAACGAGGTCACCACGCTGCGCGGCGCGATTGTCGACCTGACCGAGAACATCCAGCGGCTGCGCTCGCAGTTGCGCGAAGTGGAGATCCAGGCCGACGCGCAGATCCAGGCGCGCTCCGACCAGCTTTCGCGCGAGTCGGCCGCGTTCGATCCGCTCGAGTACGACCGCTACACGCGGCTGCAGGAATTGACGCGGATGCTGCGCGAGACCGTCGAGGATGTGGCAATGGTCCAGGGCAGCATGCTCAAGGGCGTGCAGCTCGCCGACTCCGACCTGACATCGCAGGGGCGGCTGACGCGCGAACTGCAGCAGCAGCTGATGCGCGTGCGGCTGGTCACGTTCGCCAACATCTCCGAGCGCCTGTACCGGGTCGCGCGCCAGGCCGCGAAGGAACTCGACAAGCGCGTGAACCTCGACATCCGCGGCGCCAACACCGAGATCGACCGCGGCGTGCTGGAAAAAATGGGCGCGCCGTTCGAGCACCTGGTGCGCAACGCGATCGCCCACGGGCTGGAGACGCCGGCGCAGCGCAGGGCCGCCGGCAAGCCGGAGACCGGGGAACTGAAGATCGACGTGCGGCAGGAGGCCAACGAGATCATCGTCGTGATCGCCGACGACGGCGCGGGATTGAACCTCGAGCGCATCCGCGCGCGCGCGATCGAGCGCAAGCTGATCGCTCCCGATCAGCCGGTGTCCGAGCGCGATTTGATGGAACTGATCTTCGCGCCCGGATTCACGACCGCGACCGAGGTGACCGAACTCGCCGGCCGTGGCGTCGGCATGGACGTGGTGCGCTCCGAGCTGGGTTCGTTCGGCGGCCGCATCGCCGTGAGCACCGAAGCCGGACGCGGCACTCGCTTCACCCTGTATCTGCCGCTGACGCTGGCGGTGATGCAGGCGGTGCTGGCCCGCGTCGGACAGCGCCGCTTCGCGCTGCCGTCGGGCATGGTCGAGCAGGTGCTGCGCTTCCGCCCGTCGGAGATCGGGCGCTCGATCGGCGAAGGGATGATCGAGGTCCCCGGCGTCGGCCCGGTCGTGCTGCGGCCGCTGGCGCAACTGCTGGGCGAGGAGATCACGCTCGCGCACGTCAAGCAGATCCCGGTGGTCGTGCTGAAGTCCGGCGACGACCGGCTCGCGATCGCGGTCGACGACGTGTCGAACAATCAGGAGATCGTGGTCAAGACGGTCGGCGCGAGCGTGTCGCGGCTGGCCGGCATCCTGGGCGCGACGATCCTGGGCAACGGCGAGATCGTGCTGATCATCAACCCGGTGCAGCTGATCATGCGCGCGCCGGAGCCGCCGACGCTGTCCGACGCGCGCTTCGCGCCGCAGGCCGGGGAAGGCGGCGCCGAAGGCGCGACCGAGATCGCCGCCGCCACGCCGGCGCAGGTCATGGTGGTCGACGATTCGCTGACGGTCCGGCGCGTCACCCAGCGGCTGCTCGAGCGCCACGGCTACGAGGTGCTGCAGGCCAAGGACGGCGTCGACGCGCTGCGCCAGCTGCAGGATCTGACGCCCGACCTGATGCTGGTGGACATCGAGATGCCGAGGATGGACGGCTTCGAGCTGACGCGCAACGTTCGCGGCCACGCGGCCATGAGCGGCATCCCGATCATCATGATCACGTCGCGCACGGCGGAAAAGCACCGCAGGATGGCATTCGACCTTGGCGTCAACGAATACCTGGGCAAGCCGTACCAGGAAGACGAACTGCTGGCGCTGATGCGCCGTTACCTGGCGCAACGCAAGCAGCGCGTTCCCGCGTGATCGATAACGTCTTCGCAGCGCGTCCCAACTTCCGGCCATTGCGCGCGAGCGCGATCACAGGTACGTTAGCGGCATCGATTTCGGCGCATTGGACGCCGACACTTCCTGCGCTCGGCGCAGGGTAACCAAGGGCTGGCGAAACGCCGGCCCTTTGCATTTGCTCCCCTACCTCGACCGCTGCGGCAGCAGCACGGTGGCCAGCGCGACAAGGATGAGCACCAGCGCGGTGTAGTCATGCCAGTGCGGCTGCTCGCCCAGCATCGCCATGCTGGAGAACACGCCGAGCACCGGAATCAGCATCACCGACAGCCCGCTCGCGGCCGGCGGCAGCAATCGCGCGAGGTGAAACCACACGATGTGGCAAAAGGCGATCGCAACGAAGATGTTGTAGGAGATCGCGGCCCATTCGGTCGGCGTGGGCGCGCGCCACTGCGCAGTCTCGAATGCCAGCGTGGTCACCGCGGCCACCGGAATCGCGGCGGCGAGCATCCAGAAGCCGAGGGTGACCGTCGGAAGCTCCAGCACGTGCCGCCGCATCAGCACGGTGCCCCAGCCCCAGGTCGCCGCGGCGATCAGCATCAGGATGGTTCCGAGCGGCCGGCCGGCCAGCGCGGTGAATTCGGTCGCCAGCAGCAGCAGCGTGCCGACGAACGCAGCGCCGATGCCGAGCCAATGGCGCGGCAGCGGCCGGTCGCCGAAGAACGCGACGCTGACGACGACCGCCCACACCGGCATCGTGTAGCCGAGGATCGCCGCGCGCCCCGACGGCAACAGCTTCAGCGCCAGCACCGACAGGATCTGCCAGATGATCACGTTCGGCACCGCCAGCCACAGCACGGTCATCCGCTGGCCCGGCGGCACCGCGAGCGCAATCCCGCGCGCGCGGATCCACAGCCACAGCACCGCGACCCCGCCGGCCAGCACGATCACGCGGAACAGGAGCGGCGGAAACGACGTGACGCCGAACTTCATCACCGGCCAGTTCACGCCCCACGCGAGCGTGAGCAGCGCCAGCAGCACGAGGTCGCGACGAGTGAGCGCAGTCATGACGGCGAACGGCGGGGCGCAGGTTACACGCCTCTAGAATGCCGCCGGATCCGTGGAGACAGACGTTGAAATTCACCGAGAAACTGGACGCGCGCTGGCGGCAGGCCGATACGCTGCTGTGCGTGGGACTCGATCCCGATGCGACGCGGCTGCCCGCGCACCTGCGCGAGCGCGACGACGCGATCTACGAGTTCTGCCGCGCGATCGCCGACGCGACCGCGGATCTCGTGTGCGCGTTCAAGCCGCAGATCGCCTACTTCGCCGCCGCGCGCGCCGAGGACCAGCTCGAAAGCCTGATCGCGCACCTGCGCGCGCAGCACCCGGACGTGCCGGTCATTCTCGACGCCAAGCGCGGCGACATCGGCGCCACCAGCGAGCAGTACGCGCGCGAGGTGTTCGAGCGCTACGGCGCCGACGCAGTCACGCTGCAGCCGTACCAGGGGCTCGACGCGATCGTTCCTTATCTCTCCTACCCCGGCCGCGGCGCATTCGTCCTGTGCCGCACCAGCAACCCCGGCGGCGACGCGCTGCAGATGATCGATGTCGGCGGCGAACGGCTGTTCGAGCGCGTCGCGCGGCTCGTCCGCGACGAGTGGAACACCAGCGGGCAACTCGGCCTCGTGGTCGGCGCGACCTATCCGGTCGAGCTGGCGCGCGTGCGGGCGATCGTCGGCGACATGCCCCTGCTCGTGCCCGGCATCGGCGCGCAGGGCGGCGACGTGCAGGCCGCCGTGCAGGCCGGGCAGACGCGCATTGGTGCCGGCATGGTGATCAACTCGTCGCGCTCAATCCTGTACGCGAGCCACGGCGAGGACTTCGCGCAGGCCGCGCGCGCAGCCGCGCTCGCCGCGCGCGACCAGATCAACCGTTTCCGGAACCGCGCCGCCTGACGCGCGCCAGCGCCGCGGCGTCGGCGATCGCGATGCGGCGGCCGTCGACGCGGATCAGCTCGCGTTCAGCGAGATCGCGCAGCAGCCGCGACAGATGCTCGGCGGTCAGCCCGAGCTGCGATGCAAGGGCCACCTTGGTCGTCGGCAGCTCGATGACGGCCGCGCCATCGCGCACGCCGGCCGCGCGCAGCAGGTGATCGATCAGCCGCTCGCGCGCCGAGCCGCGCGCCTGCGCGTCGAGCTCGTGCACCAGCGCCTCGATCCGCGCCGCGAGTCCCGCGATCATTCGATGGGCAAACGCCGGGTTGCGCTCGAGCTCGGCGAACACCGCGTCCTTCGGCACGAACAGCAGCAGCGCATCGGTGTGGGCGCGCGCGTCGACGATGTAGGGCTTGTTCAGGAACATCATCGGCTCGCCGAAGCTGCGGCCGGCACCGACGAGGCCCGTGAGCCTCGGCCCGCGCGCACCCGGCACGGTGAGTGCGATCTCGCCGTACACGACGACGAAGAACCCGGTCGGCGCATCGCCGCGATGAAACACATGCTCGCCGCGCCGCCGCCGCAGCTTGCTCACGTGCGCGGCGATGCGCGCGCGCGACGCGGCGTCGAGCTGCTTGAACAGCGCCACGTTGGCCAGCAGCTCGTGCGCGGCGACTTCGCGGCGGGCCATCGGCGCGGCTTCAGGCCGGCGCGGCCGCGTTCGCTTCGTGCACCTCGACCAGTTGCGGATCGTCGCGGTGGTCGATCAGGATCGCCTTGACCCATGACTGCCAGCGGCGCCCGAACGCACCGCGCGCCTCAACGGTCGCGCCCGGCGCGACGGCAACGGCCAGCAGCGCCTTCATCTCGGGCGGCATCGGCACGCGTTCGCCATGAAAGTCGACCTCGACCGCGCGCTGCGTGTCGAGTCGCGCGAAGCGCAGGCGGCCGCGGATCGGCGCGCCGAACCGCAGCAGCTCGCGGCGCGCGTGCCGGCCCGCGATGCCCTTGAAACCTCCGGAGCCCGCGGCGCCGGTGATCAGCCCCGCGACGAGCGCGATCCCGCCTTCGACGCCCTCCTCCTGCGCGCCGCGCAGTTCGACCTGGATGTTGCCGCGCTCGGGCAGTTCATGCGGGTACAGCGCCGCCAGCGCGCGCGCGGTCATCAGCCACGCGCTCGCGACCGTCGGGCAGGAATGCCCAGCGAGCTTGACCGCATCGGCGTAGCAATACTCGATGCGGCCATTCTCGGCCGCGCCGAGCAGTTCGGCCAGCGGGTCGCGCACGGCGATCGCCGGCACCTCGTCGAAGAACGCGGGAAACTTCATCGTCAAATCTCCTTCACGCCACCGCCCGCCCCTCGCCGGCCTCTTCGTGCGTGCGGCCGTCGCGGATGTGGAAGATGCGCTTGAACGTCGGGATGATCTTCTCGTCGTGCGTGACCACGATGATCGCGGCGCGCGACTGCGCGGCCATGCGGTTCAGGATTCGCACGACGGCCAGCGCGCGCTCGCTGTCGAGCGGCGCGGTCGGTTCGTCGGCGAGGATGATCGGCGGCGCATTGGCGAGCGCGCGCGCGATCGCGATCCGCTGCTGTTCGCCGCCGGACAGCTCCGACACGCGCGCGCCGGCGCGGTGCGCGACATCGAGATCGACCAGCAGCTCGACCGCGCGCCGGCGCGAATCGGGATTCGGGCGCCCCGCCAGCATCGGCAGCAGCGCGACGTTGTCGGTCGCGTCGAGAAACGGGATCAGGTAAGGCGCCTGGAAGATGAAGCCGATGCGGTCGCGCCGCAGGGTGCGCAGGTCGCGGATCTTCCATCCGTCCTCGAACACGGTCTCGCCGCCGAGTTCGATGCGGCCCGACGTCGGATCGATCACCGCGCCCAGGCACTTGAGGAGCGTGCTCTTGCCGGAGCCGCTCGGGCCGATCAGGCCGACGACTTCGCCGGGCCAGATCGTCAGGTCGACGCCCTTGAGCGCCTGCACCGCGGTCGCGCCGCTGCCGTAGGTCTTGGTGAGTCCGGTGACTCGGATTGCCGGAACCTCGGTCATCGTCAGCCGCCGATCGCTTCGGCCGGATCGACCGCGAGCGCGGTGCGGATCGCGAGCAGGCTCGCGAGCGCGCAGATCGCCATCACCGCGAAGAACGCGCTGACGGTGTCGCCCGGCATCAGCAGCACGTATTTCGGGAAGTACGGCGCCCACAGCGCCGCGACCACGCGGCCGACCATGAAGCCGATCAGCCCGAGCCCGAGCGCTTCCTGCAGGATCATCGCCGAGATCGTGCGGCTCTTGGTGCCGATCAGCTTCAGCACCGCGATCTCCTTGATCTTGCCGAGCGTCATCGTGTAGATGATGAACGAGACGATCGCCGCGCTGACGATCGCCAGGATCACGAGGAAGGTGGCGATCTGCCGCGCGCTGGTGGCGATCATCTTCGCGACCAGGATCTCCTCCATGTCGGCGCGCGTGTACGCCGTCAGACGCTTCCAGCGCGCGATCTCGTCGGCCACCGCGTCGACGTTCGTGCCGTCGGCGACGCGCACCAGGACCGCGTTGACCGAACGGCTGCTGGTCTGGCTCGCCTGCACCGCTTCGAGCAAACCCGGCACGCCGGGGCGATTGAACGCGGGATTCGCCGCCACGCGGTTGCGCTCGTTGCGGATCGCGTCGTTGTCCTTCAGGAACTGCGCTTCCTGCGCGTCCTTCAGCGGAATGAACAGCATCGGGTCGCCGCCCGACGACACCATGCGCGTGGTCAGGCCCACTACCGCGTAATCGTGGCGGCGGATGCGCACCGTGTCGCCGACGCGAAACCCGGTCTTCGCATCCGCGATCGCCTCGTAGTGGCTGCGCGCGATCGGCCGGCCCGCCACCAGCGGATTCGGTTCGCCCGGCTGGCCGGGTTCGTAGCCGGCGACCATCACCCGCACGTCGCGACCCTCATGCTCGATCTGCATCGTCAGGTAGGTCGCGTTGGCGGCGGCGCGCACGCCCGTGAGGCCGAGGATGTCGCGGTACACGTCGTCGCGCAGGCTCGACGGCTCCGCGTACGGGCCGAGCGTGTCCTTCTGCACCACCCAGATGTCGGCGCCGCTGCCGTTGAGCAGCGCCTGCGCGTCGTCGATCATGCCGCGGTAGATGCCCGCCATCGACAGCGTGACGCCGATCAGCAGCCCGAGGCCGACGCCGGTGAACGCGTAGCGGCCCCAGTGATGCAGGATGTCGCGGCCGGCAAGGTTGATCATCGAGCGCTGGCCAGCCGCGTGACCGCGCGCACGCGCATGTCGGGCCGCAACGTCTGCTGGCTGTACGCGACCACCTCGTCACCGGCGGCAAGCCCGTCGAGGATCTGGGTGGAGTCGAGCGTGCTCGCACCCACCTTGACCGGAACGAACCGCGCGCGGCCGTTATCGACGCGCCACACACCCGTCTGCGCGCCGAGCCGCTGCACCGCCTGCGACGGCACGAAGAGTCCCACGTCGACCTTCGGCAGCTCGATCGTCACTTCGGCGAGTTCGCCGATCGACCAGCCGCTTGGAGGACGATCGAACGCGACATCGACCAGTCGTTCCTCCGTCACCGGGTCGGCCTGCAGCTCGATCCGAACCACCTTGCCCGGCAGCGCCTCGCCGCGGCGCGAACGCAGCACGATGCGCGCGGCCTGTCCCGGCGCGATGCCGGCCGCCTTGCCCTGATCGATCCGCACGCGCACCCACATGCTGGCCGGATCGATTACGCGGATCACGGCCTGTCCGGCGACGACGGTGTTGCCGGCTTCCGCCTCGCGCGCGGTGACGACGCCGTCGACGGGGCTCACCAGCCGCAGGTTCGCTCGCTGCTTGCCGAGCGCGGCGATGTCGGCGCTGCTGCGGCCGATCTCCTGCTTCGCCGCCGCGAGCGCCGAAGCGGCGGCGTCCACGCCGGCGCGCGTCGCATCGGCCTCCGCGACCTTCGCGTCGACCGCTTCGCTGCTGACGAAGCCCTGCCGGCCGAGATCGCGCCAGCGGTTCGCCGACGCGAATGCCATCTGCTGGCGGGCCTTCGCTTCGCCGAGCTGCGCGGCCGCGGTGTCGGCCGAATGACGCGCGCGCTCGAACGCGCTGCGCGCGGCGGCGAGCCGCTCGTCGAGGTCGACCGGATCGACCTCGGCCAGCAACTGGCCGCGCTTGACCGCATCGCCCTGGTCGACCAGCACGCGCACCAGCCGCCCCGCCTGCACCGCGCCGACCGCATAGCCGTAGCGTGCCTCGACGGTGCCGATGCCGAACGCCTGCGGCGCGGCCGCGCCTTCACGCGCGGCCGCCAGCACGACCTGCGGCGGCGCCATCGGCCCCTGCGTCAGCGCGACCCAGGCGAAGGCGGCAAGCAGCACCGCCGCAAGCGCGATCACGCCGAAGCGCCGTCTCAGTCGTTTGAGGAAGTCGGTACCCATACCCGCACCAGTGTGCCCGCGGCGCGGCGAAGCCGCCGTGACCGCGCGCACAGTTCCGCGTCAATGCACGGCAGCAGCCTCCTGCAGCGACTGGCGCACGAAGCGGCCGACCAGCAGCGCGGCCGGGTACATCGGCAGAGTCTCGAAGTTCAGGGTGTCCCTCCGCTCACTGCCCGGCCTTGATCGGTTTCCAGCCGGGATGGTTGAAGTAGCGGCCGTATTCGTTCAAGGCGGTGACGACCTGCCCCGCGCCCTGCGCCGGACGGACCTTGGCGTTCTTGCCCGCCATCGCGTCCACACCGCCGCCGATATCAGCGATCACCAGGTGCAGCATCGCGTCGGCGTTGGGTTCGAGCTTGCAGTTGGCGACGATGTAGCCGACCTGTCCCTCGACCTTCTGCGCCAGTTCCGCGTACTGCGCGGCGGTGAGCTTGCCCGCGTGGATCGCGCCGAGCTGCGGTTCGATCAGCTGGCGGATGCTGGTCATGCCCGTGCGCAGCGCCTCGTCGGTCGGCCACTGCTTGCCGTGGTCGAGCGTGAGCTTGCCGTGCGCCGAATGCTCGTGGGCCGGGGTTGTCTGAGCGGTGCTCACCGCCGGGGCGGCGGCGAGCGTGGCTGCGATTGCCGGCGTCATCAGTTTCAACGTGTTCGACATCTTGATCTCTCCTCTCGAGTTCGTGGGGCCGGCGCACGCGCGCCAGCATTGCCTACATAGAGAGAACGCGTGCAGCGTCGTTCCGCCCGGCTTGGCCGGGCTTGATAACTGTCAAGGTCCGGGTGTCGCAACCGCGTGACGGCCGGCGGACGGGGCGGATTCGCTAAAGTTCGCACCATGAACGCAGCCGTCCCCTCCGTCGAGAACCTGAACGTCGCCGGCCTCGACGACATGCCGTCGCCCGACGAGATCAAGCGCGAGATCCCGCTGACCGCAGCCGCGGCGGCGACCGTGCGCGCCGGGCGTGCGCAGCTCGAACGCATCCTGACCGGCGCCGATGCGCGCCTGTTCGTCGTCGTCGGACCGTGCTCGATCCACGACCCGGCCGCCGCGCTCGACTACGCGCGGCGCCTGCGCGCACTGGCCGACGAAGTGCGCGACACGCTGCTGCTGGTGATGCGCGTGTACTTCGAGAAGCCGCGCACGTCGACCGGCTGGAAGGGCTTCATCAACGATCCGGACATGGACGATTCGTTCCACATCGGCAAGGGCATGCGGCAGGCGCGCGCGCTGCTGCGCGACTTCGCCGAGCTGGGACTGCCGACCGGCAGCGAGGCGCTCGACCCGCTGTCGCCGCAGTATCTGGCAGACCTGATCAGCTGGTACGCAATCGGCGCGCGCACGACCGAATCGCAGACGCATCGCGAGATGGCCAGTGGCCTGTCCACGCCGGTCGGCTTCAAGAATGGCACCGACGGCGCGCTCGACGTGGCGGTCAACGCGATCACGTCGGCGCAGACGCCGCACAGCTTCCTCGGCATCAACGGCGCAGGACGAACCGCGATCGTGCGCACGCGCGGCAACCGGCTCGGCCATCTGGTGCTGCGCGGCGGCGGCGGGCGGCCGAACTACGACACCGTCAGCGTCCGGCTGGCCGAAGCGGCGCTCGCGAAGGCGAAGCTCGCCGCCAACATCGTCGTCGACTGCTCGCACGCGAACTCGATGAAGGACCCGTCGCTGCAGCCGCTGGTGTTCATGGACTGCGTGCACCAAATCAAGGAAGGCAACCGCTCGATCGTCGGGCTGATGCTGGAGAGCCACCTCAACGCCGGCAACCAGCCGATCCCGGACGACCGTTCGCAACTGAAGTATGGCGTGTCGGTGACCGACGCCTGCATCGGCTGGGACGCCACGCGCGAACTGCTGCTGCGCGCGCACGCGGAACTCGCGCCGGTGCTCGCGCAGCGCGTGCGCGGCTGACCGGCTCAGCGCGCGCGTTCAGTGGCCTTGTCAGTGAGGTCCGCGCCCGCCGCGCGCAGGTCGAGCAGCTCGCGCTTGTCCCTGACCTGCGCCCACTCGTCGGCGTCGACCGGCGCCGGCTTCATGCGCGCGATGACCGGCCATTTCTTCGCCAGCGTCGCGTTGGTGGCGATGAAGTCCTGCTGGTCCGCCGGCACGTCTTCCTCCGCGTAGATCGCGTTGACCGGACATTCGGGCACGCACACCGCGCAGTCGATGCATTCCTCGGGATCGATCACCAGCATGTTCCTGCCCTCGCGGAATGCATCGACGGGACAGACGTCCACGCAATCGGTGTACTTGCACTTGATGCAGGCTTCGGTGACGACGAAGGTCATGCGGACCTCACGGGGATTTGCGGACGCGCGGCGTCCGCGCGCGGCCGGACGAGCCACGGTGCGAAGCGCCACAGGTAAAGCGCGAACGCGGCGATCCACGCCAGCGCCGAGGCGTGCAGCGCGGGCAGGCTCGCGGCCGACGGCACCAGCGCGACCAGCCGCAGCGCGACGGCGGCGAGCATCAGCACGTAACCTGCGACCGTGCTGCGGTCGAGCGCGAGCGCGCGACCGAGGTGCCCGAGCGCGGTGCGGGTGATCATGCCGATGATCAGCACGGAGAAACCCGCCAGCGCGATCACGTGCACGTGCGCCGCACTGCGCAGATCGACGCCCGCGGCCTGCGCCGCCGCGACGAGCAGCCCCAGCCCGAGCCCCGCATAGCCGGCGTACAGGATCCAAAGCAAGGGCCGGCGCAGCACCGCGCCCGGCCGCCAAGCCACCACCTGCACGAGGGCGAGGGCGCCGGCGACCGCAAGCGCGAGCGCGAGCAGCCAGGAAATTCCCAACACCCGCGCGGCGACCGCCACGACGCCGGCGCCGAGCTGCACGTGGCCGCTGCGCACGTGCATCGGAATCTGCAGCCCCGGCACCGCGCGCATTGCGAAGAACGGGATCACGCGCCGCGCCACCAGCAGAGCGATCAGAGCCATCATCAGCATCCCGGCCTCGAACCGCGGCATCAGCGCCGCGTACTCGCCGCCGGACGCGGCGCGCAGGAACGCGGCATCGCTCGCCGCCAGGCCCAGCAGCAACAGCGGCACGCCGTAGTTGCGGCGGTTGCGCGCGCGGATCACCACGCGCGCCATCGCGCCGGCGGCGAGAACGAAGAATGCGACTTCGGCCACCGCGGCCGCCACGAATGCCGGCGTGCCGCCGATCAGAAAGCCGATGCGCGCGCCGAGCCACAGCAGACAGGCGAGCGCAAGCGCGCGTCCGTGCAGCGGGTTCAGCCCGGTCCAGTTCGCGCCGGCGGTCATCAGGAACCCGACCGCGATGGTGGCGATGAAACCCCACAGCATCTCGTGCGCGTGCCAGGCGACCCCCGCCAGCGGCGGGCGCAGCCACTGCGGCGCGAAGATCCAGAGCGCGACCGCGACGATCGACCAAGCGGCGCCGGCGAGGTACAGCGGGCGGAAGCCGAGGCTGAGGAACGCGTGCAGGTCGGGGCCCGTCGCCGTAGCCGGCGCCGGTTCCTCCAGTTGAAGCAGGTGTGCCACTTCTCGCTCTCCGATGCGCGGGCTGTGTCGATCCGGTTAAAGAGGTATTTGATGTATATCTTAAACGGCGGCGCTTCATTGTCAACCGCGCCGCCGGTGGAAGCAGATTCCGATGAGCACCCCTCCCCGCCTCGACTGGGACCCGCGGTCCCCGCGCGTATTCGAAGACCCGATCGCCGCCTGCGACGAACCGCAGACCGGCGGCAAGGTTGCGCACCGCGACTACCTCGGCTGGTCGCTGTTCCGCCATGCCGACGTGCTGCGCGTGCTGCACGATCCCCCGACCTTCAGCAGCGCTGTGTCGGCCCGGCCCGCGGGTTCCAACAGATTGGATCCGCCAGCGCACACCGCATAGCGCAGGGTCATCGAGCGGCGTTTCAGCGCGCCTCGGACGCCGGCGCTGCGGATCGCGCCAGCGCAGGCGCGCCGTCGCGCCGCTATTTCTGCAGCCGCTGGATGCGCGCGAACGCCGCGTCGAGCGCCACGCGCAGCGCCGACTGGCGCAGCGGGCGACGCACGAACAGCGGTTCGAGCCGCCGTTCCGAATCGCGGCGCGACGGCGCCGAGCGATGCAGGTTCACCCGCAGCACCGCGGCGTCGTCCGGGTCGTCCACGCGCGTGCCTCGCCACAGCAGCAGCGCGTCGACCGGCGCTTCGTTGGATACGATCCACGGCGCCTGCGGCGTCCAGATGCCGCGCACCATCTGCGCGACCTCGTCTTCGGCGTTGCGGTCAGGAAAGCCGTGCAGCCCGAGCCGCAGCGCGCGATGAAACGGCGCGTCGATCACCGGAAGAACTCCAGCATGTCGTCGCGCAGCAGGTCGGGCACCTGCTCGGCGATGTAATGCCCGCTCGGCGTCGTGCGGCCGTTCACCGTTCCGCGCGCCTTGGCCTGCCAGTCGGCCAGCGGCGTGAAGAGCTTATGCACGACGCCGTACTCGCCCCACAGCACGCGCAGCGGGCATTCGATGCGGCGGTCGGCGTCGGCGCGATCGTGTTCGAGGTCGATCGTCGCCGCCGCGCGGTAGTCCTCGCACATCGCGTGGATCGCGGCCGGATCGTTGAAGCAGCGCTCGTATTCGGCCAGCGCGCGCGGATCGAAGAAATCGGTCGCGCCCGAGCCCCACGCGCCGATCTTGCGACGCAGGTAGAAGATCGGGTCGGCGCCGATCAGCTTCTCCGGCAGCGGCTCGGGCTGGATCAGGAAGAACCAGTGGTAGTAGAGCCGCGCAAATTCCATCGTGGTGCGCTCGTACATCGTCAGCGTGGGCGAGATGTCGAGCAGCATCAGCCGGCGCACCGCGCGCGGATGGTCGAGCGCGAGCCGGTGCGCAACCCGCGCGCCGCGATCGTGGCCGCAGACGAAGAACGATTCGAAGCCCAGGCCGCGCATCAGTTCGATCACATCGAGCGCCATTGCGCGCTTGCTGTACGCGGAATGATCGGGTGGGCCGCCCGGCTTGTCCGAGTCGCCGTAGCCGCGCAGGTCGGGAATCACGAGCGTGAAGTGCTGCGCCAGCTTCGGCGCGACCTTGTGCCACATGACGTGCGTCTGCGGAAAACCGTGCAGCAGCAGCAACGGCTGCCGGCCCGACTGGCCGACGGTGTGGCACACGTGGAGTCGCACGCCGTTGGCGATACGCTTCTCCGCCGAGAAGCCGGGAAACAACTGCATCGCTCAGACGTCCTGCCGCTGCTTCAGAAGGGCGATCAGCCCTTCGAGCGCCTCGATGATCGATTGCGTGCGCACGGCGGCGCGGTCGCCGCTGAAATTGCGCGTGGCCGTGCGCACCCACGGCGCGCTGGTCGGGTCGCGCTTGATCGCCCATGCCAGGCACACCATGCCGACCGGCTTGTCCGGCGTGCCGCCGGTGGGGCCGGCCACGCCGGTGACCGCGACCGTTATCTGCGCCTGGCTGTGGGTGAGCGCGCCGAGCGCCATCGCGCGCGCCACCGGCTCGCTGACCGCGCCGAAATCGCGCAGGTAGGCGGTCGAAACGCCCAGCACGCTTTGCTTCGACGCGTTGGAATAGGTGATGAAACCGCGGTCGAACCACTGGCTCGAGCCCGGCGTCTGCGTGATCGCGTACGCGATACCGCCCGCGGTGCACGACTCGGCGGTCGCCACAATCAGATGCTGCGCCAGCAGTTGCGCGCCCAGTTCCTGCGACAGCGCGACGATCTGATCCGAGATGTCGTTCATCCAAGCACCCGCACGCCGATCGCGATCACGAGCAGCGTGTAGAAGGCGGCGACGAGGTCGTCGAGCATCACGCCGAAACCATTGCGGAAGCGCGCTTCCAGGCGACGGATCGGCGGCGGCTTGGCGATGTCGAACGCGCGGAACAGAACGAACGCCAGCGCCTGCAGCCAGAACGCGTGCAACGGCAGCAGCCACAGCACGATCCAGAACGCGACCACCTCGTCGATCACGATGTGGCCGCTGTCGCTCGCCCCGAGCGCATCGCCGGCGCGCTGCGCGGCCCAGGCCCCGAAATACAGCCCGGCGAAGATGAAGCCGGCCCACGACAGGTCCGTCAGCACCGGGTCGAGCAGATCGAACAGAACCCACGCCACGAGCGTGCCCCAGGTGCCGGGCGCGAAGCGCGGCAGCCCGGCGCCGCCCGCGAGCGCGAGCACGTACCACGGGTGCGACCACATCCAGCGCCAGGTCGGGCGCGCGGGCCGCGGGCCGGGCGGGGCGGATTCTCCTTCCACGGCGGCGAGCACCTGCGGCGGCTGCGGATCGTTGACGAGGGGCATGGTCGCCATTGCGGCGGCGGAAAAGGCGGTCAGGAGCGGAAGTGGTCGAACGCCGAGAACGGAGTTTCCATGTTCGCGCCGTCCGCGTCGAGCACCGCGATGCCCGGTGCGGCCAGTATCTCGCCGATACGGGTGACCGGAACCCCGGCATCCCGGCCCGCCGCGATCACCTGCGCCCGCCGGTCGGGAGGCGCGGTCAGCAACAGTTCGTAGTCGTCGCCGCCCGCCAGCGCGCAGCGCTGCTGTAACGCGGCCGGCTGGCGGCGCAATGCTTCGGAGCGCGGCAGATCATCCCAGCGCAGCCGCGCACCGACCCGCGACCGCTCGGCAATGTGCGCCAGATCACCGAGCAGGCCGTCGGACACGTCGATCGCCGCAGACGCCAGCCCGCGCAGCCGTTCGCCGAGCCGCACGCGCGGTGTCGGCCGGTCGAACCGCGCCGAGCAGGCCTGCCGGTCGGCGGCGCCGGCCGTCGCGCTGCCGTCAGCCAGGGCCAGCGCCAGCGCCGCATCGCCGAGCGTTCCCGACACCCACAGATCGTCGCCCGGCCGCGCGCCGGCGCGCGACAGTGCCTGCCCCGGCGGCGTCTCTCCCAGCGCGGTGATGCAGATCGTCAGCGGGCCGGGCGCCTCGTGCCATTGCGGCGCGCGCGTGGTGTCGCCGCCGATCAGCTCGCAGTCGAACGCCTCGGCCAGCCCGAACAGCCCGCGCGCGAACGCCGCCAGCCAGCCTTCGTCGGCGCGCGGCAATGCCAGCGCGAGCAGGAAGCAGCGCGGCGTCGCGCCGGCGGCCGCCAGATCGGACAGGTTGACCGCCAGCGCCTTGTGGCCGAGCGCCTCGGGGTCGGCGTCGGAGAAGAAATGGCGCTGCTCGACCAGCATGTCGCAGGTGATGGCGAACGTGCGGTCGCCGGCATCGATCAGCGCGCAATCGTCGCCGACCCCCTGCCGCTCGCGCGACGGCCGCGTAAAGAAGCGGGCGATCAGTTCGAATTCGGTCAAGCGAGATCGATGGGTCGGGTGAATGGAATTGCCGGCTCGCGGCGCTTGAGCTCCGACAGCAGGTCTCTTATGAATCGCGTTCCGCGTTCTTCCGTTTCATCGGGTTCAAGGATCCTGGCGCCATGCGGCCGCGCGCTGTCGATCCGGATGAACCAGGAGCCTTCGAGCAATCCCTGGTTCCACAGTGGCGCCTTGCGGATCGCGATGCGCTCGATTCGCTGCTTGAAGTACTCCGACCAGGTCAGTCCATCCGCAGCCCGGACCGAATCGGCTTGAACATCGAACAGCACGACGTACCCGATGACGATCTCGGGCCGCATTTGCTGGATATTGGCGAGCTCCCCCATGTGATCATCGAGCCGGTTGGGCACCGTGCCGGCCGCGTTCTTCCACATCGATTTCAGCGAGATCAACAATCGAAATTTCCCGGCAAATTCATATGCGATGTCCCAATCCTTGTCACGGGCGAGTCCCTCGACGCGCAACTCCGCTTCCGAACCGCCTTTGGCGCCTGAAAGTCCGTGCTGCGCGAGCAGTTCGCGCAGGTAGTCGGCCAGCGTTTGGAGGCGATGCGGCGACTGCGTCGGGCGTTGCATAATCGCTTCGACCACATCTTCCAGCTTCACCCGGCCTCCCATTTCTGGAGCGCGCGATCTTGGAACCTTCAGTTGCCGAGAAATTTGCGGCGCGAGACGCGCTGCTCGCTCGCCATCCGCGCATTCTAGAGACGCGACACCGGGTTGTACGGGGCGACGCGCGTGAAATGCCCGGCCTGGAAGAAGCTTCGATCCATCTGGTCGTCACGAGCCCGCCGTACTGGACGTTGAAGGAGTACGACGGTGGGGCCGGTGACGCGCAGCTCGGCCATGTGCGGAACTACCGCGAATTCATTGCGTCGCTCAATCAGGTCTGGCGCAGGTGCTTCGAAGTGCTCGCTCCGGGCGGACGACTGTGCGTCGTGGTAGGCGACGTCTGTCTGCCGCGTCGCCATCATGGCCGGCATGTGGTGATTCCACTGCACGCGGACATCAGCCTCGCCTGTCAGGAGATTGGCTTTGACTACCTCACGCCGATCCTCTGGCACAAGATCGCCAATGCGGTGACCGAGGTCGAAGGCAGCGGGGCGTTCCTCGGCAAGCCCTACGAACCGAACGCGATCATCAAGAACGACACCGAGTACGTGCTGCTGTTCCGAAAACCGGGCGGTTATCGCCGGCCGAGCTTGGAACAGCGCGTGCTCAGCCTGATCGACAAGGAAGACCACGCGCGCTGGTTTCGATCCGTCTGGACCGATATCCGCGGCGCTTCGACCCGCGATGGCCATCCGGCGCCGTTCCCGATCGAACTGGCATACCGGTTGATTCGGATGTTTTCCTTCGTCGGCGACACCGTGCTCGACCCGTTCCTGGGCAGCGGTACAACCACCGAAGCGGCGATCCGGTCGAATCGCAACAGCGTCGGATTTGAGATCGAGACCGACTACTTCGAGCAGACGCGGCGGCGGTTTGCTCAGGTGCAGACCGGTGTGACGATGACCTTCGAGCCTTGAGGCGATCGCCCGTCAGCGCGCCGCCTCGTTCGGGCGCAACTGAACCGCCAGCTTGTCCAGCACGCCATTGACGTACTTGAAGCCCTCGGTACCGCCGAAGCTCTTGGCCAGTTCGACCGCCTCGTTGATCACGACGCGGAACGGGATTTCGGCGCGGTGCTTCAGTTCGTAGCAGCCGATCAGCAGGATCGCGTGCTCGATCGGCGACAGCTCCGCCACGCTGCGGTCCAGAAGCGAACTGAACTCGGCACGCAGGTCGTCGGCACCCTCGATCGCGCCGTGCAGCAGCTCGCGCAGGTGCGCGGCGTCGGCGCGGTCGTAGCCCTCGGTTTCCATCAGCTGCGCCTCGATCGCGGCCACATCCTGGCCGCCGACCAGCCACTGGTACAGGCCCTGCAGGGCGAGTTCGCGCGCGCGCCGGCGCGCGCTGCGGCCGCCGCGTCCGCCGGCCGCTGCCGGCGCGCTACTCGAGGTTCGCGTCGACATCGTCGCCGCTCTCCTCGAGCGCCCACAGCAGGTTCGCCATCTCGACCGCGACGCGGGCGGCGTCGCGGCCCTTTTCCGCCGCGCGCACGCGCGCCTGCTCCTCGTCGTTGGTGGTGAGGATCGCGTTGGCGATCGGCACGCCGCGCTGCAGCGCCACCTGCGCGATGCCCTTGGCCGATTCGTTGGCGACGATTTCGAAGTGATAGGTTTCGCCGCGGATCACGCAGCCGACCGCGATCAGCGCGTCGAAGTCGCCGGCCTGCGCGAGCTTGGCCAGCGCGAGCGGCACTTCGAGCGCGCCCGGCACAGTCACGTGCGTGATGTCGTCCTCGTCGACGCCGAGCGCCGCCAGTTCGCCGAGGCACGCCTGCGCGAGCGCCTCGCCCGCCCAGTCGTTGAAGCGCGCCTGCACCAGCCCGATCCGCAGTCCCGCGCCGTCCAGATCCGGCGCGATGAAGTCGATCGCCACGCTCAGCCTTCCAGGTAGCCGGTGACCTGCAGACCGAAGCCCGTCATCGACGGCATCTTGCGCGGCCGCGCCAGCAGCTTCATCTTGCCGACGTTCAGATCGCGCAGGATCTGCGCGCCGACGCCGTAGGTGCGCAGGTCCATCTTCGCGGCACGCTGCGCCGGCTCGCGCGCGGCCGGATCGTTCAGGTCGGCGAACTGCCGCAGCAGCTGGTCCGCGGTCTCACCGAAGTTCAGCAGCACGACCACGCCGCAGCCCGCCTGTGCGATCGTGGCGAGCGCTTTCGCCACCGGCCACGAATGCGTGCTGACGTCGGTGTCGATCAGGTCGAGCGCGGACACCGGCTCGTGCACGCGCACCAGCGTCTCGACGTCCGGCCTCGGCGCACCGAGCACCAGCGCGAGGTGCGCGTTGGCGCTCGGCCCGTCGCGATAGGCGACGAGCTCGAACTCGCCCGCCAGCGTGCGCACCTTCCGGCTGCCCACGCGCGTGACCAGCGATTCGGTCGCGGCGCGGTAGTGGATCAGGTCGGCGATCGTGCCGAGCTTCAGATTGTGCTTCTGCGCGAACGGGATCAGATCCGGCAGCCGCGCCATCGTGCCGTCGTCGTTCATGATCTCGCACAGCACCGCGGCGGGTGTGAGGCCCGCGAGCCGCGCCAGGTCGCAGCACGCCTCGGTGTGGCCGGCGCGCATCAGCACGCCGCCCGGCTGCGCGACCAGCGGGAACACGTGGCCGGGCTGAACGATGTCGGCCGGCTTCGCGTTCGGGCGCGACGCGACGTGGATCGTGTGCGCGCGGTCGGCGGCGGAGATGCCGGTCGACACGCCGTGCGCGGCCTCGATCGCGACGGTGAAGTTGGTGCCGTGCACGCTGCGGTTGTGCGGCGCCATCGGCGCCAGCTTCAATTGCGCCGCGTGCTCGGCGGTGATCGGCATGCAGACCAGCCCGCGCCCGAACTTGGCGAGGAAGTTGATCTTCTCCGGCGTAACGAAGTCGGCCGCGAACACCAGATCGCCCTCGTTCTCGCGGTCCTCGTCGTCGACCAGCACGACGATGTTGCCCTTGCGGATCTCGTCGATCAGTTCGGCGGTCGACGCGATCGGCAGCGCGGGCTTGGACGGGGCGGGAACGGCGGACAGCATGGCAAATCCTTGCGGCGCGGCCGCGAACTGGGATGGCGATTCTACGGCTTGCGTCTACCGCTGGCCGTAGACGATCGGGCCGAATGCCTGGCTCGCGTCCTTCGGCACCGAGCGCCAGTACTGGCGCGGCGCCGCCACTCGGCCGCCAACAGCGATCGCCGCGCGCCACGGCCAGCGCGGATCGAACAGCATCGCGCGCGCCAGCGCGACCATATCGGCGCGCCCGTCGGCGACGATTGCCTCAGCCTGCGCCGGCTGCGTGATCAGCCCGACCGCGATCGTAGTCATGCCGGTAGCTTTTCTGACCGCCTGCGCGAACGGCACCTGGTAGCCCGGCCCGAGCGCGATCTTCTGGCGCGGCGAGATGCCGCCGCTCGACACGTCGATCCAGTCGCAGCCGCGCGCCTTCAGCCGTTGAGCCAGCTCGATCGTCTGCTCGAGCGTCCACGATTCCTCGCCGTCGAGCCAGTCGGTCGCCGACACGCGCACGCCGACGGGGCGCTCGGCCGGAAACGCGGCGCGCACCGCGTCGAACACGGCGAGCGGCAGCCGAACGCGGTGGTCGAACGAGCCGCCGTAGTCGTCGCTGCGCCGGTTTGCGACCGGCGACAGGAACTCGTGCAGCAGGTAACCGTGCGCCATGTGGATCTCCATCGCATCGAACCCGAGGCGCGCGGCGCGCGCGGCCGACTGTGCGAACGCGCGTGGCAGCGCGGCGATCTCCTCGACCGTCAGCGCGCGCGGCGGCGTCTCGCCCTCGGCGTGCGGAAGCGCCGACGGCGCGACCGGCTGCCAGCCGCCGTCGCCGACGGCGATCAGTTGGCCGCCGTCCCACGGCGCGTGGCTCGAACCCTTGCGGCCGGCGTGCGCGAGCTGGATCGCGAGCTTCGAGTTCGTCGCGGCCGCGCGCATCGTCGCAACGACGGCACCGAGCGCCGTCTCGTTCGCGTCCGACCACAGGCCGAGGCAGCCGGGCGTGATCCGGCCCTCCGCGGTCACCGCGGTCGCTTCCACGCACACGAGGCCGGCACCGGACAGCGCCAGCGAGCCCAGGTGCGCGTGATGCCACGCGGTCGCGTTGCCGTCGATGGCCGAGTACTGGCACATCGGCGACACCATGATGCGGTTGGGCAGCGTCAGCCCGCGCAGGGTCAGCGGTTCGAACAGGCGCGACATAAGTGACCTCAACCGTTCTTCGACAGCCCCGCCGCGCCCAACATCCGCTCGACGTAGCGCGCGATCAGGTCGACCTCGAGGTTCACCCGGTCGCCGGGCTTGAGGTGCTTCAGCGTGGTCACCGCGATCGTGTGCGGGATCAGATTGATCCACACGTGGCAGCCGGCCGGCTGGCCGGCGCGCACGATGTCCTCGACGCGGTTGATCGTCAGCGATACGCCGTTGACCGCGATCGAGCCCTTGTAGGCGAAGTAGCGCGCCAGTTCCGGCGGCGCCTCGACCACGAACAGCACGCTTTCGCCGCGCGGCTCGAGCGCGTGCACGATGCCGGTGCCGTCGACGTGCCCGCTGACCAGGTGGCCGTCGATGCGGTCGCCCAGCCGCATCGCTTTTTCCAGGTTCACCTCGCCGCGCGCGTCCAGCCCCGCGGTCTTCGACAGCGATTCGGCCGATACGTCGATCGAGAAAGTGCGCGCGGTCTTCTCCGTCACCGTCATGCACGCGCCGTTGATCGCGATCGAATCCCCGATCGCCACGTCGTCCAGCCCGAGCGCGGGCGCCTCGATCACCAGCCGGCGGCCGAAGCCCAGCTCGTCGACGCGGACGATCTGTCCGGTCGCCTGCACGATTCCGGCGAACATCAATGCCCTCCCCAGCGCGCCAGCAGGCGCACGTCTTCGCCGATCTGCGTGACTTCGCGGAACACGAGGCGCTGCGCGTGCGCCAGATCCGACAGCGCCGGCAGATGCACCATGCCCTGCGCCTCGCCGATCAGCAGGGGCGCCAGGTACACCAGCAGTTCGTCGACCAGCCCGGTGCGCACCAGCGAGCCGTTCAACTTGAAGCCCGCTTCGACCAACACCTCGTTGATGCCGCGGCGCGCCAGTTCGCGCATCAGCGCCGGCAGGTCGACCTTGCCGCTTTCGTTCGGCAGTTCGATCAGCGCGGCGCCGCGGTCGCGCAGGCGCTCCTCCTTCATCGGGTCGCGGCGCGCGCAGGCCACCAGCGTCGGCGCGCCGTCGAAGAGGCGCGCCTCGGCATCGACCTCGAGCCGGCTGTCGACCAGCACCTTCAGCGGCTGGCGCACGGTGTCGACCAGCCGCACGTTCAGTTGCGGGTTGTCGAGCTTCACCGTGCCGATGCCGGTCAGGATCGCGCACGAACGCGCACGCCACGCGTGACCGTCGCTGCGCGCGGCTTCCGACGTGATCCACTGCGATACGCCGTTGTCGAGCGCGGTCTTGCCGTCGAGGCTGGCGGCGATCTTCATCCGCACCCACGGCCGGCCGCGGTTCATGCGCGCGAAGAAGCCGACGTTCATCTCGATCGCATCGCTGCGCAGCAGCCCGCAGCGCACGTCGATGCCGGCGCTGCGCAGCATCTCCAGTCCCCGGCCCGCGACCTGCGGGTTCGGATCCTCGACCGCCGCGATCACGCGCGCCACGCGCGCCTCGATCAGCGCGGTCGCGCACGGGGGCGTGCGGCCGAAATGCGAGCAAGGCTCCAAGGACACGTACGCGGTGGCTCCGTGCAAGTCATTGCCGTTGCGGCGCGCGTCGAGCAGCGCCTCGATCTCGGCGTGGTTCGATCCCGGCGGCTGCGTGTAACCCTCGCCGAGGATGCGGCCGTCGCGCACGATCACGCAGCCGACGCGCGGGTTGGGAGTGGCGTGATTCAGCGCGCGCTGAGCGAGCGCCAGCGCGCGCCGCATAAACTCATGATCGGTCGGCGAATACATCGCGACCGATTGTACGTTTCCATTCCCCCTGCGCCCGCCGGAGCCGGGTCGGGAAAAAGGGGGCTACGGTTACCTGATCGTGAGCCGCTTGCTGGTGACTGCCGCGCGTTTGGGCAGCATCAGGCGCAGCACGCCGTTCTCGAACGCCGCCTCGGCGCCCTGCTCGGTCACCTCGACCGGCAGCTCGAAGCTGCGCGCATAGCTGGCGGCGTAGCGCTCGCTGTGGATCAGGCGCTCGCCTTCCTTGACCTCGTTCGCGCTCTTCGACTCGGCGGCGATCGCCACGCGATTGCCTTCGATCGTGACCTGGATGTCTTCCTTCTTCACACCGGGCAGGTCGACCAGCACCTCGTAGCGGTCGTTCTTGTCGACCACGTCCATGCGCGCGCGCGCCGCGGCCGGCAGTTCGACCGATCGCGCCAACGGCATGCCCGCGCGCGCGAAGAAGTCATTGAAGAATTCATCGAACAACGAACCGAACGGCTCGCGACGTACTAGCAGATTCGCCATGGTGCACTCCTCAGCGGGATTCAATCCATCGGTCGCCGGCGGCGACCGCACGGATTGCAGATGCGGCGCGCGGCGCTGGTTTCAAGTCCCCCGCCCGGCGACCGCCCGGTCACGACCAGGGCCGCCGACGGCAGCGGCCCGGTCGCAAGCGCGCGCTCTCAGTGAATCGCGAGCCGTCTGCCGGTCAGCGGGGCGCGCTTCGGCAACGTCAGCGTCAGCACGCCGTTCTCGAACACCGCCTCGGCGCCGCTTTCGGTCACCTCGGTCGGCAGTTCAAAGCTGCGCGCATAGGTGCCGGCAATGCGCTCGGTGTGCAGCGGTTTCCCGCCTTCCTTGACCGGAGTTTCACATCGAGCCTCGGCCGTGATCGCCACCCGCGTGCCTTCGACCGCAACGTCGATGTCCTCCTTCTTCGCCCCGGGCAGTTCGACCGTGATCAGATAGCTTTCGCCCCTGTCGACCACGTCCATCCGCGCCCGCATCAGCGCCGGCGCCTCGGCGACCCGCGGCAGCGCGGTCCATGCTGGCCGCATCCACGCATCGTCGAGGAACTCGTCGAACAACGAACCGAACGGATCGCGGCGCAATCCTGTCGTCAGCACCGTGTTCATCGCGCCTCCTCTGTGCCGAAGAGCCGGCGCCGGCTCGCCCGAGCCGGCCGCAGACCGGCTCTTTTGTGGAGGAGAGATACGTCGCGGCGTGCCGATTCCAAGCGCGCGCGCAACGCGGGCTGACCGAGGTCAATTCACGCGCGCCGGCGGCGCGGCGGGCGCACTTCCTTGACCACTTCGGCGAATTCGTCGACGTCCTCGAAGCTGCGATAGACGCTGGCGAAGCGGATGTAGGCGACCTTGTCGAGGCGCTTCAGTTCGCGCATGACGAGTTCGCCCAGCTTTTCGCTCTTGACCTCGCGCGCGGCCAACCCGAGCAGCTTTTCCTCGATGCGGCCGATCGCCTCGTCGACCGCCTCGCGCGGCACCGGCCGCTTGCGCAGCGCCAGCAGCATCGACGAGCGCAGCTTGGCGCGGTCGTAGTCGGCGCGCCCGCCGCCGCGCTTGATGATCGACGGCATCGCCAGTTCGACGCGCTCGTAGGTGGTGAAGCGCTTCTCGCAGTTCACGCACTTGCGCCGGCGCCGGATCGTCGCCCCCTCGTCCGACGCGCGCGAGTCGATCACCTGCGTGTCGGCGTTGTGGCAGAAGGGGCACTTCATCTCGGATTGCGCGACTCGGATCGCGGATTGCGCGGGCGACGATCCGGGCGCGATCCGCAATCCGCAATCCGCAATCCCTTACGCATAGACCGGAAACGTCCGCGTCAGGGTCTCCACCTCGTCGCGCACGCGTGCGATGTTCACGGGGTCGCGTGGGTTGTCGAGGATGTCGGCGATCAGGTTGGCGGTCTGCTCGGCCTGCTCCTCCTTGAAGCCGCGCGTGGTCATCGCCGGGCTGCCGATGCGGATGCCGCTGGCGATCATCGGCTTTTCCGGATCCTTCGGGATCGCGTTCTTGTTCACCGTGATGTGCGCCTGCCCGAGCACGGCCTCGGCGTCCTTGCCGGTGATCTGCTTGCTGCGCAGGTCGACCAGCATCAGATGGCTCTGGGTGCCGCCGGAGACGATGCGCAGTCCGCGCTTGGCCAGCGTTTCAGCCATCACGCGCGCGTTGACCAGCACCTGCTGCTGGTAGGTCTTGAATTCGGGCTGCAGTGCTTCCTGGAACGCGACCGCCTTGGCGGCGATCACGTGCATCAGCGGCCCGCCCTGCAGGCCGGGGAACACCGCGCTGTTGATCTGCTTCTCCAGCGCCGGTTTGCACAGGATCAGCCCGCCGCGCGGACCGCGCAGCGTCTTGTGGGTGGTCGACGTGATCACATCCGCGTGCGGCACCGGGCTCGGATAGACGCCGGCGGCGATCAGGCCCGCATAGTGCGCCATGTCGACCATCAAGTGCGCGTCGATGTCGCGCGCGATCTGCGCGCAGCGCTTGAAGTCGATGTGCAGCGAATACGCCGAGGCGCCGGCGATGATCAGCTTCGGATGGTGGCGATGCGCGAGCGACTCCATCTCGTCGTAGTCGATCGCCTCCTGCGCGTTCAGGCCGTAGGAAACGACCTTGAACCACTTGCCGCTCATGTTCAGCGGCATGCCGTGCGTGAGGTGCCCGCCTTCGGCGAGACTCATGCCCATGATCGTGTCGCCGGGGTTCAGCAGCGCCATGAACACCGCCTCGTTGGCCTGCGCGCCCGAGTGCGGCTGCACGTTGGCCGCCAGTTCGATGGTCGGATACGAAAAGAGCCTCTTCAGCCGATCGAGCGCGAGCGTCTCGACGGTGTCGACGTGCTCGCAGCCGCCGTAGTAGCGCTTGCCGGGATAGCCCTCGGCGTACTTGTTGGTCATCGAGCAGCCCTGCGCAGCCATCACCGCGGGGCTGGCGTAGTTTTCGGAGGCGATCAGCTCGATGTGCTGTTCCTGGCGGCGGTTCTCTGCAGTGATCGCGGCCCACACGGCGGGATCGGTCAACTCGACGGTCTGAGTACGTCGGTACATGGTTTCCTCGGCTTCTTTGGACAAGTGTTGGGTTCGCCACTTGCCATCGTGCCCAGGCGTACGGCGACATGTTCCCCGCGCTTCCTGGGTGTGATCACCCTGCGCCAGTCACGCGAGTTCGGATGGCGGTGAAATTATGCCAGCGCGTGCAGCCCGAATAGCCCGCCGCCCAGCGCCAGCGCCGAGGGCAGGAATCCGAGCGCGGTAGCGCGCCCCATCGAGCGCCCGCCGACGACGAACACGATGATCGACTTGAACACCAGGTTCGATACGATCGCCACGCAGATCGTGGTGACCGCCACCGGCAGTTCGATCGCGCCGGTGGCGAGCAGCCGCAGCGACGACAGCGTGATCGCGTCGACGTCGGTCAGCCCGGAAATCGCCGCCAGCGCGTAGACGCCGCGCGCGCCCATTTCCTCCGACAGCCACGCCGACACCACCAGGATCGACGCGTAGAAGGCGGCGAACGCGATGCCGGTTACGAGATTGGTCGGGTTGCGGTGTTCGTCCGTCGCGCGCGACTCCTGCGCGCCGCGCGACAGTCGCCGCAGCGCGACCGGCAGCGCGAGCAGCGCGGCCGGCAGCAACGTGATCGCGCCAGCCCACAGCGCACCGGGCGCGACGATCGCGATGATCACCAGTACGCGCGCCAGCATCGCCACGTTGGCGAGCAGGATCACCGTCTGCGCGGAGGCGACCGGCTGCGTGGCCGCGCGCGCGTGGCGCGCGTACACCAGCGTGGTCGCGGTGCTCGACACCACGCCGCCGAGCAGCCCGGTCAGCAGCAGGCCCTTGCGCTCGAGCGTCAACCGCCAGGCGACGTAGCCGGCCAGGCTGACGCCGGAGATCAGCACGACCATCAGCCAGATGTGGAACGGATTGAGCACGCCATAGGGGCCGTACGGCTGGTTCGGCAGCAGCGGCAGGATCACCGCGCTGACCGCGCCGAACTGCAGGATCGAGCGGATGTCGGTCGGGGTCAGGCGCTGCGCGGCGACTTCGAGCTCGACCTTGAAATGCAGCAGCGCGGTCATGCCGATGCCGACCGCAACCGCCAGCAGCCGGTAGCCGAACACGTTGATCGCGCCAAGCACGAACACAAGTAGCGCCGCCGCCACGGTCGTGGTGCCGTAGTCGTCGGCGCGCGTCTCCGGATCGAGCAGGTGCGCGCCCGCGATCGAGATGCCGATCGCCAGCAGCGCGGCCGCGAGGATCCAGCCGCTCGCGGTCGCCTGCGCGACGAGCGCGCTGGCGGAGCCCAGCACCGCGATCAGCGCGAAGGTGCGCAATCCCGCCTTGGCACGCGGATTGCGCTCGCGCTCCAGCCCGACCAGCAGGCCGATCGCCGCGCTGGTGGCAAACGTCAGCGCCAGGGTGGCCGCGTCGTTCATGCAGCCAGTCTAGGTTTCGCGCGCCTGCCGACCTTGCGCCACGGCAAGGCCGGCGCGCACTGTCGTGGCGCAGGTCAACACCCGAATCGCAGCGGTCGAAATCCGGCCCCGGCCCGCGGCGGGGCGACGGTCTGTTCGCGCGTCAGCCCGCGGCGATCTCGTCGCGCGCGGTGTCGAGGTGTGCGCGATCGGCCCATTCGAGCACGGTCAGCCGCAGCGGCGCCGCGCTCGCCAACAGCCGGTTGATCGCCGCGTTGAGCATCTGGTGTTCGCGCGGCGCGTCCCAGCTTAATGCGCGCGCATGGCGATAGACGACGTCGAGCACGCCGCCGTGCGTGACGACCGCGACCGTGCGGCCCGCGTGCGTACGCGCGACATCGTGCAGCGCCTCCAGCACGCGCGCGATGAACTGATGTCCTGATTCGCCGCCCGGCATTGCCCAGGCAGGATCGCGCGCGCGCCACGCGTGGAATTCATCCGGCCAGCGCGCGGCGACCTCGTCGACCGTGTGGCCCTGGAAAGAACCGAAGTCGCGCTCGCGCACGCGCGGTTCCGCGACCGGCTCCAGCCCGAGCCGCTGCGCCAGCGGCTGCGCGGTCAGCCACGCGCGCGCCAGATCGCTGGCGATGATCGCTTCGATCGGCTCGGAACCGAGGCGCTCTGCGAGGCGCGCGGCCTGCCACACGCCGGTGGTCGAAAGGGGCACATCGAGCAGGCCCTGGATGCGGTGCTCGGCGTTCCAGGCGGTTTCGCCGTGGCGGATCAGCAGGACGGTTGTTTCAGGCAAGGCGCGGATTCAGCGTGTAAGTGCCGGCGATCTGCGCGGCTCCGAGCACGTGACCTTCGATCGCGCGGCGCACGTCGGCGCCGCCGAACCGGCCTTCGAGCGGCATGCGCTCGAAGTCGAGCGCGTACACGGTGAACACGTAGCGATGGACGATCGAATCATTCCACGGCGGACACGGGCCGTCGTAGCCGTAGTAGTCGCCTTCCATGTCGTGATCGCCGGCAAACCAGTTCGTGTAGTCATTGATCCCCTGGCGCGTGCCGTGCTGCGCGGCAGGTCCGCTCTTGCCGCGCGGGGTAACCGCGTGCGAATACGCGCCGGCGTCGATCGAGGTCGTCGTCGGCGGGACGTCGACCAGCACCCAGTGGAAGAAGTCGACCCGCGGCAGGGTCGCGGGGATCTCGCGCCCTTCCTGGTTCACGTCGTCGGGCCGGCTCGGCACGTCGACGTCGTGGCAGATCACGGCAAACGACTTCGTGCCCGCCGGCACCTCGCTCCACGCGAGCTGCGGATTGCGGTTCGACGACAGCTTCACGTGGTGCACCGGATCGGTCACCGCGAACGCGTATTCGCCCGGGATCCTGCCGCCGTCGGCGAACGAGGTGCTGGTGAGCTTCATCGTTGACTCCTTGTTACGCACGTGGCCTGACCTGCAGCCAGAACGTGACCGGACCGTCGTTGACCAGTTCCACCTGCATCATCGCACCGAACTCGCCGGTTGCCACCTGCCGGTGCGCCAGCCGCGCCCGCGCGACGAAGTGGTCGTACAGGCGCCGGCCCAGCTCGGGCGCGGCCGCCGGCGTGAAGCTCGGCCGCGTACCGGCGTTGGTGTCCGCCGCGAGGGTGAACTGCGACACGATCAGCAGCCCGCCGTCGACGTCGCGCACGCTGCGATTCATCCTGCCGTCTGCATCGGCGAACACTCGATACGAAAGCAGCTTGGCGAGCAGTGCATCGGCCTCGCGCTCGGTGTCGGAACGTTCCGCGCACACGAAGGCCAGCAGCCCGGGGCCGATCTCGCCGACCACGCTGCCCTCGACGCGCACCCGCGCCTGCACCACCCGCTGGATCAGCGCGATCATCGCCGGCCCGCGCAGTCGGACGCGATCAGGTCAACGCCACGCGCGCCCACTTGCGTTTGCCGACCTGCACGACGTAGGTGCCGGGCTGCACCAGCAGCGCGCGGTCGGCGACCTTGCTGCCGTCGATGCGGACTCCGCCCTGCTCGACGTTGCGGATCGCCTCGCTGGTCGAAGGCGCGAGCGCGGCCTGCTTCAGCAGCTGCGCGATCGCCATGCCCTTGCCCCCGGTCGCGAACGTGAATTCGGGCATCTCGTTCGGGATGGCGCCCGCCTTGAAGCGGGCCATGAACTCGAACTCCGCCTGATCGGCCGCGCGCGCCGAATGAAAGCGCGTGACGATCTCCTTGGCCAGCAGCACCTTCACGTCGCGCGGGTTGCGGCCCTCCGCGACCTGGCGGCGCAGCGCGGCGAGCTCGTCGTTGCCGCGCATCGACAGCAGGTCGTACCAGCGCCACATCTGCTCGTCGGAGATCGACATCACCTTGCCGAACATCTCGAACGGCGGCTCGGTGATGCCGACGTAGTTGCCCTTGCTCTTCGACATCTTCTCGACGCCGTCGAGCCCCTCGAGCAGCGGCATCGTCAGGATGCACTGCGGTTCCTGGCCGTAATGGCGCTGCAGTTCGCGGCCGACCAGCAGGTTGAACTTCTGGTCGGTGCCGCCGAGCTCCAAGTCCGCGTGCAGCGCGACCGAGTCGTAGCCCTGCATCAGCGGATACAGCAACTCGTGCATCGCGATCGGCTGGCCGGAGGCCATGCGCCTGGCGAAGTCGTCGCGCTCGAGCAGCCGCGCCAGCGTGTACTTCGCAGATAAACGGATCAGACCGTCGCTGCCTAACGGCAGCGACCACTCGGAGTTATAACGAATCTCCGTTTTCGTGCGGTCCAGCACCAGCGCGGCCTGGTCGAAGTAGGTCTTCGCGTTGGCCTCGATCTCCTCGCGCGACAGCGGTGGTCGCAGCGTGTTGCGGCCGGACGGGTCGCCGATCATCGAGGTGAAGTCGCCGATCAGGAAGATCACCGTGTGGCCGAGGTCCTGAAGCTGGCGCAGCTTGTTCAGCACCACCGTGTGGCCGAGATGGATGTCGGGCGCAGTCGGGTCGAGCCCCAGCTTGCAGCGCAGCGGCTTGCCGGTCGCCGCCGAGCGCGCGAGCTTCTGCGCGAATTCGGCTTCGATCAGCAGTTCGTCGCAGCCGCGCAGCACCAGCGCAAGCGCGCGCACGACTTCTGCAGTGATGGGATAAGTCCGGCCCGACATGAAATGGAACGCAGGCGCCGCAACGGCGCGCAGGATGGCGTGATCGAAGGAGGCGGAGTCTAATTGATGCCCATGGCCGACTCGGAACTCTTCATCGGACTGATGTCGGGCACCAGTCTCGACGGTGTCGACGGCGTGCTGGCGGATCTCGGCACGCCGCGGCCCCGCCTGCTCGCGCATTCTCAGCACGGCTTCGCGCCGGAGCTGCGCGCGGCGTTCGAGCAGTTGCTGCAGCCTGGGTCGGACGAGCTGCATCGCGCCGAAGTGGCCGCGCAACACCTGGCTCGTGCATATGCGTCGGTGGTGCAGGACTTGCTGCTGCATGCGGGCGTGGAAGCCGAGCAGGTGCGCGCCATCGGCGCGCACGGTCAGACGGTGCGCCACCGGCCCGAGGCCGGCTACACGCTGCAACTGAACGGCCCGGCCGTGCTCGCCGAACTGACCGGCATCGACGTGGTGGCGGACTTCCGCAGCCGCGACATCGCCGCCGGCGGCCAGGGCGCGCCGCTGGTACCGGCATTCCACGCGGCCATGTTCGCGGCCGATGCGCCGCGCGCGGTGGTCAACGTCGGCGGCATCAGCAATGCCACCGGGATTCCCGGGCCGGCCGGCGGCAGTGTTACGGGCTTCGACTGCGGGCCGGGCAACGTGCTGATCGACGCGTGGGCGCGCCGCCATCTGGGCGAGCCGTTCGACCGCGACGGGCGCTGGGCGGCGTCGGGGCATACCAACGCGGCGCTGCTCGAAGCAATGCTGGCGGAGCCCTATTTCGCGCTGGCGCCGCCGAAGAGTACCGGACGCGAACTGTTCAACGTCGAATGGCTCGCGCGGCAGCTCGACGGGCGCGACCTCGCGGCGGCCGACGTGCAGGCCACGCTGACCCGCCTGACCGCGCGAGCGGTCGGGCAGGCGATCGCGCGTTTTCTCCCCGATTCCCGCGACGTAGTGGTCTGCGGCGGCGGCGCGCAGAACGCCACGCTGATGAAGCTGCTGGGCGACGAGTGCGCGCCGCGAGCGGTGCTTTCCAGCGCGCGCCTGGGCGTCGACCCGCAGCACGTTGAGGCGCTGGCATTCGCGTGGCTGGCGCGCGCGCATCTGGCCCGGCGGCCGGGCAACGTCCCGGCAGTCACCGGAGCGCGCGGCGAACGCGTGCTCGGCGCGCTTTACCCGGCCTAGAAATCATTCGGGGCGCCCGCGGGCGCCCCGATTGTCCGAGTACGCGAAGCGTCAGACCGAGAACGAAGAACCGCAGCCGCAGGTGGTCTGCGCGTTCGGGTTGCGGATCACGAACTGCGCGCCCTCGAGGTCTTCTTTGTAGTCGATCTCGGCGCCGACCAGGTACTGGTAGCTCATCGAGTCGATCAGCAGCGTCACGCCATTTTTTTCCATCGTCGCGTCGTCGTCGTTGACGACCTCGTCGAACGTGAAGCCGTACTGGAAGCCCGAGCAGCCGCCGCCCTGCACGAACACGCGCAGCTTCAGATCGGGATTGCCTTCCTCATCGATCAACTGCTTGACCTTCGCCGCGGCCGAATCGGAAAAGTTCAGCGGGGCGGGCATTTCAACGGCTGCGTTCATGGCGTGCTCCTGGAGGGCCTGTCCGCGATTATAGGGACGAAACTCCCCGCGGGTTGACCGGCATCAGATTACCCTCTGCCCGACTCGGCCTTTGGCTCGGCCGACATTACTTCCAATTTGGGGGCACCGACCGCCAGCTTCAAGCCGATCGTGCGCGGGGCTTCCTGCACTGATTGATGCACCAGCAGGCCCTCGACGACCGCGCCGTGATGCATTTCGAGGGCCTTGTAGTGCACGTCGCCGACGATGCGCGCCTTGGGCTGCAGTTCCACCAGTTCGGTCGCATGAACGGGACCGTTGATGCGGCCGGAGACCACCACGTGCGCGGCGCGGACTTCGCCTTCTACGCAGCCGTGCTCGCTGATCACGAGCATGCCGCCCTTGTCACCGTCGCCGCAGCGGACCGCGCCGCGCACGATGCCGTCGACCCGCAGGCCGCCGGTGAAGGTGACGTCGCCAGAGATTGTCGAACCGGAGCCGATAAGGCTGCCGATTTCCTTCGGTGTGACCGGACGTTTTCCGAACATAGGACCTCCCATGGCAAGTTACAACATGAAGCTCTGTTGCGCCTTCGTCTGGCCAGATGACACTATGCGGACGAGCACCGATCGCGCCACCGCGCCGGCGGGCAGGGTGAACGCCCCTTCGACGCGCTGATAGTGGCGAAACGACAGCTCGAGGGATTTCGCCATTTCGGGGACAGCCGGGTCGGGCAGCTGCAGCGTCAGCGGATGGCCGCCCTGCACGAGGTTGACCTGCATCTGGACCGCGCCGACGAAATCGCGGTCGGGCTTGCCGGCCTGCTGCACGAGCAGCCGATAGCGCATCTGGCTCGGCGCATCGTCGGGCTGCATGCGGAAACTGCGGATCACCACTCCCTGCGCGCCCGGCTTGGTCGGCAGCAACGTTTCGAAGAACGCCAGGTCGTCGCGCAGCTTGTTGCGGTCCACCTCGAGTTCGCTCACCTGCTGCGCCAGTTGCTGCTGGGCCGAGCGCTCGATCTTCATCTGGCTCTCCAGCGCCGTGGCCATCGCGGCGAATCGGTCGCGCTCGGCGCGCAGCTCGCGCGCCTGCGATTGCGCGCGCTCGAGCTCGGCGATCAGCTCCTTGCGGTCGGGCCCGGCGAAGTCACGCCCGTAGTCGTACAGCGCCACGCCGACGGCGGCCGCAAGCGCCAGCACCAGGAACCCGACGAAGGCGCGCACGGTCAGCGGCAACTGCGAGCGCACGGTCATGCGCGGCGCACTGACCGACAACTGGCGCAGAAACAGTTTCCACTTCACTTTCGGGCGGGCCTCGGAATGCAACCACCGCTGCGCGCGTCAGCGGCCATGGCCTGGAAACGCAGTATAGGCAGCCGAAATGCAAGCGGCACCATGATGGTGCCGCTTGTTTGGTAACCCGCGCGGCACCTGATGCCGGCGCCCGCAGAACGATCAGCGCTTCGAGAACTGCTTGCGACGGCGCGCCTTGCGCAGTCCGACCTTCTTGCGCTCGACCTCGCGCGCATCGCGCGTGACCAGACCCGCGCTCGACAACGCCGGTTTGAGCGTCGCGTCGTAGTCGATCAGGGCGCGCGTGATCCCGTGCCGCACCGCCCCGGCCTGGCCCGACTCGCCGCCGCCGCTGACGTTGATCTGGATGTCGAACGCGGTCGCGTTGTTGGTGAGTTCGAGCGGCTGGCGCGCGATCATGCGGCCGGTTTCGCGATTGAAGTACTCGTCGATCGGGCGGCCGTTGATGGCGATCTTGCCGGTACCGCGCTTGATAAAAACGCGAGCGACCGAACTCTTGCGACGGCCGGTGCCGTAGTTGTAGCTGCCAATCATCTTTGCCTCAGACTTCCAGCACCTTGGGTTGTTGCGCGGTGTGCGGATGCGCGCCGTCGCCGTAGATCTTCAGCTTCTTGATCATCGCGTAGCCGAGCGGGCCCTTGGGCAGCATGCCCTTGACCGCGATCTGCAGCGCGCGGCCGGGGAAGCGGCTCTGCATTTTCTCGAAGCTCGTCTCGTAGACGCCGCCGGGATGGCCGGTGTGGCGATAGTAGGTCTTGTCGGCCGCCTTCGCACCGGTGACCTTGATCTTGCCCGCATTGACGACGACGATGAAATCGCCGGTGTCGACATGCGGCGTGTATTCGGGCTTGTGCTTGCCGCGCAGGCGGCGAGCGATCTCGACCGCCAGCCGGCCGAGCACCTTGTCGCTGGCATCGATCAGAAACCAGTCGCGCCGCACTTCATGCGGCTTGGCGGAAAAAGTCTTCATGAGTTTTGCTTGCCGTCGAACCGAAAGGTTGCGTCGCGGCGCCGGAAGCGGCAGCACTGGCAACGCCTGCGAACCAGCGTCAGGGCCGCCAGCCGCGAAAAGCCGCGTATTGTATCCGCCCGGCCGAGCTTTTCGCAAACGGCCGCTTGCTCCCGAGCTTGGAGCGCACTGACCCGGGCACGACCCGATGGAATGCAAGGTTCGCTGGATTGACGGGATGAGCTTCGTGGCCGAAACCGGCAGCGGCCACCTTGTGACGATGGATGGCGCGCCGGACGGAGGCGGCCGCAACCTGGCGCCGCGGCCGATGGAAATGGTGCTCGTCGGCACCGGCGGTTGCACCGCCTTCGACGTGGTGCTGATCTTGAAGCGCGGCCGGCACGCGGTGACCGGCTGCGAGGTGAAGCTCGACGCGGAGCGCGCGGCGGAGGACCCCAAGGTCTTCACCCGGATCAACTTTCACTTCATCGTGCGCGGCCGCGGGTTGAAGCGCGAGGCGGTCGAGCGAGCGGTGAAGCTGTCGCACGACAAGTACTGCTCGGCGTCGGCGATGCTGGCAAAGACGGCGCAGCTCGATTACTCGATCGAGCTGATCGAAGAGCCGTAGCGGATCGACGTCAGATCCGGTGCGCGGTCGTCGTCATGACCCGCGCCGCGATCTTCATCGCGACCCGGGCCGGCCACGGCAGATCGATGCCTCCCATTTGGCGCGCGGTCGCTCCGTGGCGCGCCTCGTCTTCCTCCATCTGCGCAATCACCGCGCGCGAGGCCGCGTCGCCGGTCGGCAGCCGCGCCAGATGCCCCTGCAGATGCTGCTCGACCTGGCGCTCGGTCTCGGCCATGAATCCGAGGCTCACCTTGTCCCCGAGCCGGGCCGCCGCCAGTCCGATGCCGAACGAACCCGCATACCAGAGCGGATTCAACAGGCTGGTGCGGCCGCCCAGTTCGGCGATTCGCCGGCGCGTCCACGCCAGGTGGTCGGCCTCCTCCTGCGCCGCTTGCTTGAACGCCTCGCGCAGGCGCGGATCGGACGTTCCGATCGCCTGCGCCTCGTAGAGCGCCTGCGCGCAGATCTCGCCGACGTGGTTGACTCGCATCAGCGCCGCGGCTTCGCGCCGCTGCTCGTCGGGCAGATCGTCCGACCGCGCCTGCTCGGCCGGGTACGCGCGGGCCGCCGTGCCCGCACCGGCCAGCGTTCGCAGCGCGCGATCGGCGGAGCCGAGGAAATCGTCGATCAGGCTTCTCATTGCCGATTCCGTTCAGAATATCGTTGTTGCGGAAATGTTACGCGCAGCGCATTCAGCGAGCACCATTGCTTGAAGCCATCTCGCTCCAGAAAAGTCCAGCGCTAGTATTCGCCGAAACCACCTACATACCTGCACGAGGAGAGACACAATGCGCAAGACTGTGCTGACCTTGGCATTGGCACTTGCATTTCCCGCAGCCTTCGCACAAGGCGGACCCACTCCGCCGGGCGTCGAGCTGTACGGCATCATCGACGTCGGCATCGAGCACGTCGATAACGGTCCGAATGCTTCGGTGACCAAGGTCACGAGCGGAATCTCCACCGGGTCGCGCTGGGGTATCCGCGGCAGCGAAGATCTCGGCGGCGGCTACCGGGCGCTGTTCACCTTGGAAAGCCGGTTCGAGACGGACACGGGCTTGATGTCCAACCGCGGTCCGACCTTCTTCTGCGGCACGACCTGTCCCGGCGTGGCGTTGATTCCCCCGGCCAACGTTCTGCCACCCTCCGTGGGAGGACCCCTGCTGGCTGGGTTGAACTCGCTCAATACCACGTTGCTGCAGGCGGTCAGCACGGTCAACAGCGCCGGTGCGATCTTCGACCGGCAGGCGTTTGCAGGACTGGTGACGCCGTACGGCGCAATTCTGCTCGGACGGCAGTACACGCCCAACTACGAAGTGCTGATCAAGTTCAATTCGTTTGCCGACTCGTTTGCCGGCAATCCGGGACAGGTCTCGACGATCAACATTCGCGCAAATAACGCGATACAGTACCGCGCCGAACTGAAGGGCTTCACTCTGTCCGCCATGTACGGATTCGGCGGCGCGGAGGGACTGACTCCGCTGCCGACGCGCAGCGAACGCATCGCCCCACCGGAGCGCGGCGACGACTTCTATGGCTTCAACCTGCAGTACAACACGCCGCAGTTCGGGGTGGGCGTCGGCTACAACCAGAACCGAACGGTGACATTCGCAGCTCCGAACGAGAATCGCAAGGGGCTGGAGACCTACAGCATCGGCGGCAGCGCAACGGTCGGAGCGGTCAAGTTGTTCGGCCAGTATCTGAAGGCGAAGAACGACAATCCGGTGCTTCGACCGGAGGATCTGCAGAGCATCCTGATCACGACTGGTGGCAACTCGGCGGCGATCAACTCGATCGTCGGCGGCCTCTTCATCAACGCCTTCGACGTCGACTCGCTCCGCGGGTTGGCCGGCCCGACCGACATGCGCGTCTACCACATCGGCCTGCAATGGAACGTCGGTCCCGGCCAGTTGCTGGCCTCGTACACGAACTCGAAGGACAGCGCGCGCAGCCCGTGGGCGACGGCAGATGCGACCGTCGACGTGTTCGGCCTCGCTTACATCTACAACCTGTCTAAGCGCTCGGCGCTCTATGCCTCGGCCGCGCTCGCCAACAACAAGGACCAGGCGCGCGCGGCACTGGGGGCTGCATGCTGCCGTGGCGGTTGGACGACGGCGCCGGGCGAGGACAGTCGAGTGCTTCAAGCGGGCATCCGCCATACGTTCTGATCACCGGCTCGCCTGAGGAAAGGGGGTGCGTGGAGCACCCCTTTCTTTTTTCGGTGTTTGGGTTTGCGCGACCAAGGTCGATGTCTGTTGCGGGAATCCGACAGAACAACACCAAATTTGGGTGTCTGACCAGCATCGTTTTTGCCGCTGCCACCGAAGTCTGAAAAAATCGGCCCAAGCTTCCATCGGAAGTGCATGACATCAAGGCGCATGCGGTCGGACGACGACACGCAGCGTGTCCGGGGTGGATGGCTTGGTGTTGTTCCATTGACAAAACTGGAGATACAGATGAAGAAAACGTTAGCGGCTCTGGCGATCGCGGGCGCCTTTTCGGGCGCCGCATACGCGCAGTCGAATGTGACGCTCTACGGGCTGATCGATACCTACCTCGAGTCGGCGAAGACCAGTGTCCCGGGTGGTACGGCGGCAAGCCAGGAGAAGAACGTAACCCGGTTGTCGGCCGGTGGCCTGAATGGACCGCGCTGGGGTCTGCGCGGCACGGAAGACCTGGGTGGCGGCCTGAAGGCGGTGTTCACCCTTGAGGGCGGTTTCAACAGCGACAACGGCACGCTGGGGCAGGGCGGACGGATCTTCGGACGCCAAGCCTTCGTCGGCCTCGATGGCGGCTTCGGTTCGATCCTGGTCGGCCGCCAGTACGCGCCGATCTTCTACACGCAGGCCGACTCGGATATCGACGGCTACACGACTTTCTCGATCCCCGGCAACAGCTTCGGCATCGTCGCGGCGGACGGCGGCACCACGCTGCGCCAGGACAACCAGGTGCGGTACACGACGCCGGCGCTAGGTCCCGTCAAGGCCATGATCTCCTGGGCGCCCGGCGAGGATCCCAACAACTCCTCGAAACGCATCTGGGGCGCGAACCTGTCGGCGGGCTTTGGCCCGGCGAACCTGGTGCTCGGCTACCACGACAACGAAGTGAAGTCGGCGACCGTCAACAGCGTCAAGGAGTGGGCGGTCGGCGGCAACTTCACGTTCAGCGGGGTGAAGCTCGCCGCGAACTACACCGAGTTCAAGCAGGACAACGTCACCGGCGTAGACCCGAAGATCAAGCAGTGGTCGCTGGGTGCCAACTACACCATCGGCGCGTTCGTTCCGCTGATCCAGTATGGCGAAACGAAGAACGATGCGAACAACGGCAAGGAGAAGTCGTTCGAGATCGGCGGCGACTACAACATGTCGGCCCGCACGACAATCTATGCCCGCTTCGCGCAGACGAAGGACACGAACAACGCGACGCCGAACGCGTGGTATGCGCTGAACGACATCGCCGCGGGTCAGAAGAACCAGACCATCGCGCTCGGCCTGCGCCACAAGTTCTAACGAGACAAGGCAACATTCTTAGAGCTGCCTTCGGGCGGCTCTTTTTTTTGGCCCGTCAGCCCACTGTCGATGTAGCCGACTGCAGGCGCGCCGCGCTTCTGCACGACATGTCGCCGTCGAGGAATTCGAGGCGCGCGCGCCGCGCCAGTACGTCGGCGTTCGTGCGCGCCTGGGTGAAGCGCCGGCAGTGCGCGGCGAAGCGCTGCAGGCCTGCCTCCGCGGCGGAACCGGAGTTCGCCGCGGCGATCAGCACGTCGTCCTGGGTCAGCATGAGGTCCGCAGTCTTCGACCGCCCTGCCGGCAGCAGGCCCGCACGCGCCGCGGCGTCGAGTGCGTCGACCGCCATGCGCCGGTACGTGGTCCACTTGCCGCCGACCACCGAGATCACGCAGCCGAACTCCGTCAGCACCGCGTGTTCGCGCGAGATCTTCGCGGTGCTGCCGGCGGCCTGGGGTGAGAACAGCGGCCGCAGTCCCGCGAAGGCGGCGCGCACATCGGCGTGCGTGATCGGCCGCTGCAGGTAGCCGGCCGCGGTTTCGATGATGAAGTCGATCTCCTCCTTCGACGGCTGCGGATCGAACGGCGCGTCGGCACGCGGCTGATCGGTGGTGCCGATCAGCACCTTGTGATGCCACGGAATCGCGAACAGCACGCGGCCGTCGCGCGTGCGCGGAATCATCAGGCCGGCGGTGCCGGGCAGGAATTCGCGGTCGACGACGATGTGCGAACCCTGGCTCACCGTCGTGACCGGGCGCGCGGCGGGATCCGCGAGCTTGCGGATCGCGTCGACCCACACGCCGGCCGCGTTGAACACGCAGCGCGCGCGCAGTTCGAACCGCTCGCCGGTTTCGACATCCTGCGCGACTACCGTCGCGGCAGCTCCCTCCGGCCGCAGCGCGACGCAGCGCACGTAGTTGATCGGCGTGGCGCCGTGCGCGTACGCGGTCTGCATCAGCGCGATGCACATCAGTGCGTCGTCGAACTGGCCGTCCCAGTAACTGACGCCGCCGCGCAGCCCCTCGGCCTTCACGCCGGGCAGGCGCTGCAGGGTCTCCTCGCGAGGCAGCGCCCGTGTGGGTCCGATGCTGAAGCGCCCCGCCGCGAGGTCGTACATTCCCAGTCCGATGCGCATGTACTCGCGTTCGAGCAGCCGGTAGCACGGCACGATGAACTCGAGCGGATGCACGATGTGCGGCGCGATCTTGAGCAGGATTGCACGCTCTTCGAGCGCCTCGCGCACCAGCTTCAGGTTGCCCTGCGCCAGATACCGCACGCCGCCATGGACCAGCTTGGTGCTGCGGCTCGACGTGCCGGCCGCAAAGTCCTGCGCGTCGATCAGCGCCACGCGCAGACCGCGCGTGGCCGCGTCGAGCGCGATGCCCAGCCCGGTGGCGCCGCCGCCGATCACGACCGCGTCCCACGTCCTGGGCTCGCGCAGCCGCGCGAGCAGTTGTTCACGCACGATCGGCACCGGTGCCGGTGCGGCGGCGCTCATTGCGCCCACCCGCGCGAACACTCGACCGCACGCAGCCAGTCGCCCAGCAGCGCGTCGCGCGTCGATTGCGGCATCCGCGGCTCGAAGCGCCTGTCCATCTTCCACTGCGCGGCGATCTCGGGGAGCCCCGACCAGAATCCGACCGCCAGCCCGGCGAGATAGGCGGCGCCGAGTGCGGTCGTTTCGGTCATGACCGGCCGCACCACCGGAACGCCGATCAGGTCGGCCTGGAACTGCAGCAGCAGGTCGTTGCGCGCCGCGCCGCCGTCGACGCGCAGTTCGGTGAGCGGGCTGGCGGCGTCGCGCTGCATCGCGTGCAGCAGCTCCGCCGACTGGAACGCGATCGATTCCAGCGCGGCGCGCGCGACGTGCGCGCGCGTGGTACCACGCGTGAGGCCGATCATCGAGCCGCGCGCATGCGGGTCCCAGTGCGGGCTGCCCAGCCCGGTGAACGCCGGCACCAGGATCACGCCGCCGCTGTCGGGCACTTGGCGCGCCAGCGCCTCGATCTCGTCCGAGCTTTCGATCAGCCCGAGCCCGTCGCGCAGCCACTGCACCACCGCGCCGCCGACGAACACGCTGCCTTCGCGCAGGAACGTGGCCGGCGCGGCGGAATGGGACGCGGTGTCGCCGAGATGCCAGCCAAGCGTGGTCAGCAGTCGCGCCGAAGACGGCTGCGGCGCGTCGCCGAGGTTCATCGTCATGAAGCAGCCGGTGCCGTAGGTGTTCTTCGCCATGCCCGGCGTGAAGCATGCCTGTCCGAACGTCGCGGCCTGCTGATCGCCCGCAATTCCGGCGATCGCGATCTGCCCGCCGAAGAGCGAGGGATCGGTGGCGGCGACCGTGCCGCTCGATGCCACGACCCGCGGCAGCAGCGCACGCGGCACGTCGAGGAGCCGCAGCAACTCGTCGTCCCAGTCAAGTGTGTGCAGGTTGAACAGCAGCGTGCGCGACGCGTTGCTGACATCGGTGACGTGCGCGCGCCCGCCCGTCAGGTTCCAGACGATCCAGCTGTCGATGGTGCCGAACGCCAGTTCGCCGCGCTCGGCGCGCGCGCGCGCGCCGGGCACATGGTCGAGCAGCCACGCGAGCTTGGTGCCGGAGAAGTACGGGTCGAGCAGCAGCCCGGCCTTGCGCATGAAGACTTCCTCGATCCCGCGCTCGCGCAGCGCAGCGCAGGCATCCGCCGTGCGCCGGTCCTGCCAGACGATCGCATGGGCGATCGGCCGGCTGGTAGCGCGGTCCCACATCACCGTCGTTTCGCGCTGGTTCGTGACGCCGATCGCGGCGACATCGGCGGCGCTCGCGCCGATTCTCCGCAGCACGTCCTGCGCGCAGGCGAGCTGTGTGTGCCAGATCTCGGTCGCGTCGTGCTCGACCCAACCCGGCTGCGGAAAGATCTGCCGGAACTCCTGCTGGGCGGTGGCGACCGCGCGGCCCGCGCGATCGAACGCGATCGCGCGCGAACTCGTCGTGCCCTGGTCAAACGCCAGCACGTAGCGCGGCATGGTCTGCCCCGATTCGAAGTGAATGCCCATGTCGATTCGATTTCCGTCCACGTTCCAACTGCATCTCGTCGGTCCGCCCGCACGATGCGGGCGATCTGGCAATGCTCACGATCCGCATCTTCGCGGCGATGAATGTCCTATCCGAGGAAAGCAGCCGCTGCAGTCGATGAAGCACGGCGGGGGGCCAGCCTTTCCGGCGAGTCATCGTACAGCCAGGTGCCATGTATGCTGCCAGCTTGACTGGAGGAAGGCGCGGCGAGACCTATTCAAGTTTGCCCAAGCCAAGCTGCAGTTGCGAACGGCCTGGCGGACTGTGTGAAGGGAGATGCGGCGATGACGGAACTGGTGGTGAACCTGCCCGACGACCTGGCGCAGCGTGCGAAGGACACGGGGCTGCTGACAGACAGCGCGATTCAGCGGCTGCTGGAGGAAGCGATGCGGCGCGACGCGGGCCGCAGACTGATGCAAGTCGCCGAGCGGCTGCATGCCGCAGGCATCGAGCCGATGAGCGATGACGAGATTGTCGCCGAAGTCAAAGCGGCGCGCGCCGAACGGCGTGCGCGCGAGGCGCAAGCGCCGAATTCGAAGCGATCGTGAGGATCGTCCTCGATACGAACGTCGTCGTTTCGGCGCTCGTGTGGGACGGTACGCCCTACAAATTGATCGAAGCGGCCGCTGCCGGCGAAATTTCTTTGTACATGTCGCCGGTTTTGCTTTCCGAACTACGCGACGTTCTGATGCATGCGCATCTGGCTTCGCGCCTGACGGCGCTGCGGACTTCAGTCGAGGACGCGATCGCGCTGTACGCAGAACTGGCGATCTGTGCGTCGCCGCCCGTCACGCCGCGCGTCGTACCGGGCGACGTGGATGACGATCATGTGATCGCGGCTGCGGTCACGGCGCACGCCGATTTGGCTTTCTCCGGCGACCGGCATCTCTTGTCGATGCGCAGTTACCAGGGCATCAGAATCGTCGCGGTCGCCGAGGCTTTACGGGCTCTGCAGCCGTAGCTGCATCCTTCGAGGACAAACCGCAGTTACTCCGCATCGTCGGCCGAACGATCAATTCAAGGATGCAACCAGATGTCCCGCGCCTCGCCGCCGTCCAGCCGCGGTCGACGCTTGGCTGTGTCGCGGCGTTGGCCCCGGCGCCGCGGCAACTGTAGACGGATCACGAGGATAACGGCAGACTCGGCGCGAACCACCGAAGGAGACACCATGCGCAGGAAGTTTCTGCTCGCCGTCGCGGCGGTCACGGCAACGTCCGTCACCGGCGCGTCAGCCCAGACCGCATATCCGAACAAGCCGGTGAAGATCGTGGTGCCGTTCCCGGCCGGCGGCACCACCGATATCGTCGCGCGGCTGGTCGCGGTCGAGCTGCAGAAGACGTGGGGCCAGCCGGTCGAGATCGAGAACCGCGCGGGCGCGGGCGGCAACATCGGCGCGGACGTGGCCGCGGTGCCGAACGTGATGGTGATCCACCACGCGCTGCCCGTGAACAGCGTCAGGGAGTTCATCGCCTATGCGAAGGCCAACCCGGGCAGGATCAACATGGCTTCGAGCGGCAACGGCACGTCGATCAACCTGTCGGGCGAGCTCTTCAAGAGCCTGACCGGCGTCTACATGGTCCATCTGCCGTATCGCGGCTCCGCGCCCGCGCTGCAGGACCTGATCGCCGGCAACACGCAGGTGATGTTCGACAACCTGCCGTCGGCGCTGCCGAACATCCGCAGCGGGCGGCTGACGGCGCTCGCGGTCACGTCGCGCCAGCGCTCGGCGGCGCTGCCCAACGTGCCGACGATCGAAGAGGCGGCCGGATTGAAGGGCTTGGACGCCACCGCGTGGTTCGGCCTGCCGGCCCCAGCCGGCACGCCGCGCGAAGCCGTGAACAAGGTGCACCAGGATGTCGTCAAGGCGCTCGCGCCGGCCGAGATGCGCGAGAAGTTCGCCGCGCAGGGCGCAGTCCCGGTCGGCGATACGCCCGAGCAGTTCACCGCTTTCATCCGCAGAGAGATCGACAAATGGACGCGCGTGGTCCAGTTCTCCGGCGCCAAAGTCGACTGATGCGCGCGCCGGGCCGCCCCAGGCGCGCATCCCAGAGCGCACAGCGCGAGGTCAATCCGCTGACCGCGCACGTCGACACCTTTGCCCGCGATCACCTGCCGCCACGCGGCGAGTGGCCTGAGTTCCTGTTCGATCGCCCCGAGTACCGGCATCCGGAGCGGCTGAACGCGGCGGTTGAGCTGCTCGATCGCACTGTCCAGCGCGGCTGGGGCCGGCGCATCGCGCTGCGCACGCTCGACGGCAACCGAGTCGTGACCTGCACCTACGAGCAGCTGACCGCGCAGGTCAACCGCATCGCGCGCGTGCTGATCGACGATCTGAAGCTGGTGCCGGGCAATCGCGTGCTGCTGCGCGGCCCGAACAATCCGATGATGGCGGCGAGCTGGCTCGCGGTCGTCAAGGCGGGGCTGATCGCGGTCGGCACGATGCCGCTGCTGCGCGCGCGGGAGCTGAAGCCGATCATCGACAAGGCGCAGATCACCGCCGCGCTGTGCGACGTGCGGCTGAAGGACGAATTGGCGCACAACCTCGATCCGGCCTCCGAGTTCCACTCGCCGACGCTGAAGCAGGTGCTGTTCTTCAACGACGGCCGGCCCGGCTCGCTCGACGCGCGCGCGGCCGCCAAGCCGGTCGACTACGCGGGCTGCGACACGCACCGCGACGACGTGGCGCTGATCGCGTTCACCTCGGGCACGACCGGCGTGCCGAAGGGCACCGTGCATTTCCACCGCGACATCCTGATCATGTCGGACGCGTTCCCGCGGCACGTGCTGAAGCCGGCGCCGGACGACATCTTCTGCGGCACGCCGCCGCTGGCATTCACATTCGGGCTCGGCGGGCTGCTGACCATGCCGCTGCGCGCCGGCGCCAGCGTGGTGCTGGCGGAAAAGCTCGCGCCGGACACGCTGCTCGAACTGATCGCGCAGACGCGCGCCACGGTGCTCTTCACCGCGCCGACGATGTACCGCCAATGCGCTTTGCTGCTGAAGGAGCCCGGCCGCGGCTTGGCGATCCCCTCGCTGCGCAAGAGCGTGTCGGCCGGCGAGGCGCTGCCCGACGCGACGCGGCAGCTTTGGAAGGAAGCCACCGGCATCGAGATGATCGACGGCATCGGCGCGACCGAGATGATCCATATCTTCATCTCGTCCGCGGGAGACGAAGTCAGGCGAGGCGCGATCGGCAAGGTCGTCCCCGGCTATGTCGCGCAGGTGGTCGATGACGACATGAAGCCCGTGCCGCCGGGAACGCTCGGCAAGCTCGCGGTCAAGGGGCCGACCGGCTGCCGCTATCTCGCCGATCCGCGCCAGAGCAACTACGTCAAGCAGGGCTGGAACCTGCCCGGCGACACGTTCTCGATGGATACCGACGGCTATTTCACCTATCACGCGCGTTCCGACGACATGATCATCTCGGCCGGCTACAACATCGCCGGGCCCGAGGTGGAGAGCGCGCTGCTGCTGCACCCGGCGGTGGCCGAATGCGCGGTCGTCGGCGCCGACGATCCGGAGCGCGGGCAGATCGTCAAGGCGTACGTGGTGCCGAAGCCCGGCGTGCATGCCGGCGCCGAGCTGATGCGCGAGCTGCAGGAGTTCGTCAAGGCGCAGATCGCGCCCTACAAATATCCGCGCGCGGTCGAATTCATCGACGCGCTGCCGCGCACGGAGACCGGCAAGGTGCAGCGCTTCAAGTTGCGCCAGCGCGCCGCGGGAGCGGGCTGAGCCGGGCGATGGCGGAGGACTGCATCGAGGTGTTCGAAGGCGGCTCGATCCGTCGCCGTTTCCTGGCCTCGCGCAGGGCCGCTATCTGATCGGTCCGGCACCGCCGCACTTCGAGATCAAGTGCCGCGTATTGACGCCGGACGGCGTGACCCGGTTTCCCGTCCGCAAGAGGCATGGCGAAGCGATGGTCCGCTTCGACTGCACCGGCCGTCAGCGCAGCAGCGCTCGATGCGTTCGGCTTGTGCGTCCATGGTCTTGTTCGCCCGCTGACCGAACCGGCGGGCGCGCGGCATCGGTGCGAGCGCTTCGACTTCGGCGAGTGCTACCTGCACCATGACCTTCCGGCCGATCGGCAGCGAGCGCTCACGCAGCCGGCTTATGTGGCTTCGCTCGACGACATCGCGCTGCGGCTGCCGCACGCCGATCGGCTGATGGCACAGCACGCCGACAAGATCTCCGCCAATCCATCGATCCGCGCGCGCATCGCAATCAACTGAACGCGCGTCCCGCGCATCGGTCATTGCCAGCCTCCGAGCGCGAACATCCGTTCGCACTCTGGCGAAGTGCGCCGCGATCGCGTACGGTTTTCGCCAGATACCCGTCGCGATCATCGACGTATCGTCAACGCATACTCACGGCCGATCGTTGTGATGCGACACGGAGGCGAAGCATGCTGATGCGAGTCAGCGAACACGGTGATGAAGTTCATGTCGAGCTGACCGGCGTGGCCGGCCGGCAGCAGCGCGTGCTGCAGGCACTGAACGAATGCCAGTGCGCCGTCGCCGGGAATCGTCCGACGGCAGTTCCGAATCCGCAGGTTTCGGTGCGGGCCGGCTCCAACGATATGCACATCCGCCTGAAAGCCGGCAACGGCATGCGCTACGAGGCCACCGCGATCTACCGCTGCCTGCGCCGCGCGCTGTTCGAGACCGCCGCCACCCCCGTCGAAGCGCGCTGATTCGCGGCAGCTTCAGAACGAGATCTTGATCCCGAGCGTGGCCAGCGTGGCACGCGAGCCCGAACTGCTGCGCGCCCACGAGAAATCGACGAAGAACTTCTCCGGCATCACCGCGTAGCGCGCGCCGATGCCGAAGAACGCGCCCGGCATGCGATCGTCGCCGTAGACCTCGGCGCCGACATCGAGTCGCTCGAAAAGGCCGGTGCGCTCCAGCGCCAGCGCCCAGGCCGTCGTGTTCAGGCGATCCGCCTGCGTGCGCAGCCAGCCCAGGTTCGCGTGCAGCACCAGTGCCTTGTCGAGCGGCGCGGAGACGACGCCCGCCAGCGCGGTCGAATCGTGCTTGAACCCATGACCGGGCAGGCGCGCGCCGACCACGCCGTACGCGAGTGCGAACCCCGTCTGCGTCTCGGTCAGTTCGCGCAGCGCGGTCTTGCCCGCCAGTGCGAGCGAAGTGATTGCCTCGCCCGCGGCCTCGGTGCGGCCGGCGGCGATACCGAGCTGCGTTTGCCAGCCGATGCCGCAGTTGGGCTGCAGCGCGCCGCCGCGCGCGATCGGCGCGTCGCGTCCGCTCGCGCGCAGAACGAACGCCTCGAGTTCGCATTCGCCCGCCGCGAGCACGCCGGCATCCTCGGTCGCGAACGGACGCCCGGCGAGCGCGGGGGCCGACAACAGGCACAGCAGTAGCGCCGCAACCCTGCGCATCGAATCCTCGTCATGCGAACACCACATCGACCAACACGGCCGCGTGATCGGAATAGATTCGGGCGAGATCGGGCGCGGCGCCGCCGCGCACCTTCCGCTCGACCAGGTGGTCGTTCAGGAAAGCGACCGACGCGACGTGGCCGATCGCGCGCTTCGACTGCGGCACGAACTCCTCCGACACCAGCACCTGATCGATCCGCTCCGGCTCGCCGCCGTGCAGGATCGTGTAGGCCACGTCGCGGCCGCGGCCCGGCGTGAGCCGCTGCTCGACATCGAGCGCATCGAACAGCATGTGGTCGCGCTGCGGCCGGTCGTCCGGCTTCCAGGACGTGTCGGCAACCATCTGCGTGGTCACGGAGCGGATGTCGTCGTTGAAGTCGCCGGCGACGATCAGCGGCGAGCGTGCGCCGCGCGTGGCGTCGATCACGAGCGCGCGCAGCGCCGCCGCTTCCGCGCCGCGCATCACCAGCGCGCGCAACTGAGCGCGCGCCTCCTGCCGCGGGTCGTCGCGGTCTTCGCTCTCCAGGTACTCGGGCCGGCGCGATTTCAGGTGCACGTTGAGCAGCGTGAGCGTGGTGCCGCCGGCCACATCGGGCAGGTCGAGCCGCGCGCGCATCAGCGGGCGGGAAAAGCGCGTGTGTTCGCCCTTGTCGGGCACGGTCGCCGCACAGCCGGGCGGCAGGTCGACGATCGAATCGAACCGCGGCTGCAGCGAACTGCGCCACGCGAGCCCCAGCCGCGGCAAGCTGTTGGCCTGGTCCGCCAACGGCGCCGCCAGCGACCACGCCTTGGCGCCGCTTGCGGTCTGGCGCACGACGTCCGACAGCGCCTGCTCGTGAAAGATCTCCTGCAACAGCACGAGGTCGGCGCCGAGCCGATCGAACATCGTCGCCAGCCACTGCGTCTTGGCGATGTACTCGTCAGCGCTGTACGGATCGACGCCGGGATAGAAGCGGCGCCCCGGCAAGGCGAGGTCAAGGCAGTTGAGCGTGGCAATGCGCAGGCGCTGCATCGCGCGACGTTACAAACGCCGCGGCGCGCGGTCAATGGAGATCGGCGAGCGCCAACACGCGCAATCGAGGGCCTGTCACGCGTGCGTACATGCCTTGCATTTCGCAAGTCGCACTGGCAGATTGCAAGGCATCCGACGAGGCGAGGCGCCGCCTGGTCGGGCGGCGCACTGTCCCCGGCGCGGCTGCGCGCGCCTCAGCGCTTCTCTTCCATCAACGCCAGCAGGTTGCCGTCCGGATCGTGCAGGAAAGCCATCCACAGCTCGTGATCCGGCATCTTCGCGACCAGGTGCGGCTCGCGCTCGAAATAGACCTGGCGCGATTTGAGCTGCGCGACGACCGCCTCGATGTGGCTGACCCGAAAGTAGATGCAGAACTGCTCGCGCTTGCCGGTCGGCTCGTGCCCGCCCTCGAGCATCAGCCGCACGCCGTCGCAGTCGAAGAACGCCAGGTTGCCGAAACGGAACAGCGGCGCGAGCCCCAGCGTGTCGCGATAGAAGCGCTCCGCGCGGTCCGGATCCGACACGTGCAGCGCGATCTGCCCGATGCGTCCCAGCGCGGCTTCCATGACTTCACTCCTCGGGTTCTTCCTGCTCGACGTCCTCGAAGCGCGGCTTGCGCGCGAAACCGCGTGCCTCGGCGCTGCCCTGGTAACCGGGCCGCGGCGGGCGCGGGCGCTCGCCGTACGCGCGCGGCGGGCCTTGCACGACTTGCATGAGCTGCAGCACCAGCCGCAGCGCCTTGTTGACCGACGCGTCGCCGCGAAACACGCGCGCGACATCGGGATCGAGCGTGACGGTGAAGCCGCGCCCGCCTTCGTCGCGCTCGCGGGGCGGCCGCTTCATGGACGCCGGCGGCGCGTACGACCACTTCCCGCCTTCGTCGCGCGCGCGGGGCGGCCGCTGCGCGCGTTGGTAGGGGTCTCTGAAATCGCCGGTTCCTTCGCCGCGCTCTTCGCGGCGCGGACGCGCCGGCCGCGGCGGTCGTTCCTCGCTTCGAAAGCGCGACGGCGGCCGGGCCGCGCCGCTGTCGGCGCCGAAGCGCGGGGGCCGCGGCCCCCGCGCTTTGCCGAACTCGCGCGGCGCCCCGCCGCTGCGCGGCTTGCCGTAGCCGCGCGGCGCGCCACCGGTGCGCGGGCCGGGCTTGCGTTCTTTCGTCATTCAGTTCTCCCTCACGGCATGCGCCGCGGGCGCTACGTTACCCGCGTTGGCCGCGCTGCGCCGAAGGAAACGCCGCCCGCAGGCGGCGTTCGTCGATCAACGCGGCGATCAGCTCTTCTTCAGGTCGCGCAGTTCGCGCCGCAGGATCTTGCCGACGTTGGTCTTGGGCAGGTCGGAGCGGAACTCGATGTACTTCGGCTTCTTGTAGCCGGTCAGGTGTTCCTTGCAGTAGTCCATCAGCTCCTTCTCGGTCAGCGCCTGATCCTTCTTGACCACGAAGAGCTTCACCGCCTCGCCCGAGTACTCGTCGGGAACGCCGACCGCCGCGCACTCGAGCACGCCCGGGTGCCCCGCCACCACGCCCTCGACTTCGTTCGGATACACGTTGAAGCCGGACACCAGGATCATGTCCTTCTTGCGATCGACGATCTTGGTGTAGCCGTTTTCGTCCATCACGCCGATGTCGCCGGTGCGGAAGAAGCCGTCCTTGGTCATCACCTTCGCGGTCTCGTCGGGACGCTGCCAGTAGCCCGCCATCACCTGCGGGCCGCGGATCGCGATCTCGCCCGTGCTGCCCGGCGTCAGGTGGTTGCCGTCGTCGTCGAGGATTGCGATCTCCGTCGACGGCAGCGGCAGCCCGATCGTGCCGGTGTACTTGTCGGTGTCGGTGCGGTTGCAGGTCGCCGACGGCGAGGTTTCCGACAGACCGTAGCCCTCGCAGATCGGGCAGCCGGTGAGCTTCAGCCACTTCTCCGCCACCGCCTGCTGCACGGCCATGCCGCCGCCGAGCGACACCAGCAGGCGCGAGAAGTCGAGCTTGCGGAAGTCGTCGTTGTTCAGCAGCGCATTGAACAGCGTGTTCACCGCCGGGAACACGTGGATCCTGTACTTCGACAGCTCCTTGACGAAGCCCGGGATGTCGCGCGGGTTCGGGATCAGTATGCAGTGCCCGCCGACGCGCGCTGAGAGCAGCGCGCACGCGGTCAGCGCGAAGATGTGATACAGCGGCAGCGCGGTGACCACGTTGATGCTCTCGCCGGGCTTGAGCTTTGCCAGCGCCGGCTGGTACCACGCCTCCGACTGCAGCACATTGGCGATTATGTTCCGGTGCAGCAGCGTGGCACCCTTCGATACGCCGGTCGTGCCGCCGGTGTACTGCAGGAACGCCACGTCGTCGTGCGTGAGCTTGACCGGCTTCGGGTTCATCTTCAACCCGGCAGCCAGCACGTCGAGAAAGCGCTGCGCGTTCGGCAGCGCGTATTCCGGCACCATCTTCTTGACGTTGCGCACCACGAAGTTGACCAGCAGCCCCTTGACGAAGCCGAGCAGGTCGCCCATCGAGCAGACGACGATCTGCTTGGTCGGCACCTTGTCGATCACCTGCTGCAGCGTGGTGGCGAAGTTCTCCAGGATGAAGATCGCCTGCGCGCCGGAATCCTTAAGCTGGTGCTCCAGCTCGCGCGGCGTGTACAGCGGATTGACGTTGACGACCGTGCAGCCGGCGCGCAGAACGCCCGCCAGCACGACCGGGTACTGCAGGATGTTCGGCATCATGATCGCGATCCGCGTGCCCTTGCCGAACCCCTTCGATTGCAGCCAGGCAGCGATCGCCGCCGAGTTCTCGTCGAGCTGGCGGAACGTCATCGTCACGCCCATGCACGAATACGCGGGCTGGTTGCCGTACTTCTTGAACGCCTCGTCGAGCAGCTGGACCAGCGACTCGTACTGGTTGTAGTCGATGTCGGCCGGCACGCCCTTCGGATAGCTCTTCAGCCAGAAGCGGTCGACTGCGCCCATGGTGGTCTCTCCTGTTGTTTTCGGTTGGTGTCCTCGGTGCCGCGGGCACCTGAGCCGCGCAGATGATACTGACCGCTCGCGGCAATCATCTTGATGTTTCCCCGGATAGAACCGCGCCGAGCGCCTGGTCCCGCTCCGGCTTGTCGAGCCGCGCGAGCCGCCGCACGTCGGCGTAGAACGCGGGCAGGGAGCCGTCGCGCGCCAGCAGCGCCTCGAACGCCGGCACGAGGTCGTAGTACGCCCCGATCGCCGCCAGGTGCGCGTTGTTCAGGTCCTGCGCGAAGTAGCGGTCGTAACCGCGAAAGCCGCCCCAGGGCCCGTCGCGCAGCCGCCGGTATTCGGCCTGCAGCGCGGCGAAGGTTTCATGTTTGCGCTCGAGCAGGACCTCCTTCGGCGCCGGTTCGGCGTAGATGCGCTGCAGCCGTTCGCGGTACTTGAGCAGCAGAGCGAGGAAATCGCGCCGGCGGCGCTCGATCTCGGCATAGCCCCTGCTCAGCACCTCGTCGTGCCGCGCCGCCAGCCAGCGCGCCACGCCGACGCGCTCGACCGTGGTGGCGAAGCTCTCGTTGAACACCGTGTCGTCATTCACGTACACGACCTGGTGCGCCAGCTCGTGGAACACCATGCGCGCCAGCTCGCCGTCCTGCGCGTTGATGAAGGTGTTCAGCAGCGGATCGGCGAACCAGCCCAGCGTCGAGTACGCCGGCACCGGCGCGACGTTGACGTCCCAGCCCTGCGCGCGCAGCTCGGCCGCGAGGCGGTCGGCATCGGCCTTGTCGAAGTAGCCGCGATAGCCGGCGCAGCCGAACAGCGGATAGCACCACGTCTTCAGTTCGAGCGACAGCGCGGGCGTGGCGAACACGTTCCACACCACCGCGGGCCGGCCGAGGTCCGCATAGGTGGTGTAGCTCGCGTTGTCGGGCAGGCCGAGTTCGCGCGCGGCAAACGCTCGGATCTCGCGTGCGCGCCGCAGCCTCTCCCTGAGCGCCTCGGGCGTGGCGGGATCGGCCAGCAGTTCGTCGATCGGGCGTGCGGCGGACTGCACCGCGAACTGGCCGCGCACCGCCTGCGCGTAATAGTCGATCGTCGAGCAGCCGGCCGTTCCCGCGAGCACGAGCAGCGCCGGCGCACCCCAGCGCAGCAGGCGAACGAGTGAAGGCGAATTCCGAAGGCGTCGCGGCACGCCGGCTATTGTGCCGATCGTGCCGGACGGCGTGCGGGACGGGCAGCCGGGGCCTCGGCGGGCTCGTCGCGGCAGCGCCGCCTGTCGGTCTCGAGCGCGCACATCACGCGGCGCAGTTTGCCGCTGTCGCGGCTGCGCTGCGGCGGCAATGTGTCGATCTGCACCGCGACCGCCGCCAGGCCGACCGACTGCAGGTAGGCGCGCAGCGCGGCCTTCGCCGCCTCGGCGCGCTCACGCTCCGAAAGGCCCAGCCGCACCAGCAGCCGGCGCGGCGCGGTCCGCACCAGCTGAAAATCGTTTACGTGCGCGTCCTCTTCGAGCACGGTGGTCAGCACCAGCGGCAGCAGCTTGACCGGCCGGCCCGCCGCGTCGGCGTAGGCGAGCGTGTCGTCGTGCCGCCCTTCGACCTGGATCGCCGGCAGGCGGTTGCCGCACGGGCACGGCCCCGGCCGCAGCGTGATCGAATCGCCGAGGTCGTAGCGCAGCAGCGGCTGCACGTGATTAGCCAGGTTGGTCAGCAGCACAGTGTGCGATGGCGTGCCCGGCTCGACCGGCCGGTAGTCGGCGTCGACCGGCTCCAGCAGCACCCAGTCGCAATTCACGTGCAGGCTGCCGTAGCCGCAATCCCAGGCGATCGACATGAATTCCGATGCGCCGTACTCGTTGCGCACCGTGCAGCCGAACGTCCGTTCCAGCCGCCGGCGCACCGTCGGGCACAGGCATTCGCCGCCGGTCCACAGTTCGCGCAGCTCGAGTTTCAGCCGGCCCGCCTCCTGCTCCTCCGCCAGCACTTCGGCCGCGGTCGGATAGGTGGCCAGCTGCGTCGGCCGATACGCGTTCAGTTGCGCGACCAGCACCGGCCACGGCTGCAGCAGTGAGAACGACCGCAGCATCGGCGCCAGCCACGGATACGAGCTGCGCAGGTGCTCGATGCTGGCGACGCCGGCAAAGTGCCCGCCGGTGGCGGCCACCATCGCGAAGCGCTCGCCGGCCGCGATCCGCAGCGCCAGCTCGGCCGGCGACGAGATGCGCCGGAAGCGGAACATCTGCAGCGCCTCGTAGACCGCGAGCGCGTCGGAATCGTGCAGGAAGATCCCGGGCGTGCCGGTCGTGCCCGACGTGGTCCACACCGCATAGCGGCCCATGAACGGCCGGCCGACCGCATCGCCGCGCTCGAGGAAGCGCTGCAGTTCGACGCGCGAGATCGAGCGATCGCTGACGCTCGCTTCGATGTCGCGCATCAGATCGCCCTTGCACACCACCGGCAACTGCGCCAGCGTCACGCCGCCGCGCGGCAGATCGCGATACAGTTGCCGATAAAGGGGCACCCGTGTGCGCGCGAACGAAATCAGCTCGCGCAGGCGCCTGGCGCTGCGACGCTGGATTTCCTGCGGCGCCAGCCAGCCGCCGAGCCAGACATCCCATGCGTGCGAAAACCAGCGACCGGGATCGTGGAAGGCGGACTGCGCGTGCGCGCGTGCCGATGCCGGCGGCATTGCCTCGAACGGCAACGTGCGGGAAGTCGGAGTGGACGCCATCGACACGACCTCATTGTGGTCACTGCGCGCCCATCCTGCCCATGCCGCAAGCGTGCGACGCGGTGCGCTTGACGCATTGCGCGGGGTCAATTGGCGCACCGCCGGCCCGCATAGGTTAAGCGCGAATGCACACGGCGATGAACGAAGCTGACGAAAGCGCGGACTATTTCGAGCACGGCGCCGACATCGGCGTGATCGGGCGCGGCGCGACCGTCGAGCGCGCATTCGAAGCGGCGGCACGCGCGATGTTCGCGATCATGTCCGAGCGCCGCGCCGGCGCCGCGCACGAAACGATCGCGGCGACGGTCGAATTCTCCGAGGACGACCTCGAGCTGGCGCTGGTGCGCTGGCTGAACGCGCTGATCGCGGCGGCGCGCGAGCAGCGCGGCGTGTTCTTCGACTTCGGCCTGGCGCGCGAAGGCGCTATCTGGCGCGGCGAAGCGCGCGGCGTGCGCTGGCGGCCGGATGACGAGCGCGGCACCGAGGTCAAGGGCGCGACCCTGACCGCGCTCGCCGTACGGCCGGCGGCCGCCGGCTGGGAAGCGCGCTGCGTGGTCGATGTGTGAGGCAGCCATGGACTTGACGAAACTCGAACCAATCGACGACTTCTGCTGGCGCGTGAAGCTGCCGGCCGCGATCAAGGGCACCGCTGTGCTGTACGGCGACCGCGAACTGGTCGCCGCGATGGACGACAAGGTGCTGGAACAGATTGGCAACGTCGCTCAGTTGCCGGGGCTGGTCGGTCCGGCGATGGCGATGCCGGACGCGCACTGGGGCTACGGCTTTCCGATCGGCGGCGTGGCGGCGTTCGACCCCGACCGCGGCGGGATCATCTCCGCCGGCGGGGTCGGGTTCGACATCTCGTGCGGCATCCGCTGCCTGCGCACTTCCCTCACGCTCGACGATCTGCTGCCGAAGAGCCAGAAGCTCGGCGACAGCCTGTTCCGCAACATCCCGGCCGGCGTCGGCGTCGAGGGCGACCTGCAGCTCGAAGACGCGGACCTGGACGACATCATGGTCGAGGGCGCCGAATGGGCGGTGCGGCACGGCTATGGCCACGGCGCCGAGCTCGAATTCGTCGAGGAGCACGGCCGCATCAAGGGCGCGGTGCCCGAGAACGTGTCGAAGACCGCGAAGAAACGGCAGCGCGGCGAGATGGGCACGCTCGGCTCCGGCAACCACTACCTAGAAGTGCAGGTGGTCGAAAGAATCCATGACGACGAAGCGGCGCAAGCGTTCGGCGTGCGCGAGGGGCAGATCGTCGTATCGATCCACTGCGGCTCGCGCGGGCTGGGCCACCAGATCGGCACCGACTACCTGGTGCGCCTGGCCAAGGCGGCGAGCCGGCTCGGCATCACGCTGCCGGACCGGGAGCTGGCGTGCGCGCCGATCAACTCGCCCGAGGGACAGGAGTATCTCGGTGCGATGAACGCCGCAATCAACGTCGCGCTCGCCAACCGGCAGATCCTCGCGCACATCGCGCGGCGCACGCTCGCGCACTTTTTCCCGCAGGCGACGATCGAGACGCTGTTCGACGTTTCGCACAACACCTGCAAGCTGGAGGAGCACGAGGTCGAACGCAGGCGCCGCTGGCTGTACGTGCACCGCAAGGGCGCCACGCGCGCATTCGGTCCCGGCCACCCCGCGGTGCCGTTGAAGTACCGCGACGTCGGCCAGCCGGTGATCATCGGCGGCAGCATGGGCACCGGCTCGTACATCCTCGCCGGCACGAAGGAGAGCGAGACGCGCGCCTTCAGCTCCGCCAGCCACGGCGCCGGCCGCCAGATGAGCCGGCACGCGGCGCTGAAACAGTGGCAGGGCCGCGCGCTGATCGACGAGCTGCGCGGCCGCGGCATCCTGATCCGCACGCGTTCGATGCGCGGCGCCGCCGAGGAGGCGCCGGGCGCGTACAAGGACGTCAACGCGGTCGCCGCCGCGACCGAAGGCGCGGGGCTGGCCAGGCGCGTCGCGTTCCTGCGGCCGAAGGTGTGCGTGAAGGGATAAGCCTTCCGGCGGGTCACTCCGCAGGCAGCCCTGGGCCGCCGACAAGCAACGCGGCGACCGCGGCGCGAAGCTTCGGCAGTTCGTTGCTCACGACGTTCCAGACCAGTTGCAGGTCGACGCCGAGGTACTGGTGAGCCAGCACGTTCCGCATGCCCGCGATCTGCGCCCACGGCACGAGGGGATCCGCTCGGTTCAAACGGGCCAGGTCGAGGTCGCGCACCGCTTGTCCGATCACTTCGAGATTGCGCACGACCGCATCCTGCGTCCTTGCGTCCGCGAAGAACGCGTCGCGGCCGTCGCGCGTGTAGTCCTCGATGCGGTCGAGGCACATCTGTATGTGCCTCAGGTAGACATCCGCATCGCGCGTCACAGCGGTGCCGCTTCGCGCAGGATGCGTTCGCGCAGAAAGGGACTTATGCCGGCCGGAGTCACCACGTCCGCCTGACGCCCAAGCAGCGACTCGAGTTCCTGCTTGAGCGCCACCAGGTCCAGCAACGTCGCATTCGGCTCGAAATCGACCAGAAAATCGACGTCGCTGTCCGGCCGCTCCTCGCCGCGAGCCGCGGAGCCGAACAATCGAATGCGGCGCGCGCGATGCCTTGCGGCCGCGCGCAGGACTTCATCGCGACGCTGGGCAATCAACTCCCGAACGGTCATGCTGGGCTCCGATCGATGGCTCGCGCCGAATTGGCCTGATCCCGAAGCTTTCGGCAAGTCATACCGCAGTATGCCGCGAAAGCCGAACGAATCGCTTACGTCGCCCCGCCCGCCAGCCGCTCGATCTCGCGTCGCGCCGCATCGCGCAGCCGCAGCGCTTCGTCCCAGCCCGACGCCGCCGGCGCCAGCGGCGCGCCGATCGCGACCGTCACCGTTCCCGGCCGCGGCTGCCAGCAACCGTCCGGCAGGATTGCGCGCGTGCCGCGCAGGCCGATCGGCACCAGCGGCACGCCGCATTCGGCGGAAACCATGAAGGCGCCGAGATGAAACGGCAGCAGACCGGGCGCGCGCACGAAGGTTCCCTCAGGGAAGACCAGCAGCGACTCGCCGCCGCGCACGGCGGCGACGAGGTCGCGCACGTCATCGATGCTGTGCGCCGCGTCGAATCGCTCGACATAGCGCGCGCCGAGCGCGTCGAGCAGCCGGCGCATCAGCGGCTGGCGGCGGAATTCGGCCTTGGCGACGAACGTGACGCGCGGCGGCAGCGCGGCGGTCAGCACGATCGAATCGACGTAGCTCGCGTGGTTGGCCACGACGATGCACGGCGCGGCCGGCAGCCGTTCCAGCCCGCGCACGTCGAGCCGCACGCCGGCCAGCCGCGCGCCGAGGCGCGCGAGCGCATGCGCGATGCAGCGCCGGCGCGAACGGCTCGGAACGAACACCGCGGGCAGCGCGAGCGCGCCGATCAGCCCCGCGGCGCCCCACATCAACGCGGCACGCGCCAGTTGCGCCACGCGCGCCAGTCGGGCGCGCAGGCGCGCGCGCGCCGACTGCGCGGCCAGCCGCACGACCTGCACCCATACCGCGCGGCGCGGCAGCCCGATCAGGCCGCTCTCGTACGCTTCACGCGTCGCGGCGCGGCGGATCTTGCCGCTCGACGTCTTCAGAACCGAATGCGGCGCGGCAAGCACGATCTCGTCGGCCGGGCCGCCGATCAGCTCGACCGCGCGCTCGTTGATCTGCGCGCGCAACTGCGCCCGGCGCGCCGCGTCCGTCTCCCGCGTCTCGGCAATCACGACCACGCGCTCGGTGGCGGCAGCCGCATCGCGCACGCCGAGCACCGCGACGCAGCCCTTGCGGATGCCGGGCAGCGCGCCGACCGCCTCCTCGAGCTCGTACGGGTGAATGTTGTGGCCGCCGCGGATGATCAGGTCCTTCGCGCGCCCGGTGATGTACAGCTCGCCTTGCGCGAGGTAGCCCAGGTCGCCGGTGTCGAGCCAGTCGCCGTCCTGCAACTGCGCGGTCGCCTGCGGGTTGCGGAAATAGCCGGGGGTGGCCGACGGGCCCCGGAATTCGACCCGTCCCTGCATGCGTTCGCCGAGTTCGCGCCCGCGCGCATCGACGATGCGGATCGCGTAACCCGGCAGCACGCGGCCGCAGCCGACGATCTTCTCCGCACGCGGATCGTCGCGCGCGACCGGATCCGCACGCGCGCGATAACGCAGCGCGTCGCGGTCGATCACGTCGACCTGCAGCCCGCGCCGCGGCGGCGGGAACGCCAGGTCGAGCGCGCATTCGGCCAGCCCGTAGACCGCGGCGAGCGCGCGCGCGTCGAGGCCGTAACGGGCGAAGCGCTGCTCGAAGCGCGCCATCGTGTCCGCGCTGACCGCCTCGGCGCCGTTGAACAGCCAGCGCAGCGACGACAGGTCGAGCCCTTCGAGGTCGGCGTCGGGCACGCGGCTGGCGACCAGCTCGAACGCGAAGTTGGGCGCCGCGGCGATCGTCGCGCGATGGTGGTGGATCGCCCACAGCCAGCGCACCGGCCGCGCGAGAAACGACTGCGGCGCCATCAGCACCAGTTGCAGGCCGAAGTACAGGCTCCCCATCCACGCCCCGATCAGCCCCATGTCGTGATATAGGGGCAGCCACGATACGAAGATGTCGCGCGACGTTGCACCGGCCGCGCGCCCCATCGCGCGCAGGTTGGCGAGCAGATGCGCGTGCGTGAGGATCACGCCCTTCGGGCTGCCGGTGCTGCCCGACGTGTACTGCAGCAACGCGATGTCGTCGGCCGCGAGCGCCGCCGGCGGCGCGCTGTCATCGCCCGCAAGATCGTCGACGGTGACCACCGCGCGCAGGCTCGGCACGCTGCCGCGCAGCAGTCGCGCCAGCGGTCGCGCTTCGGCCACGGTGATGAGCAGCGTCGCCTCGCAGTTGGCGAGGATGCCCGCCTGCCGGCGCAGGTGATCCTCCAGTTGCGACAGCCGGAACGGCGGATAGATCGGCACCGGGATCGCACCGGCCATCAGCACGCCGACGAACGTCGCGAGGAAGTCGAGCGACGTCGGCAGCATCAGCGCGCACGCCGCGCGCGGCGCCACTCCGGTGGCGCGCAGGCCCGCGGCGATGCCGCGCGCGCGCCGGTCGAGCTCGCCGTAGGCCAGCGTCTGCGTGTCGGTGTCGGACGCGAGGAACGTGACGTGCCGCCGCTCGGCGTGCCGCGCCACGTGCCACGCGAGCACCTCGAGCAGCGTGCGGGCATCGTCGGGCGCGCCTTCGATCGACGGCAATTCGGCCGCGCCCGCGCCCGCTGTTGGCGCCGCGGCGCCGGCGCCGAGGATCGCCGCCAGCAGGTCGCGCGGCGTATCGGCGGCGAGCAGTGCGTCGTCGCGCAGCCGCACGCCGAATTCGCGCTCGATCCGCAGTCCCAATTGCACGCGCGCCAGGCTGTCGATGCCGAGTTCGGCGTCGAGCCGCGCATCCAGCCGCGCGCTCACCGGTGCGCCGCGCATCTGCGCCAGCAGCGCTTCGATCAGCGCGAGCAGGCGACGCGACGCAGACTCGCCGTCCGGCACACGTGCCGGCGCGGGCGACGCCGGAATCCGCTCCAGCATGTAAAGGCGGTATGGCGCGGGTGGGTCCATCCGCTTCGACAGATTGCCGCACGAAACGGCGTGCGCCACACTGATGGCCGTCAATGCGTGGAACCCGCCGCTCCGTAACGTGTCGTTGGGATACGTAGAGACCGCGCCGGCGGACGGGCGTTGGAGCGTAGTCCGATGACTCGGATCGACTGGATTCGATCGATGCGCGCGATCACCGCGGTGGCGCTGATCGCCGGCGGGCTGGCGATCGCGGCGCCGGCCAATGCACCGCGCGTGCTGCAGGTCGAGATCGACGGCATCATCGGCCCGCAAACGGCCGATCTGGTCAAGCGTGCGATCGAGCGCGCGGCGGCGGACAAGATGCAGGCGGTGATCCTGCGCATGGACACGCCGGGCGGGCTCGACACCTCGATGCGCGAGATCATCAAGTCGATCCTCGCGGCGCCGCTGCCCGTCATCACCTACGTCGCGCCAGAGGGCGCGCGCGCCGCCAGCGCCGGCACCTACATCCTGTATGCGAGCCACGTTGCGGCGATGGCGCCGGCCACCAACCTCGGCGCGGCCACGCCGGTGGCGATCGGCATCGGCGGCGAGAAGCCCGCGCCGCGCGACAAGCCGCCGCAGGAAAGCAAGCCGGCGACGGAGAAAGGCAAGACGGGCAAGACCACCAAGGGCGAGACCCAGCGCGACGAGTCGATGCCGGCTGATGCGATGACCGCCAAATCGGTCAACGACGCCGCCGCGTACATCCGCGGGCTGGCCGAACTGCGCGGCCGCAATGCCGACTTCGCCGAGCAGGCGGTGCGGCGCGCCAGCAGCCTCGCCGCGCACGAGGCGCTGAAGGAGCGCGTGATCGAGCTAATCGCGCCCGACGTGCCCACGTTGCTCAAGTCGATCGACGGCCGCACGGTGGCGCTCGGCAGCGGCAAGGTGGTGCTGAAGACCGCCGACGCACAGGTCGAGCTCGTCGCGCCCGACTGGCGCTACAAGCTGCTCGCGCTGCTGTCGAACCCGACCGTGGCGGTGCTGCTGATGATGATCGGCATCTACGGCCTGCTGTACGAGTTCACCAGCCCCGGTTTCGTCGCGCCGGGGGTGGCGGGCGCGATCTGCCTGCTGCTCGCGCTGTACGCGTTTCACCTGATGCCGGTGAACTGGGCCGGCGTCGGGCTGCTCGCGCTCGGTATGGGCCTGCTGGTCGCCGAGGCATTCGTCGGCAGCTTCGGCGTGCTCGGCGTCGGCGGCATCATCGCGCTCGTGATGGGCGGCGTGCTGCTGATCGACATCGACCTGCCCGGCTACGGCGTGCCGCTGTGGTTCATCTTCGGCATGGCCGCCACCAGCGCGCTGGTGGTGTTCGGCATCGCCGCGCTGGTGGCGCGTTCGCGCCGGCGTCCCGTGGTGGCGGGACGCGAAGAACTGGTCGGCGCCGAGGGCGTGGTGGTGGCGAGCGGCGAAGAGACCTGGGCGCGCGTGCACGGCGAGATCTGGCGCGTGCGCGCCGACGCGCCGCTGGCGCCGGGAGCGCGCGTGCGCGTGCAGACCGTCGACGGGCTGACGCTGGTCGTACGACCGGACAACTGACAGAAGGAGCGCCATGATCGCCAACCTGCCGTTCGGAATCGCGACGGTCGTCATCCTGCTGGCGATGCTGCTGGCATCGTCGCTGCGCATCCTGTTCGAATACGAGCGCGGCGTGATCTTCCTGCTCGGCCGCTTCTGGCGCGTCAAGGGGCCGGGGCTGATCGTCGTCGTGCCCGGCATTCAGAAGATGCAGCGCGTCGACCTGCGCACGGTCACGATGGATGTGCCGCCGCAGGACGTGATCACGCGCGACAACGTGTCGGTCAAGGTCAACGCGGTGATCTACTTCCGCGTCGTCGACCCGCAGAAGGCGATCATCCAGGTCGAGAAGTACCTGATCGCCACCAGCCAGCTCGCGCAGACCACGCTGCGCGCGGTGCTCGGCAAGCACGAACTGGACGAGCTGCTGTCCGAGCGCGAGCGGCTCAATCTCGACGTGCAGCGCATCCTCGACGCGCAGACAGACGCCTGGGGCATCAAGGTCACCAACGTCGAGATCAAGCACGTCGATCTCAACGAAACGATGGTGCGCGCGATCGCGCGCCAGGCCGAGGCCGAGCGCGAGCGGCGCGCCAAGGTGATCCACGCGGAAGGCGAGAAGCAGGCCAGCGCCACGCTGCTCGAAGCCGCGCGCATGCTGGCGCAGCAGCCCGAGGCGATGCAACTGCGCTACCTGCAGACGCTGACGCAGGTCGCGGGCGACAAGAGCTCGACCATCGTGTTCCCGGTGCCCAGCGCGCTGCTCGAGACGCTGTTCGGCCGCCGTCCCGGCGCATGAGCACGAGCGCGCCGCCGCGGCCCACCGAACCCAGGCTGGAACAGGTCGGGCTGGATGAAAAGGTCGCGTTCCTGCGCGACCCGCGCCACTACCCTGCGCCGCCGGCGTATGTCGACGTATGCGAGACGCACATGTCGTACGTGTTTCTCACCGCAACCGAGGCGTACAAGCTCAAGCGGCCGGTGCGCTATCCGTTCCTCGACTTCAGCACGCTGGCGGCGCGCGAGGCGAGTTGCCGCGCCGAAGTCGCGCTGAATCGCCGGCTCGCGCCCGACGTCTACCTCGACGTGGTGCCGCTGACGCGCGCGCGCGATGGGCGCATCGCGCTCGGCGGCGCCGGCGTGCCGATCGACTGGCTGGTGCGGATGCGGCGCCTGCCGGCGGAGCGGATGCTCGACCGGCTGATCGTCGAAGGGCGTCTCGAGGCGCGCGCGCTCGCGCCGCTGGCCGCGCGGCTGGCCGACTTCTACGCAACCGCGCCGCGCGCCGGGATCACCGCCGACGAGAACCGCGCGTTGCTCGAACGCGAGCACCGGCGAAACATGGACCTGCTGCGGCTGCCGCGCTTCGAACTCGACCGCAACGAACTGGCGGCGATCGATGCCGGGCTGCGGCGGTTTCTCGACACTCAGCGCGACGTGCTGGCCGCGCGCGTAGCCGCCGGCCGTGTGGTCGAAGGCCACGGGGACCTCAGGCCAGAGCACGTGTGCCTGACCGAACCGCCGCGCGTGATCGACTGCCTCGAATTCAATCGCGAACTTCGGCTGGTCGACTGGGCCGACGAGATCGCATTCCTCGGCCTCGAATGCGCGCTGCTCGGCGCGACCTGGGTCGGAGCCGCGCTGCGCGAGCCGATCGCCGTCCGCCTGAACGACGCGGTGCCCGCCGCGCTGACCGACTTCTACACCGCGCTGCGCGCGTGCCTGCGCGCGCGGCTCGCGGTCGCGCATCTGCTCGAACCCGATCCGCGCGACGGCGCCCGCTGGCTGCCACGCGCGCGCGCGTATCTGCGCTTCGCGGCAGACGCGTGCGCGTCCTTGCATAGAGGCTGATGTCACCACAGAGACACAGAGGCACAGAGAATTCGCCTTTCTCTGTGCCTCCGTGCCTCCGTGGTTAACCCGCCCCTTCTTCTCCGGCCAGCGTCCGGATCGCAGCCGCGAGCAGCGGCGCGCACTCGACGACCTCGACGCGCGCGCGGGCGGCAGGGTCGAGTCGGAACGGCGGCACGCTGTCGCTGACGATCGTTCCAGCGAGTGCCGGATGCACGATGGCGGCGCCGGCGCCGGCGTTGAACAGCCCGTGCGCGGCGAGCGCGAAGGCGCGCGTCGCACCGGCCGCGAGGCATGTCTCGGCGGCGCGCACCATCGTGCCGCCGGTGCTGATCAGGTCGTCGACCAGCAGCACGGTGGCGCCGCGCACGTCGCCCGCCAGCAGCGAGCCCGACACTACGCCCGCGCTGCGCCGCTTCTCCAGATACGCCGAGCCGACCGGCTGGCCGAGCTGCGCCTCGAGCGCCTCGCGGAACAACTGCGCGCGCTTCACGCCACCGGGATCGGGCGACACGACGGCGAGCGGTCCCTCGCGCGCCAGCGCCTGCGCGCGCGGCAGGAACAGCGGCGCCGATTCCAGGTGCAGCGTCGGGATGCGGAACGCATTCTGGAACGCGGCCACGTTGTGCACCTCGAGCGCGGCGATCGCACCGATGCCGGCCGCCTCGATCAGTTGCGCGACGTAGCGCGTCGCCACCGGGTCGCGCGCCTTGGTCTGCCGGTCCTTGCGCGCGTACGCCAGATACGGCACCAGCGCAGTCACGCGCGCCGCGCCGTGCTCGCGCAGGCAGGCGGCGAACAGCAGCAGCCGCAGCAGCTTGTCGTTGGCGCTTGCCTGCGCGTCGCCGTGCGTGCTCTGGATCACGTACGCATCGGCGCCGCGCACGTCGGTGAGCGGGCGCGCCTTGTGTTCGCCGTCCTCGAACTCGCGTTCCTCGTGCGCATCGAGCGCGCGCCCGAGCGCGGCAGCGACGCGGCTGCCGAGCTCGCGCGTGGCGTTCAGCGCGAACAATTTCATCTGTGCCATCGCCGTGCACGCTACCGCTGCCGGCCGCGCACCCGTTGAGGGGGGTCAACGCGAGTAATCTGGCGCCCCCTGATTTCATTTTCGGCTGACCCGCGAAGGACTGCAATGACGGCGCCGCATCCCGGCACCAGCGCCCTGCTGACCGACCTGTACGAGCTGACGATGCTGCAGGCGTACCGCGCCTGCGGCATGAACGACACGGCGGTGTTCGAGCTGTTCGTGCGCAAGCTGCCGCCGCAGCGCGGCTTTCTGCTGGCCGCCGGGCTGGCGCAGGTGGTCGAGTATCTGCGTGAATTGCGCTTCACGCGCGACGAGATCGACTGGCTGGCGACCACGCGGCTGTTCAGCGACGACTTTCTCGCGTCGCTCGAGGACCTGCGCTTCAGCGGCGACCTGCACGCGGTGCCGGAAGGCACGATCGTGTTCGCCGACGAGCCGCTGGTGCGCATCACCGCGCCGATGCGCGAGGCACAGTTCGTCGAAAGCCGCGTGATGAACCTGCTGCACTACGCGACCGCGGTGGCGAGCAAGGCGGCGCGCTGCGTGCTCGCGGCCGGCGGCAAGCCGCTGGTCGACTTCGGCCTGCGGCGTGCGCACGGCGCCGAAGCGGGACTGCTGTCGGCGCGCGCCAGCTACATCGCCGGCTTCGCCGGCACCGCGACCACGCTCGCCGGCCAGCGCTTCGGCATTCCGGTGTTCGGCACGATGGCGCACTCGTTCGTGCAGGCGCACGACGACGAAGCCGAGGCGTTCCTGCGCTTCGCGCGCGCGCAGCCTTCCAACGCCACGCTGCTGATCGACACCTACGACACCGAGGCGGCCGCGCGCAAGGTGGTCGAGGCCGCGCGCGCGCTCGCCGCCGAGGGCATCACCATCCGCGGCGTACGCATCGACAGCGGCGATCTGGCCGCGCACGCCAGGCGCGTGCGCCGCATTCTCGACGAAGGCGGGCTGGCGCGCGCGCAGATCTTCGCCAGCGGCAACCTCGACGAATACCGGCTGCGCGACCTCGTGGCACAGGGCGCGCCGATCGATGCGTTCGGCGTCGGCACGCGGATGAACACGTCGGCCGACGCCCCGTTTCTCGACTGCGCGTACAAGCTCGCCGAATACGCGGGCGTGGGCCGCCGCAAGCGCTCCGAGGGAAAGGCGAGCTGGCCGGGACGCAAGCAGGTGTTCCGCTCGTTCGATGCGCAGGGGCGCTTCGCGCACGACGTGCTGAGCCTCGAAGGCGACGCGCAGCCGGGCACGCCGTTGCTGGCGCCCGTGCTGCGCGCGGGCGAACTCGTCGCGCCGCTGCCCGCGCTCGCGCAGATTCGCGCTCACGCGCAGGCGCAGATCGCCGCTCTGCCTGACGCGCTGCGCGCGCTCGATGAACCGGCGGCGCAGTACGATGTCGTCGTGGCGCCGGCGCTGCGCGCGCTGGCCGACGAGGTCGACCGCCGCACGCGGCGGTCGGCCGCTTGACTCGGGTCAAGCGCGCGCAAAGCGCGGCGAGTAGGTTGAGCTTGAGTTGATTCTCCCTGCGGCAGAGGGATCATGACGACGAAACGCAGAACCCGCTTGCGGCAGCCGGCGCCACCGATGGAGCCGGTCGCGGATGTCGACGCCTCCCGCATCGTGCAGCACCCCGATGGGTACTACTGGTTGTCGGAGGACGGCAAGCGCGAGACCGGGCCGTTCGCATCGTTCGACGACGCGCTCGCGGACATGATGAGCGCGGCCGATTCGGAAGCCGAGCCGGGCGAGACCCTGCAGGAAGTCGAAGACGAGATCGGCATCTCCGACTGGATCGATCCCGACACGCACGAGCCCGCCGAGGAAGGGCGCCCGCGGATCGAGGATCAGTAGCGCGTTTGCGCGAGCAGTTCGTGCGCGCGAACCGCTCACGCACCGGCGCCGGCGCGAATCAAATGGCGTTGTCGGGCACGCGGGCCCGCGCCGACACCTCCTGCGCGAGGTGGCGCAGCCCGATGCGGGCCACCCCGGTCGGCTCCCCGGCCGGTGGCACGGTCACGCCGTCGGCGGTCAGCATGCCGATCAGCAGGCCCTCGTCGTCGACCACGGCGAGCTGGCGCGCGCCGGGCGGCCGATGAACGGGACGCTCCACGGGCCCGGGCCGCGCGCCGCGTACGTGCTGCAGCACCCCGGCGCCTTCGCGCTGCGCACGCTGCGGGGCTTCCGCGCCAACCAGGGACTGCTGCTCGCGGGCGCGGTCGCGTACTACGCGCTGCTGTCGATCGTGCCGCTGCTGATCCTGACCGTGATCGCGCTGTCGCGCGTGATCGATCCGGCGGAGCTGCTGCAGACGCTGGGCCGCTACCTGGAGTGGCTGATTCCCGGGCAGTCGCAGGTGATCGTCGCCGAGCTCGGCAATTTCCTCGCGCATCGCGACGTGCTGGGCTGGGTGCTGCTGGCGACGATGCTGTTTTTCAGCTCGCTCGCCTTCACCGTGCTGGAAAACGCGATGAGCGTGATCTTCCATCACCGCGTCGCGATTCGCCGCCGCCGTTTCCTGGTGTCGGCGCTGATTCCGTATTGCTACATCCTGTCGCTCGCGATCGGGCTGCTGCTGGTCACGCTGGTGGCCGGCAGCCTGCAGGCGATCGGGCAGGAAAGCGTGCAGTTCCTCGGCCGCCGCTGGTCGCTGGGCGGCGTGTCGGGCGTGCTGCTTTATCTGCTCGGCGTGGCGGGCGAGATCTTCGTGCTCACGTCGGTGTACATGGTGATGCCGGTCGGGCGGCTGCGGCTCGCGCACGCGCTGATCGGCGCGGTCACCGCCACCGTGCTGTGGGAGACGACGCGCCACGTGCTGGTGTGGTACTTCGCCACGCTGTCGCAGATCGGCGCCGTGTACGGATCCCTGACGACCGCGATCGTCGTGCTGCTGAGCCTGGAGCTCGCCTCCACGCTGCTGCTGCTCGGCGCGCAGGTGATCGCCGAGTACGAGCGGATCGGCACGGTGGCTGCGCCGCCGCAGCCGCTGCGGCTCGACGCCGACTGAACCACGCGCTCAGGCGGCGCGGTCGAAGGGTTGGCGCGGTCGTCTGGCCCCGGACGCGGGCAGCGACAGCGCCACCGCGCGCGACGGCGGCGCAGTGCGCGACCGGGCGTCTTCGGCGCGGCCGAGGCGCTCGGGGTCGAGCACGCGGATGCTGCGCCGGCGCACCTCGATCAGCCCCTGCGCGGCGAGCGACGAGAACGCGCGGCTCACCGTCTCGATCGACATGCCGAGATAGCTGGCGATGTCGGCGCGCGTCATCGGCAGCCGCAGCGCGCGGGCCGAGAATCCGAAGCGCGCCGCGCGCGCGCCGAGCTCGTGCAGGAAGCGCACCACGCGACCCTCGGCGCCGAGCACGCCGATCGCGCGCATCACCTGATAATTGCGCACCAGCTCGGCGCTGACCGCGGTCATCAAGGCCCGCTCGAGATACGGGCACAGCCGCGCCAGCGACGTCAGTTCCGCATACGGGATCGCGGCGACGTTGGCCTCTTCCAGCGCCGTGATCGTGGCCGGATAGCGGGCGCCCTGGATCGCGTCCAGGCCGATCAGGTCGCCGCGCATCGGGAACGCGACGATCTGCTGCGATCCCTCGGCCTCGGTCAGCGTGCTCTTGAAGCTGCCCGACAGCACGACGTACAGGTTCTCCAGCGGCTGGTTCGCGTGCACCAACGCATGGCCGCGGTGCACGCGCCGATTGGCGAAGCGCCGCTCGGGCAGCCGCACGTCGACCGGCGCGTGGCCGAGCAGCTTCAGCACATCGGCCAGCGTCGACTGCGCGCCGATCTCCGGCAGGCGCAGCCGCGCGTCCGCCGTGCCGCCGAACCGATCGGCATCGGCGGCGCCGATGCCGATCTCGCGCGCCGCGCAGCGCTCCAGTTCGCCCGCCTTCATGACTCTTCGCCCGGTAGTCCAGCCGCTGCGAAATTAGCGCCTGCGATGCGCCGGGGTAATTCCGGATCCTCGTAGAAATGACTACCGGTTTGCGGGTAACCGATGCACGCGCTACCGCGGCCGCGCGCGAGTCGTCTGACCGGATCAAGGCGAAACCAGACCTTCGCGGATCGCGTACCTGGTCAGGTCGGCGACCGTGCGCAGACCAAGCTTGCGCAGGATGTTGCGCCGATGGACCTCGACGGTGGCCACCGAGATGTTCAACTGCTCGGCGATCTGCGCCGAGCGCCGCCCCTCGGCCACCATCCGCAGCACCTCGCGCTCGCGGCGCCCCAGCGGCACGGGCTCCCCGCCGCGACCGCCGCGTCGCACGTCGGCCACCAGCGTGCCCGCCACCTCCGGGCACAGATAGCCCTGGCCGTCGGCCACGGCGCGGATTGCGCGCACGAGCTCGGTGCCCGCGGCCGACTTGGTCACGTAGCCGGACGCGCCCGCGCGCAGCATCTCCGTGACGAAGCGCTTGTCCTTGTACGCGGACAACGCGACGATCCGCACCGCCGGCCGCAGCGCGACCAGCCGCGCGGCCACCTCGATACCATTCAGATCCGGCAGGCCGATGTCGAGCACGACGACGTCGGGCGCGACGCGCGCCGCGAGTTCGAGCGCCGTGCGGCCGTCGCCCGCCTCGCCGACCACCGCCAGGTCGGGCTCCCTTGCCAGTGTGTCGCGCAGCGCTTCGCGCACCAGGCGGTGGTCCTCGGCCAGCAGCACGCGGATCGTCATCGCGGTGCCTCCGCGGACGGCTGCGTTTGCGCAGCCAGCGGCGCGGTCAGCTCGACCACGGTGCCGTCGCCGGGCACGCTGCGGATGTCGACCGTGCCGTCGATGTACGACAGCCGTTCGCGCACGCTCGCCAGCCCAAGTCCGCGCCGCGGTGCGCGCGCCATCTTTTCCTGATCGAAGCCGACGCCGTGGTCGTTGACGCGCACGTGCAGGCGATCGCCGCGGCGTGTGGTCTCGACCTCCGCCGCGCCGACCTCGGCATGCTTGGCCACGTTGATCAGAAGCTCGCGCACCGCGCGATACAGGATCGCGCGGGCCGGCTGCGTCAGCGGTTTCGGCGCGCCGTCGTCGATCAGTTCGACCTTCAGGCCGTAGGTGTCTTGCAGCTCTTCGACCAGCCACTCGAGCGCCGGCACCAGTCCCAGCTCGTACAGGACCGGCGGCGCGAGCTGCGCGGCCAGCGACCGCGTCGCGTGGTCGGCGCGCGCGATCAGCCGGTCGATTTCGTCGGCCGCCTGCGCGCAGTCGGGACCGCTGGCGGCCCGCAGCGACGCCAACCGGATGCGCGCGGCCGCCAGAATCTGCCCGAGGTCGTCGTGCAGGTCGCGTGCGATCTCGCGCCGTTCGCGGTCTTCCGCCGCCGCCAGTTCCGACGCGAGCGCGCGCAGCTGCGCGGTGCGCTCGGCGACGCGCGCCTCCAGTTCCGCGGCCGCGGCGCGCGTCGATTCCTGCACGCGCTTGCGTTCGGTGATGTCGCGCACCAGCGCGATCCAGCGGCCGTCGGCCGTGATCGTCGAGCTCGCTTCGACCGCGACGTAGTGCCCGTCCTTGTGCCGCAACGACCATTCGGCGATGCCCGGTCCGTCCTTCAGCAGGCGCTCCTTGCTCTGCCGCAGGCGCTCGCGGTCGGCCGGAGGCACCAGATCGCCGATGCTCATGTCGATCAGTTCGCCGCGTCCGTAGCCGAGCAGCCGGCAACCCGCTTCGTTGACGTCGATGTAGCGGCCCTCCAGATCGGCGATGAAGATGCCGTCCGACGCGTGGTCGAACACGCCGCGAAACCGCTCTTCGCCTGCGCGGTTCGCGGCACGCGAGGCATCGAGTTGCGTGATCGTCCGCACCAGCCGATCGAGCAGGAAGGCGATCGCGAGGAAGAAGCCGAGCAGCACCGCCGCGTTCCAGAACACCGCCGGCCGAGCGGAGGTCAACCCTGCCGCACCCAGCTCCGCCAGGAGCCATGCCGCGCCCGAGGCGAGCGCGACCAGGAACGCGGCGCGACCGCCGGCGTACAACGCGGCGAACGCGATCGGGAATACGTAGAGGATCGCCAGCGCGACCTTGTGGCCCGCCGCCAGTTCGATGATCCCGATCAGCGCGACGCACAGCAGCGCCAGCGCAAGCGCCGGCGCGCGCGACAGCGGGATACCGACGCCGAGCCGCCGGCGCAGCTCCGCGAGCGCCCGCGCCTCGGACACGCTGCCGCTGCCGTTCACACGCCTGTCCATATACGAAATCCTGATGCAATCGTTGCCCGCGCCGGCCGGCCGCGCTTGACGGACATCAAGCAGCGGCGCCGGTGCGTGTGGCGCCCGGGATACCATCGCGCCGTGATGACACCGCACCGGCCCAGGTTCGAATCGCTCGCCACCGAACTGCGCCGCGCCGCGCGCGCAGCGCCCGAACGCCCGTTCATCCGCATGATGCAGGGCGAATGGACCTATCGGGCGATCGACGAGGAAGCCGATCGCCTCGCGGCCGGCCTGCAGCAGCTCGGTATCGCGCGCGGCGATCAGGTGAGCCTGTTGCTGCCGAACTGCATTGCGTTCATCGCTCTGTGGTTCGCGCTGGCCCGACTGGGCGCGGTCGCGGCGCCGGTGGACATTTCGTTGCGCGGAGCGCTGCTCGCCGACGCGATCGATCTCGTGCGCAGCCGGCTGGTCGTCGTGCACGCCGACCTGATGCCGCAGTTCGCGGAAGTCGCCGAGCGCCTCGAGCACGTGGAACACGTCGTGCTGCTCGGCGACAGCAGCGCGCGCTGCGCGCGGCCGACGCTGCCGTATGCGCGGTTGCGTGCCGCGGCGCCGGTGTGCGTCGATCCGCAGCCGCCGGTCCGCGCGTCCGACTTGTGCCTGCTGCTTTACACCTCCGGCACGACCGGCCGCTCCAAGGCGGTGATGATCTCGCACCGCTTCGTGCTCGCGCACGGCCGGCTGGCGATCGACGGACTGGGGCTGCGCAGCGACGACGTGCTGTACTGCCCGTATCCGCTGTTTCATCTCGACGCGACCGTGCTGACCGTGGTGCCGGCGCTGCTGCTGCGCGCGGTCGCTGCGATCGGCCGCCGCTTCAGCGCGACGCGCCACTGGGATGAGGTGCGCGCGTTGCGCGCGACCGTGTTCGACTTCATGGGCGCGACGCTGGCGATGCTGTGGAAGCAGCCGGCCTCGAAGCACGACCGCGATCATCGCGCGCGGCTCGGTTGGGGGGTGCCGCTGCCCGAATGGGCGCCGCAGTTCGAGCAGCGCTTCGGCTGCCGGCTGGTGGAGCTGTACGGACTGACCGAGGCGGGCGCGATGATCTACACGCCGCTCGACGAACCGCGCCGCATCGGTTCGTGCGGCAAGCCGATCGGGCCGTTCGAAGTCAGCCTGCAGGACGAAGACGGCTTCGAGGTTCCGGTCGGCGCGCCGGGCGAGCTGTGCCTGCGCCCGCGCGAGCCGGGGCTGGTGATGGACGGCTACTACCGCATGCCCGAGGAGAGCCTCGCCGCGTTGCGCCATCTGTGGCTGCACACCGGCGACCTGCTCAAACGCGACGCCGACGGCTACTACTACTTCGTCGGCCGCCGCAAGGACATGGTGCGCAGGCGTGGCGAGAACGTCTCCGCGGCCGAGGTCGAACAGGTGATCGAGACGCACCCCGACGTCCTCGCCTGTGCGGTATACGGAGTGCCGAGCGAGCTGACCGAGGAAGACGTGATGGCCGCGGTCGTGCCGCGTGCGAACGCGCAGTTCACCGCCGCGCAGCTGATCGAGTTCTGCGCCAGCCGGTTGGCCGGCTTCATGCTGCCGCGCTACGTGCGTTTCGTCCGCGCGCTGCCGAAGACGCCGACCGACAAGGTCGAGAAGTTCCGCCTGCGCGAGCAGGGCATCACCGCCGACACCTGGGACCGAGAGTCCAGCCCGAAGGAATCGCCATGAGTTACGCCACTCTGAGCGCGGACGGCCCGGTCCGCATCGTCACCCTGAACCGGCCCGAGCGGCTCAATGCGATCAGCGGCGCATTGATGGTCGACCTGCGTGCGGCGCTCGCCGCCGCGCAGGCCGACCGCGATGCGCGCGCGATCGTGCTGACCGGCGCCGGCCGCTCTTTCTGCGCCGGCGACGACCTGAAGGAGTTCGACGATCAGGCGGCGAACCCGGAATCGATCGCAAAGCACGTCGACCACATCCAGAGAATCTCGCGCGACCTCATGTTCGGCGACAAGCTCGTCATCGGCGCCGCGCACGGCTACGCGGTCGGCGGCGGGCTCGAATGGATGCTGAACTGCGACCTCGTGGTCGCCGCCGATGACCTCGTCGCATTCTTTCCCGAGATGGCGCTGGGTCATTTCGTCACCGGCGGCGTCACCTACCTGCTGCCGCAGGCGCTCGGCCACCAGCGCGCGATGGAACTGATCGTGCTCGGCGAGCGTCATGACGCGCACGCGTTGCAACGGCTCGGCCTCGTCAATCGCGTGGTGCCAAAGGAGTCGATGCTTGCGGCCGCGCTCGAAATGGCGCACACGGTGGCGGCGCGATCAGCCGCTGCCACGGCACGGCTGAAGCGCGCGCTGACCGGGCAAGGCAGCGACCGGCTCGCCGCGGCGCTGGATTACGAGGCCGACGCCGCCGCCGCGATGTTCGCGGACGCCGACACGCAACAGCGCGTGCGCGAGTTCGCGAAGTCGCGGCTGTGACGGGCGCGCGCGCCGCCCGATCGCCCGCGACCGCTAGGCGAGCGCCGGCTGCGGCGCTTCGGCGGTGACCCGCGCGGGCGGCTGCGCGAGCAGCGCCTTCAGATCCTGCTCGCTCAGCGTCTCGCGCTCGAGCAGCAACTGCGCGCCGCGCTCGAGCTGCGCGCGGCTCCGATTCAGGATGTCGAGTGCCTTGGCGAGCGCCGACTCGACCAGCGCACGCGTGGCGAGATCGATCTCGCGCGCGGTCTGCTCCGAGTACCCGTGCCGCGGCTGCACCAGCGCATCGATTTCCAGGTACTTCTGCCGCTCGGACTCGTAGACGACCGGGCCGACGCTGGCGTCCATGCCGTAGCGTGCGACCAGCGCGCGCGCGATTTCCGTAGCCTTGGCCAGGTCGTCCGCGGCGCCGGTCGACAATTCGCCGAAAACCAATTGCTCGGCCGCGCGGCCGCCCAGAAGCACCGCCATCTTGTTCTCGAGCTCGCTGCGCGCCATCAGGTAGCGGTCCTCGATCGGCCGCTGCAGCGTGTAGCCGAGCGCGCCGATGCCGCGCGGGATGATCGATACTTTCTGCACCGGATCGCTGCCGGGCAGCGACAGCGCGACCAGCGCGTGCCCCATCTCGTGATGCGCGACAACCGCGCGCTCCTTCGGGTTCAGCAGCCGGCTGCGCTTCTCCAGTCCGGCGACGATGCGCTCGATCGCCAGCGTGAAATCCTCCTGCCCGACCACGTCGCGGCCGCGCCGTGTGGCCTGCAGCGCCGCCTCGTTGACGAGGTTGGCGAGATCGGCGCCCGAGAATCCCGGCGTGAGCGCGGCGATCTGGTCGAGATCCACCTCGGGCGCCACCTTGATGTTGCGCACGTGCACCTTGAGGATCTGCACACGGCCCACGCGATCGGGCCGATCGACCAGAACCTGCCGGTCGAAGCGCCCGGCGCGCAGCAGCGCCGGGTCGAGCACCTCGGGCCGGTTGGTGGCCGCGATCAGCACCAGGCCGACGCGCGGGTCGAAACCGTCGAGTTCCGCGAGCAACTGATTGAGCGTCTGCTCCTTCTCGTCGTGGCCGCCGAGACCGAACGCACCGCGCGCGCGACCGAGGGCGTCGATCTCGTCGATGAAGATGATCGCCGGCGCCTTCTTGCGCGCTTCCTCGAACAGGTCGCGCACGCGCGCGGCACCGACGCCGACGAACATCTCGACGAACTCGGAGCCGTTGATCGAGAAGAACGGCACGCCCGCCTCGCCCGCGACCGCGCGCGCCAGCAGCGTCTTGCCGGTGCCCGGCGGACCGACCAGCAGCACGCCCTTCGGCACGCGCGCGCCGAGCCGGCCGTACTTCTGCGGGTCCTTCAGGAACCCGACTACCTCGCGCAGCTCGTCCTTCGCCTCGTCGACGCCGGCGACGTCCTCGAACGTCACCTTGACCTCGGTCTCGACGTACACCTTGGCCTTGCTCTTGCCGATCGACAGCAGCCCCGCGCCCAGCCCGCCGCGCTCCTGCATGCGGCGCACGACGAAGAACCAGATGCCGAAGAAGATCAGCGTCGGCACGACCCAGCCGAGCAGGTCCTTGAAGAACGTGTTCTCGATCACGCCGGTGAACTTGACGTTGTATTTCTCCAGATCGCTGGCAAAGGCCGGATCGACGCGCGTGGTGACGAACTCCTTGCGGCCGTCGGGCAGCGGCTTCTTCAGCGTGCCCTGGATCGCGTCGGCGCTGATGGCGATCGAGTCGACATTGCCGTTCTTGAGCTGCGTGACGAACTCGCTGTAGGCGAGCGGCTGGATCGCGCGCATGCTGACCCACAGGTTCTGCAGGATCAGCACCGCGAAAATCGCGAAGATCACGTACGCGACGTTGATGTGGGTCTTCTTTTCCATCCAGGTCTCCGCGCGCGTGCAATCGTCAGCCGGCGGTGCGCCAGGTACCGTCGGGTTGCCGGCACGCAGTGCCGTGCAGGGTTTCATTGCGCCCGCCGATCACCGCGTCGACCGTGTAGTCGCGGCACGGCCCCTGCGGGCCTTCATAGGTCCGCGTCGGCACGACCGTGTACTGGTTGCCGGTGTCGGGATTGCGCCAGCGCGACGGCACGCCGGTACGCACCGTTTCCAGCGCGTGCGCGGTCTTCAGCCGATCGGTCTCGTCCATCGAGCGGCCGATCGAGCCGCCGATCGCCACCCCCGCCAGTGCACCGAGAATCGTCGCCGCGGTCTTGCCGTGACCTTCGCCCACCGTCGATCCGAGCAAGCCGCCGAGCAAACCGCCGACCACCATGCCCTGCTGCTCGCGCGTCGGCGGCGTCGCGCAGCCGGCCGCCACCGTCACCGCCGCCGCGCACAGCGCGGCCAAAACCGTCCATCGATATGCCTGCATCGCACCCCTCCTTGCCGTGAATCAGACCAGGTTCGCCCTGCTCATCGCGTCGACGACCACTTTGACGAAGCCCTTGATCTCGCGCCCGATCGTGTCGGGCGACTCTGTCACCGTGCGCGCGGTCCAGAAGATCTTGCCGCTCGCGACATCGGTCAGGCTGGTGCCGACGACGTAGCGATCGTAGTCGCGCACCTCGGTCGTCGTCATCGCGTAGGGCCAGTAGTGGCCGTACCAGCCGTCGTAGCCCCAGCCCCACCATGTCGGCGTCGGCTCGACATACACGCGCTGTACGCGCTCACGCGATACCAGCGCGCTCGACAGGATGTCGGCGGCGCCGATGCGGCGCGCCTCGGCCAGCATCTGCGCGCCGCTGTGCGCGCTCAGCGGTGCGGGCATCACTTCGTAGCTGCGCACGACGGACACGCCGCGCGCGGTCAGTTGCGCCGCCATGTCGTCTTCGTACAGCCGGCGCACCGTTTCGTCGCGCGTCAGCCCGACCACCAGCACCTTGCCGGTGATCCTTGCCGCTTCGAACTGCGGATTCGACCACTGGCCATCGAGGCGGGTTGTCGTCGCGCAGCCGGCGAGCGCTGCCGCGGCGAGGACGACCAGCAGTGCCGCGAATCTTCGATGTGTTGTCGCTGACATGACTCCGCTCCTTGCGCCAAACTTCAATGAAAGATTAATCGGGGACGGCGCGCCCAGCGTGACAAATCGCAGGCCGGTGCATCGTCATGAACGCATAGTCGGGCTGCAATGGCTTTGCGCGCCTTGTTCGAATCGAGCGGTTCGATTCGGCGCCATCGATCGAGTTCCGCGGGCATGCCCATGAAGTGGCGAAAGTCACGTTCGGGATACGGTCGGCGGTCGATCGGACTTCACGGGCTGATTCGGCGCATGCTGCCGCGCCGGAGGAAGTGACGATGGCACCGCGCCGGGCCGAACCGCTGCGCACGCCACGCGACGCGGCGCTGGCGTTGGCCGCGCGCGGCTGGTCGGTGATTCCGATCGAGCCGCGCGGCAAGCGCCCGCTCGCCGCGTGGCACGAGTTCCACCAGCGGCGCGCCGGCGCCGACGAGATCGCCGCGTGGTTCGCGCGCTGGCCCGACGCCAACGTCGGCATCGTGACCGGCGCGGTGTCGCAGCTCGTCGTGCTCGATATCGACGCTTCACACGGCGGCCTGCAGAGCCTGGCCGCGCTCGAAGCCGAGCACGGTGCGCTGCCGCCCACGGTCGAGGCGGTGACCGGCGGCGGCGAACGCCACCTGTACTTCGCGCGCCAAGCGCCGGCGCTGCGCAACCGCGCCGGCCTGCGACCCGGCATCGATCTGCGCGCCGAAGGCGGCAGCGTGGTCGCGCCGCCGTCGCTGCATCCGAGCGGGCGGCGCTACGCATGGGCGCCCGGCGGCGCACCGGACCAGACGCCGCCGGCACCGCTGCCGCGGTGGCTGTTCGATTGCACGCGTACCGCGCACGCGGGGCACGGGCTCGCGCACTGGCGCAACCTCGTGCGCGCGGGCGTGCCCGAGGGCGAGCGCAACTCGACGCTGGCGTCGCTGACGGGGCATCTGCTGTGGCACGGCGTCGATGCGCAGGTCGCGCTCGAACTGCTGCTGGCGTGGAACCGCATGCGCTGCCGGCCGCCGCTGCCGGACGACGAGGTCGCGCAGGTCGTGCAGAGCATCGCGCGGCTGCACGAGCGCGAATGTTCCCGATCGATCGGTGGCTCGACCGGATCCGCTGGGACCCGGAGTTCGGGCACGCCGAGTTCGTTCTCGGCTACCACGATCGTGTGCAGCGTTGCATCGTGCGCGTGCCGCTTGCGCGCGTCGCGTTCGATCCCGCAAACCGCTTCTCGTTCACGGCGGTCGCAGCGGACGGATCGGCACACGACGTGCCGCTGCACCGCGTGCGCGAGGTCTGGCGCAACGGCGAACTGATCTGGCAGCGCTGCCACACGTCGACCTGATCGGCGTCATCTGCCGCTTTGCGGACGCGATTATGTTTGAACTGCAGGCGAATCGATGAAGGACGCCGAAATGAAAGCGACACGCGACGGCTGGCGCCCGCTGCGGCGGGAGGAATTGCGCGACGAACTGGTGCACGACAGCTACAAGTCGAAGAAGAAGCTGCCCGAGCCGACCCGCTGCCCGGAGTGCGCGGCGATCTATCACGACGGCCGGTGGCAATGGCTGCCGGCGCCGGCGGGCGCGCACGAGGAAATCTGTCCGGCGTGCCATCGGATCCGCGATCGCTTCCCGGCCGGCTACGTGACGCTGAAGGGGGAATTCTTCCGCACCCACCGCGACGACATCATGCACCTGGCACGCAACCGCGAGCAGCACGAGAAGGCCGAGCATCCGCTCGAACGCATCATGGCGGTGGAGGACGTCGACGACGGCGTGCTGATCACCACCACCGACACGCATCTGGCGCGCGACATCGGCGAGGCGGTGCACGCCGCGTACAAGGGCGAGCTCGAATATCACTACAACAAGGAAGAAAACCTGCTGCGCGTGCTGTGGACCCGCTGAGGCGGGCCATGCGACTGCGCGTCGCGATCGTCGGCTAGGCAAGCCCGGCGCAGCGACTGCGGCGGTTCGCGCCCGGAACGCATCGGCACCCGCCGTGGGCCGCGCGGCCGATGTGGCGATCAACGAAAGGAGGGTCAGCGATGCAAGTTCCACTTCAGATCACGATGCGCGGCTTCGAGCACTCGGCCGCGCTCGAGGCGGACATCCGCAGCCACGCCGAGAAGCTCGAGAAGTTCCACCCCAGGATCGTCAGTTGCCGCGTGACCGTCGAGGAGGTCAACCGGCATCACCAGCAGGGTCGACAGTTCAACGTGCGCATCGACGTGCGGGTGCCCGGCCACGAGATTGCCGTGAACCTCGATCGCGACGAAGACCCGCACGTCGCCGTGCGCGACGCGTTCGATTCGGCCCGGCGCCAGATCGAGGACGCGCTGCGCGAGCAGCGCGGCGACGTCAAGCGGCACGAGGTGCCGCAGCACGGCACGGTCGCGCGCATCTTCGCGGCGGACGGCTTCGGCTTCATCGCGACCGCCGACGGGCGCGAGCTGTATTTCAGCCGCGAGAACGTGGTGACGCCGCCGTTCGAACGCCTGCAACCCGGCATGCCGGTCCGGTTCATCGAAGAGATGGCGGACGAGGGGCCACAGGCCAAGCGCGTCAGCGTCGGCAAGCACAAGGTGGCCTGACCGCCGCATGATCGAGCCGCACGTGTACCTCGCCTGCGCGGCGACTGGCTGATCGTGACGGCCGATGCGGAATCGGCAACGGATCAGCCGCCGCCGATGACGCCGGCACTCGGTGCCGAACTGGAGCGGATGCAGGATGCGTTCGTGCGCGAATGGCTGTTTTACCGGGGCGACGCGACCCATGCACGGGAAGCCGAGGCGCTGCGCGCACGCGGCCTCCTCCCGGAGGACGTCAACCTGCGGCGGAAGAAACTCGCCCGACTGACCGCGGGAACACCGGCGTGGACGTTCACAACGCCGGGCGCGGACCTGAACGTGGCCGCCTACCTGGGACGGCGCTGGCACCTCGATCACGCGCCGGAATGAATCGTCCGGCGGATCAGACCGGGATCTCGGTCCGGCGCACCCACAGTCCGCGCTCTTCACAGTGCAGCAGTTCCGAGCCGCTGCGCACCCACTGGCCGATCGGATAAGCCACTCCGTTGTAGTAGCAGGCACCGGTTTCCAGTTCGAGGTCGAGCGAGGCTTCCTCGATCTCGTCCTCGTCGAGGATCGGTGACGTCTTCTTTTCCGGGTCGGGCGCGCCGACCTCGGGCAGATGGATGGGCATACGTCCTCCGGTGCGGCTACCCCTTGGAAATCTGGTGCACGAGATCCTTGAAACGCTTCCATTCGACCGCGGGCCAGAGCTCCGTGTGCGCGTGCCCGTAGCTGCGGATCAGCGCCGACACCTTCATCGCCGTCTCGAGGTCCGGGGCGCTGAAGATGTCGACGTAATCGAACGGCCCCGCGATCGCATAGTTGCCGATCCATTCCACCTGCGGACAGGCCTTGCGGATCGCGTCGAGCGCGTGGCGCTCGAGCGTCTCCAGCGATTTCGGCTGGCTCAGCGACTCGACCGAAACGCGGGTGAGCATGATGAACTGTGGCATGGAACCTCCGTCGCAGACTCGAACCGATGTTCCGACTCTGCCCGCGGCACAACTTGAGGGGCATCAACTTGGCGGTCGCGCCCCGCGACGAAATGGCGCGCATCGACGAACGAGCGCGCGCAAGCGCGGTCGGGGCGCGCCGGCTTGGTCCTGGCGACGATCGGCGCCGCGGCCGAAACGGCAATGCAGCGGTCGGCCCGGCGCCCGCGCGAGCAGACGCTGCGCGACGCGGCCGCGGCGGGAATTGCCGGCGCCGGGCGGGCGGCGCTCTTTGCGCAGCCGTGCCCGCGCCGAGCGTCAGTTGATCAGCTTCAGCTTCGGTACCGGCCGTTGGCCGGCGATCGGCGCCGGGCGCGGCGGCCGCGCCGCCTGCGCATGCTCGTGGATCGCGAGCTGCAGGCTATGCGGTTCGAATTCCTCCGCGCGGGCGAGCCGCATCGCGTCGGCGATGCGCACGTTGCGCCGATTCACTTCGATCAGGCCGCGCGCGGCGAGCGACGTGAACGCGCGGCTCACGGTCTCGATCGACAGCCCGAGGTAACTGGCGATGTCGGCGCGCGTCATCGTCAGCCGGAACGCGCGCGGCGAGAAGCCGAAGCGCGCCATCCGCTGGCCGAGGTCGTGCAGGAAGCGCGCCAGCCGCGCCTCGGCGCCGAGCGCGCCCATCGCGCGCATCGCCTGGTAATTGCGCAACAGCTCGGCGCTGACCGCCTTGAGGAAGGCGTCCTCGAGCGCCGGGCAGGCGAGCGCCAGCTCGACCAGCTCGCGGTGCGGAATCATCGCGACGTTGGACTCCTCCAGCGCGGTCACCGTGACCGGATAGCGCCCGGGCTGGCTGGCGTCGAGCCCGATCAGGTCGCCGCGCATCGGGAACGCGACGATCTGCTGCGTGCCGTCGACTTCGTTCAGCGTGCTCCTGAAGCTGCCCGACAGCACCAGGTACAGGTGCTCGAACGGCTGCCCCGACAGCAGCAGCGACTGGCCGCGGTGCACGCGGCGATTGGTGAACGTGTGCCCCATCACCGCGGTCTTGTCGATCGGCAGATGACCCAGCAGGCGCAGTACGTCGGCCAGGCTCGAGCGCGCGCCGATCACCGGCAATCCGATCGGCGGCGGCGCCGATCCGATGTCCACGTCCGCGTCGGCCGTGCGGCTCGCGAACTCGATTCCACTGGGAGCCAGCATGATGTTGTTCCTCCGTCTTCAGCGCGTCTGAACTGCGGGTTCGGCCAGGCGCTGGCGCAGCTCGCGCTCCAGGTGCAGCCGCAATTCGTCGTCGTCCCGGCCGCGGCGGTCGAACGCCGCGGCCGATCCGTTGGCCACCACGATCCAATGCATGTTCGTCATTGCTGTCTCCTAGCGTCGCGGCCGCACGATCAGCAGCGGCGTGTTGCCACGCGCCGCCACGCGCAGCGCGACCGATCCCAGCACCGCCGCCCGCAGCGCGCCGTAGCCGTGCGATCCGATCAGCAAGAGGTCCGCATGGCGGCGCGCATAGGCGGCGATCTGGTCGCCTGCGACTCCCGTCAGCCGCACCTCGGAAAACGGCACCTGCGCGCGCCGCATCAGCTTGCGCGCGGGAGCGAACGCCGCCTCGAACGCGGCTTCGCGCAAAGACTCGATCTGGTCCGGCGTGAACAGGGTCGCGGTCGCGCCCATCATGTCGCCGGCGAACGGCATCACGAAGTCTGCCGCCACGTGCACCAGCGCGAACTTCGGCTGGGCGCCGAACATTTCGGGGTGGCGCAGCGCGAACTTGACCGCCTCCAGCCCGAGCCGGCTGCCGTCGACCGTGATCGCCACCCGCAGCGGCTCGCGCTTCGGCACCGGCTTGCCGCGCAGCAGGAGCACCGGCACCCGCGTGCGCGCGAGCACGCCGTACGCGACCGAGCCGAGCAGCACGCGCTTCAGCTCCGTGCGGCCGTGCGATCCCATCACGATGAGGTCGGCGCCGCTCGCATCGGCCGCGCGGGCGATCGCCTCGGCCGCGCTGCCGATGGCGACCTTCAGTTCCGCCTTCATCCCCGCGCGCGTGAGCAGCGCCAGCGCCGGCCGCGCGATCTGTTCCGCCCGCTCGCGGTAGATGGCGCGCGTGGCAGCGCGGCCGACGATGCGTTCGGCCTGCGACGACAACGGCCACTGCGCGTTGACCAGCGAGATCTCGGGGGAGGCGCCGACCAAGGTGGAGCGGCCGGCGACGAATTCGACTGCGTCCTGACTGAGCCGGCTGCCGTCGACGGGAATCAGTATCTTCATCTGCGCTCTCGAATGACACGGGTTCGAGCGGGAGCGCTTGCCTTCATGGCGCGGACTCTTCTTCTTCGCCCTCGCATCCCAATCTGCGCTCATCCGACACCGAATCCAATGTCGCCTCAGTTGGCCGGTTGACCCCGATCAAGGAAGCGGGGGCAAACCCCGATGCCCGCCGGCAACCCTTCGACGCGCGGCTCCCGCGGCCCGGTGCGTATCGCGCGATCGTGCGACCGCGCGCGCGACCGGACATCAGTCCCAGCGCTCGGCGAGAAAAGCGGCCGCGAACGATTCGCGTTCCGACAGAGGCAAGCGATCGATTCCCGCGGCTGCGGCGCGCCCGCCGCCGCCGAAACGCCGCGCAAGCACGTCGGCACCGCGGCGAGACGACTGCGGCGCACGCAGGCTGACCGCACAGGTGCCGTCGCCGTTGTCCTTCAGCACCGCGTGCGCGCGCAGCGGGTGCGCGTTGGCGAGCGCGTGCGCGAACGTGCCGAGAACGCGCCGGCACCACGCCTCGGCGGGCAGCACGTAGACGGCGGCGTGCGCGTTCGCCGCCGCCGGTTCGAGCGCTGCCGCGCGCGCGAGGTCGCCCGCGCGCCGCTCGATCAGCGCGGCGACGATGGCATCGCCGCGCGCGAAGTCGATCGGATCGGCATAGTGACGCAGGCGCAGATACAGGTCGCGCGGATGGATCAGCACATCGGCATCGGTGTCGCCGTAGCTGTTGTAGTTCAGCGCCTCGCCGAGCGCGCGCAGCCGCGCGATCGATTCGGCGTCGAGGCCGAGCGCTGCGGCGCGCTGGTAGGCGACATCGATCAGGTTGTCGCCGAACGCGGCGACGATCGCCCAGCGCGCGCAGCGGCCGCCGAGATGGCGGTCGACGATCAGGCTGGTGCAGGTGTCGGGCGCGGTGTCGATGTGGATCTCGAGGCACGGGTGCGCCGGCACGTCGCCCGCGTCGTGGTGATCGAACCAGCGCACGTGCGCGCCGCGCGCCAGCAGCCGCTCGAGCGCCGCGCGATTGCGCGCCAGCGCGATGTCGAGCACGGTGATGCGCGCCTCCGCGCCGCCGTCGACCCGCGCCAGCAGGTCGATCTCGCGCTTCAGCCCCGTGACCCGTTCGCTTTCGGCCGGCTGCGCGAGCCGCAACTGGTGCAACGCGCACAGGCCGTCGGCATCGCCGTTGAAGACATCGATGATCCGCGCCGCCATCACCGGCCCGCCAGTCGCGCGGCGACCTCGGAACAGCGCGCGGCGAGCAGCGGCGCGTCGACATCGGTGGCGACGCTGAACGTCTCGCTGCGCTCGTCGGGCGCGACCGGCTCGTGCGTATCGAGCTGGCGCTCGAGCACCGCGACCGTGGCGTCGGACGCGTCGGCCGCGCGCTCCATCCGCTGTGCCACGCGCGCACGCAGCAGCGCCGGCGCCGCGGTGCACTCGATCAGCGCGAAGCGCGCGCCGAGCGCGTGCGCGAGCGCGCGGAACTCGTCGCGCTCGGCGCGCTTCAGGAACGCGGCGTCGATCAGCACCGGATAGCCGGCGGCGACGATCGTGCGCGCCAGATCCGCCAGCCGCGCATAGGTGCGGCGGGTCGCCTCGCTCGAATACAGCGCCGCGAGTTCGTCTCCCGTCATGCGCGCGGTGTGCGCGATTCCGGCCAGCCGCTTGCGCTCGACGTCCGAGCGCACGCGCACCGCGCCGAGGCGCTGCAGCAGTTCGCCCGCGACCCTCGTCTTGCCGGCGCCCGACAGGCCGAACGTGATCGCCAGCAGCGGCCGCGCGTGCACCTGCGTGCGCGCTTCGGCCAGACGCAGGTAGTGCGCGCAGTCCGCGCGCGCCGCCGCGCGCGCGCCGGCCGCGAGCGCCGGCTGCTCGGCGCGGATGCGCGCGACCTTGGCGCGCACCAGCGCGCGATACACCGTATAGAAGCGCAGCAGCGGCAGGCCGCCGTAGTCGCCGCTCGCCTGCAGGTAGCGGTCGAGCAGCCGCCATGCAAACGGCGCCAGTCCGTGGTCGAACAGATCCATGAACGCGAACGCCAGGTCATTGAAGACGTCGATCCAGCGCAACTGCGGGTTGAAGTCGATCGCGTCGAAGAGCGTCGGCGCGCCGTCGAGAAGCACGATGTTGCCCAGGTGCAGGTCGCCGTGGCACTCGCGCACGAAGCCGTCGTCGCGCCGCTGCGCCAGGCTGGGTGCGCAGCGTTCGTATTCGCCCTCGGTCCAGTCGGCCAGCCGGCGCAGCGCCGCCTCGACCTCCGGCTCGTGCGGCAGCGCGGTGAGCTGCGCGAAGTTCTCGCGCGCCCACGCGAGCGCCTGCTCGGGCGCGCCGAAGCCGGACGCGGGCAGCGCGCGCGCGGCGGCGGCGTGGAAGTCCGCGATCGCCTGCGCGAGGCGGTCGATCTCCTCGGCGGCGAGCTCGCCGCGCCGCGCGCGCGCATCGAGCAGCAGCGCGTTGTCGAAGCGGCGCATCCGCACCGCGTAGTCGAGCGCCTCGCCTTCGCCGCCCAGGCGCGGCTGCGTGCCGCTGCCGGTGACCGGAACCACGTCTAGGTACAGCGTCGGCGCGGTGCGCCGGTTCACCCGCACCTCCTCGAAGCAGCAGAAGCGCCGCTGCGCCAGCGTGGTGAAATCGACGAAGCCGAGGTTGACCGGCTTCTTGATCTTGTACGCGAACTCGCCCGCCAGCAGCACCGTCGAGATGTGGGTCTCGATCCGCTCGACGCGTTCGACCGGGTGCGCGTACGCCGCCGGCCGCATCAGCGCGGCAATCAGCTCCTGATGGCGTGCGAGCGCGTCGTCGTTCATCGCCACCTGATTGTGCTCAAACGCACGCGGACGACTTGACAGGCGTCAATGAGCGCGCGGCGAATCTCGATCACCTCCACCCGCATTTTTTGAGCTGTCGCGTCGTGGTCGGCCGCGAGACACGCCGCCGCCAGCACGGCAACGTGCTTTCGGTGCATTTCGACCTCAAGGTCAAGCGGCACGAGATCGCGGTCACCCGCGACGCGGACGGGAACCCATTCGTCGCGCGGCGCGGCGACGTGCCGGCGCACCGCCGGTAAGGGCGCCCGGCGCGTGTCGTTCCCGCGCGAGCGGGAACCCGGCCGATGCCCAACAAAGCCGCCGGATTCCCGCGTGCGCGGCAATGACATGGTGCCCTGCTCAATCGGCAAGCTGCGCCGCCTCGAGCAGCGCGCGGGTGTACGCGTGCCGCGGGCGCTCGAACAGCGCCAGCGCCTCGCCCTGTTCGACGATCGCGCCGTCCTTCATCACCAGCACGCGATGACACATCGCGCGCATCAGCGCCAGGTCGTGGCTGATGAAGATGTACGACAGGCCGTAGCGCGCCTGCAGGTCGGCCAGCAGCGCGAGCACCTGCTGCTGCACCGACACGTCGAGCGCCGAGGTCGGCTCGTCGAGCACCAGCAGCTCCGGACGCAGGATCACCGCGCGCGCGATCGCGATCCGCTGCCGCTGGCCTCCGGAAAATTCGTGCGGATAGCGGTTCAGCAGATAGTCGAGCCCGTCTTCCTCGCGCAACCCGACCTCGGCCAGCATCGCCACGATGCGCGCGCGCCGATCCGCGCGCGACAGCTCCGGCTGGTGCAGTTCGAGCCCTTCGCCGACGATCTGCTCGATCGTCATGCGCGGCGACAGCGACGCGAACGGGTCCTGGAACACGACCTGCATCCGCCGCCGCAGCGCGCGCAGCGTGGCGCGGTCGGCGGTGTCGACGCGCGCGTCGCCGAGATGAACCTCGCCGTGCGCGATCGGCTGCAGCGCCAGCAGCGCCATGCCGAGCGTGGTCTTGCCCGACCCCGACTCGCCGACGATGCCGAGCGTCTCGCCGCGCGCGAGTTCCAGCGACGCCTGTCGCACCGCCTCGAACACGTGCCGGCCGAACCAACCGCGCCGGCTGATGAACTGCACGTCGACTGCGCGCGCGTCGACGAGCCGTGGCGCGTCGGTCGCGAGCGGCCGCACCGCGCGCTGCGGCCGGCTCGCGATCAGCTTGACCGTGTAGGGATGCTTCGGTGCGCGGAACACCTCGGCAGTCGCGCCCTGCTCGACCAGCTTGCCCTTCTCCATCACGCCGACGCGATGGGTGAAGCGCCGCACCAGATTCAGGTCGTGCGTGATGAACAGCAGCGCCATCCCCATCTCGCGCTGCAGCTCGTCCAGCAGCGCAAGGATCTGCGCCTGGACCGTCACGTCGAGCGCGGTGGTCGGCTCGTCGGCGATCAGGAGCTTCGGCCGGCACGCGAGCGCCATCGCGATCATCGCGCGCTGCCGCTGCCCGCCCGACAACTGGTGCGGATAAGAGTCGATGCGGCGCTCGGGTTCGGGGATGCCGGTCTTGCCCAGCAGCTCGACCGCGCGCGCGCGCGCGGCGTCGGGGCGCATGCCTTCGTGCACCTCGAGCACCTCGCCGATCTGGTTGCCGACCGTGTACAAGGGATTCAACGCCGTCATCGGCTCCTGGAAGATCATCGCGATGTCGCGCCCGCGCAGCCCGCGCATTGCGCGCTCGCTCTTGCCGACGAGGTCATCGGCCCCGAAGCGGATCGCGCCGGTCGTGGTCGCGCCGTCGACCAGCCGCAGGATCGACAGCGCGGTGATCGACTTGCCGGAGCCGGATTCGCCGACCAGCGCGAACTTCTCGCCCGGCGCGATCGCGAACGAGACGTCGTCGACCACGCGCGCGGGGCCGAACGCGACGGTCAGGTTCTCGATCGAGAGCAGGCGCGGGGTCATGATGTCATCGGCGCGCTGTCTCCCTCACCCCCGCCCTCTCCCGCTGATGCGGGCGAGGGGGCCTTTGCTCCCTCACCCACATCAGTGGGAGAGGGTTGAAGTGAGGGCATTCGTTCACGACTTCCTCGTATCGAACGCATCGCGCAGCGCGTCGCCGATGAAGGTCAGCAGCGCCATCGTCACCACCAGCAGCACGAAGGTCGGCACGATGATCCACCACGAATCGAGGTTGTTCTTGCCCTGCCGCAGCAGGTCGCCGAGCGAAGGCACGGAAGGCGGCACGCCGAGGCCGAGGAAGTCGAGCGAGGTCAGCGCCAGGATCGCGCCGCTCATGCGGAACGGCAGGAACGTGATCACCGGCGTCATCGAGTTCGGAGCCACGTGGCGCCGGACGATCTGCCAGTTCGACAGGCCGAGCGCGCGCGCCGCCTTGACGAACTCGAGGTTGCGGTTGCGCAGGAACTCGGCGCGCACATAGTCCGACAACCCGATCCAGCCCCACAGCGACAGCAGAATCAGCAGCAGCAGCAGCGACGGCGCAAAGATCGACGCGAAGATGATCAGCAGGTACAGCTCGGGGATCGAGTTCCAGACCTCGATCAGTCGCTGTGTCGTGAGATCGAGCCGCCCGCCGAAGTAGCCCTGCAGCGCGCCCATGATCACGCCCAGCGCGGTGCCGACGACGGTCAGCGCGAGCGCGAACCAGATGCTGACGCGGAAGCCGTAGATCAGCCGCGCCAGCATGTCGCGCCCGACCTCGTCGGTGCCGAGGAAGCGCTTGTCGTCGGGCGGGGCCGGGTTGGGCGACTTCTGGAAGTAATCGAGCGAATTGGCCGAATGCGGATTCAGCGTGTGCAGCGCCCAGTTGCCGGGCCGGTGGAAACGCTCGACGATCAGCGGATCGGTCCAGTCCGTGGGCGTGCGGAAGTCGCCGCCGAAGGTCGTCTCCGGCGGGTTGTCGAACACCGGGAAGTACCAGTGACCCTCGTACTTCGCCGCCAGCGGCCGGTCGTTGCTGATGAATTCGGCGAACGTCGCCAGCACGAGTAGCACGAGGAAGATCCACAGCGACACGTAGCCGATGCGGTTGCGCTTGAAGCGCGCCCACGCGCGCTGGTTGGGCGAGCGCGCGCGCGCGTCGCTCCGCACGGCCGGCGCGGCGATCGCGTTCATCTCGCCCCCCTTCGCGCTGCGCGCTGTCCCCCCCAAGGGGGGAGCGAGCGCCTTCGGAGCGGCCGTGCGGCGCTCATTTCGCCCCCCTTCGCGCTTCGCGCTGTCCCCCCCAAGGGGGGAGCGAGCGCCTTCGGAGCGGCCGTGCGGCGCTCATTTCGCC
>JAKOQB010000038.1 GCA_029778535.1 Pseudomonadota bacterium | reverse complement strand
TGAGCATCAGGATGACCGCCGCCGCCGCGGGCCACGCGATGCGCCGGCGCCCGGTGTCCTCGCCGCGCAGCGCCGACCAGCGCAGCGACAGCGTCAGCATCGCGCCGAGCCATCCGAAGTAGAGCGCGAGTTCGAGGGCGGCGAGCAGCCCGCCGCGCCCCACCTGCGGCCACCACGAAACGCCGCGCGCGAGCGGCTCGCCCGCCTGTGGCGCGAGCTGGTAGGCGAGCACCGACAGCAACGCCAGCGCGGCCGGCAGGCGCGTGAGCCAGGTGCCCGACGCCAGCGAGCACACCAGCGCGCTCACGGGAAGCGCGAGCGCCATCCCGGCGAGTTCCTCGAACGACAGCGCGGGCACGTCGAGCAGCACTTGCCCGAGCGTCGCCGCGACAGCCAGCAGCGCCAGCCCGCGCAGCGCCGTCGAGACGTCGTCGGGCAGCGCGCGCAGCGCCACGCCGATCGCCGCCCATCCAAGCAAATGTCGTGCGAGTCTCCACGGATCGAGCGGCACCCCGTCGACGAGATGCCGCAGGAACGAGAGGTTGCCGCGGATCGTGCCCACGTCGAGCGTGAAGCGCCACGGCGCGAGCGACAACACCATCCAGGCGCCCACGCACAGCGCTACCGGCCACCACAGCGGCGCATCGACGGCCGCCGCCAGCGCCGGCCGCGCCCGCGCCAGCCGCAGCAGCCGAGTCGCCACCGGCAACGCCATCAGGCCGAGCAGTCCGCCGGCCGAGTTGGTCGACCAGTCGTACCATGACGAGACGCGTCCCGGCAGGCACGCCTGCAGCGTTTCCATCGCCAGGGAAAATCCGGCAATCGACGCGAACGCGGCGGCGAGCACCCAGGCGCGCGCGCGAAGCCGCGCGGCCCACGCCGCGGCCATCAGGCCCAGCGGCACGTACGCCACCAGGTTCGCGAGCCCGTCACTGCGCGACAGGTGGCTGCCCTGCTGCACCAGCGGGACCACGCACGCGCCGGGGGCCGCGCCGGCAAGCGACTGGTAGGCAATGAACGCGAGGTACGCTGCGAACGCCGACAAGAGCGCGGCTCGCGGCGCTTCAGCCGTTCGCATACACCCAACGCAGGAACTCGTCCTGCAGCGCGCGGCTCGCCGCGGCAGCCGGGCCGTTGACGATCAACGCGACCGAATAGCGACGGCCCGACGCGGCCTGCACGTAGCCCGCGATCGATCGCACGCCCTCGAGGCTGCCGGTCTTGATCCACGCGCGCCCGGCGATCGGCTCGCCGGCCAGCCGCGCCTTCATCGTTCCGTCGATGCCGACGACGGGCAACGAATCGCGGACCAGGTCGGCCAGGGGCCCTGCCGCCGCGTGCCGCAGCAACTGCGCGAGCTGCGCCGCGCTGGCGCGCGAATCCCGCGACAGACCTGATCCGTTGTCGAGCAGGAGCCCGCGAAACCGCAACCCTTGCGCGTCGAGCCAGTCACCGATCACGCGCCGCGCAGCGGCCGCGGTCGCCGGATGCGTGCCCGCTTCGGCGGCCACCTGAAGCATCAGCTGGCGCGTCATCACGTTGTTGCTGAACTTGTTGATGTCGTGCACCACGTCGGCGAGCGTGCGTGGCGAGACCCAGACCAGCCATGGCTCGCCGATGGACGCACCGCGCTCGATGCGCGTGTGCCCGCTCCAGCGCCCACCGGCTGCCTGCCACGCGGCCTTGAACAGCGCGTGCACGAACTGACGATGGTCGAGCATCGCGGCAAAGAGGCCCTGCTCGCCGCAGGCGCGCGAGTAACTGCCCGACACGCTGACCGAGGGCTCGCCGCGGCGCACGCCGTCGCGCACCTGCAGGCCGCTCGCGCCGAAGCGACAAGGCCCGCCGACCAGGCGGACGCGATTGTCGACCGCCACGTCGGCGAGCGCGGGGTCGAAGGCGATCTGCGCACGGCGTCCGGCGGGACGGACGACGATCCGCGTCGACTTGAAGTTCATCAGCGCCCCGAACGGGCGCACGTTGTACGGCTGCGAGAGCTCGCCGTCGAAGTCGTCGACGCTGCGCGGCCCGGTGTCGAAGATCGCGTCGTCGAGCACCAGGTCGCCGTCGATCTCCTCGAGGCCGGCCGCGCGCATGCGCGCGACGAACTCGGTGAGGTCCTCGATCACGAGCTTCGGGTCGCCGCCGCCGCGCAACACCAGGTCGCCGTGCAGCACGCCTTCTCGCAACACGCCGCGCAGCCTCGCCTCGGTGCGCCAGCGGTAGTCGGGCCCGAGCAGCGACAGTCCGGCATAGGTGGTGACCAGCTTGATCGTCGACGCGGGATTCAGCGGCAACTCTGCGTCGTAGGCGATGAGCGCCTGCGCACCGTCGAGCGGCAGCGCGATTGCCCCGACCTGCTGCGGCGCGAGCCTGGCGTCGTGAAGCCATCCCTCGATCGGCCCGCGCGCCGGCACCGCTTCGGCCACGGGGGACTGCGCACGCGCGGCGCCGCCCGGAACCACCGCGAAGCAGGCAACGGCCATGGCGCAGGCCGCCCGACGTCGTAAGATTCGCAACCACCTCATCGAGTGCATTATCACACCGCCCTGGCGGCGTGACAGCGGAGTCCAGCCCATGCGACTGCAAGGAAAGACCGCCCTCGTGACCGGCGGAGCGAAAGGAATCGGCGCGGCGATCGTGCAACGCTTCGCCGCCGAAGGCGCCGGCGTCGCGTTCGTCGACGCCGACGAGACAGCCGGGCGTGCGCTGTCGGGCGACACCGGGACGCTGTTCGTTCCCGGCGACGTGACGCGCCGCGGCCTGGCGGCACAGGCGGTGGCGGCCGCCGTCGAACGTTTCGGGCGGCTCGACATCCTCGTGAACAACGCGGGGATCACGCACGCCGCGCCGTTCCTCGACCTCGACGAGGCCGACTTCGACCGCGTGCTCGCCGTCAACCTGCGCTCGTACTTCACGATGGGCCAGGCCG
>JAKOQB010000037.1 GCA_029778535.1 Pseudomonadota bacterium | reverse complement strand
GGGCGCGGGTGTGTTGCCGCGCCCCATGAGCCGCGAGTAGCGGCTGCCCTTCCTCGAGCGGTGTCGATCCGTGGGCGCACCGCGCATCGCTTCGATGTCCGGTGCTTCTGCGATCGAGCCGCTGTCGGAGTCGTCGGCATCGGCGCATCGCTGCGCCCGTTTCGATGCCTCACGGACCGAAAGTTAGTCCCGCCTCGCGGGGAGGTCAAGGCCGGCGGCAGCCGGCGACGGCGAGGCGAGCGAGCCCCGGATACTCGCCGCGGCGGATCGCGACCTTGCGCGCGTGCGCGCTCCAGGCTTCGCCCGCGCGCAGCGCATCGACGACGGCACCCGCGTCGGTGATCCAGCTGCCGCCGAACAGCGTGACGCCGCGCGCGAACAGCGGGTCGGGCAGGCAACCGGCGCCGGGCCCGATCATCGCCACCTGCGCGGCGTTCGCGCAATGGCGCAGGATGCGGTCGGCGGTGCCGTTGAGCAGCACCGAGCTCGTGCAGAGCACCTTGTTGCACGACGCGAGCTCGGCCGCGTCGAGCGTGACGCGGTAGCCGTCGTGCTCGCCGACGAGGTCCTCGCGCAGCTCGATCACGGTCACCCGCGCGCCGGCCGCGGTGCAACGCCCGAGCAGCGGCCCGAAGAGCCCGACCATGCCGACGTGGTCGCCCGCCCGCGGGTCGAGCTCGCCGATCGAGTCGGCGCTGTCGGGCGCGACGTAGCCGACCCGGTCGAACACGCAGCGGCTCAGCGCGTTGATCGCCGCCATGCCCAGCGTCCGGCCCACCGCGTCGTCCCGCGCGTAGCCGCCGGCCAGCTGCAGCGCGTCGGCGCCGGCGAGACCGGCGACGAGGTCGCTGGCGCGCAATTGCGCCCAGGTGTCGCCCAGCAGAACGAATGCGAGCCCCAGCGTGCCGTCTTCGAGCTCGAGCGCGCAGAACTCGCCGCGCCGGCTGTCGAGCGTCTCGGGACGCGGCAGGTGCAGCGCGCGAACCCGCGGCAGCGGAACGTCGGTCGCGAAGCCTTCGAGCAGGGCAATCAATTCGGCGGCGATGGTCGATCCGGTGGTCATCGGGACTCCTGCTCGTGGGCGCTCACCGGCGCATCCGGCGGGCCATGATGCGCGCATAGCCGGCCGGGGCCAGCCGGGACAGCCACCACGCGATTCGCGCGGTCGCCCCGGGCAAGACAAGCCTGCGCTCCCGGCGCGCGGCCTCGTAGATGCGGTCGGCAATCTCCGCGGGCGTCGCCGTCCTGCCGGCGATCGCCTTGGTGCCGCGAAACGGGTTGCCCTGCGGATCGAGCGCGTGGCGGTCGATGTCGGTCGCGATGAACGACGGGCAGACCAGCATGACGGCGACGCCGGCGCCGGCCACTTCGCTGCGCAGGCTGTCGAAGAATCCGTGCAGCGCGTGCTTGCTCGCCGC
>JAKOQB010000036.1 GCA_029778535.1 Pseudomonadota bacterium | reverse complement strand
CGCCTGCTTGGTCAGGTCGTCGTAGATGATCAGCGCGTCCTGGCCGCGGTCGCGGAAGTATTCGCCCATCGTGCAGCCGGAATACGGCGCGATGTACTGCATCGCCGCCGACTCCGACGCCGACGCGGCCACCACGATCGTGTAGGCCATCGCGCCGGTCTCTTCCAGCTTGCGCACCACGTTGGCGATCGTCGAGGCCTTCTGGCCGATCGCGACGTAGATGCAGAACAGGTCCTTGCCCTTGGAGTTGATGATCGTGTCGATCGCCACCGCGGTCTTGCCGGTCTGCCGGTCGCCGATGATGAGTTCCCGCTGGCCGCGGCCGATCGGCACCATCGCGTCGATCGCCTTCAGCCCCGTCTGCACCGGCTGCCCCACCGACTTGCGCGCGATCACGCCGGGCGCGACCTTCTCGATCACGTCGGTCATCTTGGCGTTGATCGGGCCCTTGCCGTCGATCGGTTGGCCGAGCGAGTTGACCACGCGGCCGATCAGTTCCGGTCCGACGGGGACCGCGAGAATGCGGCCGGTCGACTTGACGGTGTCGCCTTCGCTGATGTGCTCGTAGTTACCCAGCACCACGCTGCCCACCGAGTCGCGCTCGAGGTTCAGCGCCAGCCCGAACGTGTTGCCGGGAAACTCGAGCATCTCGCCCTGCATCACGTCCGACAGGCCGTGGACGCGGCAGATGCCGTCGGTCACCGACACGACGGTGCCCTGGGTGCGGATATCGGTTGAAATGCCGAGGCCCTGGATGCGGCTCTTCAGCAGTTCGCTGATTTCGGACGGATTGAGTTGCATCTTTCAACTCCAGTGATCAGGCGGTCAGCGCCGCCTGCATGCGTGCAAGCTGCGTCTTGACCGAGGTATCGAGCACGTGATCGCCGACGGTCACGCGCACGCCGCCGATCAGGGCGGGGTCGACCTTGACCTCGGGCTTCAGGCGCAGGCCGAACTTCTTCGTCAGCATGCCCAGCAATTCGTTGACCTGCGCGTCGCCGATCGGGAACGCGGTTTCGATCCGGCAGTCGGCCACGCCGTCGGCTTCGTTCTTCAGCAGCCGGTACTGGCGCGCGATCTCCGGCAGCGTCGCCAGCCGGCCGTTGTCGATCAGCGTGCGCAGGAAGTTCGCCACGGGGGCGGGCAGGGCCGATTTCAGCAGCCCGGTGAGCAGATCGAACGTGCGCGCGCTGTCCAGATTCGGATCGGCGACGACCTGCGCGACCTGCGGATGCGCGGTGAGTCCGGCGAGTTCCGCGACCAGCGTGCCCCACGACTCGCGCGCATCGGCGCCCGCGGCGGCTGCGGCCGAAAACAGCGCTTCGGCATAGGGCCGGGCAATGGTGGACAGCTCCGCCATGGCCTACAGCTTCCCCTTCAGTTGCGCCAGCAGGTCCGCGTGGACCTGTGCGTTGACTTCCTTCTTCAGGATCTGCTCGGCGCCGGCCACGGCGAGCGCGGCAACCTGGTCGCGCAGCGCCTCCTTCGCGCGCTGCATCGCCTGCTCGGCTTCGGCGCGCGCATTGGCGATTACGCGGTCAGCTTCGATCTTGGCTTGCGCCCGCGCCTCCTCGATGATCTGCTGACCGCGCCGCTCGGTTTCCGCGATCAGCGCCTGCGCGCGGCTGCGCGCGTCGGCATCGAGCTGCGCGATCCGGTGCTTCGCATCGTCGAGGCTCTTGGTGCCCTGCTCGGCCGCGGCCAGCCCATCGGCGATCTTCTTGCGCCGGTCGTCCATCGCGCGCAGGATCGGCGGCCAGACGAATTTGGCCGTGAACCAGATGAAGAGCGCAAAGACGATCGCCTGCGCGAACAGCGTGAAATTAATGTTCATACCGCCTCCGCGGCCCAGCGATCTAGCGGACGACGGCGAGCAGCGGATTCGCGAACGCGAACATCATCGCCAGGCCGACGCCGATGATGAACGACGCGTCGATCAGGCCGAGCAGCAGGAACACCTTTGCCTGCAGGCTGTTGGTCAGTTCGGGCTGCCGCGCCGCGGCTTCGAGAAAGCGGCTGCACATGATGCCGACGCCGATGCACGCGCCGGCGGCGCCGACGCCGATCATCAGGCCGATGCCGATGCCGGTGTAGGCCTGGATCATCGCGAGGAGTTGCAGCTTTTCCATTGCTCTTACCTTTCTGCCTTGGGAATTGAAGGAAACTCGACCGTTGAAACTCAGTGGTGCTCGTGCGCCAGTGCGATGTAGACGACCGTCAACATCATGAAGATGTAGGCCTGCAGCACGACGATCAGGATGTGGAAGATCGACCAGCCCAGGCCCAGCACCGAACCGAACACCGTTCCGACCAGACCGTGCGCGGCCCACAGCCACAGCAGCAGGAAGATGATTTCGCCCGCGTACATGTTGCCGAACAACCGCAGCGAGTGCGACAACGGCTTCGACAGGTACTCGATCGCGTTGAACAGGATGTTCGCGCTCGCGAGCAGCAGCCCGGCGACCCATTTCAGCGGGTTCAACGTCGGCGCCACCATGCCGAACGGCGCGCAGAACAGTTCCTGGATCCAGCCGATCGGGCCCTTGACCGCGATCGCGAAGCCGATCATCAGCAGCCACACCGATAGCGCCAGCGCAAAGGTCGTATTGACGTCCGCGGTGGGCACCAGGCGCCACTCGTGCAGGCCGATCGCGCCGAGCGCCTTCGAGACGATGTCGACCGGAAGCAGGTCCATCGCATTCATCAGCAATACCCAGACGAACACGGTGAGCGCCGCCGGTGCGACGAACTTGTCGCGGCTGGCGTGATGGAAGATGCCCTTGACCTGCTCGTCGATGAACTCGACCGCCAGTTCGATGAACGCCTGCCGGCGCCCGGGCACGCCCGAGGTCACGCCGCGGGCGACCCACCAGAAGAACGCCAGTCCGAGCACGCCGAGGATGACCGCGGTCACGACCGAGTCGACGTGCAGCACCCAGAATTCGCCCTCGCCGAGCGGCTTGTCGAAAAAGCTCAGGTGATGCTGGATATAGGTGGTCGGATTCAGTTCGGATTCGGCTGCCATGGTCGTCAGATCGATCGTTTATTCATCCCGCATGAACAGCGCCGAGGAGAAGATCAGCAGCGTCAAAGCAAAAGACACGAAGAACGCAACCGCGACGATGTCCCGATACGTCGCAAGAACCAGCCAAAGCAGCAGGATGATCAGCACGACCCGCACACCCTCGGCGCGCAGCGCGCCGTACAGGATGCCTCCCGCCGAGTCCGCCGGCCGCCGGGTCGCGATCAAGGCTGCGACCACTCCGGCGCTGATGCTGATCATCCCCCCCAGCGCCGCCGAGACGGCGCCATGCACTCCCGCCCACAGGGCCGCGACGATGACGAGAATCGCCGTGGCCACCGCCTGTCGACGTATCGCGGTCCGGATCGGTCGTCCCAGGCCAGCGCGCCGATCACTCATGGACCCGACTTAACGACTTAACTCAACTTACTGCGAAGCCCGTGATTGTATCGAAACCGCTTCGCGCGTCGCAAACGCCGGCACCGGCGATGCATGATGTCTTGCGCCGCTTTCGCCGACCTTACGGCCCGGCTAGCCTTTTAGCCGCGCGACGAGCCCGTCGAGTTGATCCAGGTTGGAAAACGCGATGATCAGACGCCCCTTGCCTTTCGCATCGGCGTTCAGCTTCACCACTGCGCCGAGCGCATCGGCCAGTTCTTCTTCGAGCCGCTCGATGTCGCGGCTGCGACGGGCGGACTTCCCGGCCGACTTGCCCGCGTCGCCGCGTTGGGTGCGCGCGACGAGCGCCTCGGCCTCGCGCACGGAAAGCCCCTTGACCACGATCTGATGTCCCAATTGCACCTGCGCGGCAGCGTCGACCGCGAGCAACGCGCGCGCGTGGCCCATGTCGAGTTGACCGCCCATCAGCATCTCCTGCACCGGCGCGGCGAGGTTCAGAAGCCGCAACAAGTTGGACGCTGCGCTGCGCGAGCGGCCGATCGACTGCGCGGCCTGCTCGTGTGTGAAACCGAATTCGCGGATCAGCCGCTGCAGGCCCTGCGCTTGTTCGAGCGCGTTCAGGTCCTCGCGCTGGATGTTCTCGATCAGCGCCATCGCGAGCGCGGACTCGTCGGGCACGTTGCGGATCAGCACCGGAACCTCGGTCAGGCCCGCCATCTGCGCGGCACGGAAGCGGCGCTCGCCGGCGATGATTTCGTAGCGGTCGTGACCGACCGAGCGCACCAGGATCGGCTGCATCACGCCCTGCGCGCGGATCGAGTCGGCGAGCTCGGCCAGCGCCTCGGAATTCATCCGCGTGCGCGGCTGGTACTTCCCCGGCTGCAGGTGCGACAGCGGCACCGCGCTGACGCCGGCCGATGCGTCGACGCGCTCGGAACTGCCGCCGAGCAGCGCATCGAGTCCGCGCCCGAGGCCCTTGGGCCGCTTGATCATTGCCTCCTCCTAATGCAGCAAATCATCGACGACGCCCGCGGGCCGTCGATACCAGTACGCATAGCGATCGACGAAACCCAGCGCAGAGTAGATGCGCCGCGCCGGCGCATTGCCGGCGTCCACCTGCAGGTAGGCGATGCGCGCGCCGCCGGCGCGCGCATCGGCGAGCAGCAGTGCGCTCACCGCACGGCCCAGCCCGCGACCACGCCACGCAGGCGCGGTCACGATGTCGTACAGTCCGGCGACGTCATCCTCGATCACGGTCTGTCCCGCGGCCACCGGCTCGCCGTCGACGCGCAGAACCCGCCGAAGCGCGGAACCCCGCAGCGGCGAGCAAAGCAGGCGCTGCTCGTGCGCCCGGATCTGCGCCGCGGGGGAGCCGCGCAGCGCGCCGACGGCCGCCGCGAATTCCGCAATCTCGGCGTTGCCGGCGGTAATTGGCCCGGACGCAGGGTCACCGGCCGCCGGTGCTGCCAGGCCAAGCGGGCACGTCATCACGCGCGTTTCGTCGAAGGCTTCGAAACCGTTGCGCCGCAGAAAGTCATCCAGCGTCGCCGGCAGCACGAACGGTGTGATTCGAAACAGCAGCGGCAGATCTGCCCGCGCGTAATACCTGCGACACAGCTCGAGCTTCACGTCGAGATCGAGCCGCCCGGCGCCGATCGCGTTGACCGAGCGTGCGCGCCGCGCCTTGCCGGGCGAGAAACGCAGCAGCCAGCCGTCGACCAGCAACTGCTCGGACGGCTGCGCCGCGTTCAGGCCGGCTTCCTCGATCCGTGCCAGTCCGGCATCGGCGACGATGCGCAATTCGTCCGGAATGGCGCCGGGGTCGAACACGTCAGGCCGCCTTCATGCGCTCGATCATTTCGCGCCCGAATGCGGTGTAGGCCTGCGCGCCTTTCGAGGCGGCGTCGTACACGACACCGGGCATGCCGTAGCTCGGCGCTTCGGCCAGGCGCACATTGCGCGGGATGATCGTGTTGAACAACTTATCGCCGAAATGCGCGGCGAGCTGGTCCGACACCTGCTGCTGCAACGTCATGCGCGGATCGAACATCACGCGCAGCAGGCCTATGATCGCGAGCTTCGGATTCAGGTTCGCGTGCACGCGCTTGATGGTGTTGACGAGATCGGTCAGTCCCTCGAGCGCGAAGTACTCGCACTGCATCGGGATGATGACGCCGTGCGTGGCGCACAGTCCGTTCAACGTCAGCAGCGAAAGCGAAGGCGGGCAGTCGATCAGAATGTAGTCGTAGTCCGCCTCGACCGCGGCCAGCGCGTCCTTCAACCGCAGCTCGCGGCGATCGACATCGACCAGTTCGACCTCGGCGCCCGCGAGCTCGCGGTTGCTCGGCAGCACGTCGTACTTGCCGGCCTCCGACCGCTGCACGGCCTGCCGGACGGTTGCCAGCCCGACCAGTACCTGATAGACGGACTGCTTCAGCTCGCGCTTGTCGATGCCGCTGCCCATCGTGGCATTGCCCTGCGGATCGAGATCGACCAGCAGCACGCGCTGGTCCAGCGTGGCGAGTCCGGCCGCGAGGTTGACGCACGTCGTCGTCTTGCCGACACCGCCCTTCTGGTTGGCGATGCAGAAAATGCGCGCCACGTTGCCGCCCTGTCTGTCAGTGGATTCGTCGGCGGCCGTCCGCCGCCCGACCGAAACGTGCGATTCTACTTTTCACCGAGCGCGGCCCGCGTCAGCCGCCGCCGCGCTTGCGCAGCACGACGACATTGCGCGATGCATCCAGCCCCGGAATTTCGAGCGGCAGCCGTGCCACGAGCGCGGCCCCCGGCGGCAGATCGTCCGTTTCGCGCTCGACCGCGGGGCCTTTCATCGCGAGCCAGCGTCCGTCGTCGGCCATCAGGTGGTGCGTCAGGGTCACGAAATCGCGCAGCGACGAGAACGCGCGCGAGACGATGACGTCGAAGGGCGGCGCGCGCCATTGCTCGACGCGCGCATGAACGATCGAGACGTTCGCCAGCTGCAGCTCGATGCGCGCCTGCGTCAGGAACGCGCATTTCTTCCGATTCGCGTCGAGCAGCGTGACGCGCAGCGCGGGGCAGGCGATCGCGATCGGAATGCCCGGCAGTCCGCCGCCCGAGCCGACGTCGAGCAGTCGCGCCCCCGGTTGATCGCAGAACGGCCGCAGTACCGGAACCAGCGCGAGCGAATCGAGCAGGTGGTGCGTTTCGATTGCCGCGGCCGAGCGAATCGCGGTCAGGCTGTGAACGGCATTCCACTTCTGCAGCAGGTGCGCGAAGCCGGCAAGTTGCCGTACCTGCGCGGCGCTGAACGACAGTCCGACGCGCGCAGCGAGCGATGCCGCCCGGGCGGTTTCGATGTCAGGCCGCCCGCTTCGCGTCGGCGCCATCGGCGGGCGTGCGATCGGTCCTCCGTGCGCGATTGTGGCGCTTCAGGTGCACGAGCAGCAGCGAGATCGCGGCCGGCGTGACGCCCGAGATCCTCGCCGCCTGACCCAGGGTCTCCGGGCGCTGCGCCTTCAGCTTCTGCCTCACCTCGATCGACAGTCCCCGTACGGCGTCGTAGTCGAGGGAACTCGGCAGTCGCGTGGTTTCGTGCGCGGCGTGCCGGACGACTTCGTCCTGCTGTCTGGCGATATACCCGTCGTACTTGATAGAGATCTCGACCTGCTCGGCGACCTCGGGCGTGATCGCAGCGCCATTGTCTGCGGCTGCGAGCAGCGCGCCATCGGCGGTCGGGAGCGAACCGAGGTCCCGATAGGAAACCCCGGGCCGCTTGAGCAAATGTGCGAGTGTGTACTCACGTTCCAACGGTCCACCGAACACTCTCGTCGCATCGGCGGGCGCGAGAAGACGCGGGTTCACCCAAGTGGACTTCAGACGTTCGATCTCGCTGGCAACCGCATCCCGCTTGCGGCAGAACGCGTCCCAGCGCGCGTCGTCGATGCAGCCGAGTTCGCGCCCCACTGGGGTCAAGCGCAGGTCGGCGTTGTCTTCGCGCAGGCTGAGCCGGTATTCGGCCCGCGACGTAAACATCCGGTACGGCTCGGACACCCCGCGTGTGATCAGATCGTCGACCAGTACACCGAGATAGGCCTGGCTCCGCTGCGGCGACCAGGGCTCCCGCCCTCGACCCTTCAGTACCGCGTTGATGCCCGCCAGCAATCCCTGCGCGGCCGCCTCTTCGTATCCGGTCGTACCATTGATTTGACCGGCGAAGAAGAGCCCCTCGATCGCCTTCGTTTCGAGTGATGGCTTGAGCGCGCGCGGGTCGTAGTAGTCGTATTCGATCGCGTAGCCTGGCCGCAGGATGTGGGCCTGCTCCAGGCCGGCGATCGACCGCACCACGTTCAGTTGCACGTCGAACGGAAGGCTGGTCGAGATTCCGTTCGGATAGAACTCGTTGGTCGTCAGCCCCTCGGGCTCGAGGAAGATCTGATGCGACGACTTGTGCGCAAAGCGGTGAATCTTGTCCTCGATCGACGGGCAATAGCGGGGCCCGATGCCCTCGATCACGCCGGAATACATCGGCGACCGATCGAGGTTGGCGCGGATCACTTCGTGCGTCCGCTCGTTGGTGTGTGTGATCCAGCAAGGCCGCTGCTCTGGGTGCTGCTCCGGGCGGCCGAGGAAGGAAAACACCGGGACCGGGTCCAGGTCGCCCGGCTGCTCTTCCATACGGCTGAAATCGATCGTGCGCCCGTCGATGCGCGGCGGCGTCCCGGTCTTCAGGCGCCCTTGCGGAAGCCGCAGCTCTCTCAGCCGCGCGGCGAGCGAGATCGCTGGCGGATCGCCGGCACGTCCAGCCGAATAGTGCTGCAGGCCGATGTGGACCAGCCCGTTGAGAAATGTCCCTGCGGTCAGCACGACCGTGCGCCCTTGGAAACGGATTCCCGCCTGCGTCACTGCGCCGACAACCCGATCGCCCTCGAGCATCAGGTCGTCGACCGCCTGCTGGAACAGGCTCAGATTGGGCTGGTTCTCGAGGCGGGACCGGATCGCGCGCCGGTACAACACGCGATCGGCCTGGGCCCGGGTCGCGCGGACTGCCGGACCCTTCGAGCGGTTCAGGATCCGGAACTGGATGCCCGCTTCGTCGGTGGCCGCCGCCATAGCCCCACCGAGCGCGTCGATCTCCCTGACCAGGTGACCCTTGCCGATCCCGCCGATCGACGGGTTGCACGACATCTGGCCGAGCGTCTCGATGCTGTGGGTCAGCAGCAGAGTGCGCGCGCCCATCCGGGCCGCAGCGAGTGCGGCTTCGGTTCCGGCATGGCCGCCGCCGATCACGATGACATCGAACTGCGTTGGATAGAACACGAGGGAGGCGAAAGGCGCGAGTGGAACCGCGTGAATTATAGGGAGCGGTGCTGCGGCAAAGTCCGCGCTGCCGTCAGCGTTTCACGTGAAACACTGCCGCTGCGCCCCCCGCCGCGCAGGGCGCCCCGCTCAGAACTCGAAGACGGGCTCGAACAGGCGGCCTGACACCCGAACATCGGCCGGGGCGATCACGCCGGCCGACGTGACCTCGGCGCGCAGCACCCCGCCGAGCTGGAAGTCGCGTTCGATTCCGACGGCGCCGCGGACTTTCAAGGCGCCGGCGCTGCCGTAGATGTCGCGAATCCGGATCGCTCCGGGCGTCGCATCCACGGTCGCATCGAGGTCCGCGAAGCGCGTGACTCCCCCAAGCCGGGTCGAAGCTCCGGCTTGAACCGCGCTCGCTCCCAGATTCACGCCATGCAATGCCGCGAATCTCAGATGCACCTTGCCGGTCGCCGACGCCTGGTCGAGCGCGCTCGCCAATGTCTTGCCCTGGCCGGAAAGCGTCCCGCTCGCATCGATCAACCCTTGGATCACCGGGGCGCGACCGGACTCTGCTCCAAGCTTCGCCCGCTTGCGAGCCTCACGTTGGATCGCCGTCAGGTCTAGGTTCGTGGCCTGAAGCGCGCCGCGCGCGCTCCAGTCGGTCGAACGGCTGGCGGAAAGGCTGCCGGTCACGACGCCGAGGAATCCGTTCGCCGAGAACGACTCGACCTGAAGCCTGCCGGGCGCAAACGAGCCCTCCGCGGTTACTTCGGCCCAGTCGTACGCCGGCCCCAGCGGCGGCCGCCACTGATAAGCCCGAAGGCGAAACCGGCCCGCATCGGGGGCCGACAGCGACATCGCCATTTCCATCTGCCCGCCCGAGTCGATCTCGGCGACGGTGAGCTCCGAGAATGACGCACCCGCCGAACGCGCGGCGAGGACTTGATAGCGCGCCGGCAGGATATCGACGCCCTTCAAGCGCACGCTTTCAAAGCGGATCGCAGTGATCGGCGCCGGCACCGCCTCCGACAGCGCAGGAACCGCCCGGATCAATGCCAATGCCTCGTCGGCGGAAAGCTCCAGCGGAGCGACCGAGGCCTCGCCCCAGACCCAGCCCGCGCCCTGAAAGGCCTTGGCGAGGCTCGACCAGCTAAAACGCAGTGCAACCGCACCGATTCTGAACTGGTCGTCGACCTCGATGCCCTCGATTTCCAGGCGAGGCGTCGGAGTCAGCCGCAGGCCGGCATTGGCAACCTGAACTCGGCGGCCGAGCGTTTGGCTCAGGCGCGCTGCGATCCCTTCGGCCGACATGCGGTCCCACAGCGGTTCCATGGACCTGAACGCGCTGTAGGCACCAAGACCGACCGCGACGGCCGCAGCGAATCCGAACAGCCATCGCCGCAGGGCCCCAAGTTCGCGCAGGCGGGGACGGGCGTGGTCCTCGTCCGCTTCGGCGCGCGCGCGGACCTCCTGCGCATCGAGGCGATCCGGGACATTGACCGTCGTGATCGCGAAGTCCGTGATCACGGAGGTCTCGGGTGCGAGGCTGCGCCGACTCTCCATCACCCGCCAAGTGCCGCAAGGAATTTACTGCAAGTGTGTACTTGCACAATCGGGACTCCTCTGGACGGCAGCTTCGCCAGCATTGTATGGCTCCGCTCCGGAATCGGGTCGGACTCGGATCGGCTGAAATCCGCCGGGCCTCGGAAAGCCTTAGCGTCGGTCGCGAAATCGTCGCGCAATCCCCCGATCGCTGCTATCCGGACAAGCGGGCGTCGAACTGGCGGCGAGTCGCCTCGAGTTGCGCCGGCAGTCGGTCGCCGAGCCTGCCGAAAAGCTCCTGATGCGACACCAGCTCGCGTTTCCAGTCGGCCGGGTCGATGCGCGTGATCGCATCGAACGCCGCGCGGGGGAAGTTCAGCCCGTCCCACCTCAAATCCTCGTATGCGGGCGTCACGCCCAGCGCGTGCTCAATGCCGCGCGCGCGCTCCTCGACACGATTGACGATCCATTCCAGCACACGCATGTTCTCGGAGAACCCGGCCCAGATGAACCGCCCTGCTTTGTCGGTCCGGAACCAGTTCACGCAAAAGAGCTTCGGCAGCTTCGCGCCCGCGCGCTGCAGTTCCGCCCCGAGGTCGAGCCAGTGGCGGAAATAGTCGCCCATGTGGTAGCCACAGAAGGGCAGCATCGCGAATGGATCCCGCCGCAGCACGCCCTGCGCGCCCGCCTGCGCCGCCGTCGTCTCGGACCCCATCGTCGCGGCCATGTAGACGCCTTCGGACCAGTTGCGCGCCTCCATCACCAGCGGCACCGTGCCGGAGCGGCGGCCACCGAACACGATCGCGTCGATCGGCACGCCGTTCGGATCCTCCCAATCGACGTCGATCGAGGGGCACTGCTTCGCGGCGACCGTGAAGCGCGCGTTCGGGTGGGCCGCCTTGCGGCCGCAATCGGGAGTCCAGTCCCCACCTTGCCAGTCGATCGCATGCGCCGGCGCCGGGCCCATGCCCTCCCACCAGACGTCGCCGTCGTCGGTCAGCGCGACATTGGTGAAGATCACGTTCTCGTGCAGCATCGCCATCGCGTTTGGATTCGTCTTGTTTCCCGTTCCCGGCGCCACGCCGAAGCAGCCGTACTCCGGATTGATCGCGTACAGGCGCCCGTCGGCGTGCGGCTTGATCCACGCGATGTCCTCGCCGATCGTCGTCACCTTCCAGTCCGAGAATTCCTTCGGCGGAATCAGCATCGCGAAGTTCGTCTTGCCGCACGCGGACGGAAACGCGGCGGCAATGTGGTACTTGCGTCCGTTCGGCGCCGTTACCGCGAGGATCAACATGTGCTCCGCCAGCCAGCCTTCGTCGCGTCCCATCACCGAGGCGATCCGCAGCGCGAGGCACTTCTTGCCGAGCAGCGCATTGCCGCCGTAACCGGAACCGAAACTCCAGATCTCGCGCGTCTGCGGAAAGTGCACGATGTACTTGGTCGCGTTGCACGGCCACGCGACGTCGGACTCGCCCGGCGCGAGCGGCTTGCCGACCGAATGCACGCACGGTACGAACGCGCCGTCTTCGCCGAGGATGTCGTACACCGTGCGGCCGACCCGCGTCATCAGCCGCATGTTGACGACCACGTACGGGCTGTCGGAAATTTCGACGCCGATCTGCGCAATGTGCGAGCCAAGCGGGCCCATCGAAAACGGGATCACGTACATAGTCCGCCCGCGCATGCAGCCGGCGAAGAGCTCGCCAAGCGTGGCGCGCATCTGATCCGGCGCGACCCAGTTGTTGGTCGGGCCGGCGTCGTCCTGCGTTTCGCTGCAGATGAAGGTCCGGTCCTCGACCCGCGCGACATCCGACGGATCGGACCACGCGAGGTACGAGTTCGGTCGCTTGGACGGGTTCAGGCGCCGCAGCGTGCCCGCCGCGACCAGTTCGTCGAACAGCCGGTTGGCCTCCTGCTCGGAGCCGTCACACCAGACGATGCGGTCGGGGCGCGTCAGCCGCGCGATGCCGCGCACCCAGTCGATCAGCTTCCGGTGCCGAACATAGGACGGCACTCCGAGGCGTTGCTCCGCCGGTATCGCGCTCATGACCTAATTCCCGTGTTGCGATACCGAAGCGGATCGGTTCGCTGATTGATTCGCCTTGCGCCGGGATGTCTCCTCGTTGCCCAGAAGCGAAAGTCGGACGAGTTTACTCTGGCGATCGAGATGCGAGGCAGAATCGCGGTCCCGTCGGCGCATCCGCTGCCGCCGCTCGCGCCGCGCGCCGGCCAAGTTCGCAGAACTTTCACGCGGTGTGACCGGAACGCTCCAAGGAGAACGCTGATGCGCGTGGCCGTACTCGATGACTACCAGGATGTCGTTCGTCATCTGGACTGCTTTCGCCTGCTCGACGGCCACACGGTCCGCGTATTCAATCAGCCCGCGAAAGGGCTCGGCCAACTGGCCATCCGGCTGCGCGAAACGGAAGCGCTGGTCCTGATCCGCGAGCGCACGCGCATCACGGAGGCCTTGCTGGCGCGGCTGCCGAACCTGCGACTGATCAGCCAGACCGGCAAAGCCGGCGCTCACATCGACGTCGAAGCCTGCACGCGCCGCGGCATCGCCGTGGCGGAATCGCAGGGCCATGCGACCGCGACCGCCGAGTTCACCTGGCTGCTGATCCTCGCCGCGCTCAGGCGCTTGCCCGCGTACATGGCCAACCTGTACGCGGGGCATTGGCAGCGCAGCGTGCCGCCCCGACCTGGCTGGCCGCTCGCGGGACTCGGAGAATCGCTCGCCGGCAAAGCGCTGGGGATCTGGGGTTACGGACGGATCGGCCGAATCGTCGCGGGCTACGCGCGCGCCTTTCGTATGCTCGCGCTCGTCCACGGGCGCGAAGCGTCGCTGGCGCAGGCGACCGCTGATGGCTGCCGCGCCCTCGCCGACCGGCGCGAGTTCTTCGGCCAAAGCGACGTCGTCACGCTGCACTTGCGGCTGGTCGAGGCGACGCGCGGCGGCGTGACGGGTGCCGACCTCGCCTGCATGAAGCCGACCGCATTGTTGGTCAACACCAGCCGCGCCGAACTGATCGAACCCGGCGCGCTGGCGGCGGCGCTCGCCGCGGGCCGCCCGGGTCTGGCCGCGATCGACGTGTTCGAACGCGAGCCGGTCGGCGCGGACGAACCGCTGCTGCGCCTGCCGAACGCGATCTGCACGCCGCATCTCGGCTTCACCGAGCGGCAGTCGTATGAACGGCTGTTCTCCGGCGCCTTCGAAAACATCGCGTCGTTCGCGCGCGGAACGCCGATCAACGTCGTCAACGCCGATGGGCTGAGGAAATGAAAAGGCCGGTCGATCGACCGGCCTTTTCCAGGAATGCGAGGCGGCTTAGCTGATCGGGTTGATCTCGACCGCCTGCGGACCTTTCTGGCCCTGCTGTACCTGGTACTCGACCCGCTGGTTTTCCTTCAGCGTGCGGAAACCCTTCGCCTTGATTCCGCTGTAGTGCGCGAACAGATCGGCGCCGCCGTCATCCGGCTTGATGAACCCGAAACCCTTGGTCTCATTGAACCACTTCACGGTGCCTGTCGGCATAGAACTCTCACTTGGATGAACACGGGAAGCGCCCGCGGCGCGCAAGCGATTGGTGCGGAATAACTGGGGAGTACTGCGACAGGAACTTCAATGGGGACAAGGCGCCCGAAGCGCGAATGAGCCTAGAAGCCTTGAGACCGAGCGAGCACTTGGAGCCAGATAACACTGCGCAGAAATCGACTGCGGAAGTAAAGCTACCCCAATCGGCGCGACCGCGCTAGAGGGGCCGGTCCGGGCCGGAACCCGAACCGACTACCGCTAACGCGCCCGTTGTGACTGGGCCGCCCGAAAGAACGCGCGCGCGGCGCAAGCAGCCGATCGACGCCCGCCATCCGCGTCCCCGCAAGCGCCAGCAGCGGTCCGGTGAACCAGGGCAGCGGAATGTGCAGCCAGCCCGCGACCAGCGCGCCGACCGGCGCGCATACGAGGGTGGCTGCCGCGCAGCGGCAGCGCGCTCAATGCAGTTCCACCGCTGCGGTTGCCGCGGCGTCGGTCGCGAGGGAAGTCACGAACGGTCCGTCGCGCATCACCGTCCGCGCGGTCGCGACAAATTCACGCACCGCCCGCATGTAGGTCTCTCCGCCCTGGAATGCCGCGCCCCAGTGCGTGGCGCCGTCGATCTTCACCACCCGCCGCAGTCCGGGCTGAACGTTAACCGCCGCCGCATAGAGGCGATCGCTCATCGCATGCGGGATCACGCCGTCGGCAGTGCCGTGGAACAGCAGCAGCGGCTCGTTGACGCGCGCGATCTTGCTGATCGAGTTGAACTCCTGCGTGACGATCGCATTGAGCAGCGGCACCCAGCTCCAGCGCGACGCGCGCACTAGATCCGGAATGCTGGTAAAGGTCGATTCGAGGATCAGCCCGGCCATGCCGTCGGTGTTCGCCGCCAGGTCGATCGCCAGCGCGCCGCCGAGGCTGTAGCCGTAGACGAAGCGCTTGCTCGGATCGGGCTCCCGCCGCAGCAGCTCGGCGAACGCCAGCCGCGTGTCCTCGATCGCCGACTGCTCGCTCGGAAGCAGCGCGCTCGACTTGCCGAAGCCGCGATAGTCGATCGCGAGCACGTTGAAGCCGAGCGACCGCAGCAGCTCGATGCGTCCGAAGCTGCCGGCCAGGTTGCGCCGCGCGCCGTGCAGATACAGCAGCGTCGGCGCACCCGGTTCGCCGGTCGGCACGAACCAGGTGTGCACGCGATCGCCATTGAGCAGAGCCAGATCGTAGGCGACGCCGCCCGCCGGCGGCTCGCGCTCGCCGTAGCGCACGCTCGATTCGTGCTGGAAGATGCTGCGGCGCTGCCATTCGTCGAGGCTGGCGCAGCCGCTGGCAAGCGCCATCATCGCGCCGAACGCAGCAGTAACTTTCAGGGTGGTCGGGCGCATTTCGAACGGCATGCCTCCAAATTACCTAACGCCTTCGCGTGATCAAGCGGTCAGGCGTCGGATGGTTTGCGCGTACCGATCGGCGATCGACTGCGCACTCGCAGCATCAACGCCCGAGATCGAGTGGCCGCCGACCCAGGTTCTTTCGATTACCGCGTGCGCGCCGCCGAACACCGCCAGCGACAGCCAGCGCTGCGGGTCGTGTGCGTCCGCGCCCTCGATCGACATCGCGATCAGGTCCGCGCGGCGCCCGACCTCGATCGCGCCGGCGTTGCGACCGGCCGCCTGCGCGCCGCCGCGCGCGGCGGCGTCCCACAATGCGTCCGCGATCGCCACGCCCGGCGCGTGCAGCGCGAGGTTGCGGCGCCGATGCGTGAGGCGCTGCGAGTATTCGAGCAACCGCAGCTCCTCAAACGGCGAGCGGCACACGTGCGCATCGCCGCCGATGCCGAAGCGCCCGCCCGCCGCGGTGAATTCGACGAAGCGGAACACGCCATCGCCCAGATCCGCCTCCGTCGACGGACACAGGCCGGCGACCGCGCCGCTCGCGGCCAGATGGCGCAGCTCGTCGTCGGCCAGATGGGTCGCATGCACCACGCACCAGCGCGTGTCGAGCCCGACTTCATCGAGCAGCAGCCGCAGCGGCCGCCGGCCGGTCGCCGCGAAACACTCTTCGACTTCGCGCGTCTGTTCGGCAGCGTGGATGTGCAGCGGCGCGCCGGCCGGCGCCGCCGCGACGAGCGCGCGGATCTGCGCCGGCTCCGCCGCGCGCAGGCTGTGCGGCGCGACGCCGAGGCGCACGTCGCCATGCCGCTGCAGCCGTTCGAGCAGCCGCAGCACCTCATCGACGTCGGTCGCGAAGCGGCGCTGCGGCTCGTTCAGCGGCCGATGGCCGAACCCGCCGTGCGAATAGAGCACCGGGACCAGCGTCAATGCGATGCCGCCGGCGCGCGCGGCGGCGACGATACGTTCGCTCATCTCGGCCGGGTTCGCGTAAGGTCGGCCCGCGGGATCCTTGTGCAGGTAATGGAACTCGACGATCGACGTGTAGCCGTGGCGCAGGTTCTCCACGTACAGCTGCGCGGCGATCGCCTCCACGTCGTCCGGCGTCAGCCGCGCCATGAAGCGATACATCCATTCGCGCCACGACCAGAAGTCGTCGTCGCCGGCGGACGCCACTTCGGTCAACCCCGCCAGCGCGCGCTGGAAGGCGTGCGAGTGCAGATTGGTCATGCCCGGCAGCAGGCACGCGACGCGCTCGGCGTCGCGGGAAGCGACGCCCTCGTCGATCGACACGATGCCGCCGCCGGCGTCGATCCCGATGTGCACGTCGCGCGCCCATCGCCCGGGCAGGCGTGCGACCGCGGCGTGGATCGTCCTCATGCCGCGATCATAATCAGGCGATGTCGCTCGACCTCGCGCTCACCAACGCCCGCATCGTCACCTGCGCCGGCGACGACCTGACGCCGAGCGCGCCGGGCTTCGTCGGCATTCGCGATGGCCGCATAGCGGCGCTCGGCCCGATGAAGGAATTCACCGGCGCCGTGCGCGTCGAGGACGGCGGCGGCCGGCTGCTGACGCCGGGGCTGATCGATTGCCACACGCATCTCGTGTACGCCGGCGACCGTGCGCGCGAGTTCGAGCAGCGGCTGCAGGGCGCGAGCTACGAGGACATCGCGCGCGCCGGCGGCGGGATCATGTCGACCGTACGCGCGACGCGCGCGGCGAGCGAGGACGCGCTGTTCGCACCATCGGCCGCGCGCGCGCGCCGGCTGCTCGCCGAAGGCGTGACGACGCTCGAGATCAAGTCGGGGTACGGGCTGGACGTCGACAACGAGTTGAAGCAACTGCGCGTGGCGCGGCGCATCGGACGCGAACTCGGAATCGACGTGCGTGCGACCTGTCTCGCCGCGCACGCGCTGCCGCCGGAGTTCGCGCACCGCGCCGACGACTACATCGACCACGTCTGCCGCGCGATCCTGCCAGCCGTTGCACAAGCGGATCTCGCCGACGCGGTCGATGCGTTCTGCGACCACATCGGCTTCGCGCCGGCACAGACGCAGCGCGTGTTCGACGCCGCGCAGGCGCTCGGCCTTCCCGTCAAGCTGCACGCCGAGCAGCTGTCGGACCAGGGCGGCGCGCAACTGGCGGCGCGCTATCGAGCGCTGTCGTGCGACCACCTCGAGTACGTGAGCGAAGACGGTGTGGCCGCGCTGGCGCGCGCAGGCACGGTCGCGGTGCTGCTGCCGGGCGCGTTCTATTTCCTGCGCGAGACCCGGCTGCCACCGGTCGACCTGCTGCGGCGGCATCGCGTGCCGGTGGCGATCAGCACCGACAGCAACCCAGGTTCGAGCCCCACGACCTCGCTGCTGCTGATGCTGAACCTCGCGTGCACGCTGTTCCGGCTCACCCCGGCCGAAGCCTTCCTCGGCGTCACGCGTCACGCGGCGCGCGCGCTCGGATTGCAGCCGACGCATGGCACGCTCGCCGTCGGCAAGGTCGCCGACCTGGCGCTGTGGGATGCGGAGTCGACCGCGGCACTGTGTTACGAGATCGGCGCGCCGCCGCCGGTCGCGGTCTTCAAACGCGGCGTGCGGCTGTCCAGTTGAGCACCGCTTCGAGCAGCTTGCGCAGGATCGGTCGCACGCCGGCCGCAAGGTCGTCGCGAAATTCGAACGGCGGCGACTCGTCCATGTACGTGCACTGGCACATCTCCAGTTGCAGCGCGTGCACGCCGTCACTCGGCCGGCCATAGCGACGTGTGATGTAGCCGCCGGTGAAGCGACCGTTGGCGACCCAGGTGTAGCCGCGCTGCGCGCGCAGCACCGCTTCGATTCCCGCCTGCAAGTCCGGCGCGCAGCTCGCGCCGTGCACGGTGCCGAGGTTCAGGTCGGGCAGCTTGCCTTCGAAGAAACGCGGCAGCACCGACGCGATCGAGTGGGCGTCCCATAGTACCGCCACACCGTGCGTTGACCGGATACGCGCCAGTTCCGCGTCGAGCGCCGCGTGGTAGGGGCGCCAGTAGCTCTCGCGTCGCGCGGCGATCTCTTCCGCATCGGGCAGCGCGTCGCGGTACAGCGGCTCCTTGCGGAAGGTGTCGATCGGCACGAGTCCGGTCGTATCGTGACCCGGATACAGGTTCGTGTCTTCAGGCGGCCGATTCAGGTCGATCACATAGCGCGAGTGATGCGCCACCAGCGTTGAGGCGCCAAGATCGCGGACAAAGTCGTACAGCCGCGGCAGGTGCCAGTCGGTGTCGGGACGCGCGAGCGCGGCCGAGGTCAGCCGCGCGGCGATGTCGTCCGGGATCCCGGTGCCGACATGCGGGAACGACACCAGCAGCGGTGCAGTCCCGCGCATCAGATCGAACGGGGTCATGCCAGCGACGGCAACAGCCCGGCCGCGTGCGCATTGAACGCGCCGTCGCGCACCAACTGCTTGACCGCCTCGATCTCGGGCGCGAAATGGCGGTCGTGCTCGTAGAACTTCGCCACCGCGCGCACCTCGCGATGGACGTCCTGCAGCGCGGGCGACGTGGCGAGCGGCCGGCGCAAGTCCACGCCCTGCGCCGCCGCCAGCAGTTCGATCGCGACGATTCCGGCCGTGTTGTCGGCCATCTCGCCGAGCCGCCGCGCGGCGAAGGTCGCCATGCTGACGTGATCCTCCTGGTTGGCCGAGGTCGGCAGCGAGTCCACGCTCGCCGGGTGCGCGAGCGACTTGTTCTCGCTCGCCAGCGCCGCGGCGGTCACCTGCGCGATCATGAATCCCGAGTTCAATCCGCCGTGCTCGACCAGGAAGTGCGGCAGACGGCTGATCGCGCCGTCGATCAAGAGCGCAATGCGCCGCTCGGCGAGCGCGCCGATCTCCGCGCACGCGACCGCGAGCTGGTCGGCCACCAGCGCCACCGGCTCGGCGTGGAAATTGCCGCCCGACAGCACCGCGCCGTCGACCACCAGCGGGTTGTCGGACACGCCGTTGGCCTCGATCTCGAGCACGCGCGCGCAATGGCGGATCGAATCGAGGCACGCGCCCATCACCTGCGGCTGGCAGCGCAGCGAGTACGGGTCCTGCACGCGGTCGTCGCCGCGCAGGTGCGACGCGCGGATCTGGCTCCCCATCAGCAAAGCGCGATAGCGCTGCGCAACCTCGATCTGCCCATGTTGTCCGCGCAGCGCGTGGATGCGCGCATCGAACGGCGTGTCGCTGCCCATCGCCGCGTCGACCGACAGCGCGCCCGCGGCCAGCGCCGCGGCAAACGCGTTCTCGATCGCGAACAACCCGATCAGCGCCAGCGCGGTCGACACCTGCGTGCCGTTGAGCAGCGCCAGCCCTTCCTTCGGCCCGAGTTCGAGCGGCGCCAGCTCCGCGCGTGCGAGCCCCTCGGCGGCGGGAACGATGCGGCCGTCGATGCGCACCTCGCCGACGCCGATCAGCGCGCACGCCAGATGCGCGAGCGGCGCTAGATCGCCCGACGCGCCGACCGACCCCTTGCTCGGGATGCACGGCATCACGCCCGCGTTGTGCAGCCGGATCAGCGCGTCGATCGTCTGCGGCCGCACGCCCGACGCCCCTTGCGCGAGGCTCGCGATCTTCAGCAGCAGGACGAGCCGCACCGCGTCGTCCGGCAGCAGCGGCCCGGTGCCGGTCGCGTGCGACAGCACGAGGTTGCGCTGCAGTTGCCGCAGCTCGTTCGGCGCGATGCGCGCCTGCGCCAGCTTGCCGAAGCCGGTGTTGATCCCGTACGCCGGTTCTCCGCTCGCCACGATGCGTTCGATCGCCGCCACACTCGCCTGCAGCCTTGACCCACTGGCGGGGTCGAGCGCAATCGGTTCGTGTGCGCGCCACGCCGCGCGCAGCGTCGGCAGCGTCAGCCGCGAGTTTCCCAGCGCCAGCGTCACTTGATCATCGGCAGCTTCAAGCCCTGCGCGCGCGCACACGCGATCGCCGCTTCGTAGCCCGCGTCGGCGTGGCGCATCACGCCGGTGGCGGGATCGTTCCACAGCACGCGCTCGATTCGTTTCGCCGCCGCCGGCGTACCGTCGCAGACGATCACCACGCCGGCGTGCTGCGAATAGCCCATGCCGACGCCGCCGCCATGGTGGAAGCTGACCCAGGTCGCGCCGCTCGCGGTGTTCAGCAGCGCATTGAGCAGCGGCCAGTCGGAGACCGCGTCGGAACCGTCGCGCATCGACTCCGTCTCGCGGTTCGGCGATGCCACGCTGCCGGAGTCGAGGTGGTCGCGGCCGATCACGATCGGCGCCTTCAGTTCGCCCTTCGCCACCATCTCGTTGAACGCCAGCCCCGCGCAATGACGCTCGCCCAGGCCGATCCAGCAGATGCGCGCCGGCAGCCCCTGGAACTTGATCCGCGCGCGCGCCATGTCGAGCCAGCGGTGCAGGTGCGCGTCGTGGGGGAACAGCTCCTTCATCTTCGCGTCGGTCTTGTAGATGTCCTCCGGATCGCCGCTCAACGCGACCCAGCGGAACGGCCCCTTGCCCACGCAAAACAGCGGCCGCACGTACGCAGGCACGAAGCCGGGGAAGTCGAACGCATCCTTCACGCCTTCGTCGAACGCGACCTGGCGGATGTTGTTTCCGTAGTCGACCGTCGGCACGCCCAGGCGCTTGAACGCGAGCATGCCGCGCACGTGCTGCGCGATCGACGCGCGCGCGGCGCGATCGACCGCCTGCGGGTCGGTGCGGCGCTTGGTGTCCCATTGATCGACGGTCCAGCCGGCTGGGCAATAGCCGTTCACCGTGTCGTGCGCCGAGGTCTGGTCGGTGACGATGTCGGGCTTGATGCCGCCTGCCTGCGCGCGGCGCGCGATCTCCGGCACGACTTCGGCGGCGTTCGCGCACAGGCCGATCGAGATCGCCTGCTTCTTCGCGCAGGCGTCGGTGATCATGGCCAGCGCTTGGTCGAGATCGCTTGCCTGCTTGTCGAGGTAGCCCGTGCGCAGCCGCATGTCGATGCGCGACTGTTGCACCTCGACCGCCAGCATCGACGCGCCGGCGAAAACCGCCGCGAGCGGCTGCGCGCCGCCCATGCCGCCGAGGCCCGCGGTCAGGATCCAGCGCCCCGCGAGGTCGCCGCCGTAGTGCTGCCGCCCCGCCTCGACGAAGGTTTCGTACGTCCCCTGCACGATGCCCTGCGACCCGATGTAGATCCACGAGCCCGCGGTCATCTGGCCGAACATCATCAGCCCCTTGCGGTCCAGCTCGTGGAAGTGCTCCCACGTCGCCCACTTCGGCACGAGGTTCGAATTCGCCAGCAGCACGCGCGGCGCATCCGCGTGGGTGCGGAACACGCCGACCGGCTTGCCGCTCTGCACGAGCAGCGTCTCGTCGGCTTCGAGCTGCTTCAGCGATTCGACGATCGCGTCGAAGCAGTCCCAGTTGCGCGCGGCGCGGCCGATGCCGCCATAGACGACCAGCTCGGCCGGGTTCTCGGCCACGTCGGGATCGAGATTGTTGTGCAGCATGCGCAGCGCGGCTTCGGTGAGCCAGCTCTTCGCGGTGAGCCGGCTCCCGCGCGCGGCGCGCAGGATGCGGGGACTGGTGCGCAGGCGATCGTTCATGGTGCGCCCTCCATGGGTGCGCGGCAGTCTACTCGCGCAGATAATGACCGGCGCTTCGGAGCGAGACGTCACGGCCATGGATAAGCACTACGACGCGATCGTGATCGGCGGCGGCGTGATCGGCTGCGCGATCGCGTATCACCTCGCACGCGCGCGCGCGCGCGTGCTGCTGCTCGAGCGCGGCGGCATCGGGCAGGGCACGACCGCGCAGTCGTCGTGCATCCTGCGCACGCACTACTCGGTGCCGGAGAACGTCGCGCTGGCGCAGGCGGCATGGCATGTCTACGCCGATTTCGCCGCGTACCTCGATGACCCCGAGGCCGACTGCGGGCTCGTCAAGTGCGGCTATCTGATCGCCGCGCCCGAGGGCGACAGAGCGCACGCGCTGCGCGAGTCGCTCGCCGCGCAGCGCGCGCGCGGCATCGCGGCCGAGGAGATCGACGCCGCGACCGCGTCGCGCCTGCTGCCGATCGCGCGCCTCGACGACGCCGCACTGATCGGCTACGAGCCCGAGGCCGGCTACGCCGACGCCTGGCTCGCCACCAGCGCCTTCGCGCGCAACGCGCGCCGGCTCGGCGCCATGATTCGGGAGGGCTCGGCGGCCACCGGCCTGATTCGCGAGCGCGACCGCGTGCTCGGCGTGCGGACGGCGCGGGGACCGATCCATGCCGGCGTGGTGATCGGCGCGCAGAACATCTGGAGCCGTGAGCTGGCGCAATGGTGCGGCATCGAACTGCCGCTGGCGATCGAGCGCCATGCGGTGATCACGCTCGAGTGCGGCGGCGCGCCGTATACGCGCGCGATGCCGGTGTACAAGGATCTCGCGTCACCCGCGATGATCTACTGCCGCAGCTACGGCGGCACGCAGATGCTCGTCAGCGCAGGCACGCACGGCGAAGCGCTTTCCACACCCGACACCACGCAGGCCGACGTGCCGCTGGAAACCGTGATCGACCTCGGCGCGCAGGTTGCGCAGCGCTTTCCCGCGTACGGCGAGGCCGGGCTCGCGTCGTCGTGGACGGGGGTGTACGACGTGACGCCCGACTGGAACCCGGTGCTCGGCCCGCTACCGGGAATCGACGGCCTGCTGGTCGCGTACGGCTTCTCCGGCCACGGCTTCAAGCTCGCGCCTGCCATCGGCCGCGTGCTGGCGCAGGCCGCGCTCGACAAGCCGACCGAGGTGCCGCTGGCGCCGTTCGCGCTCGGGCGCTTCGCAACCGGCCGCGCGCTGCGCGGCCGCTACGGCGCGGGCGCGGTGTCTTGAACGGCCGTGCATGACAATATATATTGGCCTCGGGCGAACCGGAGCCGACCATCATGTCGCTGGTGCTGACGCAGGTGTATCTCGATTCGAAGCAAAAGAAGGCGCTCGCGGCCAAGGCGAAGAAGACCGGCCGCAAGTCATCCGACCTCGTGCGCGACGCCGTCGACGCGCTGCTGCTTGGCGTCAACACCGAGGAGCTGAAGCAACTTGACGAGGCCACTCGCCGCGCGGAGGCCGACATCAAGGAGATCGTGAAGACGCTCGACGCCAACGCGCGCCGGCACAAGGCGTTCATGGCAGAGATCGCCCGACTGCGCGCGGCGGCCAAATGAGCATCCTCGCCGAGATCCTCGACCGGCTGTCCGGCATCGGCGCGGTGAAGGAGCGGGTGAACGATCTGAGCGGTCAGCTCGCCGAGATCCGCAAGGTCGTCGTCGAGCAGCAGAAGGACGTCGCCGGGCTGCAGGGGCAGCTGCGTGCGCTGATCCAGATTCAATCGCAGGCCGGCAGGAAATAGTCTGCGGTACCCTTGACAACAGCAGGAGGAGACAACATGGCGAATCGTCGTCGCACCGTTCTGCAATCCATCACCGCGCTCGCCGCGGCGGGCGCGCTTCCCGCCGCCTTCGCGCAGCAGCGCATCTTCTTCGGCATCGCCACCGGCGGCACCGGAGGGACTTACTACCCGCTCGGCGGCATGCTGGCGCAGCTGATCTCGAACAAGGTCGTGATCAACAACCAGAAGATGTCGGCGACCGCGGAGACCGCCGGCGCGTCGGTCGCCAACGCGCAACTGCTCGGACGCAAGGAGATCGAGTCGGCCTTCGTCGCCGCCGACATCCTCGACGCCGCATTCAACGGCAAGAGCCAGTTCGAAGGCAAGCCGCTGAAGAACCTGCGCGCGCTCGGCGCCCTTTATCCGGAGCAGGTGCAGCTCGTCACCGCGGCGAAGTCGAACATCAAGACGTTCCGGGATCTCAAGGGCAAGAGTGTGTCGTCGGGCTCGCCGGGCTCGGGCCAGTGGCAGCTGCTCGGCGACCTGCTGGAAGCGCACGGCATGACGCGCAAGGACATCGGCGAGGACCTGTCGTCTTTCGCGCAGTCGGTCGACAAGATCAAGGACGGCAACCTGACCGCGTCGTTGATCACCGCCGGCGCGCCGACCGCGTCGATCACCGATCTCGCCAACACGCACGACATCCGCATCGTGCCGCTGGCGGGCCCCGAGATCGAAGCACTGCGCAAGAAGCAGCCGTACTACGCGCAGATCCAGTTGCCCGCCAACACGTACAAGGGACAGGCCGCGCCGGTCGACACGCTGGCGGTGATGGCGATCTGGGCCACGCACGACGGGCTGTCGAACGACATCGCCTACGCGGTGACCAAGGCGCTGTACGAGAACACCGACATCCTTGGCCAGGTGCACCCGAAGGGCAAGGAGATCTCGCTGAAGACCGCGCTGCAGTCGGTGTCGATCCCGTTGCACCCGGGCGCCGAGCAGTTCTACAAGGAAAAGGGCCTGATCAAGTAGCCGATGGCCGCCGCGCCGCTCGCGGCGGCCGTGTGCGCGCTCGCGCTGCGCGGCTTTCCGGGCGGCGAGCCGCTGGCGCGCGTACCGCTGCCGCAGCCCGAATTCGCGCTGCGCTACACGCACTCGGTCACGCTGCGCCCGGTCGAGTCGCGCTACGCAATACGCTCCGGCCGCATCGTGCAGACCGCCGAAACGTTCGACGAACACGGTCCCGGCATGGCGACCGAGCCGCTTGCCGGCGAGCGGCTCGATCGCGTCGGCGCGCGTTTCGTGCTGACGATGCGGCGGCCGATCGAGCGGCTGATCGTGAACGTGCAGAAGCTGCCGGCGCAGAAGCTGGTCACCGGCGGCGACGCCATTGAACTGATGCAGTTCGGCGAGCGCGCGCTCGAGATCGCGCCCGACTGCGGGTCGGAACAGCGATGAATACATCCCACGGCGGCGCGCTCGCCGCCGACGTCGAGGTCGTCTCCGGCGAGCGCCAGGCCGAGCTGATCAAGACCTACGACCACGAGAGCAACTTCCGCAAGCTGGTCGGCGCAGTCGCGATCGTGGTGACGATCGTGTCGGTCACGCTGTCGAGCTTTCACGTCTATACGGCCGGCTTCGGCCTGCTGGTCGAGATCAAGCACCGCGCATTCCACCTCGCGCTGGTGCTCGGGCTGATCTTCCTGGTCTTCCCGCGGCCCGCGTTGCCATCGCTGCGCGCGCCCGCCGCGCGTGCCTGGCTGTGGGCGCTGGTCTTCGCCGCGTTCTACGTCTACCTCGGCTGGGACCTGATGCGCGCACTGGCCGCGTCTGGCGAGCTCAGCCCGGCCCTCGGCTACGGCTTCCTCGCGCTGGTCGCCGTGCTCGCGGTGATGTCGCTGCCGATCCGGCGCTTCGGCGGCCACGACGACTCGCTGTCATGGATCGACTGGCCGCTTGCGCTCGGAGCCGCATCGATCTCGCTCTACCTGTTCCTGTTCTTCGACGACGTGTTCATCCGCCGCGTCGGCAGCCCGATCGCACAGGACTACATGATGGGCGTGCTGGCGATCATCCTCGTGATGGAGGCGTCGCGCCGCACGATGGGGAATCTCTTGCCCGCGATCGGGATGATTTGCCTGCTGTACGCGCTGTTCGGCCGCTATATGCCGAGCGTGCTCGCGCACCGCGGCTACTCGGTGGTGCGCGTGGTCAACCACATCTACGTCGGTACCGAGGGCATCTACGGCATCGCGGTCGGCGTGGTCGCGACCTACGTGTTCCACTTCGTGCTGTTCGGCATCCTGGCGCAGAAGACGGGGCTCGGGAAGCTCTTCATGGACCTGGCCACGATCATCGCGGGCCGCTTTGCCGGCGGGCCGGCCAAGGTGTCGGTGGTGTCGTCCGGCATGTTCGGAATGATCTCCGGCTCGGCGATCGCCAATGCGGTGACGACCGGCTCGCTGACGATCCCGATGATGAAGAAGTACGGCTTCTCGCCGCGCTTCGCCGGCGCGGTCGAGGCGAGCGCGTCGTGCGGCGGACAGGTGACGCCGCCGGTGATGGGAGCATCGGCGTTCGTGATGGCCGAGATGCTCGGCGTGCCCTACAAGGAGCTGATCCTCATCGCGATCGTGCCGGCGCTGTTCCACTACTTCGCCGCGCTGCTGATGGTGCACCTGGAGGCGCGGCGGCTGAAACTGAAGGGGGTCGAGCCGCACCTGATCCCGAAGCTCGGCCCGGTGATCCTGCAGTCGTGGCACCTGGTCTTTCCGCTGGTGGCGCTGGTGACGATGCTGCTCGCCGACTACACGCCGTTCCTCGCCGCGTTCTGGGGCATCGTGCTGTGCGTGGTGTGCTCGTACGCGCCGCCGCTGATGCGCGCCCTCGCGCCGGGCAAGCCGTGGGGCCAACTTCACGGCGAGACGCTGACGCCGCGCAACCTGATCAAGGGCTTCGAGGAGGGCGCAAAGTACGCGCTGGCGATCGGTGCCGCGTGCGCGTGCGTCGGGCTGATCCTCGGCACGCTGACGCTGTCGGGGCTGGGCTTCAAGTTCTCCGGCGCGGTGGTCGATCTTGCCGGCGCGATCGCCGAGTGGTTCGTCGCGATCGACTTCACCGGCCTCGTCAGCGCCAACGGCGCGAAGGTCTTCTTCGGCCTGCTGTTCGTCGCGATCGCCTGCATCCTGATGGGCACCGGCATCCCGACCACGCCGACCTACATCATCCTGGCTTCGATCGCCGCGCCCGCGCTCGGCACGCTCGGCGTGCCGCTGATCGCGACGCACTTCTTCGTCTTCTACTACGGCGTGCTCGCCGACGTGACGCCGCCGGTGGCGCTGGCCGCCTACGCAGCCGCAGGCATCGCCGGGAGCGAGCCGATGCGCACCGGCTTCACCGCGTTTCGCCTGTCGATGGGCAAGGCGCTGGTGCCGTTCATGTTCGTCTACGCGCCGAGCCTGCTGCTGCTGCAGTTCACCTGGATCGACTTCCTGACCGCGCTGGCGACCGGTCTGCTCGGAATCGTCGCGCTCGGCGCCGCCTACACCGGCTGGTTCCGCGCGCAGATCGGCTTGTTCGCGGTCGCGTTGCTGACGCTCGGCGGCCTGGTGCTGATCTTCAACGACTGGCGCGCCGACGTGTTCGGGACGGTGCTGGTGCTGCTCGTGCTTGGAGAAAACGTGCTGCGAGGACGGCGGGACGAGCGGGCGCTCGCCGCCGCGTGAGCGTCAGGCCGCCCGGCGCTCCCGACGCTCCTTCACGACCTTGTAGCCCCACGGCACCACCACCAGCAGCACCGTCAGCACCAGCAGTCCGGCCGAGATCGGGTGCGAGACGAACACGATCGGATCGCCCTGGCTGATCGCCAGCGCGCGGCGGAACTGCGATTCCGCGAGCGGCCCGAGAATCAGCCCGATCACCGCCGGCGCGACCGGAAAGCCCCAGCGCCGCATCATGAAGCCGAGCAGGCCGAACACGTACAGCGTGGCCAGGTCGACCACCGACTGGTGCAGGCTGTACGCGCCGAGCGTGGCGAACACGAGGATGCCCGCGTACAGCAGCGGCCGCGGGATCATCAGCACCTTCACCCACAGCCCGATCAGCGGCAGGTTCAGGATCAACAGCAGGATGTTGCCGATGTACATGCTGGCGATCAGCCCCCACACCAGCGCCGCCTGCGTCTGGAACAGCAGCGGGCCGGGCTGGATGCCGTAGTTCTGGAACGCCGCGAGCAGGATCGCGGCGGTGGCGGAAGTCGGGATGCCGAGCGTGAGCAGCGGAACCAGCACGCCGGCGGATGATGCGTTGTTCGCGGCCTCGGGGCCGGCAACGCCTTCGATCGCGCCGTTGCCGAATTCCTCCGGATGCCTGGTGAGCTTCTTCTCCAGCGCGTACGACAGAAAAGTCGGGATCTCCGCGCCGCCCGCGGGAATCGTTCCGAACGGAAAGCCGATCGCGGTGGCGCGCAGCCACGCGGGCCACGAACGCTTCCAGTCCTCGCGCGACATCCACAGCGAGCCGGACATCTTCTCCAGTTCTTCCGTCTGCCGGCTCTGGTAGGCGGCGACGTACAGCGCCTCGCCGACCGCGAACAGCCCCACCGCGAGCACGACCACGTCGATGCCGTCCATCAACTCGGGCACGCCGAACGCAAAGCGCATCTGTCCGGTCTGGTCGTCGATGCCGACCAGCCCCAGCAGCAGGCCGAGGAACAGCATCGTCAGCCCGCGCACCATCGACGCGCCGAGCACCGCGGCGACGGTGACGAACGCGAACACCATCAGCGCGAAGTACTCGGCCGGGCCGAACTTCAGCGCGATCTCGACCACGACCGGTGCCAGAACCGTCAGCAGCGCGGTGGCGATCGTTCCGGCGACGAACGAGCCGATCGCGCTGGTCGCCAGCGCCGGCCCCGCGCGGCCGCGCTTGGCCATCCTGTTGCCCTCGAGCGCGGTGGCTATCGACGCCGATTCGCCCGGCGTGTTCAGCAGGATCGTGGTGGTCGAGCCGCCGTACATCGCGCCGTAGTAGATGCCGGCGAACATGATCAGCGCGCCGGTCGGGTCGAGCTTGACCGTGAGCGGCAGCAGCATCGCCACCGTCAGCGCGGGGCCGACGCCGGGCAGCACGCCGATCGCGGTGCCGAGCGTGACGCCGACGAAGCCCCACAGCAGGTTCAACGGCTGCAGCGCGACGCCGAAACCGTGCAGCAACGCGGTCAGCGTCTCGGTCATATGCCGGCGGTTCCGAGCAGCGGCGTCAGCCAGCCCGCCGGCAGGTTGACGTTCAGGAACTTCACGAAGAACAGGAACACCGCCAGGCCGAGTACCAGCCCGAGCGCGAGGTCGCGCACGACGCGCGTGCTGCCAAAGCCGCGCGCCACGCAGCCGAACAGCGCCATCGCCGCGAGCACGAAGCCGCCCGTGCCGATCAGCGCCATCTGCGCGAACAACCCCGCGCTGACCCACGCGAACGCACCGGCGTGGAATGCATGCTCGCCGCGCGCGGCCGGATCGTCGGGCACGCGCTCGCGCCAGCCGCCGGTCGCGACCTCGGCCAGCAGCCACACGCCGAGCACGATCAGCCCGCCGGAGACGATTTTCGGCATGAAGTTCGGGCCGATGCGCGCGTAGCCGCCCGCCTCCGGCAGTCGGAACGCGACGATCGAAGCGAAGACGCCCAGCGCCAGCACGCCGAGCGACAGGGCGAGCTCAACGCGCGCGCCGCGCGTTGCCGGCCACATCGGCTATTTGACGAGCCCCAGCGATTCGAGCGTGGCCTTCGCTCGCTTCGTCTCCTCCTCGATGAAGGCCTTGTACGCGTCGCCGGCGAGGTACCACGATTGCCAGTCCAACTTCTTCAGCGTTTCCTGCCATGCGGGCGAGTCGACCGCCGCCTTCACTGCGTTGATCAGTGCGTCGCGCTGCGCGGTCGTGATCGCCGGTGCGCCGAACACACCGCGCCAGTTGCCGAGCACGACGTCGATCCCCTGTTCCTTCAGCGACGGGATGCCGTCCTGCTTGGCCGGCGACGACACCGCGAGCGCGCGCATGCGGCCGCCCTTGATGTGCTCGGCGAATTCGCCCAGCCCGGCGATGCCCGCGGTCACATGGCCGCCGACGATGTTGGCGATCTGGTCGCCGCCGCCCTTCGACGCGACGTAGTTGACCTTGGTCGGATCGACGCCGACCGCGCGCGCGATCAGCCCCGCCAGCATGTGATCGGTGCCGCCCGCGGAGCCGCCGTTCCACGCGACCTTGCCCGGATCGGCCTTGAACGCCTTGACCAGATCGTCCATCGTCTTGTACGGCGACGAGGCCGGCACCACGACCACTTCGTACTCGCTGGTGAGCCGCGCAACCGGCGTGACCATCGTCAGGTCCACCGGCGACTTGTTCAGCACGATGCCGCCGACCATCACGAGGCCGCCCACGATCAGCGCGTTCGGATCGCCCTTGCTGGCGTTGATGAACTGCGCCAGCCCGATCGTGCCGGCCGCGCCGCCCTTGTTGTCGAACTGCACCGATTGCACGACCTTGGCCGACTGCATCGCGGCACCGAGCGCGCGCCCGGTCTGATCCCAGCCGCCGCCGGGGTTGGCGGGGATCATCATCTTCAGCGTGCCGATCGACTGCGCGCGCGCGGCGAGCGGGAATTGCGCGGCGGTCAGCGCGGCGACGGTGGCGAGCGAGAAGTCACGACGTTTCATCCGGGTCTCCGTTGCCTGTTATTGCCGCGCGATCGTGCGCGGTGTGCGCGGATGGTAGCAGCGTGAACGCCGGCCGGGCATCAGAATCGATGCCTGGCGCGAACGGGCCTCACCGCGCCGCGCCGATCACGCCGGCCGCGCGCAGCCGCTCGATCTCTTCGCTGCGATAGCCGAGCTCGGCCAGCAGTTGCCCGGTGTGCTCGCCCAGCGCCGGCGGATTCGATCGCAGCGGCAGGCGCTGTCCGTCGAGCGCGAGCGGCAGCAGCGGCGCGCGCGTGCGCAGCTCGCGCCCCGAGCTGCTGGCATCGGCGGGAATCGTGGTCTGCGCAAGGCCGCCGGTCGCCGTCAGATGCGGATCGTCGAACAGGTCCTGCGGCCGCGTGATCGGCGCGTACGGCAGCCCGCGCGCCTCGAAGACCGCCGCGATCTCGTCCGCGCTGTGCTGCGCGAGCCGCTCGCGCAGCCGCGGCATCAGCCAGTCGCGCGCGCGCACGCGGTCGTTGTTGGTGGCGAGCCGCGCATCGGCGCGCAGGTCGTCGAAACCGAAGGTGTCGCAGAAAATCGGCCATTGCGTGTCCGACACCACCGCGAGGAAGATCTGCGCTCCGTCCTTGACCGTGAACACGTCGTAGATGCCCCACGCGGAGATGCGCGACGGCATCGGCGCCGCCGGCTGGCCGGTCACCGCGAACTGCATCATGTGCTGCGCGACCAGGAACACCGTGTTCTCGAACAGCGCCGCGCCGACCTCCTGCCCTTTGCCGGTGCGCTCGCGCTCGCGCAGCGCGGCCAGCGCGCCGATCGCGCCGAACATCCCGCCCATGATGTCGTTGACCGACGCTCCCGCGCGCAGCGGCCGGCCTTCCGGCCCGGTCATGTAGGCCAGCCCGCCCATCATCTGCACCACCTCGTCGAGCGCGGTGCGGTGTTCGTAGGGTCCGGGCAGAAAGCCCTTGTGCGACACGTAGACGAGCCGCGGGTTCAGCTTCGCGAGCGCCGCGTAGTCGAGGCCGAGCGCGGCCATCGCGCCGCCCTTGAAGTTCTCGCTGAACACGTCGGCGGTGGCGACGAGCTTGAGCACGATCTCGCGCCCGCGCGGGTCGCGCGCATCGACCGCGAGGCTCTTCTTGTTGCGGTTGAACAGCGCGAAGAAGCCGGCGCCCGAGCCCAACAGCCGGCGCGTGTTGTCGCCGGCCACCGGCTCGACCTTGATCACCTCCGCGCCGAGATCGGCGAGGATCAGCCCGCAGGTCGGTCCCATCACCATGTGCGTGAACTCGACCACGCGGATACCTTCGAGCGGAAGCGGCATCGGTTCCTCCTCGATCGCATTCAAGGGTGTCATCCCCGCGCAAGCGGGGATCCAGTATCGCCTTAGCCAACGCCGCTGGGTTCCCGCTTGCGCGGGAACGACACCTGTCACATCCAATCAGTCCGCGCGCAGCGCGTCGACGATCTTCATCCGGCTCGCCTTCACCGCCGGCAGGAAACCGCCGACGAGCCCCATCGCGAGCGCGAAGACGAGGCTGTCGGCGACGATCCCGGGCGTCAGCGCGAAAGAGAACGCGAGCTCGGAGAACGACGTGAAATTGGTGGTCGAGATCGTGATCGCCTGCAGGAAGGTCGCGGCGGCGAGCCCCACCGCGCCGCCCGCTGCTGCCAGCAGCAGCGACTCGAGCAGGAACGCGGCCAGGATCGAGCGGCGGCGAAAGCCAAGCGCGCGCAGCGTGCCGATCTCGCCGGTACGCGTGGCGACCGACGCGTACATCGTGATCGTCGCGCCGATGATCGCGCCGAGGGAAAAGATGATCGACAGCGTCAGCCCCAGGTAGCTGATGAAGCCCGACAGCGCGCGCGACTGGTCCTCGTAGAACTGCCGCTCGCGCTTGACTTCGGCCGTCAGCCGGGGTTCGTCGGCGAGCGCCTGCTGCAGCGAGTCGTAGGCATCGTGCGACGCAAGCTGCGCGATCACCGACGAGAAGCCGGTGCGGCGGAACGCCTGCGCGAGCTGCTCCGCATCGCCCCAGATCTCCGAGTCGAACGCGGTGCGGCCGGCGTCGAACACGCCGACCACCGTCCACTGCCGCTGGGCGAACGCGAGCGACTGTCCGATCTGCACGCCGGCGAACTGGCGCGCCACGCTGGCGCCCACCACGATCTCGCTCGAGCCGAAGCGGAACATTCGCCCCTCGGCGATCTTCACGTGCGGGCGCAGCGCGAGGCCCATCGGCGTGACGCCACGGATCGGCACGTTGGTGCGCTGGCCGCTGTCGAGCTTCGGCAGCGAGTTGAGCACCACCACTTCCTTCGACACGCGCGGCGCGCCGTGCGCGTCGCGTGCGATCTGCGGCAGGCTCTCGATCAGCGCCGCCTGGTCGCGCGCCACCCCGCTCTGGATCTCGGTCTCCGCGCCCTTGCGGATGAACAGCACGTTGTCCTCGGACCCGGTCGCCACCAGTGTCGCCTTCAGCCCCGCGTCGAGCATCAGCACCGCCGCGAACACGAACACCACCAGCGCCATGCCGCCGGCGGTCAGCACCGTGGTCAGCCGGCGCACCCACAGGTTGCGGGCGATGTAGGCGAGGGGAATGCGCATGCCCTCACCCCCCGCCCTCTCCCGCTGAGGCGGGCGAGGGAACTGATGACCCCCTCTCCCCGATCACGGGGAGAGGGTTGGGGTGAGGGGCGCGGTCATCCCACATGCCGCAACCCGTCGACGATCTTCACCCGCGCGCTGCGCGCCATCGGCACCAGCGCGGCGAGCAGCCCGACCGCGAGCGCGGCGGCGGCCTGCGCGAGCAGCGTGGCCGGCGCGACCTCGAAGCGCGCGAACACGGTCTTGCCGACCGCGTTCCAGAATCCCTGCGCGATGCCGGGCGTGACCGCGACCGCGAGCGCGCCGCCGAGCGCCGCCAGCGTCACGCTTTCGGCCAGGATCAGCCGGGCGACGAACGCCGGACCGAAGCCGAGCGCCTTCAGCGTCGCGTATTCGGCGAGGCGCTCGCGCGCGGTCATCGCCATCGTGTTGGCGGCCACCGCGAAGATGATCACGATCACGATGAAGCTGACGCCCGAGATCACCTGGATGATCGTGTCGACCATCGCGACGAACGACAGCTGAAACGCCTTCTCCGTCTCCGTCAGCGTGGCGGCGAGCGAGTTGGCGAATTCGGCGTCGATCGCGCGCGCCACGTCGGCCGCGCGCGCCGGATCGTCGACATCGATCACGAACACGCCGGCGTTGTTGGCCGAGCGCGGGAAGCGCTGCTTCACGTATTCGTTCAGGTAGTCGTAGTGGAAGTAGAACTGGCGCGTGATCGTCGCTTCGTCGCGGCCGTCGTAGATCGCGCGCACGTTGAATTCCCAGTTGCCCGGATAGATCGTGCCGCGGATCGGCACGCGATCGCCGACCTTGAAGCCGTACAGGTCGGCGAGCTGCCGGCCGACCGCCGCGCCCTGGCGGTCGCGCAGGAAGTCCTGCCACTCCCCGGGGTTGAACCTGAACTCCGGGTACAGCGCGAAGAAGTTCGGCACATCGACCGCGAACTGCGCGAAGAAGCTCTTCTCGTCGCGCCAGATGCCGCCGAACCAGTTCGAGACCGCCACGCCGCGCACGCCGGAAAGCGCGAGGATCTTCTCCCGGTAGTAAAGCGGCAGCGGAAACACCAGCGAGATGCTGTTGCGCGCGACGAGCCGGCTGGCCGACGCCGCCTCCGAGCCTGCATACCACGCGGTCACGACGGTCTGCAGCAGCCCGAACGCGACCAGCGCGATCACCAGCCCGAGCACGGTCAGCGCCGCGCGCAGCCGGGCGCGAAAGGCGTTGCGGAGCACGAGCTTGAGAAAGAACATCGGTCAACCATGGAGGCGCAGAGGCACAGAGGAAAGCGGCATTTCTCTGTGCCTCTGTGCCTCTGTGGTGAATAGGGTCGTCATCAATGCGCGAACGGCGAGGTATCCGTCAGCTGTCCCTTGTCCAGATAGATCAGGTGGTGCGCGGCCTCGGCGGCGCGCGGGTCGTGCGTGACCATCACGATCGTCTTGGCGAGCTCCATGTTCAGGCGGTCGAGCAGCTTCAGGATCTCGGCGGCCGAGGCACGGTCGAGGTCGCCTGTCGGTTCGTCGGCGATCAGCAGCAGCGGATCGGTGACGACCGCGCGCGCGATCGCCACGCGCTGCTGCTGCCCGCCCGACAGCTCGTTTGGACGGTGCTCCATGCGGTCGGCGAGCCCCACCAGCGCGAGCACGGTCTCGACGCGCTCGCGCCGCTCGCGCCGCGCCAGCGTCGTAAGCAGCAGCGGCAGCTCGACATTCTCGAACGCGGTCAACACCGGCATCAGGTTGTAGAACTGAAAGATGAAGCCGACCGCGCGCGCGCGCCATGCGGCGAGATCGCCTTCTGTGTGCCGCGTGATGTCCTCGCCGTCGATCACGATGCGGCCGGCGTCGGGCTTGTCGATGCCGGCCACGAGGTTCAGCAGCGTGCTCTTGCCGGAGCCGCTCGGTCCCATCAGCGCGACGAAGTCGCCGCGGCCGATCTCGAGGTTGATGTCGTTCAGCACCGGCACCACCTGCCCGCCGCGTACGTAGCCCTTGCTGACGCGGTCGATCGCGACCAGCGCCGGACGCCCGCTGCCGGTGGTGCGCACCGCGGACCTCTATTTCTTCGCGGCCGCCACGGCCTGGCCGTCCTGCAGCCGGGCGGGCGGACGGATCACGACGCGCGTTCCGGGCGCGAGGCGGTCGACGCGCACGAGGTCGCCGACCTTGGGCCCCGCCGCGACCGCGGTCAGCGCGACGGTCTCGCGCTCGTTGCCCTGGACGACGAATACCGCGTCCCGGCCGTCGCGCTTGACGATCGCCTCCGGACGCAGCGCGGCGACCGCTATGCGCTCGGCGGGCTCGGGCCGGCGCGACAGGAACGCGATCTTCGCGCTCATGTCGGGCAGCACGCGCGGGTCGGTCTCGTCGAAGCGCACCTTGACCAGCAGCGTCGCCTTGCTGCGATCGACGGTGGGCACGATGCGCGACACGGAGCCCAGCAGCCGCAGGTCGGCAAACGCGTCGAGCTGGATCTCGGCCGGCTGGCCGGGCGCGATCTTCGCGATGCTCGACTCCGACACGTCGGCCTCGACTTCGAGCGTGCTCATGTCGGCCATCGTGACGACCGCGCCGGTGGTGCCCGACGCCGAGGAGAACGGCGTGACGATGTCGCCGACGTTCGCGCTCTTGGTCAGCACGATGCCGGCAAACGGCGCGCGGATCAGCGTCTGGTCGAGCGCGACCGTGGCCACGCGCAGGTTGGCTTGCGCCACCGCGATCTGCGCCTTGAGCGACTCGATTGCGGCGCGCGCCTTGTGGTAGCGCGCCGCGGCGGTATCGACCGACGCGTCGGACACGAAACTCTTTTGCGCCAGATCCTGCGCGCGCTTGTACGCCTGCTCGGCGTCGGCCAGTTCGGCCTCGCCCTGCACCAGGTTCGCTTGCGCCGCCTGCACGCTCGCGGCGGCCTGCTCGCGCTGCGCGGCGACGTCGCGGTTCTCCAGCCGCGCGATGATCTCGCCCTCCTGCACGCGCTGGCCCTCCTGCACGCCGAGCCATTCGAGCCGGCCGGTCGCCTTGCTCGACACCGACGCGCGCCGCGCCGCCGACACGCGGCCGGTCGCGTTCAGGATCGCGAGGCTCTGCGTCGGATACGCGCTGACGACCGAACCGATCTCGACCGGCAGCGGTCGGCCGCGCTGCGATACCAATGCCGCCGTCGCCCCCACGGCGACCAGCGCCAGCAGCCAGACCCACGCGCGCTGCCACAACGGACGGCGGCGGCGGATCGGCGCGGCCGTGCGGTCGATCGTGAGCTTCGACAGCGATGACGGATCGTTGGCGGGGGCCATGGGCAGCGAGCGTGCGGCGGGTGGCGCATGCTACCGGAGCATGCTCGCCCGGCTGGCTCGCGCCGGCTCAGTTCGGCACGTTGACCGTGGTGCCGGCGAAGCTGATCTGACTCGCGGTCGGCGGCGACAGCGAGATCGGCGGCACGTTCGAGCTGGCGAGCGCCGGCGCGCCGGGGCCGCGCGGCGTCGTGCGCACCACCTGTGGCGGCGGCAGCGTGCCGCCGCTCTTCAGCACGTTCCACATCAGGTTCAGTGCCTGCACGTAGTAGTAGTGCAGCGGCACGAACAGCGCGTCGTAGCCAGGCACCTGCGCGATGAAGGTGTCGAAGTGCTGCGCGTTGGTGACCTCGATCAGCGACAGCCGCGAGCGCCCGCCCTCGGCGAGCCGGTTCATGCCGAAGTACGGCCGCGACGTGTGATTGACCGGCGCCAGCGCGTCGCTGCGCCCCTGCACGATCAGCGCCGGCTTGCCGCGCAGATCGCCGGTCAGCAGAACCTCGGACACGCCGGCGCGCACGCGATCGGCGAGCGCATCGGCGCCGGTCCACAGGTTGCGCAGGCACAGCGCGCCGTTGAACGCGAAATCATCGTCAGCCAGCGTGTGGCGCACCGCACCGCCGGCGGCGAGGTTGTAGACGAGGTCGATGCCGGCGGTCGGCGGCACGCCGTTGCCCTGCGCGAAGATCGTCGGCATCGGTGACGTCAGCGGCGCGGCGGGCGCGCCCGCCGTGTTCGTGGTCGCGAAGCTGAAACCGCACAGGTTGTCGATCACGCTCGCGCGCGCGTACGCGTTCGCGTACGTGACCGCCACGGCCGGCGTGACCTGCGTGGCGAAGTGCGACGCGTGCAGCAGGTCGGACTCGGCCTCCCAGCCGGCCGCACGCAGTTGCGCCAGCGCGCTCGCGGCCTGGCTTGCGAACGTGGTACCGGTGACCCGTCCGGCCACCGCGAGGTCGGCGCAGCGGTTCTGCGCCGAGACCGCGTTCACGCCGCTCAACAGCGGCGCAGAAGCGACGGAGGTCGCATACGCCGCGCACGGCTGGTACAGGTTGGCGAGCGTGGTGTAGTCGTACAACGGCCGCGCGAAGGACGACACCGGCACGCCGGCGCGATTGACGACCAGATTCGCCGGCGCCTGTAGGTTCACCTGCGGCTCGCCGGCCACCACTGCATCGATCAGTCCGGTGGTGTCCTGCTCGGCCGCGGCGAGCGCGGCGCCGCCGCCGTTCGACACGCCGGCCGCGATCACGATCGTGTTTTCCGGACGGAACGTCCTGGCGTGCCGGCTGCCGGACACGTCGCCGAATTCCTCGTTGACTGCGTAGAACGCGAACTCGATCGCCTGCCGCGTGGCGAGTCCCCAGTCCTTCTCCGGGTTCTGCTGCGAATGCGCGTGCTTGAACGCGTAGCGGTTGGGGAACCTCGCGTTGAACGCCGCGCGGTCGGCCGCGGTCACGTTGGCGCGGAACTGCGCGTCCGATCCGGCCCCGGCCGCGGTGTCGGTGCGGCCGTCGATCAAGGTGACCGCGTCGCTGCCGAGCTCATGCGCGCCGTTGCCGGTGCCCTTATCGGTGTACGCGACCGCGCAGCGGCGCTTCAGCGCCCACTCGCCGACCGCCGCGATCGCGCCGTACACGCCGCGCGAGCCCGACGACGCCGCGCTGACGATGCAGGGGTTGGATTTGTCGAAGCTGTCGGGCACCTGCACCAGCAGCGTCACGTTGCGGCGGCCGCTGCCGTCGTCGCTGAACGCGAGGTACTCCTTGCCCGGGATCTTGCCCGCGCCCGGGGTCGAATCGACCGCGCCGGTCAGCGACACGTTCGGCCCGTACAGCGCGCCGTAGCCGCCCGCCGCGGTGAAGTCGACCAGCGCGCGGTAGTTGTTGTAGATCGCGCGCCGGCGCAGCTCGGCCACCGTCGGCGTGGCCGACAACGCGGGCGCGGTCGCGCTCGCCAGGCCGTCCCAGCCGAGGCCCGCGGTCAGCAGGTCGTCGCTGCCGCTGTACGCGGTCACCGTCACCGTGCCGACGTAGGCGGGCTTTTCGTTCCGCGCCGTGGTGCCGGGTCCGCACGCGGCGAGCAGCGCCATCGCCATCGGCGCGCCGATACGCGCGCAGCGCTCGATCATCTTTCGCACCTCCATTTCGCCGCGAAGATGCTACCCGAGCGCCGAACGCGCACCGGCGCGGAGTGCTCCCCTGCATGCGCGCCGCAAGAAAAGGCCGGAGCGCCTCGCCGCGCCCCGGCCCTATGACGAATACGATGAAGCTCAGTCCGGGATCACCAGCGTGTCGCCGTCGAACGTGATGCGGTCGCCCGCCGCCGGCGACGCCGAAATCGGCGGCACGTTGGCGGCCGTGATCGGCGGCGCGCCGGCGCCGCGCGGCGTGGTGCGAACCAGCTGCGACGGCGGCAGCGGCGCGTGCTGCGTCAGATGCGCCCACATCGCGTCCATCGCGCGAATGAAGTAGACGTGCAGCGGCACGTAGGCGCTGTTGTAGCCGGGCAGGCCGAGGAACGCGTCGAAGTGCTGCGCGTTGGTCACTTCGATGTAGCGCAGCCGGCTCGCGCCGCCTTCGCGCCGGTGATTGAAGGCCACATACGCGCGCGACGAGAAGTTCACCGGCACCAGCGCGTCGCTGCGGCCGTGCACGACGATCGCCGGCTTGCCGTGCAGTCGGGCCGACTGCTGCACCTGCGCGATGCCGGCGCGCACGCGCAGCGCGTCGCGGTCCGAGCCGGTCCACAGATGGCGCTGGCACAGCGCGCCGTCGAGGTTGAAATCCTCGCGTCCGGTCGACGGCGACTGCGATGCGCCGTCGAGCCTGGCGCCGCCGGGATTCAGATTGTTGACGATGTTGATGCCGATCGTCGGCGGCACGCCGTTGCCGTCGCCGAACACGGTGGCGAGCAGCGGCGGCGCGGCCGCGCTGACGTTGCCGGCGGCGTCCGTGAAAGCGAAACTGAGCCCGCACAGGTTGTCCAGCACGGAGAAGCGGCCGTACGCATTGCTGTACGTCATCGTGATCGCGGTTGTGGCCAGCGCCCAGTGCGACGCGTGCAGCGGCGTCGATTCCGGCTGCCAGCCGTACTCGACCAGCTTGTCGAGCGCCTCCTGCGCCTGCGCGGCGAGCGTCGTGCTCGCGAGCAGCCCCTTGTCGGCCAGCGACTGACAGCGGTTGGCCGCGCGCGTGGCATTGACCAGCACCGACAGCGGGCCGGCCGCCGCCGCGGGCGCGAGCGCCGCGCACGGCTGGTACAGGTTCTCGAACGTGAAGTAGTCGTACAGCGGCTTGCTGCCGCCAGTGTAGGTCACGTTGCCGCGGCGGATCGGCGGGTTGCGCGGATGCATGACCTGGATGTTCGGTTCCGTCACCGCCACGCCGTCGATCAGGCCCGCGCGATCCTGCTCGGCCGCCGCGAGCGCGGCGCCGCCGCCGTTGGAAATGCTCGACGCGATCACGATCGTGTTCCCGGGCGTGATGCGCCGCTCGTTGCCGCGGCCCTTGCGGTCGGCGCCGAACTGCTCGTTCAGCACGTAGAACGCGTACTCGATCGATCTGAGCGTATGCAGGCCCCAGTCCTTCTCCGGATTGAACTGCGAGTGCGCGTGCTTGACCGCGAAGCGGTTCGGCGTGTCCGCGTTGAACTGCTGCCGCTGCAGGTCGGTGATCTTCGCGGTGAACACGGTGTCGTCGCCGGCAGCCGCCGCGTCGGCGCGCACGCCGTTGATGCGATTGACCGTGTTGTTCTGCAGGTCGTGCACGCCGCTGCCGCTGCCCTTGTCCGCGTACGCGACCGCGCAGCCGTGCTTCAGTCCCCATTCGCCGCTGGAGCCGATCGCGCCGTAGATGCCGCGCGAGCCGCTCGAAGTGCCGGTGACGATGCACGCGTGGTCGGGATCGAACGAGTCCGGCACCTGCACCATCAGCGTGACGTTGCGTCCGCTCGCACCGCGGTCGAAGACGGCGAGGTACTCGGTGCCGGCGATCTTGCCTTCGCCGAGCGTGTCGTTGCCGTTCACGTCGATATTCGGCCCGTAGAGCACGCCGTAGCCGCCCGCCGGCAGGATGTCGAGCACCGCGCGGTAGTTGGTCCAGATCGCCAGCCGGCGCAGTTGCGCGGGATCGTTGGCATCGGCCGGCGCCGGGCGCGCACCGCCCAGTCCGGTCTTGCCCAATCCGGCGGTGAGCAGATCGTCGGTCGTGCCGTCGTAGTGGATCGCGCTGTACGGCGTCACTCCGGCCGGCAGCCGATTCGGCCCGTGGCCGAACTGTCCGTCATGCGCGTGCGCGGCGCCGATGCAGAAGAGCAGCGCTGCCGGCGGCAGCGCGCGGTGCCATCGTTTCATTGTTACTTCTCCTCGACCTGAACGGGCCGCGCGCGTCTTGTCTGCGCGGCTCGGGGCGCGCAGCATGGCGCAATTTCGCATCTCGCACAACGGTGTGCGAGCGCCAACCGATCGCGCCGAAACGCATGCGCGCACGTCGATCGCCCGCCGGGCCGAAGGACAGGCTTGCCGCCGCCCTCGGCGCCGCGCGACGATGGACGCCCGTTTGCGCTCGTCGCCGTGCAGGCGGCGCGACGCAACCAACAGAAGACGAAAGGACGCAGATGAATCGCTGGATCGCTTCGCTCGCGGCAAGCCTCGGCCTCGCCGTCGGGGCCACGGCCCATGCCGGCAACGGGTTCGCCAATGCGACGACCACCGCGTCGGGCTATTCGACCTGGGACGCGGACCTGATCAATATCGACAAGGTGACGCAGACCGGCCAGGGCGTATACGTCGCGGTGCTCGACACCGGCCTGGTGCCGTACTGGCGCGACTACTTTCCGCGCGCGCGGATCGCCACGCACCTCGGCACCGGCTTCGACCAGTCGGTCGTGTTCCGGGCCGCGAGCGGCAACAACCCGTGCGGACTCGAAGTCGAGGTCGGCCCATTGCGGCGGACGACGTGGGTCGGCTCGACCGGCTCCACGCATGGCACGCACGTCACGAGCACGATCGTCGGCTACAACTACCTCAGCGAGTTCGACGCGGTGGCCGGCTTTGCGCTGCCGCCGATCCAGGTGCGCGGCATCGCGCCCGACGCGACGATCATCCCGGTCAAGGTGCTGGCGGACTACCAGATCCCGCCGTCGCCGCAGTGTCCCGATCCGGACCTCGCCGCCGGCGGCCACGCGGTGTTCGGCACCTCGGCGATGATCGCGGCCGGGCTCGACTACGTGACGAAACTCGCGCAAGCGGGCTACCGGCCGATGGTGGTCAACATGAGCCTGGGCGGCGACGCGCTCGAGCCGATCGAGCAGGCGGCGCTCGACCGCGCGATCGCCGCGGGCGTGATCGTCGTGGCCGCCGCCGGCAACGAAGGCGAAGCTGGCATGAGCTACCCCGGCGCGTATGCGCCGGTGATCTCGGCGGGCTCGGTCGGCTGGACCGGCGAGTGGCTGTTTCCGGGCAGCGGACCGCGCTATCGGATGTGGTGGCTGCAGTATCCGAATCCGCCGATCCTTCCTAACAGCGCCAACACCGCCGACCCGTCTTCGGCCGCCGAGATCTACGTCAGCGACTTCAGCAGCCGCGCGCTCGCCGGCCAGCAACTCGACGTGCTGGCGCCGGGCTCGTGGGTGCGCGGGCCGTTCCCCGGCGACCCCGGTTTCAACCACCTGCCGTGGTGGTCGAACGGCCGCGGCGCGCTGCGCGGCCGCAACTCGGGCAACTTCTTCTATGTCGGCGGCACGTCGATGGCCACCCCGCACGTCGCGTCTGTCGCGGCGCTGATGCTGCAGAAGAATCCGGCGCTGACGCCGGCGCAGATCGAATCGATCCTGAAGTCGACCGCGCTGCCGCTGCCGGCGGCGGACACGCGGCTCGTGTTCGACTTCGATCACTTCGCCAACATCATGTGGGACACCGGTTGCGGTGCGCTCGGCGCATGCGATGCGGTCGGCAGCGGCGTGGTGCAGGCGGACGCGGCGCTCGTGGCCGTGCCGTAGTCCACTTCACGAAATAGTGAAACGGGCGGCGCGGCCGCCCGTTTCATTTCGATGCAGAAGCGGGAGAATCGCGGTAGAGCCTTGTGGATCAAGCTCTTCCGATTCGTCGCTTCGAATGTGTACTCATGCGTGTACTCGCGGGCAGTCTCTCACACGGCGCTGCCCGAAGCAGCGCGTGCCCGAGCTCCTGCGCACGCTGAAGCTCGCCGTTCGGCACTCAGCCACAGAACCACGAAAATCCGGCATGTCGTGCAGGACTTTCATGGGGCTGTTCGCGCGAACGGAGTAGGCGTCGAGGATAAGCCGCGCCGCGAATCGGCCGGCTCCGCGCCAGGGGCGCACACCGGGCAGCCTAAAGCAGCGCCCGACGTTGATTTATCTTGATGCCTGAACCTAAAATAACGCCAGCCCTTGTTTTAGGTTCCTGCTCCCATGCACCGACCCTTGCCCGGCCGCTACGTCACCGTCACGACAGCCGGCGAGCGGTTCCGGGCCTTCGTGCCGGCGCCGCTGCCGCCGGACCCGCCGGTCGTGTGGTCGCCGACCCTGCGGCGGCGCTTCGACGCGGCGCTGGTCGCGCTCGGGCGGCTGGACGCGGTCACCGCGCTGCTGCCCAACGCGGCGCTGCTGCTCTACAGCTTCGTGCGCAAGGAGGCGGTGCTGTCCTCGCAGATCGAAGGCACTCAGTCCTCGCTGGCGGACCTGCTGCTGTACGAGATCGACGAGCAGCCGGGCGTGCCGGTGGACGATGCGCGCGAAGTCAGCCGCTGCGTGGCGGCGCTCGAGCGCGGCTTGAAGAAGTTGCGGGGCGGGCTGCCGCTGTGCACGCGCCTCTTGTGCGAGATGCACAAGGTGCTGATGAGCCATCCCGGCGGCCGCAGCAAGACGCCGGGTGAAGTTCGTCGCACGCAGGTCTGGATCGGCGGCACCCGGCCCGGCAACGCGGCGTTCGTCCCGCCACCGGCCGATGCGGTGCCGGATTGCCTGGCTTCGCTCGAGCGCTTCCTCAACGACCAACCCGAGCCCGTGCCGCCGCTGCTCAAGGCGGCGCTCGCCCACGTGCAGTTCGAGACCATCCACCCTTTTCTCGACGGCAACGGGCGCCTTGGGCGGCTACTCATCGTGCTGCAACTGGTAGCCGACGGCGTGCTGCGCGAGCCGATGCTGTACCCGAGCCTGTTCTTCAAGACGCATCGCGCGCTGTACTACGAGCTGCTGAACGAGGTGCGCCTGCGCGGCGACTGGGAGCGCTGGCTCGACTTCTTCGCCGAGGGCATCGAGGCGAGCGCGACGCAGGCCGTGGCGACGGCGAACGCATTGCTCGCGCTGGTCAATGCGGATCGCGACCGTATCGCCGGCCTGGGGCGCGCAGCGGCCTCCGCGCTCGAAGTGCACCAGGCGCTGCAGCGCCAGCCGATCGCCACATCGGCCGCGCTGGTCAAGGCCACTCGGCTCACGCCGGCTACGGTCAACAAGTCGTTGGCGCATCTGGAGCGCATCGGCATCGTGGCCGAACTGACCAACCGGCAGCGTGGCCGCGTGTTCAGCTATCGCAAGTACGTCGAGGAGCTGGCGGCCGAGCTGGAGACGAGCGGATGAGTCCGCCGACAGTGGCGATCTGAAAGCGCGCCGGCCTTGCCAATCCGCGTCGTGAATGAATATCATCCATGTCGTGAAGACCCTGCCCCGCCTGGTGGATGATGCGCTCGCCGCGCGCCTGCGCGTGATGCCGGCCGTGGTGCTCACCGGTGCACGGCAGACCGGCAAGAGCACTCTGGTCGAGAAACTGGTTCCGGGCGACCGGCGCTACCGCTCGCTGGACGACTTCGACGTGCGCGATGCGGCGCGCCGCGACCCCGAGGCCCTGCTGGGCGGCGACGAGCCGCTGACGCTCGACGAGGTCCAGCGCGAGCCGGGGCTACTGCCTGCAGTCAAGAGGGCCATCGACCGCGACCGCCGGCCCGGGCGGTACCTCCTCACCGGCTCGACCAACCTGCTGCTGATGCGGCAGGTATCGGAGTCGCTGGCCGGCCGCGCGAGCTACCTCACGCTCTGGCCCATGACCCGCCGCGAGCAGCTCGGGCTCGCACGTGCGGGGCGCTGGGACGACCTGCTGGCGACGCCCGAGGAGCAGTGGCGCGACCTCTTGGCGGCCGGGAATGACCCCGAGGAAGATTGGCAGGCGCTCGCGCTGCGCGGGGGCTTTCCCACGCCGGCGCTGGAACTGACGACGCCGGCCGACCGCGCCATCTGGTTCGACGGCTACGTGCGCACTTATCTCGAACGCGACCTGCAGGACCTCGCCTCGATCAGCGCGCTGCCGGACTTCCGCCGCCTGATGCAGGCCGCCTGCCTGCGGTTGGGGCAGCTACTCAACCAGACCGAGCTCGGCCGCGATGTCGGCCTGCCGCAGCCGACGGTCCACCGCTGGCTCAACCTGCTGGAGACCTCGTATCTGCTCGTGCGCCTGCCGGCCTACGCGGTGAACCGCACCAAGCGGCTCGTCAAGTCGCCCAGGATCTTCTGGGGCGACACCGGCGTCGCCCTGCACCTCGGCGCGCAACTCGGCCCATCAGCGCCCGCGGGCGCGCACCTGGAGAACCTGGTGCTGCACGACCTGCTCGCCTGGCGCGACGCGCGGGTGGACCGCGTGGAACTCGCCTACTGGCGCACCACGATCGGCGAGGAAGTGGACTTCGTGATCGAGGCCGGCGGCAAGCTGCTGCCCATCGAGGTGAAGGCCACCTCGAAGCCGCGGCTGGCCGACTGCGCGCACCTGCGCACCTTCCGGCAGGAGTACGGGCGCAAGGCGCGCGCCGGGCTCCTGCTGCACACCGGGCGCACGGTCGAGTGGCTCACCCCTGACGTGCTGGCGGTACCTTGGTGGAGAGTGCTGTAGCCCATGGAACCGAGCCAACTCAACTGGATCGCCAACTTCATCTGGGGCATCGCCGACGACGTCCTGCGGGACTTGTACGTCCGCGGCAAGTACCGCGACGTCATCCTGCCGATGACGGTGCTCCGCCGCCTCGATGCCGTGCTCGAGCCCACCAAGCAGGCCGTGCTCGACATGAAGGCCGCGCTCGACAAGGCGGGGATCACCAATCAGGACCAGGCGCTTCGGCAGGCCGCGGGCCAGGCCTTCTACAACACGTCCCGCTTCACGCTGCGCGACCTCAAGGCCCGCGCCAGCCAGCAGCAGCTCAAGGCCGACTTCGAGGCCTACCTCGACGGCTTCTCGCCGAACGTGCAGGACATCCTCGAGAACTTCGAATTCCGCAACCAGATCCCGCGGCTGTCGAAGGCCGATGCGCTGGGCACGCTGATCGAGAAGTTCCTCTCGCCGGACATCAACCTCAGCCCCAACCCGGTGTTGAACGGCGACGGCTCGGTCAAGCAAGCAGGCCTCGACAACCACGGCATAGGCACGGTGTTCGAGGAACTGGTCCGACGCTTCAACGAAGAGAACAACGAAGAGGCCGGCGAACACTGGACGCCGCGCGACGCCGTCAAGCTCATGGCGAAGCTGATCTTCCTGCCGATCGCCGACGAGATCGAATCCGGCACCTACCTGCTCTACGATGGTGCGCTCGGCACCGGCGGCATGCTGACGGTGGCCGAAGAGACGCTGCTTGAGCTGGCCGCCCAGCACGGCAAGCAGGTGGCCACGCACCTCTACGGCCAGGAGATCAACGCCGAGACCTACGCCATCTGCAAGGCCGACCTGCTGCTCAAGGGCGAGGGCGACGCCGCGGACAACATCGTCGGCGGCCCGGAACATTCCACGCTCGCGAACGACGCCTTCCCGTCGCGCGAGTTCGACTTCATGCTCAGCAACCCGCCCTACGGCAAGAGCTGGAAGAGCGACCTGGAGCGCATGGGCGGCAAGGACGGCCTCAAGGACCCGCGCTTCGTCATCGAGCACGCCGGAGACCCCGAGTACTCGCTCATCACCCGCTCGAGCGACGGCCAGATGCTGTTCCTGGCCAACATGCTCAGCAAGATGAAGCGCGGCACCAAGCTCGGCAGCCGCATCGCCGAGGTGCACAACGGCTCGTCGCTGTTCACCGGCGACGCCGGGCAGGGCGAGAGCAACATCCGCCGCTGGATCATCGAGAACGACTGGCTGGACGCCATCGTCGCGCTGCCGCTCAACATGTTCTACAACACCGGCATCGCCACCTACGTCTGGGTGCTCACCAACCGCAAGCCGGCGCACCGCCAGGGCAAGGTGCAGCTCATCGACGCCACGCAGTGGTTCAAGCCGCTGCGCAAGAACCTGGGCAAGAAGAACTGCGAGCTTTCGGACGGCGACATCGCGCGCATCTGCGACGCGTTCCTGAAGTTCGAGGAGACCGAGCAGTCGAAGATCTTCCCGAACGCCGCCTTCGGCTACTGGAAGGTCACCGTCGAGCGCCCACTGCGCCTGAAGGGCATCGACCCCGAGCGGGCGTACGCGCCGAAGGAGATCAAGGCGCTGAAGGAGACCGCCGAGCGCGCGGACGACGCGCCGCCGGTCATACGCAAGATCCACAAGAAGGGCACGGACGCCAACCCGCTGCGCGGACTGTTCGAGGCCACCATCGGTGGCAAGCCCGCCGTGGTCGAGTACGAGCCGGACCCGGACCTCCGCGACACCGAGCAGGTGCCGCTGCTGGAGGATGGCGGCATCGAAGCCTTCATCCGGCGCGAGGTGCTGCCCCACGCGCCCGACGCGTGGTACGTGCCTGAGAGCGTCAAGACCGGCTACGAGATCAGCTTCACCCGTTACTTCTACAAGCCGCAGCCGCTGCGCACGCTGGCAGATATCCGCGCCGACATCCTGGCGCTGGAGAAGGAGACCGAGGGGTTGCTGGGCGAAATAATCGGGGGCAACGCTGATGGCGACGATCCCGCCTCTCGTTGAAGGGCAGATCGAAGCGCTCGCCCGCCTGCTCGGCGAATGCGGCTCGGGAACGGATATCAGCCGCGTTCTTCATGATCGAGGCTTAGTCGATAACTCCGGAGAATCGACCAAGTGGCGCCGGCTCTACTGGGTGTTCCTCGACTGTCAGAACCGCCACGGGTGCGCGAATCACGTCATCGACTTCATTCGCGCCTTCTTGACGCCCGCTCGGTTTGTTGGACGCAGCCAAGACTTCGAAGCCCACCGACGCGAGCTAAACGCGATTCTCGCGTTCTCGGGGCTCGAATACGGTGCCGACGGACACTTCCGCAAAGTGGACGCGGCTGCGACGTTGGACGAGGCCGAACGGCGAGTGCGCACGATCCGCAGCAAGTTCCAAGGTCGGCGAATGCATCCGGAGGTCGTGAAGTACTGCAGCGCAGAGCTGATGCAAGATAACTATTTCCATGCCGTGTTCGAAGCCGCCAAAGGGCTGGCCCAGCGGATTCGCGACATGACGGGCGTTCAAGCAGACGGTGCACACCTGATTGATCGCGTGTTCTCGATCGACCGACCGCTGCTGGCCCTCAATACGCTGCAGACGGAAACGGAGAAGTCGGAGCACAAAGGCTTCTCTGCGCTGCTGAAGGGCTGCTTCGCCGCGGTTCGGAATCCGCTCGCGCATGAGCCAAGAATTCTGTGGGACGGCGAGGATGACGCCGCCGATTACCTCTCGCTGATCTCGTTGCTGCACCGGAAGCTCGACCGGCGGATTCGACGGTACATCCGCGCCAAGCAGAAGCTGATCAAGCTGCTGGAGGAACAGAAGCAGGCCATCATCCACCGCGCCGTCACCCGCGGCCTCGACCCCAACGTACGCCTCAAGCCCTCCGGCGTGGAGTGGCTGGGGGATGTGCCGGCGCATTGGGATGTCGTACCCCTGAAGCGAATAGGAACCGTTCGCATCGGACTCACGTACTTGCCCAGCGACGTCAGCGGCGAGAGTGGGACTCTCGTCTTGCGCGCCTCGAATGTCAGCAAAGGCAAGGTTGTTCATGCAGACAACGTTCGCGTATCCAGAAACATACCTGCCACCCTGCGCGTCCGAGAAGGCGACATTCTTGTGTGCGTGCGCAGCGGAAGCCGCAGCTTAGTCGGCAAGTCCGCGCTCATCACGAAAGAGTTCGAAGGGGCTTCGTATGGCGCATTCATGAGCCTGCTTCGGACGATCGACAACAGGTTCTACTTCCGCGTGCTGCATTCGAACCTACTACCAACAGTGATGGCGCAGTTTGAAACGTCCACGATCAATCAGCTAACCCAGAATGACTTGCGCTCCCTGATGGTGCCCTTTCCGCCTGACATAGAACGCGCGGCAATCACGGATTTCCTTGACGGCGAAACGACCACGGCGGACGGGGCAATAGCTGCCGCAACTGCCGAGATCGATCTACTCCGCGAATATCGCACCCGCCTGATCGCCGACGTGGTCACCGGCAAGCTCGACGTGCGCGAGGCGGCGGCGCGGTTGCCGCAGGAAACCGAAGACCTCGAGACGCTCGACGAAGCCGAGGTCGAGGGCGACGCGGAGCAGACCGACGCCGGCGACGGCGACGGCGTGCCCGAGGAGGCCGAGGCGTGACCGAGCGCGAGCGGATTGCGCTCATCGATCGGCTGCGCGCGCTGCCGACCGAGACGGAATGGTTCGAGCTCAAGCGCAACCGGTACGAGCCGCAGCAGCTCGGCGAGTACCTGTCCGCGCTCGCCAACGCGGCCTGCCTGGCCGGCCAGCCGCGTGGCTATTTGGTATTCGGCATCGACGACGCCACGCACGACGTGGTCGGCACGGACTTCGACCCCTACGCGACGAAGGCCAAGGGCAATCAGGACGTGTTGCCGTGGCTGGCCGCGGGGCTGCGGCCAAATACCGGCTTCGAGCCTCACATCGTCGCGCATCCCGACGGCCGCGTCGTCCTGTTCGAGATCGGCCCCGCCAATGGCGAGCCGGTCGACTTCTACGGCACGCCCTACATTCGCGTCGGCACCAGCAAGACCGAGCTCGGCAAGCACCCGGAGAAGGCCCGCGCGCTCTGGACGCGGGGGAGCGACTGGTCGGCCGAACTGTGCGCGACGGCATCACTGGCGGACCTCGACCCGGACGCCATATCGAAAGCGCGCGAGCAGTTCGTCGTCAAGCATCCCGGCCAGGCCCCCACCGTCACCGGCTGGGACGACACGACCTTCCTGAACAAGGCCCGCGTCCTGAAGCAGGCGGCGGTAACAAACACGGCGCTGCTGCTCCTCGGGCGCCCCGAGTCGGCGACCCTGCTATCGCCGGCAGTCGCCAAGATCTCGTGGATTCTCAAGGACGCGAGCAACCGCGAGCTCGATTACGAGCACTTCGGGCCGCCGTTCCTGCTCGTCGGG
>JAKOQB010000035.1 GCA_029778535.1 Pseudomonadota bacterium | reverse complement strand
TACAGCCCGAGGCGCAGGAAGATCGGCAGCGTGACGACCAGCGTGAGCACGTAGACCCACCACCTCGGCAACCCCGCGGGCGGCAGCTCGCCCAGGCGCAGCGCGATGGAGCACCACAGCGCGAACGGCAGCACGACGATGTCGGCGGCGACGATGAGCAGGCTCTTCGCGGCCGGCGGGAGTCGGGTGAGCGCGGAAAGCATCGGGTTCAGCGGTTCACGAACGAGGCCGCGATGGTGCGGCCGATGATGCCGATGTCGCCTGCGAAGCTGCGCTCCTGCACGTAGCGTTCGCAATAGGCCAGCTTGGCCGGCATGACCTGCTCGACGTAGGTGCGCTCGGGGTCCGCGCTGCGCCCGAGCAGTTCGTTCTCGTCGCGGTACTCGATGGAGGCCAGGTCGGTGATGCCGGGGCGCACGCTGAGCACGAGATCGCGCGTGGCCGGCGGATACATCGCCACGTAGCGCGGCACTTCCGGGCGCGGGCCCACCACGCTCATGTCGCCCACCAGCACGTTGATGAACTGCGGGAACTCGTCGATCTTGTACTTGCGCAGGAAGTGGCCGGCGCGCGTGATGCGCGGATCGCGGCCGACCGTGATCTGCGGCCCGCGCGCCGGCGCATCGACGTGCATGGTGCGGAACTTGAGGATGCGGAACTCCCGCCCATCGCGCCCGACGCGCAGCTGGCGGAACAGCACCGGCCCGCGCGAATCGAGCCGGATCCACGCCGCCACGCCCAGCAGCAGCGGGCTCAGCAGCAGCAGCACCGCAGCTGCGAACAGCACGTCGAAGGCGCGCTTGAGCATCAGCCGAGCACCTCGCGCAGCGCGCCGATCACGCGCTCCTGGTCGGCGTCGCTCATCTTCGTGAACAGCGGAATGCTGATCATCGAGCGGTAGGCCGCATCGGCCACCGGGAACATCTCCGGCGTCAGGCCGTAGCGGTCGCGCCAGTAGGGCTGGCGGTGCAGCGGCACGTAGTGCACGCTGGTGCCGATGCCGCGCTGCGACAGCGCCTCGATCACCGCGTCGCGGCCCGGCCGCGCACCTTCGGCAAGGCGGATCACGTACAGGTGCCAGGCGTGTACGTCGCCCGCCGGAGCGTCCGCGGGAAGCACCAGCGGCAGCCCCGCCAGGCCTTCGTAGTAGCGCGCCGCCAGCTTCTGGCGACGCTCCAGGAAGCGCGGCAGCTTGCGCAGCTGCTCGATGCCCATGGCGGAGGCGATGTCGGTGAGGTTGTACTTGAACCCCGGCGCGACGATCTCGTAGTACCAGGCGGGCGTCTTCGAGACGAAGCGGTCGAAGGCATCGCGGCTCATGCCGTGCAGGCGCATCACGCGCATGCGCCTGGCGAGTTCCGGATCGCGCGTGACGGCCATGCCGCCTTCGCCGGTGGTCATGGTCTTGTTGGCGTAGAAGCTGAAGACCGTGATGTCGGAGGCGAGCTGGCCGACCGGCGTGCCCTTCCAGGTGGTCGGCAGCGCGTGCGCGGCGTCCTCGACCACCCTCAGGCCGTGCTCCTTGGCGATCGCGAGGATCTCGTCCATGCGGCAGGCCAGGCCGCCGTAGTGCACCGGCATCAGCACCTTGGTGCGCGGCGTGATCGCGGCGCGGATCTTCGCCGGATCGACGTTGAGCGTCACCGGGTCGACGTCGACCATCACCGCGTCGGCGCCCAGGTAGCGCGC
>JAKOQB010000034.1 GCA_029778535.1 Pseudomonadota bacterium | reverse complement strand
TCCGCGACAGCATGATGGAAGACCGCAAGCAACGGATCAAGAGCCTGGTCGAAGCCGGCACCGGCGTGCTCGACCACTACCAGCAACTCTCGGCGAGCGGCAAGCTCAGCGAAAAGGACGCCCGCAACACCGCGCTCGAAGCCCTGCGCCACATGCGCTACGAAGGCGGCAACTACCTGTTCGGCTTCGACCCCGAAGGCAACTACTACCTGAGCCCGGCCAGCCGCGACTTCGAAGGCACCAACAAGATCGATCTCAAGGACGCGAACGGCAAGTACCTGATCCGGGAGTTGATCACCGCGGCCAAGGCCGGCGGCGGCTATGTCCAGTACGACTTCCCCAAACCGGGCCTGCAGTCGGCGTCGCCGAAGATCGGCTACGCCGCGCTGTTTGCGCCGTGGAATCTGGTGATCGGCACCGGCATCTACATCGACGACGTCGATGCCGTCTTCCGTCGCGTCCTGATCCAGCTGGGCTCGATTTCCCTGGCGCTGCTGGCGCTGCTGACTGTCCTGGGCTGGGCGATCTCGCGCTCGATTTCGGTGCCGCTCAACGCGGTCGTCGACGTCTCCAAACGCATGGCCGCCGGCGACTTCGCGTTCAAGCTCGACACCGCCGGGCGCGATGAAGCCGGCGCCGTGTTCCGGGCGGTGATGCTGGTTCAGGAAGCGGTGCGGGCGATGATCAACGATGCCCGCGCCCTGTCGGCGGCGGCGGCGCAAGGCAACCTGGCGGCGCGCGCCGATGCGGCCGCGCACCAGGGCGAATTCCGGGCCATCATCGAAGGCCTCAACAGCACCCTGGATGCCGTGGTCGGCCCGATCAACGCGGTCAAGCAGGTGATGGCGGCGGTCGAGCAGGGCGATCTGAGCGAAAGCATCGACGCCGACTACCAGGGCGACTTTGGCGCCCTGCAGGCGAGTGTGAATAACACCGTCGGCAAACTGTCGGCCACCATCGCGCAGGTGAATACCTCGGCCAGCGAACTCTCGAACGCTGCGACGCAGGTCTCGGCGACCTCGCAGGTCCTGTCGCAAGCCACCTCCGAGCAGGCGGCGAGCCTCGAACAAACGACCTCGGCGATGGAGCAGATGTCGGCATCGATTGCCCAGAACACCGACAACGCCAAGACCACCGACGGCATCGCCGGGCAATCGGCGGCCGACGCGCTGGCCGGCGGCGAAGCCGTGCGCTCGACGGTCGCGGCGATGAAATCGATCGCCGGCAAGATCTCGATCATCGACGACATTGCCTACCGCACCGACCTGCTGGCGCTGAATGCGGCGATCGAGGCGGCCCGCGCCGGCGAACACGGCAAAGGGTTTGCCGTCGTCGCTGCCGAGGTCCGGAAGCTGGCCGAACGCAGCCAGATCGCCGCGCAGGAGATCGGCGAACTGGCGAGCAGCAGCGTCGAGACCGCCGAACGTGCCGGCCAGTTGTTCGAGACGATGCTGCCGTCGATTCGCAAGACCGCCGACCTGGTCGGCGAGATCACCGCCGCGTCGGAGGAGCAGACCACCGGCGCCGGCCAGATCAGCCAGGCGATGGCGCAGTTGAACACCGTCACGCAGCAGAACGCCGCCACCGCCGAGGAACTCTCGGCCACCGCCGAGGAAATGAACGCGCAGGCCGAGAACCTCAACGACCTGATGCGGCAGTTCACGCTTGCCGGCCACGACGTCGCGGCGCCGGCGGCCAGGATGGCGCGACCCGGCAAGGCCAGGGCGCGCGCGGCCACCGCGCAGCCGCTGAAAGACTATGAGCGATTCTGAGGACCTGGCCATGCGCACGGCTCTTCCGGTTCCGGCCTCCCACCAGCCGCCGGTCGTCGTCGGCGGTGCGACGGCGCTGTACCTCGCGTTCCGGCTGGCCGACGAGGTCTATGCGATCGATATCCTGCGCATCCGGGAGATCCTCGAGTACCGCGTGCCGACCGGCGTGCCGATGATGCCGCCGTCGGTGCGCGGGGTCATCAACCTGCGCGGCGCGGTGGTGCCGGTGATCGACCTCGCCGTCCGTTTCGGCGGCGGCGCCACCGGCGTGGGTAAACGCAGCTGCATCGTCATCGTCGAAGCGACGCATGCGGGGACGACCCAGATTCTCGGATTGATGGTCGATGGGGTCAATGCGGTGATGGACATCGGCGCCGACCGCATCGAGCCGCCGCCGGCCTTCGGGACCGCGGTCAGCAGCGACTTCATCGCCGGCATGGCGCGCGTCGATGGCCGCTTCGTGGTCATTCTCGACATGGCGCGCGTCCTGTCGATCGACGACATGGCAATGATCCCTGCCCGGTCGACCGACGCGTGATGG
>JAKOQB010000033.1 GCA_029778535.1 Pseudomonadota bacterium | reverse complement strand
GCGCCCGCCGGCGCGCCGCGCCGCCGCCCGGGCGCCGGGCAGGCCCTGCGCCGTCGCCCGGCCTGGTTGCCGGCGCCCCAGCCTGCCGGCGCGCGCGCGCGCCGTCCGGCGCTGCCGCAGCACCCGGGCGGGCTCGGGCTCGCATCCGACCGCGCGCGCGCCAGCATGGACGAGTCGCTGCGCCGCATCGGCGTGCGCGACGCGCAGGTGCTCGATGCGCTATCGCTGGTGCCCCGGCACGCGTTCATCGACGCGGCGCTGGCCAGCCGGGCCTACGAGGACGTGGCGCTGCCCATCGGCCACGGCCAGACGATCTCGAAACCGAGCACGGTCGCGCGGATGATCGAACTGGTCGCGCAGACGCTGCCGCCGTCGCGCCGTGCCTCCGCGCAGGTGCTCGAGATCGGCACCGGCTGCGGCTACCAGGCCGCGGTGCTGGCGCGGGTCTTCGGGCAGGTGGTCTCGGTCGAGCGCGTGCGCGGGCTGCACGAGCAGGCGCGCAACAACCTGCGCGCGATGCGCCTGGCCAACCTTCGGCTGGTGTTCGGGGATGGCCATCTCGGCGTTGCGCAGGCCGCGCCCTTCGACGCGATCGTGATGGCCGCGGCCGGCGAGGCGATTCCCGATGCGCTGCTCGAGCAGATGCGGGTCGGCGCGCGGCTGATCGCGCCGATCGGCACGACGCGACAGGCGCTGCACCTGGTCGAGCGCGTCGAGCGCGAGCAGTGGCAGGTCACGGTGCTCGATGCGGTACGATTCGTACCATTGCGCACCGGCACCTCCTAGTGCCAATGCACCGCCTACCGAGTGCGCCCCAGCGGCGCGACACAGCCATGGTGAAACCTGTCGAAGGCGTCGGCCCGGCCGACGCACCGGCGCGCATCGGGGGTCGCAGCGTCGGACTCCTCGTTGCGATCGCCACGATCCTCGCAGCGTGTGCGAGCTCCCATCCCGCGCCGATCGTGCATCGGACGCCCACAACGCGTCCCGCCGCAGCGCCCGCTCCCGTTCCGCCGGTCGCCACCTTGCCGGCGCCGGCTCCGGCTCCCGGCGCCGCCGACTCGGCGCCGCTCGTGATCGAGACCACGCCGGTGCCGTCGAGTCGCGTCGAGTCGCGCCCGCTGCCCGGTCCGGGCGGGACGATCGCCGCGCCGCCGCCGCCGCAATCGTCGAACATGCTCAAGACCGAGCCGATGGCCACCAAGCAGCCGTACTCGGATTCGCTGTTCGAGGAGCTGAAGTCGGCCGCGCCGCCGGCGGCCGCCACGCCGGGCCCGGTCGCAATCGCGCCGCCCACGGCCCCGGCGCCCGCAGCTGCGCAGACGTCGCCGCCTGCGCCGGCTCCAGCGGCACCGGCCGCTCCCGGGGCCGCTTCCGCCGGAGACTTCGTCTGGCCGGCCACGGGCCAGGTCGTGCAGGGATTTGCCGAGCCGCGCAGCATGGGGATCACGATCGCGGGCAAGGCCGGAGACCCGATCGTCGCGGCGGCCGACGGCCGCGTGATCTTCAGCGGGCCGGGGCCGCGCGGCTACGGCAACCTCGTGATCCTCAAGCACGCCAACGAGACGCTGTCGGTCTACGGGCACAACCGAACGCTTCTGGTGAAGGAAGGCCAGAGCGTCAAGCGCGGCCAGCGGATTGCCGAACTCGGCAGTTCCGGCGCGGACAGCCCGCAGTTGCGCTTCGAGATCCGCAAGGACGGCAAGCCCGTCGATCCGCGCAAGTACCTGCCGGCGCGCTGAGCGCGACGGGTTCCCGGCGATGGTTCCCGTCCTGTGCTTCGACATCGAGACCGTGCCCGACGTGGCGGGCCTGCGGGTCATCCACGGGCTGGACGACTCGATCGACGACGCCACGGTGGCGGAGCAGGCCTTTGCGCGCCGGCGCGAGCAGACCGGCAGCGATTTCCTGCCGCTGCACCTGCACCGCGTGGTCGCGATCGGCGCGTTGCTGCGCACCGACGAGGGACTGAAGGTGCGCTGCATCGGCGAGCCGGACACCGACGAGGAAAAGCTCGTCAGGGCCTTCTACCAGCTCGTCGATCGCCACACGCCGCAACTGGTGTCGTGGAACGGCGGCGGCTTCGACCTGCAGGTGCTTCAATACCGCGCGCTGGTGCACGGCGTGCAGGCCGCGCGCTACTGGGAGCAGGGCGACGAGGACCGCGAGTTCAAGTGGAACAACTACCTCGGCCGCTACCACTCGCGCCATCTCGACCTGATGGACGTGCTGGCGCTGTACACGCCGCGCGCGAATGCGCCG
>JAKOQB010000032.1 GCA_029778535.1 Pseudomonadota bacterium | reverse complement strand
GCGCCGCGCGGAATGCGACCCGGCCGCGCGCCTCGGCATCGCGCACCAGCGCGTCGTTCTGTGGCGGCGCGCGGAAGCGATGCACGTCGTACCAGGTACGCATCCTGCGCAGAAACCTTCGCTGCTCGGCGGCCGGCAGCAACGGCCACGCCCGCCACACCACGTCGCGAAGCTCGTCGAAACCCTTGTGCCAACTCTCGCCGCGAGCCTCGAGCTCGCGGATGCGCACGCGCAGTGCGCGCACCCAGCCGCGCAGCGTCGGCGGCGCGTCGTGCAGCAGGAAGCCCGGCACCGTGCCCATGATCCGCTCGAGCGGCGCTTGCGCCGCCGCGTCGGCGGCCACGACCCCGGCCGACGCTGCCGCCGGCGGCTGCGGGCGCGGCCGCAGCCCGCGTCGCGACACCACGACGACGTCGCCTCGGTGACCGGCGCGCACCAGGGTCGACGCGATGTCCAGCGCCGTGAGCCCGCTGCCGACGACGAGCACCCTCGCGCGAGGATCGACCTGCGCCAGGCGGCCCGGTTGCAGCGGGTCCTCGATGACCGACGGGTGGCCGGCCAGCGATCGCGCGAGCGGCGCTTGCAGCCGCGGCAGCGGATTGCCTGTCGCGACCACCAGCAGGTCCGACTCGAGCGTGCGGCCGCCGGCCGTGCGGATCGCCATCGCGTCGCGCGACGTCGAAACGGCCAGCGCGCGGTCGCGAAGGTGTGCGATCGTCGAACGCGTCGCCGGCCATTGCTCGTGGGCGCGCAGCGTGTCGGACAGGTAGTCGCCGTAGTCCGCGCGCCGCACGAACGCGTTTCCGTCGGCCGCCAGGGCCTCGGGGTCGCGCTGGAAGATCGAGTTCGCTTCGCACCAGCGCGTGAAGTGCCCCGCGTCGCCGGGAACGATCGAGTGCGACCAGGTCGGGCCGTTCAGGCGATGGTCGGGATCGGTGGCCGAGTACGCGAGGCCGGGGCCGACCCGCTCGCGCGGCTCGACGACGGTGATCGCGAGCGGCACCGTACTCGCGCGAACCAGCTGCACCGCAGTCGATGCGCCGGTGAAGCCGCCACCGACGATCGCGACCCGGCGCGGCGCCCTGTCCTGGTTCAACGCTCCCCCTTCGTTGCGACTTTCCGGAACGCGCCGGGCACTGGCCACGAAGCACGCCTCCATCGTACGCCGACGTCGATGCTAGGCTTCGGCTGCGGCCGGGCACTCGCTCGTCGCATCCTCCCATCGCTCCCCGGGATCGGTCCCGGCCCGGAATCCGGATGAACCTGCCCATCGAGACGCTCGTGGGTGTCGGCCTGGTCGTCACGTTCGCTTACACCGTGGTCGGACTCACCGGCTTCGGCGCGTCGATGGTGGCCATGCCGATGCTGGTGCAGCTGCTGCCGCTGCGCCTGGCGCTGCCGATGATGCTGGTCTACGACCTGATCGGCGGCGTGGCGATCGGCGTGCGCCACCGCAGGTCGGTCGATCGCGGCGAGCTGCTGCGCCTGGTCCCGTTCATGCTGATCGGGGTCGCGCTCGGGGTGACCGTGCTGGTGAAGGCGCCCGAGCGCGCGCTGCTGCTGCTCCTCGGCGTATTCGTGTTGGCCTTCTCGGCGTGGAGCCTGCTGTTCCGCCCGAGCCAGGCGACGATCGCGCCCGGCTGGGCCGTGCCGCTGGGCACGGTGGGCGGCGTGTTCAGCGCGCTGTTCGGCACCGGCGGGCCGATCTACACCATCTACCTCGCGCGACGGGTGCAGGACAAGGGCCGGCTGCGCGCGACGATCTCGCTGCTGCTGTTCATGAGCGCGCTGGCTCGGCTCGCGTCGTTCGTCGCTGCGAGCCTGTTCTCGCCGCCCGGGCTGCCGATGCTGATCGCAGCGATGCTGCCCTGCGCGCTCGCCGGCATGTATCTCGGTACGCACTTGCATCACCGCCTGCCCGCCCATCGCATCGTTCAGACCGTGTGGGTGATCCTGAT
>JAKOQB010000031.1 GCA_029778535.1 Pseudomonadota bacterium | reverse complement strand
GCCCAATCGTGCACGTTGCTTTCGCGGTCGATCGCGGCATCATCGTCGCGCGTGAAGTGGTCGATGATCCTCGTGTCGAACACGACGTCGGCATCGGCCGGGATCAGGCGCTTGAGCAGCTCGTCGCGCAGCCGTTTGCGGATCGACGTCGGCAGCAGGCGCAGAAGATCCGGCGTGATCCGCGCGCCCGGCACCGGGACCTCGTTCTGCACGCGGTAGATCCAGGGAGGACTTGGGAGCAGCATTGGAACGCCGCGGCCGGTCGGCTTCATAAACCGGTCCTCAGGTCGCTCCGACATCACTTCGTCTCGACGGAGCCGCTTGCGCGGTCGGGGCGATGTTGTCAGACTGCCGGTCACTTCCGGTGGCGACGCTCCAGAAGAAGCGTCCCGCCGCTTTGCTGCCAACCTCTCCGGCGCGCACGGGTTGCGCGATCACCATGACGAATGACGCCATTGCGCGGCCGGCAGTCGCGCGCGTCGGCCGGCTCGGCGGGTCGATGCTGCCCGTTCTGCTCGCGTTTCACTTGCTGCTGTGGTGGCTGGTTCCTGCGTTCTTTGCCTGGATCGCTCCGGCGGACAACTCGGAGCAGCTGGTGTTGTCACAGGACCTCGCCTGGAGCTACCCGAAGCATCCGCCGCTGCCGACGTGGCTCCTGTATGCGGCGGTCAAGGTGTTCGGGGCTTCGTTCGGTCTGACGTACCTTCTCGGTGCCGCGTGCGCGACGGCGATGCTGGCGATCACGTATCGGCTGGCGCGGGACTTCGTCGACAAAGAGCGCGCCGTCCTCGTGACGATGATCTCGATGCTGGTCGTCTATCACGGGTACCTCTCGACCATTTTCAACCACAACACCGTCCAGCTTCCGCTCGCGGCCGCGACGATCGCGCTGCTGCATTTCGCGCTGACGCGCCGCGGCTGGACCTGGTGGGCTGCGCTCGGTGCCGTGGCGGCGTTGAATTTCCTGACTAAGTACAGCGCGCTGCTGCTGCTGGGCTGCTGTGCTGCCTATGTCTGGGCAGCAGGGCACCATCGTCGCCGCGATGTGCGGCGCGGCCTTGTGCTTGCGGCGGCGGTGTTCGCAGTGCTGGTTGCGCCGCACGTGTTCGATGTCCTGAGCAGTCATCAAGGCGCCGTGCAGTACGCGGACGAGATGATTTCGTTCGGGTCGCTAGGCCCGGTCGGACGCCTGGGGACGACCTGGAACTTCGTCTGGGCGCAGGTCGCTCGTCTGGCGCCGGCGTTGATCGCGTTCGGGATCCTCCGTTTCATGGCGCGGCGGGCGGCAAGTGCTTCGCCACGCGTGTCGCCGCTGTTTGCGGAGCAGGAGACGTTTGTTCTGCTCGTCGGCTGGGGACCGCTGATCGTGACGCTGTTGTTGCCTCTTGTCAGCGGCGCGCGGTTGTTCACCGGCTGGGGCACGACCTTCTTCGTGCTGTTTTCATTGTGGTTGCTGACGCGGCCCCGATGGGCGTTCTGCCCGACGCGCGATCTGGCGCGGCGGGCGCTGATCGTCGTCATCGTGCTGGAACTCCTGCAGGCCGCGCTCGTGGCGTGGGGCGGAGGCAAGTTGCCGAACCCCCTCAAGAAATTGCCGGTGGCGCAAGTCGCCCCGTCCGACCTGGCGCAGCACGTGCGCACACTGTGGAGGCGGTTCGGCGATGCACCACCATGCACGATTGCCACCGACGTTGCGACCGGCGCCGCGCTCGTCGTCCAGATGCGAGGAGACATTCCGATTCTCGACCATACCCAGTCATTGCAGCGCTGGATGGAAGAGCGCGGTTGCAGGGCGCAGGGCGCGATCATGCTGCTCGACCGGCCGCCGACGGAAGCAAGCTTCGCGACGTTCGCCGCCATCGTTCGCGAGGACTTCGGCACCGCAGAAGTCGTGGAGACGTTTCAGGTACGGCGACGCGGAGAGGATGTGACGTACTACGCCGGAATCTTGCGGCCCCAACATGGCGGCGCGGTATCCGAGCCGCGCGAACCGCGTCCGCAAGACAGGCAGTATCGCGGCAGGCAATTCAAGGCCTTTGGCAATCCGCTCTAGCCGCCGCGCACCAGCACGCGGCCCGGCAGGTGTCGGCCCAGAGATCTCGCACCCACGCCGTGACCTGCCCGAGCAGGTAGCCCACGTAAGGCGACACGCAGCCGAAGTGGCTTGGCGGGAGCACCGGACAGTCCGTCAGCGTGACATCGCGCGCGTCGCGCGCGCTGCATCGTCTGCAGCGTGTGCGTCGCGACCACATACGGCACGGTCTGGTCGTCGCGGCCGTGAAAGAGGTCGCACCGGCGCGACCGGCGCCCAATCGTGCACGTTGCTTTCGCGGTCGATCGCGGCATCATCGTCGCGCGTGAAGTGGTCGATGATCCTCGTGTCGAACACGACGTCGGCATCGGCCGGGATCAGGCGCTTGAGCAGCTCGTCGCGCAGCCGTTTGCGGATCGACGTCGGCAGCAGGCGCAGAAGATCCGGCGTGAT
>JAKOQB010000030.1 GCA_029778535.1 Pseudomonadota bacterium | reverse complement strand
GGCTGCATCTACAGTGTGGGTGCTGATTTGGTTCCTTACGACCACTTGGCCGACGACGGCGACACCCGTTGGGCGCAGCTGTATTACGCCCGCTACCGCGCAATCGATCCGTTCCATCCGCGCCACTTCGCGGACTCGCGGGAGAGCGTGTTCTGTACCGAAGACGGCGGCGGTCCCGTCGAGCAACGCCAGGAGTTTGTGCGGGGCTTCAGGCACCTGATGGGCATCGCGTTCAAGGCCGAGGTCTTCCTGCGCGATCGCAACGGGCGCATCCGTGGCGGCATCCGACTCACGCGCCCGAGTGAAATGGGCGACTTTCGAGACTGGGAAGTTGCCGCGTTGCGTACGCTTCAGCCGGTGTTCTCCAACGCATGGCGCGCGGGACTCGTAGAAGCGCGGGTGGCTGGCACGACGCAGATGCTGACGCGTCGCGAGAACGAGGTCTTGCAGTGCATGCTCGACGGCATGCCCAACAAGCGGATCTGTCGTGAGCTGAATCTGGCATTGCCAACGGTCAAGTGCTACGTGAAGAGCATCCTGCGGAAGACTGGGGCGTCGAGCCGGGCGGATCTGATCGCCGGCGTATACGGCGGGGGCGACGCCGATTGAGCGCAAGGCCGTGGCAGCGCCACGCGAGCGTGTACGATTTCGCGCTCGACCTTGTCCTGGACTGCACCTGCCGATGACCGATTCCGCGCTCGACGCCGACCGGCTGCTCGGGCTCTATCACACGATGTGCCGGATCCGCGCGTTCGAGGACGCGGCGGAAGAGGCGAGCCGCGGCGGCGTCGCCGCGTTCGGGCAGGCGAGCGGCACGCGCGCGCAGGTGCGCGGGCCGCTGCACCTGTCGACCGGCCAGGAGGCGGTGGCCACCGGCGTCTGCGCGCACCTGCGCGCGAGCGACTGGCTGACCTCGACGCACCGCGGCCACGGGCACACGATCGCCAAGGGCGCGAACCTCGAGCGGATGATGCTCGAGCTGTTCGGGCGCGCGAGCGGCTTCTGCGGCGGCAAGGGCGGCTCGATGCACATCGCCGACTTCTCGGTCGGCATG
>JAKOQB010000240.1 GCA_029778535.1 Pseudomonadota bacterium | reverse complement strand
CGCCGAGCCACTGCTCGAGCTGGCGCACCTGCTGGCTGATCGCGCCCGGCGTCACGAACAGGTCGCCGGCTGCACGGCGCAGGTTCAGGTGGCGCGCGGCAGCGTCGAACGCGCGCACCGCGTTGAGCGGCGGGAGCTTCATGAGTTCAGTATAGCGTTCAGTTTCTCTAATGCCTCGATCCGCTGCAATTCGCTTGTCGGCCGCCGTGCCCGGGTCGATGATCGTCGCTCACGGCATCGCCTCGACCGGCTCGGCCCACGAGACCGGCGGCGGGCCGCAACGCCTTCGGGGAGCCACCATGGAAGTCTCGCTGTCCGCGCTGTCGCGGCGCCTGCCGCAGGGCGCCACCATGCGCCTCGCGGCGGCGCGGGGTGCCGAATTGCGCGTGCGCTGCGGAACGCTGTGGCTCACCGAGGCGGGGCGCCCCGACGACGTCTTCCTTGGCCCCGGCGCGGCGTGGCGGCTGCGCGCCGACGGCCGGACGGTCGTCGAGGCGGACTCGGCCAGCGACTTCGAACTTCTCGGCCCCGGATCGCCTTGGCGGATCGCGCCGCGCGCATCACCCGGGACGACGCTGGCGGCACGGCTGCGCGGCTCGCTCGCACGACTGCGGGGCGCGCCCGGGTGGATGCCGGTGCCGCCCCCGAGCGCGCTGCTGCGCTGAGCGTCGCCGCGCGGTCGCGCCGCGCGCCCGCGATTCAGCCGATCGCCGACGCCGAACGCGCCTGCGCGCGCAGCAGGTGCTTCTGGATCTTGCCGGTCGACGTCTTCGGCACGACGCCGAAGCGCACTTCGCGCGGGCACTTGAAGTGCGCGAGCAGCTTCCGGCAGTGCGCGATCAGCTCGTCGGCGAGCGCCTTCGCCGCCTCGGGCGAGGCCGGCTCGCGGTCGGCCTTCAATTCGACGAACGCGAGCGGCGTCTCGCCCCACTTCGGGTCGGGACGCGCCACCACCGCGCAGGCGAGCACCGCGGGATGCTTGTACAGCGCGTCCTCGACCTCGATCGAGCTGATGTTCTCGCCGCCCGAGATGATGATGTCCTTCGCGCGGTCCTTCAGCTTCACGTAGCCGTCGGCGTGCAGCACGCCGAGGTCGCCGGTGTGGAACCAGCCGCCGCGGAACGCCTCGCCGCTCGCCTTCG
>JAKOQB010000239.1 GCA_029778535.1 Pseudomonadota bacterium | reverse complement strand
CAGGCGATCGAGAACCTCGGCAGCATCGACACGCTGTGCACCGACAAGACCGGCACGCTGACCCAGGGCGTGATCCAGCTCGATGCCGCCACCGATCCGCTGGGTCGACCGTCGGACGCGGTGCGGCGGATGGCCTGGCTCAACGCAGCGTTCGAGACCGGCATCGAGAATCCGCTCGACGCCGCACTGATCGCCGCCGGGGAGGCGGCGGGGCTGGGCGTCGCGGGCGAGCGAAAGATCGACGAGATCCCGTACGACTTCATTCGCAAGCGGCTGACGATCGTGATCGAGGAGGCGGCCGGCGCGGGCATGCACCTGATGATCACCAAGGGCGCCTTCGACAACGTGCTCGCGGCCTGCACGCGCGTGGCGGCCGACGCGGGCGACGAGGAACTCGACGCGAATGCGCGCGAGCGCCTGGGCGCCTGGTACCGCGCGCGCGGCGGCGAGGGCTTCCGGGTGCTGGCGGTGGCCACGAAACGCGTGCCGGCGAGCCCGCGCCACTCGCGCGAGGACGAGCAGTCGATGACGCTGGCCGGCTTCCTGCTGTTCTTCGATCCGCCGAAGGCCGGCGCTGCGCAGGCGATCGCCGACCTTCAGGTGCGCGGCATCCGCGTGCGGATGATCACCGGCGACAACCGCTACGTGGCCGCGCACGTCGCCGGCGCGATCGGTCTGGATGCGTCGGCGATGATGACCGGCGCGGAGATCGCCGGGCTCAACGACGAATCGCTGTGGTACCGCGCCGCGCGCGCCGACCTGTTCGCCGAGGTCGATCCGCAGCAGAAGGAGCGGATCGTCCGCGCGCTGCAGCGCACCGGCCACGCGGTGGGCTACCTGGGCGACGGCATCAACGACGCGCCTTCGCTGCACGTCGCCGATGTCGGCATCTCGGTCGAGGGCGCGGTCGACGTCGCGCGGGAATCGGCCGACGTCGTGATGCTCAGGCCCGACCTGGACGTCCTGCGGCGCGGCGTCGAGGAGGGTCGCCGCACGTTCGCCAACACGATGAAGTACATCAACATCACGACCAGCGCGAACTTCGGCAACATGGTCAGCATGGCGCTCGCCACGCCGCT
>JAKOQB010000238.1 GCA_029778535.1 Pseudomonadota bacterium | reverse complement strand
TGGCTGTACTTCGACATCGCGAAGCAGAAGATCCAGTAGACGACGATCGAGAACAGGAACGCCTCGATGAAGTACTTCTTCCAGGCGAAGTCGGTCTCGACCGATTTCTTGACCGCGTAGGCGAAGTCGTAGATCGCGATGATCACGACCAGCGAGGTGTCCTTGAACAACGAGATGAAGCTGTTGACGATCGACGGTATCGACACGCGCAGCGCCTGCGGCAGGATCACCAGCGCCATCGACTTCCACCAGGGCAGCCCGAGCGCCTCGGCGGCCTCGTACTGCCCGCGCGGCACCGCCTCCATCCCGCCGCGCACCGCTTCCGCGAGGTACGCCGCGACGAACAGGATGATCGCGACCTGCGCGCGCAGCAGCTGCTCGATGCGCATCCCCTCGGGCAGGAACAGCGCGAACATCACCGACGCCATGAACAGCACGGTGATCAGCGGAACGCCCCGGATCACCTCGATGTAGACGATCGACACCGATCGGACGATCGGCAGGCGCGAACGCCGACCGAGCGCCAGCAGCACCCCCAGCGGAAACGCGAACGCGATGCCGAAGATCGAGAGGATGAGCGTCACCGGCAGCCCGCCCCACTGCTCGGTGCGCACCGGCACGAGGCCCGCGCCGCCGCCCATCAGCCAGAAGGCGAGCGCGATGCCCAGCGCCCAGACCGCCGCGAGCCAGGGGCGCCAGAAGCGCCGCACGCCCGACACGACCAGCAACGCGCACAGCACGACGATCACGATCGCAGGCCGCCACTGCTGCTCGTACGGATAGACGGCGAACAGCATGAAGCGGAACTTCTCGGCGACCACGGCCCAGCAGGCGCCCTGGCCGCGCACCGCGTCGCAGGCCGAAGCCGGCGCGTGGCCCCAGACCGCGTCGAACGCCAGCCAGCGCAGCGCCGGTGGCAGCACCCACGCGAGCAGGCCGACCATCGCGATCGTCAGCGCTGCATTGGCCGGCGACGAGAACAGGTTGGCGCGGATCCAGGCCATTGCGGCGCTACCGCTCGACCAGGCGCACGCGCGCCGCGTACCAGTTCATCAGCAGCGAGATCGCCAGGCTGATCGCCAGGTAGACCGCCATCAGGATCGCGATCGCCTCGATCGCCTGGCCGGTCTGGTTCATCGTCGTGTTGGCCACCGCGACCAGGTCCGGATAGCCGATCGCGACCGCGAGCGACGAGTTCTTGGTCAGGTTCAGGTACTGGCTGGTCAGCGGCGGGATGATCACGCGCAGCGCCTGCGGCATCGTCACGAGCCGCAGCCGTTGACCCGGCTTCAGGCTGAGCGCCATCGCCGCCTCGGCTTGCCCGTGCGGCACCGAGAGGATGCCGCCGCGGACCACTTCCGCGATGAACGCAGCGGTGTAGGTCGACAGGCCGACCAGCAGCGCGATGAATTCGGGCGACAGCGAGCGCCCGCCCTGGAAGTCGAACCCGCCGAGCTGCGGCACGTCGAGCGCCGTCGGCGCGCCGCCAGCCAGCCAGGCGGCCACGGGCAGCGCGACGAGCAACGCGAGCGACGGCCAGAACACCGGCCACTGGGCACCGGTGGCGCGCTGCCGGCGCCGCGCGAGAAGGCCCCACGCGAGCGCGAGCGCGAAGGCCGCGGCGAGCCCCCAGCCTGCGGCGCTCCAGGCGGGCGACGGTTGCGGCCAGGCATAGCGCAACCCGCGCTGGCTGAGGAACGCGAGGTCGCCGAACGCGATCGCCTCGCGCACCGGCGGCAACAACTCGGTGACCAGCCCGTACCAGACGAAGAGCTGCAACAGCAACGGGATGTTGCGCATGAACTCGACGTACGCCGAGGCGAGGCGCGCCACCAGCCAGTTCGACGAGAGGCGCGCGACGCCGATCAGCGTGCCGAGGATC
>JAKOQB010000237.1 GCA_029778535.1 Pseudomonadota bacterium | reverse complement strand
CTCCGACGAGCAGCTGGTGGCGTTGTCGAAGGTCTTCGAGCGCACGATGCGCTCGGCCGCCGCGTCGCAGTCGGCCGTCTCGTCGACGATCGACGCGACGTTGCCGGCGCCCACGCCGAAGGCGGGCGTGCCGCAGGTGTAGGCGGCGCGCACGTTGCTCTGCGAGCCGGTGGCGACGACCAGGTCGGCCTCGCGCATCAGTACGGCCGTGGCTTCCTTGGTGATCGCGCCGGGCAGCATCTGGACCAGGTCGCGCGGCGCGTCGATGCGGTCGAGCTGCGCGTGAATGAACTCGAGCAGCTTCGCGCAGGTGCTTCGACCCTTGGGGCTGGGCGCGACCACGATCGCGTTGCGTGCCTTCAGCGCGTTCAGGATCTTGTTGGCCGGCGTGGCGGCGGGGTTGGTCGACGGGGTGATCGCGGCCACGACGCCGACCGGCCGCGCGATCTCGACCAAGCCGCGCTCGGGGTACTCCGCGATCACGTCGACGGTCTTCATCCCGTGCAGGTCGCGCAGCAGGCCCAGCGTCTTGCGGTAGTTCTTGCGGACCTTGTCCTCGACGTTGCCCACGCCGGTGTCGGCCACTGCCAGCTCCGCAAGCGCGCGGTTGCGGCCCGGCTCGAGGATCGCCCATGCCGCGGCGTCGACGACCTCGTCGACGCGCGCCTGGGACCACCCGTCGGCGACGGCCTGGGCGAGGCGCGCGTGCCGGACCACCTGTCGCACTGCTTCCGCAGTCGCTTCCATCTCGATGTTGCTCATGTCTGCGTCCGTGCAATGCCCCGGGGCGCCTTCGCCGCGCGGATGCGCCGCCGCGCCGCGCGCACGATCGGCCAGAACAGGCCGATGAGCGCCAGGACCATCACTACGCCGCTGATCGGGCGGCGGAACAGGATGGTCCAGTCGTTGTCGAAGCTGACCATCAGGGTCATGAAGTTGGTCTCGGCCAGCGGACCGAGGATGGTGCCCAGCACCAGAGGCGCGATCGGGAACCGGAAGCGCTCGAACAGGTAGCCGACGAGCCCGAAGGCGGAGATCACGTACAGGTCGGACAGGCTGTTGCGCGCGG
>JAKOQB010000236.1 GCA_029778535.1 Pseudomonadota bacterium | reverse complement strand
GTAGTTGCGCACGTGCCCCATGTGCAGCTTGCCCGACGGGTAGGGCAGCATCGAGCAGGCGTAGAACTTGCCCTTCGGAAAGCGCGGGTCGTGCTCGATCGCGCGGTAGGCGTCGCTCGCCGCCCAGTGCGCCTGGGCGGCCGCTTCGACCGCGGCGGCGTCGTACTTGTCGTGCATGGTGCTGGGAGATCCGGGGGAGGGGGTCGCCGGCGCGAGGCCGGATAAACCCTTGATTTTACATGGCCGGATTCGCTCAGCGCCGGTCGCCGCCGCCGGCGTCGTCGTCGCGTTCGCGGCTGCGCGGATTCCAGTTCCGGGCGACCCAGACCCCCAACGCGACCAGCACGACGACGTTGATGCCGATGCCGATGACCCAGAACGCAGTCATCGGGCGGCGGGGCGGCCGGCCGCCTCGGCTGGCGGCTGGTGCGCGAAGAAGTGGGCGAGGTCGGTCAGTTCGACGTCCGACAGACCGCTCAGTTCCTGCGTCATCGCCGCGCCGTAGCCCAGCCGCTTGCCGCTGGCGAACTCGCGCATCGCCTTCAGCAGGTAGTCCTCGCGCTGGTTCGCCAGCCGCGGCATCTGCTCGCGCCCGGAGAAGTCGGGGTTGTGGCAGACCCCGCAGCGGTGCTGCACCGCGAGCGCGCGGCCGCGCTCGAAGCGAAGCGGATCGGCCTTGTCGGTGGGCGGCAGTGGCGGCGGCAGCTTCGAGATCGCGTCGGCGAACGCGCGCAGGTCTTCGTTGCTCATGCCCTTCGCCTGCTCGATCATCACCGGTTCGCCGCGCCGGCCGTCGCGCAGCAGGAACAGCTGCGTCATCGCGAAGAAGGCCGGCTGGCCGCCCAGCGACGGCGTGAGCGGCGTCTGCGACTGGCCGCTTGCGCCGTGGCAGGCGAGGCAGGTGGCGAAACGCCGCTCGAAGGAACCCGGCGCCGCGACCGCCGCGCGGGCCGCGCAGGCCGCGAGCACGAGGCTCGCGATCCGCGCGGCGCGGCCAGGGCGGCGCTTGCGCGCCGCGGCGATCGGCATCAGCGCTTGTAGGTGATGCGGTAGATCGCGCCGTTGTGGTCGTCGGACACCAGCAGCGAACCGTCCTTCATCACCATCACGTCGGCCGGGCGCCCGAGGTAGCCGTTGTTCTCGACCAGCCCGGTGAGGAAGGGCTCGACCTTCGAGACCTTGCCCTTGGCGTCGAGGAAGATCGCGACCACGTCGGCGGCGTACTTCTGGCTGCGGTTCCACGGGCCGTGACGCGCGAGGAAGATCGCGTTCTGGTACTTCGCCGGGAACATCTTGCCGG
>JAKOQB010000235.1 GCA_029778535.1 Pseudomonadota bacterium | reverse complement strand
GCTTCGCGCCGCGGGTGCTCGAGCGCGGCGACGTGCTGGAGTTGTAGCGGACGAACTGGGGTCGGTTTCGGCCGAGGTCAGGCTATCGACTTCGACAAGGCCGTGAAGGCGCCGAGCGCGACGACGACGATTCCGCCGAGCCGGATGGTGAGGCGCGGCTCGATCGCTCGGAGCTCGGCACGCAGCGTCTGGATGTCGGCCCCGATCGTCGTGGCTGCCTCGCGAAGATCGCCGCGCGTAACCAGTTCCGCGGTCTCGTGGGCGTCGCGCATGGCGTGCGACATCGCCTTGGCCTGAGCCTCCGGCACGCCAGCTTCGCGCAGGGTTTCGACAAACTTGAGGGTATCGAAGCCGACCGTGGCCATCCGCCTGACTCCAACGAGGCCGGGCCAGTCTAGCGCATGTCGTCACCAAAGTGCTTGCGCGGACTCCGCCTTCCGGCCTAGGGACCTCGCATGGAGCCCGGCCCGGAGCCGGTGGAATCGACACCGGACGCCGGGGCTGCTGCCTTCGGGTGCCGCATCTAGTCAGGTGGCGGGTGACGCAATTCGTCACGATGTGCTTCTCCTCGGCCCTCTGTCCGAGGCGGCTGCATCGGCGCAGACGAGGGGCGGCTTTCAGCGCGTGACGGACGTCACCGCTTTCGGTCCCGGCAACCGTTCGTCGGCCCGAAGGCGCCGATCGTGGCCGGTGGCACGGTGCCTGCAACTGGTTTCCCGAGTCGACGAGGTCGGCCCACAACCCCACCATGGAAACGGGAGCTGAAGAGATGAAGATGCGCAAGCAACTGCAGAAGGGTTTCACCCTGATCGAATTGATGATCGTCGTGGCAATCATCGGCATCCTGGCGGCCGTCGCGCTGCCGGCGTATCAGGACTACACGGTGCGTGCGAAGGTCTCGGAAGCCGTGCTCGCACTCAGCCAATGCCGTACTGCGGTGGCCGAGACCTACCAGAGCGCGGCGGCCGGTACAGTGGTCGGTGCCAACAACTGGGGCTGCGAGACGGGCTCTTCGAAGTACGTTGCGAGCATCGCGACGGACGCCGATGGCGCGGCGACGGTGACGCTGTCTGCTGCTGCGGACCTCCAAGGCGCAGCGAGCACCACGATCAAGCTGACGCCCTACATCGGTGCTGCTGTCGCCACGATCGCAGCTTTCCCGGCCCAAATCACGTCGTTCAAGTGCGCACCCGGTACGGCGTCGCCGACCCCTGCGAAGTACCTGCCGGGCTCGTGCAAGTAACGGACTGCCAGTTGACGGAAAAAAGACCGCTTCGGCGGTCTTTTTTCATGGTACCCGGCGACGGCGGTGTCGCGCTGCGGCGATCATGAGGTGGGCTCGCCGATTCCTGCTTCGAATGCCGCGGCGACCAGCCGCGCGCTGGTTTCGATCGTTGCCGCGTCGGTGCGGCGGGATCCCTGTGCATCGCCGAACACCGCGGTGATCACCGCGACTGCCGTCGCGCCCGCCTCGGCGACCTCGAGCGCGTTGCCGTCGTCGATGCCCCCGATCGCCACCGCGTGCATCCCGGCCTCGCGCGCCCGCGCGAAGAGCGCGAGGGGCGCGCGCACCGCGCCCGGCTTCACCGACGACACGAACACGCTGCCGAACGCCACGTAGTCGGCGATGCCGCCCACCGCGAGCGCGCGCTCGAACGAGTCGTAGCACGACACGCCGAGTACCGGCCCGGGCCCGAGCGCCGCGCGGATCGCCGCCGGGTCGCCGTCGTCGCGCCCGATGTGCAGTCCGTCCGCGCCGACGGCGCGCGCGAGTTCCACCGAGTCGTTGACGATGAACAGCGCGCCGCCATCGCGGCAGGCGCGCGCAAGGCGCTGCGCCTGGCGCAGTCGCTGCGCCGCGTCGACCGACTTGTTGCGGTACTGCACGGCCGATGCGCCGCCGCGAATCGC
>JAKOQB010000234.1 GCA_029778535.1 Pseudomonadota bacterium | reverse complement strand
GCCTGCAGCCGCAGGATCACTTGCTGAAAGCTGAGCATAGAGCAGGGGAGGCGGGCAAAGCCGTCATTCTAGCGGGTTTGCACCGCGCGACCGGCGCGACGCGACGCAGGCGAGCGCGCCGGCCAGCGCCATCACGAGGCCCAGCGCGAGCGGCAGCGCGTTGCCCCAGCGAGCGTACGGAGTGAGGCCTGTCGTGCCCTGCACGGACAGCGCCAGCGCGCCGGCCGAGTAGGTCGGCAGTGCATCGACGACGCGCCCGCGCGCGTCGATCGCGGCGGTCACGCCAGTGTTGGTCGCCCGCAGCACCGGCCGCGCGAGCTCGATCGCGCGCATCCGCGCGATCTGAAGGTGCTGCGGCAGCGCGTGCGAGTCGCCGAACCAGGCGATGTTGCTGACGTTGACCAGGATCGTCGCGCCCTCGCGCACCTGCGCGGCGAGTTCCTCGCCGAACGTGTCTTCGTAGCAGATGTCGAAGGCGACGCGCTGGCCGTCGATCGCCAGCGGCGCCTGCACTTTGTCTCCGCGCGCGAATTCGCCGAGCGGAATGTTCATCATCGCGACGAACCAGCCGAACCCGCGCGGGATGAACTCGCCGAACGGCACCAGGTGGCGCTTGTCGTAGCGGGCGGCGATCGAGCCGTCGCGATCGATCACCGCGACGCTGTTGGTGAGCCGCGCCGCCGCGGGGTCGCGCGACGCAGCCTGCTCCCAAAGCGGCATGCCGATCGCGAGGACGCCGCCGCCGGCCGCGAGGTGCCCGAGCAGCGCGTCGCGCAGCGCCGCGGGCGTCGCCGACCAGGGTACGGTCCAGGCGGTTTCGGGCAACACCGTCAGGTCGGCAGGCGCGCGCAACACCTCGGCGGTATAGGCCTGCATCGCCGCGAGGCTGCGCGCCGGATCGAACTTCAGCTCCTGCGGGACGTTACCCTGTAGCAGGCGCACTGCAAGGCTGCGCCCCGTCGGCTGCGACCACGAACGACCGGTCATCGCCCAACCCGCGACGAGCGGCGCGAGTGCGAGCACGACTGCGAGCGCGAGTGGGGTCGCCCGCGTGCGGGCGCCGCGCGCGACGCTCGCTGCGAGCGCGCCGATGCCGTACGCCGCCAGCGCAGCGAGCGCGCAGACGCCGTAGACGCCGGCCAGCGGCGCGAGCGCTGCGAGCGGGCCGTCGACGTGTGCGTAGCCGATCGCAAGCCACGGAAAACCGGTGAACAGGTAGCCGCGGGCAATCTCGGCGAGCGTCCAGCCTCCCGCGAACACCAGGCCCACCGCGGCGACGGCGCCCGGCGCGCTTCCCGCGACTCGCGCTGCGCGCATCGCCAGCGCGCAGACGGTGGCGGGAAACAGCGCGAGATAGGCGCCGAACATCAGCAGCGCTAGCGCCGCGATCGGCGCGGGCATTCCGCCGTAGCGGTGCATGCTCACGTAGAGCCAGGCGACCCCGGCGACGAACCACCCCAGCCCGAAAGCGAACCCGAGCGCGGCGGCGCGCGCGGCGCCGGCCGCCGCATTCGCCTGCGCCCGCAGTACGACTGCGACGAGGAACGCCATCGTCACGGTCTGCAGCCACCACGCGCCGAAGGGGGCGAAGCTCGCCGCGTGCGCGATTCCGGCCACGAGCGCGGCTGCTGGCGCGGCCACCCGCTCCGCCGGTGCGCCCGGCGCCAAGCGCAGTCGCACTTCAGGCTCAGTGTTCGCCCGGCTCGGGCTCTTGGTCCGCTGCTGCGGGCAAGCGCTCGACCAGCAGCAGCTGCGCCTGGCGCGCGTCGGCGCGCAGCACCTCGATGCGCACGCCGTCGAGGTCGACGTGTTCGCCGCGGCGAGGCACGCGCCCGAACTGCTCGGTGACGAGGCCGCCCACGGTGTCGAACTCCTCGTCGGAGAAGCGGGTGCCGACCGCCTCGTTGAACTGGCGGATTCCGGCGATCGCGCGCACCCGGAAGCGGGGGCCGTGCTCGCCCGGCTCGACCGCCACGATGTGGTCGCTCTCCTCGTCGAAGTCGAACTCGTCCTCGATGTCGCCGACGATCTGCTCGAGCACGTCCTCGATCGTGATCAGCCCGGC
>JAKOQB010000233.1 GCA_029778535.1 Pseudomonadota bacterium | reverse complement strand
GTCCGGGCTCGCCTCCGGGCGCGCGTCGTCCACCAGCCGACTGCGCCGCGCCAGCCGCCAGCCGCGCGATTCGATCAGCGCGGCAACTTCGTCGAAACGCTCCGGGTGCCGGGGGACGATGACCAGCAGCGGCGGAAAGCGGCTGGCCAGCGCCGGCGGCTGCAGGTGCGCGGACCAGGCGTCGAGCAGCAGCGCTTCTTCGCCCTCGCGGGTGCTGGCGGCGACGACGCAGAAGCGCGGCAGCGCGCCGGCATTCGGCGCGGCCAGCCAGGCCGCGCGCCAGCGATGACCGCGCGCCTCGAGCGCGGCGTCGGCCACGACGTCGAACTTCAGGTTGCCCAGCACCGGCACCGCGTGCCGACCCAGTTGCGCGAGCCGACGTGCGTCGGCGTCGGTCTGCGCGAGCACCAGGTCGAGCCCCGCAAGCGCCGGCCGGATCAGCGCGCGCCAGCGGCGCGCCTTGCGCAACGAGCGGTCGGACAGCCGCGCATTGACCAGCGCCATCGGCACACCCTCGCGACGCGCCACCGCGACCAGGTTCGGCCAGAGCTCGGTCTCGATCACGATGCCGATCGTCGGCCGCCAGGCGCGCAGGAAGCCACGCACCGCGAACGGGAGGTCGTACGGAAGGTAGGCCTGGTGCACGCGCAGGCCGGCGAACAGCGACGCGCCGGTCGCGCGGCCGGTCGGCGTCATGTGCGTGACCAGCACCTCGCAACCCGGATAGCGCTCGAGCAACGCGGTGACCAGCGGCTGCGCCGCGCGCGTCTCTCCGACCGACACCGCGTGCAGCCAGAACAGCGGCTGCATGTCGGTGCGCAGCGGATGCGCGCCGAATCGCTCGCCGAGGTGGCGCCGGTAATCGGGCTGGCGGCGCGATCGCCACAGCAGGTAGACCAGCACCAGCGGGATCGCCAGGGTCCACGCGATCGTGTAGAGCCAGCGGGCCATGCGGGGCGTCGGGCGTGCGCGGTCGTGACGGGATTCGGTATTCTAGCCGGCATGATCCTCGTCACAGGCGGCTGCGGCTTCATCGGAGCGCGATTCGTGCTCGACTGGCTCGGATCGCGCG
>JAKOQB010000232.1 GCA_029778535.1 Pseudomonadota bacterium | reverse complement strand
CGGGCCAAGGCCGCGCTCGTCGCCTGCCTGCGCCGGCGCCGCCAGCCGATCGTCGTCTGCGGCGGCGCCGGCGGGCGCACCGACCCGCTGCGGCTGCGCCGCGACGACCTGTCGCGCACCCGCGGCGATGCGCTGCTGGCGGCGGTGCGCGCGCGGTTGCGGCGCGACCATGGTTTTCCTCGCGATGCGGGCAAGCGCTTCCGTATCGAGGCGATCTACTCCGACGAACACCTCGGCCGGGCGGCGCGCGAGGCGGCCTGCGAGGAAGGTGCGCGCGGCGGCGCGCCGCTGAACTGCGCCGGCTACGGGTCGCTGGTCACGGTGACCGCGGCGATGGGGCTGGCCGCCGCGTCGTGGGCGATCGACCGGGCGCTGGCCGGCGAGCGGGCGCATCGCGACGGCGATCGCGGCGCAGCGGGGGCCGCGGCCGTAAAGAGGTAGCATCTGCGCTGCGCATAGCCACCCGCATCGCCCCGCATGAGCCGTTCCGGCACGGTTGCCGTCTACTTCGTCGCGTCGCCCCTCCAGTACCTCGCGGCCCGGCGCATCGCCGGGAACTTCGAGGCGGGTTCGCGCCAGGTGCTCGTCTGGTACAAGCCGGGGCTCGACGCGGTGGTCGACCCGCACGAATGGGACGCCTGCAGCTACATGGCATGGCCTCGGCTCGAGCCGCTGCCGGGGCCGTTCGGCCGCCATCGCCGCCTGCGCGCCAACATCGGGCTGGTTGCCGGGCTCGTCGGACCGAGCGATCGACTGGTCCTGCACAGCGCCGTCTACGACACCGAGGCGATCAACTATTTCCTGCGCGCGCTGCCGGCTGCCTGCGGGGCGCGCGAGATGCACGCGCGCATCCTGCCCGACGGCGTGATCAGCATTCGCCGCTATCCGCTGTCGCCGCTCAAGCGCGCGCTGCAGTGCGCACGCAAGCTGCGCCGCCTGTTCGCTCCCGAGCTCGACTACCAGTGCTTCGGCGGCGACCGGATCGGTTCGGATGCGCCGTTCTGCGATCGCATCTACGTGCTGCCGGGGCTGCCGAACGAATATCCGTCGCAGAAGGTGCGGGTGCTGCCGCCGCTGGTCGACGCACGGGTGCGTGACGAGCCG
>JAKOQB010000231.1 GCA_029778535.1 Pseudomonadota bacterium | reverse complement strand
GCGCGAGCGCTTCGATGGCCGCTTCGTCCAGCGCCCGCTGCGCCAGCCCGGCGAGCCGGCTTCGCGCCGTGTCTTCGCCGATCGCGGCCGAAAGTGCCTGCAGCGTCCGGCGGAAGTAGCCGGAATGCCGCTCGCCGTGAAACTCCATGGTGCCGTGCCCGAAAGGTTATCCTTGTCAGGGATTGTCGCTCATGTCCTTGCCGCCTCCTTCGAACCCCGCCGAACCGACCGCCAAGGCCCTGCCAGCGGGGGAGTCCGATGTGCGGGCCGGCAGCCGTCCGACGCCGTGGGGAGGCCATGCGGCCCGCGTGCTGCGCTGGACCGGCTGGGCGGCCGTCGCGTCGCTGGTCTTCGTGGGCCTGTCCTGGCTCGCCGTCCGCTACTACGTGTGGCCGCACCTCGATCGCTGGCGCCCGGCGATCGAGAGCCGCGTCGCCGGCGCGGTGGGCCGGCCGGTGAAGCTGGGCGAACTGCTGACCGGCTTCGACGGGCTGCGACCGCGGCTCGTCGTCCGCAACGTGTCGATCGACGACGCCGACGGCCGCCAGGCCTTCGCCGCTGGCGAGATTCGCGCCGTGCTGTCGCTGCGTTCGCTGCTGGCCGGACGGCCCGCGCTGGCGCTGCTCGAGATCGATTCGGCCTCGCTGCGCGTCGAGCGCCTCGCGGCGCGCCGGCTGCGCGTGGCCGGCGTCGACGTCGACCTCGACGCGGCGTCCGGTACCGGCGTGCTCGACCGGCTGTTCGACCAGCGCCGCATCGTGCTGCGGCACGCGCAGGTCGACTGGAGCGACCGGATCGTCGGCGAGACGGCGACGCTGCGCGACATCGACATCGCGCTGGGCTCGGTCGGACGACGCCACCGGGCGTCGTTGCGCGCCCCGGAGCTGCTCGACCTCGGCCGTGGCATCGACGTGGCGATCGAGTTCCGGCGACCGCAGTTCGCCGCCGTCGGCGACTGGCGCCAGTGGCGCGGCGAGGCCTATGTCGGCGCCGAGCGTGTCGAGCTCGCGGCGCTCGCGCGGCGATGGCGCGAATGGGGCGGCGACGCCTCCGGTGTGGCGATCGGCGCCGGGCAGGCGCGGCTGCGCGCCTGGTCCGGCTTCGAGCGCGGAGCTCTGCTCGACGCACTGGTCAAGCTGGACGCCGATGGCATCGACGCGCGCGTCGACGAGCGACCGGTGCCGCTGCGCGTGCTCGTCGCAGAGGCGCGCGCGCACCGGCAACCCGACGGCAGCACGGCGGTCGCGTTTCCGCTGCTGC
>JAKOQB010000230.1 GCA_029778535.1 Pseudomonadota bacterium | reverse complement strand
GTGCAGCAGCTGCTGCGCCGGCTGCCGGTGAACAACGTGGTGCCGGTGCAGGTCGTGACGACGCAACTCGAGGCCGAAGACCTGGTTCGCATCGTTGCCAGCTCGTTCGGGCTGCCCACCGACGCCCAGGACAAGTCGACGCTGCTGATCCGCCTCGAGCAATACCTGCGCCAGCTGCACGCCGAGGGCAAGCGCGCGCTGCTGATCGTCGACGAGGCGCAGAACCTCGGCGCGCGCGCGATCGAAGAGCTGCGCATGCTGTCGAACTTCCAGGTCGGCACCAAGGCGATCCTGCAGAGCTTCCTGCTCGGCCAGCCCGAGCTGCGCGACCTGATGCAGCGCCCCGAGATGCGGCAGCTCAAGCAGCGCATCATCGCGGCCTACCACCTCGGTCCACTCGATCGCGCCGAGACGCAGCAGTACATCGAGCACCGCCTTGCGCACGTCGGCTGGAAGGACGACCCGGCGTTCGACACGGCCGCGTTCGACCGCATCTTCGCCGTCACCCACGGCATTCCGCGACGGATCAACTCGCTGGCCGACCGGCTGCTGCTCAGCGGCTTCCTGGCCGAGCGCCACCAGCTGGGCGAGCAGGACGTCGTCGAGGTCGCCGACGAACTGAGGCTCGAGTTGGGCCCGCGCCGCGGGTTCCTCCGCGACGCTGCGGCGACGGCGGACGCCGGCCAGCCGCCCGCCGACGCGCTCGAGAACATCGACGGCGAGCTCGAAGAGGCGTCGGCATCGGCCGGCCTGAACGGCTCGCACGGCAGCTCGGACTCGATCACGTTCTCGGCCAAGGGCGTGAACGGCAGCGGACGCCGATCGCCCGAAGCGTCGTCGAGCCGCGTCGCCGACCTCGAGCACCGCGTCGAGATGCTCGAATCGGCCACCGGCATGATCTTCGGCGCGCTGAAGAAAGTGCTGCGATTGCTGCGCGGCCGCGCCTCGGGCAGCGACGCGACGGAGCGTGATTCGCCGTGAGCGCCGGGCAGCCGGTCAACGCGATGTCGATCGACGTCGAGGACTACTTCCAGGTCGCAGCGTTCGCCCCGTAC
>JAKOQB010000229.1 GCA_029778535.1 Pseudomonadota bacterium | reverse complement strand
TGTACGTGAAAGTCGCCGGCACGACCGATGCGGTGCGGTTCGTCAACTGGTACGCGGCCGCCGGCAACCGCACCACCACCACGCTGCAGATGGTCGTCGACTCGACCTCCGACTACGACGGGACCAGCACCGATCAACTAGTCAACCGCCGGGTCGCGCGGCTGAACTTCACCACGCTGGTCAACGCCTTCAACACCGTCTACAACGGCAATCCGTCGATCGGCGACTGGGCGATTCCGACGGCGACATTGAACTCCGCCTTCATCGCCGGAGCCGACACGCAGGCGCTGGGCGGCGATCTCGCGTACCGCTACGGGCGCGACGGCAATCTCAGCGCGCTCGACTATGCGACCGCCACGGCGGCGCTCGGAAACGCCGGCTTCGCCACCGCGGCACAGACCTTCAGCGCCAACCCGACCACGGGCGGGGTTCGACTGCTCGGCGTCGGAACGGCGAATGGCGCGACCGCGCAGGGCGCATCGAATGCAGCAGAGGCGACGACGACGGCCGATGCAGGCATCGAAGCCCGACTCGCGACCAAGCGGATTCCGAGCGCGATTCAGCGGTACGCGGATCAGTGGTTTGCCGACATCGGCGCCACGACCGATCACGTCCCCTACGTAACGCAGGAGGCGTTGACCGCGGCGGCTGACATCGGTGATGCGCAGCGTTTCGCAGGCACGACGCCATTGCCGGAAATGGATGCGTCCGCAGATGCGACGTACGTTCCGGACGCCGAAGCCGTGCGCAGCCGCTGGCGCGCGGTCGACGCTGCGATCGCGCTGCTCGCGCGGCACGCGGCGCCGGTCCTGGGCGGCGAGGCGTTCGAAGCGGGATCGTCGTTGACCGAGACGCTCGCGCCGAGCAGCTTCCTGACGTCGACGGCGGCGCGGCCGCGGCAACCCGTGGTTCGGAGCGCAGCGTTCTGACGAAGCGGCCCGGAGCGGCAGCGCGCTGCCGCTCCGGGGCCCTCAGCTGAGCGGCGACCAAGCGGCGCGACGCTCACCGGATGCCCGCTTGCGCGGGCATGACCGCATCCCAATCCCAATCCGCAATCCGAAGTCAGGGCCAGCCGCGGACCCTGAATCCTGACTCCTGACTCCGGCATCCTACGAGTACATCTCCCGCCACGCCTGCGCGTAGCGCGGGCCGGTGCCGATCCAGGCGATGGTGCCGACCGACAGCGCGGCGGTATACAGCGCGGCGATGCACTCGCCGAAGCGCGCGCGGCATTCGATGCGCACGGCGCTCATGAGATGCGGGTGTCCGTCGGCGTACTTGCGCTCCAGCACGCGCATGCCGTGCGCATACGGCAGCAGCGATTCGGGCAGCCCGGCGATGCCGCGCCGGCCGTCGCGGCGGCGCGAACTCGTGTCCTCGAACCACGCGAAGATCTCGCCCTGCGCGTCGCCCGGTTCGACCGAGGGCTCATCGACGCGCTGGTGCATGAAGTCTTCCAGCGGGCGCGTGACATCTTCGGCCAGGCGGCGCAGCATTCTGTGGCGGGTCATCCGGTCCATCCGTAAGTTGAACGCACGGTCCGCGGCGCGGAATCCGGCGTCCGGATTGCGTCTTCTGGTGGATCGGCGCCGCACCCGCGCGCTTGAGCGTCGCACGCGGCCGAATTGGGACCGGAATCCGGCGCATTTCCGCGCTTCGGTCGCGCACGTCACCCTAAAGTGGACGGAACTCGGGCCGATATTTAACGATCAGGACGGCGCGCGTCTTCGAATAATGGCGGCATCCGCAATGGAGGTCGCCTGCCACCGCAGGCATTGCTTGCATGGCCGAAGAAACCGGACAGGAACGCACGCTGCCGCCGACCGCGAAGCGGCTGGCCGATGCTCGGCGCGAAGGGCAGGTGCCGCGCTCGCGCGACCTCGCGCACCTGCTGCTGCTCGGCGGCGCGGGCGCCGCGCTGTTCCTTCTCGGCGTGCCGCTGGCGACGTCGAGCCTCGCGATCGTGAGCGCTGGGCTGACCTTCGACGCGCACACGCTCGCCGATCCCGCGCGCATGAGCGCGCGCATCGGTGACCTGCTGCTGCTCGGCGCGCTGCCGTGGCTGCCGCTCGCGGCGATCTTCCTCGCCGCAGCGCTCGCGGCGCCGCTCGTGGTGGGCGGCTGGATGTTCGTGCCGGGGCTGGCGACGTTCAAGCCGGACCGGCTCGACCCCTCGAACGGCCTGGGCCGAATGTTCTCGGCCGCGTCGCTGGTGGAGCTGGCCAAGGTGATGCTGGTCGCGCTGCTGCTGGCTGCGGTCGGCGGCTACTACGTCGCCAGCCGCATGCCGGAGTTCGCGCAACTCGCCTACGAAGAACTGCCGGCGGCGCTCGCGCACGCCGGCCGGTTGCTGACGCTCGGTTTCGCGTTGCTGGTGGCCACGCTGGCGGCGACCGCGGCGATCGACGTGCCGTTCCAGATTTTTCACCACCGCTCGAAGCTGAAGATGACGCTGGAAGAGGTGCGGCGGGAGAACAAGGAGACCGAGGGCGACCCGCACATCAAGGCGCGCATACGCAGCCTGCAGCGCGAGCTGGCGCGCAAGCGGATGATGGCCGCGGTGCCGAAGGCCGACGTCGTCGTCACCAACCCGACCCACTTCGCGGTCGCGATCAAGTACCTCGAAGGGCGCCACGCCGCGCCGGTCGTCGTCGCCAAGGGCGCCGACGCGGTGGCCGAGAAGATCAAGGAGCTGGCGCGCGCGCACGGCGTGCCGCAGCTCGAAGCGCCGCCGCTCGCGCGTGCGTTGTATCGCCACGTCGAGATCGGCGCCGAGATCCCCGCCGCGCTCTACACCGCGGTGGCGCAGGTGCTCGCGTACGTGTTCGGCCTGAAGCGCGGGGTGCGTGCCGTGCCGCCGACGGGCATCGAAGTGCCGGAGGGTATGGACCCGCTCGGCCCGCGCGCCACCGCATGAACTGAGGACACATGAACAACCTGGCCGCCGCCCTGAATCACCCGTTCCTGCGCCAGGTGCCCTGGCAGGCGCTCGCCGTTCCCATCCTGGTCTTCATGGTGCTCGCCATGATGATCCTGCCGCTGCCGCCGTTCCTGCTCGACCTGCTGTTCACGTTCAACATCGCGGTCGCGCTGGTGGTGATGATGGTCGCGGTGTACACGAAGAAGCCGCTGGAGTTCGCGGCGTTCCCGGTCGTGCTGCTGCTGACGACCCTCATGCGGCTGTCGCTGAACGTCGCCTCCACGCGCGCGGTGCTGATGGACGGTCACACCGGGCCGGCCGCCGCCGGGCACGTGATCGAATCGTTCGGCCACTTCGTCATCGGCGGCAACATCGCGGTCGGCCTGATCGTGTTCTCGATCCTGGTGGTGATCAACTTCGTGGTCGTCACCAAGGGCGCGGGCCGCATTGCCGAGGTCGCAGCGCGCTTCACGCTCGACGCGATGCCGGGCAAGCAGATGGCGATCGACGCGGACCTGAACGCCGGCATCATCAATGATGCGGAAGCGCGCCGCCGCCGCACCGAGATCGCGCAGGAGGCCGAGTTCTACGGCGCGATGGACGGCGCCAGCAAGTACGTGCGCGGCGACGCGGTCGCCGGCATCCTGATCCTGTTCATCAATCTGATCGGCGGCGTGGCGATCGGAACGATCTGGCACGGCATGGGCATGGCCGACGCCGCCAACAACTACGTGCTGCTGTCGATCGGCGACGGGCTGGTGGCGATGATTCCCGGGCTGGTGATCTCGATCGCCGCCGGCCTGATCGTGTCGCGCGTCGGCAAGGAGGACCAGGACCTCGGCGCGCAGATGGCAGGGCAGCTCTTCAAGGCGCCGCGCGTGCTCGGCATCACGAGCGCGATCCTCGGCGTGCTGGGCGTGATTCCGGGCATGCCGTGGTTCGTGTTCCTCTTGTTCGCGGCGATCGCGGGCTACGCGGCGTGGTGGCTCGCGCAGCGCGCGCGGCGCGAGCAGGCGCAGGCGATCGCGCAGCCCGCTGCGGAAGTGCTGCCCGCCAACGAGGCGAGCTGGGACGACGTGCAGCCGGTCGACGTGCTGGGACTCGAGGTCGGCTACCGGCTGATTCCGCTGGTCGACAAGTCCCAGGACGGCGAGTTGCTGAAGCGCATCAAGGCGCTGCGCAAGAAGTTCGCGCAGGAGATCGGCTTCCTGCCGCCGCCGGTGCATATCCGCGACAACCTCGATCTGAAGCCGAGCGGCTATCGCGTGCTGCTCAAGGGTGTCGCGATCGGCGAGGGCGAGGCGTTCAACGGCATGCTGCTCGCGATCAACCCCGGCGGCGTGACCCAGACGGTGCCCGGCACCGCGACGCGCGACCCGGCGTTCGGACTGCCGGCGATCTGGATCGACCCCGGCACGCGCGATGCGGCGCAGGTGCTCGGCTACACGGTGGTCGACTGCGCGACCGTGGTCGCGACCCACATCAATCATCTGCTGCTGTCGCACGCGGGCCAACTGCTCGGCCGACAGGAGACGCAGGCGCTGCTCGATCACGTCGGCAAATCGATGCCCAAACTGGTCGACGACCTGGTGCCGAAGCTGATTCCGCTCGCCACGCTGCAGCGCGTGCTGGCGAACCTGCTCGACGAGGGCGTGCACATCCGCGATCTGCGCACGATCGTGGAAACACTGGCCGATTTCGGCGCCCGCACGACCGATCCGAACGAGCTGACCGCGCACGTGCGCGCGGCGCTGCGCGCGACGATCGCGCAATCGCTGTTCGGCACCACGAAGGAGCTGGCGGTGATCGCGCTCGACCCCGAGCTGGAAAAGGTGCTCGCGCAGTCGCTCGGCGGCGGCGGCGACACCGCCATCGAGCCGGGACTGGTCGACCTGATCCAGCGCGGCGCGGCCGCCGCCGCGCAACGGCAGGAAGACATGGGGCTCGCGCCGTCGCTGCTGGTGCCCGACAAGCTGCGGGTGCCGCTGGCGCGGCTGCTCAAGCGCGCTGCCCCGCGCCTGCGCGTGATCGGCCACGCCGAGGTCCCCGAGACCAGCACGATCCGCGTGGCGACGGTGCTTGGGGGGGCGGCGTGATCCGTGATCCGTGATCCGTGATCCGTGACCCGCGCAATCCGCAATCCGTGAACCACAACTGCCGAATGCCGACTGCCGACTGAGGACTGACCCATGACGATCAAACGATTCACCGCCGCGAGCGCCCGCGATGCGATGGCGCAGGTCAAGCGCGAGCTGGGCGAGGACGCGCTGATCATCTCGAACCGCGCGCTGACCGGCGGCCGGGTCGAGATCCTCGCGGCGGCGCCGGACGCGATGGACGCGCTGGTCGAGGACGCGCGAACGCCGCGCCGCGCGCGCGAAGCCGAGCCGCGTGCGGCGACGGTGCACGCGGCCGATGCGGCGCCGAAGATCGAGTCGTTCAGCGATTTCCTGAAGCGGCAGGGCCGCACGCGCACCGCGCCGCCCGATGACGTGGCGATCCAGCGACCGGTCGGTGCCGAGATGTACCGGCAGGTCGCGCAGGAAGCCGCGGCGCCGCCGCCCGCGATGGCGGCGCCCGCTCATGCGGCAGCGGCCGCACGCGCTCACGCATCGCCGGTCGCGCCGGCCATTGCGGCAGCGGCCGCGTCCGTTCAGCCGGCGCCGGCTGTTGCGGCACCGGTTGCCGCAGCGGCCGTCGCCGCCGCTGTGCCCGTCGTCACGGCGCCCGCGGTCGCGACGCCGGTCGTGGCTCCGGCAGCCGTGCCGACGCCCGCGGTGTTCCGCCAGCGCGCCGAGCCGGCGCTGACACAGGGCCTGGTCAGGACCGACGCACGGCTGCTGGAAGAGTTGCAGGGCATGCGCGCGCTGCTGCTCGAACAGATGGCCACGATGTCCGCCGCGACCTCGGCCGCCGAACTGCAGAAGCGGAGCCCGGTCGCGGTGCGGGTGATGACGCGCCTGCTGTCGGCGGGCTTCTCGACCGAAGTCGCGCGCCACATCACCGAGCACCTGCCGCTCGAAGCGACGCTCGCCAACGGCGAGCAATGGCTGCACGACGTGCTGGCGCTGAACCTGCGCTGCACGGCGGAGCACGACGGCATCATCGAGCGAGGCGGCGTGTTCGCTCTGGTCGGCCCGACGGGGGTCGGCAAGACGACCACGGTGGCCAAGCTGGCCGCGCGCTTCGCCGTGAAGTACGGCGCCGCGCAGCTCGGGCTGGTCACGCTCGACGCGTATCGGGTCGGCGCGCACGAGCAGTTGCGCACTTACGGCCGCATCCTCGGCACGCCGGTGCACCTGGCGCAGGACGCGGTCACGCTGGCCGATGTGCTGGCGGCGATGAGCCATAAGCGGCTGGTGCTGATCGACACCTGTGGCGTGTCGCAGCGGGACGAGCGCCTCGAGGAAATGCTGGCGATGCTGGAGCAGGCGGGCACGCCGCGGCGACCGGTGCAGCGCGTACTGCTGCTCAATGCCGCGTCGCACGCCGAGACGCTCGAGGCGGTCGCGCGCGCCTGGCGCGCGCGCGAGGCCGGCGCCGCGATCCTGACCAAGCTCGACGAGGCCGCGCGCATCGGCGGCGCGCTCGACAGCGTGCTGCGCCACAAGCTGGTGCTGATGGGCGCCACGCATGGCCAGCGCGTGCCGGAAGACTGGCTCGCCGCGGATGCGACCCAACTCGCGGCGGCGGCGCTGCAGCCGGGTGGCGCGCCGTTCGCGTTGAACGACGACGAGGCCGCGCTGCTCGCCACCTCGCAGCGCGCGGCACATCCGCAGGTATTCGCGTGAGGCCGGCGATGGATGCCCTGATGGAGTTCCCGTCGTCGAACGTCGAGGACCAGGCGGCCGGCCTGCGACGCCTGTTCGCGCAGCGCGGTGTGCGCGTGCTGCCGGTGCTGGTGCCCGAGCCGCGCTGCGAGACGCGCGCGGTGTGGCTCACCAAGCTCGCGGAGGGCTTCGCGCGGCACGGCACCCGCACGCTGGTGGTCGACGCGGCGCGGGTGCAGATCGCCGCCGCGATCGGCCTGCGCGCGCGCTACGACCTCGCGCACGCGCAGCGCGGCGAATGCGCCGCTGCCGCGGTGCTGCTCGATGCCGCGCCGGGGCTCGCCGTGCTGCCGGCCGCGCGCGCGTTCGAACAGGCGCTGCGCGCGCGCACGCCGTTGCCGCAACTGCTCGGCGCGGCGCTCGCCGCGCGACGCGGGTTCGATCTGGTGCTGCTGCTGATCCAGGCGGCGTTCGCGCCGCTGGCGCCGGGCGGCGACGTGCTGGTGCCGGTGCAGCCGACGCGCAACGACGTGGCCGCGGTGCTGGGCGAGATCCGGCACGCCAACGAACTGGCGGACAACCTCGAATTTCGCCTGCTTTTCCTCGGAATCGAAGAAGCGGCCGCCTATACCCTGTCGCAGAGGATGGCGGCATCCGCCGCGTTATGGTCGACCGCGCCGGTGAGCTTCGGCGGAGCCGCCCTCGTCGCGCGCGACCTGGCGCGCGTGGTGCGCACCGCCGGCACCTGGGATCTGGCGCAGTTGAAAACGGAGAGTGTGGGTTGAAGAACGAGGCGTTCGTCTACAGCGCGCGCGGCACGCTGGACCGGCAGGGCTGGGTCAACCAGTACGCGCCGCTGGTGCGGCGGCTGGCGCACCAGTTGATCGCCAGGCTGCCCGCCAATGTCGAACTGGACGACATGATCCAGGCCGGCATGATCGGGCTGATGGACGCGGTCGGCCGCTTCGAGGAATCGCAGGGCGTCGCGTTCGAGGCGTACGCCGCCAGCCGCATCCGCGGCGCGATGCTCGACGAGCTGCGCGCCGGCGACTGGATGCCCCGCTCCGCGCGCAAGAGCCAGCGCGACATCGAAAACGCGGTGCACCGGCTCGAGGGGAAACTGAAGCGCGCGCCGACCGAGGCCGAGATCGCGCGCGAGCTGGCGATTCCCGTATCCGAATACCAGGAGATGCTGAACGACGCGCGCGGCGCGCAGCTGATCTACTTCGACGATCTCGGCCACGACGGCGACGACGAGGACTACCTCGAGCGCCACGTCGCCGACGCGGGCGGCGATCCGTCGAGCATCCTGCGCGACAAGCGCTTTCGCGGCGCGTTGGTCGCGGCGATCGAGGATCTGCCGGAGCGCGAGAAGCTCTTGATGAGCCTGTACTACGACCAGGACATGAACCTGAAGGAAATCGGCGCGGTGCTCGGCGTGACAGAGTCGCGCGTGTGCCAGTTGCACAGCCAGGCGGTTGCGCGGCTGCGGGCGAAGCTCAAGAGCTGGTAGGCGCGCTACGTACTGCTACGAACTCCGATCGACGCCGGTGACTTGGAGTGCAATGGCGCTGCGTTTGCGGTGCATGCGCTGTATCCTCCGCGCTCGCCGTGAGATGTCTTTCGCGCGCAGAACGCGCGCGCCCGTGAACGCAGATGATGGATCCTTCGCCTTTGCCCCCGATGCCAAGCGACGCTGCGGCCCTGGATGACGCCCTCGCGCCGCCGATGAAGGCCGAAGGACTCGATACCGACGCGCTGACCGTCTATGTCGTCGAGGACGACGCGTTGCTGCGCGAGGTGGTGCAGCAGACGTTGAGCCTGCGCGGAATCGCCGCGCGCGGCTTCCCGAGTGCCGAGGCATTGCTCGAAGGCGGGCCGTTGCAGCGGCCGTGCTGCGTCGTGCTCGACGTGGGCCTGCCCGGCATGGGCGGCCTGCAGTTGCAGCAGCGGCTGCAGCGCGACTATCCGGGGCTGCCGATCGTGGTGCTGACCGGCGCGTCCGACGTGGCGGTGGCGCGCGCCGCGCTGCTGGCCGGCGCGGTCGACTTCCTGCAGAAGCCCGCCGACGCCAACGAACTGCTCGACGTCGTGGCGCGCGCGCTCGCCAGCGACGAAAGCCGGGTGCGGCAGTCCGCCGACCTCGCGGAGCTCGAGCGGCGCATCGGCGTGCTGAGCGAGCGGGAGCGCGAGGTGTTCCAGCTCGTCACCGACGGCCTGCAGAACCGCGAGATCGCACAGCAGTTCGGCGTCAGCGTCCGCACGGTCGAGGCGCACCGCGCCAACCTGATGCAGAAGCTGAAGGTCGAGCGCGCGGCGGAGCTGTTTCACATCCGCGCGCGGCTGGACGCGCGCCGCTGAAGCAGCGGACGCCGGCGACGGCCGGCGCCGGTCGCTCCTCGCCGCGCCGGCCTAGAATGGGGGCGCGCCTGCACAGAGGCCGAAATGGGCGTCGTGGAAGAACCCGGATTGATGCAGCGGCACCGCCTGACGGTCGCGGAATATCACCGCATGGCCGACGCCGGAGTGCTCGCGCCTGATGCGCGCGTCGAACTGATCGAGGGGGAGATCGTCGATATGGCGCCGATGAAGGGCACGCACGCATGGGTCGTCAGGCGCCTCGATCGCCTGCTGCAGTTGACCGTGAAAGAACGGGCGATCGTGTCGTGCCAGTTGCCGCTGCGTCTTGGCGACCGGTCCGAGCCCGAGCCGGATCTGATGCTGCTCAGACCGACGCCGAACGAATACGCACAAGCGCATCCGACGGCCGCCGACGTGCTGCTGCTGATCGAGGTGTCCGAAAGCACGCTTGCTTTCGATCGCGGCGTCAAGCTGCCGCTGTACGCGCAGCACGGCGTGCCGGAGGTCTGGATCGTCGATCTGGACAACCGGCTGGTGCGATTCTTCCGCCGGCCCGCCGGCGCGAGCTACGCCGACATCACCGCGACCGAGACGCCGGGTGCCACGCCGATCGCGCTGCTGCCCGGCGTGAGCATCGATCTGGCCGGAATCCTGTCCTGACGGAGAAGCTGCGCGGTGCGCGAGCGCTCAGGCGCGCGCGCGGGTGAGGGCGGCGTGGTGGCCGACACCGCCGTCAGCCGAGTACAGGTTGCTACCGGCCGCGTTGAGCAGCGTATCGACGCGCGCGCGGTTCATCGACATGCGGACCGCGAGAATGCGCGCGTTGCGTTCGTTCATCTGCCGCGCGGCGCGCAGCGTCTTCTCGTGCTGCCGGCGCTGCGTTTCGGGAATTCGTTTCAGCTCCGGCGCAAGGCGCGCGAGCGCGTCGTTCTTGCGCGCGGCGGCGGCCTGCAACCGCTCCAGATCGCCGGCGACGAGCGCGTCGCTTTCCTCGTGCAGCGAGCGCACCAGCGCATCGAGCAGCGCGACCGCCGGGCTCGCGTCGGCGCCCATGCGCGTCTATTTGCGGCCGAGCAGTTCGGCCACGCTCGACAGCAGCTTGTCGGCGACCGCCTCGGAGTCGACCTTGAAGCGGCCCGCGGCGATTGCCTGCCGCACCTCGGCGACCTTCGTCGCGTCGAAGTCGCCCTGCCCGAACTGCGTCTCGAGCTGGCTCAGCCGCGCGGCGAGGTCGGAGAGCTGGACCTTTTCGGTCTCGGCAACGTCCTGCCTGGCGGCCGTGCGCGCATCGCCGGCCGGAACGATCCGGTCGGGACGCAGCGGTTCGGATGTGCTCGAAATCTTCATGGTGCCTCCAGCGAGCTGCCCACTGACTCGCCTGTCAATTCGGCCCGCCCGATCGAAACTTTAGGGTCGCCGGCCGCGAACCGTGGTCCGAAGAAGATCGGCAAAAGCCGGTCAATCTTCAGAACTGAAGCTCGACGCTGCGGCCGGCGCGCGCGATACCGGTCAGGATTCTGCCGGACTCGGTCCGCACGCGGACCGGCTGTCCTTCCTGAGCGGCGGCCAGCGCGATACCGTCGGTCTGGATCGTGAAGCCGCGGCCCTGGCCCAGCACCTTGACCGGATCGCCCTGACCGACCGCGAGCGGCGCACGCAGCGCCGCCAGCGGCACCGGCTGGCCGACGCCGAGCGGACGCGTCAGCACGCGGTGGTCGATCTGCGCCGGATCGGTCGCCACTCCCTGCGCTTCGCGCGTCCATTCGACCTCGGCGATGCGCAGGTCGTCGGGCGCGATCGTCTGCAGCGCCGCGAGCGGCCGCGCGGCGACCAGCGCGGGGCCGAAGATCTTCACCGTCACCGGCACCAGCACCGACCAGTTCGCGCCCTCCATGCAGCGCATGCCGACGTGCGTGCGGCCCCACAGGCGCACGCCGCTCGGCACGAAGGGTTCGATGCGCGCGCACGGCGCGAGCTGCATTCCGCTCGGCAGCGCGCCGACCGCAACCTCCAGCCGTACGCTGGCGCCGAGCTGGGCGGCGACCGCCGCCGCCTCGCGCTGAACGAACTGCCGCACAGGCTCGTGAGCAGCGGCCTGCGCACCGGCCGCGCCGCTGAGCAGGCAGAGGCAGACGGCGGGAAGAAAGCGCTTCATGGCCGGCAGTGTGACCGCCCGCGCGGCAGGCCGAAGCGCAAGAAAGGCGCGCGCAAGCCCGGCTTATCGGCCGATCGTCCTTGCCTCCCACGCGAATAATCGGCCGCACTGAACGAATCTTTAGGGCGGTTCGAATGATCGACCGTTTGACGCAAACGCTGGACTTCAACGCCTCGGCACTGCTGCTGCGCTCGGAGCGCGGCCGCGTGCTGGCGGGCAACCTGGCCAACGCGGATACGCCGAACTACAAGGCGCGCGATTTCGATTTTCGAAAGGCGCTCGAAACCGCGACCGGATTGCAGCGCGTGACCACGGCCACGCCCGCCGCGCGCACTCAGCCCGGCCACCTGGCGCCGACCGGTCTGGGCAGCGGCGGCCCGCAACTTCAATACCGGCTGCCGCCGCAGACCGCGCTCGACGGCAATACGGTCGACATGGATCTGGAGCGCGCCGGCTTCGCCGACAACACCGTGCGCTACGAAGCGAGCCTTCGTTTCCTGAACGGTCAGATCCGCACGCTAACGCTGGCGATCAACGGGCAATGAAAAGGCAGGATTCAGGACTGAGGAGGATTCAGGATTCAGCCGGCCGCAGCGCGCGGGCTCGCTCAGCTGAATCCTGACTCCTGAATCCTGACTCCTCAGGACCAAACAGAGGTCATCGATGTCGCTATTCAAGGTCTTCACCGTCAGCGGCAGCGCGGTTTCCGCGCAGAGCCAGCGGCTGAACGTGGTGGCGAGCAACCTGGCCAACGCGGACGCGGTCGCGGGGCCGGACGGCAAGCCGTACAAGGCGCGGCAGGTCGTGTTCCAGACGCAGCTGGTCGATTCCGACCCGACCGCGGCCGGCGTGCGCGTGGCGCAGGTGACCGAGGACAACTCGGCGCCGCGCCGCATCCACGACCCGAGCCATCCGCTCGCGGACGAGCAGGGCTACGTGACGATGAGCAACGTGAACGTGGTCGAGGAGATGGTCAACATGATCTCCGCGTCGCGCAGCTACCAGACCAACATCGACGTGATGAACACGGCCAAGACGCTGCTGCAGAAGACGCTGCAGCTCGGGTCGTGACGGGAGGCGATCCGATGGCCGCGGTGAACACCGTTTCGCAGCAGGACAGGTCGGCGCTGATCGCGCAGCTCAACAACCGTTCGAACGCGAAGGAGAGCAGCGCGAGCGAGATCAACGACCGCTTCCTGAAGCTGCTGGTCGCGCAGATGAACAACCAGGATCCGCTCAATCCGCTCGACAACGCGCAGGTGACGACGCAGATGGCGCAGATCAGCACCGTCACCGGCATCAACAACATGGCCGACAGCGTCGGCCAGCTGATGGCGCAGTTCGCGAGCCTGCAGTCGCTGCAGGCCGCGCAACTCACCGGCCGCAGCGTTCTGGTCGCGGGCGACACGCTCGCGGCGGGCGCGGGCCCCGTCACCGGCGGCATCGACCTGCCGGCGGCGGTCGATCGCGTGTCGATCGAGATCCGCGACGCCAACGGCCAGGTCGTGCGCCGGCTCGAGCTCGGCGCGCAGCCGCAGGGACTGCAGTCGTTCGCGTGGGACGGGCGCGACGACGCGGGCGACGCGGTGGCCGCGGGCCGCTACACGTTCAGCGCGAAGGCATTCGCCGGCGCGCAGGAGATCGGCGTGGACACGCTCGCGGCCGCGCGCGTCGACGGCGTGCGGACGGACGGCGCGCAGATGCAGCTGATCCTCTCCGGCATCGGTCCGGTGGCCTATTCGGACATCAAGCAAATCCTCTAACAGGAGCATGTCATGAGCTTTCAGCAGGGTCTGTCGGGTCTGAACGTCGCCGCCAAGAACCTCGATGCGATCGGCAATAACATCGCCAACTCGTCGACCGTCGGCTACAAGGCTGCGCGCGCGGAGTTCGCCGACGTATTCGCCGCCGCCTCGGGCGGCAGCCTGACCACGCAGGTCGGCATCGGCGCCAGCGTGGCCGCGGTGCGGCAGCAGTTCACCCAGGGCAACATCGTGACCACGCAGAACCCGCTCGACGTGGCGATCAACGGCGCGGGCTTCTTCCGGCTGTCGACCAACGGCACGGTCTCGTACTCGCGCAACGGCCAGTTCTCGCTCGACAAAAACGGCTATCTGGTCACCAACAACGGCGCGCATTTGACCGGCTACGGCGCCGACGCGACCGGCAAGATCGTCGCCTCGACGCCGTCGGACCTGCAGGTGACGTTCGCCAACCTGCCGCCGAAGACGACGACCGATGCGCGCGTGGCGATGAACCTCGATTCGCGCGCCAGCGCGCCACTCGCGGCCTTCAACGCGGCCGATCCCGCGACCTACAACTCGTCCACGGCGATGACGGTGTATGACTCGCAGGGCAACGCGCAGACGCTGACGCTGTACTTCCGCAAAACGGCACCGAACACGTGGGACGTGCACGGGGCGCTGAACGGCACCGCGATCGGCGCCGGCCCGATCGGCACGCTGAACTTCGACTCGTCCGGCGCGCTCGCCGCCGATGCGGTGTTCCCGCTGAACATCCCGCTTACCAACGGCGCCAATCCGCTCGCGTTCGACCTGACATTTCCGGCCGGGCAGGCGGTGCAGTTCGGCGTTGACTTCGCGGTCAGCCAGCTGACGCAGGACGGCTTCACCACCGGGCGGCTGTCGGGCTTCTCGATCGGCGACGACGGCGTGATTCTCGGCCGCTACACCAACGGCCAGAGCCGCGCGCAGGGGCAGATCGTGCTGGCGAACTTCATCAACCCGCAGGGACTGGCATCGCAGGGCAACAACCAGTGGGGCGAAACCTCCGACTCGGGCCAGCCGGTCGTCGGCCCGCCGGGCGCGGGCTCGCTCGGCAGCCTGCAATCCGGTGCGGTCGAAGAAGCGAACGTCGACATGACCGAAGAGCTGGTCAAGATGATCACCGCGCAGCGCGTCTACCAGGCCAACGCGCAGACGATCCGCACGCAGGATCAGATCCTGCAGACGCTCGTCAATCTCCGTTGATCGTGATCCGTGATCCGTGATCCGTTCAGGTCACGGCACACGACCACGGATCACGGATCACAGATCACGGATCACGAATAGCGGATCACGATGGATAGATTGATCTACACCGCGATGACCGGCGCCAAGCACCTGCTGTACCGGCAGGATGCGCTGGCGCAGAACCTCGCGAACGCGAACACGACCGGCTACCGCGCCGACACGGTCGCGTTCCGCGCGGTGCCGATCCAGGGCGACACGCCGGGCACGCGCGTGTTCTCGATCGAGACCACGACCGGCGCCGACTTCGCGCCGGGGCCGATGACCTCAACCGGCCGCGCACTCGATGTCGCCGTGCAGGGGCCGGGCTGGATCGCGGTGCAGGCCACCGACGGCAACGAGGCCTACACGCGCGCCGGCAACCTGCAGATCGGCGTCGACGGCACGCTGCAGTTGCCGAGCGGCGTGCAGGTGCAGGGCGAGGGCGGGCCGATCACGATTCCGGCGGGTGCGCAGGTGACGATCGCCGCCGACGGGACGGTGTCGGCGAAGACGCCCGGCAGCGCGACGATCAACACGGTCGGCCGGCTGAAGCTCGTCAACCCGCCGGCGGAAGACCTGCAGAAGGGACTCGACGGCCTGTTTCGGCTCAGGAACGGCGACGCGGCCGAGGCCGATCCGAACGTGCGCATCGCCGAAGGCACGCTCGAAGGCAGCAACGTCAACGTCGTCGAGGCGATGGTCGGCATGATCGCCGCCGCGCGCCAGTTCGAGCTGCAGATGAAGATGCTCGCGAGCGCGGAGCAGAACGAGCAGAAGGGCAATAGCTTGATCACCGCTACTTAACCTCGTGATCCGTGATCCGTGATCTGTGATCCGTTGGATCGCAGCGCACGGGGATCGGATCACGGATCACGGATCACCGATCACCATGATTAGATCACTGTGGATCAGCAAGACCGGCCTCGACGCGCAGCAGACGCAGCTCGACGCGATCGCGAACAACCTCGCCAATGTCGGCACCGCGGGCTTCAAGCGCGCGCGGGTCGCGTTCGAGGACCTGCTGTACCAGACGGTGCGGCAGCCGGGCGCCAGTTCGTCGCAGCAGACGCAGCTTCCCACCGGGCTGCAGCTCGGCACCGGCGTGCGGCCGACCGCGACCGTGCGCCAGTTCACGCAGGGCAACCTGCAGCAGACCGGCAACCAGTTCGATCTGGCGATCAACGGCCAGGGCTTCTTCCAGGTGCAGCTGCCCGACGGCTCGACCGCCTACACGCGCGACGGCTCGTTTCACGTCGACGCCAACGGCTCGCTGGTGACGTCGAACGGCTTCGCGCTGGCGCCGGCGATCACGATTCCGCCGACCGCGCAGAGCGTGACGATCGGCCAGGACGGCACCGTGAGCATCAAGGTGCAGGGGCAGGCGGCGCCGCAGAACGTCGGCACGATCCAGCTCGCCACTTTCGTCAATCCCGGCGGGCTCGAAGCGCGCGGGCAGAACCTGTTCCTCGAAACCTCCGCGTCGGGCACCGCCAGCGCCAACACGCCCGGCACCAACGGGCTGGGCACGCTGCAGCAGGGCTACGTCGAGACCAGCAACGTCAACGTCGTCGAGGAACTGGTGTCGATGATCCAGACCCAGCGCGCCTACGAGATCAACAGCAAGGCGATCCAGACGTCGGATCAGATGCTGCAGAGGCTGTCGCAGCTGTGATCCGTGATCTGTGATCCGTGATCCGTTGACTCGGACTTCAAGGAGCGACCGTTGAACCTGAGAAGCAGACTTCGCGCGGCTGAGTCGCTGGCGTCTCGGCACGCCCGCCGCGCGTCGACACGGATCACGGATCACGGATCACGGATCACGGATCACGGATCACGGATCACGATCATCTTCGCCCTGGCGACGATCCTCACCGCCTGTGCCGCGCCGCGGCACCCAGTCTCAGTGGGCATGCAGACCACCGCGCGACCCGAGACACCGACCCTGGCCAGCGCGGCGCCGACGGGCGCGATCTTCCAGACCGCGGGCTTCCGGCCGCTGTTCGAGGACCGCAAGCCGCGCTATGTCGGCGATCTGCTGACGATCCAGATCAACGAACGGCTCAATGCGAGCCAGAAAGCGAACTCGACGGCGGCGCGCACCGGCGACGCCGCAGTGGCGCTGCCGGGCGTGAGCGGCGTGTTCGGACAGAAGCTCAATCCGCTGAACGCGAAAGCGTCGTCGAGCAATGCCTTCGACGGCAAGGGCGAGACCGCGTCGAGCAATCTCTTCACCGGGGCGATCACGGTCACCGTGATCGAGGTGCTCGCCAACGGCAACCTGCGCGTGGCCGGCGAAAAGCAGATCGGCATTCGCCAGAACTCGGAGGTGCTGCGCATCTCCGGCGTGGTCGACCCGGCGCAGATCCAGCCCGGCAACGTCGTCAGCTCGACCCAGGTCGCCGATGCGCGGCTCGACTACCGCGGCGGCGGCTACATCGAGGAGGCGCAGATCCAGGGCTGGCTGGCGCGCTTCTTCAACTCGTGGAGCCCGTTCTGATGTGCCGGCTGTTCCTCGTTCTCGCGCTCGCGTTGTCCGCGTTCGCTGCGCACGCGGAGCGCATCAAGGATCTCGCGACGATTCAGGGCGTGCGGCCGAACCAGCTGATCGGCTACGGGCTCGTCGTCGGTCTCGACGGCTCGGGCGACCAGACCACGCAGACGCCGTTCACCGTGCAGAGCCTGCAGGCGATGCTGACGCAACTGGGCATCACGCTGCCGCCGGGAACCAACCCGCAACTGAAGAACGTCGCGGCGGTGATGGTGACCGCGACATTGCCGCCGTTCGCGCAGCCGGGGCAGCAGGTCGACGTGACCGTGTCTTCGCTCGGCAACGCGAAGAGCCTGCGCGGCGGCACGCTGCTGATGACGCCGCTGAAAGGCGCCGACGGGCAGATCTACGCGGTGGCGCAGGGCAACGTGCTGGTCGGCGGCGCCGGCGCGGCGCAGGGCGGATCGAAGGTGCAGATCAATCACCTGAGCGCCGGCCGCGTGCCGGGCGGCGCGACGGTCGAGCGCGCGGTCGCCACGCCGTTCCTGCTGTCGGACCGGCTGCGGCTGGAGCTGAACAGCACGGACTTTTCCACCGCCGCCGCGGTGTCGGACGCGATCAACAAGCGCTTCGGCGACGCGGCGTCGACGGCGCTCGACGGACGCGTGATCGAGGTGCGCGCGCCGGCCACGCCCAACGAGCGCGTGCGCTTCATGGCGGAACTCGAGAACGTCGACGTGCAGTCGATCGCGCCGGTGGCGCGGGTGATCATCAATGCGCGCACCGGCTCGATCGTGATGAATCGCACCGTGACGCTGGAGCCCGCCGCGGTCGCGCACGGCAACCTGTCGGTGACGATCTCGTCGACGCCGGTGATCTCGCAGCCGGCGCCGCTGTCGCAGGGCGGCCAGACCGTGGTGACGGAAAAGACCGACATCCAGATCAAGCAGGACGGCGGCAATCTGATGCAGTTGTCCGGCGGCGCGAGCCTCGCCGACGTGGTCAAGGCGCTGAACGCGCTCGGCGCCAACGCGCAGGACCTGCTGGCGATCCTGCAGGCGCTGCACGCGTCCGGCGCGCTGCGCGCCGAGCTGGAAGTGATCTGATGAAGGCGGCCGCCGACCTCGCCGTCGACAGCCGCGCGCTCGACGCGCTCAAGCGCGACGCCGCGCGCGATCCGCGCGCGGCGGTGAAAACGGCCGCGCAGCAGTTCGAGGCGCTGTTCATGCAGATGGTGCTCAAGAGCATGCGCGACGCCACGCCGAAGTCGGGCCTGCTCGATTCGAGCGCGAACGAGATGTACACCGGCCTGCTCGACCAGCAGCTCGCCGGCAGGATCGCCGCGAGCGGCACGGGGCTCGCGGATTTGATTGCGAAGCAGCTGACGCGGCACCTGCCGTTGGCGGTCGGCAGTTCGCGGTCGGCAGCTCCGGCCGTGCCCGTGCCGGCGACCGAGCCGGCGGTGCCGGCGGGCGTGAACCCGGGGACTGCCGGCGCCCAGCGCGCCTTCGTCACCCGCGTCTGGGATCACGCACTGAACGCCGAGCGCGCGACCGGCGTGCCGGCGAAGTTCATCGTGGGGCAGGCGGCGCTTGAGTCGGGATGGGGGCAGCGCGAGATCCGCGGCACCGGCGGGCTGCCGAGCTACAACCTGTTCGGCATCAAGGCGGGCAGCGACTGGAAGGGCCGCACGGTCGACGTGGTGACGACCGAGTACGACAACGGCGTGGCGAAGAAGGCGGTGCAGAAGTTCCGCGCCTACAACAACTACGGCGAATCGTTCCGCGACTGGGCGCGGCTGATGGCGAGCCATCCGCGCTATGCGCCGGTGCTGGCACAGGCGCAGGACGCGCGCGGCTTCGCCTTCGCGCTGCAGCGCGCCGGCTATGCGACCGACCCGGCCTACGGCGCCAAGCTCACGCGCGTGATCGACGCGGCGCAGGCGCTGCGCACGACCGCATGAAACGCACAACTCCGAGTGCGATTCGCGCGCGCACGGCGCGCTTTGCACACCGCAATCCGAGGCCGCTTCCGCTCAAGGTTCGCCCGAACCTGCCGAAGTAGACGACAACGACCGCGTCCGCCCCATGTCCGGAATCCTTTCCATCGCCAACAGCGCGCTCGCGGCGGCCTACACCGCGCTGCGCACGACCGGCAACAACATCGCCAACGCCAACACACCCGGCTATACGCGCCAGATCGTCGAACTGGTACCCGAGCAGGGCGCGTCGATCGGCGGCACGTTCCTCGGCCAGGGCGTGGCCGTCGCGCAGGTGCGGCGCGTGTACGACGCTTTTCTGGCGCAGCAGGCCAACCAGGCCACCGCGCTGTCGAACGCGGCCCAGACGCGTTCGGAGCTAATGGTGCAACTGCAGAGCACGTTCTCCGATCCCGCGAGCGGCGTGGGAGCGACCGTCGACCAGTTCTTCCGCGCGCTGCAGGACCTGACGCAACGGCCGGCCGATCCGGCAGCGCGCCAGGCGTTGCTGGCGGCGGCGGGCCAGCTCACTGCGCGCATGAACGACGCCGGCGATCGCCTGCAGCAGATGCGCGACAGCGCCGATCGCCAGCTGCAGCTCGAGGCCGGCAGCGTCAACCGTGCCGCGCAAGAGGTCGCGCAGCTGAACGATCGCATCGCGCTGGCGCTCGGCTCCGGCGCCGCGCCCAACGACCTGCTCGACCAGCGCGACAAGGCGATCCGCCGCCTGAGCGAATCGCTGCAGGTGTCGACCGTGCCGCAGAGCGACGGCTCGGTGAACCTGTTCCTCGCCAACGGCCAGGCGCTGGTGGTCGGCAACTCGGCCAACCGCGTGGCGCTCGCGACCGATGCGGCCGATCCGCAGCGGCTGCAGATCGGCGTGTACGTCGCGAATGAATTCCGCGCGCTGCCCGATGACCGGCTCGGCGGCGGCAGGATCGCGGGGCTGATGCAGTTCCGCGGCGACGATCTGCCGCAGCTCGAAAACGAACTCGGACGGCTCGCGGTGTCGCTGTCGGCGGCGGTCAACGCGCAGCACCGCCTCGGCAACGATCGCAACGGCTTGCCGGGCGGCGACTTCTTCACCCCGCTCACGCCCCATGCGTACGCGGCGCCGAACAACGGCAATCAGGCGACGCAGATCAGCGCATCGTTCGTCGATACGACGCAGCTCGCCGCCAGCGACTACCGCATCGCCTACAGCGGCGGCCAGTACACGCTGACGCGCCTTGCGGACGGCATGCAGTGGACCTCGGCCACGCCATCGTTCGCGCAGGATGGGCTCGCGATCACGCTGGCGAACGCGCCGCCGGCCGACGGCGATTCGTTCATCGTCCAGGCCACCCGCGGCGCCAGCCGCAATCTGGCGCTGGCGATCAGCCAGCCGTCCGAGATCGCGGCGGCGGCGCCCGTCGTCGGCTCGCTGCCCGCGACCAACACCGGCTCGATCGCGATCGACGACCTTTCCGCGCTGGCGCCGCGCGCGGCCAACGTGGCCAATCCCGCCACGATCGCCTTCGGCGCCGGCAACACGTACACGATCACGTCCGGCCTCGTCACGCAGACCGGCACCTATACGGCCGGGCAGCCGATCAGCTTCGACGGCCGCTGGAGCATCACGCTGCGCGGCGCGCCGCAGGCGGGCGACGTCGTCAACGTCGGGCCGAACACCGGCGGCGTCGGCGACAACCGCAACGGGCTCAAGCTCGCGCAGTTGCAGAACGCGGCGGCGATCGACGGCGTGTCGCCGTCGGCGGCGTTCTCGACCATCGTCGCGCGCGTCGGCGGCGACGTGCAGAGCGCGCAGCTCGCCGAGTCCGCGCAGCGCGGCATCCTCGACGCGGCGCTGGCCGCCGAAAGTTCGGTGTCGGGGGTGAACCTCGACGAAGAGGCGTCGCGCCTGATCCAGTACCAGCAGCAGTACCAGGCGGCGGCCAAGCTGATCGCGACCGCCAAGTCGATATTCGACGAGATCCTGTCGATCGGGCGGTGACCATGCAGCGCATATCGACCCTGTTGCACTACCAGTCCGGCGAGCAGGCGATCATGGAGCGCAGCCGCGAACTGCTCGCCGCGCAGCAGCGCGTGGCGACCGGCAAACGCATCACGACGCCGGCCGACGATCCGGTCGGCGCCGCGACCGGCGCGACGCTGCGCACGGGGCTGGCGCGGATCGACCAGTTCAAGAGCAACCAGAGCCAGGCGCAGTACGTGCTCGACCAGAGCGAGAACGCGGTCGCGCAGTTCACCGACGCGCTGCTTTCGGTCAAGGACAAGCTGCTGGCGGCCGCCAACGGCACCTACGGCGACGCGCAACGGCAGATGGTCGCCGGCGATCTCGAAGGCATCCTGGCGCAGATGGTCGGGCTGGCCAACACGGCCGACGGCGCCGGCGGGTACCTGTTCGCCGGCACGCGCGAGGCAGCCGCACCGTTCGGGCAGAGCGGCAACGTGGTCAGCTACAGCGGCGACGCCACCGCGCAGCGGCTCGAGGTGGCGAACAACCGCCTGCTGCAGACCAAGCTCACCGGCGACGACGTGTTCCTGCGGATGCGTCCCGGCAACGGGACCTTCACCACGGCTGCGGCCACTACGAATACGGGCGGCGGGATCATCGACGGCGGCGGCGTGGTCGATCCGTCGCAGATCACGGGCTCCGGCTACACGATCGATTTCAACGGCACGCAGTTCATCGTGACCCGGGCGAGCGACAGCGCGCAGTACACGTTCACGGCGGCAAGCGGGCCCAATGCGCTGCAGTTCGACGGGCTGCGCGTGACGATCACCGGACAGCCCGCGGCCGGCGACCGCTTCACCGTGCAGCCGGCCGGCTACCAGTCGATCTTCGACACGATGGCGCAGGCGATCGCCACGCTCAGGACGCCCGCGACCAGCGCGGCGGCGCTGGCGCGGATCAAGACGCAGCTCGGCGGCGCGCTGGCGTCGGTCGATCAGGCGATCGATCACCTGTCGCTGAAGCGCGCGCAGATCGGCGCCGCGCTGTCCGAGGTCGACGGCTATCGGCAGCTTCACGACACCCGCAGCACCGAGTTGCAGGGCCGGCTGTCGGCCGTGGAGGACGTCGACTTCGCGCAGGCGATCAGTGAACTGTCGCGCCGGCAGGATACCTTCGCCGCCGCGATCAAGAGCTATTCGTCGGTTTCCAAGCTGTCGCTGTTCGACTATCTGTAGACGCCCGCAAAGGCGCACGGCTATTCTTCGGCAGCGCCTGAGAGTCGGGCGCCCGCTCCAATCGCCGAGGCCCGCGTCCGTGCACGTTCCGCAGCCCGCCCAGCTGCAACCTATGGGTTTTGCCGAGTCGTCCGCCGGCGCGGTGCGGCTGGCGCTCGCGGCGTCGCCCGATCTGGTGTTCGAACTGAAGCGCGACGGTGCGGTGGCCGACGCCAACGACAGCGCGTGCGCGCTGCTCGGTTTCAGCCGCGGTGAGCTCAAGGGCATGCCGTTCGCATCGATCGACCCCGACGCGACGCCGGAGGCGATCGCGCGCATGTTCGATGCGCTCGCCGCGGGCCAGCGCTGGCGCGTCGAGGCGCGCTATCGCAGCGCGGACGGGGCCACGGTGCCGGTCGACGTGGTGGCGCAGCGGGTCGAAGCCGAGGGCCGCGAGCACTGCTTCCTGTTCGCGCGCGAGGTCGTCGAGCGCAAGCGCGTCGAAGCGGCGCTCGCCGAAAGCGCCGAGCGCTTCCGCTCGCTGTTCGAGGACAGCCCCGTCCCCGAGTTGCTGCTCGACGCCGATTTCCGCATCGTTGAGGTCAATCGCGCCGCCTGCACGCTGCTCGGCTTCGCCGGCGCCGAACTGATCGGCCGTGACCCGGCGCTGCTGCTGCATCCGGACGAGATCGACGCCGGCCTGCGGCTGCGCGCGCACCTGGCGCGCGGCGCCGTGGCGTCGGCCGAGAGCGACCGGCGCATGGTGCGCAAGGACGGGCGCACGGTGTGGGTGCGTCTGACCGTGCGCGCGTGGGCGATCGGCGCGGGCGCGCGCCGCTATGTGCTGGTGCTGGAGGACTTTTCCGACCGGCGCGCCGCCGCCGAGCAGCTCGAGCAGGCGCTGCGCCGCAGCCGCACGCTGCTCGCGACGATGTCGGTCGGCGTGGCGCAGGCGCTCGACGGCAAGGTGCTGCTGGCCAACCGCGAGTTCGCGCGCCTGTTCGGCTATGCGGAATCGGAGACGATCGGACTGCCGCTGGAAGAGCTGACGCGCGATCGCGCCAACCGGGCGCCGGACGACGTGTCGATGCTGCCCGCGCCCAGGCCCGGCGAGCCGGCGCAGGCCGAAGTGGTGCTGTTCCGCAAGGACGGGGCGCCGGTGTGGTGCCTGGTGCAGGCGCGCGTGGTCGAGGCCGGTGCCGACGCGAACGAGATCGGCACCGACGCAATCTACGCGTTTCTCGACATCTCCGAGCACAAGAGGAGCCGCGAGGCGCTCGGCCGCTCGCTGCTGGAGCTGAACGTGGTGCTCGACACGACGTCGGCGGCGGTGCTGCATCTGTCCGACGGTCAGGTCGTGCGCGGCAACGCGCAGTCGACGCTGCTGTTCGACGGCGACGGCGGCCCGGTTGGCCGCCGTTTCGTGGATCTGTTCGAGGACGCGACCGTGCTTGGCGACGACTGGCGCGCGCGGCTGGCGGAGCTGGCGCCGAACGAGGCGCGCACGTTCGAGGCGAAGATGCGTAGAGCCGACGGCGGCGCGTTCTGGGCGCTGGTGTCGCTGCGCGCAGTCGACGCGGCGCGACCGGCCGAGGCGCAGGTCGCGTCGATTCTCGACATCAGCGAGCGTCGCTTGCAGCAGGAGCGGCTGGAAGCGCTTGCGTCCGAATCGCAGCTCCTGTTCGACACCGCAGTGGTGGGCCTCTTGTTCGTGCGCGACGGCCGCCCGGTGCGCGCCAACGCCGCGATCGAGCAGTTGCTCGGCTGCGAGCGCGGCGCGCTGACGCGCGGCGCGCAACTGTTCGCGCATCCGGCCGACGGCCTGCTGATGGCGGGGCTGGCCGAGCGCTTCGGCGAAATCGACCAGCGCGGCGCGTGCGATTTCGAGATGCGGCTGTACCGGCGCAACGGCGATCCGACCTGGGTCGCGGTTCAGGGCCGCGCGGTCGACGCGCGCGATCCCGCCGCCGGCTACATCTTCGCGTTCGTCGACATCGACGCGCGCAAGCGCTCGGAAGCGCATCTGCGCGACGCGCTGGCGGAACTGCAGCGCATCTTCGACAACGCGCTGGTCGGCGTTGCCTACGCGCTCAACGACGCACTGGTCAAGGCCAACGCGGCCACGCTGCAGATGTTCGGCTACAGCGCCGACGCGCTGGCGCAGCTGCCGATCGGGGCGCTGTTCGCGCACCCGGACGAATGGGACGCGGCGCGCACGCACGCGCTGGCGCACGGCGAGGCGAACTTCGAGCGCGAGCTGCGGCGCGCCGATTCCAGCACGTTCTGGGCCGCAGGCAACGTGCGCCTGCTCGACGCCGGCGCGCCCGAGCGCGGCATGATCGTCGCGCTGATGAACGTCGATGCGCGCAAGCGCTCCGAGCACGAGCTGCAGCGCATGCGCAACTACCTCGACCTGATCGTCGAGAACCTGCCGGTGCTGGTGTCGGTGCGCGCATCCGACAGCGGGCGATTCGTCAGCCTGAACCGCGCCGGCGAGGCGATCACCGGCCGCTCGCGCGACCAGGTGATCGGCCGCACCTGGCACGAGCTGTACGACGCGGCGCTGGCCGGCGACTTCGCCGCGCTCGACCGCGACGCGCTCGAGCGCGGCCAGCTCGTCGACCGGCCGCGTGCGCTCCTGCCGCGCGCCGACGGCCGCACGCTGACCGTGCACCAGCGCGTGATGCCGTTGTACGAGGACGAGCCGGCCGCGGGCGAGCCGCGCCGCGCGCAGTACGTGATGTCGATCATCGACGATCTGACCGACACCGTGCGCGCCGAGGCGGCGTTGCGCGAGACCGACGCGCGCTTCCGCCAGCTGGCGGAGAACATCGACCAGCTCGTCTTCATCGCGACCGACGATTTCTCGCGCGTGCTGTACGTCAGCCCGCGCTACGACGGGCTGGTCGGCGCGCCGGCCACCGAGCTGCTCGACGACGTGCGCCACTTCTACCGCTACGTGCATGAGCCCGATCTGGCCATGCTCGCGCGGCGCCTGCCGCGGCTGATCGCGTCGATGCGGCGCGGCCGGCGCGCCGAGCTGACGCTGAAGATCGAGCACGCACGGCTCGGCACGCGCACGCTGCTGGCGCGGCTGTCGCCGGTGCGGATGTTCGACGGCTCGATCCGCGTGTTCGGCATCGCCGAGGACATCACCGAGCGGATGGCGGCCGAGGCGAAGCGGATCGACGAGGCGGTGCGGCAGCGCGACCTGCTGGTGCGCGAGGTGCATCACCGGATCAAGAACAACCTGCAGGGCGTGGCGGGGCTCCTGCAGCATCAGGCGCACGCCAAGCCGGAGCTGGCGGAGAACCTGAACGAGATCGCGGGCCAGATCCAGGCGATCGCGCAGGTGCACGGGCTGCAGCTGCGCGCCACCGGCACGCTGCCGATGCTGGGCGTGGCGCAGGGCATCTTTGCCAATCTGGGCGGCATGTTCGGCGTGGCGGTGAACTTCGAGGCGCCCGCCGCCGCGCTGTGGCGCTGGGGGCTGCCCGAGCACGAGGCGGTGCCGCTGGCGCTGGTGATCAACGAGCTGGGCACCAACGCAATCAAGTACCGCGGCAGCCGCGAGCAGGGCGTGGCGGTGCGCATGCTGCCGCGCGCCTCCGGCATCGAGCTGCGGATCGAGAACACCGGCCGGCTGCCCGGGGGTTTCGATCTGGCGCGCATCACCTCGGGCGTGTCGGGGCTCGGCCTGGTCAAGGCGCTGCTGCCGCGGCGCGGTGCGCGGCTGACGATCGAGCAGCTCGGCCCGCTGGTGATCTCACGACTCGAACTCGGCGCGCCGGCGATCCGCGAGGAGACGAACTGACGCGCCGGGTCCGGCGCGCGGTCATAATTCGCGCATGGAAAGTTCCTCGCTGATCCTGGTCGTCGACGACGACCGGCTGGTGCTGGCCACCGTGGTCGCGGGCCTGAAGCAGGCCGGCTTCGACGTGATCGAAGCCGACAACGGCGACGACGCGATCCTGCTGGCGCGCAGGCACAAGCCGAAGCTGGCGATCCTCGACATGCGGATGCAGGGCAAGTCGGGCATGGACGTCGCGCGCTACCTCGCCGCGAACACCGATACCGGCTTCATCTTCCTGTCGGCGTTCGGCGACCGCGACATCATCGACGACGCGATGCGGCTGGGCGCGCTCGGCTACCTGGTCAAGCCGCTCGACGTGAAGCAGATCGTGCCGGTCGTGCGGGCCGCGCTGCTGCGGATCGAGGAGCGACCGCCGGCCGCCGCCGCGCCGCCGACGCTGCCGCCGGGCGCGTTCGCGCCGCGCGACCAGAACGTCGCGGTCGGCATCCTGATGGAGCGGCTGCGGCTCGACTACACGCGCGCGCTCGACGTGCTGCGCACGCAGGCGCGCGCGGAGGGCCGCAACATCGACGAACTCGCCGCGCACATGGTCGATGCGGCCAACCGGCTGAACTCCGTGCCGCGCTGACGGCGGCGCGAGCGATGGGGGTCCGATGAGCGTGGGGCAGGACATCGGCCGGCTTGGTTTCCGGCGCTGGTACGAGGGCCAACTGGTGCGCAGCCACGTCTACCTGGTGGCGGCGTTTTTCGGCCTGATCGTGCTGCTGTCGGGCATCGAGATGCTCGACCTGACGCAGCGCTCGCCGGCGTACTTCCTGCTGGTTGTGATCGTCGCCGCCGCCGCGGGCACCGGCATGCTGATTGGCTGGCGGCGCTTCAACGTGCTGCTGGCGCGCGCCGAGCAGTTCGCCGCGACCGCGGAGTGCCCGGCCTGCAAGGCATGGGGCAAGTTCTCCGTGCTGGCGGCCGAATCCGAGAGCGACGACGATCCGCCCGAAGCCGGGCGGCCGCACTGGGTGCGCGTGCACTGTTCGAAGTGCGGCGCCGACTGGAACCTCGGCTGATGCGCGATCAAAGGGAAATGGGAGCGGCGACGACGATGAAGCACGCCGAGGCGTTGCTGGAGGCGATGATCTTTCGCAGCCGCTGGCTGCTGGCGCCGTTCTTCGTCGGCCTGATCGTCGCGATCGCCGCGCTGCTGATCAAGTTCGGCAAGGAGCTGCTGGCGCTGGTGCTGGGCCTGTTCAGCCTGTCGGGATCGGACCTGATCGTGTCGATCCTCACGCTGGTCGACACCGCTCTGATCGCCTCGCTGCTGCTGATCATCGCGTTCAGCGGCTACGAGAATTTCGTGTCGAAGATCGCCACCGGCGAACACGAGGACCGGCCCGCGTGGATGGGCAAGGTCGGCTTCGCGGACCTGAAGATCAAGCTGATGGGCGCGATCGTCGCGATTTCCGCGGTCGAGCTGCTGAAAGGGTTCATCAACGTCGAGCAGTACACACAGCAGCAGCTGGCGTGGAAGGTCGGCATTCACCTGACGTTCGTCTTCTCCGGCGTCATGTTCGCGATCACGGATCGGATCAGCGAGGGGAAGGGCGGAGAGCACTGACCAAGGAGTTGTGCTCCGCGCCGCGCGGCGGAGAGCGCACGTCACTCCCAAAGGGTGAAGTAAAACGTCGCCCCTTTGCCCGGCGCCGACTCGGCCCAGATGCGGCCGCCGTGCTTGCGCACGATGCGCTGGACCGTCGCGAGTCCGACGCCGGTGCCGGGGAATTCGCTTTGCGAGTGGAAGCGCTGGAACAGCCCGAACAGCTTGTCGGCGAAGCGCATGTCGAAGCCGGCGCCATTGTCGCGCACGTAATACGCGGGGCGGCCGTGCGCGGCGTCGACACCGACTTCAATGCGCGCCACCGGCTGGCGCGCGGTGAACTTGTACGCGTTCGACAGCAGGTTCTGCAGCACCAGCCGCAACAGCGTGCGGTCGCCTTCGACCACCAGTTCGTCGGCGATCACGCATTCGACGTTGCGCGGACCTTCGGCGACCTCGCGCCGCGCCGTCAGCTCGTCGAGCAGTTCGCGCGCGAGCCGTGACAGGTCGACGCGCTCGCGCTCGAGCGCACGGCCGGTGGTGCGCGACATCTCCAGCAGCGTGTCGATCATCGAATTCATCCGGCTGCCGGCGGCGATGATGCGCCGCAGGTGTTCGCGGCCGAGGTCGTCGAGCCGCTTGCCGTAGTCCTCCAGCACGATGTTGGCGAAGCCGTCGATCACGCGCAGCGGCGCGCGCAGGTCGTGCGATACGGAGTGCGCGAAGCTGTCGAGATCCTTGAGCGCCAGCTCGAACTGGCGGCTGCGCTCGGCCCCGTCGGCCTGCAGCCGCGCGATCAGCTCGGACTGCTCGCGGTTCGGCCCGAGCGCCGCGCCCAGCGTGTCGGTGACATCGCGCGCGACGCCGACGTAGCCCTCGAAGTGCGCGTCGGGCGAGAACAGCGGCGCGCCGCTGAACGCGAGCGTGCGCGCGCCGCCGTCGACGCGCACCTGCAGCAACTGGTCAAAGAACGGCGCGCGCGCTGCGATCGCCTTGGCGAGCGTCGGCGGCGGCGGATCCGCATCGGCGATGTCCCATGGCGCGCGGCCGATCCGATCGCGCGTGGCGACCCCGCCGGCGGTGCGTTGGCCGGCGCCGACCTCGGACACCTTCAGTTCCGCATCGGTGCGCCACCACCAGTCGGCTGCGGCCGCCAGCGTCCGCCGCAACGCGGCCAGTTCGCGCCGGACGCCGGCGCGCTGCGCGATCAGCACCGCCGCGAGCGCGATCAGCGCGCCGGCGCCGGCCGCGCCGAGCAGCGGCCAGGATTCGTCGATCGAGGCGGCGGCCTGTGCCGCAGTCGCGGCCGTTGCGGCCAGTGCCGCGATGCCGGCGTGACGTGGGGCGATCCATCGCCGAGAGGGTTGCTGGCGTCGAGGTGTGCCCACGGGGCACGATTGTGCCAGCCCGCGCGGCGACCAGCGGCACGCGCCGAAAAGTGGGGTCGACGCCGCCCTTATCGAACGGTCGCCGCCGGTCAAGTTCCGGCACCGTATGCCGAATTCAGGAACGGGCGCCGACCGCGCACTACGGCTGGCGATCCTTCCTGCGTCCATCGATGAGCCTGCCTGCCTGCCCCGAGCGTCCGGCCGTTGCGCCGATTGCCGACTCGCGTCGGCCGCGCGTCCGGCTGCGCGCCTGCGTGGCGTGGCTCGCGCGCTGGCGGCGCCGCAGCTCGGTCGCCCGGCAGGTGATGACGGCGCTGTCCGCTGCGGCACTGGCAGCCGGCCTGTCCGGCTACGCGCTGGCAGCGCTGGCCGCGGCGCAGCGCGACGGGGCGGCGTTCGCATTCCTTGCAAGCGCAATCGTCGCCGCGCTCGGTTTCGCCGTCGTCGCCGGCGTCTTTCTGGCCCCTCGTCTGTTCACGCCGATCCACCGGCTGCGGCTGCGCGCACACGCGTTGGCGCAGCGTTTTCCCGCCCGCCCGGCGCCCAAGGAAGCCTCGGAACTGGAGGCGCTGGTGGCGACCTGCGACGCCCTGACGGGCGAACTGGTCGCGTACTCCGACCGGCTGCGCGCGGCGCACGCGACCGAACTCGAGCACCGGCTCGAGCTGCAGCGCCAGTGTGCGCAACTGCGGCTGCTGCGCGGCCTGGCGGCGGCCGCCAACGACACCCGCGACGTCGACGAGGCGCTGCAGCGCGCGCTGAACGAGATCGGCGACTATCTCGACTGGCCGATCGGCCGCGCCGCCACGCTGGTCGAGGGCGAAGAAGGCGCGCTGCGCTCGTTCTGGTACGTGCGCGACGCGCAGCGCTACGCGCCGTTCGTCACGGCGAGCGACGTTCTGCCGCTGGCGCGCTCGACCACGCAACTGATCGGCCGCGCGTTCGTGCTCGGCCGGCCGCAGTGGGTCGAGGACCTGTCGACGCTGACGCAGTGGAACCGCCACCGGATCGCGCAGACGGCGGGCCTGCAGACGGGGATCGTGGTGCCGGTGATCGCGCAGGGACACGTCACCGCATTCATCGAGTTCTTCAGCGAGCAGCGCGTCGAGGCGACGGATGCGACGCTGGAGCTGCTCGACACGATCGCCGCCGAACTGGCGCGCATCGCCGAGCGGCATCGCGCCGACCGCGAGCTGCAGTCGCGCGCGCAGGAAACGCGGCGCCTGGCGCTGGTGGCGGCCAACACGGCCAGCATCGTGATCATCACCGATCCGGCGCGGCGCATCGAGTGGGTCAACGCCAGCTTCACGCGCACGTCCGGCTACGCGCTGGCCGAAGTCGTCGGCCGCGACGCGAGCGCGCTGTTGCGCGGACCGGCGTCCGACGCGCAGGCGGCCGCGCGCCTCGACGAAGCGATGCGCGCCGGCGTGGCTGCGCGTGGCGTGGAGATCGTCAACTACGCGAAGAACGGCACGCCGTACTGGGTCGAGGTCGAGTTGCAGCCGGTGTTCGATGCGCGCGGTGCGCTGATCAACTTGGTCGCGATCGAAAGCGAGATCACCGAGCGCAAGCGCGCCGAGCTGGCGCTGCGCGCCAGCGAGGAGTATTTCCGCGCGCTGTTCGAGGAATCGCCGGTCGCCTGCGTGATCCAGGACCACGCTTTCCGCATCCGCCGGATCAACGCGGCGTTCGCGCGCCTGCTCGGCTACGACGCGCGGGAGCTGATCGGCACCGATGCGGTGAATCTCGCGCACCCCGACGACGTGCCGGCGATGCTGGCCGCGCGCACCGCGACAGTCGGCGACCGCGGCGCCGGGCCGCGGTCGTTCGAGCGCCGCTACCTGAAGCGCGACGGGCAGGTGGTTTGGGCGCGGGTCCAGGTGATCCGCTTCGTCGATCGCGGCGGCGATCTCGCGCGCATCAGCGTGCTGCAGGACATCACCGCCGAGCGCGATCACGAGCGCGCGCTGCTCGAGGCCAAGGAGATGGCGGAGACCGCCAGCCGCGCCAAGTCGCAGTTCCTCGCCAACATGAGCCATGAGATCCGCACGCCGATGAACGGCGTACTGGGCATGACCGAGCTGCTGCTCGGCACGAACCTGACCGGCAAGCAGCGCCGCTTCGCCGAGGCGGTGTACCGCTCGGGCGAGTCGCTGCTGGAGATCATCAACGACATCCTCGACTTCTCGAAGATCGAGGCCGGCAAGCTCGAACTCGAAGCGGCCGACTTCAACCTGCGCCTGCTCATCGAGGATGTGTTCGAGCTCCTGGCGCCGCGCGCGCATGAGAAGCGACTCGAGCTGGCGTGCCGCATCGGCCCCGAGGTGCCGGCGGTCGTCGTCGGCGATCCGACCCGGCTGCGCCAGGTGCTCACGAACCTGGTCGGCAACGCCATCAAGTTCACCGATCAGGGCGAAGTCGTGGTGACGGTCGCCGCCGCGCCCGACGGCGAGCGGCAGCGCATCCGCTTCGAGGTGCGCGACACCGGAATCGGCATGGGTCCGGAGGCGGTGGCGCGGCTGTTCACCGGCTTCATGCAGGCCGACCAGTCGATGTCGCGGCGCTTCGGCGGCACCGGGCTGGGGCTGGCGATCAGCCGCCAGCTCGTGGAGATGATGGGCGGATCGATCGCCGCCGAAAGCAGCGCGGGCGTGGGCTCGGTGTTCCGGTTCGACGTCGTGATGCCCGCCGGTAACCCGGCCGCGGTCAGCGTGCCGCTACCGCATGCGCGCCTGCACGGAAAGCGCGTGCTCCTGGTCGAGGACAACCCGACCAACCGCAGCATCGTGCAGGCGCAGCTGCAGGGCTTCGGCATGCAGGTGGCGACCGCGGAGAACGGCGCGCAGGCACTGGAGCTCGCGCGCGCCGCCGCGCGCGCCGCCAGCCCCTTCGAGGTCGCGGTGGTCGACATGAAGATGCCGGTGATGGACGGCCTGACGCTGGCCGGCGAGATGCGGCGCGATCCGCAGCTCGAGACGATCCGGATCGTGATGCTGACGTCGCTTGCCGAAGCCGAGGAAACGCGTCTGGCGCACGCCAATGGCATCGAAGTGCATCTGGCCAAGCCGGTGCGGCAGCAGGAACTGATCAACGCGCTCGCGTCGGTGCTCGGCTCGCGCGTGTCCGACGACGCGGCGCGCACGGTCGCGCCGCGCTTCAATGGCCTGGCGATCCTGCTGGCCGAGGACAACCCGGTCAACCAGGAGGTCACCCGCGTGATGCTGGAGGAGACCGGCTGCGCGGTGCAGATCGCCGAAAACGGGCGCGTGGCGCTCGAAGCGCTGGCGCTGCGGCGCTTCGACCTCGTGCTGATGGACTGCCAGATGCCTGAGATGGACGGCTTTGATGCGCTGCGCCGGCTGCGCACCGATGAGCGGACGTTCGCGACCCCGCGCGACGTGCCGGTCATCGCGCTGACCGCCCATGCGCTGGCCGGCGACGCGGAGCGCTGTCTCGCCGCGGGCTTCAGCGACTACCTGGCCAAGCCGTTCAAGCAGCAGACGCTGATCGAGCTGGTCCGCCGCTGGACCGTGGCGCGGCGCGCGCTGCCGGTGCCGGCGCGAGGCGCGCCGGAACCGGTGATCGACATCGCGGCGCCGCCTCAGTACGCGCCGGCGTCCGAGGCGAGCCGCGCGGTGGTGCTCGACATGGCGACGATCGAACGCATTCGCCAGATGGAAAGGCGCGGCGCCACGCGCCTGCTCGAACGGCTGATCAGCACCTACCGGACCACGGCGATCAGGCTGCTCGCCGACGGCGTAGCCGCGCTCGGCCGCGACGACGGTACGGCCCTGCGGCAGGCCGCGCATACGCTGAAATCGTCCAGCGCCAACGTCGGCGCGCTGGAGCTGGCGCGGCTCTGTTCGGAAACCGAACTGTTGGCACGCGGCGGGCAGATGCCGCGCGCGCGCGCGCAGTGGCGCCAGGTGCAGGGCGAACTCGAGCGCGTGCAGCTCGCGCTGCAGGACCTGAACTGCGGCGTGGCGACGTGAGCAGAGGCGGGCAACGGGCATGACTTCCGAGGACATCGAACCGGCCGTTCCGCCCGCGCACAGCGGCGGCGACTGCGTGCTGCTGGTCGACGACGATCCGGTCGCACGCCTGCTGACCGCCTCCGCACTGGCGGAACGCGGCTGGCGGGTGATCGAAGCCGATGGCGGCGCGCGCGCGCTGGAGCTCTACGCGCTGCACCGGCCCGAGGTCGTGGTGCTCGATGCGCTGATGCCGGAGGTCGACGGCTTCGTCGCCTGCGAGCGGCTGCGCCGGCTGCCCGACGGCGAGCACGTGCCGGTGCTGATGCTGACCGGATTGGACGACGAACTTTCGATTGCGCGCGCGTACGAGGCCGGCGCGACCGATTTCTTCGTCAAGACCAACAGCCAGTGGACGCTGCTGTCGGAGCGGCTGCGCTACATGCTGCGCTCGGCGCGCATGCGCGACGCGCTCGCCGAGAGCCAGGCCAAGCTCACCAAGGCGCAGCGGATCGCCCGGCTCGGCAGCTGGGAATGGAATCTCGCCCGCCGTTGGGTCAGGGTCTCGGACGAATGCTTCGCGATCTCCGGGCTGGCGCGGCAGGACGAGGGGCTCGCCGACTGGTTCGTGTGGACGCGCGTGTACGACGAGGACCGGCCGCGCGTGCAGTCGATCGTGCGCGACGCGCTGGAGCGCGGCGGCCCGGTCCAGTTCGAATGCCGGCTCGTGCGGCCCAACGGCCAGGTGCGGATCGTGCACATCGAGGCCGAGGTCGACCGCAACGACGCCGGCCGCGCGACTTCCATGCACGGCGTGCTGCAGGACATCACCGAGCGCAAGCACGCCGAGGACCAGATCCGGCAACTCGCCAACTACGACAGCCTGACCGCGCTGCCCAATCGCCGCTTCTTCCGCGACCAGTTCGCCGCCAGCCTCGAACGGGCACGCCAGCAGGGCACGCAGGTAGCGGTGTTGTTCATCGATGTCGATCGCTTCAAGCAGATCAACGACACGCTCGGCCACCAGATCGGCGACCAGTTGCTACGCGAGGTGGCGAAGCGGCTGCACACCGCCGTGCGCGAGTCCGACACCGTGGCGCGCGCGAGCCTCGAAGCCGCCGGTGTCGCGGCAGTCTTCAGCGGCACCGCCGGCACCAGCGTGGCACGGCTGGGCGGCGACGAGTTCACGGTCCTGCTCACGGATCTCGCCGACGGCGACGCGGTGGCGCACGTGGCGCAGCGGCTGCTCGAATCGCTGCGCGCGCCGTTTTCGTGCGGCGGGCACGAGGTGTTCGCGACCGCTTCGATCGGGGTGGCGCTGTATCCGCAGGACGGCGACGATGTCGAGACCCTGGTGCGCAAGGCCGACATCGCGATGTACGCGGTCAAGGACAACGGCCGCAACGGCTGGCAGATGTTCAACGACGCGATGAACACCGCGACTGCCGAACGCTGGCGGCTGGAGACCGCGCTGCACCGCGCGCTCGAGCGGCAGGAGCTGGTGCTGCACTACCAGCCGAAGATCGACGTGGCGACGGGCTGCATCGTCGGCGCCGAGGCGCTGATGCGCTGGCGGCGCGACGAGCAGCTCGTGCCGCCGGCGGAGTTCATCGCGGTGGCCGAGGAAACGGGGCTGATCGTGCCGATCACCGAGTGGGCGATCGGCGAGGTGTGCCGGCAGATCGTCGCCTGGCGTGCGACCGGCGCGCCGGAGCTGCCGGTGTCGGTCAACGTGTCGAGCCGGCACCTGCAGCGCGCCAGCCTAGTGCTGCCGGTCGAGGCTGCCCTCGCCGCGACCCGGATCGCACCGGCGCTGCTCGAGCTGGAGCTGACCGAGACCGTGCTGATGCACAACCTCGACTCGGCGCAGCAGCTGCTGCGGGCGCTGAAGAAGATCGGCGTGTCGATCTCGATCGACGACTTCGGCACCGGTTACTCGTCGCTGTCGTACCTGAAGCGCCTGCCGATCGACACGCTGAAGATCGACCGTTCGTTCGTGCGCGACCTCGAATCGAGCCAGGACAACGCGGCCATCGTGGCGGCGATCATCGCGATGAGCCGCAGCCTGCGGCTGACCGTCGTGGCCGAAGGCGTCGAGTCGCACGGACAGATGGTGCGGCTGGCCGAGCAGGGCTGCAATCTGCAGCAAGGGTGGCTGTTCGCTAGGGCGATGACCGCCGACGAATTCCTGCGGCTCGCCCGCGCCCCGACGCCTGCGCACTGGCGCGCGCCGGCATCAGCGGCGCGCGCGGGCCCGACGGGAGAATTCGCATGAACCTGAGCGATGCACGCGAGGCCGCCATCAATCCGGCCGAGGCGGCCCGGCGCACGCTGAAGCTGCTGGCCGAGCGGCGCCAGATCCCGACGCCGGAAACTTTCGCGCAGGCGTATCACGAGATCACCGGTCGGCGCGGCGCGGGCGCGCTGCCGCTGGTGAAGGACGTGCTGCGCGATCTGGTGAAGAGCGGCCGCGCCATGCCGCAGGAAGCGGCGCAGATCCTGCAGCGCGCGAAGGACAACGACTGGCGCGCGGTGCATGAAGCGGTCGCGCAGGCACTCGAGCGCCGCGCCGGATCGGCCGGCGGCAACTGGCCGGCCACCGCGCTGGCGCTGCTGCGCATGACCGACGGCCTGCACGCGAACTGGACCCGCGCGCGCAAGCTCGACGCGATCACGCGCGTGATCGACGCCGCCGGCGAGCGGCCCGATGTCGCGCTGGAGCGGCTGAACAAGCTGCTCGATTCGTGGGGGCCGGCGCTGGCGACCGTCAAGCCGACCGAGCCCGCGCCCGAGCCGGCGCCGGCCGCGCGCACGCCCGCGCCGGCGGTACGCGCGATCGACCCGGGTGAAGAACAGCTCAAACAGGCACGCGCCGCGGCCGAGGCGTGGCAGCAGGTCGCGCAGCGCGCACTCAGGCTGCTCGAACAGTCGTGCGGCCCCGAGGCGGCTGCGAGTACCCGGCTGCGCGACTACGCCCGACAGCATGCGCAGCTCGCGCCCGACGAGGTCGGCAAGCTGGTGTCGCGCTTCACCGACGTGGTGGCCGCGGTCGAGCGCAGGCTGGAGGAGCAGAACAAGATCAAGGCGGGGCTGGCGCGCATGCTGGGCCTGTTGTGCGACAACATGCGCAGCCTGACGCCGGAGGAAACCTGGCTTGCGGGTCAGCTCGAACCGATCCGCGCGCTGCTCGACGGACCGCTGACCGCGGACGACCTGTCGACCGCCGAGCATTCGCTGGCGATGGTGATCGAGCGCCAGGTCAACGCGCGCCGCAGCCTGCAGGACGCCAAGGTCGCGCTGAAGGAGATGCTGGCCACGCTGATCGAGCGCATCGGTACGATGGGCGACTCGACCGGCAAGTTCTACGATCAGGTCGGCGACTACCAGCAGCGTCTCGAGCACGCCAACGATTTCGAGACGCTGTCGAGCGTGATCCGTGGCCTGCTGGCCGACACCCAGGTCGTGCGCGCCGACATCCAGTCGTCGCGCGACGAGCTGGTCCAAGCGCGGCGCAAGGTCGAGACCTACGAGGCGCGCGTGCGCGAGCTGGAGCGCGAGCTGTCCGAGGTCGCCACGCTGGTGCAGCGCGACCCGCTGACGCAGGCGCGCAACCGGCGCGGCCTGGAGGAGGCGTACAAGATCGAGTCGTCGCGGGCGCTGCGTTACGGCTCCGACATGACGTTCCTGCTGCTCGACGTCGACAACTTCAAGGGCGTCAACGATTCGTTCGGTCATGCGGGCGGCGACCGCGCGCTGGTGCACCTGGCGCAGACGCTGCACGCGACGCTGCGGCCGACCGACGTGCTGGTGCGGCTGGGCGGCGAGGAGTTCGGCGTGCTGCTGCCGGCGACGACGCTCGCCGACGCGCGCTCCGTCGCCGAGCGGCTGCGGCGCGAACTGGCGCGCCGCACGCTGGAACTCGACGGCCGCCCGTGCGTGCTGACGTTCTCCGGAGGGCTCGCGCTTTGGCAGCGCGGCGAAGCGCTCGAACCCTGGCTCGAACGCGCCGACGCCGCGATGTACCGCGCGAAGCGGGCAGGGAAGAATCGGATCGAAGAGGCGGAGTAGGTGATGCGCTCTCCTCTGCGGGAGGCTTTGCGCACTCCGCCGCGCGGGGCCTTGCGCTCTCCGCCGCGCGGGTGGTTACTTTCTTTGGCGAAGCAAAGAAAGTAACGGCCCCGCGGCCCGAGCGGAACGACTACTCCACAAGCCCATTCTTGATCGCGTAATGCGTCAGCTCCGCGTTGCTGCTCAGCGCCATCTTTTCGAGAATCCGCGCGCGGTAGACGCTGACGGTCTTCGGGCTGAGCGCCAGCGCCTCGGCGATTTCCGACAGCCGCTTGCCGGAGGCGATCAGCTTCAGGGTCTGGAACTCGCGGTCGCTCAGGCGCTCATGCGGCGCGGTGTGTTCCGGCGCATGCAGGTTCTCGATCAGCGCCTGCGCGATCTCGGGCGTGACGAACTTGCGGCCGGCGATCACGTGGTCGACCGCCTCGATCAGTTTCTCCGGCGCGCTCGCCTTGTTCAGATAGCCCGCCGCGCCGGCGCGGAACGCGCGCACCGCGTACTGGTCCTCCGGGTACTGGCTTACGATCAGCACGCGCAGCTTCGGCATCTCCTCGGCGAGCGTCTTCAGGATCTCGATGCCGTTCTTGCCCGGCAATCCGATGTCCATCACCAGCAGTTCGACGTCCGGATGCTCGCGCAGCGCGGCGCGCAGCTCGGCGTAGTCGCCGGCTTCGGCCACGACCTGGACGCCGGGATGTTCGGACAGGATCTGCACGATCCCGCGCCGGACGATGGCGTGGTCATCGACGACGATCGTGCGCGTCACCATGGTCAGTCCTCTTCGGCGCGCGTGCCGCCGGCGCCGCGCGGCACGCAGAACATGATCGTGGTGCCGCGCCCGGGCCCGCTGTCGATCTCGGCCCAGCCGCCGAGCGCGCGCGCGCGTTCGACGAGTCCGCGCAGGCCGAAGCCGGGTGTGGCCGCCAGCAGGCGCGGGTCGAAGCCCGCACCGTCGTCGGCGATCTCGAGCGTGACGTCGTGCGCCGAGTCGAACAGCGTGACGTTCACGCGCTGCGCGGCCGCATGCTTGGCGACGTTGTTCAGCGACTCCTGCGCGACGCGGTACAGCGCGGCCGCATGCGCGGCCGGCAGATCGACGTCTTCGCGATTCGACTCGAAGCGCGCGGCGATCTGCGCGCGCGCGCCGAAGCCCTTGACCAGCCAGTCGAGCGCGGCGACCAGCCCGGCGTCGAGCACCGGCGGGCGCAGGTCGTGCTGGATCCGGTGGCTGGCCGCGACCGCGTTGGCGATCAGGCTGTTCATGGTCCGCAGGTGCGCCGCGGCCGCGTCGGGCAGGTCAAACGACGCGAGTCGCGCGAGCTCGAACTTCAGCGCGGTCAGCGTGCTGCCGATGTCGTCGTGGATCTCGCGCGCGATCGTGCGGCGCTCTTCCTCCTTCACCTGCTCGAGGTGCGCGGTAAGCTCCTGCAGCCGCTGCGCCTGCGCGCGCCGCTCGCGCCGGTTGGCCGCGGCGTCGAGGCTCCTGGCGAGCGCGGGGCCGATGCGGAACAGCCGCGTCTTCAGCACGAAGTCGTCGGCGCCCGCGTGCAGCGCGGCGACGGCGAGGTCCTCCGACATCTCGCCCGACACGACCAGCACCGGCAGGTCGAGGTCGAATTCCTTGGCCACCGCGAGCGCGGCGAACGAATCGAAGCGCGGCATGTTGTGGTCGGTGACGACCGCGTCGACCGGGCCGCGCGCGAACGCCTCGCGCATGCCGGACTCGTCCTCGACGCGCTGCGCGCGCAGCCGGCGCCCGGCCAGCGCGGAGTCGCGCCCGACGGTGGCTAGCAGCAGTTCGTAGTCGAGTTCGGAATCCTCGACTACCAGCAGGCGCAGCGGCGCGGTTTCGGCGGGCGTTGTCATGCGGGACGGATTCTCGCTGATTCGAATGCCGCTCGGACCGGCCGGACGGCTGGCATGTGGCTGGTAAGGCAGTGAAACCGCCGCCTTTTCAGCCCTTCGGTGCCGTGGCCGAGCCCGCAAACTTCCGTCGTCCGTGGACCGGGGCCGCACCGGGCACGAACCGCGCATCCGCACGCCGCAAGGAATCACGCTCGACATGGACAACTCGGTGAACGGCTCAGACGGGTCGGTGGGCGCGCACGCCACCCGCGAGTGCGCCGCGATCGCATCCGATCTGGAACGCATGAAGGAGCTGATCGCCGACGCCGGCGACCGCCTTCTGGCGAGCTTCAGCGCGGTCAGCGCGCAGTTGCCGGCGTTCGCAGGCGACGAGTCGCAGCGCCGGTCGCTGGCGCGGACGGTCGCCGGCGCGGTCACCGCGCTGCAGTTCCAGGACATGGCCACGCAGCTGATCCAGCACGCGCAGCGGCGGCTGCAAGTGCTGGAAGGCGGTCTGGCATCGCTGTCGCACGACACCGATCCGCTGCTCGCCGCGACGCGTATGCAGCCGGTGCGGCAGTCGGCCATGGGCGCGGGTTCGATCGATCTGTTCTGACGGCGGTTGGATTGACAGGAGCTTGACCGATGCATTCGATTCTCGCGGTGGACGACTCCGCGTCGATGCGGCAGATGGTGTCGTTCACGCTGAAAGGCGCCGGCTTCCGGGTGATCGAGGCAGCCGACGGTCAGGAGGCCTACGAGAAGGCGCGCGGCCAGCGCGTGGATCTGGTGCTGACCGACCAGAACATGCCGCGCATGGATGGCATCACGCTCGTCAGACATCTGCGCGGCCTGCCTTCGTACGCGACCACGCCGATCCTGATCCTGACCACCGAGTCCGGCGACGAGATGAAGGAGAAAGGCAGGGCGGCCGGCGCGACCGGCTGGCTGGTCAAGCCGTTTGATCCGAACAAGCTGATCGACGTGATCAGGCGCGTGATCCGCTCATTGTCGTGATCCGTGATCGGTGATCCGTGATCCGTGAGGCCAGGCACCATGGGTGAGATGAACCGCGCGCAGCAGAGCGACTTCGACCTGGCGCAGTTCCATGCGGTGTTCTTCGAGGAGGCCGGTGAGAACCTCGCGAGCCTGGAGGGCAAGCTGCTGGCGATCGATGTCGCGGCGGCCGGCGACGACGAACTGAACGCGATCTTCCGCTTCGCGCACTCGATCAAGGGCGGCGCGGCGACGTTCGGCTTTTCCGACGTGACCGAGCTGACGCACGAGCTGGAGACGCTGCTGGACCGCGTGCGCCGGCACGAGCTGGCGCTCACGCGCGCGATGGTCGACGTGCTGCTGGAAGCGGGCGATGTGCTGCGCGCGCAACTGGCGCGCTACCAGGACTCGAGCAGCGACAGCCCCGACACGACCGATCTCGTCGCGCGCATCGGGCGGCTGGCGGCCGGCGAGCCCGGCGCGGCGAACGGCGACGCCGGCGCGCGCCGGCTCGAGGTGCGGCTCGGGCCGCTGGCGGACGCCGCGATCGCCGACAGTCTGGCGGAACTGTTCCGCGACATCCCTTCGCTCGGCACGTTCGAGCCGCTCGACGGCGGACGGTTGACCGACGGCTATCGGCGCTTCAAGGTCGTGACGACGTCGCCGGACAGCGAACTGATCGAGCTGTTCTCGTTTCACGTCGCGCGCGAGCAGATCGCGATCGCGGCGTTGGAGCCTGAACGGCAGGAAGAGTCCAAAGCCAAGGCGCGGACCGACGCGAGGGATGCTCGCGCGGACGCGCCGCGGCACCCCGGCGCCGCGGTCGAGGGCGACGGGTTCGGCTTCTTCGTCGATCCTGCCACGTTGCCGCAGGCGCGACCATCGAGCCCCTCGGCCGGCCCGGCCTCCACAATTCCGGAGAAGAAGGCGACCGCGGAAAAGGGCGGCAGCCTCGAATCGACCACGCTGCGCGTTTCGGTCGAAAAGGTCGATCATCTGATCAACCTGGTCGGCGAACTCGTGATCACGCAGGCGATGCTGGCGCAGCACGCCGGGTCGCTCGACCCGGTGCGCAACCAGCTGCTGCTGGCGGGCGTGTCGGAACTCGAGCGCAGCACGCGCCACCTGCAGGAGGCGGTGCTGTCGATCCGCATGATCCCGATGTCGTTCGTGTTCAACCGCTTTCCGCGCCTGATCCGCGACCTGGCGGCGAAGCTCGGCAAGAGCCTCGAGCTGAAGATGGTCGGCGAGGCGACCGAACTCGACAAGGGGCTGATCGAGAAGATCATCGATCCGCTGACGCACCTGGTGCGTAACAGCGCCGACCATGGCATCGAGCCGCCGGAGCAGCGCGTCGCGGCCGGCAAGCCGGCGACCGGGACGATCACGCTCGCCGCCGCGCACCAGGGCGGTTCGATCCTGATCGAGGTGAAGGACGACGGCGCGGGGCTGAAGCGCGACCGGATCCTCGCCAAGGCGAGGGAGTGCGGCCTGCCGGTGCGCGACGACATGACCGACCCGGAAGTCTGGGCGCTGATCTGGGAGCCGGGCTTCTCGACCGCGGATCAGTTGTCCGACGTTTCCGGCCGCGGCGTCGGCATGGACGTGGTGCGCAGGAACATCGCTTCGCTCGGCGGCACGGTCGAACTCGATTCGGCCGAAGGGTACGGCACGCGTATCGGTGCGGCTGCCGCTGACGCTGGCGATCATGGACGGCATGTCGATCGGCGTGGGCGACGAGAGGTACATCCTGCCGCTCGCATCGGTGGTCGAGTTGTTCAAGATCGCCGACGGCATGATCCAGACCGTCGGCGGTTCGGGTCGGGTGGTCAAGGTGCGCGACGAGTACCTGCCGGTGCTCCCGCTGGAGCAGGTGTTCTCCGTGACCGGATTTCCCGAGGGAGAGCAAGACATGAGTGCAATCACCGCCAGCGAGTCGCGCGCGGTCGCCGCCACGGGTTCCGTGCCGGCCGCGCAGGAGTTCCTGACCTTCCGCCTCGGCGCGGAGGAGTACGGCATCGACATTCTGAAGGTCCAGGAGATCCGCAGCTACGAGACGCCGACCCGCATCGCCAATGCGCCGGTGTTCATCAAGGGCGTGGTCAACCTGCGCGGCGTGATCGTTCCGATCGTCGACCTGCGGCTGACGTTCGCGCTCGATAGCGCCGACTACGGCGCCTTTACCGTGGTGATCATCCTGAACGTCGCCGGTCGCACCGTCGGCGTGGTGGTCGATTCAGTCAGCGACGTCCTGGAACTGAAGCCGGAGCAGATCCGCCCGGCGCCGCAGTTCGGCGGCACGGTCGACGCGGACTTCATCACCGGTCTGGCGTCGATCGACAGCGGCGCAGGCCAGCGCATGCTGATCCTGACCGACATCGAGAAGCTGATGGCGGCGGTCGACACAAGGCTGGTCGCAACGGCGAGCCACTGACGGCGCACCGTACATGGCCGAGGCCGATGGGCGCCCGCGATCTACGGACTGATGTCGCACTCGCGCGGGCCGGCAGGCGCGACGGTGCGCGAATTTGCGCTCTCGCGCGGGGACTTCGAGCGCGTGCGCCGGCAGATCCATGCGATGGCCGGCATCAGCCTGAACGAGAGCAAGCAGAACATGGTGTACAGCCGGCTGGCGCGCCGGCTGCGCACGCTCGGGCTGGATTCGTTTTCGCGCTATCTCGAGAGATTCGAATCCGACCCCGCGTTTCGCCGTGCCGAGGCGCAGGAGTTCATCAACGCACTGACGACCAACCTCACGTCGTTCTTCCGCGAGCCGCATCACTTCCCGCTCCTCGCTGACTACCTGTGCGCGCGCGCCGACGCGAACGCGCCGCGGCTGTGGTGCGCGGCCGCGTCGACCGGCGAGGACCTTATTCGATCGCGATGACCTTGGTGGAGGCGCTCGGTGCGGCGACCGCGGCGCGGCTGCTCGCCACCGACATCGACACCCGCGTGCTGGCGACGGCCGCGCGCGCCGTGTACTGCGTCGATTCGGCGCGCCAGTGCGGTGCAGCGCGGCTGAAGCGCTTCTTCCTGCGCGGTACCGGTCCCAACGAAGGGCGGGCGCGTGTCCGCCCCGAGCTGACGCGGCTGGTCGAGTTCGCGCCGTTGAACCTGCTCGACGACGGTTGGCCGGCGCTGCGCGACTTCGCGCCGCGGCTCGACGCGGTGTTCTGCCGCAACGTGATGATCTACTTCGACAAGCCGACGCAGCGGCGCGTGCTCGAGCGGATCGCGGCCGTGCTGCGTCCCGGTGGGCTGCTTTTCGCGGGCCACTCGGAAAACGTCACCGATTGCCGCGATCTGTTCGCGCTGCGCGGCAAGACCGTGTACGAAAGGCTGTGACCGTGTCGACGCTGACCGAGCGCGGCGCGGAGACGACGATCCGCGCGCTGGAGCTGGGCGCGATCGACTTCGTCGCCAAGCCCGGGCTCGGCATCGCCGCGGGGTTGCAGGAGCTGGGCCGCGACATCTGCGAGAAGATTCGCGTCGCCTCGCGCGCACGCATGCACCGGAACGTGGCGCCCGCGCCGGCCGCAGCGGTCCCCAAGCCGGCGCGACCGCTGCCGGCGCGCGGTTCGACCGGGAAGCTCATCGTCATCGGCGCGTCCACCGGCGGCACCGAGGCGATCCGCGAGGTGCTGACGAGGCTGCCTGCGGATACGCCGGCGGTGCTGATCACCCAGCACATGCCGCCCGGATTCACCCGCAGCTTCGCGGCGCGCCTGGACCGCCTGTGCCGGATGACCGTCCGCGAGGCTGTGCACGGCGAGCGCGTACTGCCCGGCCATGCCTACGTGGCGCCGGGCGATCGCCACATGCGGCTCGCCAGGAGCGCCGCGAATTACCTGATCGAACTGGACGACGGCCCGCCGGTGAACCGCCACAAGACGTCGGTCGAGGTGCTGTTCCGTTCCGTCGCCGCGCAAGCCGGCCCGAACGCGTTCGGTGTGATGCTCACCGGCATGGGCAAGGACGGCGCCGCTGCGATGCTGGAAATGAAGCGCGCCGGCAGCTACAACATCGCGCAGGACGAAGCGACCAGCGTGGTGTTCGGCATGCCGAAGGAGGCGATCGCCTGCGGCGGGGTGGATGAGGTGCTAGCGCTGACGCGGATCGCGGGTCGGATCGAGGAAAAGCTGGCGGGGGCGGGTGGGGCCGCGCACTGCGTGTGAAGGAGCAAGTTCTTGATGCACAAAAGAAAACCGGGGCGCCTGGCCCCGGTTCTCAGGGATTCTCTTTTTGCCTCAAACAAGCGCCGCGCCCCCACTTCCGCCGCCCACTTGCGCCAGTTCGGTCAACGTCAGTTCGACGACTTGTTCTTGCGCTTTGACTTCCTGAACCAGAGCTTCCATGACATCCCCCAGAGTTTGCGTTTCACCGACCTTGGCGCCGCCCCGGAAACCGGAAGCCTCTCGCCTACGCGGCGGATAGTCCCGAGAACACGGGGATTAATCCATCCTTGGTACCAAACTCCAGCTATCGCGGGTTCAGGGTATCTGCTACGGTAACGCGCGTGAACACAGGTGCCCCAGTGGATCGATCAGCGATCGGAGCCGATGCGGTTGCCCGTTCCGCGGAAGACGCGCGCGCCTTCTTCGACCGGACGCTGGCGCGCTTGAAGGCGACGCTGGCCTCGCCCGGCGCTGATGCGCCCGACGTGTTCCAAAGCGCGTACGACGCCATCCGTGCCGTTCCGCCTGAGTTGATGAGCGCAACCGGCGTCGAATGCCTGCTGCTCATCGTCCACTATGCGTATGTCAGCGCGCAGGCGCAGCAGGGTATCGGGCCGGCTAGCGATGCGGTCGCCGGCGCTCGACTCATCGGCGACAAGGCATTGCTCCGCAAGGCGCTGACGTTTGCCGGCGTGATGCAGATGGAGACCGGCAACCTGCCGCTGGCGACCGAGAGCTTCGCCGAGGCGCTGGACCTTGCGCGCGAACTCGGCGATTGCCTCGGTGAAGTCGGACTTTGGAACAACCTCGGGCTCGCGCTTCAGAACGCGGCCCAGTATTCGGACGCGATCCGCTGTTATGAACGGGCGATCACGCTCGCTGGGGACGATCCAGCACTTCGGGTTGTCAAAGGTATAGCGCTCGGCAATGTCGCTTACGCCAGTCTGACGATCCAGGATTTGCGGCGCGGTCTGCGCGCGGTCCGCCAGGCGGTCGAGATCTTTGCAACCCCGACCAATCCGACCGATTGCATGTACCGGGTTCTGGCCGAGAAAAGCTTTGCCCAACTGCTGCTCGAGACGGGAGATGTCGACGGCGCGAAACGGCGTTGCGACTATGCCAAGGAGTTCGCCGCCAAGTCCGGACTGGAGCGCGCGGAGTTTGACTCCGCCATCGCCGAAGGACTGACCGAAGTTCAGGCGGGCACCACCGATGTCGGGTTGACGCGCATCAAGCGCTCCCTCGAGAAGGCGCGCAGCTCGATACGCGGCAGTTTGCGCGATGCGATGTCGGCTGCGGTCAAGGGCTACGAGCTGGCCGGGCAGCCCGACGTCGCGCTGATCTACCTGCACGAACTGCTGAAGCTCAATCAGGACGCAAAGCAGCAGCAGGTGCTGATGCACCACCAGCGCCACCTGCAGCAGGTCGAGGAATCCTACTTGTCCGCGGTCGACAATGCGACGCCGGATGCGCACCTGGACAAGCACCTCGGCGAACTGCGCATCCAGCTCGGCGAGCGCGAGCTGATGAAGTCGCGCATCGCGATGCTCGAGCAGCAGTCGGTGGCGGCCGAACTGCACGACGACACGACCGGCGAGCACTGCTATCGCGTGGGGCGCTTCGCCTCGATCCTCGGCAAGGAATACGGGCTCGAGGAAGACGTGTGCTTCATGATCGATCTGGCGGCGCGCATGCACGACATCGGCAAGCTCGCGGTGCCCGACTCGATCCTGCTGAAACCCGGCCGGTTGACCGACGGCGAGCGCAAGATCATGCAGCACCACACCATCGCCGGCGCCGAAATCCTGGCTCGCAGCAACATCCCGCAGATGCATGTCGCCGAGGACATCGCGCGCCACCATCACGAATGGTGGAACGGCCGCGGTTATCCGTACGGGCTGGCCGGAACCGCGATTCCGGTGGCGGCGCGCATCACCGCGATCGTCGACGTGTTCGACGCGTTGACGCATGTGCGGCCCTACAAGCAGGCGTGGCCGATCCGCGAAGCGATCCAGGAAATCCGTTCGCTGCGCGGAATCCAGTTCGATCCCGAGGTGACCGACCTGTTCCTCGAACTCGTCCCGCGCCTGCAGCGCGAGGTCGGCGACCTCGACGTCTTCCTCGGCGCCGAGGCCAAGAACTCGCCGTTCATCCAGGCGCGTGCGCGCATCGCCGCCGCACTCAAGGGGCCTGACGGGCGCGGCGTGTTCGACCTGCGCCGCTAAGTCGCCCGCAGTCGGCCGATCTCGCCGCCGGCGCGCGCTCGGCACCTTTCCGGTAGCGCAATCGTCGATCGACTTCGAGGCAGCCTGATTAGGCCCGCCTGCATGCGCATCAATCGCCCCACCAGGCGCTTCCGGGCTCAGGACTTCTTGACGTAAGCGGTGCACCAGCCGTTCGGACTGATCTCGGTGTCGCCGGTTATCACCTTGCAGCTTCCGAGTGCGGTTGCGGTTTTGCCGGGGACGAATTGCACGCAGGTCGCGCAGTGCTGGTCCCCGCTGGGCTTGTCCTGGTATTTCAACGCCGCTCGCAGCGCCTCGTTCTTCGAGGCATACGCGCGGGTCGCAAGCGTGGCGAGCGGAATTGCGAGTACGGCGCCGGTGACCCGCGTCAGCCAGACGCGCCGGGAGGGTGGAAGGTTCATCGTTTCGAGCTCCTCAAAGCATCGAGGTTCGGCCGGTTGACCGAACGCGGCTGTCGATGGGAGCGGCGATGCGCTCGAAAGTTCGGGGCACCCCGCCTCGTCGCGCTACGGCCGCCGGGGTTTCGCAGGACGGTGCGGAGGCGCTTTCAGTTGCCTCGAGCGAACGCTGGCCGAAGACCTTGCAGCGCCTCGATCTCGTCCTTAGATTGCGGTCTGCAAAGCCCGCCGGGCGACCGCCGGCACGCATTGCGTGCGGGAGGAACGTCCGGACTCCGCAGAGCGGCGTAGCAGGTAACACCTGTCCACCGTGAGGTGAGGATCAGAGCTACAGAGACGAGTCGGCGTGTCTTCGGTCATGCCGGGTGAAACGGGCAATCTCTACGCGGAGCAACATCAAATAGGCAGCCGACGATCCTGCTCGGGGAGGCTGCGGGTAGATGGCTCGAGCCGGCGCGCGAGCGCCGGCCTAGAGGAATGGTCGCCGGCGCACGCGGTTTCACGACTGCGCGCGGCACAGAATCCGGCGTACAGGCGGGCTTTGCACTTTCACCTCATCCCGAGGCACATGACCCTTGGGAACAGTTGAGAAATCACTTTCACCGGCGGTCATATCCCCTTCATTTGGCGGCTCTTTTTTGTCAAGTACTGCTTGATTTCTGTGCGCTAAGTCCTTGTCGCGATTGAGAAATCTTCTCCCGGACCCTTGACCCTCTCCCGGCGCTTCGCTACAGTGCGCCGTGGAAAAAAGTGGGAGAGGGTGGATCAGTTAGTGATCGCTTCGCTGAAAATATTTACCAGCAAAGGATCTAGCTGATTCGCCCCGGATGGGGGACCGGGGGTCGTGTTCCAGGGTTCGTCGCAGCTGACGCTGGATGCCAAGGGCAGGCTTTCTATGCCTACGCGGCACCGCGAGGCATTGCACGCGCTGTGCGAGTCGCGGCTGACGCTGACGCGCCATCCCGATGGCTGCCTGCTGATCTATCCGCGTCCCCGTTGGGAGGCCAAGCGCGAAGAGATCGCGCGCCTGCCCTATTCTGCGCGGGCCCTGCAGCGCCTGCTGCTCGGCAGCGCAATGGATGTTGAACTCGACGCGGCGGGCCGCCTGCAGATCACGTCCGAACTGCGCGGCGCCGCCGGCCTCGAACGCGATGCGATGCTGCTCGGCATGGGCGAGCACTTCGAACTGTGGGACGCCGCGCGTCACGAGTCGACGTTGCAGGAGCAGCTCCCCCATGTCGTCGAAGCCGTGGCCGGGTTCACGTTCTGATGGCCAACCCCGTCGAATGCCCCGCCGTCGTTGCCCGTGCAGCACCTCACCGTCCTTGCCGCCAGCGCCGTCGATCATCTGGTGACGACGCCCGATGGCACGTATGTCGACGCGACGTTCGGACGCGGCGGGCATGCGCGCGCACTGCTGGCGCGGTTGTCGGAGCGGGGCCGCGTGATCGCACTGGATCGAGATCCGCAAGCGGCGGCCGCCGCGGCGGCGATCGGCGACGCGCGATTTCACTTTGTCCACACCGCGTTTTCACGGCTGCGCGCCACGCTCGAGTCGCTGGGGCTTGCGCAGGTGGACGGCGTGCTACTCGACCTCGGGGTGTCCTCGCCGCAGATCGACACGGCGGAACGGGGTTTCTCATGGCGCCAGGCGGGGCCGCTCGACATGCGCATGGATACCACGCAGGGTCAGACGCTGGCGCAGTGGTTGGCCTCGACAACTGTTGAAGAACTGACGCGCGTCATCCGCGACTATGGGGAAGAACGGTTTGCTGCATCGATTGCAAAGGCGATTGTGGCTTGCCGCCCGGATGGAAAGCGCGTGGGTCGGTCGCTCGCAACGACCGCCGACCTTGCCGCTGTCGTGGCAGACGCGATCCCGGTCAAGAGTCGCAAGGACGCCGGTCAGCATCCGGCCACGCGGACTTTTCAGGCTGTTCGGATTCACCTCAATCAAGAGCTTGAGGAACTCGCGCTAGTGCTGCCGCAGATAATCGCCGTGCTGAAGCCGGGCGGTCGCCTCGTCGCGATCAGCTTCCATTCGCTCGAGGACCGCATCGTCAAGCGCTTCATCGAGTCGCACGCGCATCCGGAGCGTCAATTGGGCGCCGCCGCACGACGCCTGCCGCTGCGCGCGGCGCAACTGCCGCGGCCGACGCTGCGCGCGCTGGCCAAGGTGCGGCCGGCCGAAGACGAAGTGGCCGCGAATCCGCGCGCGCGCAGCGCGGTGATGCGGGTGGCCGAGCGCACGGACGTCGCGCTTGCGGCGACGGGAGCGGCGTGAGGCAGCGGGGCGCGAACCTGTGGCTGATCGCCGCGCTGGTCGCGGGTCTCGTCGCGTGCAGCCTGTCGCTGATCACGTCGCAGCACCGTGCACGCGGACTGTTCGTCGAGCTCGAACGTGCCCAGCAGCTCGCGCAGCAGCTCGCGGCCGAAGGCAACCGGCTGCGCGTCGAACTCGGGCGCGTGTCTCAGCCGGCCAGCGTCGAGGCGGCCGCGCGCCAGCTCGGTCTGCGGGCGGTCGATGGCGCGCGCACCGCCTTTCTGCCGACGCCGTACCCGGGCGCGGAGCCGGCGAAATGAAGCAGCCCGCCGCGCTTCGTTGCGGCGCCGTCAGCGGACGGCGGCCGCCGAGCCCCGCGCGCGGCGGCGAGCGGGTCGCCTTCAACGCCAACCCGCTGCTGGTGGTGAAGCTGCCGGCCTGGCGCTCGAAGCTGATGTTGTTCCTGCTCTTCTGCGGCTTCGTCGCGCTGGCCGGGCGCGCGATATTCCTGCAGGGCGGGGTGTCGACCAGTTACTTCCAGCGCCAGGGCGAGGTGCGCTACGCGCGCACGCTCGAGATGCCGGCCACGCGCGGCAAGGTCACCGACCGCAACGGCGTCGTGCTGGCAGCGTCGGTGCCGGCCAAGGCGATCTGGGCCATCCCCGACGACGTCGATGCCACGCCGCGGCAGCTCGCGCGACTGGCGCAACTGCTGCAGATGCCGGTCGCGGAATTGCGTCGCAAGCTCGCCAACGAAGATCGCAAGTTCGTCTATCTGCGACGGCAGGTCGACCTCGACGTCGCCAGGAAGATCGAAGGCCTGCAGCTTGCCGGCATCCATCAGTCGCGCGAATTCAAGCGCCATTACCCGGAGAGCGCGACCGTCGCGCACCTGATCGGCTTCACCAACGTCGAGGATCGCGGGCAGGAGGGCATCGAGCTGGCGCTGGAGTCCACGCTGGCCGGCCGCACCGGCCACCGGCGCGTGATCAAGGATCGCATGGGCCGCATCGTCGAAGAGGACTGGCTGCGCGAGCCGGTCGACGGCAGCGACGTGACGCTGTCGATCGACCACCGCATCCAGTACCTAGCGTACTCGGCGCTGCGCAACGCGGTCGAAACCAACCATGCGCGCGCCGGCTCGGTGCTGGTGCTGGACGTGAGGACCGGCGAAGTGCTGGCGCTGGCGAGCTGGCCGAGCTTCGATCCGAACACGCGCGGCTCGTGGAACATCGAGGCGCTGCGCAACCGCGTCGTGACCGACACGTTCGAGCCGGGCTCGACGCTGAAGCCGTTCTCGATCGCCGCCGCGCTCGACGCCGGGCGCATCACGCCGCAGATGCGCGTGGACACCGCGCCCGGGCGCATGAAGATCGGCGATCGCACGATCGGCGACGCGCATCCGCACGGCGTGCTGACGGTCGAGCAGGTGCTCGCCAAGTCGAGCAACGTCGGAACCGCGAAGATCGCGCTCAACCTGCCGGCACAGATGCTGTGGGACACCTACACCGCGGTCGGCTTCGGCCAGCCGCCGCGCATCGGGCTGCAGGGCGCGGTGCCCGGGCGGCTGCGGCCGTACAGGACCTGGCGCCCGGTCGAGCAGGCGACGATCGCCTACGGCTACGGCGTGTCGGTGTCGCTGCTGCAGCTCGCGCGCGCGTACACCGTGTTCGCGCGCGACGGCGACGTGGTGCCGCTGTCGCTGCTGAAGACGACCGGCCCGGTCGCCGGCGTGCAGGTGATCAAGCCCGAGACCGCGCGCGCGATGCGGCACATGCTGGAACTGGCCGTCAGCGACGAAGGCACCGCGCCGGCGGCGCGCATCGCCGGCTATCGCGCCGCCGGCAAGACCGGCACCGCGCGCAAGCTGCACAACGGCCGCTACACCAATGCGTACATCGCGTCGTTCTCCGGCTTCGCGCCGGTGTCCGACCCGCGCATCGTGGTCGCGGTGATGATCGACGAGCCGAGCGGCGGCACGTACTACGGCGGGCAGGTCGCCGCGCCGGTGTTCGCGCAGATCGCCGCCGGCACGCTGCGCGCGCTGCAGGTGCCGCCCGACGGCCCGATCACCTTGCCTGCCTTGCCCGCGCAGCCGGTGCCGGAGGAGGCGCTGTGACCGGCCCGCACGCTGCCGCGATGCAGATCCTGGCGTGGCTGCGCGCGCAGGCGCCGGACGCGTTCGCGCACGACCTGCAGCTCGACAGCCGGCGCGTCGGCGCGGGCGACGTGTTCGTCGCCACGCCTGGCGCGATCCCGGGCAAGAGCGCGGACGGTCGCTCGTTCATCGACGCCGCGGTGTCGCGCGGCGCGGTCGCGGTGATCGTCGAGGCGGACGGCTGGCAGGCGCGCGAAATCGGCGTGCCGGTGCTTGCGGTGGCGAACCTGCGGCGCGTGATCGGCCAGCTCGCCGCGCGCTTCTACGCGGCTCCGAGCGAAGGGCTGCTCGGCATCGGCGTGACCGGCACCAACGGCAAGACCTCGTGCAGCCAGTGGATCGCGCAGATGCTGACGCTGGCCGGCACGCGCTGCGCGGTGATCGGCACCGTCGGCAGCGGCTTTCCGGGCGCGCTGCAGGCCGACGCGACGCTGACCACGCCCGACGCGATCACGCTGCAGCGCGCGGTCAAGCGCTTCGCGCACGACGGCGCGCGCGCGCTGGCGATGGAGGTGTCGTCTATCGGGTTGGACCAGGGGCGGGTGAACGGCATCAAGTTCGATGTGGCGCTGTTCACGAATCTCACGCGCGATCACCTCGACTACCACGGCACGATGGAACGCTACGAGGCGGCCAAGGCGATCCTGTTCGACTGGCCCACGCTGACCGACGCGGTGATCAACCTCGACGACGCGGCCGGCCGGCGGCTGGTGCAGCGCCTGGCGAACCGCGCGCGCGCCGGTGGCGTTCGCATCACCGGCTACACCACGCAGGGCACCGAAGCGCCGGATGCGGTCGCGCGGCTTCTGTCGGCGAGCGACCTGCGCGCCACGCCCGACGGACTCGCCTTCGCGATCCGCGGCAACGGCGCCGCGCACGCGGTGTCGGTGTCGCTGGTCGGCGAATTCAACGTGTCGAACCTGCTCGGCGTGGTCGGCGCGGCGCTCGCCTGCGGCGTCGATCTGGAGCAGGCCTGCGCGCTGCTGCCGCGTCTGGTTCCGCCGCCGGGGCGCATGCAGCGCTTCGGCGGCTACGGCGCGCCGCTGGTGGTGGTCGACTACGCGCACACGCCCGACGCGATCGACAAGGCGCTCGGCGCGCTGCGGCCGATGGCGCAGGCGCGGCGCGGGCGGCTCTGGATCGTGTTCGGCGCCGGCGGCGATCGCGATCCGGGCAAGCGCGCGCCGATGGCGCAGGCGGCCGCGCGCGGCGCCGACCGCGTCGTGATCACCAGCGACAATCCCCGCACCGAGGATCCGCTGCGCATCATCCGCGACATCGCGGCCGGCATTCCGGCCGGCATCGCGGCCGACGAGATCGTCGATCGCGCGCAGGCGATCGCGCACGCGGTCCTGCGCGCGGCCGCCGAGGACATCGTGCTGATCGCCGGCAAGGGGCACGAGGACTACCAGGACGTCGGCGGCATCAAGCGGCCGTTTTCGGACATCGACGAGGCGCGCGCCGCACTCGCCGCGCGCGGCGGCGGCAACGGTTCCGGGCCGAGGCGCGGGCCCGCCCCGACGCTCGGCGGCGCGACGTTCTGCGTGCTGAGGTCGGCATGCTGACGGTCGCCGAACTGGCGCAATCGCTGCGCGGCGCGGCGCTGCAGGGCGACGCGCGCACGCGCTTCACGTCGGTGTCGACCGACTCGCGCACGCTGGCACCCGGGGCCCTGTTCGTCGCGCTGCGCGGCGAGCGCTTCGACGCGCACGACTACGTCACGCAGGCCGTCGAACGCGGCGCGGTCGCCGCGCTGGTCGAGCGGCCGGTCGACGCCGCAATTGCGCAGGTGATCGTCGCCGACAGCAAGCGCGCGCTGGGGCTCGCGGCCGCCGCATGGCGCGCGCGCTTCAGCGTGCCGCTGATCGCGGTGACCGGCAGCAACGGCAAGACGACCGTCACGCAGATGATCGCGGCGATCCTGGCGCGCGCGTACGGCGAGAACAGGCGTCTGGCCACCCGCGGTAACCTGAACAACGACATCGGGCTGCCGCTGATGCTGTTCGAACTGAATGCGCAGCACAAGGTCGCGGTGCTCGAACTCGGCATGAACCACCCGGGCGAGATCGCCTATCTCGCCGAGCTGGCACGGCCGACGATAGCGCTGGTCAACAACGCGCAGCGCGAGCATCAGGAATTCATGGCGAGCGTGGAAGCGACTGCGCGCGAGAACGGCGCGGTGATCGCCGCGCTGCCGCCGGACGGCGTGGCGATCTTTCCCGCCGATGACGGGTGCACCGTCATCTGGCGCAATCTGGCCGGCACGCGGCGCGTGCTCGATTTCGCGCTGCGCGGATTCGCCGCGATCACCGCGCAGTACGAACCGGTTGGCACCGGCAGCCGCATCGTGCTCGCCACGCCGGCCGGCGAGATCAACGTGGCGCTGCCGGTGCCGGGCGTACACAACGTGCACAACGCGCTTGCTGCCACGGCGGCCGCGCTGGCGGTCGACGTGGCGCCGGCGACGATCGCCGCCGCGCTGGCCGCGTTCACGCCGGCGCGCGGGCGCGGCGTGCGCAGCGTGCTCGATAGCGGGGCCACGCTGATCGACGACACCTACAACGCCAACCCGGATTCGGTGCGCGCGGCGATCGACGTGCTGGCCGGCTGCGGCGCGCCGCGTGTGCTGGTGCTCGGCGACATGGGCGAGGTCGGCGCGCAGGGGCCGCAGTTTCATCGCGAGGTCGGCGCCTATGCGCGCGAGCGCGGCATCGAGCGGCTGCTGTGCCTCGGCGCTGCAGCGCGCGAGACCGCGGCAGCGTTCGGACCGGAAGCGCGCCACTTCGATGCGATCGAGCCGCTGATCGACGCGTGCCGCGCGGCCGCCACGGCCGGCGCGACATTGCTGGTGAAGGGATCGCGCTTCATGCGCATGGAGCGCGTGGTGCAGGCCCTGACGAACGCTTCCGCCGGAGCGCACTGAGGGAGCGCACTGAGGCGATGCTGCTCGAACTCTTCCAATGGCTGTCGCAGGACATCCGCGCGTTCCGCATCTTCGACTACCTGACGCTGCGCGCGGTGCTCGCGGCCGCCACCGCGCTGGTGATCGGCCTCGTTGCCGGCCCGAAGGTGATCCGCAAGCTGACGGAGCTGAAGATCGGCCAGGCGGTGCGCACCGAAGGACCGCAGTCGCACCTGACCAAGTCGGGCACGCCGACGATGGGCGGCGCATTGATCCTGATCGCGATCGGCATCACGACGCTGCTGTGGGCGGATCTGACCAACCGCTTCGTCTGGGTCGTGCTGCTGGTCACGCTCGGATTCGGCTGGATCGGCTGGGTCGACGATTACCGCAAGGTCGTGCATCGCAATCCGAAAGGCATGAGCGCGAAGGAGAAGTACTTCTGGCAGTCGCTCGTGGGGCTGACCGCCGCGTTCTACCTCGCGTTCGCGATCGCGGCGCCGTCGACCGACAAGATCTGGGGGCTGATGTGGCAGTGGCTCGCCCACGGCTTCGACATCGACCTGCCGCCGCGCTCGGACCTGATCGTGCCGTTCTTCAAGAACTACGCGTATCCGATGGGCGTATTCGGGTTCGTGTTGCTGTCGTACCTGGTGATCGTCGGCACCAGCAACGCGGTGAACCTGACCGACGGTCTCGATGGGCTGGCGATCCTGCCGGCGTCGATGGTCGGCGCCGCGCTTGGCGTGTTCGCGTACGTGGTCGGGCGCGCTGACTTTTCGCGCTACCTGCTTTTTCCCTACATCCCCGGCGCGGGCGAACTGGTGATCATCTGCGCGGCGATCGCCGGCGCGGGGCTGGCGTTCCTGTGGTTCAACGCGTATCCGGCGCAGGTCTTCATGGGCGACGTGGGCGCGCTTGCGCTCGGGGCGGCGCTGGGCACGATCGCGGTGATCACGCGGCAGGAGATCGTGCTCTTCATCATGGGCGGGGTGTTCGTCGCCGAGACCGTGTCGGTGATGCTGCAGGTCGGCTACTTCAAGTGGACCAAGGGGCGCCGCATCTTCCGCATGGCGCCGCTGCATCACCACTTCGAACTGAGCGGCTGGAAAGAGAACCAGGTCGTGGTGCGCTTCTGGATCATCACCATCATGCTGGTGCTGGTTGGTCTTTCCACATTGAAGATCCGCTAGATGAACCACAGAGGCACAGAGGCACAGAGAAGTTCACAGAGGTACTCCTCCGTGCCTCTGCGTCTCTGTGGTTGAAGCGATGTTCAGCCTCATCCTCGGTCTGGGCGAAAGCGGTCTGGCGATGGCGCGCTGGCTGGCGCGCGACGGCGCGCGGCTGCGCGTGGCCGACACGCGCGCGGCGCCGCCGATGCTCGATGCGCTGCGCGCGCAGGTGCCCGTGGCCGAGTTCGTCGGTGGTGGCTTCGCCGGCGCGCTGCTCGACGGCATCGACTCGATCGCGCTCAGCCCGGGGCTTTCGCCGACGACGTCGCCCGCGGCGTCGCTGCTGAAACATGCCAGGGCGCGCGGCATCGAGGTCGTCGGCGAGATCGAACTTTTCGCGCGCGCGCTGGCGCGGCTGCGCGCCGAACGCGGCTACGCGCCGCAGGTGATCGGAATCACCGGCACCAACGGCAAGACGACCACCGCGCGCCTGACCGGGCTGCTGATCGAGCGCGCGGGCCGGCGCGTCGCGGTGGCCGGCAACATCTCGCCGACCGCGCTCGACACGCTGCGCGAGCGGCTCGACGCCGACGACCTGCCGGCCGTGTGGGTGCTGGAGCTTTCGAGCTTCCAGCTCGCGACCACGTCGTCGCTCGCGTGCGCTGCCGCGGCGGTGCTCAACGTCACTCAGGATCACCTCGACTGGCACGGCTCGATGGACGCGTACGCGAAGGCGAAGGCGCGCATCTTCGGTAAGGACACCGTGCAGGTGCTCAACCGCGACGACCCGGTCGTGCTGGCGCTGGCGCGCAAGGGCACGCATGTCGTCACGTTCGGCGCCGGCGCGCCGGTGCACGCGGACGAGTACGGCTTGCTGCGCGATGGCGCGCTGACCTGGCTCGCGCATGCGGAGCAGACGGCGGGACAACGGCGCCGCAAAGCAGCGGCCGATGCAGCCGACGTGCAAGCGGACGCGACGCTTTACGTGCACCGGCTGATGCCGACGGAAGCGCTCAGACTGCGCGGCCGCCACAACGCGCTCAATGCGCTCGCGGCGCTGGCGCTGGCGCGGGCGATCGGCTGTCCACTGGCGCCGATGCTGCACGCGCTGCGCGAGTACCGCGGCGAACCGCATCGCGTCGAGCTGATCGCGACCATCCACGGAGTGGAGTACTACGACGACTCGAAGGGGACGAACGTCGGCGCGACGGTCGCGGCGATCGAAGGACTCGGTGCCGAAGGCAAGCCGCTCGCGATCATTCTCGGCGGCGACGGCAAGGGGCAGGACTTCGCGCCGCTCGCCGCGCCGCTGGCGCGCCATGCGCGCGCGGTCGCGCTGATCGGCCGTGACGCCGAGCGCATCGCGGCCGCGCTCGACGCGAGGTATCCGGTCGAGCGCTGCGCAACGCTGGCCGACGCGGTGCGCGTGTGCGCCCGCCACGCCAGGAGCGGCGATGCGGTGCTGCTGTCGCCGGCGTGCGCGAGCCTCGACATGTTCCGCAACTATGCGCATCGCAGCGAGGTGTTCAGCGACGCGGTGCGCGCACTCGGCATGGAAGCGGGGCAGCCATGCTAGGCAACCTGTGGCAGCGGCTGCGCGGCAAATCGCGCCGGCGGCGCGACGCGGAAGCGTCGTCGAACTCGGTGTTCGCCTTCGCCGGACTGGGGGCGGTGCCGGTCGGTGCACGCGCGCCACGCAGCGCGTTCGAGCGCTTCGATGCGCCGCTGGCGCTGGTCGCCGCCGCGCTGATCCTGATCGGCGTCGTGATGGTGTATTCCGCGTCGATCTCGCTCGCGGACTCGTCCAAGTACACGGTGACGTCGACGCACTTCCTGGCGCGCCACCTGCTTGCGCTCGGCATGGCCTTCGTCGCCGGCGCCGCGGCCCTTTCGATCCCGATGACGACCTGGCAGCGGCTGGCGCCGTGGATGTTCCTCGTCGGGCTGGCGCTGCTCACGATCGTGCTCGTGCCCGGCGTGGGCAAGGGCGTCAACGGCGCACGGCGCTGGATCCCGCTCGGCGTGCTGAACCTGCAGCCGTCGGAGGTGATGAAGATCGCGTGCGTTCTGTATGCCGCCGACTTCACGGTGCGCAAGCAGGACTTCATGCATCACTTCGGCAAGGGGTTTCTGCCGATGGCCGCGGTGATGGTGCTGTTGGCCACGCTGTTGCTGTGGCAGCCGGACCTCGGCGCCTACGGCGTGCTGGTGACGATCAGCATGGGAATCCTGTTCCTGGGCGGCGTGAACGGGCGGCTGTTCGCCGGCATCGCCGCCACGCTCGCGAGCGCGTTCGTGCTCGTGATCTGGCTGAGCCCGTGGCGGCGCGAACGGATCTTCGCCTACATCGATCCGTGCGCGCCCGAGCAGGCACTGTCGAAGGGCTATCAGCTCTGCACGTCGCTGATCTCGTTCGGCCGCGGGGAACTGTTCGGCGTCGGGCTCGGCGGCAGCGTGACCAAGCTCAGTTACCTGCCCGAAGCGCACACCGACTTCATCTTCGCGGTGATCGGGGAGGAACTCGGGCTGGCCGGCGTGCTGACGGTCATGGTGCTGTTCTACTGGCTGACCAAGCGCGCATTCGAGATCGGCCGCCAGGCGGTCGCGCTCGAGCGCACCTTCGCCGGCCTGGTCGCACAGGGCGTGGGGGTATGGATCGGCGTGCAGTCGTTCGTCAACATGGGCGTGGCCACGGGGTTGCTGCCCACCAAGGGACTGACGCTGCCGCTGGTGAGCTACGGCGGCTCCGCGTTGTTGTCGACGATCACCGCGCTCGGCCTGCTGTTGCGGGTGGACTTCGAGAACAGGGTTCTCATGCGCGGAGGCCGTGTATGAGGCATCTCGTCGTCGTCGCTGCGGGCACGGGCGGGCACGTGACCCCGGGGCTCGCGGTCGCCGGCGAACTGCGCGCGCGCGGCTGGACCGTGTCGTGGATCGGCACGAAGGCGGGTATGGAGCGCAGGCTGATCGAGCCGCGCGGCATAGAGTTCGACGCCCTCGATTTCACCGGCCTGCGCGGCAAGGGCTTGACGACGTTGCTGCTCGGCGGCCTTCATCTGCTGCGCGCGATCTGGCAGAGCCGCGCGGCGCTGCGCGCGCGCAAGCCGTCGCTGGTGTTTTCCACCGGCGGCTACGTCGCGGTGCCGGCGGGACTGGCGGCGACCTTGCACGGCGCACCGCTGGCCCTGCTGAATGCCGACGCCGCGCCGCTGCTGTCGACCAGGATGCTGCGCTCGCTCGCGTCGGCGGTGTTCTGCGGCTTCGACGGCGAGGCCGCGCGGATGGCTGGCGACAAGGGTCTCGTGACCGGCAATCCGGTGCGCGACGAGATCGCGCACTTGGCCCCACCCGATGAACGCTATGGGCAACGGCTAGGGCCGCTGAACCTGCTCGTCGTCGGCGGCAGCCTCGGCGCGCAGGTGCTGAACCAGTCGCTGCCCGCCGCACTCGCGCAGCTCGGCGTCGACGCGCGGCCGCGCGTCGTGCATCAGTGTGGCGCGCAGCACGTCGACGCCACGCGCGCGGCCTATGCGGCGCAGAACCTCGCGGCCGAAGTGATTCCGTTCATCGACGACATCGCCGCGCGCTACGCGGCCGCCGATGTCGTGCTGTGCCGCGCCGGCGCGATCACCGTGACCGAGCTGTGCGTCGCCGGGGTGGCGTCGATCCTGGTGCCGTTCGTCGTGTCTACCACCGCGCACCAGCGCACCAATGCCGAGTTCCTCGCCGGCCACGGCGCGGCGATCCATGTCCCACAACGGGAACTGACGGTCGATCGGCTGGCGCAACTGCTGCGCGGGCTGACGCGCGAGCAATTGGTCGCAATGGCGCGCAAGGCGCGCGCGCTGGGACGGCCCGATGCGACACGGATCGTCGCCGATGCGATCGAGCATATTGCGGCGGAGGCGGGGAGATGAGACATCTCACCTCTCGATACTTTGCGCTTTCCGCTGCGCGAGGCCTTGCGCTCTCCGCCGCGCGGGCGGTTACTTCTCTTGTCTCGCCAAGAGAAGTAATCAAGAGAAGGCGAGCCTGCGAAGCCGGCCCTGCGGGCTTCCTTGCGCTGCTCGGGTCGGACGGCGGGGCCTGCGAACTCGCTTCGCTCAGACAGCAGGCCCCAACAGCCCCGTCCGCCCCTGCGCTGCTCAGCGGCTTCGAAGGCACAACGTCAACGACCGCCCTCACCCTCGGTCCCTCGCCCGCAGGGAGAGGGATGAACGATTCCCGCTCCCCCTGCGGGAGAGCGCCGGCGAGAGGGGTGCCGGTTGACTTTTGTCCGCTTCGACGCCGCCGAGTGCCGCGTTGCGGCGGCAGAGTTGTGCCGGCCTGCTGTCTGAGCGAAGCGAGTTTGCAGGCCGGCCCGCCTCCGCAATGCGGTGCGAGGGCAGCCCGCAGGGCCGGCGGCGTGCGGTCGCCTTTCTTTGGTTACTTTCTTTGGCGAAGCAAAGAAAGTAACGGCCTCGCGGCCCGAGCGTCGGTGGGGCCACGATGAAGCACGCCATCAAGCACCTCCACTTCGTCGGCATCGGCGGCAGCGGCATGTCGGGGATCGCCGAGGTCCTGCTCAATCTCGGCTTCACAGTCAGCGGGTCGGATGCGGCGAGCAGCGCGGCCACGCGGCGGCTCGCCACGCTCGGTGCGCGGGTGGCGCAGGGCCACGCGGCCGACAACATCGCCGGCGCCGATGCGGTGGTCGTCTCGACCGCAGTTGGCGCCGACAACCCCGAGGTGCGCGCGGCGCGCGCGGCGCGCATCCCGGTAGTGCCACGCGCGGTGATGCTGGCCGAGCTGATGCGTCTGAAGCAGGGCATTGCGATCGCCGGCACGCACGGCAAGACCACGACGACGAGCCTGGTGGCCAGCGTGCTCGCGGCGGGTGGGCTCGACCCGACCTTCGTCATCGGCGGCCGGCTGAACGCCGCCGGCGCCAACGCGCGGCTCGGGCAGGGCGAATTCATCGTGGTCGAGGCCGACGAATCCGATGCGAGCTTCCTCAATCTTCTGCCGGTGATCGCGGTCGTGACCAACATCGACAACGATCACATGGAGACCTACGGCCACGACTTCGCCAAACTCAAGCAGGCGTTCATCGAGTTCCTGTCGCGGCTGCCGTTTTACGGCACCGCGGTGCTGTGCATCGACGACGCCAGCGTGCGCGAGATCCTGCCGTTCGTGTCCAAGCCGGTGGTCACGTACGGCTTCGCGCCGGAGGCGCAGTTCCGCGCGGTCGAGGTCGTAACCGATGGCACGGCGATGCGCTTCACCGCCCTGCGCGAGGGCGCAGCATCGCTCGGCGTGCGGCTGAACCTGCCGGGCAGCCACAACGTGAGCAACGCGCTGGCGGCGATCGCGGTGGCGACCGAACTGGGCGTGCCGGACGCGGCGATCCACGAGGCGCTGGCGAACTTCACCGGTGTCGGCCGGCGCTTCGCGCGCCACGGCGAGGTCGAGGTTCCCGGCGGCCGCTTCACGCTGATCGACGACTACGGCCATCACCCGGTCGAGATGGCGGCCACGCTCGCTGCCGCGCGCGGCGCGTATCCGGGACGTCGCGTCGTGCTGGCGTTCCAGCCGCACCGCTACACGCGCACGCGCGACTGTTTCGAAGACTTCGTCAAGGTGCTGTCGAGCGCGGATGCGCTGCTGCTCTCCGAGGTCTATCCGGCCGGCGAAACGCCGATTGTCGCCGCCGACGGGCGCTCGCTGGCGCGCGCGGTGCGCGTCGCGGGCAAGGTCGAGCCGGTGTTTGTCGAGTCGATCGACGAGATGCCGGCGGCGATCCTGGCCACGGCACGGCCCGACGACGTGGTGATCACGATGGGCGCGGGTTCGATCGGCAGCGTGCCCGCGAAGCTGACCCAGGCAGGAGGCGGCGAATGACGATGACGATCGATCCGAAAAGCTTCGGCCGCGTCGGCGTGCTGTTCGGCGGGCGCTCGTCCGAGCGCGAGGTGTCGATCATGTCGGGTACCGGCGTGCTTAACGCGCTGAAAGGCCGTGGCGTCGATGCGCACGCGTTCGATCCCGGCGCGCAGTCGATCGCGGAGCTGGAAGCGGCGCGGTTCGACCGCGTGTTCATCGCGCTGCACGGCCGCTTCGGTGAGGACGGAACGATCCAGGGCGTGCTGGAGACGCTGCGCATTCCGTACACCGGCAGCGGCGTGCAGGCCTCGGCGATCGCGATCGACAAGCTGACGACGAAGAAGATCTGGCTGGCGGAGGAGTTGCCCACACCCGCTTGGCGCGTCGCGCACGCGCACACCGACTGGATGCAGCTCGTCGCCGAACTGGGCGATCAGTTGATCGTGAAACCCGCGCGCGAGGGTTCGACCATCGGTATCACCAAGGTGATCGGCCACGACCGCAACGAGCTTGCGCTCGCCTTCGAGGCCGCGGTCAGGTACGACGACTGCGTGATCGTCGAGGAGCTGATCCGCGGGCGCGAGCTGACCTGCGCGATCCTCGGCGAAGGCGCGACCGCGCGCGCGCTGCCGCTGATCGAGATCCGAGCGCCGGCGGAGAACTACGACTACGAAGCGAAGTACTTCAGCGACGAAACGCAATACCTCTGCCCGGCGCCGCTCGACGATCTGCTGGCCGAAGAGCTGCAGGACCTGTGCGTGCGCGCGTACAACGCACTCGGTGCGCGCGGCTGGGGCCGCGTCGACCTGATGCTGCACCAGGACGCGCGTGGCGACCGGCCGTACCTGCTGGAGCTGAACACGTCGCCCGGCATGACCGGCCACTCGCTGGTACCGATGGCGGCCAAGGCGATCGGCGTGTCGTACGAAGACCTCGTGCTGGAGATCCTGTCCTCGGCGCGGCTGGAGGTGCCCGCGTGAATCGCGTGCGCGCGATGCAGTGGGCCACGCGCGCGCTGCTGGCGGCGACCTGCGTCGTCGTGCTGGGCGCGGCCGCACTGTGGATCGCGCAGCGGCCGCTGTTCGAAATCCGCCGCATCGAGCTGCGCGGCGCGGACGGCGCGCTCCAGCACGTGTCGGTGGCCGCGGTGCGCGCCGCGCTGCGCGGCGACGGCCGCGCTCAACTGCGCGGCGGCTACTTCACGCTGCGACTGGACGACGCGCGGCGCGTGTTCGAGACCGTGCCGTGGGTCGCGGGCGTGTCGGTGCGGCGCGGCTGGCCGAACCGGCTGATCGTCACGTTCACCGAGCATCGTGCGCTCGGCACTTGGGGTGACGGTCGGTTGCTGTCCGACGCAGGCGTGCTGTTCGTCGCCAATCCGGCCGAAGCGGAGAGCGACGGCCCGCTGCCGGAATTCGACGGGCCGGAGCGTTTCGCGCCCGAGGCCGCGCGGCGTTTTCGAGAGTTCACGGCACAGCTTGCGCCGCTGCAGCTGGCGATCGAGTCGATCGACGTGTCGGAACGGGCCTCGTGGCGGCTGCGGACCGACAGCGGGCAGACCTTCGAACTGGGCCGCGACGATCCGGCCGGGCGCATCGTGCAGCGGCTGGCCGCATTCGTGGCGAGCTACCCGCTGGTGCTCGCGCGGGTGCAGTCGCCGCCGCCGCGCATCGACCTGCGTTACGCGAACGGATTTGCGGTCGCCCTGCCCGCATCACACGGGAAACCATGAAGAACGAAGCAAAGGACCTGATCGTCGGACTCGATATCGGCACCTCGAAGGTGGTGGTCGCGGTGGCCGAGGTGCTGCCCGACGGCCGGTTCCAGGTGATCGGACTCGGACAGGCGGCGTCCGAAGGGCTGCGCAAGGGCGTGGTGGTCAACATCGAAGCCACCGTGCAGTCGATCCGGCGCGCGCTCGAGGAGGCCGAGCTGATGGCAGCGTGCCGCATCACCAACGTGTTCACCGGCATCGCGGGCAGCCACATCAAGAGCTTCAACTCCAGCGGCATGGTCGCGATCAAGGACCGCGAAGTCACCGCCAGCGACGTGGCGCGCGTGATCGAGACCGCGCGCGCGGTCAACATCCCGACCGACCAGCAGGTGCTGCACGTGCTGACGCAGGAGTTCATCGTTGACGGGCAGGAGGACATCCGCGAGCCGATCGGCATGAGCGGCGTGCGGCTCGAGGTCAAGGTGCACATCGTCACCGGCGCCGTCAGCGCGGCGCAGAACATCATCAAGTGCGTGCGCCGCTGCGGGCTCGAGGTGCAGGACCTGATCCTGCAGCCGCTCGCCTCGTCGCTGTCCGTGCTGACACCCGACGAGAAGGAACTCGGCGTGGCGCTGGTCGACATCGGCGGCGGCACCAGCGACATCGCGATCTTCACCGGCGGCGCGATCCGCCATACCGCGGTGATTCCGATCGCCGGCGATCAGATCACCAACGACATCGCGATGGCGCTGCGCACGCCGATTCCGGACGCTGAGGAAATCAAGCTGCGTTCGGGGGTGGCGAAGGAAGTGCTGGCCGATCCGAACGATCGCATCGAGATCCCGGGCATCGGCGACCGCGCGCCGCGGCTGCTTTCGCGGCAGGCGCTGGCGGCGGTGATCGAGCCGCGCGTCGAGGAGCTATTCACGCTGACGCAGAGCGTGATCCGCGACTCGGGTTACGAGGAGCTGCTGTCGTCGGGCGTGGTGCTCACCGGCGGCACGAGTCTGTTGCCGGGCGTGGGCGAGTTGGCGGAAGACGTGTTCCTGAAGCCGGCGCGGATCGGCTGGCCGACGTACGACGGCGCGCTCGCCGACGTGATCCGCAATCCGCGCTTTGCCACCGTGATGGGGCTGCTGACCGAAGCGCATCTGCAGCGCGTGCGCGGTCGCAAGGTCGCCGCGCAGACCGGCTCGTTCAAGCAGACGCTGAAGCGGATGAAGGAATGGATCGTGGGGAACTTTTAGGGGAAGCGTGCAGTGTCAAAGACGACAACGAAGAACAACCCGCGTCGTCATTGACATTGCGCGTTTCGGTATCGGTGCATTGAGCAAACCTGGAGGGCATGATGGCTTTTGAAATTCTGGAAACGGAAACTCGCGGTACGGTGATCAAGGTGGTCGGCGTCGGCGGCGCCGGCGGCAACGCCATCGAGCACATGATCCGGCGCGGCGTGCAGGGCGTTGAGTTCATCTGTGCCAACACCGATCACCAGGCGCTGGCACGCTCATCGGCCAGGAACATCATCCAGCTCGGCACGACGGGGCTGGGTGCCGGCAGCAAGCCGGAGGCGGGGCGGCAGGCCGCGATCGACGGCCGCGACCGCATCGCCGACGCGCTGCGCGGCGCGCACATGGTGTTCATCACGGCAGGCATGGGCGGTGGCACCGGCACGGGCGCGGCCCCCGTGGTCGCCGAGATCGCCAAGGAGCTCGGCATTCTGACGGTGGCGGTGGTGTCGAAGCCCTTCGAGTTCGAGGGGCCGCGGCGGATGAAGGTCGCGGAGGCCGGCCTGAGCGAGCTCGAGGAGCGCGTGCACTCGCTGATCGTGATCCTGAACAACAAGCTCGAGGAAGTTCTGGGCGAGGACGCGAGCTTCGAGGAGTGCTTCCGTTCCGCCGACGACGTGCTGCACAACGCGTGCGCCGGCATCGCCGAGATCATCAACATCCCGGGCCTGGTCAACGTCGACTTCGAGGACGTGAAGACCGTCATGAGCGAGCACGGCAAGGCGATGATGGGCACCGCGACCGCCGAGGGGCTGGATCGCGCGCGCATCGCCGCCGAACAGGCCGTCGCCAGCCCGCTGCTGGAAGGCGTGGACCTGTCCGGCGCGCGCGGCGTGCTGGTGAACATCACGGCCAGCAACTCGCTGCGAATGAAGGAGACGCGCGAGGTGATGAACACGATCCGCGCCTTCGCCGCCGAGGATGCGACCGTGATCTTCGGCACCGTTTGCGACGAATCGATGGGCGACAACCTGCGCGTGACCGTGGTCGCGACCGGACTCGGCCGCGTGTCGGCGGCGAAGAAGCAGACGCCGTTCACGGTGGTGAAGACGGGCACCGACAATGCACCGGTCGTGGTGCCGTCGATCGCGCACGGCAACGGCGGCGCAGCGGGCGGCGACTACAGCCACTTCGACACGCCGGCGGTGTGGCGCTCGCGCGAAAGCGCGCAGGCGCGCGTGTCGGCGATGGAGGATGCCGGCCACGACCGCTTCGACATCCCGGCATTCCTGCGCAAACAGGCGGACTAGGCCCGTGATCCGTTGTTCGTGATCCGTGATCCGTTGATCCCACGGATCACGGATCACCGATCACGGATCACGGACCACGATGTCCCGATACGCATGCCACGTCGCATGACCCACCAGCGGCCCGGTGACGACGAGGCCGACTAACAGCGTCGCGAAGCCGGCACCGATCAGCAGCACGATCAGTGCGGCCCACGCCAGCAGCGGGCCGGGATTGGCGAGCAGCGCGCGCACGCTGGTCAGCGCCGCGACGACGGTGTCGGTGCCGCGATCGAGCATCATCGGCACCGATACCACGCTGACGGCGAACACGATCGCGGCGAACACGCCGCCGACCGCGAGCCACGTCAGCACGAAGTCCCAGTGCTCGATGCTGACCACGCGGGCAAGGAATCCGGTCAGCGACGGCATGCCGCTCGAGAAGAACAGCGCGAAGGTCACCAGCGAAGCGCGCGCCCAGATCAGCATGATCACGGTCAGGAGCAGCGCGAACAGCGAAAAGGCGCCGAGGTTCGCACGCCAGGCGGTCAGGGTCGGCGCCAGAGGTGCGGCCCCGTCGCGCTCGACGCGGCGGCTGATGTCGTACAGCCCCGTGCACAGGAACGGACCGAGCAGCAGAAACCCCGCCGTCAGCGCCGACGTGTACTCGTACGCATGCTGGAACACCAGATAGATCGCCCAGCCCATCACCGCGAACGCGGCGCCGTAGAACAGGCTCGCGCGCGGCGCCGCGCGCAGATCGGCGGCCGCCCTGGCGAGCCAGCGCAGTGGCGCATCGGGCGAAACCGTCCGGATCGCCGGCAATGGCGACGCGGGCGGAGTGATCGGTGCGGGTTCGTTCATCGGCGGACTCGGGCGCGCGCCGGCATTGTGTCCGCGTCCGCGCCGAAAATCGAGTGCGCGATCGCGCAAATCGAGTGCGCGATCGCGCCCTTTAGAATCGGAGCATCATGCTGAAGCAACGAACCCTGAAGTCGCTGGTGCGCACAGTCGGCATCGGAATGCACAGCGGCACCAAGGTCGAACTTGTGCTGCGGCCGGCGGCGGCCGACAGCGGCATCATTTTTCGGCGCGTGGATCTCGATCCCGCGGTCGATATTGCCGTGCGGCCGGAGGCGGTCGGCGACACGCGCATGGCGTCGACGCTGGTGCAGGGCAGCGCGCGCGTGGCGACGATCGAGCACCTGATGAGCGCGCTCGCCGGGCTCGGGATCGACAACGTCTTTGTCGATGTCGACGCGGCCGAGATCCCGATCATGGACGGCAGCGCGGCCAGCTTCGTCTTCCTGCTGCAGTCGGCCGGCATCGTCGAACTGAACGCTCCGAAGCGGTTCATTCGCGTGCGCAAGCCGGTGGCGGTGCGCGCGGACGAGAAGTGGGCGCGGCTGGAGCCGTTCGACGGCTTCAAGCTGCGCTTCTCGATCGAATTCAATCACCCGGCCATCGACGCGACCGACCAGGACGTCGAGGTCGACTTCGCGCGCGAGTCGTACATGGCCTCGGTCGCGCGCGCGCGAACGTTCGGCTTCGTCAATGAAGTGGAGGCGCTGCGCGCCGCCGGCCTGGGCTTGGGCGGGAATTTCCAGAACGCGATCGTGATGGACGAGTATCGCGTGCTGAACACCGACGGCTTGAGGTCCGGCGACGAGTTCGCCAAGCACAAGATCCTCGACGCGATGGGCGATCTGTACGTGCTCGGCCGGCCGCTGATCGCAGCTTACGTCGCCCACAAATCGGGTCACGCGCTGAACAACCGGCTCGTCCGCGCGCTGCTGGCCGATCAGGCCGCGTACGAGGTCGTCACGTTCGAGGACGCCTCCGTCGCGCCGGCCGGGCTGCGCCAACCGGTTCTTGCCTGACCGCGGGCCGCGGTGCCGTACTTCCGCGTGCTGCTGTTCCTCTTCGCGGCCGCGATCATCGCCTGCGCTGCGCTGTTCATCTTCAGCGGAGATCGCAGGTATCTGCGCTGGGCCGGGCGGCTGTTCGGACTCGGCCTCGCGGCCGCGGTGCTGTTCTTCGCCGTACTGCTGGTCCAGCGCTTCACTTGAGTCCGCGCAGCCGCCGCGCCAGCCGCTGGGCCGCGTCGCGCAGCGGCGAAGGCCTCAGGTTCACCGCGAGATCCTCCGCGAGCCGCAGTGCCGCCGCCGATGGCCGAAATTGACCGACGTTCGGCGCAGCAGACGGCTGGTCCGGCGTCCCTCCTGTAGGTTCAGCCGATAGGCTGGGTTGAACGCGAACCCGTATTTCGCTAAGGTCCAGCCCGCGCGCCTGAAGTACCGCAAGCAGCCCCGGCACGGCTTGGCGCAGTTTCGCTGCTTGCGCGACGGAGGTGGCGAAGATCAGAAGTATGTGCTCCCTGATCTCGCAGCGAATGGTCGGGGATTGGCCGGGGCGAGTCGACGATTCGTCCAGCGCTGCAAGGATCAGGCGAGCTGCAAGATCGGCGCGTTCGCAGCGTGCGATCAGCGCGGCGGCGGGAGATTCGGCAAGAGCCTCGGCCAGGGTCTTGCCGGAGAGCATCTGAAAGTGCATGGGAACGAGCGGTCGCGCGGACGGTGCGCATTATCCGCCGCCGGCTGCGCCGATGTGTCGGAGGATCACGAGTGCAGATCATTGTCGTCGATCAACGCCTTGCCCGTGCGATCACGCTGACGCTGACGCCGCGAACCTTCTGGTTCGCGGCCGCCACGGCGTTGCTGGTGTTCGTGTTTTCGGTGACGGGCCTGTATGTCGCGACCTTCAAGGTGGTCAGCGAATTCCGCATCCCGTTTCTGCACGATTTCGCCGCCGGTGTGATGCGCGACGAGGTTGCTCGCAACGAGCAGTTCGTGCGCGACAACCTGTCGGCGATGGCGCGCAAGCTGGGCGAGATGCAGGCGCAGCTGATGCGGCTGGACGCGCTCGGCGAGCGCGTGTCGCGACTCGCCGGGATCCGCCCGGAGGAATTCAACTTCAAGGAACTGCCCGGTCGCGGCGGCGTCGAGACCGATGGCCGCCCGATGACGATGCGGGAACTGAAGGCCGAGCTCGATCGCGTCGCCCGCGGCGTGGAAGACCGGGCCGACTACATGGACGTGCTCGAATCGGAACTGATGTCGGCGCGCGTGCGGCGCGCGCTGCTGCCGGAAAACACGCCCGTATCGCAGGGCTTCATCGGCTCCGGGTACGGCAAGCGTGTCGACCCGATCACGGGCCAGTTGGCGATGCACGCCGGCATCGATTTCGCGGCGCCGGTCGGAACGCCGATCTTTGCCGCCGCCGGGGGCGTCGTGGTGAACGCCGAGTACCACCCGATGTTCGGCAACACGGTGACGGTCGACCACGGCAATCACCTCTCCACCCTGTACGCGCACGCAAGCCGCATCGTCGTCAAGCCCGGCGACATCGTCCGCAAGGGGCAGAAGATCGCCGAGGTCGGTACCACCGGCCGTTCCACCGGCCCGCACCTGCACTTCGAAGTTCACGTCAACGGCGCGCCGCAGAATCCGGCGCGCTTCCTCGCCAGCCTGGCGAAGGATTCGCCGCTGGCGCAGCTCGGCGCCGGGTCGAAGTCCGCGCGCACGGTCGACGTGAACGGTCTGGCCGCGGCGGCCCGCGCCGCCCGTTAGTTCCCGCCGGGGCCGGCCCACGGCCCATGAGATAATCGGCCGCTTCGCGTCGATGCGCGCCGCGCCGTGGCCCGGCGTGCCATGGCACGCCCCGCGGCGACGCCGTGCGGTTTCATTCCCATCCTGATGATCTCTGGCATCCTCACCAAGATTTTCGGCAGCCGCAATCAGCGCCTGCTCAAGCAGTATCAGCGCGTGGTCGAGCGGGTCAACGCCTTCGAGCCGGCCATTTCGGCGCTCGACGACGGGCAGCTGCAGGACAAGACGGTCGAATTCCGCAACCGCTACGCCAATGGCGAAACGCTCGACCAGTTGCTGCCGGAGGCGTTTGCGGTCGTGCGCGAGGCGGCACGTCGCTCGCTGGGCATGCGCCACTTCGATGTGCAACTGATCGGCGGCATGGTCCTGCACAACGGCAAGATTGCCGAGATGCGCACCGGCGAGGGCAAGACGCTGGCGGCCACGTTGCCGGCGTACCTGAATGCGCTGTCGGGCAAGGGCGTGCACATCGTCACCGTCAACGATTACCTCGCCAGCCGCGACGCCGACTGGATGGGCAAGGTGTATCGCTTCCTCGGCATGAGCGTCGGCGTGATCCTGTCGCAGCAGTCGACCGAAGACAAGCGCGCCGCGTACGCCGCCGACATCACGTACGGCACCAACAACGAATTCGGCTTTGACTACCTGCGCGACAACATGGAGTACACGGTGGCCGACAAGCGCCAGCGTGGACTGAACTACGCGATCGTCGACGAGGTCGACTCGATCCTGATCGACGAGGCGCGCACGCCGCTGATCATCTCCGGTCCGGCCGAGGACCACACCGAGCTGTATGTGCGCATGAACGAGGTGCCGAAGCTGCTGACGCGGCAGGCGGACGAGAAAAGCCCGGGCGACTTCTGGGTCGACGAGAAGGCGCACCAGATCCACGTTTCGGAAGAGGGGCACGAAAAGGTCGAGGGTATCCTGGTCAGGATGGGCCTGTTGGCCGAGGGTGAGAGCCTGTACGCGCCGCAGAACATCATCCTGATGCACCACCTGAACGCCGCGCTGCGCGCGCATCACCTGTTTCACCGTGACCAGCACTACGTGGTGCAGAACAACGAGGTGATCATCGTCGACGAGTTCACCGGCCGCCTGATGGCGGGGCGGCGCTGGTCGGAGGGACTGCACCAGGCGGTCGAGGCCAAGGAGCACGTTCCGATCCAGCAGGAAAACCAGACGCTGGCTTCGATCACGTTCCAGAACTACTTCCGCATGTACGGCAAGCTCGCCGGCATGACGGGCACGGCGGACACCGAGGCGTACGAGTTCCAGGAGATCTACGGGCTGGAGACGGTGGTCATCCCGACCCACAAGCCGATGATCCGCAAGGATCAGCAGGACAAGATCTACCGCACCGTGAACGAGAAGTACGCGGCGATCCTCGACGACATAAAGGACTGCCATGCGCGCGGCCAGCCGGTGCTGGTCGGCACGACGTCGATCGAGAACTCGGAGGCGCTGTCGCAACTGCTGACGCAGGCCGGGCTGCCGCACCAGGTGCTCAACGCGAAGCAGCACGCGAAGGAAGCTGAGATCGTCGCGCAGGCGGGCCGCCCCGGCATGATCACGATCGCAACCAACATGGCCGGTCGCGGCACCGACATCGTGCTGGGCGGCAACGTCGAGAAGCAGTCGCAGCTCGTCGAGGCGAACCCCGATCTTTCTCCCGAGGAGAAGCAGGCGCGGATCGAAAAGCTGCGCAGCGAATGGCAATCGCTGCACAACCAGGTCGTCGCCGCCGGCGGGCTGAAGATCATCGGCTCCGAGCGGCACGAGTCGCGCCGCATCGACAACCAGTTGCGCGGCCGCTCGGGACGGCAGGGCGATCCGGGCGAATCGCGCTTCTACCTGTCGATGGAGGACCCGCTGCTGCGCATTTTCGCCGGCGACCGCATGCGCGCGATCATGGATCGGCTGAAGCTGCCGGAAGGAGAAGCGATCGAAGCCGGCATGGTCACGCGGTCGATCGAGAGCGCGCAGCGCAAGGTCGAAGCACGCAACTTCGACATCCGCAAGCAGCTGCTCGAATACGACGACGTCGCCAACGACCAGCGGCGCGAGATCTACCGGCTGCGCAACGAGATCCTGGAATCGCCGGACACGCGCGAGCTGATCGACGGGCTCCGGCGCGGCTACTTCACCGACATGTTCCGCGAATTCGTTCCGGCGGAGTCGGTCGAGGAGCAGTGGAACATCGAGGGTCTCGCCCGCGCTCTGGCCGACGACTGGCAGATCGAGTTGCCGCTGAAGCAGTGGCTGCAGGCCGAGGACCTGACCGACGACGACCTGCTCGAGCGGATCCTGAAAGCCGCCGACGAGGCGTACGCGGCGAAGGTCGCGCTGGTCGGTGTCGAGGCGTTCGGAGGCTTCGAGCGCTCGATCATGCTGCAGGTGCTGGACCAGCACTGGCGCGAGCATCTGGCCGCGCTCGACCACCTGCGCCAGGGCATCCACCTGCGCGGCTACGCGCAGAAGAATCCGAAGCAGGAGTACAAGCGCGAGGCGTTCGAGCTGTTCGGCACGCTGATCGACCGCGTGCGCGCCGACGTGATCCGCATCCTGATGAACGTGCGGATCCAGACGCAGGAGGAGATCGCCGCCGCCGAGCAGAAGATGGAGGAAGAAGCCGAGCGGCGCATCGAGCAGGCGCGCGCGCAGCACGCTGAGTTCGCCACCGCGGTCGCCGAAGAACCTGCCGACGTCGAGGCCCTCACGCTGCCCGCACCGGAGGAGGCAAAGGCGCAGCCGTTCAAGCGCTTCGGCGACAAGATCGGCCGCAACGATCCGTGCCCGTGCGGCTCGGGGAAGAAGTACAAGCAATGCCATGGGAAGCTCGCGTGAGCCGTGATCGGTGAGCCGTGGTCGCTCGCTCCGACCGCGGACCTGGCGGTCAGACACGGATCACGAACCACGGATCACGGATCACGGATCACGAACATGCCCGTCAAGCTCGCCGCGCCTGATCCAGCCTCGCTGCATCCTGTCGCCGGCGTCGAACTCGGCTGGACCGAAGCCGGGATCCGCAAGGCGAATCGCAAGGACCTGGTGGTGATCCGCATCGCGCCGGGCGCGAGCGTGGCGGGCGTTTTCACGCAGAACCGCTTCTGCGCCGCGCCGGTGCAGGTGTGCCGCGAGCAACTCGCGGCGGGCGGGGAGGTCCGCGCGCTGGTGATCAACACCGGTTGCGCCAATGCGGGCACCGGCGCGACGGGACTCGCCGCGGCGCGAGCCACGTGCGCCGAGCTCGCGCGGCGGCTCGGCTGCGCATCGACGCAGGTGCTGCCGTTTTCGACCGGCGTGATCATGGAGCCGCTGCCGCTCGAGCGCCTGCTCGCGGGCCTGCCGGCGGCGATCGCGCGGCTGGCACCCGACCAGTGGCTCGCCGCGGCCGAATCGATCATGACCACCGACACGGTGCCAAAGGCGGCGTCGCTGCGCGTCGATGTCGGCGCAGCGACGGTGACGATCACCGGCATCGCGAAGGGGGCCGGCATGATACGGCCCGACATGGCGACGATGCTCGGCTTCATCGCCACCGATGCGGGCGTCGCGCCATCGCTGTGGCGGCGACTGGTGCGGCAGGTCGCGGATTCGTCGTTCAACCGCATCACCGTCGACGGCGACACGTCGACCAACGATTCGTTCGTGATGATCGCGACTGGACGCGCCGGCGTGCGCATCGAGGACGATCGCGATCCGCGCCTGCCCGCGCTTACGGACGCGCTGACGCGAGTCGCACAGCAACTGGCGCAGGCGATCGTGCGCGACGGCGAGGGCGCGACCAAGTTCATCGAGATCGAGGTGCGCGAGGCGCGCACGCCCGGTGAAGCCGCGCAGGTCGCGTATTCGGTCGCGCACTCGCCGTTGGTGAAGACCGCGTTCTTCGCGTCCGATCCCAACCTCGGCCGCATCCTTGCCGCGGTCGGCAAGGCGGGCGTGGCCGACCTCGACCAGAACCGCGTGCAGCTCTGGCTCGGCGATGTCCGGGTGGCGCGCGACGGCGGCCGCCATCCCGACTATCGCGAGGACGACGGCCAGCGGGTTATGAAAGCAGATGAGATCCGCGTGCGCGTCATGCTCGGCCGCGGCGACGCCGTCGCGACGGTGTGGACCTGCGACCTTTCGCACGACTACGTTTCGATCAACGCCGACTACCGTTCATGACCTCGAAGAACGCGGAGCAGACGCGACTGATCGAGTTGCTGGAGCGGCTCGCTCCGCTGCTGCCCGAGGCGCGACCGATCGACTGGAGCGCGCCGGCGTTCCGCTGGCGCCGGCGGCAGTACCTGGGCGCCACGCTCGGCCGGCTGGAAGCGATCCACCGGGTCGCGCGTATCGCCCCCGAAGACCTGCAGCACGTCGACGCGCAGAAGGTCGCGATCCTGCGCAACACCGAGCAGTTCGTGCGCGGAGCGCCGGCCAACAACGTGCTGCTGACCGGCGCGCGCGGCACCGGCAAGTCGTCGCTGATCCGCGCCTGCCTGGCGGCGTTCATGCACCAGGGCTTGCGGCTGATCGAGGTCGACAAGCGCGATCTCGTCGATCTGCCGGAGATCGCCGACCTGATCGCCGACCGTCCGGAGCGGTTCGTCGTCTTCTGCGACGACCTGTCGTTCGAGGAAGGTGAGGCGTCCTACAAGGCGCTCAAGGCAGCGCTCGACGGCTCAATCGCAGCGCCCGGCGACAACGTGCTGATCTACGCGACGTCGAACCGGCGCCACCTGATGCCGGAGTACATGCGCGAGAACCTCGCCGCGCATTACGAAGACGACGGCGAGATCCACCCGGCCGAGACGGTCGAGGAGAAGATCTCGCTGTCGGAGCGCTTCGGGCTGTGGCTGTCGTTCTATCCGTTCCGGCAGGACGATTTCCTCGACATCGTGCGTCACTGGCTGCGGCGCTTCGGCATCGACGCGGCCGACCCGGCGCACGCGACCTGGCGCGAGGAGGCGCTGCAGTTCGCGCTGCAGCGCGGATCGCGCTCCGGCCGCGTGGCGCTGCAGTTCGCGCGCGATTTCGCCGGGCGCGCGCGGCTCTCGGCGCCGCGGCGATGACATCGCCCTCAAGCCCGCGTCCGGTCGTCGAGGTCGCCGTCGGCGTGCTGCTGCGCGCCGACGGCGCAGTGCTGCTGGCGGATCGCCCGGCCGGCAAGCCGTATGCGGGCTACTGGGAATTCCCGGGCGGAAAGATCGAGGCACGCGAATCCGTCGCCGCGGCACTGGCGCGCGAACTGCACGAGGAACTCGGTATCGACCTCGGGCCGTCGATGCCGTGGGTCGTCTACGAGCACGACTATCCGCACGCGTACGTGCGGCTGCACTTCCGCCGCGTGTTCGAGTGGCGCGGCGAGCCGCGCCCGCATGAAGGGCAGCGCTTCGGCTTCTACGATCCTGCGCATGCGCCGCAGCCGCTGCTGCCGGCCGCGGTGCCCGCGCTGCGCTGGCTGGATCTGCCGCCCGTCTACGGCGTGTCGAATTTCGCCGCGCTGGGCAGCGATGGATTCATGCGCGCGCTCGACCGCGCGCTCGCGCGCGGCCTGCGGCTGTTGCTGCTGCGCGAACCGGAGCTGGACGACGCGCACATCGCCGCGCTGGCGCCGGCGCTACTCGCGCGGACGCGCGAGCAGGGCGCGCGCGTGCTGATCAGCAGCCGCCACGCGGAAGCGCTGTGGCCCGCTTTCGACGGCGTGCATCTGACCGCGCGCGACCTCGTCCGCGCGGCGCGGCGGCCGAGCACCGGACTGGTCGCGGCGTCGGTGCACGGGCGCGACGACCTCGATCACGCGCATCGCCTTGACTGCGATTTCGCGATGGCCGGGCCGGTACGCGCGACGCCGAGCCACGCGCAGGCGCGGCCTCTCGGCTGGCGCGGATTCGAGGCGATCGCGCGCCACACGCCACTGCCGCTGTATGCGATCGGCGGACTGACCGCAGGCGATCTTGCCGATGCGATGCGCGCGGGCGCGCACGGCGTCGCGCTGCTGCGCGCCGCCTGGAGCGAATAGCCGCAGACTTCTCAATGCCCGCGCGGCGCGGGCCCGGCGCCCGCCGGTGCCTCGCCGGCAGCGTCCGACCGCCCCGCGATCACATGCCGCTCGGACGCCCAGTCGCCCAGATCGATCGTCTTGCAGCGTTCGGAGCAGAACGGGCGCCAGGGGCTCTTCGGACTCCACGCCACCGGCGCCCCGCAAACGGGACAGGCGACCGTCTTCGCCATCGCGCTCCGCGGTCGGTTCAGAACGCGCACAGCGACAGTTCGAACGGCACGTCGCGGTCGATCGCGCGCGGCTTCAGATCGCGATCGGCGGCCGTGAAGCGGATCCACAGCATGTACTTGTTCGCGCTGATCTCGGGAATCGCGCCGACTTCGGCGGCCACGCGCACCTGCAGCAGAGAGTAGCTGCGACCCTGCAGCATCTGCTGATACGAACCCTGCGCGGCGACCTGCGCGCTGCGCTGCGCGGATTCGCGCAGCAGCCGCAGCACGATCGCCAGGCCGAGGTTGAACTGCTGCATCGGCCGGATCCAGCCATGCAGATCCTGCGTGCGCGCTTCCGCATCGCGCATCAGCCACGCATGGTAGGAAGGCAGATCGAACTCGCAGGTGCCGCCGGGGATGCCCGCGCGGCTGCGGATACTGGTGAGCCACTCGTTATCGCGCAGCTGCTGGCCGGCCTTGCCCGGCGTGGCATTCAGAGCATATTGGGCGCGCTCGATCTCGCCCAGCACGGCCGCCAGCGCAGTCTCCGAAACCTGCGGATTGTTGCGTAACGTGAGCAGCGTCTGCCTGTGGCGCTCGAGTTCCTGCAGCAAATCGCTCTTCAGATCCGCTCGCGACGTGACTTCGAGGATCTCGAACAGCGTCAGCAGCGCTGTGTGATGGCAGTGCGGATGCGTCTGGCCGACGAAATACTCGAGCTTGTCGAACAGATCTTCCAGGCGCAGCAGAGTCCGCAGACGTTCGCTGAACGGGTACTCGTAGAGGATCTGCCGATGGTCGTTGCTCATGGCGACGCGCGGTGCTGCGCGAAGATATCACAGCGTCGCGCGCGCCCCGCCGCCGCGCGGGTGCAGCGCGACGTAGAGTGCGTGCAGCCGCGCCGCGCGCAAGCGCGCATTCGCGGGCGTGTCCTCGTTGACCAGCACGTCGTCGGCGGCGTCCAGGCGCGCGGCGCGCGTCGCCTGACTGGCGATGATCGCGCGCGCCGCCCGCTCGTCGAGCCCGCTGCGGCACATGACCCGCGCCACCTGGGTGTCGAGCGCGCAGTCGACCACCAGCACGCGCTCGACGCGCGCGCGCCACGAGCCGGATTCGATCAGCAGCGGAATCACGAACACCAGATAGGGCGCGCTCGCCGGCGCGGCCGCTGCGCTCGCCTCGGCGTCCGCGCCGATCAGCGGATGCAGGATCTGCTCGAGCGCCTTGCGAGCCGAGGCGTCGCGAAACACGAACTCGCGCATCCGCGCGCGCTCGAGCGCGCCGCTGCGATCGATGAATTCCGCTCCGAAGCGGGCGCGAATCGCGTCGATCGCGCCGCCGCCGGGGGCGGTCAGCGCGTGCGCGATCGCGTCGGTGTCGATCACGTGGGCGCCGAGTTGCGCGAGCTCGGCGGCGACCAGCGACTTGCCACTGCCGATGCCGCCGGTCAGGCCCACGCGCAGCCGATGCGGGCGCGCGTCAGACCGGGACGAAGCGGACGACGAGTTCGTGGCCATAGAGCAGCGCGATGAAACCGGCCGCGGCCAGATACGGACCGAAGGGAATCGGAATGTCCTTGCCGCGCCGCGCGAGGATCATCAGCACGATGCCGACGACCGCGCCGACCACCGACGACAGCAGGATGATCGGCAGCAGCATCTTCCAGCCGAACCAGGCGCCGAGCGCAGCGAGCAGCTTGAAGTCGCCGTAGCCCATGCCTTCCTTGCCGGTCAGCAGTTTGAACAGCCAGTAGATCGACCACAGGATCAGGTAGCCCGCGACGGCGCCGATCACCGCGTCGCGCAGCGGCGCGAAGGTGCCTACGGTGTTGGCCAGCAGCCCGAGCCACAGCAGCGGCAGCGTCACGCTGTCCGGCAGCAGCGTCGTGTCGGCGTCGATGAACGTCAGTGCGATCAGCGCCCACACGAACACCAGCGCGAGCAGGCCCTGGGCGCCGAGGCCGAAGTGAAACGCGATCCACGTCGACAGCACGGCGGTCAGCGCTTCGACGATCGGATAGCGCGGCGAAATGCGCGCGCCGCAGGCGGCGCACTTGCCGCCGAGGCGCAGGTACGAAATCAGCGGCAGGTTGTCACGGATGCGCAGCGGCGTCCTGCAGGCCGGGCAGTGCGAGGCCGGCACGAACAGGTTGTAGGGACGGTTGCCGTCCGATGCCTTGCCGTCGAGTTCCTCGCACTGCGCGCGCCAGTCCGCTTCCATCATGCGCGGCAGACGGTGGATCACGACGTTCAGGAACGAGCCGACCGCCAGCCCGATAAGCAGCGCGGCAAGAACGAAGAGCTGGTCGGGCGACACGTGGAGCGCCGGAAGCGCGGCGCGCTTCCGGCCCCGGGAAGTACGGTCAGATCACCTGGCCGAGCTTGAAGATCGGCAGGTAGATCGCGATCACGATGCCGCCGACCAGGACGCCGAGTACGACCATGATCATCGGCTCGATCAGGCTGGAGATCGCGTCGACCATTTCGTCGACTTCGCGTTCGTAATAGTCCGCCACCTTCGACAGCATCGAATCGAGGGAGCCCGATTCCTCGCCGATCGACGTCATCTGCACCGCCATGCTGGGAAAGACGGCGGAGTTCTGCATCGCCTGCGCCAGGCTGGTGCCGATGTTGACTTCGTTCTGGATCTGCTTGGTGGCTTCGCGATAGACGGCGTTGCCCGATGCGGGGCCGACCGAATCGAGCGCCTCGACCAGCGGAACGCCGGCGGCGAACGTCGTCGACAGCGTGCGGCACCAGCGCGCGATCGAGGACTTCTGCAGCAACTCGCCGAACACCGGCGGCTTCAGCATCAGGCGATCGACCAGGATCTGGAAATTGGGCGAGCGTTTCCAGGCCTGGAACACGAAATAGGGAATGCCGATCAGCGCGGCCAGAAGCACATACCAGTATCCGACCACGAAATCGGACATCGCGATCACGAGCAGCGTCGGTGCCGGCAGATCCGCGCCGAAGCTGGTGAACACCTGTTTGAAGCTCGGGATCACGAAATACATGATGATCGCGGTGATCAGGATCGCCACCAGGATGATCATCACCGGATAGAACATCGCCTTCTTGATCTTGCCCTTCAGCGCCAGCGTCTTCTCCTTGTACGTGGCCAGGCGGTCGAGCAGCGTTTCGAGAATACCGGCCTGTTCGCCCGCGGCGACCAGGTTGCAGAACAGCGGATCGAAGTACAGCGGGTACTTGCGGAAGGCCTGGTTCAAACTGGTGCCGGTCTCGACATCGGCGCGAATGTCGTTCAGCAGCCGCGCCATCGAAGGATTGCCGTGCCCGCGCGCGACGATGTCGAAGCACTGCATCAGCGGCACGCCGGCGCGCAGCATGGTCGACAACTGGCGCGTGAAAATGGCCAGATCCTTGTCGGTGATCTTGCGCCCGCGCGAAAAGGTCTGCTTCTTGATCTTCGTCGCCAGCACGCCGCGGCGACGCAGGGAGGCGGCGACGACGGATTCGCCGCCGGCGCGCATTTCGCCGCGCACGATCTTGCCGTTCTTGTCGCGACCCTCCCAGGTGAACAGCGTCTCGCGCGCGGGCGCTCGGGGTCGGGTCAGGGCGCCAGTTGCCATGTGCTTGTGTGCTCCGCGTTCGTTCAGTCGTTGGTGCAGCCCAGTACTTCATCCACCGACGTGATGCCCTGCTTGACTTTCAGCAGGCCGGACTGCCGCAGGTTCTTCACGCCCTCGCGCTTGGCCTGCGCCGCGATCTCCACCGAGCTCGCGCTCTTCAGGATCAGGCGCTGGATCTCCTCGGAGATCGGCATCACTTCGTAGATGCCGGTGCGGCCCTTGTAGCCCGAGCCCTTGCAGCGCTCGCAGCCGACCGGCTTGTAGGGAACCCAGCTGCCGTCGAGGTCGGCGGCGTCGAATCCGGCGCCCAGCAGCGCCTCTTTCGAGATCTCGGTCGGCTGCTTGCACGTGCATAGCCGGCGCGCCAGCCGCTGCGCGGTAATCAGTATCACCGAGGAGGCGATGTTGAACGCGGCCACTCCCATGTTGGACAGGCGGGTCAGCGTCGACGGCGCGTCATTGGTGTGCAGCGTCGACATCACCATGTGACCCGTCTGCGCCGCTTTCACCGCGATGTCCGCGGTCTCGAGGTCGCGAATCTCGCCGACCATGATCACGTCCGGGTCCTGGCGCAGAAATGCGCGCATCGAGTTCGCAAACGTCAGCCCGGCCTTTTCGTTCACGTTCACCTGGTTGATGCCGGCCAGCTGGATCTCGGCGGGATCCTCCGCGGTGGAAATGTTGACGCCGGGCTGATTGAGGAGATTCAGGCAGGTGTAGAGCGAAACAGTCTTGCCGCTGCCGGTCGGGCCCGTAACCAGCACCATGCCGTAGGGACGCTGGATTGCGTCGACCAGCAGTTGCTTCTGTTCCGGTTCGTACCCGAGCGCGTCGATGCCGAGCTTGGCCTGCGACGGGTCGAGGATACGCATCACGACCTTCTCGCCATACAGCGTCGGCAGCGTGCTGACCCGGAAGTCGATGGCCCGCTGTCCGGTCAGCGCAAGCTTCATGCGGCCGTCCTGCGGCACGCGCTTCTCCGAGATGTCGAGCTTGGAGATGACCTTGATTCGGGTGACAAGCCGCTCCTTGATGGCGAGCGGCGGTTGCGCAATCTCGCGCAGAATGCCGTCCACGCGCATGCGGATGCGGTAGAACTTCTCGTACGGCTCGAAGTGCAGGTCGGATGCGCCGTCGGTGATCGCGTCTAGCAGCACCTTCTGCAGGAAGCGCACCACCGGGGCATCGTCGACCTCGGCGGTGCTGGCCTCCTCCTGCGTGGTATCGGGCGCGTCGGAAAGCAGGTCGTCAAAGTTGACCTCGTCGTCGACCAGCTTCTCCAGCGACTGCGCGACCGACTGGCTCGATGATTCGATCAGCCGCAGCAATTTGTCGTGTTCGACGACGACGACGTCGAGCACGAGCTGGGTCTGGAACTTGACCTGGTCCAGCGCCTGGAAGTTGGTCGGATCGGATACTGCCACCGCGAGCCGGTTGCCGCGCTTGCGCAGCGCGAGCACGCGCAGCGTCCCGACCAGTTTGCGATCGATGATGTCGCGGGGCATCTGGTCGGCGTCGAACGCCGAGATGTCGAGCAGCGGATGTCCGAACGTATCGGCGGCAAAGCGGGCGATCTGCGCGGCCGACAACCCGGTGGTGTCGCTCGCGCCGACCAGTTCGTCGATGAACGGCACGTTGCCCTGCACCGCCTTGCGCGCGAGCGTCTCGGCGCGGTCCGGGCGCAGCCTGCCCTGTTGCACGAGCGCCCGCGCCAGCCCGGTCAGGGATGACGCGGCCATCGCGGTGCTTTGACTGACAGCCGACATCTGAATATTGAGGAAAGGTCGCGCTTGGCTCGAATCGCGCGTCGCGCAAACTTCGAGTCGAGGCTGAGAATACTGCCCACAAGCCCCCGATTTGTAAAGCAAACCGATGTATTAGCGGCAGGCGTTCTCGCGCCACCGGTCGATCGGATGACGGCTCGTCATGCAGTGCGGATCAGGCGCACGCTGCGGACCGACTGGTCATGAATCTGGATGACCTCGACGATGCACCGTTCGTAGCGAATGCAGCAGGGACCGCTGGGAATTTCCTGCAGCTCTTCGAGGATCAAGCCGTTCACCGTCTTGGGTCCGGCGAGCGGAAGACGCAGCGACAGCCGGCGATTGAGTTCGCGCAATGGCGTGCTGCCGTCGACCACCGCATACCCGTGGTCGTCCCAGCGCAGTCCGCGCGTGCCCAGCCCGGGCGCCTGGGTGGTGAACTCGCCGACGATTTCCTCGACGATGTCTTCCAGTGTGACCAGACCCTGCACTTCGCCGTATTCGTCCACCACCAGTCCGAGCCGTTGCTGGTTGTCCTGAAACATCTGCAATTGCTGCAGTATCGGCGTACCGCACGGCACATAGTAGGGCCGCACCAGGATCTGGCGGATGCTTTCGTGTGAAAGCGACTCCGCGTCGAGCAATGGCAGCAACTTGCGCACGTGCAGCACGCCGATCACGCGGCTCGTGTCACCGTCGACCACCGGCAGCTTGTTGTGGTAGCAGGTCGCCAACTGCTGGCGGATCGACGCGACCGGATGCGACACGTCGAGCACCTCCATGCGTGCCCGCGGCGTCATCAGATCGTCGACCGTCACCTGCTCGAGATCGAACAGGTTCAGCAGGATGCTGCGGTGCTTGCCGGGAATGAAGCTTGCGCTTTCCAGCACTGCCGTGCGCAACTCCTCGGCGGTCAGCCGCTGCTGATCGCCCGTTTGCGGGCCGTAGGGGATGCGCAAGAGCCGCAACAGTCCGCGCACGAAAAGGTTCACGAACCAGACCGCGGGCGTCGACAACCACAGCACTGCGCGCAGTACGAAGCTCGACGGAAGGGCGATCCGCTCGGGGTACGTCGCGCCGATTACCTTCGGTGTTATTTCAGAGAAGACGAGGATCAGAAAGGCAATGACGAGGGTCGCGGCGAGGAGCGCCCACTCGTTGTGTCCGAAGTAACTGATCGAGATCGCCGTGACGATCGCGGTGGCCGCGGCGTTCAACAGGTTATTGCCGAGCAGAACGGCGCCGAGAAGCCGATCGGTGCGATCGAGCAGGCTCTGAGTCAGGCGCGCCGCGCGGCTGCCCTTCTTGGCAAGATGGCGCAGCCGCAGACGGCTGCTAGCCATCATCGATGTTTCGGCGATTGAAAAGAATGCCGACGCCAGCAGGAGCAGGACCAGTACGCCGATCTGCGCCCACAACGGGATGCTGTCCAAGCGTCAGTTCCTGAAGGACAGTGCCGTGCAGTGCAATTGGGTCGATGGTCGGGGTGAGAGGATTTGAACCTCCGACTCCTGCGTCCCGAACGCAGTACTCTACCAGGCTGAGCTACACCCCGACGCCAGTCCAGCGCCGCGCGGCGACCGAACAGCGTTGCGGCGCCGGAATCAGCGATTGCGGCGCATCGCAAACGCGTTCAATTCTAGCAAAGACTCCCGATACTCCGAGTCGGGGAACGCCGAGAGCGCCGCCTCGGCCGCGGACGACTCGGAGAGCGCGCGTTCGCGCACGTAGTCGAGCGACCCGTTGCCGCGCACGATCGTCACGATCTGATCGAAGTCGCCGCCGCCGTTGCGGATCGCGTACTCGATCTTCTCGCGCTCGCGCGGCGCAGCCAGCCGCAATGCATGGATCAGCGGCAGCGTGACCTTCCCTTCGCGCAGATCGTCACCGAGTCGCTTGCCGATCTCGCTGATGTTGCCCGAATAGTCGAGCAGGTCGTCGATCATCTGAAACGCGGTTCCCAGGCTCGCACCGTACTGGGCCGCGTGTTCCTCCATATCAGGCGCGGCGCCGGCGAGGACGGCGCCGATGCGAGAGGCGGCCTCGAACAGCGTGGCTGTCTTGCGCTCCACGACGCGCAGGTACCGGGCTTCATCCACCGAAGGGTCGTGGATGTTCATCAACTGCAGGACTTCGCCTTCGGCAATGCGGTTGGTGGCGTCGGCCAGGATGCGCATTACCCGCATCTGGCCTACATCGACCATCATCTGAAACGAGCGCGAATACAGGAAATCGCCGACCAGAACGCTGGCCGCATTGCCGAACAGCGCGTTCGACGTCTGGCGCCCGCGGCGCAGGTCGGATTCGTCGACCACATCGTCGTGCAGCAGCGTCGCCGTGTGAATGAACTCGATGACCGCGGCGAGCACGACGTGCGCGGTCCCGCGGTAGCCCAGCGCGCGCGCTACCAGCAGGTGGACCGCAGGGCGCAGCCGCTTGCCGCCGGCGCCGATGAGGTAGTCGGCGATCGTGCCGATCAGCGCGACGTCCGACCCGAGCCGCTCGCGAATCAAGCCGTCGACCGCGCGCATGTCGTCGCCGATGGGGGCGAGTACGCGCGCCAGTCCGTCGACGGACGACTGCGATTCAGTCAGGGTTTGCAACTCGGACAAGGGGCGCAACCTGTGTCTGGGTATGTGCCGCATTATAGGGAGACACCCAACCACACCCGCCGATGCAGTCCGTCCCGGTTTCCGCCAGCTTGGCCGGTTTGACCTTGCCGCGGGCGACGTGAGAAAATGCGCGGCTTTCCCGAATCGATTGCCAACTTTGCCGGAGTGCTGCGGCAAGTGGCAGGAGCAGAAGCCATGTACGCAGTGATCAAGACCGGCGGCAAGCAGTACCGCGTCGCCAGCGGACAGAAAATTAAGGTCGAATCGATCGTCGGCGACGTCGGTGCGCATGTGACGCTCGATCAGGTGCTCGCGGTCGGGGACGGCTCAAATGTGCAGCTCGGCACGCCGCTGGTGGCGGGCGCGACCGTCATGGCGACGGTGCTGGCGCAGGGCCGCCATCCGAAAGTCCGCATCTTCAAGATGCGGCGCCGCAAGCATTTTCAGAAGCACGCCGGCCACCGGCAGAATTTCACCGAACTGCGGATCGATTCGATCGGCTGACAGAGAAGCGAAATGGCACACAAGAAAGCAGGCGGGTCATCCCGCAACGGCCGCGACTCGCAGGCCAAGCGGCTCGGCGTCAAGGTCTTCGGCGGCGAGGCAATCAACGCCGGCGGCATCATCGTCCGCCAGCGAGGCACGAAGTTCCATCCCGGCGTCAACGTTGGCATCGGGCGCGATCACACGCTGTTCGCCACGATCGACGGCACGGTCAGGTTTTCGGTCACCGGCGCGCAGAACCGTCAGACCGTCAGCGTCCTGCCGCGCGTCTGACCGTAGCCGCGGCAGAGCGTACGATCATTCGAAAGCCCTGCCGACAACGGCAGGGCTTTTTTTCATTGTGAAGTTCATCGACGAAGCGAGAATCGAAGTGACCGGCGGCCGCGGCGGCAACGGCTGCGCTTCGTTTCGGCGCGAGAAGTTCATCCCGAAGGGGGGGCCGGACGGCGGCGACGGCGGCCGCGGCGGCGATGTCTGGGCCGTCGCGGACCGCAACATCAATACGCTGATCGACTACCGCTACGCACGCAGGCACGCGGCGGGCAACGGTGAGCATGGGCGCGGGTCGGATTGCTTCGGCGCCGGCGGGAACGACATCGAACTGCGGATGCCGGTGGGCACCGTGATCACCGACGAGACGAGCGGAGACGTGATTGCCGATCTGGCCCGCCACGGCCAGCGCGCGCTGGTGGCCAGGGGCGGCAAGGGCGGACTCGGCAATCTCCACTTCAAGTCCAGCACGAACCGCGCGCCGCGGCAGCACACGCCGGGCGAGCCGGGAGAACATCGCTGGCTTCGGCTCGAGCTCAGGGTGCTCGCCGATGTCGGCTTGCTGGGCATGCCGAATGCCGGCAAGTCGACACTGATCGCCGCCGTCTCGAACGCGCGGCCCAGGATCGCCGACTATCCGTTCACGACGCTGCATCCGCATCTGGGCATGGTGCGGCTCGCGCCGGAGGCGGGCTTCGTGATCGCCGATGTTCCCGGCCTGATCGAGGGCGCCGCCGACGGCGCCGGGCTCGGCCACCAGTTCCTGCGGCATCTGAGCCGTACGCGACTGCTGTTGCACGTGATCGACATCGCCCCGCTCGATACGGCGCGCGATCCGGTCAAAGATGCACGTGCAGTGGCGGCGGAACTGAAAAAACACGACCTCGAGCTCGCGCGCAAACCGCGCTGGCTCGTGCTCAACAAGATCGACCTCCTGCCGGTCGAGGAACGCGATGCGCGCGTGGCGGAGTTTCGCCGCCGCTTGCGCACGCGCGCGCCGATCTTCTGCGTGTCGGCGGCGAGCGGCGAAGGGTGTCAGGACCTGATGTGGGCCGTGCACCGCTTCCTTCTGCAGTCAAAGGCGGCCGCGGCGGCGACCGTCGATGAAAGCGCGCCGATCGGCGCAGAGGCGGCGCGCGTGCCGTGAGCGGCCCGTCCGTCATCGCTGCCGCGCGCCGGCTGGTCGTCAAGGTCGGCAGCACCCTGGTCACTAACGAGGGCCGCGGGCTGGATCGCGACGCGATTTCGAAGTGGGCGAAACAGATTACGCAGCTCAACCAAGGCGGAAAGCAGGTGCTGCTGGTGTCGAGCGGTGCGATCGCCGAAGGCATGAAGCGCTTCGGCTGGACACGCCGGCCGACGCAGATGCACGCGTTGCAGGCCGCCGCCGCGGTAGGGCAGATGGGGCTGGCGCAGGCGTACGAAACCAGCTTCCGCGCGTTGGGAAAGCGCACCGCGCAGGTTTTGCTGACGCACGCCGATCTGGCCGATCGCGCGCGCTACCTGAACGCGCGGTCCACCCTTTTGACGCTGCTCGATCTGGATGTGGTCGCGGTGATCAACGAGAACGACACCGTGGTGACGGACGAGATCAAGTTCGGCGACAACGACACGCTCGGTGCGCTGGTGGCCAATCTTGTCGAGGCCGACGCGCTGGTGATCCTGACCGACCAGCGCGGACTGTTCAGCGCCGATCCGCGGCGCGATCCGTCGGCCACGCTGATCGAAACCGCGCAAGCGGGCGATCCGGCGCTGGAAGCGATCGCCGGCGGCAGCGGCAGCGCAATCGCGCGCGGCGGCATGATCACCAAGGTCTTGGCGGCCAAGCGCGCCGCCCGCAGCGGCGCGCACACGGTGATCGCCAGCGGGCGCGAGCCGGACGTGCTGGTCCGGCTGGCGGCGGGCGAACGGATCGGGACCGAACTGGCCGCGGCGACGGCGGTGCTCACGGCGCGCAAGCAATGGCTCGCGGATCATCTGCAGCTTAAGGGCCGCGTGATCATCGACGCCGGCGCGGCGCGCGCGCTGCGCGACGAGGGCAAGAGCCTGCTGCCGATCGGCGTGGTCGAAGTGGCCGGTGAGTTCTCGCGCGGCGACGTGATCGCGTGCGTGGCGCCGGATGGCCGCGAGATCGCGCGCGGCCTGGTCAACTACAGCAGCAGCGAGACGCGCCAGATCGCGCGCAGGCCGAGCAGCGACATCGAATCAGTGCTCGGCTACTTCGACGAGCCCGAGCTGATTCACAGAAACAATCTGGTCGTGATCTGACGGCGGTCAGCCCGGTCCGGTGAGCGGACTGTCGGGCGTTGCGACGATCTCCGGCGACCCCGCGTCCGCGCGCTCGTCACGCCGGCGCACCGGGGCGAAGCCGCGCCGGCCGGGCCGGAACACGAAGCGCGCCAGTTCCGCCAGTGCCTGCTGATACACATCGCGCTTGAACTCGATCACCGCGTCGAGCGGGATCCAGTAGTCCTGCCAGCGCCAGGCGTCGAACTCCGGCTTCTCCGACCGGCGCAGCGATACGTCGCAGTCGCGCGCCATCATCCGCAGCAGGAACCAGATCTGCTTCTGTCCGCGGTAATTGCCGCGCAGTTCGCGCCGCACCCACTGCTCAGGAACGTCGTACCGCAGCCATTCGCGCGTTCGGGCGACGATCTTAACGTGCTCGGGCTTGAGCCCGATCTCCTCGTATAGCTCGCGGAACATCGCTTGCTCGGGAGACTCGCCGTGCTTGATCCCGCCCTGCGGGAACTGCCATGAATGCTGCCGTACGCGCTTGCCCCAGAAGACCTCGTTCCGTTGGTTGAGCAGGATGATGCCGACATTCGGGCGATAGCCGTCTTTGTCCAGCATGCCAACACCTGAAGCTTTATCATCTGCGGCCGATTATAGGACCGCGTTTCACATCGCGGTCACAGAGTTTTGGCCGATTGACGGCCACCCTCGACGCGATGCGCGCCTCCGCCTACTTCATCTCGACCCTCAAGGAAGCCCCGGCCGACGCCGAGGTCGTCAGCCATCAGCTGATGGTGCGCGCCGGCATGATCCGGAAGCTGGCGGCCGGCATCTACAGCTACCTGCCGCTCGGGCTGCGGTCGATTCGCCGCATCGAAACCATCATCCGCGAGGAGATGAACCGCGCCGGGGCGATCGAATTGCTGATGCCGGTGGTGCAGCCGGCCGAGCTGTGGATGGAATCGGGCCGCTGGTACAAGATGGGCCCCGAGCTGCTGCGGCTGAAGGACCGGCACCAGCGCGACTTCATCGTGCAGCCGACGTCGGAGGAGGTGATCGCCGACATCGTGCGCGAGTCGATCCGCAGCTACAAGCAGCTGCCGGTCAACTTCTATCACATCCAGACCAAGTTTCGCGATGAGCGCCGGCCGCGCTTCGGCGTGATGCGCGGCCGCGAGTTCACGATGAAGGATGCGTACTCGTTCGACCGCGACGAGGCCGGCGCGATGAGGAGCTATCAGGCGATGTACGACGCCTACTGCCGCATCTTCTCCCGCATGGGCCTCGAATTCCGCGCGGTCGCCGCGGACACCGGCAACATCGGCGGCAAGGCGAGCCATGAATTCCAGGTGATCGCCGACACCGGCGAGGACGCGATAGCCTATTGCCCCACGTCGGACTACGCGGCCAACATCGAGCTGGCCGAGGCGCTGCCGCTGATTGCGCACCGCGCCCCGCCGGCGGAGCCGCTGAAGAAGACACCGACGCCGGGCAAGGAGAAGTGCGAGGACGTCGCCGTGCTGCTCGGGATGCCGCTGACGCGCACGGTCAAGTCGATCGTACTCGCGGTCGACGAGAAGAACGCCAAGGGCGAGCCGGTCGACGTGAAACTCTGGCTGCTATTGGTTCGCGGCGATCACGAGCTGAACGAGATCAAGGCCAGCAAGGTGCCGGGCCTCAGAGACGGCTTCCGCTTCGCGACGGAGGCCGAGATCCGCGGCGCATTCGGCTGCCGCCCCGGCTACCTCGGGCCGATCAAGACACACAAGCCGGTCGCCGTCGTCGCCGACCGAACGGTCGCCAACATGAGCGACTTCGTGTGCGGCGCCAACGAGGAGGACTACCACCTCACCGGCGTCAACTGGGGGCGCGACCTGCCGGAGCCGATCGTCGCCGACCTGCGCAACGTCGTCGCCGGCGACCCGTCACCGGACGGCAAGGGCGTGCTTGCAATCCAGCGCGGCATCGAAGTCGGCCACGTGTTCGCCGGCCTGCCGTACCCGGAGGCGATGAAGCTCACGTTCACCGACGAGAGCGGCGCGCCGGCATTGATGCGGATGGGCTGCTACGGCATCGGCGTTACGCGCCTGCTCGGCGCGGCGATCGAGCAGAACCACGATGCCAAGGGCATCATCTGGCCGGACGCGATCGCGCCGTTCGAGGTCGTCATCTGCCCGGTCAACTACCGGCAATCGGAGCAGGTGCGGCAGGTCGCGGACAAACTCTCCGCAGAACTGGCCGCCGCCGGCGTGGACGTGATCCTCGACGATCGCGGCGAGCGTCCCGGTGCGATGTTCGCCGACTGGGAGCTGATCGGCGTGCCGCACCGCTTGACCGTGGGCGAGCGTGGCCTCAAGAACGGCGAAATCGAATATGTCGCGCGGCGCACGCTGCAGCCCGTTGCCGTGCCCCTGGCGGATGCTTACGCGTTCGTTCGGCGCCAGCTTGCGAGTGCGCGCGCCTGACCCGGGGCGCCGGCGCCTGACCGGCGCGGTCATCGCGTCGCTCGCCGCACCGTTCGTGCTGACCCATGCGCGCACGGCGCGGGCCGGCGCGCAGCAGTACGAACCGCTGGCCGATGCGGTGCGCGCCGCGCTCGCCTCGCAGATTGCGGACCGGTCTCCGCCGACGCGCGCCTTCGCGCGGATCGAGGAACGGATCGCCTTCCTGGAGTGGCTCGGCGCGATGTCCGAGCGCTTGCGGCCGCGCCAACCCGACTACCGGACGCGGGTCGAATTCCTGCGCACGCTCGACTACGAGGCCACGCGCGCCGGGCTTGACCGGCAGATGGTGCTCGGGCTGATCCAGGTCGAAAGCAACTTCCGCAAGTACGCCGTCTCGACCGCCGGCGCGCGCGGCTACATGCAGGTGATGCCGTTCTGGGCCGGCGTGATCGGCGACGGCGACGCGCGCAAGCTGTTCGACATGCGCGCCAACCTGCGCTACGGCTGCGTGATCATGCGCCACTATCTCGACCTGGAAAAAGGCGATCTGTACCTCGCCCTCGGGCGCTACAACGGCAGCCGCGGCCGCGCCGAGTATCCGAACGCGGTGCTGGCGGCGTGGAAGAACCGCTGGAGCTACGAGCCCGCGCGGCGCGCCAGCCTGTAGACGATCAGTGCTTCGGCGCGCCGCCGAATCGCTTCAGGCCGCCCATCGCGCGCATCATCTTGGCCAGCCCGCCCTTCTTCATCTGCTTCATCATCGCCTGCATCTGCTCGAACTGATTGAGCATGCGGTTGACTTCCTGCACCGGCACGCCGGCTCCGGCGGCAATGCGGCGCTTGCGCGAAGCCTTGATCAGATCCGGCTTGGCGCGCTCCTGCGGCGTCATCGAGTTGATGATCCCCTCGACGCGGCGGATCTGGCGCTCGGCGTCCTTGTCGTTGACCTGACCGGCGGCCTGCGCGAACTGCGCCGGCAGCTTGTCGAGCAGGCTCGACAGCCCGCCCATCTTGCGCATCTGGCCGATCTGGTCGCGGTAGTCGTTCAGGTCGAAGCGCTCGCCCGACTGCATGCGCTGCGCGAACTTCTCCGCCGCCTTCACGTCGATCGATTTGCGCACGTCCTCGACCAGCGCGACGATGTCGCCCATGCCGAGGATGCGGCCGGCCATGCGCTCTGGATCGAAGCGCTCCAGCCCGCCGATCTTCTCCGCCACGCCGACGAACTTGACCGGCTTGCCGGTCACGTGGCGCACCGAAAGGGCGGCGCCGCCGCGCGCGTCGCCGTCGAGTTTGGTCAGGATCAGGCCGGTCAGCGGCAGCCGCTCGGAGAACGCCTTCGCGGTGTTCACCGCGTCCTGCCCCAGCATCGCATCGACCACGAACAGCGTCTCGATCGGATTGAGCCGCGCGTGCAGCGCGGCGACCTCCTGCATCATCGCCTCGTCGATCGCCAGCCGGCCCGCGGTATCGACGATCAGCACGTCGAAGAACTGCCGGCGCGCGTGCTCGAGCGCGCGCGCCGCGATCTCGAGCGGCTGGTCCTCGGCCGCGCTGGGAAAGAACTCCGCGCCGGCCTGCGCCGTCACCGTCTTCAGCTGCTCGATCGCCGCCGGCCGGTAGACGTCGGTCGAGACCGCCAGCACCTTCTTCCTGCGTTCGTCGTGCAGCCACTTGGCAAGCTTGGCCGCGGTCGTCGTCTTGCCCGCGCCCTGCAAGCCGGCCAGCAGGATCACCGCGGGCGGCTGGGTGGCGAGATTCAGTTCGCGGTCGGCGGCGGGCAGGTCGCCGCCCATCAGCTGCGTCAGTTCGCGCTGCACGACGCCGACCAGCGCCTGCCCCGGCGTCAGCGAGCCGACCACGTCGTCGCCCAGCGCCTTCTCCTTCACGCGGGTGATGAAGTCGCGCACCACAGGCAAAGCGACGTCGGCTTCCAGCAACGCCACGCGTACCTCGCGCAGCATCTCCTGCGTGTTGGCCTCGGTCAGCCGCGCCTGGCCGCGCATCTGCTTGACGACGCGGGAGAGCTTCTCAGTCAGTGTTTCGAGCATTCGGGCGAGCCCGGGCGCGCGAGTTTCGCGTGCTATATAAGGGCATATGGGATCGGCCGCATTCTACGTCGTGGGCCACGCGACCGTGGCGGTGCTTTATCTCGTTGCCGCGGCGATCACCTGGCGCGCGCTGCAGGGGGAGGAGGCAGCGCGCTGGGACACCTGGCGCCGCGCGCTGATCCCGGTGATCGCGGCCGGGCACGGCGTGCTGCTCGCGCACGCGGTGATCGGCGCCGACGAATTCCGCTTCGGCTTCGCGTACGCGCTGTCGGCCACGTTGCTGCTGGCGGTGCTGATCCTGTGGGTCGAAGGCTTCTTCGTATCGATGCGCCGACTGGACATGCTGGTGCTGCCGGTGGCGGCGATCTGCGTGCTGCTGCCGGCCGTGTTCCACGGCGCGGTCGTGTCGGCTGCGGCCGATACCGGGGTGCTGCGCGTGCACCTTCTGATCGCGATCTCCGCCTACAGCCTGCTGACGATCGCCGCGCTGCACGCGCTGCTGATGGCGTCGATCGACCGCCAGCTGCACGCGGCGCTGGGCACGTCCGATCGCGCCACGTCGCGCTGGATGGCGCAGATGCCGCCGCTGCTGGTGATGGAGCGGATGCTGTTCCGGCTGATCGGCATCGGCTTCGTGCTGCTGACGCTGACCGTCGTCTCCGGCGTGTTCTTCTCCGAGGCGCTGTTCGGCCGCGCGCTGCGCGCCGATCACAAGACGGTGTTCGCGATCGCGTCGTGGTTCGTGTTCGCCGGCCTGCTGGCCGGCCGCTTCGTGTTCGGCTGGCGCGGGCGCAAGGCGCTGCGCTGGACGCTGGCCGGATTCCTGATGCTGCTGCTCGCCTATGTCGGCAGCCGCTTCGTGCTGGAAGTGATACTGCATCGGATCTGATGGGGCGCATCCTGTTCTGGCTGCTGGTGGCGCTGGCCGCCTACATCGGCTACCGCTGGTGGCGCATCAAGCAGCAGGCGTCGGCCGTGCGCGGCGCGGCCGGGCCGGCGAAGGTCGAGTCGATGGTCCGCTGCGACGTGTGCGGGCTGAACCTGCCGCAGTCGGAGGCGATCGGCGCGTCGAACCGCTGGTACTGCAGCGAGGAGCATCGCCGCCGCGCCGCGCGCGACCGGGGCGAGGCCTGATTGGCGGCGGTCGGTGAACCGGCGCGCGCGACGGCCCTGGAGGTCGACGAGCCGGCCTGGCGCACGCTCGAGTACTTCGCGCTGACGCGCGCGCTGATCGCCAGCGCGCTGGTGCTGTCGGTCGTCGCGCTCGGCTCCGGTCCGGCGGGCTGGCACGCCACGCCGGTGGCGATCGGCAGTCTCGTCTACTTCGCGCTGTCGGCGCTGCTCGCGGTCGTTGCGATCTACGTGCGCCAGCGCTTCTTCGCCCAGGTGGCGCTGCAGATCGCCGTCGATCTGATCGTGATCTCGAGCCTGCTGATGCTCGGCGGCGGCAGCCGCACCGGGGTGACGATCCTGTACCTGCTGCCGCTCGCCGGCGCGTCGCTGCTGCTGCCGACCAGCGCGGTGTTCTTCGTCTGCGCGCTGGCGGTGCTGGCGCTTCTGATCGACGCGGTGCTGCGGCTGCTCGACCTCGAGGGCAGCAGCGCGATCGTGTTCCAGGCCGGCCTGTACGGCGCAGCGCTGTTCGCGGTGGCGGCGCTGCTGCGTTTCCTGGCCTCCCGGCTCGCCGCACAGGAACGCCTGGCGCAGAGCCGCGGCCGGATGATCGAGAACCAGCTCGAGATCAACCGGCTCGTGATCGCGCAGATGGAGCAGGGCGCGATCGTGGTCGATTCCGCCACGCGCGTGCGCGCCAACAACCGCGCCGCGCGCGTGCTGCTCGGCCTCGGCGCCGAGGCGCAGCTGACCGGCCGGCAGCTGACCGAGTTCGAGACGCTGGCGCCGCTGTCGGCGGCCTTCCAGCGCTGGATCGCCGATCTCGCGCAGCGTGGCGAGGCGCGTTCCGAGTCGACGGTGGCGCTGCCGGATCTGAAGTTGCGCGCGCGCTTCGTCCGCCCGCAGACGACCTCGTCCGACGAGTTCGCGATCTTTCTCGAGGACGTGCGGCGGGTCGAGGAACGCGCGCAGCAGCTCAAGCTCGCCGCCATGGGACGGCTGACCGCGTCGATCGCGCACGAGATCCGCAACCCGCTCGGCGCGATCGGGCACGCCGCGCAGCTGCTGTGCGAGGACGTGCGCGATCCGTCGGCGCAGCGGCTCGCGTCGATCGTGCGCGAGAACACGCAGCGGCTGAACCGCCTGGTCGACGACGTGCTGCGCGCGGCGCGACGCGAGCCGCCGCTGGGCGACGACATCGAGCTGGCGTCGTATCTCGCCGCGTGGCGCGACGAATTCGTGCGCGACCGCGGGCTCGATCCGGCGCTCGTCGCGCTCGACGCGGCGCCGGGGCTGCGCGTGCGGTTCGAGCATTCGCATCTGCGGCAGGTGCTGTACAACCTGGTCGACAACGCGCTGCGCTATGCCTCCGGCAGACCCGGCAGCGTGCAGTTGCTCGCCGAAGCCGCGCCGGACGAGCGCGCCTCGGCGTACCTGTGGATCTTCGACGACGGCCCTGGCGTGACCGCCGACATGAGCGCCAACCTGTTCGAGCCGTTCTTCAGCACCGGGGCGCGCGGCACCGGGCTCGGCCTGTACATGGCGCGCGAGTTCTGCATCGTCAACCGCGCCGAACTCGCCCATGCGGTGCGCCGCGGTTCCGAGCGCGCCGGTTTCGTGATCCGTCTTTCGCCGGGCGCCGGCGCGCGTCTGGACACGGCCGGATTCCTCGATACCATGCCGCCGCCATGAGCGATACCCGTCCGCCCGGCGACCCCGGCGCGCAGCGGCGCGCGCCGGCCGTGCTCGTCGTCGACGACGAGGCCGATTTGCGCGAGCTGCTCGGCCTGACGCTGGTGCGTTTGGGGCTCGACGTCGACGCCGCCGAGTCGCTGACGCGCGCGCGCGAGCTGCTGGCGGCGCGCCGCTACGCGCTCTGCCTGACCGACATGCGGCTGCCCGACGGCATCGGGCTGGATCTCGTGCGCGAAGTGGCGCAGGGTCGCCACGGCGAAGCGTTTCCGATCGCGGTGATCACCGCCTACGGCAGCGCCGAGAATGCGGTCGCGGCGCTGAAGGCCGGCGCGTTCGACTACCTCGCGAAGCCGGTCGACGTCGAGCAGCTGCGCCTGCTGGTGCGCTCGGCGCTCGCCGGCAACGTCGCGCCGCCGGAGGCGGCGCAGGCGCCGGTCGCCGAGCGCTTCGCGACCCGGCTGCTCGGCAACGCGCCGTCGATGGTCCAGCTGCGCGCGATGATCGAGCGGCTGGCGCGCAGCATGGCGCCGGTGGCGGTGTACGGCGAATCGGGCAGCGGCAAGGAGCTCGTGGCGCGCGCGATCCACGACAGCTCGGCGCGCCGGGCGCAGTCGTTCGTTGCCGTCAACTGCGGCGCGATTCCGGAGAACCTGATGGAGGCCGAGTTCTTCGGCTACCGCAAGGGCGCGTTCACCGGCGCCGATCGCGATCACGACGGCTTCTTCCAGGCCGCCAGCGGCGGCACGCTGTTCCTCGACGAAGTGGCCGAGCTGCCGCTCGCGATGCAGGTCAAGCTGCTGCGCGCGATCCAGGAGCGGCGCGTGCGCAAGGTCGGCGCCACCGCGGAAGAGCCGGTCGACGTGCGCATCCTCAGCGCCACGCACCAGGATCTGGCGCGGCGGGTCGCCGAGGGCCGCTTTCGGCAGGACCTCTACTATCGGCTGAACGTGATCGAACTGCGTGCGCCGAGCCTGCGCGAGCGCAGCGAGGATGTGCCGCTGCTCGCCGAAGCGATCCTGAAGCGGCTGGCCGAGCGCAACCGCACCGCGCCGGCGCATCTGTCGGCGCCGGCGCTCGAAGCGCTGCGCCAGTATCCGTTCCCCGGAAACGTGCGCGAGCTGGAGAACATCCTCGAGCGCGCGGTCGCGCTGGCGGCCGACGGGGAACTGCAGCCCGACGATCTGATGCTGCCGGCGGCCGAGCCGGCCGCCACGCCGGTGCATGCGCCCGAGATCGAAGCGGCGGACGCGGCCGCCGACGAGGCCGTGCCGGTCGCCGCCGAGCCCGCGCGCGGCTTCCAAGTCGTCGACGGCGTGCCGACCGATCTGCAGGCCTACGTCGACGCGCTCGAGCGCGACGCGATCCGCGCGGCGCTGGAGAAGACGCGCTTCAACCGCACCGCCGCCGCGCAGTTGCTCGGCCTGACGTTCCGGCAGCTGCGCTATCGGATGCAGCGGCTTGGCGTCAAATGAACGGCGCGCCCGACGTGCTCGACGTCAACGATGACGGCTGGCTCGCCGGCGTTCGTCGCTGCCCGTCGCCGAACTTCGACGCGCGGCCGTCGGGCGCGGCGATCGAACTGCTGGTGCTCCACAACATCAGCCTGCCGCCCGGCGTGTTCGGCGGCGGCACGATCGAGGCGTTGTTCACCAACCGGCTCGATCCGCACGCGCATCCGTTCCTCGCCTCGCTCGCCGGGCTGCGCGTGTCGAGCCACTTCCTGATCGAGCGCGACGGCCGCGTCACGCAGTTCGTCTCGTGCCTGACGCGCGCGTGGCACGCCGGCGCGTCCGCGTTCGAAGGACGGCGCGCGTGCAACGACTTCTCGCTCGGCGTGGAGCTGGAAGGCACCGACTTCGTCGCGTTCGAGGCGGCGCAGTACGCGGCGCTGGCGCGGCTTACGCGCGCACTGCGCGCGCGCTTTCCGCTGCGCGCGGTGCGCGGCCACCAGCATATCGCGCTCGAGCGCAAGACCGATCCGGGTCCGTTGTTCGACTGGCAGCGCTTCGCCGCGGCGGCCGCGCTGCCGGCCGCGCTGCTGCCGCCAACCGACTGAAACACCAGTGCGCGCCGGCCCGCGGTTCGCTGCGCAACGCGCGGCGCAATCTTTCGGCTTGCGTTCCGTTCCAACTCTGCCTAAGATCGCCCGCACAAGTTGTTGTGCAGGCAGGCGGGGGCACCACAATATATTGAGGTGAACGCCGACGCAGCGGCGGCACGGGGGCGCCGCTGACGGACCGCCGGGCGGTCGTCGGCGCGCGCGGGACAACAGGTTGTGGCCGGCCGACGGCGCACGCGACGACATCTCTTGATTGGCAACCCGGAGGCGACATGCAGTTTCAAGGAACGAGCGCGACCCTTGCCGCGTACCCGGCCGGCCTGCGTCCGGCACCGGCAATTGCGGCCGGCAACGTGGTGGCGACCTCGTTTGCCGACTACAAGCTCATCCGACGCAACGGCGCGGTGGTCGCCTTCGAGCCGTCGAAGATCGGGGTGGCGATGACCAAGGCGTTCCTCGCGGTGCGCGGCGGGCACGGCGCGGCCTCGGCCGCGGTCCGCGAGCAGGTCGAAAGGCTCACCGCCAGCGTGGTGGCGGCGCTGATGCGGCGCCAGCCCGCCGGCGGCACGTTTCACATCGAGGATGTGCAGGACCAGGTGGAGCTTTCGCTGATGCGCGCGGGCGAGCACGATGTCGCGCGCGCCTACGTGCTGTACCGCGAACGGCGCGCGCAGGAGCGCGCGGCGAAGGCGAAGGAGCAGGCACCCGCGGCGCCACAGCTCGCGATGCTGGAGAACGGCCATCGCGTGCCGCTCGATCTCGCGCGTATCCGCGCGCTGGTCGAATCCGCCTGCGTGGGCCTCGCCGATTACGTGTCCGCGGAGGCGATCCTGGCGGAGACGGTCAAGAACCTCTATGACGGCGTGCCGCTGGACGAGGTCTACAAGTCGGCGATCCTGGCCGCGCGCGCCTTGATCGAGAAGGACCCGGCGTACTCGTACGTGACCGCGCGGCTGCTGCTGCACACGATCCGGCACGAGGTGCTCGGCGAGGAGGTCACGCAGGCGCAGATGACGGTGCGCTACGCCGAGTACTTCCCCAAATTCATCAGGTGCGGCATCGAGGCCGAACTGCTGGACGAGAAGCTGGCGCTGTTCGATCTGAAGCTGCTGGCGCGCGCGCTGGCACCGGAGCGCGACCTGCAGTTCAACTACCTGGGGCTGCAGACGCTGTACGACCGCTACTTCCTGCACCACGAGGGGCGGCGCTTCGAGCTGCCGCAGATCTTCTTCATGCGCGTGGCGATGGGGCTGGCGCTGAACGAGGTCGACCGGGAGGCGCGCGCGATCGAGTTCTACGAGGTGCTGTCGAAGTTCGACTTCATGAGCTCGACGCCGACGTTGTTCAACAGCGGCACCCGGCATTCGCAGCTCTCGTCCTGCTATCTGTCGACCGTTGATGACGACCTGGACTCCATCTACGAGGCGATCAAGGACAACGCGCTGCTCGCCAAGTACGCCGGGGGGCTGGGCAACGACTGGACCCCGGTGCGCGCGCTCGGCAGCCACATCAAGGGCACCAACGGCAAGAGCCAGGGCGTAGTGCCGTTCCTGAAGGTCGTCAACGACACCGCGGTCGCGGTCAACCAGGGCGGCAAGCGCAAGGGCGC
>JAKOQB010000228.1 GCA_029778535.1 Pseudomonadota bacterium | reverse complement strand
GCGCTGGTCGAGGACCTGATCGAGCGCACGATCGAGCCGTGCCGGATCGCGATCAAGGACGCGGGTGTGAAGGTCGGCGACATCCAGGACGTGATCCTGGTCGGAGGCCAGACGCGCATGCCGAAGGTGCAGGACAAGGTGCGCGAATTCTTCGGCAAGGAGCCGCGCAAGGACGTCAACCCCGACGAGGCGGTCGCGGTCGGTGCCGCGATTCAGGGCTCGGTGCTGTCGGGCGATCGCACCGACGTGCTGCTGCTCGACGTGACGCCGCTGTCGCTCGGCATCGAGACGCTCGGCGGCGTGATGACCAAGATGATCCAGAAGAACACCACGATTCCGACCAAGTACTCGCAGGTATTCTCGACCGCCGACGACAACCAGCCGGCGGTGACGATCAAGGTGTTCCAGGGCGAGCGCGAAATGGCCGCCGGCAACAAGCTGCTCGGCGAATTCAATCTCGAGGGCATTCCGCCGGCGCCGCGCGGCATGCCGCAGATCGAGGTCACGTTCGACATCGACGCCAACGGCATCCTGCACGTCTCGGCCCGCGACAAGGCCACCGGCAAGGAGAACAAGATCACGATCAAGGCCAACTCCGGCCTGACCGAGGAAGAGATCAAGCGCATGGTCGCCGATGCCGAGGCGAACAAGGCCGAGGACCACAAGCGCTTCGAGCTCGCGCAGGCGCGCAACACGGCCGAGGCGAGCGTGCATCAGATCAGGAAGGCGCTTGCCGAGCACGGTTCCGCGCTCGACGCCGCCGAGAAGGAGAAGATCGAAGCCGCGATCAAGGCCGCCGAGGAGGCGCTCAAAGGCGACGACAAGGACGCGATCGAGGCCAAGACGGCGGCGATGATGACCGCCTCGCAGAAACTCGGCGAGAAGATGTATGCGAGCATGCAGGGTGGCGCGGGCGCGCCCGGCGCCCAGGCATCGGCCGGCGAGGGCGGCGGCGAGCCGAAGGCGAAGAAGGACGAGGACGTCGTCGACGCGGACTACAAAGAGGTCAAACGCGGATGACGTAGTCACCGCGTTCGATGCGCCGGGTCGGAGCGGGCGACTGCCTCACCGCTCAACGCGGCGAGCAGGCGCGGCTGACGGGTAGAAGGGCAACTGCAGCAGGCCGGGACGGGCGGAAGCCCCGCCCGGCCTTTGTTGCGTGAAGAGTCGGGACAGGGATGGCGAAGCGCGATTTCTACGAAGTACTCGGGGTGGCGAAGAACGCCAGCGAAGAGGAGATCAAGAAGGCCTATCGCAAGCTCGCGATGAAGTACCACCCTGACCGCAACCAGGGCGACAAGGCGAAGGCCGCGGAGGAGAAGTTCAAGGAGGTCAAGGAGGCGTACGAGATCCTGACCGATTCGAACAAGCGCGCCGCGTACGACCGCTTCGGCCACGCCGGCGTCGATGCGAGCCAGGCCGGCGCGGGCGGGTTCGGCGGCGGGCCGGGGTTCGGCAACTTCGCCGATGCGTTCGGCGACATCTTCAGCGACATTTTCGGCGGCGCGATGGGCGGCGCGGCCGGACGCGGCCGCACGGCCGCGTACCGCGGCGCCGACCTTCGCTACAACATGGAGATCACGCTCGAGCAGGCCGCGCACGGATTCGCCACCGACATCCGCGTGCCGAGCTGGGACGCGTGCGAGACCTGCCACGGCACGGGCGCCAAGCCCGGCACGTCGGCCAAGACCTGCGGCACCTGCGGTGGCTCCGGCGCCGTGCGCATGACGCAGGGCTTCTTCTCGATCCAGCAGACCTGCCCGACCTGCCACGGCAGCGGCAAGGTGATCGCCGAGCCGTGCCTGACGTGCCACGGCGAAGGCCGCGTCAAGAAGAACAAGGTACTGGAAGTGAACATCCCCGCAGGCATCGACGAAGGCCAGCGCATTCGCCTGTCCGGCAAGGGCGAGCCGGGCATCAACGGCGGCCCGCCCGGCGACCTGTACGTCGAGATCCGCATCAAGCCGCACGAGGTGTTCCAGCGCGACGGCGACGACCTGCACTGCGAGGTGCCGGTATCGATCGTCACCGCGGCACTTGGCGGCGAAGTGGAAGTCGCCACGCTCGGCGGCAAGGTGAGCCTCGCGATTCCCGAGGGCACGCAGAGCGGCAAGACCTTCCGCCTGCGCGGCAAGGGCGTCAAGGGCGTGCGCTCAAGTTACCCCGGCGACCTGTACTGCCACATCAACGTCGAAGTGCCGGTGCGGCTCACCGAAAAGCAGAAGAAGCTGTTGCGCGAGTTCGACGTCTCGCTGCGCGAGGGCGGCGCGAAGCACTCGCCGCAGACCAAGGGCTTCATGGACCGGATGAAGGGGTTCTTCACGGCCGAGTGAAGGCCGCCGCCGCGGCGCCTGCATCGGCTGCCGGTACCAGTAGTGCGTCGAGCAACTCGCGCATCCTGCGCCAGTGGCTGCCCTCCCAGTAGATCCGCCGGCAGCCCGGGCACGTGCGCAAGCGCACATAGTGCTCGGCGACGTTCGGCGGCAGGCGGTCGAGCACGTCGTCCTTGCACACGTCGGAAAGCGGCAGGTTGCAGTGCAGGCACAGCGCGAAAGGATCGAGGCTCGACGCGAGCTGCAGCCGCGCGACGATCTCCTGCAGTTGCTGCGCGGGTTTGAGCGCGCGCACGAAGCAGCCGTGCGTCACGTCGCGGCACTTCAGCAGCTCGCGGTCGCGCGTGAGCACGATGCGCGCTTCGCGCGCGGCGATGCGGCGAATCTCTTCGTCCGCGTAGCGGTTGTCGTGCAGCGTGTCGAAGCCGGCCATTCGCAGCAGGCGCGCCAGCCCGCCCAAGTGCGAATCGGCGACGAAGCGCGTGCGCCGAAGCGGCCGCTCGCGCACGCGCAGCAGCGGCGCCACGTCGAACGCCTCGAACACCGGATACACGCTGACGCGGTCGCCGTCGCGCAGCCGGTACGCAAAGTCGACCGAGCGGCCGTTGGCGAGCACCAGTTCGACTTCGGTGTGCGGCACGCCGACCGCCTCGATCGCGTTCTTCACCGTTGCCGCGCGCGCGCACGCGTAGTCGAACTCACGCTTCCTGCGCGCCGGCGCCAGGAAGTCGTTCAGCTCCTCGTAGAACCGCAGGCGGACGAGCGTCATTGCGCGCGTTCGAGGTCGGCGATCACCGCGCGCAGAAAGCGCCCGGCCTCGCCGCCGCTGACCGCGCGGTGGTCGAAGGTCAGCGACAGCGGCAGCGTGCGCCGCACTGCGGGCGCGCCGTCGGCGACGACCACGCGCGGCGCGATGCGCCCGGCGCCAAGGATCGCCACCGTCGGCGGCACGACGACCGGCGCCGCGTAGCGGCCGGCGATCGCGCCGTAGTTCGACAGCGTGATCGTGTGCCCGCGCAGCCGCTCCGCGGCGAGCGTGCGGTTGCGCGCCGACTCGATCAGCGCGCGCAACTGCCCGCTCAGCGCCGCGAGATCGAGATCCTGGCAATCGCGCAGAACCGGAACGATCAGCCCGTCGACGGTATCGACCGCGATGCCGACGTGCACGGCGCCGAACAGGCGCCGGCTCATCGTCCGCTGCTCGTACCACGCGTTCACGCTCGGCTCCGCGCGCGCGCCGGCGACGAGCGCGCGCACCAGCCGCGCCAGCAGCGGCGTATCGCGCGGCCAGCGATCGATGTCGGCGTCGTCCATGATCGTCGCCGACGCGACCTCGGCGTGCGCGACGCTCATGTTCGTCGCCATCGCGCGCCGCACGCCGCGCAGCGGCTCGAAACCGGCCTGCGCCGGCGCACGCCGCGCCTGCTCCACGTCGGCGGCGAGAATCGCGCCGCCCGGCCCGCTGCCCTTGACGTGCGCCAGATCGACGCCGAGCTTGCGCGCCAGCGCGCGCACGGCGGGCGCGGCCTTCACCGCGGCGCCCGCCGGCCGCTCCTCGTGCGCGAGCTCGCCGACCACGGTGCCGGTGTCTTCCGGCTCGCCCTCGAAGCCCACCAGCGGCGCGCCGACGTGGACGATTTCGCCCTCCTTTCCGAAACGCTTCGCGATCCGGCCCGCGTACGGCGCCGGCACGTCGACGACCGCCTTGTCGGTCTCCACCGACACGAGCACCTGGTCGGCCTTGACCTCGTCGCCGTCGGCGACATGCCAGCGCACGATCTCCGCCTCGTGCAGCCCCTCGCCGAGATCGGGCAGGTTGAAGAGCTTCATGCGTAAGCCATCGCGCGGCGCACCGCGGCGCCGATGCGGTCGCGATCGGGCATATGGCGGCCTTCGAGCCGCGCCAGCGGCGTCACCGTGTCCCAGCCGGTCACGCGCTCGACCGGCGCGGTCAGCGTCAGCAGCCCGCGCTCCGCGATGCCGGCCGCGACTTCGGACGCGAAGCTCGCGGTGCGCGGCGCTTCGGTGACGACGACGCAGCGGCCGGTCTTCGCCACGCTGGCGAGGATCGTGTCGAGATCGAGCGGCTTCAGTGTGGCCACGTCGATCACCTCGGCGTCGATGCCTTCGGCGGCGAGTTCGTCCGCCGCGGCGAGCGACTCGTGCAGCATCGCGCCCCACGCGACCAGCGTCACGTCGCGGCCTTCGCGCAGCACGAAGCAGGTGTCGAGCGGCAGCGGCGCGCCGTCGTCTTCGACCTCCTCCTTGAACAGCCGGTACAGCCGCGACGGTTCGAGGAACACCACCGGGTCGTTCGACGCGATCGACGCCAGCAGCAATCCGTACGCGCGGCGCGGCGACGACGGATACACGACGCGGATCCCGGGGATGTGCGCGAACATCGCCTCCGGGCTTTCCGAGTGGTGCTCGGGCGCGCGGATGCCGGCGCCGCACGGCGTGCGCAGCACCAGCGGGCAGGCGAGCCGTCCCTGCGTGCGATGGCGCAAACGCCCCGCGTGATTCAGCATCTGGTCGATCGTCACGTACGCGAAGCCGGCGAACTGGATCTCCGCGACCGGCCGCAGGCCTTCGGCGGCCATGCCGATCGCCATGCCGGTGATCAGTTGCTCCGCCAGCGGCGTGTCGATCACGCGCGCCGGGCCGAAGCGCTCGAGCAGCCCGACCGTGGCGCGGAACACGCCGCCGTTGCGCGCCACGTCCTCGCCGAGCACGACCACGCGCTCGTCATCCGCCATCGCCCGCGCCAGCGCGAGGTTGATCGCTTCAACGAGGTTGCGTTGCATTTTCGTTCCGTTCGTTCAGCAGCTCATCCGCTGCTGCGCGAATCTCCCCTCTCCCGTCGCGGGAGAGGGGCCGGGGGAGAGGGCTCTGCGTCCTCGGCGCACGCGGCGTCGCGCTGCCACGCCAGCGGCTGCGGCAGCCGCTGGTACAGGTGCTCGAACATCTGCTCGGCGCGCGGCGGCGGCGTGGCCAGGTATTCGCGCACGGCGGCGTCGACCTGCTCGGCGCACGCGTGCGCGAGCTTTTCCTCGTCGGCCTTGCTCCACGCGCCCGCGTGCACCAGCCAGTCGCGCAGCCGCGCGATCGGCTCGTAGTGCCACTGCCCGGCCAGTTCCTCCGCGCTGCGATAGCGCGATGCGTCGTCCGCGGTCGTGTGGTCGGACAGCCGATAGGTGAGCGCCTCGATCACGCTCGGCCCGTCGCCGGCGTAAGCGCGGTCGAGCGCGCGCGAGACGACGTCGCGCATCGCGATCAGGTCGTTGCCGTCGGCCTGCTCGCCATGGATGCCGGCGGCGACCGCCTTCTGCGCCAGCGTCTGCGCTGCGCTTTGCTGCGCGCGCGGCACCGAGATCGCGTACTGGTTGTTGACGATCACGACCACCAGCGGCAGCTTCCAGACGCCGGCGGCGTTGATCGCCTCGTAGAACTCGCCCTTCGAGGTCGCACCGTCGCCGCACATCGCCAGTGCCGCGCGGCGCTCACCCCTGAGCTTCATCGCGTAGGCGACGCCGACCGCATGCGGCAGTTGCGTCGCGATCGGCACGCAGAACGGAAAGTCGCGCGGCGACTCGGGAAATACGTTGCCGCGCTCGTCGCCGCCCCAGTAGAGCAGCGTCCGCACGAGCGAAACGCCGCGCATCAGCAGCACGCCGCTTTCGCGATAGCTGGGCAGCAGCACATCGTCCTTGCCGAGCGCCAGGCCGATCGCCACGTCGATCGCCTCCTTGCCCAGCGTCGAGGCATAGGTGCCGATCTGGCCGGTGCGCTGCAGCGCGATCGCCTTGGCGTCGAATGTGCGCAGCAGGTTCATCGCGCGGTAGGCGGGGACGAGCGCCTTCGCTTCGCGGGCGAAATCCGGCAGCGGAGCCAGCTCGTTGCCGTGCGGGTCGAGGTAGCGGGTGCACAGGACCTCGAAGCGCGCGACCACCGGGCGCGCGGACGCGCCCGGATCGGGTTCACGTTCCTGCGTCGTGCTGTGAGGCACGGAAGCCATGGCGATCCTGCCAAGCGCTGCGCTGCGGTCGCCAGCCGCCGATCGTGTCGGCCGCTGGCGACCGCGCAGATTATGACTCCGTCGGTGCGGGAAGATTCAAGGCAATGTGCGCGGCGTCAATGTTCGCCACAGAAAGCTGAACGTCTGCGCCCACATCCGCGCCTGCTGCTCGTTGTCGGCGGCGCCGCGGTGGCCGCCCTCGATGTTCTCGAAGTACAGCACGTCGTGTCCCTGTTCGATCATCTTCGCGGCCAGCTTGCGTGCGTGGCCGGGATGCACGCGGTCGTCGCGCGTCGACGTGGTGAGGAAGATGCGCGGGTACTTCGCGTCCTTCTTCACGTTCTGGTACGGCGCGTACTTCTCGATGTAAGCGCGCTCCTGCGGCTGGTCGGGGTCGCCGTACTCCGCCGTCCACGACGCGCCGGCAAGCAGCTTGTGATAGCGCAGCATGTCGGTCAGCGGCACGTGCGCGACGACGGCGCCGAACAGATCCGGCCGCTGCACCATCGCGGTGGTCACGAGCAGCCCGCCCTGGCTGCCGCCCAGGATGCCAAGGCGCTGCGGCGTCGTGATGCCGCGCCTGATCAGATCCTCGGCGACGGCGATGAAGTCGTCCCAGGTGCGCTGCTTGTGTTCCTTCTGCGCCGCGCGATGCCAGTCGGGACCGAACTCGCCGCCGCCGCGCACATTGGCGAGCACGAACACGCCGCCCGGCTCGAGCCAGCCCTTGCCGAAGACGCCGGAGTAGAAGGGCAGCTCCGCGTGGGCGAAGCCGCCGTAGCCGTACAGCAGCGTCGGCTGGCTCCCATCCGGCTTCGCGTCCTTGCGCATGACGACGAAGTAAGGGACCTTCGTGCCGTCGCGGCTCGTCGCCTCGAACTGCTGCGTCAGCAGGCCGTCGGCCCTGAAGAACGGCGGCAGCGACTTCAGCTTGCGCCGCACCGGCTGGCCGACGCGGCGCTCCCACAGCGTGGTCGGGGTCAGGAAATCCTGCGTGCTGTACTGGTAATCGTCGCTGGCCCAGTAGCGGCTCGCGATCTCGATGCGCGCGAATTCCGGCGTCGGCACGCGGGCGCGGTTCCAGTTCTGGCCGTCGAACGTCAGTTCCCACAGCCGGCTCTTCACGTTGTCCAGTTCGGTCACGAGAAGCGCCGACTTCGTGGTCGCCACGTCGACCAGGCTCGCGCGCGGCCGCGGCTCGTACAGCACGTAGAAGCTGCGCGAGCCGCGCAGGAAGAGATCGAAACGGATCGCCAGCAGCGCGCCGGCGGCATACGTGGTGCCGCCGGCCGTCCACGGCGAGCGCGTGCGGATCAGCAGCCAGTCGGAAAACGGGATCGGCTGCGCGTCGGCGGGGAGGTCGAGCTTCACGCGCTCGCCGTCGATCGCGATCCGGTACTCGCTGTTCCAGTACGCGATCGCGCGTTCGTACCAGTCGCGGCGCACGCCCGATTCGCGCTCGGACCAGACCGCGACGCTGATGTCGCTCGCCTTGCCCTCGAACACGATCGGCGAGCGCGATGCCGGCATGCCGCGCTTCCACTCGCGCGCCACGCGCGGATAGCCGGAAGTGGTCTTCTCGTCCGATCGGAACGCCGACATCACCCACACGGTGTCGGCGTCCTTCCAGCGGATGTCCTGCTTGTCCTCGCCCAGCACGAACGAATCGGGACCGAGCACGAAGCGCTTTTCGACGAGATCGAATTCGCGCAGCACGACCGCGTCGGCGCCGCCGCGCGACAGCTCGACGACACAGCGGCGATACGGCTGCTCCGGCTTGTCGGGACGCAGGCACTCCGCGCCCTTCCACACCCAGTTCTCCCCCTCGCGGCTGGCGAGCCGATCGAGGTCGAGGACCGTCTCCCACTGCGGCGCCGTCGATGCGTACTCGTCGATCGGCGTGCGGCGCCACACGCCGCGCGAGGTCGGTCCCTCGCGCCAGAAGTTGTAGTAGTACTCGCCCATGCGTTGCACGTACGGGATGCGCTCGCGCGAGGTCACGATGTCGAGCAGGCGCGCGCGCAGCGGCTCGTAGCGCGGATCGGCCTTGAATTCGCGTTCGGCCGCGGCGTTGCGCTCGCGCACCCACGCGAGCGCGCGCTCGCCGTGGATGTCCTCGAGCCACAGATACGGATCGGCTTCGCCGGCGCGGCTGGCGGGCATCAGCGCCGAGACGGTTAGGCACAGACAAACGATCATTCGCCGCATCACGGCAGTCGCGAAGAAGGACGTTGAGACCGGGCGAGGATAGCCCGACTCGCGCGGTCGCCCGGCCGGCATCAGCGACCCTGTCGACCCAGGTGCAGCCCGGAATACGCAAGCAGTGCGGCGAGCAGCAGGATCAGCAATCGAGCATCGACCAGGCCGAGCAGGCGCGCGCCGATGGCGGTGCCCGCGACGCTGCCTGCTCCCATCCAGATGAGCAGCGTCTCATTGGACCACCACAGTTGCCAGTCGCCACGCGCATGCCGCCAGCGCGCCAGCGATATCAGCAGCGTCGGCAGGCTGATCGCCAGCGCGATGGTGCCGGCGATCTTCGGGTCGAGCGCGTAGATCAGCACCAGCGCCGGAATCAGCAGCTCGCCGCCTGCCACGCCGAGCAGGCTGGCGATGATGCCGATCAGTATCCCCGCGATCGTGGCCACCGGCGTACGCCATGCCTGCGGCAGCGCCGCCGTGATGCCGAAGGAGATATCGAACGCGTGGGAAACCATCACCCCGGCAAGCGCGATGAGCAGCACCGCGGCCACGCGGATCAGCGCCCGGGTCGCGAGCCACTGGCCGATCGAGACGCCGAGCCAGGCGCCCGCGATCGATCCGATCGTGAGTGCGGCCAGCGCATCGGCGTGTTCGTACAGCGGCGCAATGCCTCCGGACAGCAGCCGAAAGCCAAGCGCGAAGGAAACCGTCACCAGGCTGAAAAGAACATTCAGTCCGATCGCGTCGCGCGTCGCGTAGCCGAACAGCACGACCAGCAGCGGCAAGCGGAATTCGGCGCCGCCGAGGCCGATCAGTCCACCCAATGTGCCCACCGCAGCGCCGGCGGCGAAGCCGGCGGCCGCGCGACGCATCCCGATCTCAGTGCCCATGCGCTGCGGAATCGTCCGCCGGCATCAGGTGCACATGATCGCCGCGCAGCCGCAATGAAAGCGCGGCTCCCGGCGTCAGCGCATAGCGCCCGGCGACGTGCCGCGCGACGGTGGTGTGCAGATGAGCATCGGTGCCTTCGACCCGGCAGACCAGGCGCAGCCTTTCGCCCAACGCCAGAACCTGAACCACGATCGATGTCATCGCGTTGTCCAGCGCGCGCCCGCGGGCAATCTCGGACAGCAGCAGTACGGCGGCCGATGGAATGGCGCAAGCGACCCGCGTGCCCGGCGCGTAGTGCGGCTGCAGGCGCACGCGCAGCCGCCGTCCGCGCCATTCGATCACGGTGGCATCGTTCTGATGCGCGATCACCGCCGCCTCGAACACGTTCTTCATGCCGAGCAGGCGTGCCGCCTCGACCGTCGCCGGTCGCATCATCACTTCGCCCGGCGTACCGATCTGCAGGGTGCGTCCGCGCGCAAGCAGGCACATGCGGTCGGCGAGCAGAATCGCTTCGTCGAGGTCATGCGTGACCAGGATCGCCGGCATGTCGAGCTGCTGGCGCAGTTCGGCGAGTTCCTCGTACAGACTCTCGCGCGTCGTGCGGTCGATGGCCGAGAACGGCTCGTCGAGCAGCAGCACGCTCGGCTGCCCGGCCAGCGCGCGGGCGACCGCCACGCGCTGCTGCTGGCCGCCCGACAGTTCGCGCGGCAGCCGATGCTCGAAGCCGGCGAGGTGGACGCGACGCAGCCAGTCGGCGGCGATCTCCGCGCGGGAGCGACCCGCGTTGGCGGGCACCGCCTCCATAACGTTGGCAAGCGCCGTCAGGTGCGGGAACAGCGCGTAGTTCTGGAATACGAGACCCACGCGCCGCTCGCGCGGCCGCGCGAACGCGCTGCCGTCGAGCCAGACCGCGTCGTTGCACCGGATCGATCCGGACGGCGGCCGCATCAGGCCGGCGATCATGCGCAGGATCGTTGTCTTGCCGCTGCCGGACGGTCCCACCAGTGCCAGCAGTTCACCCGGGGCGCAGTCGAACGACACGTCGAGCGCAATCGGCGCGGACTGCCGCAGGGCGACCGCGAGGCCGGCGTCAGCCATGGCGCCGATCGAAGCGGTGCGTGCTCAGATACGAAGTCGAGATGGCCGCCAGCGAGATCGCCAGCAGTGCCGCGGCCATGATCGCGGCGCCGCGCTCGTCGAAGGCCTGCACGCGATCGTAGATCGCGATCGACAGCGTCTTCGTCTCCCCCGGAATGCTGCCGCCGACCATCAGCACCACGCCGAATTCGCCGAGCGTGTGCGCGAACGTCAGCACCAGACCGGAAAGGATGCCGGGCCAGGCCAGCGGCAGTTCGATGCGCCACAGGGTGCGCCGGCGCGTCATGCCGCACACGGCGGCCGCCTCGCGCACATCGGTGCCGATCGATTCGAATGCGCGCTGCATCGGCTGGATCGCGAAGGGGATGTTGGCGATCACCGAGGCCAGCAACAAGCCCTGGAAGCTGAATGCCAACGGGCGGCCGAATATCGCGGTCCACAGCGCACCGAGCGGCGATCCTGCGCCCATCGCCAGCAGAAGATAGAAGCCGAGCACGGTCGGCGGCAGCAACAGCGGCAGTGCCAGCATGGCTTCGACGACGCGCCGGCCGCGGAAACGGCTCACCGCGAGCCAGCGGCCGACGACGACGCCGATCGGCAGCAGCGCCAGCATCGTCAGCGCCGCGAGTTCGAGGGACAGTCGGAGTGCCTGGAAATCCATTCGTGGTCGCGTGTCATTCGCCCGGCAGCACGAAGCCGTACTTGCGCATGACCGCGCGCGCCGGCTCGCGCTGCAGGTATTCGTAGAAAGCGCGCGCGGTCGCATCCGCCCCTCTGAGAAGCGCCATGCGCTGTCGCAGCGGTTCATGCCAGTCCGACGGGATCAGGGCGAAGCGGCCGAGCGCGGCGACCTGCGGCGCGAGCGCAAGCGAGTACGCGATGATGCCGCCCTGGGTGCTGCCCGAGGTCGCGAACTGCGCGGCCTGCGCGATGTTCTCGCCCAACACCAGGTGCGGGCGCAGCGCATCCCACAGCCCGGCGTGGCGCAGCGCCTCCTCGGCGCGCCGGCCGTACGGCGCGTGTTCGGGATTCGCGATCGCGAAGCGCGTGATCGCTCCGTCGCGCAGTGCCGCCGCGAGTCCCTTCAACTGCCCGTCCGGGACGAGCGGCGAGCCGAGCGGCGCGAAGAGCACGATCCGCCCAACCGCGTACAGCGTGCCGCGATCGAGCGTCAGCCCGCGTTCGGCGAGTCGCAGGACGAATTCCTCATCGGCCGACATGAAGAGCGCGAACGGCGCGCCCTGTTCGATCTGCCGCGCGAAATTGCCCGACGAGCCGAATGTCAGCCGCACCGTCTGCCCGGTGTCCTGCCTGAATCTGGCGGCGATCTCCTCGAGCGCGAACTTCAGATCCGACGCGGCGGCAATCGTCGGCGGCGACAGCGCGGCCGCTCCGATGGCCGGGCGCGTCACGACCAAAGCACAAAGGCTGCGCAACAGGCGGCGACGCGGATTCCACATGCAACTTCTCCCGGACCGGCGTTATGGTCATTTTGACATAACGGCGCGGAGCCGCCTAGCCGTCGCAGCTAGGCGCGGAACAGGCGTCGCAGAACCTTCAGGTGCGCGGCTGCCGCGTCCGCACAGTCGCGTTCGAGCGCAAGGTAGTGTTCGACCAACGCCCGCCCGCTGGGGGTCAGAGCGGCCCCGCCGCCGCCGCGACCGCCGGTGACACCCACGAGGACCGGGCGGCCCAGGCCTTGGTTCAGCTCGGCCAGCAACGACCAGGCGCGCTTGTAGCTCATGCCGCAGGCGCGCGCGGCGCCGCTGATCGACCCTTCGCGCTCGATCGCGCGCAGCAGGTCGATCTTGCCGGGACCGATGAGAAAGTCGGCCCGCACCGCGATGCGCGGCCGGATGACGGTGGGATAGGCGCTGCGCGCCATCGGAGCACGGTGCTCGGCGTCGCGCCGGCGCTCAGCTCGGCGTGTACGCCAGCCGCACGTAGATCGGCGCGTACGGCGCCGCCTGCGTGATCTCGATCAGGTTCTCGCGCGCCAGTTCGAGCAGCGCCAGGAAATGCACAATCACGATCGGCGCGCCGCGCGCGAGCAGGGCGGGGTCGAACAGATCGCCGAACTCGACGAAGCGCGCGCCCTGCAGCCGCTTGAGCACCAGGCTCATGTGTTCGCGCACCGACAGCTCCTCGCGCGCGACGTGATGGTGCGCGTACAGCCTGGCGCGCTTGAGCACGTCGGCCCACGCCTGCTGCAGGTCGACCACGTGCACCTCGGGCAGCCGCTTCTCCAGCGTCTGCTCGATCGCCACCCACGCGCGCGCGAAGTCGCGGCCGAGTCTGGGCAGCTCGTCGATCTGTGCGGCGGCGAGCTTCATGCGCTCGTACTCGATCAGCCGGCGCACCAGCTCGGCGCGCGGGTCCTCGACCTCCTCGCCGGTCTCCGCCTTCTTCACCGGCAGCAGCATCCGGCTCTTGATCTCGATCAGCATCGCCGCCATCAGCAGATACTCGGCCGCGAGTTCGAGATTGCTGTTGCGGATCTGCTCGATGTACGCGAGGTACTGCTGCGTCAGCGGCGCCATCGGGATGTCGAGCACGTTGAAGTTCTGCTTGCGGATCAGGTACAGCAGCAGGTCGAGCGGGCCTTCGAACGCCTCGAGAAACACCTCGAGCGCATCGGGCGGGATGTACAGGTCGTCGGGCAGTTTGAACAACGGCTCGCCGTACAGGCGCGCCAGCGCGATGCCGTCGACCACGTCGGGCGTGGTGTCCGGCTGCGGCTCCTCCAGCCGCCGGTGCAGCAGCGGCGCGATCGGCTCGGTCGACATCTACTTCGTCTTCGTCTGGTACACGTACGGCTGCTGCGGCACCTGCGAGGCCTGCCAGCGCGCGAGTTCATCGAAGTCCAGTTGCTTGTCCCACAGCAGCGCGCGGCCTTCGCGCTGCTTGCGCTCGAGGTCGGGCTTCTTCTGCTTCAGTTCGCGGATGAAGCGCGTGATGTCGGATTCGTATTCGGCCATGGCGGTGCGGTATCTGCTTCGATTCCCTCGCCCCAACCCCTCTCCCGGGGAGAGGGACCGAGGGTGAGGGCAGGGAGCGCGGATTGTAAGCGCGCGACCTGTTCAGCCCGCGCGCCGCGACACGGCGGTGAGGATGCCGCGCAGGATCTCGAGCGGCGGCGGCGGGCAGCCGGGAATCGCCACGTCGACCGGAATCACGTTGGCCACGCGGCCGCAGCTCGCGTAGCTCGCGCCGAAGACACCGCCGGTGCAGCCGCAGTCGCCGACGGCTACCACGAGCTTCGGCTCCGGCGTGGCGTCGTACGCGCGCTTCACCGCGATCTGCATGTGCCGCGACACCGGCCCGGTGACGAGCAGCAGGTCCGCGTGGCGCGGGCTGGCGACGAACTTGATGCCGCGCCCTTCGACGTTGTAGTAGGGATTGTTGAGCGCGTGGATTTCCAGCTCGCAGCCGTTGCACGAGCCGGCGTCGATCTGCCGGATCGTGAGCGCGCGGCCGAGCAGCCGCAGCACCTCGCCGTGGATGCGTTCGCCTTCGATGCGCCAGTCGTCGTTGGGTGCGGGCGCGGGTTCGTTCGGGATGCCGGCGCGGGCGATCTGCTTCAGCAGGTACAACATCAGAGGTCCTGACCGGAATAGCTCAGGTTGAACGACTTGTTGATCAGCGGAAAGTCGGGAACGATGTTGCCGATCACCGCGTGCTCCAGCAGCGGCCAGTTCTGCCACGACGGATCGTGGCAATGGCAGCGGCGGATGCGAGCGTCGGCATCGGATTCGAGCGCGACCAGCACGTCGCCGCGCCAGCCTTCGATCCAGCCGATGCCGAAGCCTTCGCGCGCGATCGCCGGCAGTTCGACGCGCACCTCGCCGGCCGGCACGCGGTCGACGATCGCGCGGGCGAGCCGCAGCGACTCGAACGTCTCGTCGAATCGCACCGCCACGCGCGCGGCCACGTCGCCTCCCGTCTCGCACGCGAGTCCGACCGCGAGTTCGCCGTACGGCGCGCACGGGTGATCGATGCGCAGGTCGCGCGGCTGCCCGCTCGCGCGCGCGGCCAGACCCGTGAGCCCGAGCTGCGCGGCCAGTTCGGGCGTCACGATGCCGGTCTTCTGCAGGCGGTCCTGCAGCCCCGCGTGCTCATCAAAGATCGCGCGCAGTGCGCGCACCTCACGCTCGATCGCGTCGCACTGCACGCGCAGCGCGACGAGCGCCTCCGCGCCGACATCGCGCGCCACGCCACCTGGAACGATCTGATCCATCAGCAGCCGGTGGCCGAATGCGTCGGCGTTGACGCGCAGCCACTGCTCGCGCAGCCGGGAGAACTGCGCCAGCCCGAACGCGAGCCCGGCGTCGTTGCCGAGCGCGCCGAGGTCGCCGAGGTGATTGGCCACGCGCTCGCGTTCCAGCAGCAGCGCGCGCAGCCACGCGGCGCGCGCGGGAATCGTGCAGCCGGTCGCGGATTCGGCCGCCATTGCATACGCCCACGCGTACGCGACGGTCGAATCGCCCGACACGCGGCCCGCGAGTCGATGGCCCTCGGCGAGCGGCATGCCCTCGAAGCGCTTGTCGATGCCCTTGTGCACGTAGCCCAGCCGCTGCTCCAGCCGCAATACCTTCTCGCCGACCACGGAGAAGCGGAAGTGGCCGGGCTCGATGATGCCGGCGTGGATCGGTCCGACCGCGATCTCGTGCACGCCGTCGCCGGCGACGGTGACGAAGTCGTAGCGCTCCTGCTCGACGTCGAACACGCGCGAGCCGTCGGCGTCGCGCCGCAGCGGGAAGAAGTCCGCCGGCCATGCGGCGTGCCGCAGCCACGGCCGTGGATCCACCGCGCCGCGCGCGCGCAAGCCGAGCAGGTCGCAGGTGGCGCGCTGCATTCGGCTTGCGGCGGGGTGCAGCAGCGAAAGGTCGGGGTACTCGAAGGGCTCGCGGCACGGCAGCCGCACGCACGCCAGCCCGTCGGCAGTCGCGTACGCGGCGAGCGCGACCAGCCCCTCGCCGCGGTCACGCCGATCGGATCCCCACAGAGCAACGAGCCGCACGCCGGACTGCGCGATCGCTGACCACTGGCCCGCGTTCACGGTCGCGACTGCCGCGCGGATCGCGCCCGGCAGGGGCTGAAGTTCCACGCCCGCGGTCCGCATCGATCAGCTTCCTCCGAGCAGCCGCGCGGCCTGCTGGTACCAGTCGTTCAGATACGGCGGGATGTAGAGCCCCAGCAGCAGGGCGAGCCCGAGGTGCACGAACACCGGGATCAGCGCGGGAGGACGCGCGAGACGCTTGACCGAGGTTTCGCCGAACACCATCGGTTGCACCTTGCCGAGGATGGCGGCGAACGCGACGCCGAGCGCGAGCAGCAGCAGCGGCGTGGTCCACGGGTATTCGCGCATCGCGGTGGTCAGGATCAGGAACTCGCTCGCAAACACCCCGAACGGCGGCATGCCGAGGATTGCGAGCGTGCCGATCATCAGCCCCCAGCCCACCGTCGGGCTGATGCGCAGCAGGCCCCGGATGTCGTCCATCACCTGCGTGCCCGCCTTCTGCGCCGCGTGGCCGACCGCGAAGAAGATCGCGGACTTCACGAGCGAGTGAACGGTCATGTGCAGCAGCCCTGCGAAACTGGCGATCGCGCCGCCCATGCCGAACGCGAACGTGATCAGCCCCATGTGCTCGATCGACGAGTACGCGAACATGCGCTTGATGTCGCGCTGGCGCGAGAGGAAGAACGCCGCCAGCACCACCGACAGCAGGCCGAAGCCCATCATCAGGTCGCCGGCGAAACGCGTCCCGAGCGCGCCGTCGGCCAGCACCTTGCAGCGCAGGACTGCGTACAGCGCGACATTCAGCAGCAGCCCCGACAGCACGGCCGAAATCGGCGTCGGGCCTTCGGCGTGCGCGTCGGGCAGCCAGTTGTGCAGCGGCGCCAGCCCGACCTTGGTGCCGTAGCCGACCAGCAGGAACACGTACGCGAGCGCAATCACGGTCGGCTCGAGCTGGGACTTCACCGCGTCCAGATTGGTCCACAACAGGCCGCCGCCTTCGGCGCCGATCACGCGCTCGGCCGCGAGATACAGCAGGATCGTGCCGAACAGCGCCTGCGCGATGCCGACGCCGCACAGGATGAAGTACTTCCACGCCGCCTCCAGGCTCGCCGGCGTGCGGTAGACCGCGACCAGCAGCACGGTGGCGAGTGTGGCCGCCTCGAGCGCGACCCACAGCAGCCCCATGTTGTTGGTCAGCAGCGCCAGCAGCATCGTGAAGGTGAACAGCTGGTACATGCTGTGGAACAGCCTCATTCTCGGCGGCGTCATCTTGCCGTGGTCGCGCTCGGTCCGCATGTACGGCCGCGCGAACAGTGCCGTCGTGAACGCGACGAACGCGGTCAGCGTGACCAGGAACACGTTCAGCGGATCGACGAAGAACTGCTGCTGCAGCACGAGCATCGGCCCGCTCGCAATGACCTGCGCGGTCAACGCCGCCGCCGCGATGAAGGTCGCGAGGCTGAAGGCGACATTGATTTCGGGCGCCGCGTCGCGCTGGCCGACCAGCCCCAGCACCGCGCTTCCCGCGAGTGGCAGTCCGAGCACGAAAAGAAAGGCTTCCATCAGCTCATTCTTCCTTCAGTCGCTCGAGCTGCCGGATGTCGAGGCTGTCGAACTGCTCGCGGATCTGGAACATGAACACGCCGAGCACGACCATGCCCACCAGCACGTCGAGCGCGATGCCGAGCTCGACCACCATCGGCATGCCGTAGGTCGCGCTGGTGGCGGCGAAGAACAGCGCATTCTCCATCGCCAGGAAGCCGATCACCTGCGCGATCGCCTTGGTGCGCGTGATCATCATCAGGAACGACAGCAGCAGGCACGCCAGCGCGATGCCGAGCGCGCCGCGTGCGATCGACGTCGACAGGCTCGAGATCGGCGCGGCCAGATTGAACGCGAAGATCACCAGCACGATGCCAAGCAGCATCGTGGTCGGGATGTTGATCAGCGGCTCGACATCCCAGCGCACGTTCAGCCGCTCGGTCATCCGGTGCAGCAGCCACGGCATCAGCAGCACCTTCAGCAGCAGCGTCAGTCCCGCCGACCAGTACAGATGCGGCTGCTCGGTGAAGTGCGCCATCGCGGCGGTGGACAGCACCAGCGTCGCGCCCTGCAGCGTGAACAGATGGATCAGCGACAGCACGCGCCGCTGCGCCAGCAGCGCGAACGACAGCAGAAGCAGCACGGCGGCGCACAGGTTGATCAGCTGGTTGACGAGCGTCGACATCGCTAGGCGCCGAGCAGGAAGTGCACCAGCAGCCCGATCACCGCGAGCAGGAACGCGCCGGCGAGAAACTCCGGGACGCGGAAGATCCGCATCTTGGCCGACGCGGTTTCGATCAGCGCCAGCAGCGCGCCGCCGACGGCCAGCTTCAGAATCAGCGCCGGCGCGGCGAGCAGCATGCCGACCGGGTTCTGCACCTCAGCGATGCCCCACGGAAAGAAGATCGCCAGGCCGATGCACGAGTACGCGAACAGCTTCAGACTCGCTGCCCACTCGATCAGCGCCAGATGGCGGCCCGAGTACTCGAGGATCATCGCCTCGTGGATCATCGTCAGTTCGAGGTGCGTGGCCGGGTTGTCGACCGGCACGCGCGCGTTCTCCGCCAGCGACACCATCGTGAATGCGACGCCGGCGAACGCGAGGCTGGGGTAGATCGCGAGTTCCCGGTGGCCGATCGTCTCGACGATGTTCGCGAGCGAAGTCGACTGCGTGAGGAACGCCGCGGTGAACAGCACCATCAGCAGCGCCGGCTCGGCCAGGAAGCCGACCAGCATCTCGCGCCGCGCGCCGAGCGTGCCGAACGCGGTGCCGATGTCCATCGCCGCCAGCGACATGAACACCCGCGCCAGCGCGAACAGCCCCACCAGCGCGATCGCGTCGGCCGCCGGCGCCAGCGGCAGGTCGGTCGACAGGCTGGGCACGATGCCGCACGCGAGCACCATCGCGCCGAACACAATGTACGGCGCGACGCGGAACAGCCCACTCGCGTTCTCCGCGACCACCGACTCCTTGTAGAACAGCTTGTGCAGCGTCCGGTAGGGAAGAAGCAGCGGCGGCGCGCCCTTGTTCTGCAGCCAGGCGCGGCACTGGTTGACCCATCCGGTCAGCAGCGGCGCGCCGGCCACCGCGAGCACGAGCGCCAGCAGCTGCGCGAGCGCGCTGTAGATGTAGCTGCTCATCGGAACACCAGCACCAGCATCACCAGCAGCGTGACGAAGCTGAACATCAGGTACGTCGCGATCCGCCCCTGCTGCAGCAGGCCGACGATGCGCGATGCGGCTTCGACCACGCGCGCGATCGGCAGGTACAGCCAGTGCCAGAAGTGGTCGGTCGCGATCATGCGGTACACCGGTGCGCGATCGAACGGCGACGGCAACGTGCGGTCGATGCGGAAGAACGGCTCGAACACCTGCCGGATCGGCTGGCCGAAGCCCTCCGCCGTGTCCTGCATGCGCGCGCTCTGCAACGGGTAGCCGCAGTCCCACGGCGCCGCGCGCCGCACGCGGCCGTGGTACAGCCGGCGCACCAGCACGAAGGCGAGCGCGTAGCTCGCCGAGACCAGCAGCAGGAACAGCAGCGGGCTGTAGCTGGCGCGCGCGGGATCGACCGGCGCGAGGAAAAGCCACCCGCTCGCTGCCACCTGCGGGCCGACGCCGTCGCCGACCAGCACGCGCGTGACCGGCTCGATCAGCGCGATCACCTGCGCGGGCGCGAGTCCGAGCAGCACGCACGCGAGCGCGAGCCAGATGAGGCCGACGCGCTCCCACGCCGCCGCGTCGTGCGCGTGCGCGAGCGCCGGTTCGCGCGGCCGGCCGAGAAAGATCACGCCGTAGAACTTCACCATCACGTAGCCGCCGAGCGCGGCGACCAGCGCGACGCCCGCCGCGGTGACCGGCACCAGGTTGTTGACGAACGTGCCGGGCAGGCCGAGCGTGAACAGGAAGCTCTGCAGCAACAGCCACTCGGACACGAAGCCGTTCAGCGGCGGCAGGCCCGCCGCTGCCAGCGCGCCGAGCAGTGCGATCCACCCCACCCACGGCATCGCGCGCAGCAGGCCGCCGAGCTTGCCGAGGTTGCGCTCGCCGGTGGCGTGCAGCACCGCGCCGGTGGAAAGGAACAGCAGGCTCTTGAAGAACGCGTGATTCAGCGCGTGGTACAGCACCGCGGTCAGCGCGAGTGCCGCCAGCGCGGTCATCCGGTAGCCGGCGAACAGCAGCGCCAGACCGATGCCGATCACGAGCAGGCCGATGTTCTCGATCGACGAATACGCGAGCAGCCGCTTCATGTCGGTCTGGATGGCGCTGAACACCACGCCGAACAGCGCGGTGACGAGTCCCAGCACCAGCGCCAGCACACCCCACCAGGCGAGTTGCACGTGCAGCAGGTCGAAGCTCACGCGCAGCAGCCCGTAGATCGCGGTCTTCAGCATCACGCCGCTCATCAACGCCGACACCGGCGACGGCGCGGCCGGGTGCGCCTCCGGCAGCCACACGTGCAGCGGCAACAGCCCGGCCTTGGCGCCGAAGCCTGCGAGCGCGAGCAGGAACGCGGCCGAGGCCCAGAACGCCGACAGCGACTGCGCGCGCATGTTGTCGAACGTGTAGTCGCCGGTGTTGGCCTGCAGCACGCCGAAACACAGCAGGATCGCCAGCGCGCCGATGTGCGCGATCAGCAAGTACAGATACCCCGCGCGGCGGATCTCCGGGATCACGTGATTGGCGGTGACGAGGAAGAAGGACGCGAGCGCCATCGCCTCCCACATCACCATGAACATGTACGCGTCGTCGGCGACGATCACCAGCGCCATCGCGGCCAGGAACACGTGGTACAGCAGGCACAGCAGCCCGGGCGGCGTGCCCTCGCCGCGGCGGAAGTAGCCGGAGGCAAACACGGAGATGCCGGCGGCGGCGCCGCCGAGCAGCAGCAGGAAGTACGCCGACAGCGCATCGAGCCGCAGGTGAAACGGCAGTCCCGGCAGCCCGATCGGCAGCACGGCGACTTGCGCGCCGGTGACGAGCGTCGCCAGAGCCGCGCCGGCGACCAGCAAGCCGATCGCCGCGCCAAGCGGGAACAGCACGCGCGCGACGAGGAAGAAGCTGTGCGGTCGCGCGATCCCCGCGACGCCGACCGCGAGCCACAGCGCGACGGCGATGAGCAACCAGTCGATCGGAAGCCAGTCGGTCACCGGGTCCGCCTCAGCGCCGCTTGCGACCGGATGCGGCCAGCAGCCACGACGGCAGCGGGCGCTTGCCGGCGTGCTCGATGACGTATTCGCGGATCAACTGGCGCACCACCTGCGACGGCGTCAGGTCCTGCTCGGCACAGATCTCCTCGAACAGCGCCTTCTTGCGCGGGTCGAGCAGCAGCGTGAAGCGGGCGGTCTTGTTTTCCACGGCGGCGGGCGGGGAGTGCGCTCGAACCGCAATGATAATCGGATGTGCATTGAATGCAAATACCAGCCGGAGCACGTCATTCCCGCCCCCGCCTGCGCGAGGGCGGGAACGACACGGAGGCCGGCGCGCGATAATGAGCTTCTTCCGAAGTCCAGGCGGTTCTCCGGTGTCGACCTCGTTGCTGGTCAAGCTGCTGCTCATCGCGCTGTTCGTGGCGTCGGCCGCCTACGTGCACCTGCGCGGCCGCGTGCGCTTCCGTTTCGCGCGCCAGTTCTTCAACCACTCGACGCTGCTGGCACCGTACAACGCGCTGATGTACCTGTTCTCGGCGGTGCCGGCCAAGCCGGTCATCGATCCGGCCGGCTTTCCCGAGCTGGCGCCGCTGGCGGCGCACTGGGCCGTGTTCCGCGACGAGGCGCAGCGCCTGTTCGACCAGGGCTACATCCGCGCGGCGCTCGCCCACAACGACGTCGGCTTCAACTCGTTCTTCAAGCGCGGCTGGAAGCGCTTCTATCTCAAGTGGTACGGCGATCCGCTGCCGTCGGCCGAGAGTCTGTGCCCGCGCAGCGTCGCGCTGCTGCAGTCGATCCCCAGCGTGAAGGCGGCGATGTTCGCGCTGCTGGAGCCGGGCGCGCAGCTCAATCCGCACCGCGATCCGTTCGCCGGCTCGCTGAGGTACCACCTCGGCCTGGCGACGCCGAACTCGGAGCGCTGCTTCATCGATGTCGACGGCGAGAAGCTCGCGTGGCGCGACGGCAAGCCGATGATGTTCGACGAAACCTTCATCCACTGGGCACGCAACGACACGGAGGTCACGCGCGTGATCCTGTTCTGCGACATCGAGCGGCCGCTGCGCACGCGCTTCATGCGCTGGCTGAATCGCGCCGTCAGCACGCACGTGGTGAAGGCGAGCGCCACGCAAAACGTTCCGACCGAGCCGGTCGGTGCGCTCAACTGGTTCTACGGCCACGTGGTGCACCCGGTCACGGCGCGCGTCGATGCGTTGTTCGCGGCGCTGAAGCGCCGCAACCGCGTGCTGGCGAAGGGCGTGAAGATCGCGCTGGTCGGCGCGCTGATTTATCTCGTCTCCATCGGCGTCGGATAGCGGCACGCGGATTCGTCGAGCCGGCCGAGCTTGCCTGCCAGCGCCTTCAGGATCTGCACCGGCAGCGCGCTGGTGAACGAATACCGGGCCGCCTGCGGCCCGCGCACGTAGGCGGTCAGCGTGCCGAAATAGCGCTCACCGATGTAGAACACGAACGTTCCGGAGCGGCTGACCACGCGCGACGAGATCAGCTCCCCGCTTTTGCCGAACACCTCGAAGCGGTTGTCGCCGGTGCCGGTCTTGCCGCCGACGGCAAGCGGCTTGCCGTCGGCGGCGCGGAACACGTCCTTCAGCCGTCGCGCGGTGCCCTGTTCGACCACCTCCGCCAGCGCGCCGCGCACCACGCGCGCGATCTCGGGCGCGAGCACGCGTTCGCCCGCGTCCGGCCGGCGCCGCAACTGCGTCTCGTAGGGCGTGCCGGAGGCGAAGTCGAGCGCGCCGATGCGCACCGTCGGCAGCCGCACGCCATCGTTGACCACGATCCCCATCAGCTCGGCGAGCGCCGCCGGCCGGTCGGCCGACGCGCCGAGCGCGGTCGCGTACGACGGCACCAGCGATGCGAACGGATAGCCGAGCCGCTTCCAAGCGCGGTGGATCTCCAGGAACGCCTCCTGCTCGACCAGCGTGCGGATGCGGCTGTCCTGCGCGCGCTTCAGGCGCTTGCTGAACAGCCACTTGTAGACCGCCTGTCGCTCGGCGGCGCTGGCGTCGATTGCCTGCGTCAGCGTGGCGTCCGGATGCCGGCGCAGGAAGCCGGCCAGCCACAGCTCGAGCGGATGCACGCGCGCCAGATACCCGCGATCCGCCAGATCGAAGCGCCCGGGCGCGTACTGCGCGTACAGCCGGTCGATCGTTTGCGGCGACAGCCGTGCGCCGGGCAGTCGCTGCGCGAGGAACAGCGCGAAGCTCGTCGCGTTGGCGTCCGGTTGCAGCGTGCGAAAGATCACCGCCAGCCTTGCCGGCGTTGCGTGCACGCCCGCGAGCAACGCGTCCTCGATCCCGGCGGCGGGCAGCCCCTGGTACTTGCGGTAGAAGCGGCGGATGAATTCGCTGCCCTCCTGGTCGGCGAAGCGCGCGAGATAGGCGCGCCGCTTGGGATCGTCGGCGTCCTCGAGCAGCGTCGCGCTCGAGCTCGCCATATTGAACATCTCGTGGCGCACGATGTCGCGCATCAGGCGGACGAACACCAGGTTGATCGAGCGCCGCACCGCCTCGCGCACGGTGGCGATACGGCCGTTGTCGGCGGGGTCGAAGTTCTCGAACTGGTGCACGCCGCCGCCGGTGAAGAAGCGCTCGCCGGGGTCGGCCGAATAGCGCCGCTCCATCGCCGCCGCCAGCATCGCGGCCAGCCCGCGGTCCTGCGCGGTCGACAGGTAGCCGATCGACCAGCGCGTGATCGCGTCCTGCGGCGCCACCTTCACCGCGGCGAGCTCCTTCGGCGTCAGGCCGCCCAACCGCTCGTGCAGGCGCGCGACGATCTGCAGGTAGGTGATCAGCGTGCGCAGCTTGGCGGTCGATCCGAGGTCGAGCTTGGTGCCTTCGTTGATGTCGAACGGCTGGTCGTAGTTGTCGGTCTGCACGCGCACCAGGTTCGCGCCGGCGCTGCGCTCGGACAGCGTGAAGCTGTAGATGACCTTCGCCGGGTCGGATCCGGCGAGCAGCCGGTATTCCATCAGGCCGGCCGCCTGCGCGGCCGCCGGCTGCCTCAGCGCGCGCAGCGTATCGGTCGCGGTGCGCTGCAGGTCGGCGTCGAGCGTGCTCGCGACGGTGAGGTCGAGGCGGTCGAGGTCGTACAGCCGCGACAATCCGAGCTGCGCGGCAAGGTGCGTGCGCACGGCGTTGGCCGCCTTGCGCTTGACGAACGATTCGGTCGGCTCGCGCGCGGGCGAGGCGTCGACGTGCAGCTTCTGGCCGAGCGCGGCGTCGCGCAGTTCGATCGGAATCACGCCGGCGGCCGCCAGCACGCGCAGGTGGCTGTCGGTCAGTTCTTCCAGCGCCTGCGGATCGGTGAGCAGGTAGTACGACGGCCGGCGCTCGGCGACCAGCAGCGACAGCGCCTGCTTGTACGCCAGCGCGCGCGCGGCGAGCGGCGCGTCGTCGTTCGCCACGAGGCGGTTGAACTGCTCGAAGTCGCGCCCGTACCAGGCGCGCAGGCCGTCGCCGAGGCCGTAGATCTCGCCGGAGCCCGTCTTGGCCGCGAGCGGCACCGAGTTCAGATACTCGACCACCAGATTGCGCCGCGCGGCGGTCGTGTCTTCGCCGTGCAGATACGCGCGCACCGACGCGCTCGCCATCTGGCGCAGCTTCTCTTTCGCCGACGCGGTGCGGCCGTCGGGCGAGTGGCGGTACTTCTCGATCTGGGTCGCGAGCGTGCTGCCGCCTGGCGTTTCGTGCCCCTCGTCGACGGCGTGGATCGCCTGGTCGAGCAGCGCGCGGGTGAAGCGGTCCCATTCGACGGCCGGGTTCTTGGTCGGCTCGCTCGGGTCGAGCAGTTCGCGGTTCTCGATGAACAGCAGCGAGTCGACCAGCAGGCGCGGCACCGCGTCGTAATTCGGGTACACCCGCTGCGGATAGCGCGCGCGGTACAGCGGAGCGCCGTCGCATGCGAGCACCATCAGGCCGGCCTGCGATTTTTCGTCGTACGGCGCGTACAGCCCGGCGTCGACCACGCGCGCGAGCGCGGGCGAGATGCGCGCCTGCGCGGCGATCGCATAGCCGCGGCTTTCGAGCCGCGCGGCGAATTCGGGCAGCTGCGAATAGCCGAGCCGCAGGTCATAGGGTCCGCTGTGCGGAAAGCGGATGCGTTCGCTCGCGCCTGGCTCGACCTCGTAGGTGAGCCGCGACCCGAGCGCGGACAGCATGGCCGCCTGCAGGCGCGACGTGCGCACTTCGTTCGCGATGAGCAGCGCGATCGCGCCGAGTGCCAGCAGCAGCGCGAGCGTGATCAGCGCGGCGGCCGGGTCCAGGGCGCGCGCCAGCAGCGATCGTCGGGGAGGGGCGGGAGCACCGTGCGCCGCGGGCGGCGTCGGTTGGGTCATGTACAGCGCATGCGGGACAGCCGGGCGCGCATTATGACGATGTTCGGCGCCGACGCCGGCGCTATCATTCGCGACTTCGCGCGGCCGCCGAGCAACGCGGCCGCGTTCGATCGATGCTCGCTTCCCTGCTGTCGCCCAAGGCCGTCGCTGCCGCGCTGTTCGTCGCGTCGGCGCTCTACGTGCACCTGCGCGGCCGCGTCCGGCACGGCTTCGCGCGCCAGCTCACCGATCACTCGACGTTCCTGGCGCCGATCAACGCGCTGCTGTACCTGTCGTCGAAGGTGCCGGCGCGGCCCTATCTGGACCCGGCCGACTTCCCCGAACTGGCGCCGCTGCAGGCCAACTGGCAGACGATCCGCGACGAGGCGCTGCAGCTTTACGAGGGCGGCCGCATCACGGTTGCGACCGGCTACAACGACGTCGGCTTCAACTCGTTCTTCAAGACCGGCTGGACGCGCTTCTACCTGACCTGGTACGGAGAACAGCTTCCGTCGGCGCTCGCCGCGTGCCCGAAGACGATGGCGCTGCTCGCGTCGATCCCGTCGATCAAGGCGGCGATGTTCGCGGTGCTGCCGCCGGGAGCGACGCTGCCGCGCCACCGCGATCCGTACGCCGGCTCGCTGCGCTATCACCTCGGGCTGCGCACCGCCAATTCGCCCGCCTGCTACATCGACGTCGACGGCGAGCGGCGCCACTGGCGCGACGGCGAGGTGCTGATGTTCGACGAGACCTTCATCCACTACGCGCGCAACGACACCGACGTGCAGCGCGTGATCCTGTTCTGCGACGTCGAGCGGCCGCTGAACAATCCGCTCGCGCGCGCGTTCAACCGGCTGGTGCGCGCGACGATGATGAACGCGTCGGCCAGCGCCAACGTGCCGGGCGAGCGCATCGGCGGGGTGAACCGCCTGTTCTCGCGCGTGATCGGCATCCGCCTCTGGGGCAAGCGGCTGAAGGCGCGCAGCCGCTTCTGGTACTACGCGCTGAAGTACGCGGTGCTGGCCGCGCTGCTGGCGCTGTTCATCTGGGCGTAGATCACTTGACGCGCATGCCGGGCTGCGCGCCGCTGTGCGGCTCGAGCAGGAACAGCCCCCGCTGCGCCCTCTCGTCGGCCGCGCTCGCCGCCAGCACCATTCCCTCGCTGACGCCGAACTTCATCTTGCGCGGCGCGAGGTTGGCGACCAGCACGGTCAGCCTGCCGATGAGGTCTTCCGGCTTGTACGCCGACTTGATGCCCGCGAACACGGTGCGCGTGCGCCCTTCGCCGGCATCGAGCCTCAGCCGCAGCAGCTTGTCCGACCCTTCGACGTAAGCCGCGTCGACGATCTTCGCGACCCGCAGATCGACCTTGGCGAAGTCCTCGATCGCGATGGCTTTCACTCCCTCCCCCGCCTCAGCGGGAGAGGGCTGGGGTGAGGGCGCCGTGTTCGTGAGCGCAAGGTAGATCGAATCGAGCACAGCGCCCGTGTCGCCCATGACCTCGTGGTCCCAGAACCGCAGCGTGCGTATTCCGTGCGCAAGAAGCGCCCGGTCCCGTTCGCGGTCGTTCAGCAAGGCTTGTGGTTCCGCATGCTGGCCGCCGTCCAGTTCAATGGCGAGCCGCGCCTCGTCGCAGAAGAAATCAGCGATGTATTTGGTGCCTTCGATCTCAAGCGGATGCTGGCGGCGGAACTTTGCGTTTGCAATCTGGCGATCGCGCAACAGTCCCCACAACAGCGATTCCGCGTCGGTCTGTTCGCGGCGCAGCTTGCGCGCAAGGTCGATCAGCGATTGCGGGACCGCCTTTCCCTCACCCGCGCGCGCTGCCGCGCGCGCACCCTCTCCCGCTGATGCGGGCGAGGGTTGCGGTGACGGTGGCTCGAACAGCGCGTCGATCTGCCTGCCTTCGACGCGCGCCATCAGGTGCTTGTACGGCAGCACGCGCTCGGTCGAACCCGCGAGGTCGTCCCAGGCGAAATCGCGCGCCATGCCGAAGAGTTCCCGCGCCACGCGCGCGGCGGTCGCGGGCAGCACCGGCGCGAGATAGATCGTCAGCACGCGAAACGCGTTGATCACGTCGCTGCACACCGCCTGCAACAGCGGCCGCTGCGACGGGTCGCGCGCCAGTTCCCACGGCTTGTGCTTGTCGAAGTGCTCGTTGGCGAAATCGGCGATCCGCATCGCTTCGCGCAGCGCCTTGCCGTACTCGCGCCCTTCCAGGAACGCCGCGATCTCTTGGCTCGAGGCCAGCGCCACCGCGGTGGCGCCCGCCGGCGCGCCGGACGGATCCGCGGTCGGCGCCAGCTTGCCGTCGAAGTGCTTGACCAGGAAGCCGGCCGCGCGGCTGGCGATATTCACGTACTTGCCGATCAGGTCGCTGTTCACGCGCGCTACGAAGTCGTCCGGGTTGAAGTCGATGTCCTCGACGTGCGCGTTCAGCTTGGCTGCCACGTAATAGCGGAACCACTCGGGGTTCATGCCGACTTCGAGATACCGCAGCGGGTCGATGCCGGTGCCGCGGCTCTTGCTCATCTTCTCGCCGCTGACGGTGATGAAGCCGTGCACGTGGACGTTGTCCGGCACCTTGCGGCCGGAGAACTTCAGCATCGCCGGCCAGAACAGCGTGTGAAAGTAGACGATGTCCTTGCCGATGAAGTGCACCTGCTCCACCTCCGGCGCGCCGATGAATTCTTCGTAGCTGCGCGGCTCGCCCTGCGCGCGCGCCTTGCCGGAGTCGAAGTACGCCTTCAGCGACGCCAGGTAGCCGATCGGCGCGTCCAGCCAGACGTAGAAGAACTTGTCCTTCGTGTCGGGGATCGGGATGCCGAAGTAGGGCGCGTCGCGCGAGATGTCCCAGTCGGCCAGTCCCTTGCCGCCTTCGCCGATCCACTCCTGCGTCTTCGCGTACACCTCGGGCTGCAAGTGCGGCTCGCCACGGCGGTTCTTGCCGGCGGTCCAGCCGCGCAGGAAGTCGACGCAGCGCGCGTCGGACAGGCGGAAGAAGTAGTGCTCGGACGCGCGCAGCTCGGGCTTCGCACCGGTCAGCACCGAGTAGGGGTCCTTCAGATCGGTCGGCGCGTAGGTCGAACCGCACACCTCGCAGTTGTCGCCGTACTGGTCTTTCGCGCCGCACTTCGGGCACGTGCCCTTGATGTAGCGGTCGGGCAGGAACATGCCCTTCACCGGGTCGTAGAACTGCTCGATGGTGCGGATGTCGATCAGCTCGTTGGCGCGCAGCGCGCGGTAGATCGACTGCGACAGCTCGACGTTCTCCTTCGAGTCGGTCGTGTGCCAGTGGTCGAAGCCGATGTGGAAGCCGTCGAGGTACTGCCGGCGCGCGGCCATCATCTCGCCGATGAACTGCAGCGGCGTCTTGCCCGCCTTCTCCGCCGCGATCATGATCGGCGCGCCGTGCGCGTCCTCGGCGCACACGAAGTGCACCGCGTGGCCGCGCAGCCGCTGGTAGCGCACCCAGATGTCGGCCTGGATGTACTCCATGATGTGGCCGATGTGCGGCTTGCCGTTGGCGTACGGCAGCGCGGTGGTGACGAAGAGGTGGCGCTGCATCTCGGATTGCGGATTGGGGATTGCGGATTGCGTCGGTGACGCACCTCACCGAGCACGCAATGACCGCCATCTTAGCAAGGGGATCGCGGCGGGCCGTGGCTTAGACTTGCGCGCAACCCGCAATCCTCAAGCCGCAATCCGCCAAAGATGCTCACCGTCGACCGCGTCAACGAAGTCCTGAAGACCCTCATCGATCCCAACACCGGCAAGGATCTGCTGGCGACCAAGTCGGCGCGCAATGTGCGTGTCGACGGCGGCGCCGTGAGCCTCGACGTCGAACTCGGCTACCCGGCCGCGAGCCAGATCGAGCCGCTGCGCGCGCGCGTGGTCGAGGCGCTGAAGGCGGCCGGCGCGGCGAGCGTCAACGCCAACGTGACCATGAAGATCGTCGCGCACACGGTGCAGCGCGGGCTGAAGGTGATGCCGAACGTCAAGAACATCGTCGCGGTCGCCTCCGGCAAGGGCGGCGTGGGCAAGAGCACGGTCGCGGTCAACATCGCGCTCGCGCTCGCGGCCGAAGGCGCGCAGGTGGGCATGCTCGACGCCGACATCTACGGCCCGAGCCAGCCGACCATGCTCGGCATCAGCGGCCAGCCGAGTTCCACCGACGGCAATACGATGGAGCCGATGGAGAACTACGGCATCCAGGTCAGCTCGATCGGCTTCCTGGTCGACGCCGAGCAGCCGATGATCTGGCGCGGCCCGATGGTCACGCAGGCGCTGCAGCAGTTGCTGATGCAGACCAACTGGAAGAACCTCGACTACCTGGTCGTCGACATGCCGCCCGGCACCGGCGACATCCAGTTGACGCTGGCGCAGCAGGTGCCGGTGACGGGCGCCGTGATCGTCACCACGCCGCAGGACATCGCGCTGATCGACGCCAAGAAGGGGCTGAAGATGTTCGAGAAGGTCGGCGTGCCGATCCTCGGCATCGTCGAGAACATGGCGATCCACGTGTGCAGCAAGTGCGGCCATGCCGAGCACATCTTCGGCGAAGGCGGCGCGGCGAAGATGGCGAGCCAGTACGGCGTCGCCGTGCTCGGATCGCTGCCGCTCGACATCCGCATCCGCGAGCAGGCCGATTCCGGCCGGCCCACCGTCGTGGCCGCACCGGACAGCGACATCACCAACGCCTACAAGGCGATCGCGCGCAAGGTCGCGGTGAAGATCGCCGAGAAGTCGAAGGACATGTCGCTGAAGATCCCGACGATCAAGGTGCAGCACACATAGCGATATTCCGGACCGCGTAGCGGCCGGAATATCCCGGCGCGTTGGACGCCGACGGCTGCGCCGCGGGTCAACGCGCCCGGGCCATCGGCGACTTCGTGTCACGGCGACGAAGTCGCCGCGGAGCTTCTTGCCAGACGCGCGCGGAGCGGGTATCCGGATCTCTCGGAGCTTCCTCTTTCCGTCGGGGATCGTTGAGCCCCTGACGATCTCGCCGTTTGGCTTCGCCACGATCGTCAGGGGACAGCGACCTCCGCGTAGCTTCCCGGGACTGCGGCATCGACGGCTGCCGCGATCAGCGCGGCGCGGTCTTGATGCGAGGCCAATGGGCCGTGCCCAGAACGATGATGGCGATCGCTCGCGAGGCGGGATTCTGCTGGTACTTGAGTTTCGTGTCGGTCGTGATCAGGACCTCGAAGCCAGCAGCCTCGGCCGCTGTGAGCAATTCGCCATTCTTGAGGGGTGACCACCCAAGCTCGTAGGCGGCGGACACCGTATGCGCCGCCAGACTCTCCCGTAGCGGCACGGGTGTGCCTTGATCAAGAACGACCTCCATCTATGCGGCAGTCACCGTGCTGCGGGCGCCGCGTTCGAGCACGGCGCGCGCCGGTTCGAGCGTGACGCCCGGAAACCGGCCGACGAATTTCCCGATGGGGATGCCGACTTCGAGATTCTCGAAGCGCGCCGCGAAAGGCCCGCGCAACGCAGACGCGTTCGGGATCCCGCTCGACCGCTGCGCAGCTTGACCAGGCGATCATTGATGCATCCTGGCAGCCGGGAGGACCTACACCCTGCGAAAATCGTAACGCCGCGGCTCAATCCACGCTCGCCCCCGACTCCTTCACCACCTTGCCCCACTTTGCGGTTTCCGCCTTGATGAAGGCGGCGAACTGCTCCGGCTTCTCCGGGTGCGGCTCGCCGCCCTGTTCGACGATCTTCTTGCGGATCTCGGGGTCGTTCAGCGCCTTGACGATGGTGTCGTTCAGTTTCGCCACGATCGCGGGTGGGGTGCCGGCGGGCGCGAACATGCCGAACCACGACGTCGCTTCGTAGCCGGGCAGGCCGGCCTCGGCGACGGTCGGCACGTCGGGCAGCTCGGGCGAGCGCCTGGCGGAGGTAAGCGCGATCGCGCGCAGCTTGCCGGCTTTTACGTGCGGCAGCGCCGACGGCATGTTGTCGAACATGATCGCGATCTGGCCGCCGATCAGGTCCGACACCGCGGGCGCGCTGCCCTTGTACGGGATGTGCGTCATCTCGACCTTGGCCATGCTCTTGAACAGCTCGCCCGACAGGTGGATCGACGTGCCGTTGCCCGACGAGCCGTAGTTGATCTTGCCGGGGTTGGCCCGCGCGTACGCGATCAGCTCTTGCACCGTCTTGTACGGCTGCGACGGGTTCGCGACCAGCAGGTTGGGCACCATCGCCACGCGCGACAGCGGCACGAAGTCCTTGATCGGGTCGTACGGCAGCTTCTTGTACAGGCTGGCGTTGATCGCGTGCGTGCCGACCGTGCCCATCAGCAGCGTGTAGCCGTCGGCGGGCGCGCGCGCAGCCGCCTGCGTGCCGATGTTGCCGCCCGCGCCGCCGCGGTTGTCGATGACCACCGACTGGCCCAGTTCCGTGCTCATGTACTGCGCCAGGATGCGCGCCAGGATGTCGGTCGTGCCGCCGGGCGGGAAGGGCACGATGATCGTGATCGGCTTGGTCGGATAGCCCTGCGCGCGGGCGGCCGGCAGCGTGGCTGCCAGCGCAGCGCCGATCGTCAGCGCACGTCGTGCGCGATTGGTTCGATGTGTCATGTGGACCTCCTTGAGTCAGATCGGGGCGACACCGAGCGTGGTGCCGCCGCATACGTAGAGCACCTGCCCGGTGACGAAACCGTTGTCGGGAGACAGGAAGAACAGCACCGCACGCGCGACATCCTCGGGCGTGCCCATGCGCTTGACGACGATGCTGTCGAGGATGCGCTGCGTCTGCGGCGCGCCCGCCGGATTGCCGGTGCGGAAGAGTTCGGTCGCGATCGGTCCCGGTGCCACTGCGTTGACGGTGATGCCGTCGCCGCCGAGTTCGAGCGCCAGCGTGCGCGTCATGCCGATCAGTCCCGCCTTGGTCGCGGAGTACGCGATGCGCTGCGGCTTGCCGAGCGCCGCGCGCGACGCGATGCTGACGATGCGGCCGTGGCCGCACGCGCGCAGCGCCGGCAGCGCGGCCTGGATCAGGATCAGGCTCGCGCGCAGGTGCAGGTTCACCAGGTGGTCGAGATCGCCGAGCGTGACGGTATCGATCGTGCCGGGCCGCGTGGCGCCGGCGTTGTTGACCAGCGCGGTCACCGCGAAGGTCGACGTGACCTCGCGCATGCATTCGCGCGTGGCTTCCGCCTGCCTGAGGTCGACGCGGAAAGTGGTGAGGTTCCGATGCCGCCAGTCTGCTGCCGCGTGGTCGAGGTTCACCACGCGGCGTCCCTGCGCCAGCAGCATTTCGCAGATTGCGCGGCCGATGCCGGCGCTGCCGCCGCTGACGAGAGTGACCTCGTGCCTTTCCATCGCGCGTCCTGCTGGTCGGCGGCGATGATACGCCGCGGTCGTTGAAGCGGCGCCTGCGACGGAGCATCATCGGCGCAGCATTCGCCTTTGCTGGAGCCGCCGATGACCACCCCCTGCATCATCACCGTCGCGATCACCGGATCGCTGCCGCGCAAGAAAGACAACCCGGCGGTGCCGATCAGCGTGGCCGAGCAGATCGAATCGACGCACGCGGCGTTCGAGGCCGGCGCAGCGCTCGTGCACCTGCACGTGCGCAACGACGACGAGACGCCGACCTCGTCGCCCGAGCGCTTCGCGCAAGTGCTCGACGGCATCCGCAGGCACTGCCCCGGAATGATCACGCAGGTATCGACCGGCGGCCGCTCGGGCGCGGGCAGGGAGCGCGGCGGCATGCTGCGGCTCAGGCCCGACATGGCGTCGCTGGCGACCGGGTCGGTCAACTTCCCCACACGCGTGTACGACAACCCGCCCGACCTGATCGACTGGCTCGCCGCGGAGATGCGCACCTACGGCGTGAAGCCGGAGGTCGAGGCGTTCGACCTGTCGATGATCTTCTCCGCGGTCGCGCTGCAGAAGGCGGGCCGGATCGACGCGCCGCTGCACGTGCAGTTCGTGATGGGGGTGAAGAACGCGATGCCGGTCGACCGCGAGGTGTTCGAGTTCTACGTGAAGACGCTCGCGCGGCTCGCGCCCGGCGCGACCTGGACCGGCGCCGGCATCGGCAAGGACCAGTTGACGCTCGCGCGCTGGTCGCTGCAACTGGGCGGCCACTGCCGCACCGGCCTGGAGGACAACGTCCGGCTCGACCGCGACCGGCTTGCGCCGTCGAACGCGGCGCTGGTCGCGCAGGTCGTCAAACTGTGCGAGGAGTACGGCCGCCGCCCCGCCACGCCGGCCGAGGCGCGCAAACTGCTGTCGCTGCCGCCGGCGTGACGCGCGGCGCTCGAGGCACTCAGGCGTTCCGCTGCAGCATGAACGTCTCGTACTCGAGCCGCTCGAACACCCGGTCGAGCGCGATCAGCCCGCCCACGCACACGCCGAGCAGCGCGGCGGCGAAGCCGTAGCCGTACCACAGCGGGCCCAGATGCAGCGTCAGCGCGGTGCACGCGAGGTTCAGCGCGAAGAACGCGGCCACCAGGGCGAGCGCGATGCGGCGGCGGTCGAGGTAGAAGAAAACGTTGAGGATCCCGAGCAGCACGACCTGCAGCCCGGCGCCGATCACCATCACCTGCAGCAGCGGCAGGTACAGCGGCGAGATGTCGAGCCAGGCGAGCAGCGTGGCGCCGCTGATGATCACCAGCAGCGCGGCGATGGCCTGGATCTTGATGATCTCGAACACGCCGGTGCGGGCGGTGGCCACCATGCCGTTGCGGTAGCGCTCGATCAGCCGCAGCGAGCCGCCGCTGCGCACCGCGTCGAAGAACGCGTCGTAGTAGTCGACGAAGTCGGTTTCCAGCCGCAGCATGAACACCGCCATGCCCGGGATGATCGACAGATACGCGAGGAAGATCGGCAGGTCGTAGATCAATGAGGCGCGCAGCGGGCCGATGATCGTTTGGCTGGTGGGCGGCCAGTACCAGAACATCGCCTTGTCGGTCCAGATCGCGGCGTTGTACAGGAGCCCGATCCACATCAGCGAGCGGAAGTGCTGGTCGCGGCGGAAGAACTCGAACGACATGAAGCGCGCGGCCGGGAACTCGCGCACCACCAGCCCGAGCATGCCCGCCAGCAGCACCGCCTGCCCGAGCACGAAGCCGCCGATCAGTCCTTCGAGGTTGAAGCGCGACAGCACAAGCGCGGCGAGCACCGAGATGCCGTAGCCGATGGCGTAAAGCACCACGATCTCGCGGTGCTGCTTCAGCCCCGACAGCATCACCGTGGCGATCCAGATGTTCGACAGCAGCACCAGGCCCGCCATCATCAGCAGCCGGTACGCGAGCGACGTGTCGGGAAAGAGCGTCAACGCCGCCAGCAGGCTGAGGCCGCCCGAGAGCCACGTCACGGCGAGCAGCGTGGCGTGGAAGTTCGGCAGCACGAGGTCGTTGCGCTTCTCGAACATGCGGTCGGCGACGAAGCGCGTGAACGAAAGCTGCAGCGGCCCGGTCAGCACCAGGCTCACCGCGATCAGATACGTGACGGAGACCTGGAACTGCGTGACCGCGAAGTTCGGGATCACCGTCGCGGCGGTCAGCAGGCCGACCAGCAGGATGCCCAGGATCGACAGCACCCACGGCCCGGAGCCGATGATGCCCGCGTAGCCATAGCCGCTGAGCAGGGCGGTCAGCGTGCCCTTCTGCATGATGCGGCGCAGTTCGAAACCGATGCCAGCCATGATCAGGCGTCGACCTCGTGTACGCGCCGCTGCGCGGCGCACGTGCACTCGGTCGAGTGAAAGTCGGTTGGCGGGCTTGGGGCGGCCCGGCGCCCGCCAAAGGGCAAAGGCGACGCGGCCGGGATCATCGGTTCTCCGTCGCGGCGGCGTCGGCGGGGGCGGCTCCCGTCAGTGCGGCCGCATCCGGCTGCGCGATGCAGTCGTCGTACAGCGCGCGATACTGGTCGAACATCATCTTCTGCGTGTAGTACTTCTCCACGCGCGCGATGCCGGCGGCGCTCGCGGCGTGCCAGCGCTTCGCATCCGACAGCAGGTCGGCGACCGCGTTGCCGAGCGCCTGCGGATCGGCGATGCGAACGACTTCGCCGGCGCTGCCCAGCGCTTCGTCCTCGGGGCCGGAGCCGTGGATCAACTGGCGGCACGAGCCGACGTCGGTGCTGACGCACGGCACGCCGGCGGCGAAGCCCTCGAGGATCACCAAGGGCAGCGCCTCGCTGATGGAACTGAGCACCACCACGCCGACCTTGGGCAAGAGTTCGGTCATCTGCTGGAAGCCGAGGAACTTCACCGATTTCGTCAGTCCCAGCGACTCGACGATCAGCCGGCACTCGAGAGCGTATTCCTTGTCCTCGTCCTCCGGGCCGGCGATCCACGCTTCGGCTTCGGGCAGCCGCGTGACCACGCTGCGCATGCTGCGGATGAAGGTCTTCACGTCCTTGATCGGCACCACGCGGCCGATCAGGCACGCGATCGGCAGCGGGCGGCCGTCGGGCTCCCATTCGCGGATGTCGCGCAGCGGCGCGAAGCGCGCCACGTCGATGCCGTTCGGGATCGAGCGGCAGCGCGCCGCATCGGCGCCGTCGGCGATCTGGCGCGCGCGGTTGGCGTCGTAAAGCGACACGATGTGGCGCGCGGCCGCGTACGCGCTGCGGCCGATCGCCTCGAAGAAGCGCACCCACAGGTCCTTGAAGTACGGGATGTCGCCGGTCGCCTTCTCGAACACGCCGCGGTTGTCGCGCACCCACGAGGCCTGGAACAGATCGATCTTGCGCTCCTTCGTATAGATGCCGTGCTCGGAGATCAGCAGCGGCCGCCCCTGCGCGTGCGCGAGCAGCACGCCGAGGAAGCCGGCGTAGCCGGTCGACACCGTGTGCAGCACGCGCGCGCGCGGCGCGTGCGCGGCGATGCGGTGCATCTTCCAGATCGGCGAATGCATGATGCGCACGGTCCAGAAGTAGTCGACGAACGACGGATCGGTGCAGCGGCTGCGGTACATCTCGGTGACGTACTGCCACGCGCGCTCGCTGTGCAGGAACGCGCGCTCCGACAGACCGCCCGCGTCGCCGAATTCGCCGATCAGCGGCGCCAGCAGCGCATCGGCGTCGCGGCGCAGCCGGTAGGCGTCGTGCAGTTCGCGCATGCGCTCGAACGCGGCGGCATCGCCCGCGAGCGGCGCCGGCTGCGCGTCCTCGCTCGCGTGATCGTGCAGGAAATGGCGCTCCAGGTGCACGAAGTGGTCCGGCATCTGGTAGCGCGCGTCGCCGTAGTCGGCGCGCCGGCTGCCGAGGAAGATGCCGCCGAACTTCAGCTCCGGAAAGCCGCGCACGATCTGGTGCACCCAGCTCGACACGCCGCCGGCCACGTACGGGTACGTGCCTTCGAGCAGGAACAGCACGTCGACGGCCGGCGCGCTGCGGATCACGTCGCGGGTAGGTGCGCTCATCGGTCCAGTTGATCAGCGTCGAAACTCGCCGGCGCCAGGCGAGGTTCTCCCTCTCCCACATCAGTGCGAGATGGTCGGGGTGAGGGCGCAATGTTCGCTCGCAGGGACATTGCACAGAAGCAGGCCCTCATCCCCCGCCTTCTGCCGCTGATGCGGGAGAAGGGGCCGGACCGCACGCTGCTTTGCTGGATCGTGCTGACGATCATTGCCAATCGAGTCGACCTACGCCGCCCAGTACTGCTGCAGCAGTGCCATCGTGCCGGCCGCGGGCTGGCGGCCCAGCTCGTACATCAGCGCCGGGATCTCGCGGTGCCGTCCCTGCAGGAAGCGCAGCTCGGCCAGATAAGGGATCGCGGCGGTGCGCGCCACGCCGTGCTGCTGTGCCGCCTGCAGCGCCTCCTCCACGCCTTCGAGCTGTCCGCGCTTCAGCCCGATGCGCGCCACCAGCAGCCACGCCGTGGCGGTCATCGCGCCGGCACCGCGCCCCTCGACCGCGAGCAGCGCATGGCTGCGCGCCTGATCGAGCGCGTAGTTGGCCATGTCGCCGGTGACGAGGTCCTGATAGACGAGCTCCCAGAAGAGCTGGGCCACGCGCGCGGCGCACGCACGCTGCTCGATCGGATCGGTCAGGTCCGCGAGCACCGCGCGCTCGCGCATCAGCCGCTCGCTGATCTCCTTCTCGCGCCGGTCCAGCAGTCCGTACGCGAGCAGGCGCAGATCGTCGACCGGATCGGACAGCATTTCGCGCAGCACCGGGCCCGTCGCCGGCGCCGGCACCGCGCCCAGCGCCATCAAGGCTTCGACGCGGCGCGCCGGATCGAGGCGGCGGTCGCGCAGCCGCGCGCGCGCGCCGCCGCTGCGCATCTGCCCCGGATCGTGCGCGCGGTCCGGCGTGTATTCGGGCGCGGCGACGCGGCGGAAGAAGCTCGGCGCGAGCAGGCGCGGAAACAGCGTGCCGCCGATCGCGCCCACCAGCGTCGTGACGAGCCCGATCACCGGCACGAAGAAGTTCAGCCCGAACAGCAGCGCCCACAGGGAGCGGCGCGGATGGCGCAGCGCGGCGGGAAAGAGCAGCGCGACCGCGAACGCGGCGGCCGCGCTCGCCGCGCCGTGCAGAGCGAGGAACGACAGCAGCCGCGCGCTGCTCGGCGCGCCGCCGAGCAGCGCCAGCGCCGCCATTTCCGCGCTGATTGCGGCGAGCCACGCCTTGATCATGCGCGCCCGGAAGGCGCTGTCGCCGCCGCCTCGGCGCGCGCGAGCAGCGTGTCGATCTGCGCCAGCGGCGCACGCTCGTCGACCGCGACCGTGTGGGCCGGAACGCCGAGCGCGGCGAGATCGCGTCCGTAAAGCTCGCGCAGCCGCGTGTTGATTCGGTCCAGATACCCTTGCGTGCCGGCGCGGTCGGTCAGCGGCAGCAGCGCCAGCAGCACGCGCCGGTCATCGCGCGTGCTCTCCCAGTGCAGGTCGAGCGTGCGCCGCAGGCCCTGCACGCTCGACAGCGCCTCGCGGCCGTCGGCGTGGTCGAGCGGCGTGACCAGCGCGACCAGCGACGAATTCAGTGCCGCGCGTTCGTACAGCCGCGCCAGCCGCGCCAGTTCGACCGCGAACTCGGGCGGGCATTGCGGGTGCGCGGCCAGAACCGGCCGCGCGATCGTCGCCTGGTCGACGCCGTCGGCGTAGTACGACAGCACGACGGTCAGCAGTTGCAGCGTCTCCTCGTTCAGCGCGGTGAACGCCATGCGCGCGACCACGAGCACGCCGAGCGTGCGGCCGCGCGACGACGCGATCGGCGCGCAGACGACGTAGCGGCTGGCGGCGCCCTCGCGGTCGCCGAACCCGAGATCGAAGTCGAGGATCGAGCGCAGGTGCGTCAACTGCCCGCTTTCGAGCGCCGCGCTGAGCATGCCGTCGCCGGCGTCGAGGGTGAACGCGTTGCCCGCGCTCGCGAGCGGCGTCGTCTGCAGGTTGTCGTCGACGATCGCGTACAGCGCCGCCGATTCCAGCCGGCACAACTGCGCCAGCAGCGCCAGCAGCCACTCGGCGCCGGGCAGCGGCGCGCGGTCGTCGTCGGAAGTGTCTTCGGCGCCTGGCGCGCGCCGCACCGGTGTGCCCGCCTGCAGCAGCAGCGCGCGCAGCGTGGTCAGCGTCTCGCGCAGCGTGTACGGGCGCGAGATCATCTCGTGCTCGAGCCGCTCGTGCGACAGCGACAGCAGAAAATGGTTGTGGGTCAGCACCGTAAGCCGCTCGTCGACGTACGCGTTGACCGCCTGCGCCTGGTTCAGCCGCGCGTTCCACACGTCGGAGAATTCGCCGGCGATCAGCGCCAGCACCAGCGCACCCATGAAGCTCACGCGCGGAAACGCCACCGTCATCGCACCAAACGCGTCGAGCACGAACCAGCCCGCCAGCGCCACGCCGAGCGCGACCACGCCGAGCAGCGCGCCGTAGCGCAGCGCGATCAAGGTGGAGACGAGCCACAGCCACGGAAAACCGACTCCGGTCCAGAACGGATCGGCGGGCCGCACCCAGGCGGAAAGCGCGAGCGCAACGACCATCAGCGCCACGCTCTCGGCAGCGGCGAGCCGCCAGTCCGGCTGCGGCCGCCACAGCGTCAGCGTGCGCGGCAGCAGCCGGCGCGCGGCGCGATCTGCCGCCGACAGCGGCTTGCGCGCGAGCGCCGGCAGTCTCATGCGCGCTTAACGGACCGCCAGCGGCGCGGTCAGGTCGCGCGCGAGTTTCTGCGCGACGGCGGACAGCGCTTCGCGCGAGAAGCCGCTGCGGCCGCCGCTGGCGGACCACACCACCTTGCCGCTCGCGACATCGATCGCCTGCAGCGTCAGTCCCACCGCCGGCTCGCCGTCGACGCCGACCTTGTAACGCCACTCCGACACGGTGCCGGCCAGCGCATAGCGCACGCCCGCGCCGCGCGCCCACGCGAGCGACTTGTCGAGCGGCTGCGGCGCCGCATCGAACAGCGTCTCCGCATCCGGTTGCGGCGCGCGCTCGAGGTTGGTGATGCCGTGCGTGCGCAGCACCGCTTCGACGATCGCCGCCGCGCGGCTGCCCGCCTGCGGCGTCTCGGTGTGATTGGCGAACGGCAGCACCGCCCAGCGTGCGCGCATGTCGAGATCGCCGCGCGGCGCGACGTCGAGCGTGCTGCATGCGGCGAGCGCCGCCAGCGCGAGCAGGATGCCGAGCGCGTAGCCGGGCAGTGAGCGGAGCTTCATCTGTGGTCCTCCCCGATTGCAGCCGGCCGAAGGGGCCGGCGCGGCGAATGATGAACGATCGGTGAATTCGTTGCAGCGGGCCTCGCTCGTCGCCCCGGCGCAGGCCGGGGCCCAAGTTTCTCGGCCGCAAATCGGGCCCCGGCCTGCGTCGGGGCGACAGTCCATCAATGCAGCCATCGGTACCGCAATCCGAACTGCGTGTAGCGGTTCGCGTTGGCGCCGGTGCTGGAGCCGCCGTCGATCGTGAGCTGTAGCTGATCGGTGCCGAGCACGCTGCCCGCCATACCGAGCGACCATTCGTAGCTCACTGCGTTGCGCGCGGCCAGCGGCCCACCGTCGCGCGTGCGCGTCGCCACCAGCGCGGCGGAGCCGAAGGCTCGCCACGCGCGCTGCGGCTCCGCGCGCGCGCTGTCGCCCGCGACCGCGGCGAGCGCGAGCCGCGTCGCATCCGCCGGCAGGAAGGTCGCGTTGGTCGCGGCCGGGCGCAACGCACCGGGCAGCAGCGCCGCCAGCGTGGCGTCGACGCCCGGCTCGGCGCTCGTGCGCAGGTCGGTCAGCGCCGCGCGCACGGTCAGATCGGGATACGCGAGCCGCAGCCGATGGCCGGCCTCCAGACGCAGCAGCCGCGCGCTGCCGATGCGCGCGCCGTCGGCGCGATAACGATACGCGGCCGCTTCGGCCGCCGCGAATTCGCGCGTCGACAACTGCACCTGCGCGGCCAGCGACACCGCATCGCGCGTACCCGCGACGCGCAGATACACGCTGTCGGTCGTGGTCGCGCGCTGCGCGGCGCTCGCGGTCAGCCGCACGTCGCGCGCCGGATCGAATTCGACCTCGAGCCCGACGCCGGTACCCGCGCGCAGCGCGTCGCGGTGCTCGGCCTGCACGCGCACGCGGCCGGTGTCGCCGGCCAGCGCATCGAATCCGAGCGCCGTCGCGTGCTCGGTCGGCAGATTCGCGACGAGCAACGCACCGTCGGTGCCGGCGCGCGTGACGGTCCGTTGCGCGGCATCGATCCGCACGCGCGGCGTGATCGACTGCTGCGCCTCGGCGCCGAACGCGGACTCGCGCAGCGGCCGCTGCGCGAAGCGCTGCGCGCTTGCGCCGATGAAATCCGCGCGCGGCAGCGTGCTCGCCGCAAGCCGCGCGTGCAGCGGCTCGCTGGCCGGCTGCGCGGCGAGCCCGTCGAAAGCGAACGTCTGCGCGAGCGCGCGGCGTCCGGTGCGCTGCGCCGCCTCGACGCGGTCGGCGCGCGGCAGCCAGTCGGGTGCGGCGTCGAGCAGGTCATTCAGGCGCGCGCGATCGTCGTGCGCGAGCGCGACCGACAGTTCGGCCCACGCCGGCCGCGCCTGCGCGCGCGCGTAACGCGCGAGCAGCCACGCGCGCGCCAGATCGCTCTGCTCGGTGGCGAGCAGGATCGACAGCACGGCGTCGCGCGTCGCCGCATCGGCGGGATCGCGCAGCAGCGCGCGCAGCCGCGCGCGGGCGGCGTCGCCGGGCTCGAACACCGGCGCCAGCGACGCGAGCCGCGCGCGCAGTTCGCGCTGCTGCGCGGCGCTCGCCGGGGCCTGCCGGCGCAGCAGCCGCCACGCGTGATGGCGCAGCCGCCAGCCGCGATCGGCGTCGCCGGCGAGTTCCGTCGCATCGGCGAGGTTCAGCCACGCGAGCGCGTCGCGCGGCTGCGCCTTGACCTGGCGCGCGAGCCAGGGCAGCGCGCGCGCCGGCTCGTTTAGCGCCAGCCACGCGGCGCCGACTGGCCCCCACAGTTCCTGCGCGTCGGCGGCGCGCGGCGCGCTGTCGGCGAGCAGCGCGCGCAGCGCCGGCGCATCGCGCGCCGCCACCAGCGACCAGATCAACAGGGCGGTCAGGTCGGCGTTGCGGGGCGCGAGCCGCCGCGCCGCGACCATGTCGGCGACCGCGCGCGCGGGCTCGTCGCGCGCCAGCGCGAGCAGCGCGCGCTGCTGCAGGAAGCCGGTGTTCTTCTCGTAGGCGGCGCGCTGCGCCGGCGTCAGCGTCGCGAGGAACGCGGCCGCCGCCGCGCGATTGCCGCTGCGGTCGTACTGCGCGAGCAGGCGGTTGGCGAGCAGCACGCTCGGCGCGCGCCGGTGCGCCTGCAGCACCAGCTCGGCGGCGCGCGCGGGCGCATCCTGTTCGAGCAGCGAGGCGGCGTCGAGCAGCACGTTGGTGCTGGCGCGCCCGCCGTCGATCAGCAGCAGCAGCGCGCGCAGCGCGGGCGCGCGCTCGCCCGCGGCGAGCGCGAGGTCGGCATACGCTTCCCAGTACGCGACATCGGCCGGCCCGGCGGCGCGCTCGGCGCTCTTCAGCGCGGCGAAGGCGGCGGCGCGGTCGTCGCGCGCCAGCTCGATACCCGCGAGCGCGGTCGCGTACTCGGGGTTCGGGCCGAACTCGCGGTTCAGCGTCTGCAGCGTCTCGCGCTGCACCTTGATGTCGCCGGCGCGCGCGGCCAGATCGGCCAACTCGCGCAGCACCGCGGCGCGGCGCGGTCCGCGCGCGTACTGCGGCAGCGCCGCGATCGCGCGTTCCGGTTCGCCGAGCAGCTCGCGCAGCTCGATCATCCTGCTGAGCAGCACCGGATCGTCGGGATTCTTCTTCAGCCGGCGCTCGACCGCGTCGAGCCAGCGGCGGTAGTCGAACACGGCGGGCGCGCGTCTTTCGACCTGCGCCCACGCGGCGTCGTCGCCGGTCTCGCGCGCGATCGCGTGCCACTGCTCGAGCGCGAGCGGCGCGTCGCCGCTGAAGTCGGCCGCCTGCGCGAGCCGCCGCCGCCATTCGAGATCGCGCGGCGCGTGGCGCACGGCCGCGCGCGCCACCGCGATCGCGTCGCGCAGGTTGCCGTTGGCGAGGAACACCTCGAAGCTCAGCCGGTAGCGCGCGTCGTCGAACGGCAGCCGCGGCCGGCGTTCGTCTTCGGCCTGCGCCTGCACGGGCGCGAGCGACGGCGGCAGCAGTTCCGCGAGCGCGGCGACGAGGCGCTGCAGCGCCGGCGGCAGCGGCGCGCTGGACAGTGCGCGCCACGCCGCGGCATAGTCGTGCAGCAGCGACAGCTTCAGCATCAGCGTCGCGTAGCGCTGCGCGATGTCGGGCCGGCCGGCGGCGAGCGCGAGCCGCGTCAGGTATTCGAGCGTGGCGGTGTCGCCGATCAACCGGCCGATCTCGGCCTGTGCGAGCGCGAGCGCCTCGTCGATCCGGTTGTCGCCGCGCAGCGCCTGCAGCGCGGCGACGAAGTTGTTGCGCTCGGCCTCGAGCGTGCGGCTCGCCGCGCGCGCGTGCAGGTACAGGCGCGCGGCGAGCCTGGCGTCGCGCAGCGCCAGCATGTTGCGTCCGGCCTGTGACCACCAGGACGCCGGCTGCGCGTCGCGCCGCTCGAGCGCGCGCGCGTACCAGTGCGCGGCGGGAACCACGGCGCCGACGCTCGCGGCCTGCTCGGCGAGCCGAGCTTCGGTCGCCGCGCTCCACGCGCGCTGCGCCATCCGTTCGAGGTGCGCGTGCACGATCGCAAGCCGCTCGGCGCGGCGCGCATCGGCAGGCGCGAGCGCGAACAACGCGGCGATGTCGGTGTCGAGGCTCTGCAGCGCGACGCGCTCGGCGAGAGCGGGTTCGAGCGCGTCGAGCTGCGTCTGCAGCGGCGCCAGCCACGCGTGCGCGTCGTCGAAGCGGCCGATGCGCGTCAGGTCGCGCGCCAGCCGCAGCCGCAGCCCGTGCTCGGACGGGTGCGCGGCGAGCCACGCGCTCATGTACGCGATGTGCAGCGCGTCGGGGTTGGGCGCGTCGCGCAGCACGCGCTGCTCGACGCCCTCGTAGCGGAACGTCAGCGCGAGCGCGATCGCAGTGATCGCGCCCAGCGCCAGCGCTAGCCACGGCGGCATCAGCCGCTCGCGGTCAGGGGCGGCAGACGATGTCCACGCGGGCAGGCGTCGGCGTTGCCGCGATCGCGCGATCGGCAAGCTCATAGCGCAGCAGGGCGGGATCGCCGCCCGGCAGGGAAGTGAGGTCGCGACCGTCGGCGCGGGCCGAGCAGCCGCGCGCGTCCGCGAGCGAAAAGCCGGTGTCGCCGTACGCGTTCAGCGTGAAGGAAATGCCGTCGCGCCGGCGGGCGAAGTCGCTGATCCAGCCGCGCGCGTCGTGCACGTACGGCGCATCGACGTTGAGCCCCAGCCGCAGCTCGGCGGCGCCGTCGGTCAGATGCACGTAGCGGCCGCCGGGCCCGTCGCTGAAGCCCGCGACGTTGCGGCTTTCGGCCAGCGCGATCGTCGCGCGCGGTGGCAGGCGCAGCGTGCGCAGGTGGCCGGCGCCGCGGATGCGCCAGGTGTCCGGCGCGCGCAGGTCGCGCGCGATCGCCATGCGGTGGAAATCGAGCACCTTGCGGATGTAGTCGGACGCGTACACGGGAACGACCGGCTGCGCGAGCGCCCAGCGGTACACGCGCTGCAGCGCCGCCAGCGACGCCTGCTTGCTGGCCGAGTAGGTGTGGTAGTAGATGTCGATCGGCTTGAGCCGCCGCGGCACCTCGGTCAGCTCGAAGGTTTCGATCACGCGCTGGTAGCCGTAGAACGGGCCGGTCCAGAGATTCGTGTAGACGTTCTCGTTCTGGTTCGGCGCGAATACCTGCAGCGTGCGGCCGCGCTTCAGGCCCAGGCCCGACATCTGCGTCAGCGTCGGGTCGCTGCGCGTCGCGGTCGTGTCGCCGCCGTTCATGTTCAGCAACCCGGCGGCGTCGGCGGCGAGCACCGCCTCGGTCGTCGCGACCGAATCGCCGGTCCACAGGAACACCTTGGTGCGCTTGCCGGGCGGCGCGAGCTTCTCGTCGATGTACGAGGCGGAGCCCGCGATCTCGGCGTCGAGATTGAACTTGTAGCCGGGCAGGTTCAGGTTCAGCGCGCGCGCGTAGCGCCTGGGATCGACGCCGGACGAGATCGCGCGCCACGCAAACGGGTGCGAGTACGAGTGGCTGGCGATCTCGACGTTCGGCTCGGCGAAGATGCGGCGCGCGATCGCTTCCAGCGCCGGCGACAGGTCGCGGAACATGCCGTTGCCGGCGATCTCGCCCTGGATCACCGAGATCGTGTGCGGGATCCGGTAGCGCTGGATCAGTTCGCGCAGCATCACCTCGGGCGCGAACGGCGTGCCCGGCATCTCGGCGCGCGACGCGAAGCCGTCGCCGTCGACGTGCACCAGCAGCAGCCGGCGGCCGGCCTCCGTGGTCACGTCCGGCGCGGGAAAGCCGGCGCGCAGCGCGCGCTTCAGGAACTCGATCGGATCGATCACCCAGCGCGCGTTGCTGCCGTCTTCCTGCGCGGTGATGGCGAACGGCGCCAGCGCGAAGCCGCCCCACGTCGTCAGCGCGACCGCATCGATGCGCGTACCGTCAGCGGCGCGCAGCGACAGGAGCGGCGTCGCGCCGGGCAGCGCCAGCGGCTCGATGTCGGCGCTGGAAAGCGACGGCTGCGCCTCGAAGCCGACCAGCGGATCGCGCTGCGTGATCGACAGCAACGACTCCGGCGCCGCGGTGACGTTGAACCCGAGTGCGCGCGCCAGCGCCGAGCCGGGCGCGAAGCCGGGGCGGTTCATGAGCACCACGCGCAGCCCCGCTTCGGTCTGCCGCTGCAGCCACGCGGCGTAGTCGGGGTTCAGCGCCGTCACCGGCTGCGAGAACCAGGTGACGACCGCGGCGTAGCTGCCGTCGGCAATGCGCTCGGGCAGCTTGTCGGCGACATCGAACACGTCGATCGTGTAGCCGAGGTAATGCAGCGGCAGCGACAGGAAGCGCACCGCCGGCGTCACCTGGAAGTCGACGTTCGGCGGCCGGTCGGTGATCAGCGCCACGCGGCGCGGCACCACCTCGACCTCGCCGACGCCGAGCTGATCGAGCCCGCCGCCGGTGACCCACGGAATGAAGCCGAGCGCGCGGATGTGTTCGGCCGCCGCGCGCGCCGCGGCGCGCTGCGCCAAAGGCGCGTAATCGATCACGAGCACCGGGATGTCGTGCTCGGCCTGCACGCGCTTCAGTTGTGCGAGCAGCCATTCGCGGTCCGCCGCCGGCACTTCGCCGTAACGTTGCGCGGCCGCATCAAAGCGCAGGAACAGCGATTCGGCGGCGACCATCATCGCCTTGCCCTTCAGGCGCGGCAGGATCTCGAAGCCGCGGTTGAAGATCAGCTCGATGCCGGGAAAGCGCGCGTGCAGCCGATCGATCAGCGCGACCAGCGCGTCTTCCTGCGCCGCCTTCTGCTGCGGGTCGGCGGCGAACTGCTGGTAGGCGTCGAGCGTGTCGAGGAAGAAGCCGCGATAGCCCTGCTGCCACAGCGGCGCGATCACGCGGCGCTCGAAGAACCCGGGCCAGCCCGGCGCGGTTTGGTCGACGAGCCGGCTGCCCCACGCGGTGTTCTCGCCGCGCAGCCACGCGGGCGGAATGTCGCGAAAGTAGCTGCGCGACGGCTGCACCTCGCCGACGCTGACGTAGGCGAACCAGCGCGTGTGCTTGCGCGGCAGGCGCGCGGCGTCGACATGGTCGGGCTCGATCACGACGAGGTCGAACGCCTGCAGTTCCGCCAGCGGCGGGTCGGTGCCGTAGAACAGCGCCACCGCCGGCGGCGCGGAATGCGTCTGCGCAGCGGGATGACCGGCCCAGCCGATCGCGGTCGCGACGGCCAGCAGCAGGCGGGCAAGGCGGTTCAGGTACTGCAACCAGGGCGGACCGGTCGGCGACGCATCGGCCGCGATGATAGCGACTGGCGCACGCCGCGCTGATCGGCGCGATGGCTGACGTGCGCGCGGCGCCGACCTGCTGAGGCTTCAGACCACGCGGCCGGCTTCGACCTTCGATGTTTCGGCCAGCGGCACCGGCGTCGGGATCCGGTAGCCGTACTTGGTCGCGGTGAGTTCCGCCAGGATCGACACCGCGATCTCCGGCGGCGTGCGCGCGCCGTTCTTCAGACCGACCGGGCCGCGCAGGCGCTCCAGTTGTTCGGCGGTGACGCCGAATTCGACCAGCCGCTCCCTGCGCTTGGCCTGATTGCGCCGCGAGCCGATCGCGCCGACGTAGAACGCGTCGGACTTCAGCGCCTCCATCAGCGCCAGATCGTCGAGCTTCGGATCGTGCGTGAGCGCGACGATCGCGGTGTTGCGGTCGGGCCGGAAATCGACCACGGTGTCGTCGGGCATCGTGCGCACGAGGGTAGTGCCGGGCACGGTCCAGCCGTCGGCGTATTCCTCGCGTGGATCGCAGATCGTGACCTGGTAGTCGAGCGCGAGCGCCATTTGCGCCAGATAGTGCGTCAGTTGCCCGGCGCCGATCACCAGCAGCCGCAGCCGCGGCCCGTGCACGGTGACGAGCTGGTTTTCGTCGAACGCGAGCACATCGCTGCCGCGGCCGTCTTCAAGCGTGACGCGGCCGGTCTTCATGTCGAGCGTGCGCAGCGTCTGCCGGCCCGCGGCGACGCGCGCCAGCAGATCGGCGACCCTCGATTCCTGCGTGATCGGTTCCAGGATCAGCTCGATGGTGCCGCCGCACGGCAGGCCGAAGCGGAATGCTTCTTCCGCGGTCACTCCGTAGGTCACGCGCTGCGGGCGCTCGGCCGCGAGCGCTCTGGCGCGCACCTTGTCGACCAGGTCGTCCTCGATGCAGCCGCCCGAGACCGAGCCCGCCACGAGGCCGTCACCGCGGATCGCGACCAGCGCGCCGACCGGCCGCGGCGCCGAGCCCCACGTGCGCACGATCGTTCCCAGCACGACCCGATGGCCCTCGCGATGCCAGTCGTCGGCTTTCTTCAGGACCTGCGTGTCGACCGAATCCATGGTGTGCCTTCGATGTCCCTGCTTGCATTCTAGTGTCCTGAGTCAGATTTTCGCTGCACAACGCAGCCGATGGCGCAAGCGCCATGAACTGCGTTGCGACCGTACCGGAGCACGGAAAATCCGCTCGGTTCACCGCCATGCGTCGTTGCGCGCCTGCTCTGGCGGCGAACCGAGCAGTTCTTCCGCGACGAATTTCCGATTCAGGACGCCAGGGCGGGTCAAGTCGTCGGACAGGCGTGCAAGCCCGCGGCGATCCCCTGGACGAAAGCGTTCGCAGCGCCAGTGCCGGGACGGCTGCAATGATCGTGTCGGCCGCGGTCGAAGCCTTTCATGGAGCACGGCTTCGCCGCGGCGATGACGCTCCACATCGCGACGCGGGCGAAAGTCTCGCAGCGCGGTCTCTGCGCGCCGGTGGGAAACAAGGAAGAGATGCTCGCGGCGTATGTGGCTTCGCGCGGCCAGCGGATGGGCCTGCCCGAGCGGTTCCCGGGACCCAGCGACATGCCGAGCCTGCTCTCGGCGTTGCGCCGTTGCGGCGAGACGCTGTTGCCGGAAATTACCGATCCCGACGTGCTCGCCGTGTTCCGCCTCGGTATCTGCGAGGCCAAGCGGTCTCGCGCCTTCGCCGCGATGAGCGCGCCGCGAGGCACTGCGGTGGGGCGACTTGCTCGTGTGGATCGTGCTCGGGACGATCGCGCCGCCGAGTGCGCAGGAGGTCCGCCAAAGAGCCGGGAGGCACCGCAGCTCTTTCCGCGCCTCCCACGGGCGGCAACGAGGTGACGGGACGGCGACGTGCAGGGTCGAGAACGTGCTGAGGCCGGCGTCGGGAATGATTCGGCCGACTCGCATGTCCCGAAGACCACCCGGGGTCCGGGTGGATCCATGAGTCGAAGACCGCTTGCCGCCGATTTCCTGCACTCCGCCTGCTCGCCGGCGGCGCGATCGGAAAATCGCTTCCTACACTTCCACCACGCCTTCCGCATCGACAAGCCACCGCGCCAGTGCGCGCAGGTACTCTCCGTAGTCCGACTGCGAGATCCGCTCCTTCTGCGTATACGCGATCACAACCTTGGTCAGCGCACCGAGGTCGTGAACAAGCGCCTCCTTGCGTTCGCTGCCGCGCCGCTGATGACCCTTTCCACAGCAGGAAGACCGGATCGCCGAAAATGCTCGGATCGCTTCGTCATGATCTGCGCGTGACGGTTGCATCGTCGTCTCCCTCGTCTGCCGCATCCGCGACTCGTGGTTGGCAGAAGCGAGGTTGCGCTGCTTCTGCTACTTGGCAATGACGGAAGCGATCTTGCAGACGATGCAGCGTCACGCGCAACGGGTTTGTCGGATATTCACGCGTGAATATCGGGTTGCCTTCGTCCTTGCGCGGCGCGCCGGATCGTCCGATTTCGGCGCGGCGGAACCGTCGCGCAATAATTCCGGGCATGCGCGCCGACAATTCACTCGGTCAGTTTGCCCGCCACCGGCGGCGACTCCTTTTCGCGCTGGCGCTCGGTGCGCTCGGAGGTTTCGTCCTGCCGTTCGATGGGCGGCTGGTGACGCACCTGCTGATCGGCTGGAATGTCGCGGTCTGGTGCTATCTGCTGCTGATGGGCTGGCTGATGTTCCGGGCCAGCCCGGCGCGTGTGCGCGCTATCGCGGAGCGTGAGGATCCGGGCGCGGTGTTCGTGCTTGCACTGATGTCAGTCACCGCGATCGCCAGTCTGGCCGCCATCGTCGTCGAACTATCGCACGTCCGCGGCCTGGCCGCGAGCGACAGGCTGTTGCACTACGCCTTCACTGCGAGCACCGTGTTGGGCTCCTGGCTGCTGGTCAACACGATGTTCACCTTCCACTATGCGCACATGTTCTTTCGCGCACCCGCCGAACACCGGCCGCTGTCGTTTCCGGACAAGCAGGAACTGGCGCCGGACTACTGGGACTTTCTGTACTTCTCGTTCACGATCGCCGCTGCCGCACAGACCTCCGACGTCACCGTCATGACGCGCCCGATGCGCAAGGCGGTGCTGGCGCAGTCGGTTCTGAGCTTCATCTTCAACGCGGCCATCATCGGCATGTCGATCAACGTGGCCGCGGGCATGATCGGTTCTTAGCCGGTGGGCGTGCTGGCCATCGACGGCTGCCGCGTTGCAACTTGGACGGCTTTGGCGACTGCTTGCCACGGCTTTGCAGCCACCGACACTCCGATGTGCGCCACGCACGATCGGCGCACTCCCTCAAGGTGCTCGCTCTGCCCGTCGAGCGAGATGGACGAGCGCTCGCGCGCACGCGAACGACGGTCCGTGCAGGTTCAAGTGAAATGGAGCCTGGGCGAGGTCGCGTGGCCGGCCCGGCGCGGCGAGTTGCGCCGGTCCGTCGGCCCTGACTTCGTCGAACGCAAGCGAGTCGTCTGCGGCGACGGCGTACACGCCCGGCAGCGATGCCGGCAGCCAACCGGGCCGGTCGGTACGCGCCGGCGCGACGAGCGCGCAGCCGCTTTCGATGGCGGCTGCGCAGGCCGCGGCGAGCGTGTCGGCGCCTGCGCCCGGCGCGACCGAAATGCTGACGTTGACGAAGTCGCATTCTTCGGCTGCTGCGCGCAGGACGCCGCGTGCGACCAGCGACGGGTAGGTCGTTCCACTGTCGGCGAACACGCGCACCGCGAAGATTTCCGCCTCCGGAAATGCTGCGCGAATCACGCCTGCAACTGCGGTTCCGTGTCCGACGGGGTCGCGAAAGTCTCCGTCCTCCTGCAGCGTGCCGTCGGTGCCCAGAAAGATGCGGCAGCCGGTCACCCATCCGCGTACGTGCGAGTGCCACGCATTGACGCCGGTGTCGATGATGCCGATCTTCATCGCCGTCAGTGCAGTGCCGCGACGGATCGTCCGTCCCGGCGCAGTGCCTGCGCATCTTGTGAAGGTGCCGCTACGAGCATCCCGTCGCGCAGCACGAGCACGCGGTCGAGTTCGGTCATCCCGACGGGGCGATGCGAAATGATCAGCACAGTGCGGCCGGAAAACGCCTGCCACAGTCGGCCGCGCACGCGCGCCTCGGTCTCGAGGTCGAGCGCGCTGAATGCCTCGTCGAGCACGAGGATGGCGGGATCGCCCAGGAACAGCCGTGCCAGACCGAGCCGCTGGCGCTGGCCGTCGGACAGCAGCAGCCCGCGCCCGCCGATCACCGTCGCGTAGCCGTCGGGCAGCGCCGCGATGAAGCCGTCCGCCTCGGCCAGCGCGGCGGCGCGCTCGATGTCCGCGCGCGCTGCCGACGGATTGCCGTAGCGCAGGTTCTCTTCGATCGTCGCGTGCACCAGGAACGGCTCGGCGCCGGCGTACCCGAGCGCGCTGCCGGCGCACTCGTGCGCGGGCCGGCCGTCGATCAGCACCGCGCCCGCCGTCGGCAGCCGCAGCCCGAACAAGAGTTGCACCAGTGTCGACTTGCCCGCGCCTGAGGCGCCGAACAGGCCGACGCGTTCGCCGCGCCGCACGCGCAGATCCAGATGCGTGTACAGCGGCGGCTTGCCGGCATAGGCGAACGCGACGTCGCTGAAAACGACCGCGTCGCCGGCCTCGACCGCGGCGGGCTGGTTTGCGGCGGCTTCTGCGCTTGGTTCATCCGGCCCCAGCACTTCGACCACCCGATCGAGGCTCACGCGCGCCGACTGCAGGTTGCGCACGAGCCCGAGCAGTCCCTGCGCCGGCGCGAACAGTCGTCCCTGATAGAGCACGAACGCGACAAACGTGCCGAGGCTGATCGCTCCGGACTCGAGCAATCGTCCGCCGACCAGGTAGATCCACGCCAGCGCCGCGGTCAGCACAAGTCCCGGCACGCCGATCGCGATCGTATCGAGCACCTGGAAGCCGACCACCTCGCTATTCAGTTGCTCGTTCGCCGCCGCCAGCCGCGCCTGCTCCTGCCCTTGCGCGCGATGCAGCCGCAGCGCGCGCAACGCGCCCAGCCGTTCGGCAAGGAAATGCGACAGGCCTGCCATGGCTTCGCGCACGCGGCCGCTCCGTTCCTCGATCGGGCGGCGAAACGCCATCGTCGCCAGCAGCGCGAGCGCAACGCCGACGAAGCTCCACAGCGCGAGCACCGGCGACAGCGTGAACGTGATCGCCGCCGCCACCGCGAGGAACAGCACGCTCTGCAGTGCGCCCAGCAAGCCATCGACGAGCAGCGTCTGGATGCGCGGCACGTCGGAGCCGAAGCGCGTCAGCAGATCGCCGTGGCGGAACGGTTCCAGCGCTTCGAGCGGGCCGGACAGGCAGCGCGCGAACAGCGACGCGCGCAGTGCGGCGAGCACGTCGGCCGAAAGCCGCGCGTGCACGCGCTGCGAGACCGTGGCGAGCACGAGGTCGAGCACGGCGAGCGCGAGCAGCGCGCCGGCGATCGCGGGGATCACGGCGTAGTCGCCGCGCGTGGCCACCGCATCGACGAAGGCCTTGCCCAGCAGCGGCGTCGACAGCGACACCGCCGCGCCGCCGAGGCCGAGCACGAACAGCAATGCGAGCGCCCCCCAGCGGTCCGCGAGGTGGGGCGTGAAGCGCCGCAGTGTGTTCAGCACGTGGATGTCGCCCGCGTGGATGTCTGCTCGCGCCAGACGTCCGGGTAGTAGCACAGGTGCGCGTCGCGGCACAGCTCCGGCGCGCCGCGCAGCGCGATCACCGCATCGCGGATGTCCGGCGCGCTCGCGCCGCGGTCCGCGAGTTCGAGCGCGCCGGCAGCGAGCTGCACCGACGCCGCCTTGCGCGCGAGCGACGCTTCGCGCCCGACCACCTTCAGGCTCGCGATGCCGAGCCGCGCCAGCCGCGGCAGCGCGCACAGTCCGCACGGGCCGAGCGTATAGCCGCGACTGGTCTGGCAGCCGCAGTTGTTCTGCGTCCACTTCCAGAACTCGTAGCGCTCGTCGAGCCGGCCGAACTTGCCGCCGACGCGATCGGCGAGGCAGTAGGTGCCGAGCGCATGCGTGGTCGAGCAGATCCCTTCCTCGAACACGCAGCCGTCGTTCAGCACGAAGACCTCGAACTCGAGCCCGGGGATCGCCGTCGCTTCGATCTCGGCGAGCGTCATGTGCCGCGGCAGGATCACGCGCGCCACGCCGAGACCGCGATAGAACGCGGCCGCGCCGGGGTTGCGGCAGCTCGCGAGGCTGGAGACATGCAGCCGCGATGCGAGGCCTTGCTCGCACAGCGCCAGCAGCAGTTCCGTTTCCGCGACGATCAGCGCTGCGACGCCGACTTCGTCGAGCAGCAGATTGCCGAACTCGACCAGCCGCGGCACCGCGCCGGCCGGATACGACGGCGCATTGAGCGTCGCGTAGACCGGCCGCGGATGGGCGTGGGCGATGATGCGTTTCATGTCGTCGAGATCCGGCACGCCGGCGGAGCGCGGATTGCGCCGATGCGCCCACGCCTGCCCATACGACTGTTCCCAGCCGGGTGGCGTGAGTCCGCAGTAAAACTCGTGCGCGCCGGCCTCGATCAGCGGCGCGACCTCGTCGGCGTTGCGCAGCGGCGCCAGCACCTTCACGGCAGCGCCTCCTCGTGCAGCACGATGCGGTCGGTGTGCGCCAGCCACGTCGACGCCGACTGCTGCGGGATCTCGTAGAAGAGCGTGTTGCCGGCGCGCCAGTGGGGAAGCGCCGCATCGTCCCGCTGCGCGGGCATCGGCCCCGATCGGCATGGCGCTGTGCAGGGATCGGCGAGCGACTTGGAGAAGCCGCCGCCCTCGCGGTACAGCAGCGCCTTCAGCGGGCAGTTGCGGCCCGAAGCCGCGAACGTGAACGGCAGGTGCAGCGCGCGCGCCAGCCCGTCGCTGCAGTCGCCGAGATAGCCGCCGTCGAGGTCCGCATCCGTTTCGACCGCCGCCACGCCCGCGTCCGCAAGGAAGCGGCGCAGCCGCGCAAAGCGCGAGGCGTCGTGCGTCGCGCAGCCGCCCGGCGCAGCGCGATAGGCACGCGGATCACGCAGCGAGCGGTTCATCAGCCGGCCGGCGCGCCGCGGCAGCGCCGGGTGCCGTTCGCGCAGCAGTCCGAGCACGCCCCAGTCGTTGAACACGACGGCGGGCTGCCGGAGAATCGCTCCCAGTGCCACCAGCAGCCGATGCACGCGTTCGAGTCCTGCGGGCGTCACGAGCGGCGTCAGCAGAGTCGGCTCCCAGCCGCGCGCCTGCGCCGTCGCGCAGAACGCCTCGGCTTCGTCGAGATCGGGCAATCGGTCCTCGCAGAACTCGGAGCCGAAGTACAGCGCCACGATCGGGCCTTCCGGCAGCAGTCTCCGCCACGACGCGGGACAAACGTCGCGCGGATCAGCCGGCGCGGCGTCCGGGTGCGCGAGGCGGAGGCCGTATTCCATCGCGATCTCAAGAACGGGCACGTTGCCCCGGCGAAGGCCGGGGCCCAAGTTCCGGCGCCGCAAATTGGGTCCCGGCCTGCGCCGGGACGACGCATTCAGCGCGACCTCGTAGCGCGCAGTCCTGCGGTTCGTCGTTGCCGAACTTCATCGTCAATCCGGAACGCTGACCCGCCGCAGATCCATCCCGTCCGACGCCATCTGCAGCACCTTGATCGGCTTGAGCGTGCGCGCGTCGAACACCGTCAGCGTCGAGCCGCCGCCGCCGGCGTAGATCTTCCTGCCGTCGCTCGACACATTGACGCCGTAGCACGTGCCTTCCTTGATCGGCACCGACGCGACGTAGGTCTTCTTCTCGAGGTCGATGACGGTCAGGTCGTCCATCACCGCGTACGCCTTCTTGCGGTCGGGCGCGAGCACGACCGAATAGGCCATCGCCGGTTCGCCCGTCAGCACGATGTCCTGCATGTTGCCGGTCGCCTGATCGACCAGCAGCAGGCCCATCGCCCTCGGCGTGTAGTAGTTCATGCTGGCCACGCCGCCGTTGTCGAACGCGTAATCCCAGAACGGCAGGATGTTCATCTCCTTGGCGAACATGGGCACGGTCTCGACGATCTTCATGTCCGCTCCCGTCGTGTCGATCTTGTACAGGTCCTGGCCGATCGCGTAGATCGTCTTCCCGCCCTTCACGGCGACGAGGTGCGCCACGCCCCACGGCACCTCGACGCTGCGCAGCACCTTGCCGGTGGCGAGATCGAACTGCGCGACCACCGGCTTGCCGACCACGACCTCGCCCTTGCTCGCCGTGCGCGACATCAGCGCGCCGTACGCGGTCTTGCCGTCGGCATCGAGCGCGAAGCCGAACATGAACCGGTCCCAGTCGTCGCCGCTCAGGTCGACCGTACTGACGACGCGGTTCGCGGCGAGGTCGACCTTGTGCACGAGGTGGCGATTGGTCGCCACGTACAGGAACTTCCTGTCCGCGGTCAGGCCGACTTCGCGCGTGGCGCCGTTGATCGGAATGTCAGCGACGATCGCATCGGTGTCGCCGTCGATCACCTGGATGACTTCGTAGCCGAGGTAATACAGCCGATCGCGTGCCTCGGTGCGGGCGATTCCGGCGCACACGAATCCGCACAGCGCGAGTACGACGAAACGTTGCCACCGCATGGCGTCCTCCTAGTCGTACTTCAGGTTGCGCCAGTCGCGCGCGATGTTCGGGCAGGCGACGTCGAAGTCCTTGTGATTGGTGAGCCCGTCCGGCACCTGCGCCGGCCACCAGCAGTCGCCCGCGCAGCCGTGGAAGTCGCGCGCCGAGGCCTGGCAGTTGCCGATCGGATAAGTCGGGCGCGGATTGGTCTCCCAACCGGTGTCGAAGATCGTCGTGCAGCCCTGCGGCATCGGCGGCAGCTTGCCGAGCGCTTCGGCCGTGGGCTGTTCGCCATCGGCCAGTCGCTCGATCGCCTTGGCCTTTTCGTTTAATGCTTCGATGAGCTTCTTCTTCATTGCCTTCTCCTTCCTGATCGGTGATGCTCAGCAACGGCAAAAGACAACGGCGCTGGATTCCCGCTGGAGCCTGCCCTCGACTGCGATCGGGGGCGGGAATGACGCGGGCGGCTGCCGAGGTTGATCGCTGTCAACGTTCTCCTTCGTGAACCATTCAACCGTCGGCACGCCGTGCGAGGAAGGCGAGCACGCGGGGGTCGGGGGCGCGGCGCAGCGCCGCGTACACGCGGATGCCAATCTCGAGCCAACTGCGGATGAAATCGCAGGCGCCGCCGGGCGCCAGTCCGAGTTCGTTCTCGCGCAGATAGTTGTCGTGGTGGCAGCCGCCGGCGCACAAGCTGCGTGCCCAGCACGCGCTGCAATCGTCCCGGCGCGGCGCGGCCTGCGCGGCGAGGGAGGCACGGATGCGTTCGTGGTCGATGCCCCGGCCGAGATCGCCGACGAAAAAGCGATCGACACCCGCCAGCCGATGGCACAGGTAGAAGCGGCCCTCCGCATCGAGCGCGAGATAGCCGAGCCCCGCGCCGCACGGCGCCTCCTTCGCCTGCCCCTGATGCAGGCGCGCGAGCAGATCGAGCAGATTGGAGAACGGCAGCAGCCGTCCCGCCTCGGCCTCGTGCACGAAGCGCTGCGCCAGTTGCGCGAAGCCCGCGAGCAGCGTTTGCTCCTGCGCGCACGTCGGCAGCAGCGCTGAGGACATGGGACTCACCGGCGCGATGCCGACTTCGAGGAAGCCGAGGCCGCGCAGGTGGTCGAACACTTCGGGCACGCGCTCCCATTGGTCCGGCGTCAGCGTCACCCGCGCCGCCGGCGGCCGCGGCAGATGCGCGCGCAGCGCATCCAGGCCGGCGACGATGTCCGCATACGTGCCCGCACCGTTCGCGCCCGGATAGCGGCGGTTGGCATCGTGCAGGTCGGGCGGCCCGTCGATGCTGACCGACACCGAGATCGGATGCGCGCTCAGGAACGCGAGCGCCGCGGGCGTAAAGCGCGTGCCGTTGGTGGTCAGCGAGACGGTGAGGTTCTTGCCGCGCGCCCGCGCCGCCGCCTCGGCTTCGAGCACCGCCGCCTCGATCGCCGGCAGGTTGAGCAGCGGCTCGCCGCCGAAGAGCACCAACGTCACGCGGTCGCGATCGCCAGAGGCTTCGACCAGGAAGCGCGCGGCACGGCGCGCGAGTTCGGGCGACATCATCCGCGCGACGCCGCCGTACGAACCGCCACCCGCGTAGCAGTAGGTGCAGCGCAGGTTGCACGCCTGCGCGGCTTCGAGCACCAGCGTGCCGAGCGGAATCCGCGCCGGATCGATCGCCGCCGGCACGCGCCGGCGCGGCCGCGCCGCGGGTACGAGCACCTGCGCGTCGCGCAGCGCTTCGAGCACTTCGCGGTCCGGCTGCTGCGCGCGCTGCAGATCGATCGCGGTCTCGGTGTGCCAGCGATCGATCACCTCGCGCGTCGCGCGTTCGATCGCGAACAGGCTCGCCTGCTCCGCGCCGAACAGCAGCGCGCCGCCGCCGGCACCGGAGAAGATCCGGTGATCCGCGAACGCGTAGACCTCGTTCATCGAATCCGCGCGATGAAGTCCGGCATCGTGACGGCGAGCTTGGCCTCCGCTCGATACGTCTGCGCGCCGCGCTTGTAGTGCGCGATGACCTTCACGAGCCCGCTGTTCTCGCCCGAGTAGTTGCGCGCCGGATTGGGGCCGTAGTCGCCCAGCGGCACGTAGTTGCCGTTCGGCTGGATCGCGCCGAGCCAGCGCAGATCGTCGTCGTCGGGGCGCGTCTTCTCCTCCGCCAGCCGGAACGTCGCCGGCACCGGACCGAGCGCCACGCCGCCGGTCTTGCCAGTGCCCTTGGCATAGGCGATCGCTTCGAACTGCACGCCTTCGGCCGGGTAATGTTGTCCGCTCGACAAGCGAGCGCGTCCCAGCTCTGGCGTGATCGCGATGTAGTCGATCTGCGGCGCAAGCGTGATCGACCCGGCCGCGATTCCTTTCAGCGCAAGCTTTGCGGTGGCGAGCTTGTCGGCGCTGCTGATCACTTCGAGCTGCAGTGCGCCTGCTGCTACGCGCTTGACCGACAGCACCTTGACCGCTGCGCCGGCAAATGAAACGTCCGCCGGCCGCGCGTCGGGCAGGTTCAGGCCCTCGATCGTGAGCGCCGTCTTCTCGCCCTTCAGCAGGAACGCCGGCACGATGCGTGCGATCTTGGCGGTGCCGTCATCGCGCAGCCAGGTCGCGCTGGAGGTGCGGAAGTTCGGCGCCGGCAGATGCCATTCGCCGCGCAGCGTGTCGCCCGACACGATGAACGCGCCGTTGCTTGCGAAGCCGTTGTTCTTCGTGCGCGTGCGCAGCGCGTAGCCGCCGTACAGCGTGGCTTCGCCGGCAAAGGCTTCGGACGTTCCGTCGCGGTACGCGAGACTGCCGTTGAGACGGTATTCGGCGTTGCCGGAATCGGTCACGCGCGCTTCGCCCCGATACCAGCCGCGCCCCGGCTCGTAGCCGAACATGGCCCAGCTGCCTTCGATCCTCGTCGTCGGCGCGGACCACGCTTTGTCGTATGGCAGTTTCTTCGCCAGGGTCGACAGCACCGCATCGGCCTCGGTGACCCAGCGCATTTCGCGCATCTGGAACACGACCGTCGGCACGATGTACAGGTGGAAGTCGCGCAGATTGGCCCACGCGCCTGGCGTCATCCGGTACGAGAAGAACTTGCCCGCGGTGTGGCAGCGCACGCAGGTCGTGAAGAGCTTCTCTTCGTCCTTGTCTGCCGGCGCCTCGACCTGCTGCGAGTTGTGCCACAGGCTCAGGTACGCGACCTGCGCCTGTTCCTGCGGCGTCAGGATCTGCGTGGCGCCGAGTTCCTTCAGCATCCGGTCCATCTCGCCCTGTTTGATCTCCATGCCGTGCAGCCGCCGCATGCGGTCGAGGATGGCGGTCCACTCCTCCGGCGTCGTACGCATGTCCTCGACGCGGGCGATCCGGCCGTCCGCGCTCGCGGCGTGGCACGGCGTGCACTTCTTCCAGATCAGCGAGTCGCGGTCGAACGCCTGCGCGGGAGCGTAGGCGAGCAACGCCGCAGAGCCGACGGCGGCAGCGCGGAGGAGGTTGCGGATCGTCATGGCCATGACGCGTCTCCGATGCGTTGAGCGTTTTGGATCGGGAGCAAAGCCGAAGATCACTCGGCTGCGCGAGGCGACGCGGAAGCGCCGCTAGCCGTCGATGCGCCGCGCGTGGAATCGCCGGCACACTGACGAGCACGCTTCGTCGCAGCATCGAGTCCTCCGCGTGTGCTGCGGCCGTCCGGTGCGGGACGCAGCCGAATTCAGGGGTGCGGGCGATTCTGGGCGTCGGGTCGAGCAGCCGTTATCCCGAATCGGCAACGCGAAGGCGTGGTTCTTTCTCTGGATCAAAGAAAATCGGATTGGCGGTTCGGAGCGGCGCCCGATTGCAGCGCTGCATGAACGAAGCGGGACAGTGGCGCAGCGTCGGCACTGCGTGAGGCGCATCAGCCGGCGGTCGAAGGACGGGGCGGGCCGACGCGCAGTCTGCGGGTCATCCTCAGACCGTCGCGCGCGTTCAGTCCCATCAGCGTCAGGTTGATCGCCCCGGCGATCAGCTCGATCGCCTGCAGCGCATGGAAGGCCGTGTCGAAAGAGCCCGAGGCGGCCCACCGGTTCAGGACGATCGCGCACGGCACGAGTACGAGCAGCCCGTTGGCCGCGATGAACGGCATGCGCTTCTTCTTCGCGTCGACCCATCGGCCACGGCGCAACCTGGATAGGACGAAGCCGCTGCCGCCAGCCGCTGCGATGGCCGGAATCAGGATCCACAGGCCGGGTGTGACGATGAGCGACTTCAGTTGCGCCAGCGCCTGCGACGAGCCGACCAGCTCGACCAGGATCGTGGACAGGAAAAACGTGGGTCGGTTTCGTGCTCGCGTCCACAGGCAAGGTGCGCCCGGTGAAGCTGATGCGCGAGGGCGGGCAAGCGGAACTGGACGTTCCGGCGCGCTTCGTCACGACCGACAGCGCGGCCGCCTTGAGCGCAGGGCTGGACGGACTGGGCATCATTCAGCTGGCGCAATTCGTGGCCAGCCACCATATGTCCAGCGGCGCGCTCGTGCGTGTGCTGCCGGGCTGGGAATGCCCCCCGCTGCCGCTTCACTTGGTGACCCCGACCATCCGCAAGCGCACTGCACGCGTGCAGGCTTTCATGGATTGGGCGCACGCGCTGCTATTGCGGCGCTTGGGCCCGTGCCTCGATCGCCGCTGAGTGCCTGCAATGGCGGCTCGTGGCCGATCTTCGCCCGTCGCCGATGTCCAACACTCGGGGTCGTTTGCCGCTTCCCTCGACCGGCACCCTCAAGAGGAGCTGCGTGAGGGGGACTTCGGTCTAGATCTGCCGGAAGCGCTCGATGATTGCCTCGGTGTTCATGCCGAGCTGCGTCTGCCCCCGAGTGGCGCCGCTGTGGTACGGCTCGAGGCGATAGGTCAGCTTCACGCGCGTGCCGGCGCCGGGCACGCTTTCGAGCTTCAGTTGCGCGCCGATCTTGCCGGCGCGGCTGCGCATGTTCAGCAGGCCGCGCCCGCCGACGCGCTCGCCGGCGATGCCGCGGCCGTTGTCGGTCACGCGCACCTGCAGCCACGGGCCATCGTCGGCCGGGTCGACGGTCAGCACCACCGACACCGCACGCGCGTGGCTGTGCTTCAGAGCGTTGGTCAGCGCCTCCTGCACGATGCGCAGGATCGGCAGCACCGCGTCGGGGTTGATGTTCAGCTCCTCCGGCAGTCCGCGCGCGTCCCACGTCAGTTCGATGCCGGCGGCGCGGAAGCGCGGCTCCATGCGGAAGCGCAGGTTGCCGAGCGAGGCGAGCAGATCGGTGTTGCCCTGCGCCAGGGCGTCGATCGCCAGCCGCATGTCGTCGATCGATTCGCGCAGGATCTGCGCGACCTGGTGCTGCGACAGCGCGCCGCGCTCCACCAGCATCAGCGACGACAGCAGCTGCGAACCCAGCCCGTCGTGCATGTCCTGCATGATGCGCTGGCGCTCCGCGGCGGTCGCCTGCATGCGCTCGCCCTCGCGCAGCCGCTCGTAGTTGCGCTTCAGCATCTGCTCGCGCTCGCGCACGCGCGTCTCCAGGTCGGTACGCGCCAGCTCCGCGTCGGACAGCACGCGCATGAAGCGGTCGACCAGCGGCGCGGCCAGCGCCACCAGCAGCAGCGGCCCGGCCCAGTGCAGCGCCAGCGAATTGCCGAGCGGCAGCCAGCCCCGGACCAGCGCGTAGTCGTGGATCGACGCGGCGATGGCGATCGCGATCGCGGCCACGACGACGATCTGCAGCCGCTCGCGATGGCGCACGCGCGACAGCACTGCGTAAAAGAGCGCCGTGCCGGCGATCATGATCAGTCCCGGCAGCCACCAGTCGTCCAGGTACGGCGCCGCGTTGCGGTTGGTGACGATCAGCAGCAGCGGCCCGAGCACGCCGTAGACGAGCGGCAGCCAGAAGTCGCGCCGCACCTCGCGGCCTGCCAGCCGCAGCAACGCGGTCGTCATCACCGCCGCGAAGATGCCGGTCGAGCCGTAGAACAGCGCCTGCATCCAGATCCGCGCATCGAGCGGCACCGTCTCGATCACGAAGAACAGGCTGCGCGCGACCCACAGCAGCGCCGCCAGCGTCAGCAGCCCGAGCGTCGTCTCGCGCCGGCGCAGCCACAGCACGCCGAAGATCAGCGCCAGCAGCGCCGCCAGCGTGCCGCCGATCCAAGGCAGCGTCGACGACAGGAAGAACTGCCGCTCGTACAGCGTCGACAGCTGCGTCAGCGGGCCCACTTCGACGCCCGCCAGCGCGTGCACGCCGCCGCGATAGGTGGTCTGGATCAGGATCACGTTGTCGCCGGCGATCAGCACCGACGGATCGATCGCAAGCAGGTGCGGCCGGCGCCACTGCACGTCGGTGAAATCGTCGGCCATGCGGATCTCGCCGATCACGCGATCGTTGACGCTGACGCGCCCGCCCGTGGTGTCAAGCTTCAGCAGCAGCGCCCACGCGTCGGTCGGCTGCGCGCTCAGCCTGAAGCGCAGCCGCAGCGCCACGCTCTGCAGCGGCGCGTCCTCGGCCGCCGTCCAGCGCAGCGGCAGGTCGAACGTCTTCCACGGCGCATCCGCGGCCGGCTTGGCGCCGGCCGTGGTCTGCGCCCAGTCGACCACCGTCAGCGGCTCGGCGCGCGCCGCGGACGACGGCAGCGCGGCAAGAAAAACGGCCGCCATCAGGGCGGCCGCGAAAACACGGAAAGTTCGCACCGTTTGCGTCAACTGCGCAGCAGTCCCATTTGCGTGGCCTCGTACACCGCCTCGCCGCGCGAGTGCACCGCGAGCTTGCGGTAGATCTTCTTGATGTGCGCGGTCACCGTGTGCGGCGAGATGCCGAGGATCTCGCCGATCTCGTTGAAGCTCATGCCCTTGGCGAGCAGCTGCAGGATCTCGGTCTCGCGCGCCGACAGCGGGTTGTTCTCCGGCGCGGTCGACGAGCGGGTCGACGTGCCGCCCATGCGGTTGCGGATCGCGCGCAGCACGCTGCGCGCCACCACCGGGCTGACCGGCGAGCCGCCGGCGCGCAGCAGCTTGATGCACGAGATCACGTCGGCCGGCGTCGAATCCTTCAGGATGTAGCCGGTGGCGCCGGCTTCGATGGCGCTCACCACATGCTGCTCGTCGCCGAACACGGTCACGACCATGATGTCGGTGTCGGGGCGGCGCTGGCTGACCTGGCGGATCAGTTCGGTGCCGTTGCCGTCCGGCAATCCGAGGTCGATCAGCATCACGTCGAATTCCTCGCGCTCGATCAGCGACTGCGCGTCGCGCTTGTTCGATGCGACGCCGACCAGCCGCATCGACGGTTCGTTTTCGATGATCTGGGTGAATCGCCGCCGGAACTCGGGTTCGTCTTCGACGATCAGGATCGAAATCGGCTCGGTGCTCATGGTCTACCGTCCTGCAAGGAGGGGATGCGCATTTCGACGACTGTCGCCCAAAACAGGCGATGGACCGATTCTACTCACGCCGACCGCCGGTCGGGCGGTGAATATTCAGGCACCGGTGGCCTAGCGTGAACGCAGTAAGCAGCGCGTCGGCGGTGCGTCGGTCAGGGTGCCAGCCGCTGCCGCTGCCACGCGCCGGCGTCGCGCGTGTACAGCAGCCGATCGTGCAGACGTGACGGGCGGCCCTGCCAGAACTCGATCGCCTGCGGGCGCACGCGAAACCCGCCCCAGTGCGGCGGCCGGTCGGGATTCAATCCGTGCCGCACGCCCATCTCGGCGACCCGCGCCATCAGCCAGGCGCGGCCGGAAATGGGCCGGCTCTGCGGCGAGGCCCAGGCGCCGATGCGGCTGGCCAGCGGGCGGCTGCGGAAGTAGGCGTCCGACTCGGCCGCGGACACGCGCTCCACTTCGCCGTCGACGCGCACCTGGCGCTCCAGTTCCGGCCAGAAGAACAGCAACGCCGCCCGCGGGTTGGCGGCCAGCTCCGCGCCCTTGCGGCTGTCGTAGTTGGTAAAGAACACGAAACCGTTGTCGTCGAAGCCCTTCAGCAGCACCACGCGCGCCGACGGCCGCCCGCTCGCATCGGCAGTGGCGAGCGTCATCGCGTTGGGCTCGGGCAGCTGCGACTTGATCGCCTCGTCCCACCAGTGGGCGAACTGGCGGATCGGATCGGCATCGGCGTGCGACTCGTCGAGCGCGGCGCGCGCGTATTCGCTGCGAAGGTCGGCAATCGAGTGGGTCATTCGGCTCTTTCCGCCCGCTCGGCGCGGCGGGCCAGCCGCTCCAGGTGCGGATCGCGCAGGCCGGCGTCGCGCAGACTGTGCACGATGCCCCGCAGATACTCAAGGCTGCTGCCGTAGATCCCGCACGCGCGGCGCAGGATGTCGATCATCTCGCGCTCGGCCAGCTTGCCGCAGTAGTTGAACGCGTCGCGCCGGACCACGAAGGCGAGCGCGCTGACCGCCTGTGGCCGGTCAAGCCGGCGGCAGGCGAGCCAGGTCGGCTGGTACGACCCCATGAACATCTCGCGCTCCCACAGGCGCTCGAATTGCGCGTGAACGGCCCCCGCCGGCACGCGATAAACGACGCCGCAGCACGAGCCGCCGCGATCCAGCCCGGCAACCAGTCCCGGGCAATCCTGCGTGCCGCGGTTGCGCACCGAACGCAGGCACAGCTTGCGGTGATAGCCGTACACACGCGCGGGCGCGCGGCGGTCGAAGTCGAGTTCCGGGTTCCAGATCAGCGAGCCGTAGCCGAACACCCACAGCGGATCGCGGCCGTTCCAGTGCGCGAGCGCCGCGGCGAGCGTGGCGCGCATCTGTGCAGGCGTTTGCCGGGGCGGTGCGACGAGGTTCATCGATTCCGCTGCAGTCGAAGCGTGGCGACGCCGGCGGCGCCGAGCAGCGCCGCCATCGTGCCGAACAGGGCGGCGGCGCCGACCACCGCGCCGGCGGCGCCGAACACCAGCGGCAGCGCGACGTGGCTGCTGTTCATCACGGTCGTGCGCAGGCCCAGCGCCTCGCCGATCCGGCCCTCGGGCGTCGCGCCGTGCAGCAGCGACATCACGTTCGGCTGCGCGGCACCGAGGCCGAGCCCGAGCAGGAACGCGCACGCGGCCAGCGGCCAGAAGCTGCCGAAGAAAGGCATCAGCAGGTAGGCAACGCCCGCAGTGAAGAGCGTGTACGTCAGCACCTGCCACTCGGACAGCGAGCGCGACAGCCGCGCCAGCGCCAGCCGGATCGTGAACGTCGCCACCGCGAAGCTGCCCAGCACCAGTCCGATCTCTCCCGCGCTCAACCCAACGCGCGTGCCGTGCACCGGAATCATGAACGTCTGCAGGTCCCACGCGGACGACAGCAGTCCGTTCAGCAGCAAAATGGTGCGCACCGCGCGCAAGCGGAACAGGTCGAACATCGGCGGCGGCGCGGCGGTGCGCGCCGTCGTGTGGTGCGCCGGCAGCTCGTGCCAGCGCCGGCGCAGGAAGGCGAACGCGACCAGCATTTCCAGCGCGAACAGCGAGAACGCAATCCGGTGTCCGAACCCCTCGATCAGGAAGCCGGTGATCACGGGACCGGTGAAGCCCGACACCGACGCGCCGAGTGCGAGCCACGAGAACGCTTCGGCGCGATTGGCGGGATCGGCGCGCTCGCCGACCAGGTTCTGCGTGGTGAGCTGCACCAGCATCATGCCGGTGCCGACCAGGGACGCGCTGACCAGCAGCGGCGCGATGTCGGCGACCTCGTACGAAAACGCCGCCGGCAGCAGTGCGCCGCCCAGGATCATCACCATCCCGATCAGCAGCGGCCGGCGCACGCCGACCGCGTCGAGCCAGCGGCCGGCCGGCACCGCGGTCAGCATCGGCACCAGCGCGAACAGCGCCATCAGCACGCCGACGGTGAAGGTCGACGCGCCGTTGGCCAGCGCGTACAGCGAACCCGCCATCCGCGTCGACACGAACGCGATGTGGCCGAACACCGCGAACGCGATGATCTGCGGCAGCTTCATCCCGCGCGACCCCTTGGCGTCCACGCTACCAGCGCCACGCCGGCGCAGGTGACCGCGATGCCGACCACCGTGAGCGCGGTCGGCACGACGCCGAACATCAGCCATTCGAGGATCACCGCCATGATCGGCGTCAGGTAAAGCAGGCTGGTCACGCGCGTGGACTCGCCCCGGCGCATCAGCGTGTGCAGCGCATTGACCGCGAAGATCGACGCCAGGATCACCAGGAACGCGATCGACGCGAACAGTTGCCAGGCCCAGCGCACGGTGAAGCCCTCGACCGCGACCGCCAGCGGCGCCAGTACCGCGAGCGTGGCGGCGAACTGCACGATCGACGCCGCGCGCAGGTCGACGCGCGGGCAGAAGATGCGCTGATACAGCGTGCCCGCGGTGATCGACGCCAGCGCGATCAGCACCGCGGCAGTCGCGCCCCACGAGATCGCGCGCACGTCGATCTTGTGCCACACCACGAACGCGACGCCCAGCAGTCCGAGCAGTACGCCGAGCCACTGATACGGCTTGAGCCGCTCGCCCATGAAGGCGGCGGCGATGAACGCGGTGGCGAGCGGCTGCGCGGCGAGTACCAGCGCGGTGACGCCCGCCGACATGCCGAGGTACTGCGAATAGTGGCTGGCGCCGAGGTTGGCCGCGTGCATCAGCACGCCGGCGACCGCGACGTGGCGCCATTCGCTCGCGCTGGCCGGAAAGCGCAGCGGCTCCTGCGCGTGCCACCACGCCAGCAGCGGCAACAGCAGCACGATGCCGAACGCGAACCGCAGCGTCAGAAACGTGAACGGCGGCGCGTACTGGATGCCGACCTTGGTGGCGAGATAGCCCGAACCCCACACCGTGACGAAGTACCACGCAAGCACGGGCGAAGAGAAGAGGCGATCGTTCTTCTGCATTGTGCGGGGCGGATTCTCGCAAACCGGTGGCGAAGGTGAGCGGTGCCCATCGGCGGCCGAGGCAGGGGCGATTCGAAGGAACCGCCGTACGCCGGCCCGACCGGGATCGCTGGCTGCACCGGATCCGCCCAGGGATTCGAAGTGCGCCGCGCCGCCCGCCGGCAGCGCCGCCCACTAACCCGTCAAGTGCGGGCGGCCCCGCCAGCACAAGGAACTCGACCACCTGATCCACGGCAGGCACGCCGACGCGACCGGCGCACTGATCGACCTGCCCGGCCGGGCGCCGCGTCCTTCATGACGAACTCGAGGGGGCGATGATGCAGGAATTTGTCAGCGCAATCAGCTCGCCCGTCGCCGGCGACGCGAAGCGCGTGCGCCGGAACGACCATGGCACGAGCGCGCGGCGGCCAGCGCGCGCACGCGGCCGCCGCTACGCCTCGCGCACCAGCAGCAGCGGCAGCGCGCTGATGTGCGCCACGCGCGTGACGACCGAACCGAGGACGGCGGCCTTGAACGCACCGTGTCCGTGCGAGCCGAGCACGAGCACGTCGAGCTTGCGCTTCTTCGCGAACGCGGCGATCTCCTCCGCGGCCGCGCCGGACAGGCAGACTTCCTCGAACTTCACGCCGTCCTTCTCGAACAGCTTGCGCAGCGGCGCCACCGCGGTGTCGAACGCCTTGCGCTGCATCGCCTTGATCTCTTCGTCCGAGTAGGCCGGCAGTGCCAGCCCCGCCATGTCGGGCATCACCGCGCCGGCGAAGTCCGGCACCACGTGCATCAGAATGAATGCAGGCGCGGCACCGAAGAGGTCACGGTGCTTCAGCACGTAGCGGACCGCGGCGCGGCCATACTTGCTGCCGTCGACCGCGATGCCGACGCGCAGCGAATCGGCCTTCGGCGCGGCGCGATCGCGCACCAGCAGCACCGGACGCTTCGTGCGCGCGAGCACGCCGTGCGTGACCGAGCCGAACACGAGCTGCATCAGCGCGCCATGGCCATGCGCGCCCATCACGATCAGGTCCACGTCGTCGGCGTCGGCCTGACGCGCGATTTCCTCGGCCGGGTGCCCGATCGCGTAGCCGCTGTCCGCGGTCATGCCGGCCTTGGCGAGCGCGCTGACGGCGGGCTTGAGCACGCGCGCCGCCTCGTCGTCGTGATAGGACTTGACCGCGGCCTTGCCGACCACGCTCGCCGCGCGCGACGGCACCGGCGTCTGCACGTTCAGCAGTTCGATCGACGGGTTCTTGCCGATGAGCGTCGCGCGCGAGGCGACGAAACCGACCGCCGCCGTGCTGAACTTGCTGCCGTCGACCGGGATCAGGATCTTCATCGTGGCCCGCGCGCGCTCCCTTTTTCTTGACGCGGCCAGTGTACGGCAGGCGCGCGCAGGCGATGGCGCGCAAGGTCAATGCGGTTGCGCCGGCGCGCGCCGGTTCGGCGGCTACTTCCCGGCGGCCTGCTTCATCGGGCAGGTGTTCATTCCGAACAGCGAATACGCCGGGCAGAAGCGAAACAGCCCGGTAACGAGCGGGACCACGCCGATCCAGCCCCACAGGCCGATCACGTTCATCAGGGTGAGCGCGATCAGTACGATCCCTGCGACGATTCGCAGCACACGGTCGATACCACCGACATTGGCTTTCATTGCATTCTCCGGATGAATTCACGCCACCTGCCCGCGACGGGCAGCCGGCGGAACTCTAGGGGGTACGGTCCGTCATCTCAGTGATTCTTGTCACCCTCGGCCGCGGCCGCGGCGGCGGCCTGGCCGGTCGCAACGCGACGCAATTCGCGCGGTTGCAGGATCTCGATCGAGCCACGCCCGAGCTTGACAAAGCCGTGCTCCTCGAACTGCTTGAGCATGCGGCTGATCGACTCGCGCGAGACCGCGAGCTGGTGCGCGAGCTGCTCGTGCGACGTGGCGATGTGCTGCCCCTTGCCGAGGAGCGCGGCGGCCAGCCGCTGGTCGAGTCGCTGGAAGCCGATCGACTCCACCAGCTCGACCAGCCGCACCAGACGCTCGCCGAACAGGTGGAACACCGCCTCGCGGAACGGCCGGTGCTCGGTGACGAGCCGGTCGAACACCGCGCGCGGCAGCGTGGCCAGTTCGACTTCGGTCGCGCACTGCGCGTGCGCGTTGTAGCGCGAGTTGCCGAGCAGGCAGCTCGTCGACAGCACGCAGCTTTCGCCCGGCTCGACGTCGTACAGCACCAGTTCGCGGCCGCTTTCCATCGTGCGCGCGATGCGCACGCGGCCGGACAGGATGATCGGGAACGCGGCACACGAATCCTGCTCGCGAAACATCGGCGTGCCCGCCGGCATGCGCATCACGTTCAGATTCCGCTCGACTTCGTCGCGCAGCGCCGGCGTCAGGCCGGCCAGCGACGGATACGCGGCAACGACGCGCTCGAAGGGGGTGGAAGGTGGGGTCGGCATCGGGTCTGCCCGCAGGTCTGGACGCAGCGCGATTATCGCGTGCCCGCCCGACTTGCGGGCGCGGTTTCGGCACAATCGCGTCACGCGGCGACATGGAGCGTGAAGGGATTTCCCGGGCTTGAGCCGCACCGCGCCGGCGGCATCCGGCGCTGGACGAACCTGAACCGCATGCGAGGCATACGATGAATCCGACCGAGAAGCAGGCCATCCTCGCCATCGCCGTGCTGGCCGCGTTTGCCGACCGCAGCAGCTCGGACGCCGAGCGCGACGAATTGCGGCGCGTGATCGAATCGCTCGGCGGCGACGTCAACACCGCGGCGCTGTACCAGGACGTACTGCTGAAGCGCGCGACGGTCGCGAGCGCGGCCGCGCAGCTCGCCGCACCGGAGCTCAAGCAGCTCGCCTACGAGCTGGCGGTCGGCGTGTGCGACGCCGACAAGCTGCGCAACGACGCGGAGACGCGCTTCCTGGCGGAGCTCGGCAACGCACTGGGCTTCACCCAGCCGCAGATCGCGCAGCCGGCGGCGACCGCCGATGCGCTGGCCACGGTGCCGCTCGAAAATGGCGCTCCCGCCGGCCCGGTGGTTGCGAGCCAGCCGGCCGTGCCCGACGCCGATCTCGACAAGATGATCCTCAACTACTCGATCCTGAACGGCGCGCTCGAGCTGCTGCCGCAGTCGATGGCGTCGATGGCGATCATCCCGCTGCAGATGAAGATGGTTTACCGCGTGGGCAAGGCGCACGGCTACGAACTCGACCGCGGGCACATCAGGGACCTGCTCGCCGCGATGGGCGTGGGCCTGACCGGGCAGTACCTGGAGCAGATCGGCCGCAAGCTGATCGGCGGATTGTTCGGCCGGGTCGCGGGCGGGATCGTCGGCGGGCTGGCGCGCGGCGCCACCGGCATCGCGTTCTCGTTCGCGACCACGTATGCCCTCGGGCAGGTGGCCAGGCGCTACTACGCCGGCGGCCGCACGATGAGTACCCAGATGCTGAAGGACGCGTTCAACGGCCTGCTCGGCGAGGCGAAGCAGCTGCAGGCGCAATACCTGCCGCAGATCGAGGCCACGGCGCGCACCGTCGACGTCAACCAGATCGTGCAGATGGTGCGCAGCCAGTAAGGCAAGCCGACGCGGTTCCGCGACCGCCCGGTGCGGTAACTGAAGCGCCCGACCTAATCCACGCGCCGGCGCGCCGTGCTTGGCCGGAAATCCTGCGTGAGGTGAAAGACCAGCGCCGGCAACATTTCCTCGCGCGGATCCGAACTGTTCATCCTGGCGTTCACGCCACGGTCGGTCGACACGGTGACGCGGCCGATCTGCCGTTTCGCCCAGGCAGAGCTGCTCCACACGCCGGCACCGGTCTTCGTCCCCATCAGCCGGCTCGAGATGTCGCCCTTGATTTCGGTGCTCACGCGGCCACTGAGCCGGTTGAGGTCGGTGAGCGTGACATCGGTCTTTGGATCCGAATACACGATCTCGCCGGAAAAGACAGCATCGACGCCGTAATTCTGTCCGATCTTCTGCAGCGCGCTCACATCGAACTGCGCGCCGCCGACCGCTGCGAGCACGGCCCAGCGATTTCCCAGCGCGATCAAGCGCGTGCCCGGTTGGGCAGCGTGGATCTGCTCTTCGAACTGCCGCCTTGCTTGGGCGTTGATCGCCCGGTCGGCGTTGGAGTCGAATTCGATGACGCCCAGAGTTCCATAATGGTTCAGATCCATGCGTGGCGGCACGGGGACGACGACCGTGCTAGTGTAGTGCGTCGAAATTAATTGAACTTATCTTCGCAGGCACACTCTCCTGCTCCAGGAGGCTGGAGCGATGCGAGTTGCGGTGAAGATCGAACTGGGTGCGCACGCCGAGCGCGAGTTGCGCACCTTGTCCAAACGCCGGCGCGTGCAGGCGCGCGTACAGCAGCGCGCCCGCGTGATTCTGCTGGCGGCGCAGGGCTGGCG
>JAKOQB010000006.1 GCA_029778535.1 Pseudomonadota bacterium | reverse complement strand
GACCTCTCGCGGCTGCGCGCCAACCTGGTCAAGCAGCAGTCGCTGTACGAGATCGCCCAGCGCCTCGGCCTGAGCCAGTACCTGCTGCTCGGCGAGGGCGAATTGAAGAGCGGCGGCTTTCGCCGGCCGTCGATCCTCGGCGACACGCTCGAGGCGATCGTCGGTGCCGTCTTCCTGGACGCGGGCTTCGAGGCGGCGCAGTCGGTCATCGCAGCGCTGTACGAGCCGGTGCTCAAGACCGTCGATCCGCGGACCCTCGGCAAGGACGCCAAGACGCTGCTGCAGGAGTACCTGCAGGGCAAGAAGCTGCCGCTGCCCGTCTATGCGGTAGTTGCCACGCACGGGGCGGCGCACAGCCAGGTGTTCGAAGTCGAGTGCTCGATCCCGAAGCTGAAGGTCCAGGTGCTGGGCAGCGGCGCCAGCCGGCGCGCGGCCGAGCAGGCCGCCGCGCGGGGTGCGCTCGACGCGGCGCAGGCGCTGGTGCCGGCGGGCGCGAAGCGATCGCGCGCCCGCGCCGATCGCGCGGACAAGACCGAACGTCCCGACAAGGCCGAACGTCCCGACAAGGCCGAACGTTCCGACAAGGCCGAGCGGGCGGAGAAGGCGGAAAAGGCGGACGCCCCGGACAAGCCCGAGCCGGCCGAACGCGGCTCGCGCGGCCTGCGCGCCGCCGCTGCGGGTGCGGCAACGCACGGCGCCGCGCGGCCGGACCCCGATGCCGAGCCGCGCGTGGCGGCCCATGGCGACGACGCCGCTCGAGACGAGGCCTCCGGCCTCACGCCGCTGCCCGCCAGCGTCGAGGAATCGCGCCCGGCCCGCGCAGCCTGAACAACGCGGCCCTGCCATGTTTCGCTGCGGGCATGTCGCGATCGTCGGGCGTCCCAACGTCGGCAAGTCGACGCTGCTGAACCGACTGGTCGGCCAGAAACTGTCGATCACCTCCGACCGACCGCAGACCACCCGCCACCGCATCGTCGGGGTCGTCACGCGCCCCGACGCACAGTTGCTGTTCCTCGACAGCCCCGGCTACCAGGCACGCGCCGGCGGCGCGCTCGATCGCGTGATGAATCGAACTGCGCTGCAGGCCGCCGAGGACGCCGACGTCGTCGTGATGTTGTGCGACGGCCGCAAGTGGACGCAAGTCGACGAGCAGCTCGCACGCCTGTTGCCGACCGACCGGCCGGTGCTGCTCGCGGTGAACAAGATCGACGCGGT
>JAKOQB010000227.1 GCA_029778535.1 Pseudomonadota bacterium | reverse complement strand
CGGCGGCCGCGTGCGGTTCCACGGCGAGGATCTGCTGCGGGCCACCGAGGCGCGGATGCGTGACGTGCGCGGCAACCGCATCTCCATGATCTTCCAGGAGCCGATGACCTCGCTCAACCCGGTGTTCACCGTGGGCGACCAGATCGGCGAGTCGCTGCGACTGCACGCCGGCCTGGGCGCGGCGCAGGCGCGCGCGCGATCGATCGAGATGCTCAGGCAGGTCGGCATCCCGGCGCCCGAGCGGCGCGTCGACGAGTACCCGCACCAGCTGTCCGGCGGCATGCGCCAGCGCGTGATGATCGCGATGGCGCTCGCCTGCCGGCCCGACATCCTGATCGCCGACGAGCCGACCACTGCGCTCGACGTCACCGTGCAGGCGCAGATCTTCGACCTGCTGCGCGACCTGCAGCGCGAGAACAACACCGCGATCATGCTGATCACCCACGACATGGGCGCGGTCGCCGAGATGGCAGACCGGGTCATCGTGATGTACGCGGGACGCGTGATCGAGCAGGGCACGACCGCGCAGGTGCTCGGCGCGCCGCGCCACCCTTACACGCAGGGGCTCATCGAGTGCCTGCCCGAACTTGGCAGCAGCCGCGAGGGCGGCCGGCCCGAGCTGGCCGAGATTCCCGGGGTCGTGCCGTCGATCTGGGAGCTGGGCAGCGGCTGCGCGTTTCGCGAGCGTTGCGCACGCGCGTTGCCGCAGTGTGCGCACGAAGTGCCGCCGCTCTTCGAGGCCGGTGGCGGGCACGGCGCGGCCTGCTGGCTGCTGCGCCAGGAGGCCACCGTATGAGCGCGAGCGCCACGTTGGGCACCGCGGGCCGCGCGCCCGCGCTGCTGTCGGTCAGCGACCTGAAGGTGCACTTCCCGCGCCCGAAGCAGGGCTGGTTCAAGCCGCCCGAAGTCGTCAGGGCGGTCGACGGCGTCTCGCTCGAGATCGCGCGCGGCACGACGCTGGCCGTGGTCGGCGAATCCGGCTCGGGCAAGACGACGACCGCGCTGGCCGTGATGCGTCTCGCGCCGGTCACCGCGGGATCGATCCGGCTCGGCGAGCTCGACCTCGGCACGCTCGAAGGCGAGGCGCTGCGCCAGGCGCGCCGGCGGCTGCAGATCATCTTCCAGGACCCGTTTTCGTCGCTCAATCCGCGGCAGCGCGCCGGCGACGCGGTGCGCGCGCCGCTCGACCTGATGGGCATCGGAACCCCCGCGCAGCGCACCGAGCGGGTCGCCGAGCTGTTCACGCAGGTGGGCTTGCGCCCCGAGCAGCAGCGGCTGTTTCCGCACCAGTTCTCGGGCGGCCAGCGCCAGCGCATCAACATCGCGCGGGCGCTGGCGACCCAGCCCGATCTCGTCGTCTGCGACGAGCCGGTGTCCGCGCTCGACGTCGCGATCCGCGCGCAGATCCTGAACCTGCTGGCGCGACTGCAGCGCGAGCTCGGCCTGACCTACCTG
>JAKOQB010000226.1 GCA_029778535.1 Pseudomonadota bacterium | reverse complement strand
GCCTGCCGCTCACGCTGCTGCTCGTCGAAGACGTTGATCGCCATCGCGTTGGTGGGCCGTCCGCTCAGGCCGTAGTCGAGATCGGGCACCGTCCACACCAGGCGCTGCCAGCGTTCGGCGAAGTGCTCGGACTTGTCCATGACCATGCGCTGGTAGCGCATGTAGGCCGTGAGGTTGGCGTCGGTGGGGTTCATGACGGCAACGCGCTTCAGGTCCTCCAGCCGCTTCTGCATCGCTTCGAAGTCGGCCAACTCGCGCGGTGGCTTCGGTGCCGGCGGTGCCGGCCGACGGGCTGCAGCGGGCGGGTCGCGGTACCAGAACCAGCCTTCGCGGTTGCGCAGCCAGTACGCGGCGTCCTCTGGGTCGGCGGCGACCGCCTTCGTGCCTACGTTCGCGCCTTGCGCCCACGACGGGGCTATTGGAAGCGCCGCGGCCATAGCCAGGAGGGCCGCGGCGATTCGCGCGGTCCTGCAGGTCGTCGGAGGCTTCGCACGCATCTACCGCTTCTCCGGAAAACTGCCGTCCCGGCAGAAACTCACCTGCCAGCGCAGTTCCTGATCGGCGCGCTTGCCTTGCTCCAGCACGTCGCGCTGGCGCGTGGTGACTTCGAGCCGCGCGCAGCCGGGCTGGGGCAGGGCGTGCAGGGTCGCCACGTCGATCTCGATGGGCGTGGTGGCATCGAAGCGGCGCCGCATGTAGTCGACGCCGGGACCGGTGAGCACGCCGTGCGCGGCGCCACGCTCGGCGGCGAGCGTCAGCAGCGGCTTGATCTCCGAGACAGGAATGCGCTGCGTCGTCTGCGCGTGGGTCGGCATAGCGAGAATCGCGCCGAGCAGGACCGCGGCGAGCGCGTGGCGACGCCTTGGGATGGAAAGGGTGGCAGTGATGAAGGTCATGGGCCGAAGTAGCTGTTGACCTTCTGCTGAGCACGCTGCTGCAGGTCGCCCAGGTTCGGCAGCGTGGGTGCGATCTCCGCATAGAACTCGGTGAGGTCCATGCGCGAGAAGTCGAGCGCCTGGAGCTGCGCAAGCGCGAAGCCGCTGCAGTCGGGGCCCTGGGCACCGCCCCAGCCGCGGCCGAGTTGCGCGCGGCCCTGCTCGTTGATGATGCGCGAAAGGCGCGAGTTGAAGCAGCAGTAGGTCTCGGTGGTCTCGATGCAGGTGCGGATGATCGGCAGTCGAGCTGAGCAGTAGCTGCCGACGCCGTGGCACAGGCGGTTGTCGCGCTTCATCGCGAGGACCTGCTCGGCGTCCTCGCAGGACAGCAG
>JAKOQB010000225.1 GCA_029778535.1 Pseudomonadota bacterium | reverse complement strand
TCGACCCAGTCGAGCGCGTGCAGGTGATAGAAGTGCACCAGGTGGTCCTGCGCATACAGCGTCGCATGCATCAGGTTGCGGATGATGTTGGCGTTGTCGGGGATCTTGATCCCGAGCGCGTCTTCCACCGCGCGCACCGAGGTCAGCGCATGCACGCCGGTGCACACGCCGCAGATCCTTTCGGTGAACGCCCACGCGTCGCGCGGGTCGCGGCCCTTCAGGATCACCTCCAGTCCGCGCCACATCGTGCCGGTGGACACGGCGTTGCGGATCACGTTGTCGCGGTCGAGATTGACCTCGATCCGCAGGTGACCTTCGATGCGGTTGATCGGGTCGACAACGACGCGCTTGCCGCTGTTGTCGAGCTTGAAGCCTTGGGTTTCGATCACTTGCATTTTTCAGTCTCCCGCTACTTGCCCGCACCGGTCGTATCCGACTTGCCCTTGCTGGCGGCGCGCTGCAGCGCGCTGACCGCCGCGTGCGCGACCACCGCCGCGCCGACCACGCCGGCCGTGATGGCGCCGATCTTGTCGGCATTGGCTTCGACGCCGAACTCCTTGATGTTGGTGACGCGGTCGTAGAACGAGCCCTTGTCCCAGAAGCCGTCTTCCGAGCAGCCGATGCAGCCGTGGCCGGAGCCGATCGGGAAGCTCACCCCGTCGTTCCAGCGCGTGGTCGAGCAGGCGTTGTAGGTGGTCGGTCCCTTGCAGCCGACCTTGTACAGGCAGTAGCCCTTGCGCGCGCCTTCATCGTCCCAGCTCTCGACGAACTGGCCGGCGTCGAAGTGCGGCCGGCGATAGCACTTGTCGTGGATGCGCTGGCTGTAGAACATCTGCGGCCGCCCCTGGCGGTCGAGCGTCGGCAGCCGGTCGAACGCGGCGACGTAGGTCACGACCGCGCTCATCACCTCGGCGATCGGCGGGCAGCCCGGCACCTTTATGATCGGCTTGTCCAGGATCACCTTGTCGATCGGCGTGGCGCGCGTCGGATTGGGTTTGGCCGCCTGCACGCAGCCCCACGACGCGCACGAGCCCCAGGCGATCACCGCCTTGGCGTCCTTCGCATATTCCTTCAACACGTCCACGAACGGGCGGCCGTAGTAGATGCAGTACATGCCGTCTTCGCCGAGCGGCGGATTGCCCTCGACCGCGAGGATGTACTGGCCCTTGTATTTCTCCATGATCTCGTGCGCGTTGGCGCGCAACTGCTCGCCCGCTGCCGCCGACAGCGTCATGTGGTAGTCGAGCGAGATCGCCGACAGCACGACGTCCTTGGCCAGCGGGTGCGACGTGCGGATGAACGATTCGCTGCAGCAGGTGCACTCGAGCCCCTCGATCCAGATCACCGGCAGGCGCGGCTTGGTCTGCAGCGCCGTGGCGAGCTGCTGCGCGTACGCGGGCCCCATGCCGAGGGAGGCCGCGGTCAGGCTGCAGAACTTGAGGAAGCTGCGCCGCGTGATGCCCTGCCGGCGCATCGCGTCATAGAAGGTCTCCATCATTCACGCCTCCGAAGGTGGCTTGCTGCGGGCGCGCTGCGCGGGCAGCGGCGTCGGACTCCGAATTTCGAAAGCGAGCGTGCACCTGCGCACATCGGTGCGCTTGACGGCCGTCAAGCGGCACGGAAATGCGGCCGCGATGTAACACGCAGCGTTACACGACGGGTTTCCGGGCGCCGTAGTCGGCTTCGTTCAGTCGTACCGACCGAGCCGCACCTGCGTGTTGCCGGGGCGCAGATGGCGCAGCGACGGCATCACCAGCACGGTGTCGTCGCAGGGCGCGCGCCACACGTGATCGCCGTCCTGCGCGATCGGCGTGCCCGCGCGCGCGACGATGCCGAGCCCTTCGATCGGCACCAGGAAACGGAAGTCCATCGACCGCGCGACCACCGCCTCGGTGACGCGGATCACGCGCTGCCGGTCGGGCGGCGCGAGCCACAGCCGCTTCTTGGCCCACAGGCGGTCGACCGTGCCGACGATCGAGAGGAAGCGCATCAGCGTATCGATCGCCACGTCCGCGGCGCGGCGCTCCCAGTGCTGGCCGCACTCGATCAGCAGCGCGCGCCTCGGACTGGCCGGATCGCCGAAGCCGCCGCGCTCGATCATCCGCAGCCCGGCCGGGTGCCCGGTGTCGATCAGCAGGTCCGCCGGCACGCCGATCTGCCGGGCAAACTGCACGTTCTTGTCGACCTGCCCGCACACCATGATCGGTCGGCAAGGCTCGTGCATCGAGTGCAGGTCGAGCAGGAAGTCGGCACGGTCGACGAAAGGCCGCAGCTCGCGCGCGCGCCTGAGTTCGACCGAATCGCGCGCACCCAACAGCACGTCGTCGGCCCAGACCCTGTTGTAGTCCTCGTCGATGCAGCGCGACGCGTCGGGGTCGTCGAAGTCGAAGCGCGCATACGCCGCGACGTTGGCGAACGCGACGATCAGCTTGCCGCGCGCCGGCGTCACGCCTTCGCGCAGCAGGTGCGCGAGCGCGATCGCGCCGCAGAACTCGTTGCCGTGCGTCAGCGCCTGCACCATCACCGTCGGGCCCGGATGGCCGGAGTCGAGCACGTGCACGTAGTCGACGCCCGTGTTGCCCGCCTTGAACGGCGCGATGTCGGGCGGTGTCAGTTCGATCGGGTAGTGCTCAGCCACGTTGCGCTTCCCGTTCGACGTAGTCGCGGATCGCTACGACCAGGCGCAGCAGGTCGCGCTGCAGCGGCTCGAACCCGGCGTGCCTGATTCGCGTCGCCTCGTCCATGTACAGGCGCTTGTTGATCTCGACCTGCAGGCTATGCCGCCCGGCGCGCGGGTTCGAATACGCGCGAACCAGTTCCACGCCCTTGTAGGGATCGTTGACGGCAACCGCGTAGCCCATCGCGGCCAGCGTGGCGCGCACGAACTCGGTGAACGCCGGGTCGCAGCTCGTGCCGTCGCGGTCGCCGAGCACGAAATCCGCGCGCACCTGGCCCTCTCCGCCCTCGCCCTGCTTGCCGCCGATCGCCGGCATCGAATGGCAGTTCAGGTGATAGACGGCGCCGAAGCGCGCGTGCGCGGCAGCGAGCAGCTCGACCAGCGCGCGGTGATACGGCGCGTGGCAGCGCTCGATGCGCGCGACCACCTCGTCGACCGCGAGTTTGCGGCGGTAGATCGCGCGCCCGTCGTCGAGCGTGCGCCAGATCAACGCCTTGCCGATTCGGTGCTTGCCGCTCGGCGCATAGCCGTGCGGCCAGTGCCCGCCGTCGATCAGGTCGAGGTCGACGTCGCCGCGATGCCGATTCGGGTCCAGGTAGGTGCGCGCGACGCGCGCGGCGAGTAACGCGGCGCCCAGTTCGGTCGCCGGCAAGTACAGCTCGTCGACGAAGCAGTCCTCGCCTTCGCGCAGGTCGAACTCGCTGACGATCGCGCCGAAGTCGGCCGGAAATTCGCGGCCGGAGTGCGGCGAGTCGAGCACCAGCGGCATGCGGGCGACCGGCCCGTGGATGGCAATCGATTCGGTGCTCATCGGGATGACGCGCCATTGTCGCGCGCGTTTCGGCACAATGGCCAGCGCGGACATCTCCCGTCGGGAGGCGATCATGCTCCAGGTTGTGGACATCGCGTGCGGCATGCCGAAGGCCGAGCTGCACCTGCACATCGAAGGCACGCTGGAGCCGGAACTGGCCTTCGCGCTCGCCGCGCGCAACGGCGTGAAGCTGCCCTACCCGTCGGTCGAGGCCCTGCGCGCCGCATACCGGTTCACCGACCTGCAATCGTTCCTCGACATCTACTACGCAGGCGCGAGCGTGCTGCAGACCGGGCAGGACTTCAACGACCTCGCGCTGGCGTACTTCAGGCGCGCGGCGGCCGACCACGTGGTGCACGCGGAGATCTTCTTCGACCCGCAGACGCACACCGCGCGCGGCGTGCCGTTCGCTGTCGTGCTGGACGGCCTGACGCAGGCGATGCGCGACGCGGAGCGCGAGCTGGGCGTGACCTCCCGGCTGATCCTGTGCTTCCTGCGGCACCTCGCCGAGGCCGACGCCTTCGCCACGCTCGACGAGGCGCTTCCGCATCTGGACCGCATCCACGGGTTCGGGCTCGACTCGTCCGAGCGCGGGCACCCGCCGTCGAAGTTCGAACGCGTGTTCGCGCGCTGCCGCGCGCTGGGGCTGCCGTGTGTCGCGCACGCGGGCGAGGAAGGACCGCCCGAATACGTGTGGGAAGCGCTCGACCTGCTGCAGGTCAAGCGCATCGACCACGGCGTGCGCGCGCTGGAGGACCCGCGGCTCGTGGCTCGGCTGCGCGCCGAGCGCGTGCCGCTCACCGTCTGCCCGCTGTCGAACGTCAAGCTGCGTGTGTTCTCCGACATGAAGCAGCACAACTTCAAGCGGCTGCTCGACGCCGGGCTCGCGGTCACCGTCAACAGCGACGACCCGGCGTACTTCGGCGGCTACGTGAACGACAACATCCGCGCGGTGCAGGACGTGCTCGACCTCACCGTCGCGGACTGGCACCGCATCGCACGCACGGGCTTCGAGGCGTCGTTTGCCTCGGACGCCGACAAGCGGCGCTGGGTCGCCGCGCTCGACGCGTACGTGACGGCGCACGGGCCGGCATGACGGTCGTCGGCATCGATCACATCGTCCTGCGCTGCCGGGACCTGGCCGGCATGGAACGCTTCTACGTCGACGTGCTCGGCTGCGCGGTCGACCGGCGCCGCGAAGACCTCGGCCTGGTGCACCTGCGCGCGGGCACCGGGCTGATCGATCTGGTCGACATCCGCGGCAAGCTCGGCCGCGGCGGCGCGGCGGCGGTCGCGGGCGCGCACAACCTCGATCATGTGTGCCTGCGGATCGAGCCGTTCGACGCCGGCGCGCTCGAGCGCCATTTCGCCGCGTTCGGCATCGCGCGCGGTGAAGTGCACCGGAACTACGGCGCCGAGGGCGAAGGCCCGTCGATCTACATCGCCGATCCCGAGGGCAACCTGGTCGAGCTGAAAGGGCCGGCCACGGCCGCGTGATCCGGTCAAGGTTTCCCCCATGGCGCGGGCGCGTGATGCGCGCCGCATGGGGGGGAATACGTACGACCTTGATCTTGTTGCCGCCGGCAGGTTCGCATCGAACCGATCCCAAGGAGGAGAGGCCGTGAAGAAGAGAAGCACCCTGGCATTGCTGCTGTCCGCGCTCGTCGTCGCGTGCGCTGCCGGCCCGGCGGCCGATACGCCGCGGGCCACCGTCCATCGCGCGGTCGCCGCCCTCGGCGGCGATGCGCTGCGCGTGGTGAAGTCGATCGAAGCTTCCGGCGCCAGCAAGCATTGGGAACCCGAGCAGTCGCACGTCGCCGGCGGCGAGGCGCGCTTCGCCGGCGAGTCGACCTTCAAGCTGGCGCGCGACTTCACGTCCAACGCGGCGCGTATCGAATGGCAACGCAAGCTCGCCTATCCGTCGCCGCGCGAATACCGCTTCACCGAAGTGTTCGCCGACGGTGTCGGCTTCGTGCGCGGCGTCGATTCGACCGGCCGCACCAGGCAGAGCCTCGAATCGAATCCGCCCAGCCATGCGATGTCGCGCTTGCGCGTGACTGCGATGGCGCGCGAGTTGCAGCGCAGCTCGCCCCGGCTGCTGCTCGACATGCAGGCCAACGCCGCGCAACTGGAGGCGCGGCCGGACACGACGGTCGCCGGGCTTACGTTCCGGACCGTCGCCTACACCGCCGGCGGATACAACTTCGTCGTGCTGTTCGATCCCGCAACGAGCCTTCCGGCGCGCATCCGCACGCTCGACTACGACTCGATCCAGGGCGATTCGACCTACGACCTCGTGCTGTCCGACTGGCGCGAGGTCGGGGGCGCGAAGTTCGCGTTCCGGCAGGTCTATCAGTTGAACGGCGAGCCGGTGATCGACACGCAGCTCACCGAAGTGAAGGTGAACCCGGCCGTCGTCGCGGGACAGTTCGAGATCCCGGCCGACCTCCGCAAGTCCGCCGCCGCGCCGCAGGCGGCGATTCCGTATCAATGGGTGCTCCGGCGCCAGTTCATCGGCGTGTACCTCGATTCCGACGCGGTTGCGTTCGATCCGGCCGCGACCAGCGGCCTGCGCCTGCAGGAGGTCGCGCCGGGCGTACACCTGACGCAGGGCGGATCGCACAACAGCCTGGTGGTCGAGATGCGCGACCATCTGATCGTGTTCGACGCGCCGATCAGCGACGGTTACTCGCAGTGGCTGCTCGGCCAGCTCAAGGCGAAGTACCCGGACAAGCCGGTGCGCACGCTGGTTCTGACGCACCATCACATGGATCACGCGTCGGGCACCCGCGCCTACGCCGCGCAGGGCGCGAACGTCGTGGTGGGCGCCGGCAACGGCGCGCATTGGCGCCGTGTACTGAGCGGATCGCACGCGATGAACCCGGATGTCAAGGCAAGCGTGGCCGCGCCGAACATCACCGAGGTCGCCGACCGGCTGGTGCTTTCCGACGGCAAGCGCAACGTCGCCGTCTACGCCCTCGACAATCCGCACGCGGCTGGCATGGTGATCGGCTATGTGGAGGACGCGAAGCTCGGCTTCGTCACCGACATCTGGAGCCCCGGGCGCGACCAGATCGGCCAGAAGCTGAATGCGGGGCAGGCGGCGCTGGTCGCCGCGGTGAAGAAGGCCGGCATCGCGCCGGAGATATTCGCCGGCGGGCACGGCAGCACGGGCAGGTACGCGGAGCTGGCGGCGCTGGAAGGGAAGTAGCTCGTTGCTCGTTGTCCGTTGCGCGTTGCTCGTTGTCAGCGTAACGCGGCGGCGACGAGTTCGGCGACGTCGCGGGTTTCGATCTTCTCCGACTGGCCGGCGGCCGCGAGGCCGTCGGCCATCATCACCGCGCAGTACGGGCACGCGGTCGCGATCGTCCTGGGCGCGAGCGGCAGCGCCTGCTCGACGCGCGCGACGTTGATGCGCGTGCCGAGTCTCTCCTCCATCCACATGCGGCCGCCGCCGGCGCCGCAGCACATCGCGCGCTCGCGGGCAAGCTCGAATTCCAGCGGTGCGTCGCGCGACAGCCGCGCCAGCACCGCGCGCGGCGCGCCGAATTCGCCGTTGTGGCGGCCGAGATAACAGGGGTCGTGCAGCACCACGCGTTCGAGCTGCGGCACGACCTTCAGCCGGCCCTCGTCGAGGAGGCGCGCGATCAGTTGCGTGTGGTGGATGACCTCGTACTTGCCCCCGAACGCCGGGTACTCGTTCTTCAGCGTGTTGAAGGCGTGTGGGTCGCAGGTGACGATGCGGGTGACGCCGAACCTGTTCAGCGTGTCGATCAACTGCAGCGCGAGCGTCTGGAACAGCATGTCGTTGCCGGCGCGGCGCACGCACTCGCCGGTCGACGTCTCGGCCGCGCCCAGGATGCCGAACTTCACGTTCGCCGCGCGCAGGATCTGCACGAACGCGCGCGCGATCTTCTGCCCGCGCGGGTCGTACGACTGCGCCGAGCCGACGTAGAAGAGCCAGTCGAGCGCGGCGACCTGCTCGCGCGACGTGACAACCGGCACCTCGAGGCCCTTGGCCCAGTCGGCGCGCGCCTGTTGCGGCAGCCCCCACGGATTGCTGGTCGCCTCGTACGCCTCGAACACGCTCTTCAGCTCGTGCGGGAACTCGCCGTCCATCATCACGCGGTGCTGGCGCAGCCGGTAGAACTTGCCGAGGTGTTCCAGCTCGATCGGGCACGCGACCTCGCAATAGCCGCAGGTCGTGCACGCCCACAGCGTGTCGTCGCTGATCACCTTGCCCGCCAGCGGCGGCAGCGCCTCCTCGTGCGCGTGCACGATGTGTTCGCGCTCGGCGAGCAGGTGCTTCTTCAGGCTGTCGTTGACCCACTTCAGCGACAGCGGCTTGCCGGTCAGGAACGCCGGGCACGCGACCTTGCAGCGGCCGCACTCGGTGCAGGTGAACGCGTCGAACGCGTCCTTCCACGACAGGTCCTTCGCGGTGCGGATGCCGACGCGGATCTCCTCGTCTCCGCCCCCGTTCATCAGCGGCTCGAGGTTCACCGCCGGCACGACGGCGAGCGGACCGGGCGGGCGGCGCGCGAAGAACAGCGCCGGCAGCGCGGTGACGATGTGGAAGTGCTCGCCCAGCGGCAGCCACATCAGGAACGCGAACACGGTCAGCATCTGCACCCAGTACGACAGGTGATAGCCGACCTGCTGCGCGACCGGCGGCAGCGCGGAGAACGCGCTCGCCAGCGCGCCGCCGACGAACGCATAGGCGCGCTCGTGCGCGACCGCCGGGTGCGCGTCCGACAGCAGCGCGAAGCGCAAGCCGTCGAACGCGAAGTCGGTCAGCATGATCGCGGTGATCAGGCCCAGGATCGCCAGCGCCTCCCTGTTCGGCTCCAGCCGCCGCGCGGGATGAACAAGGCGACGCCAGAAGCCGTAGCTCACCGCGGCCAGCACCGCCAGCTCAACCAGGTCCTTCAGCCACGCGAAGCCGGCGCCGAATGCGCCCGGGTACGTGAACGGCTCGTGCCAGCCGATCACCAGCAGCTCAACCTTGCGCACCAGCAGGATCAGGAAGCCGGCGAAGATCACCGCGTGCATCACGCCCGGGCGCGGATCGCCGCGCACCATGCGCGACTGCAGGAACCCGTTGACGAGCACCTGCTTCAGACGCTCGCCCGGCGCATCCCAGCGCGGCTCCGGCTGCAGCGCGGCCACGATCGCGAGCTTGCGCCACGCGAACCAGACGAACAGGCCGAACGCGATGGCGAACGCGAGCGTGATGCCGACGGGACTCATGCGGAAGCGGTGATGCGGCGGCAGCCGCTTCCGAAACGTACCGACGGCGGCCGCGGCGCGCCTTGCGCTAACGCAAGCGCGCCGAAGCCTCGGCCCGGACTATGTGCGGGTCATTTGACTTCGATCCGGCCCCACATGCCCGGATGCGGGCCGCAATCGGTCGCCACGGGCGCCGGATCGCGTGCTTTCGTCAACCGAGGAGCAGGGTCAGCGCGCCGAGCAGCGCGAACAGTCCCGCCGCGATCCAGCGCATCGCCTTCATGTTCACGCGCTGCGCCAGCGCCTCGCCCAGCCACACCGCGGGCGCGTTGGCGATCAGCATGCCGGCCGTGGTGCCGATCACCACCGCGACCAGCGACGGATACTTTGCCGCCAAAGCGACGGTGGCCAACTGCGTCTTGTCGCCCATCTCGACAAAGAAGAACGCGACCAGCGTGGTGACGAACACGCTGCGGCCGGAGTATTCGCGCGTCTCGTCGAACTTGTCCGGCACCAGCGCCCAGACACCGAAGACGAGGAACGAGAGCGCGACGATCCATTTCATCGTGGAGGGCGCGACCAGCGTCGCCAGCCACGCGCCGACCCAGCCGGCGAGGAAGTGATTGGCGAGCGTGGCAGCGAAGATGCCGAGGATGATCGGCCACGGCTTCTTCAGCTTCGCGGCCAGCACGAACGACAGCAACTGCGTCTTGTCGCCCATTTCGGCGAGCGCGACCAGCGCGGTGGAGATCAGCAGGGCTTCCAATCTTTCAGGCTTCCATGAGGCAGGCGTCACCCCGGCGCAGGCCGGGGCCCAATTTCGTGTGCCGCAAATTGGGCCCCGGCCTGCGCCGGGGTGACGCCCGGGTCAAATTTCAATCTGCGACCCCAGCTCGACAACGCGGTTGGCCGGGATGCGGAAGAAGTCGTTGGCGCTGGCGGCGTTGCGCATCATCCAGGCGAAGATATGCTCGCGCCAGAGCGCCATGCCCTTCAATTTGGTCGGGATCACGGTCTCGCGGCCGAGCACGAAGGTGGTCTCCATCATCTCGAACGGCAGCCCGGCCCTCGACGCCAGTTCGAGCGCGGCCGGGATGTCGGGCTGCTGCATGAAGCCGTAGCGAGTGATCACGCGGTAGAAGTTCTTGCCGAGGTCCTTGATGTCGACGCGCTCGTCGTCCGGCACGTACGGCACGGCCTCGACCTTCACCGTGAGGAAGATCACGCGCTCGTGCAGCACCTTGTTGTGCTTCAGGTTGTGCAGCAGCGCGCTCGGCGCGATCTCGCGGTCGCCGGTCATGAATACCGCAGTGCCGGGCACACGCGGGATCTCGTCGGCCATCAGGTTGATGAAGTCGTCGCGGCCGATCGCGTTCTCCTTCTTGCGCGCGATCATCAGTTGCCTCCCGTGCCGCCAGGTGGTCAGCACCGTGAACAGCGCCAGCGCGATCGCCAGCGGCAGCCAGCCGCCGGACAGTAACTTCAGCGTGTTGGCGGCAAAGAACGTGATGTCGATCGCCAGCAGCGTGCCGACGACCGCCGCGACGAGCGGCCGCGGCCATTGCCACGCGAGCACCATCACCGCGCCGACCAGCAGCGAATCGACCATCATCGCGCCCGTGACGGCCATGCCGTACGCGGCCGCCAGCCCCGAAGACGAGCGGAACTCGAGCACCAGGAACACGACGCCCGCGAGCAAGAGCCAGTTGACCAGCGCGATGTAGATCTGCCCTTCCTCGCGCGCCGAGGTGTGGCGGATCTGCATGCGCGGCAAGAGGCCCAACTGGATCGCCTGCCGCGTCAGCGAGAACGCGCCCGAGATCACCGCCTGCGACGCGATCACCGTGGCGGCGGTGGCGAGCACCACCAGCGCCGGCACGAACCATTCGGGCGCCAGCAGGTAGAACGGGTTCTCGACCGCCTTCGGTTGGCGCAGCAGCAGCGCGCCCTGGCCGAAGTAGTTGGCGAGCAGCGCCGGCCACACCACGAAGAACCAGCCGACGCGGATCGGGCCGCGGCCGAAGTGGCCCATGTCCGCGTACAGCGCCTCGGTGCCGGTGACTGCCAGCACCACCGCGCCGAGCGCGATGAAGGACAGCAGCGGATGATCGGCGAAGAAGTGGTAGGCGTGGGCCGGGTGCAGCGCGACCAGCACGTCCGGCGTCTCCGCGATGCTGGCCGCACCGAGCACCGCCAGCGTGATGAACCACAGCAACGTCACCGGGCCGAAGAATGCGCCGACCTTGCCCGTGCCATAACCCTGGATAAGAAACAGACCGATCAGCACCGTCAGCGCGCTCGGCACGACGAACGGATGCAACTGCGGCGCGATCACCTCGAGTCCCTCGACAGCAGACAGCACCGAGATCGCCGGCGTGATCACGGCGTCGCCGTAAAACAACGTCGCCCCGAACACGCCGAGCAGTCCGAGCACGTAGCGCAACCGCCGCTGCTGCCGCGTCAGCCGCACCACCAGCGCCAGCAAAGCGAGGATGCCGCCCTCGCCGCGGTTGTCGGCGCGCAGGATCAGCGTCACGTACTTGAGCGTGACGATCACGAACAGGGTCCAGAACACCAGCGACAGCGCGCCGAGGATGTTCGCCTCGTTCAGCGGAATCGGGTGCTGCGAGCCGAACACCTCCTTCAGCGCGTACAGCGGGCTGGTACCGATGTCGCCGAACACCACGCCGATGGCGCCGACGACGAGCAGCGGAAAGCGCGAACCGTGCGGGCGCGCCCGCGCGTCTGTTGCCACCGTCGACATTGTTTGTTCTGACCGCTCCCGCACCGGCGACCGCCGAACCGGGCGCGACTTTACGCCGATGCGCGCGGCGGCGCTGCCGCCGCTGCCGTCACCGCGAAGGCGGGGCGGCAAAGGCGGGCTTGACGTGATTTTATATTTCGAATAACGTTGAAACGTCGAAACGGACCGCGAAAGAGGTGCACGCATGAACCCGGAATCGAACGTCAAGGACATCGTCCGCGAACGCTATGGCGCCACCGCGCAGCGCGTGGCGCAGGGCGCGACCGCCGGCTGCTGCGGCGACAGCCGCGCCAGTTGCGGCAAGGACCCGATCACCTCGGACCTGTACGACGCCGAGCAGATCGGCATGATCCCCGAGAAGGCGCTGCTCGCTTCGCTCGGCTGCGGCAACCCGACCGCGCTGGCGGAGCTGAAGCCCGGCGAAACGGTGCTCGATCTCGGCTCGGGCGGCGGTATCGACGTGCTGCTGTCGGCGCGCCGCGTCGGCCCGACCGGGCGCGCGTTCGGGCTCGACATGACCGACGAGATGCTCGCGCTCGCCGAAGAGAACAAGCGCAAGAGCGGCCTCGCCAACGTGCATTTCCTGAAGGGCGAGATCGAGAACATCCCACTGCCCGCCAACTCGGTCGACGTGATCATCTCCAACTGCGTGATCAATCTGGCGGGCGACAAGGACCGCGTGCTGCGCGAAGCCTTTCGCGTGCTGAAGCCAGGCGGTCGCTTCGCAGTGTCCGATGTCGTCGTGCGCGGCGAGGTTCCGGCCGCCATCCGGAAGAATGTCGAGCTGTGGGCCGGCTGCGTGGCGGGCGCGCTGTCGGACACGGATTACATCGCGAAACTGCAGGCTGCCGGGTTCGAGAACCTGACGATCGAAGTCACGCGCGTGTACCAGGCCGAGGATGCGCGCGAGTTCCTCGCCGCACAGAACATCGACGCCGACGCGCTCGCGGCGCAGGTCGACGGCAAGTTCGTCAGCGCGTTCGTGCGCGCGGTGAAGCCGGCGAATTCGCCGCGCGCCACCGCCCCCGCCGCGGCGGCAAGCTGCTGCGTGCCGACGTGCTGCGGGCGTTGACATGAAATCCGCGGACGCGGTCGCCGCGCTCGCCGCGCTGGCGCAGGAGACGAGGCTCGCGGTCTATCGCCTGCTGGTGCAGCAGGGACCGAGCGGCATGGCCGCCGGCGAGATCGCCGCCGCGGTCAAGACGTCGCCCGCGACGCTGAGCTTCCACCTGAAGGAGCTCGCACACGCGGGTCTGGTGAGTTCACGCCAGGACGGTCGCTTCGTCTACTACGCGGCCAACTTCGCGGCGATGAACGACCTGCTTTCGTTCCTGACGGAGAACTGCTGCGCGGCCGACGGCGGATCGTCTGCGTGCGCCCCCGCGGGCGCATGTGCTCCGGCCGCGCGCAAGCGTGCCCGCCGGCGCGAACGGACGCGGCCGTGATGCGGCACGCCGCGCCCGTCATCGGCCCGCTCGAGCCCGCGCGCTTCGAAGAGGTGCGCGCGCTGCTGCGGCACGCCGGTTTGCCGGTCGGCGACCTGAACGCCGCGCGCGCGGCGGATTTCATCGTCGCATGCGACGGCGCGCGGATCGCGGGCGTGGTGGCGCTGGAACGCCACGGCGATGCCGCGCTGCTGCGCTCGCTGGTCGTCGTTCCCGACGACTGTCGTCACGGCCTGGGCTCCGCACTGGTCGCCGCGGCGGAGCAGCGCGCGCGGGAACTCGGCATCGCGCAACTGGTATTGCTGACGCAGACGGCCGAAGCGTTCTTCGCCCGGCGCGGCTACGACAAGATCGCCCGGACGAGCGCGCCGGCCGCCGTGCAGTCCAGCCACGAATTCGCGTCGCTCTGCCCGGCGAGCGCCGTATGCATGCGTAAAGACCTGACATGACCGACGACGATCGACCGCTCAATATCCTGTTCCTCTGCACCGGCAACTCGGCCCGCTCGATCATGGCCGAGGTGATGATGAATGCCATGGGCGCGCCGCGGTTCCGCGCGTACAGCGCAGGCTCGCACCCGACCGGCCGCGTCAATCCGTTCGCGCTCGAACTGCTGCGGAAGAACCGCCTGCCGACCGACGGACTGCGCAGCAAGGGCTGGGACGAGTTCGCAAGGCGCGATTCGCCGCAGCTCGACTTTGTCTTCACCGTGTGCGACCGCGCCGCCGGCGAGGTTTGCCCGATCTGGCCCGGTCAGCCGATCAGCGCGCACTGGGGGGTGGAGGATCCCGCCGCGGTCGAAGGCAGCGACGACGACAAACGGCGCGCGTTCTTCTACGCCTATGACCGGCTGCGCAACCGCATCCAGCTCTTTCTCAGCCTGCCGCTGGCGCAGCTCGATCGAGTCGCGCTCACGCAGCGGCTGAAGGAGATCGGCAAGTCATGAGCGCGGCGGCAGCACCCGCGATCGCGGGCATGAGCATCTTCGAGCGCTATCTGACGCTGTGGGTCGCGGTTTGCATCGTCGCCGGCGTCGTGCTCGGCCAGGTGTTCCCCGCGCCGATCCAGGCGCTCGGCCGCATGGAGTTCGCGCGTGTGAACCTGCCGGTAGGCGCGCTGATCTGGGTGATGATCATCCCGATGCTGCTGAAGATCGACTTCGGCGCGCTCGGCCAGGTGCGCGATCACGTACGCGGCATCGCGGTCACGCTGGTGGTCAACTGGCTGGTCAAGCCGTTCTCGATGGCGCTGCTGGCGTGGGTCTTCATACGCGGCGTGTTCGCGCCGTATCTGCCGGCCGATCAGCTCGACAGCTACGTCGCGGGGCTGATCCTGCTCGCCGCCGCGCCGTGCACCGCGATGGTGTTCGTGTGGAGCCGGCTCACCAACGGCGATCCGTACTTCACGCTGACGCAGGTGGCGCTGAATGACACGATCATGGTGTTCGCGTTCGCGCCGATCGTGGCGCTGCTGCTCGGCGTGGCGTCGATCACGGTGCCATGGGACACGCTGCTGACTTCGGTCGTGCTGTACATCGTGGTGCCGGTGATCGTCGCGCAGGCGCTCCGCGCACGCGTGCTGGCGCGCGGAGGCAAGCCCGCGCTCGACGCGCTGCTGCACCGGATCCAGCCGTGGTCGGTCGCCGCGCTGCTGGCGACGCTGGTGCTGCTGTTCGGATTTCAGGGCAAACAGATCCTCGATCAGCCGCTGGTGATCGCGTTGCTCGCGGTGCCGATCCTGATCCAGGTATTTCTCAATTCGGGCCTGGCCTATCTCGCCAACCGTGCGCTCGGCGAAAGGCACAACGTGGCGTGTCCGTCGGCATTGATCGGCGCCAGCAACTTCTTCGAGCTGGCGGTCGCAGCCGCGATCTCGCTGTTCGGGTTCCAGTCCGGCGCCGCGCTCGCGACCGTGGTCGGCGTGCTGATCGAGGTGCCGGTGATGCTGCTCGTGGTGCGCGTGGCCAACGCCAGCCGCGGCTGGTACGAGCGCGGCGCGCGCTGAATCAGCCGCTTGCGGAACGTCAAGCGCTGTCGAAGGGATCGGCCTAGCCTGACATCGGTTGGGGCAACTTGATCGGAGGCACATGATGAAAGTCCAGGTTCTCGGCAGCGGCTGCTCGAAATGCCAGGTCACCGCGCGCCAGGTGCAGGAAGTGGCAGCGACGATCGGAGTGCCGATCGAGCTCGAGAAAGTTCAGGACCCGGCGACGATCGTCGCGATGGGTGTGGTCGGCACGCCCGCCATCGCGATCGGCGGCAAGGTCGTGCACTCGGGCAGCGTGCCGTCGCGCGAGAAGATCGAAACGCTGCTGCGCCAGGCGGGGTAGCTGGATTCCGATGAGTACGCCCGCATCGGCGCTGCCGTCGCCCGGCTCCGCGAGCCGGCGTGCACTTTTCGTCACGGGGATACTGCTCGCGCTGTGGGTCGTCGCGTACGCAAACCTCGCGCGCTTCGCCGACTTCGCGCTCGGCCTCACGCCGCTCGAGCGCGGCACGCACTTGGGCGACGCGGTCCACTTCTTCCTGTACGACACGCCCAAGGTGCTGCTGCTGCTGTCGCTGGTCGTGTTCGCGATGGGCGTGGTGCGCAGCTTCTTTTCGCCAGAGCGCACGCGCGCGCTGCTCGCGGGACGGCGCGAGGGCGTGGGCAACGTGCTCGCCGCCGCGCTCGGCATCGTCACGCCCTTCTGCTCGTGCAGCGCGGTTCCGCTCTTCATTGGCTTCGTGTCGGCGGGCGTGCCGCTCGGGGTCACGCTGTCGTTCCTGATCGCCGCTCCGATGGTCAACGAGATCGCACTCGCGCTGCTGTTCGCACTGTTCGGCTGGAAGATCGCGGCGCTGTATCTCGCGCTCGGGCTTGCGGTGGCGGTCGCCGCCGGCTGGATCATTGGCCGGCTGAATATGGAGCGGCACCTGGAGGACTGGGTGCTGGCGGTGCCGAAAACCAAGGCGACATCGACCGACGCGCGCCTCGCATGGCACGACCGCATCGTCGCCGGACGCGATGCGCTGGTCGACATCGTCGGCCGCGTGTGGCCCTACATCGTCGCAGGCATCGCGATCGGCGCCGCCATCCACGGCTTCGCGCCGGAAGAAATGCTCGCCAGCATCATGGGCCGCGACGCGTGGTGGTCGGTGCCGCTGGCGGTCGCCATCGGCGTGCCGATGTATTCGAACGCGGCCGGCATTGTCCCGGTGGCCGAGGCGCTGCTCGGCAAGGGCGCTGCGCTCGGCACCGTGCTCGCGTTCATGATGAGCGTGATCGCGCTGTCGCTGCCCGAAGCGATCATCCTGCGCAAGGTGCTGAAGCCGCGGCTGATCGCGGTGTTCTTCGGCGTCGTCGCGACCGGAATCCTGCTGGTGGGCTGGCTGTTCAATCTGGTCACCTAGCGTAGTGCGTCGAAATTAATTGAACTTATCTTCGCAGGCACACTCTCCTGCTCCAGGAGGCTGGAGCGATGCGAGTTGCGGTGAAGATCGAACTGGGTGCGCACGCCGAGCGCGAGTTGCGCACCTTGTCCAAACGCCGGCGCGTGCAGGCGCGCGTACAGCAGCGCGCCCGCGTGATTCTGCTGGCGGCGCAGGGCTGGCG
>JAKOQB010000224.1 GCA_029778535.1 Pseudomonadota bacterium | reverse complement strand
GTGTCGCCGGCCTTCAGCGGGCCTTTCAGCTCCATCAGCATCACGTGGTAGCCGCCGGGCTTCAACTCGACCGCCTTGCCGGCCGGCAGGTCGAGCCCGGGGACGGCGCGCATGCGCATCACGTTCTGCTCCATCGCCATCTCGTGGATCTCGACGATCCCGGCCACCGGGGAGCTCGCCTCGACCAGCCGGGCGTCGCGGGCTGCGGTCAGCGTCATGAAGGCGCCGCTGGCCTTCTGCGCGGCCACGGTGGCGCGCACCCACGGATCGGCCACCGTCACCTGCGCAAGAGCGGTGCCGGCCGTGGCGAGAAAGAGGAGGGACGTTGCGACGAGTCGCTTCAGTTGCGTGCGTGTCATGTTCGGTATCCTTGCGCGCGGCATGCGCGCGTTGGTGGGCGCCGTCCGCGAATCGCGGCGCGCGCCCGGAGAATCGGGATCGGACGATCGGGATCGCCCAGCGCGGATCAGGCGCGCGACGGTGGCGCGCGCGGATTGGCAGGCGTCCACGCGGGGGGCGCCGCGAGCACCGGAAGCGGGACGGCCGGCAGCCGATACGCTGCGGCGACCAGCAGGAAGGCCGGCGTGGCGGCCGGCGGTGGGCCCGCCGGATCGGGCGAACCGAGGCAGGCCGGGCAGTGCGCCTTGCCTGCGCCGCCACGAGGCGCGGGGCTGTCGCCGGGCTGCGCCGGATCGGCGTCGGCCGCGAGCGGCGCCCAGATCACCAACCGCCCGCCTTCGCCGGCCGAGCACAGTTCGGCGACCACGACCGGCAGGCCGCGCGCCGTCGCGACCGCGTGGCCGAACAACGGGGCGAGCGCGGCCGTCAGGAGCGCGAGGCATGCGATCCAGGCGACGAATGGGCGGGGGTGGGTGATCGACACGAGGCCGATTCTAGCTGCGTGCCCGCCGGGCCCCACTGAGCCGAATCAAGCTTCCGGGCTCAGCCGTGGCGCACCGGCTCGGCGATGTAGCGCGTGACCAGCGGCGGCTGGTCGCCGAGATGGAATGCGAGCCGGCGCGCGCGCAGCGCGACGTCGGCGGCGGTGACCCGGTCGAAACGGCGCAGGTGCTCGACCCAGGATTCGTCGACGAAGTATTCGACATAGCGCCCGGGGTCGTTGGCGTCGCGAAACAGCTCCCACGACAGCGCGCCCTGGCGCAGGCGGCTGCGGCGGCTCTCCTGCATCACCGCGCGGAATTCTTCGCCGCGTGCCGGGTCGATCCGGTACTCGATCGTCGTCATCACGGGGCCGGCGTCGGGATCGACCGGCACTGCGGTGACCGGCGCCCTCCAGCTCTGCGACGGGGTCAGGTCCTCCTCGGCGCCGCCCTCGACCTTGTAGCCGCGGGTGAGCCAGAGCACGGCGACCCCGGTGACCGCCGCGACCGCGAGGCTGGTGCGCACGTCGGTCAGCGCGGCGACCTGTCCCCACAGCGCGGCGCCGGCGCCCGCGCCGCCCATCAGCGCGACCTGGAACGTCGACATGCCGCGTGCGCGCACCCAGTTCGGCAGCGCCAGTTGCGCGGCGATCGAGATCGAATTGGCGACCGCCAGCCAGGCGATGCCGGCCACGACCATCACCGGGACGGCGACGTAGACGTTGGGGGCGAAGCCCGCCGCGACCATCGCGGCCGCCTGCACGACCGAACCGTCGCGGATCAGTTCGTCGCGCGTGCGCCGGTGGCGCATGTGCGGCAGCATGAACACCGAGAGAATCGCGCCGAAGCCGAGCGACGCGAACAGCAGCGTGTAGGTGCCTGCCGAGCCCCCGTGCATGCCGCGCGCCACCAGCGGCAGCAAAGCGATCAGCGCAGTCGACTGCCCGAAGAAGTTCATCACGCGGACCAGCACCGCGCGCATCGCCGCCGACTGGCGTACGTACTGCACGCCGACCCGCATCGCGCCGAGGAAGCGCTCGCCCGGCAACGCGCTGGGCTCCTCGACCGTCTTCCAGCGCAGGATCAGGAAGCCGGCAATTACCGAGAGCACGGCGTTGACGACGAACACCCAGGCCGTGCCCGCGCCGGCGATCAGCGCG
>JAKOQB010000223.1 GCA_029778535.1 Pseudomonadota bacterium | reverse complement strand
GCCAGCGAGTTGATCAGGCCGATGTTCGGGCCTTCCGGCGTCTCGATCGGGCAGACGCGGCCGTAGTGCGTGACGTGCACGTCGCGCACCTCGAAGCCGGCGCGCTCGCGCGTCAGGCCGCCCGGGCCGAGGGCCGAGACGCGCCGCTTGTGCGTGATCTCGCTCAGCGGGTTGGTCTGGTCCATGAACTGCGAGAGCTGGCTCGCGCCGAAGAACTCCTTGAGCGCCGCGCTGATCGGCTTGGAGTTGATCAGGTCATGAGGCATCAGCGCCTCGGTCTCGGCCTGACCCAGGCGTTCCTTGACGGCCTTCTCGATGCGCGCCAGGCCCGAGCGGTACTGGTTCTCGGCGAGTTCGCCGACGCAGCGCACGCGGCGGTTGCCCAGGTGGTCGATGTCGTCGACCTGGCCACGGCCGTTGCGCAGCTCGACGAGGATCTTCACCACGTCGAGGATGTCCTCGTTGGACAGCGTCATCGCGCCTTCCGGCGTGTCGCGGCCGACGCGGGCATTGAACTTCATGCGGCCGACGCGCGACAGGTCGTAGGTGTCGGCCGAGTAGAACAGGCGGTGGAACAGCGCCTCGACCGCGTCTTCGGTCGGCGGCTCGCCGGGGCGCATCATGCGGTAGATGGCCACGCGCGCGGCGAGCTGGTCGGCGGTTTCGTCGCTGGCCAGCGTCTGCGAGATGTAGGCGCCTTCATCCAGCTCGTTGGTGTAGATCGCCGGGATCTCCTTGACGCCGGCGGCGCGCAGCTTCTTCAGCAGCGCCTCGGTCAGCTCGTCGTTGGCCTTGGCGATGATCTCGCCGGTGTCGGCGTCGACGACGTTGCGCGCGATCACGCGGCCGAGCAGGAAGTCTTCCGGCACGCTGATGAACTGCGTCTCGGTCTGCTCGAGCTGGCGCACGTGGCGCGCGGTGATGCGCTTGTCCTTCTCGACGATCACGTTGCCGTTCTTGTCGGTGATGTCGAAGCGCGCGATCTCGCCGCGGATGCGGTCGGCCACGAACTCCATCTGCGCGCCCGAATCCATCAGGCGGAAATTGTCGAAGACGAAGAAGTGCGCCAGGATCTGCTCGGGGTTCAGGCCGATCGCCTTGAGCAGGATCGTCACCGGCATCTTGCGGCGGCGGTCGACGCGGAAGTACAGGATGTCCTTCGGGTCGAACTCGAAGTCCAGCCACGAGCCGCGGTAGGGGATGATGCGCGCGCTGAACAGCAGCTTGCCGCTGCTGTGCGTCTTGCCCTTGTCGTGCTCGAAGAACACGCCCGGCGAGCGGTGCAGCTGGCTGACGATGACGCGCTCGGTGCCGTTGATGATGAACGAGCCGTAGTCGGTCATGAGCGGCACTTCGCCCATGTAGACCTCCTGCTCCTTGATCTCCTTGACGGTCTTCGCCTGCGGCGACTCGCGGTCGTAGATGATCATCTGCAGCTTGGCGCGCACGGCGGCGGCGTAGGTCAGGCCGCGCTGCTGGCACTCCCGCGTGTCGAACGCGGGCTTGGCCATGTTG
>JAKOQB010000222.1 GCA_029778535.1 Pseudomonadota bacterium | reverse complement strand
CGCGACAACCGCCTGTGCCACGGCGTCGGCAGCTACTGCTCGATGCGGCTGCCCATCATCCGCACCTGCATCGAGACCACCGAGACCTACTGCTGCTTCAACTCGCGTCTGTCGCGCATCATCAACGAACAGGGTCGCGCGCAACTCGGCCGCGGCTGGGGCGGCGCCCAGGGCCCCGACTGCAGCGGGTTCGCACTTGCGCAGCTTCAGGCGCTCGACTTCTCGCGCATGGATCTCAGCGAGTTCTATGCGGAGATCGCACCCACGCTGCCGAACCTCGGCGACCTGCAGCAGCGTGCCCAGCAGAAGGTCAACAGCTACTTCGGCCCATGACACTGGTCGCCACCCTCTCGCGCATCAAGCCGCGCGGACCCGCGCTCGCAGCCATCCTGGTCGCGGCGCTGCTCGCCGTACCTGTCCTCGCGCAGACCCCGCAGCGCATCCCCGTCTCGGAGATCAAGCCGCTGCTGGTGCTTGCCGTCGAGCGCGGCAGCGCCCACGGCGTGTTGACCGGTCCCGGCGCCGACTACATGCGCCGCCGCTTCGACGCCACCGCCCCGATCGAGATCGACGTGGCGACTTTGCACGCCCTGCCCCAGCCCGGCTGCGCGCGGCTCGAAGTCACCACGCGCCAGCGCGACGTGCTGGAGCAAGGCAAGCGCGCCGATCAGGAACTGCGCTGGCAGGTGAGCTTCTGCCGAGACGGCAGTTTTCCGGAGAAGCGGTAGATGCGTGCGAAGCCTTCGACGACCTGCAGGATCGCGCGAATCGCCGCGGCGCTGCTGGTCCTCGCCACAGCGCTTCCCGCCCCCGAGTCATGGGCGCGGGGCGCGAACGACGATTCGAAAGCGATCGCCGCCGACGACCCACAAGACGCCGCGTACTGGCTGCGCAACCGCGAAGGCTGGTTCTGGTACCGCGACCCGCCCGCTGCAGCCCGTCGGCTGGCACCGCCGGCACCGAAGCCACCGCGCGAGTTGGCCGACTTCGAAGCGATGCAGAAGCGGCTGGAAGACCTGAAGCGCGTTGCCGTCATGAACCCCACCGACGCCAACCTCACGGCCTACATGCGCTACCAGCGCATGGTCATG
>JAKOQB010000221.1 GCA_029778535.1 Pseudomonadota bacterium | reverse complement strand
GTCGCGCGGCATGAGGTCAGACGCCAGCGCGAAGCGGTAGCGTTCGCCCGCGAGCACGCGCGCGGTCAGCCGGAAGCGGGCGCGCGGCGTGAGCGTGTAGTCGTGCACGCGGATCGGCGCTGCGGTGACGTCGCGCTGCAGCGGCTCGGCGCTGACCAGCACGCCGGGCGGCTGCGTGACCTCGCGATCACGCCAGTCACGAGCGGCGGCGAACGCCGCGACGATGACCAGTAGCGCGAAAGCGATCCGCATCAGTCGTGACTTAACTGGCGTCGCTGGCAGCCGCGTCTGACGCGTGGACATGAATCGTCACGCCGTCGAGCGTTACCTTCTGCCCGGCGCGGATCTTCGCCGTCTTGCGCGATTCCGGCGCATCGTCCACTCGCACTGCACCCGCAGCGACCAGCGCCTTGCCCTGCCCGCCGCTATCGGCGACGCCGACGATCTTGAGCAGGTTGTGCAGTTCGATGTGCTCATCGCGCAGCGTGAAGTGATGGACCTGAATGGGTTTTCGTTTCATGGCCGGCAGTATGACATTGCTGCGTACGCGGTTGAGGCGCACAATCCTCCGGTCTGTTCAATTCGCACATTTGCCGCTGGCAACCGGAGCTTGATCATGGATTCTGTCCTGCAGAATTTTCACCGATGCGCGCAGACGCTGGCGGGTCTCATGCTCGCCGCGCTGGCGGGCTGCGCGACCGTTGCCAGTCAATCGGCACCGGCCAGCAACGCGGCCCTGAAGCAGGAGGTGATCGACACTGAACGGGCTTTTGCGCGCACCATGGCGATGCGCGATCACGTGGCTTTCACCGGCTTTCTGGCGGAGGAGGCGGTGTTCTTCTCCGGCCGCGTGCTGCGCGGGAAGCAGGCGGTGGCCGAGGCGTGGAAGAAGTTCTACGAGGCCCCGGCAGCGCCATTCTCGTGGGAGCCGAACGAGGCGGACGTGCAGGTGCTCGACTCCGATACCCTGGCGCTCAGTTCGGGTCCGGTGCGCAATGCGCGCGGCGAGGTGTTCGCGACGTTCACGTCAATCTGGCGCCGCGAAGCGCCCG
>JAKOQB010000220.1 GCA_029778535.1 Pseudomonadota bacterium | reverse complement strand
GCGCTGAACCGCGCGGCGCATCGCGTCTTCGCCGAGCCGTCGATCTTCCGCATCGACCACTACCTGGGCAAGGAGTCGGTGCAGAACCTGTTGTTCTTCCGCTTCGCCAACACCTTCCTCGAACCGCTGTGGAACCGCGATCACGTGCAGGCCATCCAGGTCACGATGGCCGAGGCGTTCGGCGTCGAGGGCCGCGGCCGGTTCTACGAGGAAGTCGGTGCGATCCGCGACGTGATCCAGAACCACCTGCTGCAGGTGGTCGCACACCTGGCGATGGAGCCGCCGATCGGCGACGGGGCCGAGGCGCTGCGCGACGAGAAGGTGAAGGTCTTTCGCGGCATCCGCCCGCTGGTCGCCGCCGACGTGGTACGCGGCCAGTATGCCGGCTACCGCGACGAGGACGGCGTGGCGCCCGACTCGCAGGTCGAGACCTTCGCCGCGGTCCGGCTGCATCTCGATTCGTGGCGCTGGGCCGGCGTGCCGATCGTGTTGCGCGCCGGCAAGCGCCTGGCGAGCACCGTCACCGAGGTGCGGGTGTTCCTGAAGCGGCCTCCGCAGCAGGTCTTCGGTGAAGTGGTGCCGCCGCAGTCCAACTACTTCCGCTTCGGGCTCGGTCCCGACCGGATGGCGATCGCGATCGGCGCGCGCGCCAAGCGCTCGGGCGTGGGGATGTTCGGCGAGGACGTCGAACTGCTCGTGTGCAGCGAGCGCGGTTCGCAGATGGGTGCCTACGAGCGGCTGATCGGCGACGCGATGCGGGGCGATCCGACCCTGTTCGCGCGCGAGGACGGCGTCGAGGCCGCGTGGCGGATCGTCGATCCGATCCTGGCATCGGCGTCGCCGCCGCATCCTTACGAGCCGGGCAGCTGGGGGCCGGCCGAGGCCGACGCACTGGCCGCTGCCTGCGGCGGCTGGCGCGCGCCGAACGAGGGATGAGGAGCGCGATGCGGCTCGTCGTCGCACCCGACGCCGAAGCGGCCGCGCGGCGCGGGGCGGCGTTCGTCGCGCGCCGCGCCGCGCAGGCGGTGCGTGCGCGAGGCCGCTTCGCGCTGGCGCTGAGTGGCGGACAGACGCCGCTGCCGATGCTGCGACGGCTGGCGCTCGAGCCGATCGACTGGAGTCGCGTCGAGCTGTTCCAGGTCGACGAGCGCGCGGCGCCGCGCGGCAGCAGCCAGCGCAACCTGAACGATCTCGAACGACTGCTGGTGTCACGCGTGCCGATTCCTCGTGCCCAGGTGCATCCGATGCCGGTCGACGAGCCCGACCTGTCGGCGGCTGCTGCAGCCTATGCCCGGGCGCTGGCCGACACGCTGGGCGAGCCGCCGGTGTTCGACCTGGTGCACCTGGGGCTGGGCGGCGACG
>JAKOQB010000219.1 GCA_029778535.1 Pseudomonadota bacterium | reverse complement strand
GGTCGAACTCGCGCTCCAGGCGCTCCTGCACGATCTCCATGTGCAGCAGGCCGAGGAAGCCGCAGCGGAAGCCGAAGCCCAGCGCCTGGCTGACCTCGGGCTCGTACTGCAGCGAGGAATCGTTCAGCTTGAGCTTCTCCAGGGCGTCGCGCAGCTGGTCGTACTCGCTCGCCTCGGTCGGGTAGAGGCCGGCGAAGACCTGCGGCTTGATCTCCTTGAAGCCGGGCAGCGGCTCGGTGGCCACGCCCTTGTTGTTGGGCAGCTTCTTCTCCAGCGTGATGGTGTCGCCCACGCGCGCCGCCTGCAGTTCCTTGATGCCGGCGATCACGAAGCCGACCTCGCCGGCCTGGAGCGCCTCGCGCGACAGCGACTTGGGCGTGAACACGCCGAGCTGCTCGACGCCGTAGACCGCGTCGCTGGCCATCAGGCGGATGCGCTCGCCCTTGGACAAGGAGCCGTCGACGACCCGCACCAGCATCACGACGCCGACGTAGTTGTCGAACCAGGAGTCGATGATCATCGCGCGCAGCGGAGCGTCGGGATTGCCGCGCGGCGCCGGCATGCGTTCGATCACCGCCTCGAGGATGTCGTCGATGCCCTCGCCGGTCTTGGCGCTGCAGGGGATCGCCCGGTCGGCGTCGATGCCGATCACGTCCTCGATCTCTTCCTTGGCACGCTCCGGGTCGGCCTGCGGCAGATCCATCTTGTTGAGCACCGGCACCACCTCGACGCCGAGCTCGATGGCGGTGTAGCAGTTGGCCACCGTCTGCGCCTCGACGCCCTGGCTGGCGTCGACCACCAGCAGCGCGCCCTCGCAGGCCGACAGCGAGCGGCTCACCTCGTAGCTGAAGTCGACGTGCCCCGGGGTGTCGATCAGGTTGAGGTTGTAGACCTTGCCGTCACGCGCCTTGTATTGAAGCGCCGCGGTCTGCGCCTTGATCGTGATGCCGCGCTCACGCTCGATGTCCATCGAGTCGAGCACCTGCGCTTCCATCTCGCGGTCGGACAGCCCGCCGCAGCGCTGGATCAACCGATCCGCGAGCGTGCTCTTGCCGTGGTCGATGTGGGCAATGATGGAGAAGTTGCGGATGTGGTCCATGACACCGTGAGTCGAAGCTCACGCCGTAGACACAACGGCGGAGCCGTTGCAGCGCAAGCTCACATCGCGCTGCGATGTGAAGGCGCGAAGCGCCGTGCTGAAGCTAAAAAAAAGGCACGTCGAAAACCTGACGCGCCTTCCAACAAAACGTATGGCAACTGCTTGTTGGGCTTTCATTGTAGCCAAAAGCACCCTTCGGGAAGCCGCGCCAATCCTCGATTTCTACGCGTTGCGGAGCTCCAACATCGAATTCCATACACAGGATATCCACAAAGCCTTGTGGATCACCTGGGGATAGTTCAGGAGCCCCATTTTTGTTGCCGGGAACGTCGAAACGGCCCGTTGACAAGGCTTGATTCTAGCCCTTGGGCAGAGCAATCCTCGGTTGTCGAACGATGTTTGCAATCACTGACTTACCGGTCCCGATCGAGCCCTTTCGCGGATGACCGGCGGGCCGGCCGTCACCTGCCGATCACTTCCTGGATCGCGAAAAGACCCGCCGGGATAGTCGGGCGTCGTGTTCAGCGCGCCGGCCGGATGATCAGGAAATTGACGCTGTCGCCGCGCCGCACGAGCGCCGTGACGGCACGGCTCTTGTCGAGCTTGCCGACCACCGACTCGAACTGCTTGGCGCTGCCGATCTCGGTGTTGTCGATCGACAGGATCACGTCGCCCTCGCGCAAGCCGGCGCGCGCCGCCGCACCATCGGCCACCTCGACGCGCACGCCGTTCTTGATCTTGAGTTCGCGCTTCTGCGCATCGCTCAGGTCGGACACGCCGATGCCCAGCGTCGTCGCCGTCGCCTGCGGCTTGCTCTCGGCCTCGGCCGCGCGGCGCGCCTTGTCGGGCTCGACTTCCGCGACGGTGACGCTCAGATCCTTGGTGCCGCCGCGACGGAACACCTGCAGCGACACCTTGCTGCCCGGCTTCACCGCACCGACGATGCGCGGCAGATCGCCCGACTTCTCGACCGCCTTGCCGTCGAACTTGGTGATGATGTCGCCCGGCTCGACACCGGCCTTCTCGGCCGGGCCGCCGGCCTCGACGCTGCGCACCAGCGCGCCGCCGGCCTTGCCCAGGCCGATCGACTCGGCGACTTCCTTGGTGACCTGGTCGATGCTCACGCCGATGCGGCCGCGGCTGACGCGGCCGGTGGCCTTGAGCTGCTCGGCCACGCGCGCCGCCTCGTCGATCGGGATCGCGAAGGAGATGCCCATGTAGCCGCCCGAGCGACTGTAGATCTGCGAGTTGATGCCGACCACCTCGCCGCGCATGTTGATCAGCGGCCCGCCCGAGTTGCCGGGGTTGATCGCCACGTCGGTCTGGATCAGCGGCAGGAACTCGCCGGTGTCGCGCGCCTTGGCGCTGACGATGCCGGCCGTCACGGTGTTCTCCAGGCCGAAGGGCGAGCCGATGGCGATCACCCACTCGCCGACGCGCAGCTTGTTCACGTCGCCGATGCGCACCGCCGGCAGGCCGCTCGCCTCGATCTTCACCAGCGCCACGTCGGAGCGGCGGTCGGAGCCGATCACGCGCGCCTTCAGCTCGCGCTTGTCGGTGAGCGTGACGAACACCTCGTCGGCGCCTTCGATGACGTGGGCGTTCGTCATCACGTAGCCGTCGGCGCTGAAGATGAAGCCCGAGCCGACGCCGCGCTGCTGCGGCTCGCCATCGGGCTGCGGGCGCTGGCCGCGCGGCGAGGGCTGGTTCGGGATCGGAAAGCCGAAGCGGCGGAAGAACTCCAGCATGTCTTCGTCCATCTCGAAGCCGCCGCCGTTGCCGCGCGCCGAGCGGCGCTCGGTGGTGCGGATGTTGACGACGGCCGGCCCGACCCGCTCGGCCAGGTCGGCAAACTCGGGCAGGCCGCCCTGCGCGCGCGCCGCAGACGGCACGAGCACGGCAGCGCCGACGACGACGAGCCCGGCCAGCGCCGCGGCAAACCCGCGGCGCGTCGCCGCGATGACGGTGGGGTGCAGGTGGTTCATGGTCCGCTTGACCTTCTTCTGTCCAGAAGCCGTGAAGATGGGCGCCTCACTTGCGCCGTTCAAGAGCGTTGGCAAACGCCAGCAGCGTGGCCGGCGGCACGTCGCCCACCACCGTGATCCACCAGTCGCCCTGGCGACGCATCAGCGTCTGCGTCGCGCCGACGGCGGTGCGCATGGCGCGCTGGTGTCGCTGCGGGTCGAAGGGCTCGATGAACACCGACACGTAGGTCAGTCCATCGGAGAAGATGGTCTGCAGCACCGGCTCGGCGGCCGCCTCCTGCGCGCTCGCGGTCGGCGACTCCATCGGCCGCCTCACGCAGTTGGCCTCGCGGAAGCCCGGCACGATCTGGCGCATGGCCCAGCCTTCGGCCTCCAGCCTGGTGGCGCTCAGCGCCGGCCGCAGCACGCGATAGCCGTCGAGCTTGCGCATCGGCCCGGTGACGCTCTCGAACTGCGGCTTCACGCCGATGGTCACCTCCGAGAACGCGGAGGTCTCGATCACCTCGCCGCGCTCGCCGAGCACGTCGGCGCGCAGCAGCAGGCCCGAGGCCTTGTCGGACCAGAGCCGGTAGCCGAAACGATGCGCGTCGCGCGGCTGCACCAGCAGCACCTGGGCATCGCGCCCGGCGACGCGCTCGACGCCCTGCGGATTGACTTCGTAGAACTCGGCCAGCCGCTCGATGCCGCCCTGCAGCAGCGCGGGGAAGCTGGTCATCGCCTGGGCCTGCTCGACCACCGCCACGCGGCTGCCCGGCCAGAGCGTGTGCACGACCTCGTTGTGGCGGTAGACGGTGCGGGCCTGGCCATCGAGCGACTCGATGCGCTCGTACTGGTTGCTGCCCTCGCCGTAGTGGGCGATGCGCGCGCTGGACACCGCGCCGCCGCCGCTGACGACGAAGGTGCCCTGGAAGTTCTGCTTGCTGGCCGCGTCGTGGATGCGCGTGAGCAGCGTCCTGATCTCGCGGCCGTCGGGCGCCGCCGCCGGGGCGGCAGCCGCGGGCACGGCATGGCCGAGAGCGCCGAACAGGGTCAGCGCGAGGACGGGGCGCAGCAGCATGAGATGGGGTGTCCGGTCGTTGCCGTGGAGATGCTCAGCGGCCGGCCGCAGCCGCTGCCGGCTCGGTGGCCGTCGCGCTGCGCAGGAAGGCCGAGGGCACGCCGAGCGCCGAGGTGCCGGCAAAACGCTGGTGCGCGGCGAGGTAGCGATCCAGGCGCGCATCGCGGATCACCTTGCCGTCGGTGACCAGCACGGTCTGATCGGCATTCGCCTCGGTCGTCGCGACCGCGGGCGTCACGGCGGCAACGGGCACGACCGGCGCCGCAAGCGCCGGCGCCTGCGCCACGCCCGGAGCCGCTTCGCGCGAGGGCATCTGCAGGGCGACCAGCACGCCCGCCACCGTCACGAAGCCGGCGGCCACCGCCGCGCCGGTGCGCCAGCGGCGCAGCGAACGGCCGGTCGCCATCGGCAGCGGCTTGGCCGGCTGGGGGGCGAGCACCACCGGCTCGTCGGCCAGGCGCGCCCGCAGCTTGCGCAGGAAGGCCTCGTCGCGGCCCGGTGAGGAAGCGAGGTCGTCGGAGCGCAGCACGTCGCCGATCAGCTGGTAGGCATGCCAGTTCTGGCGCGCCTTCGCATCGCCGCGCCAGTCGACGCACGCCTGCTTCACGTCATCGTCGGCGGCCTCGCCGTCGACCAGCGCCGACAAACGCTCGGCACCGCCTGCAACACCCGACTGCTCAATCGACATCTTGGACTCCAGACCTCTCCCGACCCCTCACCACCGCTCGCCCTCGCGGGTGTCGAGCAGCGGTCTCAACCGCGCCGCGATCGCCTCGCGCGCCCGGAAGATGCGCGAACGCACCGTGCCGATCGGGCAGTTCATCAACTCGGCGATCTCTTCGTAACTCAGCCCCTCGATCTCGCGCAGCGTGATGGCCTGGCGCAGATCGTCCGACAGGCCTTCGATCGCCGAGTTCACCGCCGCCGCGATCTCCTTGCTGGCCAGCACGGCGTCGGGGGTCTCGCCGTCGCTTAGTTCGTTTTCCACCCGCGAAGTTTCGTCGTCCTCGTCGCGGCCGGCGAGCGCGGATTCCGTCACGATCGGATCGCGCTTCAGGTCGACCAGCGCCTTCTTGGCGGTGTTGACGGCGATGCGGTACAGCCAGGTGTAGAAGGCGCTCTCGCCGCGGAACTGTC
>JAKOQB010000218.1 GCA_029778535.1 Pseudomonadota bacterium | reverse complement strand
TTGCCCGCTGCAGAAGGCGATCGCGTCCGACACCCATCCCTCGGCCGACGCGAGTTCCAGCGCCACGTCGTCGGGCCGCGCGACGCCGAGCAGGTGCGCGCGCAGCAGCCCGACCGCGTGGCCCAGGCCGATCAGTTCGAGATCCAGCGCGGCCTCGGCCAGGCGATCGAGCGCGCTCGCCAGCCCGATGCGCCAGCCTCCCGCAGGCGCACCCGGCTCCGTCCCGCCGGGCGCGGCGTCCCCCGGGCCTGCCGCGGCGGCCGCAGCGAGCCCGACGACGTCGAGGTCGGTGGCGTGAATCAGCGGTTCGAGCAGCCCGACCGCTGCCGCGTCGAGCGCATCGAGGCGGGCGTCCGGCATCGCCGCCGCGCCACGCGCCGACGCATCGGCTCCGGTCGGGCTCACGACGCGAACTCCCCGGTCATGCCTTCGGCGCCTTGAACACGCTGACCTCCTCGACCAGCGAGCGCGCGTACTCGACCAGCCGCCGCGTCTCGATCGACTGCGCGCGCAGCTGGCGCGTCGTCTCGGCGCTGGCCTCCCGGATCACGTCGGCACGCGTCTGAAGCGCCGAGCTCGCGCCTGCCTGCTCCTCGGACGTAGCGGCGATCTCGCGCACGTTGGCCACCAGCGATTCGGTCTCGCGCTGCGTGCGTCGCATCGCCTGGCCCGCGTCGTCGGCCATGCGGCTGATCTGGACCACCTGCGTGATCGCCTCGTTCATCGCGCGCACGGTCTCGTGGGTGCCGGTCTGGATCGCGTTGACCAGCCTCGAGATCCGCGTCGCCGATTCGCGAGCCGACTCCGACAGGCGCTTGACCTCGTCGGCGACGACCGCGAAGCTGCGCCCTGCCTCGCCGGCGGTCGCCGCCTTCATCGATGCGTTGAGCGCCAGGATGCCGGTGCGCTCGGCGATCGCCTGGATGATGCCCACCACCTGGCCGATCTCCTGGGAACGTTCGCCGAGCCGCTTGATCCGCTTCTCGGTCTCGCGGATCAGTTCGCGCGACTGCACGATCCCCTGCACCGTCGCCCCGACCACGCGCACCGCTTCGCCGG
>JAKOQB010000217.1 GCA_029778535.1 Pseudomonadota bacterium | reverse complement strand
GCCGGCATGCTCGTCTCGAGGCTCGCCGCGTTCGAGGCCTACCAGCGCGAATCGGCGTGGGTCTGGGAGCACCAGGCGCTGACGCGCGCGCGGTTCTCGGCCGGCGACCGCGCGATCGGCGAACGCTTCGAGGAGATCCGCCGCGCCGCGCTGTCGCAGCGTCGCGAGCTACCCAAGCTTCGCGACGAGGTCATCGCGATGCGCCGCAAGATGCACGAGGGGCACCCGAACCGCAGCGAGCTGTTCGACCTCAAGCACGACCGCGGGGGGATGGTCGACATCGAGTTCCTGGTGCAGTACCTGGTGCTCGGACACTCGTGCGACCACCCGACGCTGCTCGACAACGCCGGCAACATCGCGCTGCTCGGGCGCGCGGCCGCGAGCGGGCTCGTCGACGCGGTGCTGGCCACGCGTACCGCCGACGCCTACCGGCGCTATCGCCGGCTGCAGCACCAGCTCAAGCTCGACGACGCGGCCTACGCCCGCGTCGAGCCCGGCGTGGTCGCGGCCGAACGCGAAGCGGTGACCGGGCTCTGGGAGGCGGTGCTCGGGGCGCGCTGAATCGGGCGACGCAATCGACGCGGCGGCGCCGCCTCGCGCGTCCGGCGGCGCCGGATTCGCGCGAGGCGCCGCGGAACTCAGGGGCGCGCGGGAACGCGGCCCAGCCCCCAGCCGCTGCGCGCGGCCAGCCACGCGACCGCGCCGAGCACGGCCAGCACGAACGGCAACGACAACAGGTTCAGGATCGACCAGCCGTTGACGAACAGCAGCGCGCCCGACGACGCGGAGCTGGTGATCATCACCGTGAACACGCACAGGTCCATGAAGCCCTGCACCTTGTTCTTCTCGGCCGGGCGGTAGGCGCTGGTCAGCAGCGTCGAGGCGCCGGTGTACATGAAGTTCCAGCCGATGCCGAGCAGCACCAGCGCAGCGACGAAGTGCATGAGGTCGACCCCCGACAGCGCGATCACCACGCAGCCCAGCATCAGCAGGCAACCGGTGACGATGATGGGCAGCACGCCGAAGCGGCCGATCAGCGAGCCGGTGGCGAGCCCGGGCGCGAACATGCCGATCACGTGCCACTCGATCACCAGCGCCGCCGACGCGTACGGGTGGCTGCAGACCTGCATCGCCAGCGGCGTGGCCACCATCAGCAGGTTCATCACGCCGTAGGACAGCGCCGCGCACGCGATCGCCACCCAGCAGGCCGGCTGGCGGAGGATCTCGCCGAGCGGTCGCGCGTCGCCGGCCACGCCGGCCGGCGGCGGCCGCCGCAGCCGAAGCAGCTGCGCGAGCAGCAGCGACCCCAGCGCGAAGCCGACCAGCGGCAGGTAGGTGCCGGCGACCTGCGTCGGCAGCCACCCGCGCGACCACGTCGAGATCTCCGGGCCGAGCCCGCCGCCGGCG
>JAKOQB010000216.1 GCA_029778535.1 Pseudomonadota bacterium | reverse complement strand
TCGGTCCAGCCCTGGAAGGCGTTCTGGAAGTGCGTGAACGACAGGCCGGCCCAGGCTCGTGCGAAGGTCGGGTCGAGTCGCACGGCGGTCTCGAAGAAATGCCGGGCGTGCTCGTTGTCGGGCTTGCTGAACCGGTACATGTGCCAGAGGCCGCGATGGTGCGCCTCCCACGCGTCGAGCGAGTCGGGCGGCTTGAGGATCGCGCGGTTGCGCTCGATGGTCTCGATTTCGCTGGCGATCGACGCGACGATCCGGTTGCCGATCTCGTCGAGGACGAGCAGCGCATCGTCCGCGCGGTGGTTGAAGATCTCCGCCCAGACGATGCGGGCGCTGCGCGTCTCGGCCAATTCGACCGACACCGACAGCCGATCGGCGTCGCGCCGCACCGAGCCGCTGGCGACGTAATCGACGTCGAGCATCCGGCCGGCGTCGTCCGGCGAGACGAGCCGTTCATGCAGCGCGAAAACCGTTCCCTGCGCGATGACGAACAGGCTGCGCAGCTTCGCGAGCCGGGTGATGACGTCGTGCGCGAGCGCGCCGGCGATTCCGCCGCGCGTGCCGCTCGCGGCCGATTCGTCGAAGAAGGGCATCACCGCCAGCGAGGCCCGGCGCTGCGCGGCCGCGGCGACGTCGATCGCCTCGGCGGGCTGCGCCGGCAACAGCAGCGAAACGGCCTCCGCGCCCGGCGGAACCCCCGCGCGCGCGGGCAGCGCGCCATGCGTCGCGCAACGGCGTGAAGTCGAGGCCCTCGGCTTCGAACAGGCGCGCTGCCGCCGCCAGGTGTTCCTCGCCCTCGCGCAACCGGCCGCGGCGCGCGAGCGCGGACAGCATCGCCTCGTGGGCGCGCGCGTCGAACGGCGACAGCCGCAGCAGCCGGTCGAGCCAGCCGAACGCTTCGTCGTCGGGCGCTTCATCGGCCAGACGCGCCAGCAGCCCCGCGTGCAGGTCGCGGAAGCGTCGCCGCTGCGCGGCGAGCCATCCGTCGAAGACCGGGCTACGGTCGACCTCGAGCCCCTCGAGGAAGTCTCCGCCGATCAGTTCGCACAGGCGTTGCCGGCCCGACCGATCGAGCGCCTCGGCATCCGCCCCCGCTGCCTTCGCGACTTCGATCGCGTCGACGAAGCAGTCGGCAAGGTCGAGGGCCACGGTGTCCGCGCGCGTATGCACGCGCCGGCGCTCGCCGGCGTCGACCAGGCCGCGAATCTTGCTCAGGCACCAGCGGAGTTCGCCGCGCGGATCGCTGGGCTCTTCCCAGAGCAGCTCGCAGAGCCGGCTGCGCGTCTCGGCTCGCTGCGCGAGCGCCAGATAGGCGAGCAGCGCGCGCACTTTCCTCGAAGCCGGCAGGGCGAGCTCGCGGTCGCCGCGCCAGATCGCGATGGGCCCGAACAGCCGCAGCCGGATCGAGGGTGCGCCGTTCGCGACGTCGGTTGGAACGGACTTGTAGGGCATTTCCACGCCGGCTACCACGTTCGCGTCCACGCATGGCGCCTAGGGTCGATACCGTCGGTCAGGGCTCGCGGACGCGGCCGGACCGCAGGAACCCCGCCCTCGCAACCGCGCGGCGGAATACCGCAGGACTCGACGGAGCCAATGACATGGATGCAGCCACCACCCCCACCACCCACCAGAGCCGCCAGCCGGCCCCGCAGGCAGACCTCGCGGCGATCAAGTCCCGGCAGCAGGCAGTATGGTCGTCGGGCGATTATGCGCTCATCGGCACCACGCTGCAGATCGTCGGCGAGGACCTCTGCGAGGCGCTCGACC
>JAKOQB010000215.1 GCA_029778535.1 Pseudomonadota bacterium | reverse complement strand
GCATCGCCGGGTAGCTATGTGCGGAAGAGATAACCGCTGAAAGCATCTAAGCGGGAAACTTGCCTGAAGATTAGTCTTCCCGGGGACTTGATCCCCCTGAAGGGTCGTCCGAGACCAGGACGTTGATAGGCTGGGTGTGGAAGCGCTGTAAGGCGTTGAGCTAACCAGTACTAATTGCCCGTGCGGCTTGATCCTATAACCGTGCTGCCTCGTTCGAGAGGCTGAGAGCACCGCATCACGACCCCGCGCGCGATTCACCGAATTTAGGCGCGGTTGCTTCTTTCGAGTTGGATCTTTCGCCAATGGCCCGATGGGCCCTGAGGCGAAGGGTCGTCCGTCTTAGCCTGACGACCATAGCGAGGTGGTACCACCCCTTCCCATCCCGAACAGGACCGTGAAACGCCTCAGCGCCGATGATAGTGGGATGTATTTCCCGTGAAAGTAGGACATCGTCAGGCTTGCCTCATCAAAGGCCCCGGCAGCAGCTGCCGGGGCCTTTTGCTTTCTGCCTCGCCGTGCGCGCGAATCGTGCGGATTTCTCCTCCGGCCGGATGGCCCGCGCGGGTCTGACCCCGCCCGCACCTTGCGGCAGCATCGACCGGCAACGCGCATTCGCATCCCCCCAGATCAGTCACGGGAGGAGCAACATGCGCCGCGCATCGCGAATGCATCTGCGCCGTCCGAACAACCGCTGCATTGGCGACGAGGACATCTGCAAGGTATCGTCACGATGTAGGCGAAGATCGGCATGAAGGTGAGCTTCAACGCGACGCTCAGCGGGCTGCATTTCGCGAAGAGCCAGACGGCGCGCACGGACGGCAAGGAAGGCGACGGCAAATTCAGTCTGGTCCGCGTCAGCAACCCCGAGTTCGACCAGATGGTCGACGCGATGAAGAGCGAGATCGACCAGGAGACGCGCAACGACCTGATCGCGACGGCGCTGCTGCCGCACAACCAGCAGGTGTTGTGCATTCTGCTGCACAATCAGGTGATTCCGTGGGCGACGCGCAGAAACGTCACCGTCGTCCATCGGGCCGACAACCGGCTCGACGTGCGCTGGGTCCGCATCGATTAGCGTGGAGCCAAGGGGGTCGCCGAGCCGGGCCCGACCGGCGCTGACTGCGGCGCGATCGAAGCCGGGGCCGGGCCGCGAGCGGCGGCCCGGCGAACGTAGATGAGCATTGCCGCGCCGAGATCGGAAGTCCAGGCGGCGTCGCGCGCGCCGCTTGCCGACCTCGCTCTCGTTGCGCTCGCGCTGTGCCTGCTCGCCGGCGTGACGCTGGCGGTCTTCTACGACCCGCACGCACCCTACCAGACGATCGCGCAATGGCTGCTCGCGCAGCGCGCGGCAGTCTTGACGCGCAACTTTCATTACTGGTCCGCGCAGGCGCTGCTCGTCTTCGGACTGCTGCTCGTCTGGCGTCGGCTGCGCGCGGCGACCGATTGCCGCGCGCCGGCGCCGTACCGGATGGTGCTGCTCGTGCCGCCGCTCGGCCTTGCGATGCTGTCCGGATTCGTGCTGCGCGGCGACGGCGATGCGCGCGAAGTGCTGCGCATCCTCGGCGCCGCGGCGTCCGAAGTTCCGCTCGGTTCGGTCCCGGCCGCATGGCTGCGCGGCGCCGCCGAGCAGCCGCTGCTTGTCTACGCGGCGCATCTGTCGGCCGCCGCACTGACCGGCGCAGTGCTCGCGTTCGAGTTAGCGCGCGATCCCGGGCGGCGTGCGCGCATCGCAGTCGTGTTTGCCACGGTGGTCGCGGTCCTGTCGCTTTTCGTGTCGCCGGGACTGCACGACGGTCTCGACCCCGCGTATCAAGGTCCCTGGTACTTCCTCGGTCTGCAGGAACTGCTGCCGCGTGCGCCGGTGGCGACCGGCGCCGCATTGCTGGCTGCCCTGCTTGCGCTGGCGTCGATCCCGCGCCTGCCGACGCCCTGGTCCGCGCGCGCTCGATCCGCGCTGGGACTCGTTGCCTTGGCCTATCTGCTCCTGTGTGCGTTCGTCGTGTTCGCGCGCGTCGACGACGGCAACGTGCACCTGCGCTGGCCCGACAGTCGCGGCGATCCGCAGATCGGCTGGATCCTCTACACGCCGCCGCCGCAGGCAAGCGCGGTCGCAACGGCCGTTGTGCGCGGGCGCGCGGAAGGCTGCCGCGCCTGCCATGCCGACACCGGCGGATTCGACCGCTCGCATGGCCCCGCCATCATCGGCTGTGCGGCCTGCCACGGCGGCGATCCGTTCACCCTCGACGCGGCGCGCGCTCATCGTGACATCGTGCACGTGCCGGGCAATCTCGCCGACGCGCGCAGGACCTGCGGCCAGTCCGGCTGCCACGTCGCGATCGCGCCGCGGGTCGAGCGCTCAATCATGGCGACGATGGCCGGCGTGATCAGCGCCGATCGCCGCGTGCTCGGCGAGCCGGTCGATCCCGCCGCGCCGCCGCCGCAGGTGGATCATCTCGGCCACAGCGTCGCCGATAGCCACCTGCGCGAGCTGTGCATCTCCTGCCATCTGGGACAGCCGAAGACCGAATGGGGCGCGATCGGCCAGGAATCGCGCGGCGGCGGCTGCAGCGCGTGTCACCTCGTCTACGGCAAGGAAGCCGCGGCCGAACTGGCCCGCTATCTCGCGCTCCAGCCGGGCCAACGCGGCGCGATCCCGCGCACGCACCCCGGCCTGACGGTCAATCCGGGCAACGACCATTGCTTCGGCTGCCACAGCCGGTCGAGCCGCATTTCGACCAGCTACGAGGGCTGGCACGAACTGAATCACGCGCCGCGCGACGGCACCGATCGGGCGCGCCTGCGCACGCTCGATGACGGACGCACCTTCGAGCGCGTCGTGCCCGACCTGCACCACGAGCGCGGGCTCGACTGCATCGACTGCCACACGTCGAACGAGGTGATGGGCAGCGGCGCGGTGGTCGCGCGCAAGAGCGAGCAGCAGCGCATCGGCTGCACCGACTGCCACGCGCGCAAGCTGGCGGCGATCGATGTCGCGGCGATCGATCCCGAATCGCGCACGCTGCTGGCGCTGCGCAACTGGACACTGACGCCGTCGCAGCGCATGGGCGCGGCTGCCAATGGCGAGCCGCTGGTCAACGTGGTCGTCGATGCGGACGGCCGCGGCCAGCTTCGCCGCAAGCGCGACGGCGCGTCGCTGCCGCTGATCCCGCCGCTGCCCGTGTGCACGCAGGACCGCGGCCACGCGCGCCTGTCCTGCGTGAGCTGCCACTCCGCGTGGGCGTCGCACTGCACGAGTTGCCACACCGCGTTCGATCCGGCCGATGTGGGCTACGACAACCTCGATCACGCGTGGGTGCGCGGCACGTGGAACGAAACCGCCGGCCCGTTCGAGGTCGCGCCGCCGACGCTCGGGGTCCTCCGGCGCAGGGACAAGGACGGGGCGGAGTCGACCCGCATCGAGACCTTCGTCCCCGGCATGATCCTGACCTTCGATCGCAATCGCGACCCCGGCAAACCGCCGGACGTGATCTTCCGCCGCCTGTACGGGCTGACGTTCGCGCACACGATCCGGCGCGAAGCGCGTTCGTGCCGCTCGTGCCACAACGATCCGGTCGCGCTCGGCTACGGCCGCGGCGCGCTGCGCTACGAGATCAAGGGTGGCGTTGGCCGTTGGCGCTTCGCGCCCGAGCGGCCGGCGTCGCCGCAGGACGGGCTGCCCGCCGATGCGTGGACCGGCTTCCTGCAGACGCGCACCGGCATGGTGTCGACGCGCGACGACGTGCGCCCCTACAGCGTCGAGGAGCAGAAGCGCGTCCTGCGCGTCGGCGCGTGCCTGACCTGCCACGCGGAGGATTCGGCGGTGATGCGGCGCGCGCTCGCCGATTTCGAGACCACGCTGGCCCAGCGCAGCCGCCGCTGCGTGCTGCCGACGTGGCCTTGAGCGCGATCACATGTGGCCGGCCTTGTCGCCCCACAGCTGCTTCAGCCGCGCATCGCGGCCGCAGCCGTTGCGGTAGAAGGAGTAGCGCAGCGGATTCTTCTTGTAATAGTCCTGGTGGTATTCCTCGGCCGGATAGAACGGACCGGCGAGCACGATCTCGGTGACGATCGGATCCCTGAACGGCTTGGATTTCTCCAGCCGGGCCTTCGATTCCTGCGCGATGCGCAGCTGCTCGGCGTCGAGCGCGAAGATCGCGGTGCGGTACGGCGTGCCGACGTCGCAGAACTGCTGGTTCTTCGTGGTCGGATCGATCGTGTGCCAGAAGTACTCGACCAGCTGCGCGTAGCTGACCTTGCGCGGATCGAACACGACCTCGACCGCTTCGGCGTGCCCGGTGCGCTTGCCCGACACCTGCTCGTAGGTCGGGTTCGGCACGTTTCCGCCGGTATAGCCCGACGTGGTCGAGATCACGCCGTCGACCTTGTCGAAGTCCGATTCGACGCACCAGAAGCAGCCGCCGGCGAAGATCGCCTTCGCCGTGGCTGGCGCGGCCGGCGTCTGCGCGAACGACGCGCCGGCGGCGAGCGCCAGCGCCAGCGTGAGGATCAGGCGTCGCATCGTCGCATCCTCACGCCGGAACGAACTTCAGCGCGACGCCGTTGTTGCACCAGCGCTTGCCGGTCGGCGCCGGCCCGTCGTTGAACACGTGTCCGTGATGCCCGCCGCAGCGCGCGCAGTGGTACTCCGTGCGCGGGTACAGCAACTTGAAGTCGGTGCTGGTGTCGAACGCGTCGGGCAACGTGGTGTAGAAGCTCGGCCAGCCGGTACCGCTGTCGTACTTCATGTCGGACGTGAACAGCGGCAGGTCGCACGCGACGCAGTGATACGTGCCCTTGCGCTTCTCGGTGTAAAGGGGGCTGGTGAATGCGCGCTCGGTGCCTTCGCGCCGCAGCACGTCAAACTGTTGCGGCGTCAGCCGTTTCTTCCATTCGGTCTCCGGCAGCTCGACGCGGTCGGGGCGATTCGGATTCGGCTTCGCCGCGGCGACAGCATCGGCGCCGGCCACCAGTCCGGTCAGTCCGGACAGAAAGGTGCGTCGGGTCATCATGTGGCTCCTCGTGAGGCGACTTTCGTTGAGACGGGATAGTCGATCCGACCCGCGGATTCTTTCAGCTCGAGCGCCGAAGATCGAGCCCCGTCGCATCGTGTCCGGACGGAGTTCAAGGGTATATTTCGCGCCGACGACAGTCCGGCCCGAGGGAAACCGCGCAGGCCGGCCGCTTTCGAAAAAGGTGTCATGGCTGCGTTCGTGATGCGCCGATTGCTGCAGGCGGTACTCGTCATGTTGGCGGTGGCGTTCGTGGCGTTCCTGCTGTTCCAGTATGTCGGCGATCCGGTCGCGCAGATGCTGGGCCAGGATGCCACGCCGGAGGACCGGGCCCGGCTGCGCGCGGATCTCGGCTTGGACCAGCCGTTCTTCGTGCAGTTCGGCCACTTCGTCGCCAACGCGGTGCAAGGGGATTTCGGCATCAGCCTGCGGCAGGGGCGCAAGGTCTCCACGCTGATCAAGGAGCGACTGCCGGCCACGATCGAACTGGCCATCGCCGCCGCGCTGATCGCCATCTGCGTCGGCATTCCGATGGGCGTGTACACCGCCCTGCGGCGCAATTCGTGGCTGTCGCAGCTGCTGCTGGCGGTGTCGCTGCTCGGCGTTTCGCTGCCGACGTTCCTGATCGGCATCCTGTTGATCCTGGTCTTCGCCGTGCAGCTCGGCTGGCTGCCGTCCTACGGACGCGGCGACACGGTCGCGCTGGGCTGGTGGACGACGGGGCTGCTGACGGCAAGGGGCCTGCAGCACCTGATCCTGCCGTCGATCACGCTGGCACTGTTCCAGCTGACGCTGATCATGCGGCTGGTACGCAGCGAAATGCTCGAGGTGCTGCGTACCGACTACATCAAGTTCGCGCGCGCGCGCGGGTTGACCGACCGCGCGGTGCACTTCGGTCACGCGCTGAAGAACACGCTGGTGCCGGTGATCACGATCACCGGGTTGCAGCTGGGCGGCATCATCGCGTTCGCGATCGTCACGGAAACGGTGTTCCAGTGGCCGGGGATGGGGCTGCTGTTCATCCAGTCGGTGCAGTTCGCCGACATTCCCGTGATGGCCGCGTACCTGTGCCTGATCGCGCTGGTGTTCGTGCTGATCAACCTGATCGTCGACCTGCTGTATTTCGCGGTCGACCCGCGACTGCGCATCGACCGCGCGGCGCTGGCGCACTGATGGGCTCGTACCTCGGCGCGGCGCTGAAGGGTCCGGTCGGCTTCGTGGCCCAGCGCCACGACGCGCTGACCGCGATCCGGCGCGACCTGCACGCGCATCCGGAAATCGGCTTCGAGGAGCACCGTACCGCGGCGCTTGTCGCCGAGCGGCTGCACCAATGGGGCATCGAGGTGCACACCGGCATCGGCCGCACCGGCGTGGTCGGCGTGATCCGCGGCAGGTCCGAAGCCTCGGGCAAGTCGATCGGGCTGCGCGCCGACATGGACGCGCTGCCGATCCGCGAGGAAAGCGAAGTGCCGTACCGCTCGAAGATGCACGGGCGCATGCATGCGTGCGGCCACGACGGCCACACGACGATGCTCCTTGGCGCCGCGCAGTACCTGGCCGCCACGCGCGAATTCGACGGCATCGTGTACGTGATCTTCCAGCCGGGCGAGGAAGGTTATGCCGGTGCGAAGGCGATGATCGACGACGGCCTGTTCGTGCGCTTTCCGGCCGACGAGGTGTATGGCCAGCACAACTGGCCGGGGCTGCCGCCCGGGCACATCGGCCTGAATCCCGGCCCGATGATGGCGGCGGCCGATCGCGTCGAGATCACGATCACCGGGCGCGGCGGACACGGCGCGCATCCGCACCTGACGATCGACCCGGTGCTGATCGCCGCGCACGTGATCACCGCCGCGCAGTCGATCGTCGCGCGCAACGTCGCGCCGCTGGAGGCGGCGGTGGTGTCGCTGTGCGCGGTCACCTCCGGCAACCTCGATGCGTTCAGCGTGGTGCCGCGCGAGGCGAAGATCTCCGGCACCGTGCGCGCGTTCCAGCACAGCGTGCAGGAGCAGATCGAAACGCGGCTGCGCGAACTGGCGGAGGCCACCGCGCGCGCCTTCGGTGGGCAGGCGAGCGTCGTCTACCAGCGCATGTACCCGGCCACGATCAACCACAAGCCGAACTACGAGTTCGCGGCCCAGGTCGCGGAGGAACTGGTCGGCCGCGAGCGCGTCGCGCGCACGCTGCCGCCGTCGATGGGCGCGGAGGACTTCGCGTTCATGCTGCAGGCGAAGCCGGGCTGCTACGTGCGGCTGGGGCAGGGCTGCCCCGAGGGCGGCTGGCTGCACTCGACTCGATATGATTTCAACGATGCCGTGATTCCGCTCGGCGCGGGCTTCCTGGCCGCGCTGGCGGAACGCAGAATACCGCTGACGACAATCCGACCGGAGATATGAGATGAAGTTAAGGGCTTACGCCGCGCGCTCAGCGCTGGCACTCGTGACGTCGCTTGCCATCGGCCTGGCGCCGGCGCAGGCCAGGACGCTGCGCCTCGCGGACCAGGGCGACATGCTGTCGCTCGACCCGCACTCGCTGAATGAGACGCTGCAGCTCACGATGCTCGCCAACGTCTACGAGGGGCTGGTCGGCTACGGCAAGGACATGAAGCTGATCCCGCTGCTCGCCACCGACTGGAAGCAGACGTCGCCCACCGTGTGGCGCTTCAACCTGCGCAAGGGCGTGACCTTCCACGACGGCACGCCGTTCACCGCCGCCGACGTGATCTTCTCGTACGAGCGCGCCAAGGCCGACGGTTCCGACATGAAGGCGTACGTCGGCTCGATCCAGGAGGTGCGCCAGATCGACGACCACGCGGTGGACTTCATCACCGCCACGCCGAATCCGATCCTGCCCAACCTGTTCGTGCGCTGGTACATCATGAGCAGGAAGTGGTGCATTGACAACCGTGCCGAGCGCCCGGTCGACAAGCGCAAGGGGTTGGAGAACACGGCGAGCTTCAAGGCCAACGGCACCGGCCCGTTCCGCATCAAGTCGCGCAACCCCGACACGCTGACCGTGTTCGTGCGCAATGCGAACTACTGGGACAAGAAGATCGAGACCAACATCGACGAGATCGACTTCCGCCCGATCGCCAACCCGGCCACGCGGGTGGCGGCGCTGATCTCGGGCGAGATCGACATGATGGAGCCGGTGCCGCTGCAGGACATCGCGCGGGTCAACGCCGCGCCGGGGCTGCAGGTGCTGCAGGGACCCGAGCTGCGCACGATCTTCCTCGGCATGGACCAGAAGCGCGACGAGCTGCTGTACTCGAGCGTCAAGGGCAAGAACCCGTTCAAGGACAAGCGCGTGCGGCAGGCCTTTTATCAGGCGATCGACATCGAGGCGATCAAGACCAGCGTGATGCGCGGCGCCGCGACTCCGACCGGCTTGATGGAAGCGCCGGGCGTGGCGGGCTTTCCGGCCGATCTGAACAAGCGGCTGCCGTACGACCCCGAGGGCGCGAAGAAGCTGCTCACCGAGGCCGGCTATCCGAACGGCTTCGAAGTCGGCATGAACTGCCCGAACGACCGCTACGTGAACGACGCGGCGATCTGCCAGGCGGTGGCGGCGATGCTGGCGAGGATCGGCGTCAAGGTGAACCTGACGGCCGAGAGCAAGGCCACCTACTTTCCGAAGATCCTGTCGCGCAACACGTCCTTTTACCTGCTCGGATGGACGCCGTCGACCGTCGACTCGCACGACCCGCTGTACAACCTGATGGCCACACCGGGCCCCGGCGGGCAGGGCCAGTTCAACCTCGGCAGCTACAGCAATCCGAAGCTCGACGAGCTGACCACCAAGATCCAGTCCGAGACCGACCAGGCCAAGCGCAACGCGATGATCCACGAGGCGATGAAGATCCACCAGGACGACGTGGGGCACATCCCGCTGCACCAGCAGGCGCTCGCGTGGGGCGTGAAGAAGGACCTCAGCCTCGTGCAGCTGCCGTCGAACGACATCGTCGTGAAGTGGATGGTGATGAAATGATGTGATCCGTGATCCGTGATCTGTGATCCGTGAACGGCGGATCGCAGCGCGCGGACGACGGATCACGAACAACGGATCACCGATCACGATGCAACTGATCGCCCGCTGGTGGGACAGCGACATCGCCTACAGCTTCCGCAAATCGCCGGTGGCGGTGGGGGCGGCGGTGGTCGCGGTCGTGCTGGTGTTCGCGGCGGTGTTCGCGCAATGGGTGGCGCCGCTGAATCCGTTCGATCTGGCGACGATCAACCTGCTCGACGCGTCGAAGCCGCCGTCGTGGCTCGCCGGCGGCGATCCGCGCTTCCTCTTCGGCACCGACGACCAGGGGCGCGACGTGTTCTCCGCGATCCTGTTCGGCATGCGCATCTCGCTCGCGATCGGGGTGGCGTCGGTGCTGCTGTCGATCGTCCTCGGCGTCGGCCTCGGGCTGCTGTCGGGCTACGCGGGCGGCCGCGTCGACGCGTTCATCATGCGCATCTGCGACGTGATGCTGTCGTTCCCCGCGATCCTGGTCGCGCTGCTGATCGACGGCGTGTTCCGCGCGATCCTGCCGCGCGAGTCGCACAGCGAGGTCGCGTTCGGCGTGCTGGTGCTGGCGATCGCGCTGTCGGGCTGGGTGCAGTACGCGCGCACCGTGCGCGGCTCGACCATGGTCGAGAAAAACAAGGAGTACGTGCAGGCGGCGCGCGTGATCGGCGTGTCGCCGCCGGCGATCATGTTCCGCCACGTGCTGCCCAACGTGCTCGGCCCGGTGCTGGTGCTGGCGACCGTGCACATCGCCACCGCGATCATCACCGAGGCCACGCTGTCGTTCCTCGGCGTCGGCGTGCCGCCGACCACGCCGTCGCTCGGCACGCTGATCCGCATCGGCAACGAGTTCCTGTTCTCCGGCGAATGGTGGATCACGATCTTCCCGGGCGCCGCTCTGGTGCTGCTGGTGCTGTCGGTCAACCTGCTCGGCGACTGGCTGCGCGACGCGCTGAACCCGAAGCTGCGGTAGCAAAGAAAAGTTACGGCATATGTCGAACGCCTTTGCTAGCTTGACTGTCGCATCGCAGACAGCAAAGGAGGCCGTCATGACACTGCGACTCGCAGCATTGCTCGGATCCGCGTTGCTGGCCGGCTGTGCCACCAGCGACACGTTCTCGTACATCCAGGGCCAGCGCTGGCTCAAGTCCGAACTGAACACGTTTGACGTGCAGGTGATCCGCGTCGACGACAAGGATTACATCCAGCACGGCTACGAACCGATCCGCATCGATCCGGGCGTGCACAAGATCGTCGTGCAGGGCCCGCCGACGGCCGGTTTCCGCTTCGGCGAGCAGCGCACGCTGACGCTCGACGTGAAACCCTGCACACGCTACTGGCTGGAGGCGAAGAAGGACAATTCGCTGTCGCAGTACTTCGAACCGCGCGTCAACTACTCCGAGCCGATCGCCGGCTGCGGGAAGACCTCGTGATCCGTGATCCGTCGCTCGTGATCCGTTGGGTCCGTGCCCGTGGTCATCACGGATCACGGATCACCGATCACGGATCACGATGACAAAGACGCCGCTGCTCGAAGTCAGGAACCTGCGGATCGAGTTTCCGACCCGGCGCGGCACGCTGGTCGCGGTCGACGACGTGTCGTTCGAGATCGCGCCCGGCGAGGTGCTTGGCGTGGTCGGCGAGTCCGGCGCCGGCAAGTCGCTGACCGGCGCGGCGATCATCGGGCTGCTCGAGCCGCCGGGGCGCATCGCCGGCGGCGAGGTCAAGCTCGCCGGCCTGCGCATCGACAACCTGCCGTACGACGAGATGCGCAAGGTGCGCGGGCGCGAGATCGGCGCGATCTTCCAGGACCCGCTCACGTCGCTGAACCCGCTGTACACGGTCGGACAGCAGCTCGTCGAGACGATCACGACCCACCTGCACGTGTCGGCGGCGGAGGCGCGCCGGCGTGCGATCGACCTGCTGCTGGCGACCGGGATCCCCGCGGCCGAACGGCGGATCGACCACTATCCGCACCAGTTCTCCGGCGGCATGCGCCAGCGCGTCGTGATCGCGCTCGCGCTGGCGGCCGAGCCCAAGCTCGTGATCGCCGACGAGCCGACCACCGCGCTCGACGTGTCGATCCAGGCGCAGATCATCACGCTGCTCAAGCGCCTGTGCCGGGACAAGCGCACCGCGGTGATGCTGATCACGCACGACATGGGCGTGATCGCCGAGACCGCCGATCGCGTCGCGGTGATGTACGCGGGCCGCATCGTCGAAATCGGGCCGGTCGCGGACGTGATCCACCGGCCGCAGCATCCGTACACGGCCGGGCTGATGGGTTCGATCCCGAGCGTCGCGCAGGACACCGAGCGGCTGGCGCAGATCGAAGGCAGCATGCCGCGGCTGACTGAGATCCCGCGCGGCTGCGCGTTTCATCCACGCTGCCCGAAGACCTTCGACCGCTGCCTGCAGAAGCGGCCGGACCTGATGCCGGCCGGCACCTCGCAGGCCGCGTGCTGGCTGCACGATCCCGATGCGATGCGCGCGGCCGGCAGGGAAGCCGCGTATTTCGAAGGCGACGCCAGCCTGATCAACGATTTCAACACCGTGCTGCCGGTCGACAAGGTCGGCGCGGCGACGAAGAAGAAACCGAAGTACTTCGACGGCGACGCCAGCCAGATCGATCACTACAAGACCATCATCCGGCCCGCCGACGAAGAATGAGCGCAGTCCTCAAACCCGTGCCGGCGCCGGCGCGCGGCGAATTGATCGTCAAGGCGAGCGATCTGGCCAAGCATTTCGACGTGTCGCCGCCGTGGCTCAATCGCGTGCTCGAGCGCAAGCCGCGCGTGATCCTGCGCGCGGTCGACGGCGTCAGCTTCGAGATCCGTCGCGGCGAGACGCTGTCGCTGGTCGGCGAATCCGGCTGCGGCAAGTCGACCGTCGCGCGGCTGCTGGTGGGCCTGTACCGGCCGACGCGGGGACGGATCGAGTTCTTTGGCCGCGAGCTGCACGAGATGAACACCGCATCGGGGCGCGAGCTGCGGCAGAAGCTGCAGATGATCTTCCAGGATCCGTACGCAAGCCTGAATCCGCGCTGGCGCGTGGCCGACATCATCGCCGAGCCGCTGCGCGCGCACGCCCTGCTGCAGGACCGGCACGCGATCGAGTCGCGCGTCGACGAACTGCTGGCGCAGGTGCGCCTGGCGGCGGCCGACCGCGACAAGTACCCGCACCAGTTCTCCGGCGGGCAGCGACAGCGCATCTCGATCGCGCGCGCGCTCGCCACGCATCCGGAGTTTCTCGTATGCGACGAGCCGACCTCCGCGCTCGACGTGTCGGTGCAGGCGCAGGTGCTGAACCTGATGAAGGACCTGCAGCGCGACCTCGGCCTCACCTATCTCTTCATCTCGCACAACCTCGCGGTCGTGCATCACATCTCCGACCGCGTCGGTGTGATGTACCTCGGCAAGCTCGTCGAACTGGCGCCCAAGCGCACGATCTTCTTGTCGCCGCGGCATCCGTACACGCGCATGCTGCTGGACGCGATCCCGGATCTCGAGATGACCGGCCGCGCGCGCACGCCGGTGGCGGGCGAGGTGCCGAATCCGCTCAATCCGCCGAGCGGCTGCGCGTTCCATCCGCGCTGCCCGCATGCGAACGACCGCTGCCGGCGCGAGGTGCCGCAGTTCCGCGCGCTGCCAAGCGGGGCAGTGCACGTCGCCTGCCACGCGGTCGAGGAAGGCCGGATCTGATCGGATCGCGAATCGCGGATTGCGGATTGCGCGGCGCCGCGTTGCTGCTCGTCACGCTGGTGGCTGCACTCCCGGCGGCCGCGCAGGTCGTGCAGACGCGCGAGCACGCGGTGCGCATCGTCAGGCTGACCGAGGGCCTCGAACATCCGTGGGGGCTCGCGTTCCTGCCCGATGGACGCATGCTGGTCACCGAGCGGCCCGGCCGGCTGCGTGTGGTCGAGCGCGACGGCAGGCTCGATCCGGTGCCGGTCGCGGGGTTGCCGCGCACCGATGCGCAGGGGCAGGGCGGACTGCTCGACGTGGCGCTGCATCCGCGCTTCGCGGAGAACGGCTTCATCTACTGGAGCTACGCACAGCGCGATGCCAGCGGAAAGAACGGCACCGAGGTCGCGCGCGGCAAGCTCGCCGGCGGGCCCGGCCGCTGGCGCATCGACGGCGTGCAGGTGATCTTCCGCATGCAGCCGAAATCGGGCGGCGGGCTGCACTTCGGTTCGCGGCTCGTGTTCGATCGCGGCGGGCATCTTTTCGTGACGCTCGGCGAGCGCGGCGACATGCAGCGCGCGCAGCGGCTCGACGATCACGGCGGCAAGATCGTCCGCCTCACCGACGACGGCAAGCCCGCGCCCGGCAACCCGTTTTTCGATCGCGCCGGCGCGCGGCCGGAGATCTACTCGTATGGCCATCGCAACGTGCAGGGTGCCGCGATTGATCCGGCGACCGGTGTGCTGTGGGCGACCGAGCACGGCCCGCAGGGCGGCGACGAACTGAACGTGATCAAGGCCGGCGTCAACTACGGCTGGCCCGTCATCACGTACGGCGTCAACTACGTGATCGGCACCAGGATCGGAGAAGGCACCGAAAAGCCCGGCATGGCGCAGCCGGTCAAGTACTGGATTCCCTCGCCGGCGCTGTCGGGCCTCGCCTTCTACGCCGGCGACCGGTTTCCCAAGTGGCGCGGCGATCTGTTGCTCGGTGCGCTGCGCGGGCAGGCGCTGATCCGCGTGCGCGTGGACGGTGAGAAGTTCGTCGCCGACGAGTTCATGCTGCGCGGCGCAGTTCCGCGCATCCGCGACGTGCGCGTCGGGCCGGACGGTTTCGTCTATCTGCTGACCGACGAGTCGAACGGCGCGATCCTGCGGCTGGAGCCGGCAACCTGAGGGACCCGGATTCGATCGCGGCCGCGGTCAGCGCAAGTCTTGCGCGTCCCTGATGCCGGCGAATTTGCGCTGCGCGGTCCGCCGCACCGCCGGCAGCATCAGCAGCCGGATCGCGATGATGCCGAAGCGCGCCCAGCGCCAGTAGCGCCGGAACTTGATGCGCGCCTGCGCGTCGGTGGCAACCACGCGCGTCTCCTGCGCAAAGCGCGTGATCGCCGGCGCGACCGGTTCCGCTTCCATCGTCCAGGCGATCTTCACCTGATCGGGCTCGGCGTACGCGGCGAACTGCTCCGGCGCGATCGGCGTGAACTTCACGTCGGCGCGCCACGGCTGGCACGCCGCTGCGCAGACGATCAGCCGGCCGGGCTCCTCGACCAAGGAGCCCCAGCCGAGCGACCGCGTTTCGGCGAGAATGCCCTGCGCCACGCGCGGCGGGCCCGGCGCGGCGCCCATCAGCCGCTCGCGCAACCAGAAGATCGCCTTGACGATCGGCAACGACTGCAGGTCGAAGTCGGCCGCGACCTGCATCACCAGATCGGCCGGCGCAGCGATGACAATCTCGAAGCGCTCGCGAACTTCGGGCGCGGGGATGAAGCGATCGAGCGCCGCCCCTCGGGCTGTCAGTGCAGCAGCGCCCACAGCTTCGGCTCGACGTTGGCCGCGGCCATCAGCCCGCCCATCATCGCGCCGGCGATTCCTGGGGTGGCCGCATCCTGCCCCGCGAGGAAGAGCCCGCCGATCGGCGTGCGCGGGCGCAGCGCGTTGGACAGGAAACGGCGCGGCGAGGTCTCCAGTCCGTAAATCGCGCCGTGCTCGGAGCCGATGAAGGTCGCCACCGAGATCGGCGTCGACGCAGCGCGATGCACGACGCGCGCGGCGATGTCGGAAAAGTGCTGCGCGAACTGCGCGAGCAGGTTCTGCTCCAGCAGCGCCTTGAACGCGAGATAGCTGTCGCTGCGCACCGCCGCTGACGTGCCCGCCTTCATTCCGCCCGGCTCAAGCGAGCGGTCCCACTGCGCGAACACGCCCCAGTCGACCAGAGCGACGATCTCGGCCGTGTGCCGTTGGCGCGGGCCGGGATCGTGCGCCGGATCGCGCAGCGACGGAAACGACACGAACAGCGCCGGCGCGCGCGGCTGCGTGAACGGATCGCGCCACAGCGCGTTGACGTCCCAGCTCTCGTAAATCCATTCGTTGGCGGTGTCGGCGCCGAGCGCGGCGATATCGCCCTCGAGGCCGAGATACAGCCCGACGTGCCCGACCGAAGGTTCGAGCTCGAGCGCGTCGCTCGCCCAGGCGTAATCGACATCGGGCGACGGCAGCAGCCGCAGCGTGTTGCGGATGCCGGCGTCGGAGATCACGCACGGCGCATCGATCGTTTCGCCGCCGGCCAGCGTCACGCCGAGCACGCGCTGCTCGTGGGTGCGGATCGCGACCACCTCGGCGCCGGTGCGGATCGCGCCGCCCGCCGCCGCGATCGTGGCGCCCATCTCGCGCGCGAAGCTCGCCGAGCCGCCGACCGGGTACCAGGCGCCGCCGAAGTAATGCTGCGCGACCGTGGCGTGCATCGCGAACGAACTGTCCTCGGGACGGCTGCCGTAGTCGCCCCACTGCGCGCACAGCACCGCGCGCAGCCGGGAATCGCGCACGCAATCGCACACGACGTCCCAGGTCGTGCGGCCGACCCAGCGCTCGATCTGCGCGCCGCGCAGCCACTGCATCGTCCTGGCGACCAGCGACGGCGCGCTGTGCGTGATGAACGCCGCGCCGAGCGCGCGCACGCCGTGCTCCACCGCGTCGAAGTAGCGATCGATGCCCGCGCTCTCGTCGGGAAACGCCGCCTTCAGCGTCTGATCCAGCGCCGCGCGCGGCGGCGAGAAAGCGATCTCGAAGTCCGGGAAACGGACACGGTCGTACGAGCCCGCGATCGGCGCCAGTTCGATGCGGCCGCCGCCGAGCAAGTCGAACAGCTTGCGGTTCAGGCTGCCGGGCCCGAAGCCGCCGAGATAGTGCACGCCGACGTTGAAGCGGAAGCCGCCGCGCTCGAACGTCTGCGTCAGTCCGCCCGCCTGGAAGTGCCGCTCGAGCACCAGCACCCGGCGCCCCTGCGTCGCGAGCGCGGCCGCCGCGGCCAGCCCGCCGATGCCGGAGCCGATGACGACCGCGTCCATCGCCGCTGGATGAGTTCCCATTGCGCACCTCCCGCCGCAATCTCAGCAGCGCGCGCGACGGCGGCGTTGATGGTGGTCAACCGTGCGTGTCGAGCGCGAGCAGCGCGAATGACGCAAGCCAGTGAGTCCCGACGTAGTCGCCGGCGAGCGCGGCGGGCAGCGATGCGTCCAGATGCGCGTCGATCGCGGTGGCGTGCGGCAGCGAAGGAAAGCGCCGCAGGCAGCGCGCCAGCGTCCAGTGCATGTGCACGCACGAATGCCAGTCGTAGCTGCCGTGAAAGACCGGATGCAGCTCGCGCGGCGGCAGCGCGTCGGCGTCGCCGTGCAGCAGATGGAGCAGGTGGTACGGGTATTCGCGGCCGACGTTGTCGAGCGCGATGCGCGCGAGCTGCGAAGCGAGCGTTGCGCTGAGCGCCTGGGTCATGCCGGCTACGCTAGCACCCGTCGTCGAGGATGGGAGTCGTTCCCGCGCAAGCGGTAACCCGGTTCGTTGCCGCGCACAGGATTCCCGCGTGCGCGGCAATCGCGCTGCGCGTCAGCGCTGCGTGTCGGCGATCTCGTCGCCTGCGCGGGCCGGCGCGCTCACGTCGAACAGCATGTGTTCGCCGATGCGAAGCTGCATCGAGCGCGGATAGGCGTACGCGTAGCCGCTGATGCGGTCGATCAGCGCGGCAGCGCCGCCGCCCGGAAGCAGCACCGCGCCGGTCAGGCTCGGACTGCGGGACAACGCAGTCGCGCGCGCCACCTGGTTGCCGCTGCGGCATTCGATCTCGAGGTCGGAACCGGAGCGGCGGACCTGCACGTCGAGAAGCGGTGAGTTGCCGTAGTAGTCCGCCTCGCCGTTGATCAGACGGCAGCGCATGCCACTGATCGGCTTGCCGTTCGCGTCGACCGTGTGGATGCTGATCGCCTGCGTCGGCGATCCGGTGATCGTCGCGCAACCCGTGAAGGCCAGCGGCGCGAGGGCAAGCAGCAGGAGGCGATGCATGCGCGCACGGTACGGCGGCGGCGCGCCGGCCGCGAGTCACGCCGCGCACGGACGTTCGGATGAGGGCCGCGAACGCGCGATCGGCGCTCATCCGTCCGCTGCCGCCGGCACGGTTTCGGGTCGATCGGCGGTAGCAGTCTGCGCTCACCCTCGGCATCGGTCAGCGTGTGCAGGAACGCGACCAGATCGTCGATCTCCGCGTCGGCCAGTTTCAGCCGGCGCAGGATCCGCTCGCCGTCGGCGTGCAGGCGCTCGCTATCGATCTGCGAGTAGTGCCGCACCACGTCGTGCAGCGTCGCCTGTGAGCCGTTGTGCATGTACGGCGGCGTGACCGCGACGTTGCGCAGGCTCGGCGTGCGGAACTCGCCCCAGTGGCGGTGTTCGAGCACGACATGGCGCGTCGCCGTGGCGTTGGCGCGGGTCGCATCGTCGTTGAAGCGGCCGAGCAGGTTGAAGCGGCTCGACTGCACGATGCGGATGCCCTCGTGCCGGCCCGGATCGACCTGGCCGGGCGCGACGAAAGACGAAATGCCGGTGTCGTGGAATTCGCCGTTGCTGAAGTTCGGCCCGGTGTGGCAGACGAAGCAGTTGCCGCGCCCGACAAAAAGCGCGAGGCCGCGCCGCGCGGCCGCCGGGTACCGCTGCATCGCCGTCACGTCGTTGCGCGCCAGCGCATCGCGGAAATCGTCGAACGGCGTGCGCCCGGTCACGAGCGTCTCCTGGAACGCGGCCAGCGCCTTGCCGACGTTGACGAGTAGCTCGTCGTCGGCGTGATCGGGCGCGCGGCCGAACACCTTGCGATAGCGGCACGCGAGATCGTCGTTCAGCGCGAAGCGCCGCACGATCCAGGCCGCGTCGGTGTCGAGTTCGCGCACGTCGAGCAGCGGCCGGATGCTCGCCATCCACAGGCTGTCGCTGGCGCCCGCCCAGCCGTACCAGCGTTGCAGCCGCAGATTGGCGAGCGTCGGCGTGTTGCGGTCGACATCGGCGATGCCGTGTGCGCGCGGCCGCAGATCGGTGAGCGCGCGATCGGGCTGGTGGCAGGTCACGCAGCCGATGTAGCCGCTGCGGGACAGCGCCGAGTCGGAGAACAGGCGCCGGCCGAGATCGATCGCGTCCGGGTTGCCCGACACGCGATTGCTCGCGTCGCCCGCGATCGGCGGCGGCCACGGTCCGTGCGCGAGGATGCGTGCGCGTTCCTCGGCGGTGAATTCCGGTCCCCGCGCGGCCGCCGCGCCGACCATCAGCAGCGCCAGCGCAGCGACGCGCAAGGTCATGGCACGCCGAGGTCTGCGCGCAGCGTCTCTGCGCCGTCGACACCGCGCAGGTCGAACGTCTGCTCCCAGGCGCCCGGCATGTGCAGCAGCAGCAGCGCCAGATACAGCGCGACCGTCATCAGCGCCAGCGGCAGGCCGATGATCGTGATCATCAGGACCAGCGCCGCCACCGGAATGCACACCAGCGCGACGAACCCGAGCAGCAGGCTCAGCCCCACGCGCGTGCGCAGCGTGTCGGACACGCGCGACTGGAACGCCGGCAGCGCGGCGACCAGTACGCCGGCGATCACCATCAGCCCGATCGACCACACCCAACTGCCGCCGCGCAGCCCGAAGCGGTGCCGGGAGGCCTCGGCCCAGCCGCCCTCGATGGTAAGGCGTTCGACGCCGCCCAGTACCTGCGCCGCCGGATCGCGCGCGAGTTCCTCCCGGCTCGCGTACGTGAGCCTGCCCGCGATGCGTGCGTTCGGCCCGAGTTCGAGCGTGCCTGACGTGGCGACGACATCGCCGCCGACCGGGCCGTCGATCAGCACGCGCCCGCCGGCCGCGCGCACGTAGCCATTGACCGCGCCGAGGATGCGCACGTCGCCGCCGCCGACGGTGACGTTGCCGCCGATGCGCGCCTTCGGCCCGATCTCGACCTGGCCGCCGGCGATGCGCGCGCTGCGTCCGATCGCGGCGTTCACCGTCAGGTTGCCGCCGGCCGCGTACAGGGTCTGTCCGATCGGCGCGCCGATACGCGCGTTGCCGCCCGCGGCGAGCGCGTCGCCTTCGATCGGCGCGTCGATATCGACGCTGCAGCCCGCGGCGAAGGCGTCGCCCGCGACCGGGCCGTCGATTGCCACCGGGCAGCCGGCGACGTAATGGTCCGGGCCCAGATCGCGCTCGACGGTCTTGCGGACGTCGCGATCCTGCGCCGCGGCCGCGAACGCGAACAGCGCCGCCAGCGCGGCGGCGAAGAATTGCTTCGGCATGGCGATCTCCCTCGACGCGCGCATGCTCGCACGAGCGCGGCACGCGCTGATTGCCGCGCGTCAGCCGACGCGTCGCGTGCTGACGCGATTAACATCAGCGCATGAACACCGAACTCGACCTGAACGCCTATCTCGACCGCATCGAATGGCGCGGCGACCTCCGGCCGACGCTCGAAACGCTCGCGGCGCTGCTCGACGCGCACATGGCGCACATCCCGTTCGAGAACCTCGACGTGCTGCTCGGCCGCGGTATCCGGCTCGACCTCGGCGGCCTGCAGGACAAGCTGGTGCGCGCGCGCCGCGGCGGCTACTGCTTCGAGCAGGCGACCCTGTTCGCCGCGGTGCTGGAGGCCGTCGGCTTCCGGCCGGTGCGCCATTGCGCGCGCGTGACGCTGCAGCGTCCGCGCACGGAGTCGCCGCGCACGCACATGTTCCTGACCGTGCCGCTGGCGGAAGGCACGTTCGTCGTCGATCCCGGTTTCGGCTCGTTCGCGCCGCGCGTGCCGGTGCTGCTGCGCGATCGCGCGCAGGCGCGGCGCGGCAGCGAGGTGCACTGGATGGCGTTCGACGGCCGCTGCTGGACGCTGTGCGCGCAGTCGGGCGACTCGATCGTCGAGGCGTGGGTGTCGACGCTCGAGGAGGAGTACCCGGTCGACTTCGAACTCGGCAACCACTACACGTCGACACACCCGGACTCGGGGTTCCGCCACCACATCATGTTGCGCGCGCTGACACCCGACGGCCGCATCGGCGTGATGAACCGCGATGTCACCCGCTGGCGCGATGGCACGCCGCAGAAGTTCCAGCTCGCCGACCGCGCCGCGCTGCGCGCGCTGCTGGCCGAACACTTCGGCTTCGATCTGCCGCAGGTCGAGCGGCTGCGCGTGCCGGCGATTCCGGAGTGGGACTAGCCCACGAGCGGGTTGCGCACCCTCAGCGCCGGAAAGCGCGCGAAGTCGCGCTCGGCGCTCCACAGCTCGCGCACGCCGTGCTGCAGGCAGATCGCGGCGATCCGTGCGTCATGGATCTGCGGCCCGGCGAGCTTGGCCGAGCGCACCAGCGCTGACAGCGTCTGCCAGTGCGACGGACCTTCGGTCAGCAGCGCGAGCGAGGGCGAAGCCAGCCAGGCGTCGATCTGCTCCAGCGCGCGCGGCAGCGGCGTCGGCGGCGAGAAGATGCGCGCGTGGGTCACGATCGCGAAGAATTCGTGCAGGCAAGGCCAGGGGATCGCCCAGGCCGCCTTGCCTTCGGCGAGCCCGCGCAGTGCCGCCTCGGCGGAGTCGAACCACTCGGACTCCTCGCGATGCGCGTACACGAGCAGGTTGGTGTCGACGGCGATCACGAGCGCCCTTCGTACGCCAATTCGCGCAGGCGATCCCACGAGACTCCGGCGACTTCGGGCTGCAGGCCCTTGCCCCGGAACGACGCGCGCTTTAGCTTGAACGCGCCGCGGGTCCGGCGCTGCGCGACGACCTGCCGCAGCCCCTGTTCGACATGCGAGCGGACCGTCGTGCCATCCCGGCGGGCGACGCGCCGCGCTACTTCGAGCAGGGTGTCTGAAATCTCGATGGTTGTCTTCATATGGGTACCCCATATCAGGACGGCCGCATTATCGGCTGCCGCCATTCCGCCCGGTCGCGAATGCGCGCAGCGCTTGCCCGGTATGGGAGTCGCGCCGCGCCAGTTGCTGCGGCGGACATTGCGCCACCACGCGGCCGCCGCCGTCTCCGCCTTCCGGGCCGAGGTCGACGATCCAGTCGGCCTCGGCGATCACGTCGAGGTTGTGCTCGATCACCACCACCGTGTTCCCGGCGCCGACCAGCCGGTGCAGCATCGCCAGCAGCTTCTCCACGTCGTGCATCGACAGTCCGACCGTGGGCTCGTCGAGAACGTACAGCGTGCGCAACGGCTTGTAGGCGCGGCCGGTGCGCACCAGCCCCTCGTCCATCCGTACCTTTGACAGCTCGGTGACCAGCTTGATCCGCTGCGCCTCGCCGCCCGACAGCGTCGGCGACGGCTGGCCGAGCGTCAGGTAGCCGAGGCCGACGTCCTGCAGCAGTTGCAGCGGCCGCGCGATCGACGGATGCGCGCTGAAGAATCCGACCGCTTCGTCGACCTCCAGCGCCAGCACCTCGCCCACGGTCTTGCCGCGCAGCGCGATGCCGAGCGTCTCGCGGTTGAAGCGGCGCCCGCCGCACACGTCGCACAGCACCTTCACGTCGGGCAGGAAGTTCATCTCGATCGTGCGCAGCCCCTGGCCCTCGCACGCATGGCAGCGGCCGTCGCCGGTGTTGAACGAGAAGCGCGACGCACCGTAGCCGCGCATGCGCGCTTCGGTCGTGTCGGCGAACAGGCGCCGGATCGCGTCCCAGAAGCCGACGTAGGTCGCGGGGCCCGAGCGCGGCGTCTTGCCGATCGGCGTCTGGTCAACTTCGAGGACGCGGGCGACCTGCTGCCAGCCTGCGATCGTTGT
>JAKOQB010000214.1 GCA_029778535.1 Pseudomonadota bacterium | reverse complement strand
GTTCATGCGCGGGCGCACGTTCAGCAACAAGTACCTGATCATCGACGAGGCGCAGAACCTCACGCCGAAGCAGATGAAGACGCTGGTCACCCGTGCGGGGCCCGGCCCCAAGGTGGTCTGCCTGGGCAACATCGCGCAGATCGACACGCCCTATCTCACCGAAGGCTCGTCGGGCCTCACCTACGTCGTCGACCGCTTCAAGGGCTGGCCGCATGCGGGCCACGTCACGCTGCAGCGCGGCGAGCGCTCGCGGCTGGCGGACTTCGCCACCGACGCGCTCTGACTCAGACGCCGGCGGTGAAGTTCTCGAACTTCGTGTACTGACCGACGAAGGTCAGCCGCACGGTGCCGATGGGCCCGTTGCGCTGCTTGCCGATGATGATCTCGGCAACGCCCTTGTCCGCGGAGTCGGGGTTGTAGACCTCGTCGCGATAGATGAAGACGATCACGTCGGCGTCCTGCTCGATCGCGCCGGAGTTGTGGCTCACGATGCCGTCGGCCAGCCACGACGCCGGGCCCGGAACGGTGAGGTCGAACACCTCCTCTTCACCATCGGGTTCGATCGCGACGACGCGGTCCCAGAAGAGATCGGATTGCGCCCAGGTTCGCAGCGATTCGTCGTCGAGCCGCTCGGCATAGTCGGCGAGCACCCTGCGCGACGGCGCGAAGCGGAAGTGCGCCGAACCGCCGTACGCGGTGCCGCGCATCGATGCCATCGTCCGATGCGAGATGCCGCGCTCGCCCATCGCAGCGCGCACCCCCGCGAAGACCTCGCGTGGCAGTGTGTCGACGTTGACATTGGCGCGCGCGAGGATCGAGTCCAGGTGTGCGGAGAGCCGCTGCGCCGCGAGGCTCCGCGACCCGAACGCGCCGACGCGATCGAGGAAGACCCGCTGCTGGTCGGCGCCCGATACGTCGACATTCCACACGGGCCGGCCATTCGCGGGCCTCAGCGTGCGGATCCGGCCGACGATGCCCACTCGCATCAGCAACGCGGCGACGTCGCGCGCGAGACCTTCGCTGCAGGTCGAGAAATAGACGCGCGCCGCCCCCCGCTGCCCCTCCGTGCGGACATGGATCGACCCGTCGGTCGCCCAGAGGTGACGCAACAGCAACGCAACCCGGTCGTGGGCGAGCCGGAAGGCTTCGGACGGAATCCGCTTTTCGTGGGAACGCTGGCCGAAGATGCCCAGGCCGCGCAGCCAGGCATTGACCGCCTTCGGGTGCCAGCGATCGCCATTGCCCGACAACACCAATTGGTGCCAGTGGCCACGGCCCTCGTGGCGGGTGACGGTGCAGCCCATCACCTCGGCCGCCCGCCTCACCGCGGCGGAGTTCTCTTCCGAGGCCGTGGTGTAGCGAAGCGGCTGTCCGGGAAGGTAGCTGCCGTCGCCGATGAGGTGCCCCAGCAGCACGATCTCCGCGTCGGTCCAGTGCGCGGGCTCGCCCGCCTGCGGCAGCGCGCGCGCGACGGCCACCCGGTCGCCGATTCCGATGGCAGCGATCGTGCGCCACCCCTTGCCGGTGAATACGCGGTGCTCCGGGGTCGCGCGCAGCACCCTGCCGCTCGCGAGTGACAGGCGAACGATGGCGCGCCGCCCGACTGACCATACGCGATCGCTGCGCGTCGCGACGATCTTCTGCGCCGCGTCCATCGCGAGGACCTCGGGCTCGACGCCGACCAGGTCGGCAATCGGGACCCGCCGGCCGTCGGCGAGCATGACCAGCGTGTCGCCGGTGACGCACTCGCGCAGGTCGGACATCACCGGCCGCTTGTTCGGGCGCTGCTCGAGCGAACGGTTGAGCTGCGACAGCGCGATCACCGGGCAGTCGAGTTCCTTGGCGAGCGCCGTCACCGCGCGCGAGATCTCCGAGATTTCGGTCGCGCGGTTTTCGCCGCTGCTGGTGGCCGACATCAGCTGCAGGTAGTCGACGACGTTCAGGCCGAGCTTGCCGCACTGGCGAGACAGCCGCCGCGCGCGCGCGCGCAACTCGAGCGCGTTGAGCGCCGGCGTCTCGTCGATGAACAGCTGCGAGTCCTGCATCTTCTGGATGGCGCTGGTG
>JAKOQB010000213.1 GCA_029778535.1 Pseudomonadota bacterium | reverse complement strand
CAACCAACGCGGGCCGTGGTGGAACAGTGGCGCGAGCCACATGAACGCGGCCTTCCCGAAGTTCTACTTTGATCGCTTGGGGCTGGTGTCGCTGCTCGATACGACGCGACGACTCCAGTGTCTTTCATGAACCGCCGTATGCGGAACCGCACGTACGGTGGTGTGAGAGGGCGACGGGAGCGACCCCGTCCCCTACTCGATGTCTGCCGGGCTAAAGAAACCGACTTCGCCGCCGATCAAGCAGACGTATTCCCAGCATCGATCGAACCACTGCGATGAGAGTCGAACCCAGCCTCCCGCCGGTCGGCATCGCGGCCTTGCCATCAGGTCCAAGGCGCAGCGCCGTGCCTGCGGCGCCGGCAATGCCGCAGGCTGCGCCGGCCGAAGCCGCAGCCGAGCTCGCGCGGCAGGCCGCCAATCGCGCGCTCGTCGAAAAAGGCAGTGAATTGGCGTTCGAATTCGACGATGCCACCGAGCGCGTCATCGTCAGACTCATCGATACGCGCACCGGCGATGTGATTCGGCAGTTTCCGTCGAAACAGATGCTGGCGATCGCGCGCGCGCTGGCGCAGGGACACCCGGTGGGTTCCCTGGTGTCCGGCGACGCCTGAGAGCATCACTCGGAGCATCACCGATGGCCGTAACCGCAACCGGCAGTGGCAGCATCGACGTCGCGTCGATCGTCAGCCAGTTGATGACGATCGAAAGCCGTCCGCTGGTCAAGCTGCAGCAGCAGGAGAACCAGGCGCAGTCGCGCCTGTCCGCGTTCGGTCGCGTGCAGAGTGGGCTTGACGCGCTCAAATCGTCGCTCGACAAATTGCGCACATCGAGCGCGTTCAGTGCGGCACAGGCGACAATCAGTGGCGACGCGGCGACCGCGTCGGTCAATGGAACCGCGCCGCTGGGCCGCTATGCGATCGCGGTCACGCAACTGGCGCGCGCGCAGTCGTCGGCGTCCGATGCGCTGGCGGACAGTTCGGCCGCCGTCGGCGCCGGCAGCCTGACGCTGAAAAAGCCCGACGGCACCGTGCTCGGCACGGTGGCGTTCGGTGGCACCGGCCAGCCGGCCACGCTGGGCGAACTGCGTGGGGCGATCAACGACCTTGCCATCGGCGTGCGCGCCAGCATCGTCAACGACAGCCAGGGCGCGCGCCTGGTGCTCACCGCGAAGGACACCGGCGCGGCCAACGCTTTCAGCGTCGAACTCGCCGGCGGCGCGGCGGAACTGGCCGCGCTCGCCACGCCGAAGCAGACCGCCCAGGATGCGGTGTTCAACGTCAACGGCATCGATCTGACGTCGGCGTCGAACACGGTGACCGGCGCGATCGAGGGCGTGACGCTCAATCTCATCAAGGCGCCGCCGGCCGGCAGCGCGCCGGGCACGACTACGAATGCCGAAGTGATCGTGGGCCAGGATGCCGCGTCGATCACCGGTGCCGTCCGCGATTTCGTCAAGGCGTTCAACGATCTCGACAAGCTGCACGACGAGTTGACCAGGTATGACCCGAACACCCGTACGCGCGCGATCCTGAGCGGCGATTCGTCAATGCGGTCGCTGCAGGACAGCCTGCGCACGCTGGCGCTCGGCACGCGGACCGCGGCGGCCGGCGAGCTGACCCGGCTGGCCGACGTCGGGATCGAGTTTCAGCAGGACGGTACGCTGAAGCTCGACGAAGCGAAGTTCGGCCAGGTACTCGCCGCCGATGCGGACAAGGTCACGCGACTGTTCACGACCACGTCGAGCACCGCGGCCGAGCAGGGCTTCGCGGTGCGGCTTGGCGATGTCGTCAAGAGCTTCACCGATGCGGACGGGTTGATCTACTCGCGCCAGGAAGGCCTGCGCGCGTCGATCCGTGCGTTGGACGCGCGCCAGATCGAAATGCAGTCGCGCCTCGACCGGATCCAGGAAAGGCTGCAGCGCGAATACAGCAAGCTCGACGCGCTGGTGTCGGCGCGCGAGGCGCAGAGCACCGCGCTGACCAACGCGCTGGCCGGACTGCCGAAGCTGAACGGCAGCAACAACAACTAAGCGCCGCGCTGAACGCCGATTCCGTGTCATTTCCTGCTCAACCGCGATCGACTCTGCGCCGATACCAAGGCGTAGCCGTCGCGCAACGAGGAAGCCCATGACCGGATTTGCCCTGAACGCATACCGCAAGGTCGAGGTTGAAACCGGTGTCACCGCTGCCGATCCGCACCAGCTGATCCTGATGCTGTACGACGGCGCGCTCGCAGCGATCAAGCAGGCGGCCGTGCACATGGCGGCCGGGCGCGTCGCGGAGAAGGGCAAGGCGCTGACGCAGGCGCTGCGCCTCGTCGACGAGGGCCTGAAGGGAGGCGTCGACCGCAAGGCCGGCGGCGCGCTCGCCTTCCGCCTGCTCGACCTGTACGACTACATGACGATGCGGCTGCTGCAGGCCAACCTGCGCAACGACCGCAACGCGCTGGATGAAGTGGCACGCCTGCTCGCCGACCTGCGCGAGGCGTGGGCGCAGATCCGCCCGCAGGGTGCCGCGCCGCGGCCGCCGGAATCCGCGCCGGCACCAATGCGCCGGCTCGCGGTGCATGCCTGAACGCATCGGACCGGACGCTCGCATGTGCGCGCCCGACGATGGCCTGTTCTACGTCGATCCGTCGGCGCGCGTGGGCATGCCGCGGCTGATCCATCGCTACGAGGCGATTGCGCTCGCCAGCCGCTGCATGCTGACCGCCGCGCGCCGCGGCGACTGGGACGAGGTCGAGCGGCTGGAAGGCCGCTGCCGCGCGCTGATCGAGCAACTGAAGGCGGTGGCCGAATTCGAGCAGCTCGATGCCGACGAGCAGCGCATCCGTGTGAAGCTGCTGCGCGACATCCTCGCCGACGACGCCGAGATGCGCATGCGTGCCGAGCCGTGGCTGGTGCAGCTCGAACGGCTGATTGCACACGGCGCGCCGCGCCGGCCGACCGGATGACGAGGGGTCGATGGACCTGACCGCGATCGTCAGCGCGGCGCGGCGCCTACCCGCGGTCGAGCTGCGCGCGGCGGGGGAGCGCATGGCGGTCAGCCTGCGGATGCTCGCCACTGCGGTCGAGTCGGTCGGTGCGATGCCGGAACTGGCGCGCGAGCTGCACACGCGCGCGCCGGCCGATACCGTGGCGCTGATCGTGCCTGCCGGCTCGGGCCAGGCGCGCATCGATTTCGGCCAGCGCCAGATCGCGATCCCGGCCGCGTTGCGCGACGCGATCCTGAGCGCGCTCGAGCGCGCCGCTGCCGCGCCCGGTTCCGGATTGCCGTTGACCTCGACCGCGGCGCCCGCCGCGCGGCCGGTCGATCCGGCCGCGACCGCGCGCCTGATCGACGCCAGTGCGTACACCGCCGGGCGCGTGATCGTGCCACCGTCCGACACCAACCCCGCGCGGGCACGCGCGCCGGCGCGCGCCGACTCGCGGCCGCATGCGAACTTCAGCCTGCCGCTGCTCGACGCGGCGGCAGGCGCAGCGGAAACCGCGCAGCGGTTGCGCGGCGCGGTCGAACGCAGCGGACTCTTTCTCGAATCGCATCTGGCCGCGTCCGCGCGTGCTGAACGCGCGGTCTCGCCGCATGTGTTGCACGACGAACTGCGCGGTCCCGTGCCGAGCGCTGCCGCGCGCACGGCCGCACAGCTCGACGTGCTGACGCGCGACGCGATCGTGCTGCAGGGCCCGGCCTGGCCGGGCCAGGCGGCGACGATCGAGCTGGCGCGCGAGCCGGCGGCCGATCCCGACGCGCATCGCGGCGCCGGCGCCGAGGGCGACGCCGTCGCGTTCAGTGCGCGGCTCGCGCTCGATCTGCCGCACCTCGGTCCGCTGCAGGTGCGGCTGCGCCTGGTCGGCGCGACGGTCGCAGTCACGGTGCAGAGCGCGCAGTCCGCGAAGATCGCGCGCGAACTGCCGGGGCTCGCGTCGCAGCTTGAACTGCGCGGACTGCAGCCGGCGGCGCTGCAGACGGCCGAGCTCGACTGATGCGGGCCGGAGCCGATGGCGCGCATCGAATCGACGGCGCAGCGACGCGCGGCGGCGCTCGCCTACACGCAGCGCGACATCGACCGCCGCGCCGCGCCGAGGGTGGTGGCCAAGGGCGATGCGTGGCTGGCGGACGAGATCATCGCGCGGGCACGCGCGGCGGGCGTGCCGATCCACGAGTCGCGCGAGCTGGTGTCGCTGCTGATGCAGGTCGATCTGGATGCGCACATCCCTTCCGCGTTGTACATTGCAGTGGCCGAAGTGCTGGCATGGGTTTACCGGATCGAAGGGCGCGCGGCGCAAGCGCGAACGCCCGAGGGGACATGACCATGCTGAAGACCACGCTGCTGCCGGAGGAGACTTCGCCGGCGCTCGCGCCCTTTGTGCTGGCGTCGCGCGCGGAGATCGTCAAGGTGCTCGACGGCCTGCGCGATGCCGGCGTCACCGTCACCTGCTTTCTGCAGGGCGGCTTTCTGCCGGCCGAGGCGCGCATCCACGCGGTGCTGGCCGACGCCGATGCACTGGTGCTGGTCGCGGTCAGCGAACTGGAGCACGAGATCCTGACCGCCGCCAGCGCGATCACCGTGGTCGGGTTCCAGGAGGGCGTAAAGATCCAGTTCAACGCGGTCGCCGCGGCAGTGGAGCCGATCGCCGGCGGCGCAGGCGTGCGCGTGTCGCTGCCGAAGCAGTTGCTGCGGTTGCAGCGGCGCGCGCATGACCGCGTCAAGCCCTCGCGCATCCGCCCGCTCGAATGCATGGTGCGCGGCGAAGCCAACGTGCCGACGCTGAATCGCTTTCCGGTGCTCGACCTGAGCGCGGGCGGCGTGGCGCTGCTCGGGCGCGCGCGCGACACCTACGCCACCGGACAGCGGCTCGCCAACTGCAGCTTCGATCTGGGCGACGACGGCGAATTCACCGCCGATCTGCTGGTGCGCAACGTCGAGCGCGCCGAGGGCACCGGCGGCTGGCGCTTCGGCTGCACGTTCGCGTCGATCGGCGCGCGCGCGCTGGAGCAGGTGTGCCGCCACGTCGAGCGCGTCGACGCGTATCGGCGCGCGGCGCTGTCGAACGAACCCTGATGCAGACGGCCATGGGCATGACCACCCCGTTTCCCGAACCCGACTCGCCGGCGCTCGAGCGCTACGCGGTCTATGCGCGCGTCGAGGTGCTGGCGCTGCTGCGGCAACTGATCGACCAGGGCGTGCTGACCAACGTCTACTTCGACCAGGGTGCGAGCTTCTATCTCACCGCGCTGCTGGCGGTCAATCCGGATTTCGAGGAGCTGGTGATCGACACCGCGCCCGATCAGTCGGTGCAGCGGCGGCTGCTCGAGTCGCGGCGGCTGGTGTTCGTCGCGTTCGTGCAGGGCGTGAAGCTGCAGTTCGAGGCCGCGCGCGCGGAGGCCACGATGTACGAAGGCCGCCCGGCCCTGCGCGTGCGGCTGCCCGAGCGCGTGATCCGCATGCAGCGGCGCGAGTACTTCCGCGTGCGTCCGCTGGCGAGCCGGCCGGTCCACTGCCGCGTCAACGATGCGCAGGAAAAGCAGGCCACCACGTGGCGCGTGCTCGACATCAGCGGTGGCGGCGTGGCGTTGGCGTGCGGCCGCGACGAGCGGCCGTTCTCGCTCGGTCAGGAGCTGCCCGACTGCGTGATCGATTTTCCCGGCGAGGGCTCGATCGCCGCCGGGCTGCGCGTGCGCTCGATCGAGCTGTCACAGCGCGAAGGCGAGCAGCGCATCGGCTGCGAGTTCGTCAGCATCGCCCCGCAGGCGCGCCTGGTGCTGCAGCGATTCATCAACCGCGTGGAAGCGGAGCAGCGCAAGGCGGCTGGCAGTCGGCCGTCGGCGGTCGGCAGTCACTGAGCAGTCGGCAGTCGGCGGCGTCGTTCCCGCGCAAGCGGGAAGCCGGCGGCGCAACGCTCACCGGATGCCCGCTTGCGCGGGCATGACCTCATCGCAATCCGCAATCCGACGTTCAGTCAGCCGGTCAGAGGGCCCAGCACAGCCCGCGCAGCCTGTCAATCGCCTCCGCCCGATATTTCTTGTCGAATATTCACGCGCTTTTTCCTTCCCGCCGCCGCCGGCGCTGGCTAGCGTGAGCGCAATCGCACGACGCACGCACCAGACGCGCACAGTGCATCGGACGGAGGAGAGCAACGCATGCCCCGGGACCACCTTGCGCCCGCGCCGGCGCACGCGGATGGAGATTCGCCGACCGCATCGAGCCCATCGGACAGCGCGGACCGGATCTGCGACGCGCAGT
>JAKOQB010000029.1 GCA_029778535.1 Pseudomonadota bacterium | reverse complement strand
CGCGCTGTCCCCCCCAAGGGGGGAGCGAGCGCCTTCGGAGCGGCCGTGCGGCGCTCATTTCGCCCCCCTTCGCGCTTCGCGCTGTCCCCCCCAAGGGGGGAGCGAGCGCCTTCGGAGCGGCCGTGCGGCGCTCATTTCGCCACGCTTTCGAACTGCACGCGCGGATCGACCACCACGTACAGCAGGTCGCTCGCGAGCTTGACCACCAGCCCGATCAGCGTGAAGAGATACAACGACCCGAGCACCACCGGGTAGTCGCGCCGGATCACCGATTCGTACGACAGCAGGCCGAGCCCGTCGAGGGAGAACAGCGTTTCGATCAGCAGCGCGCCGGTGAAGAACGCGCCGACGAACGCTGCCGGGAATCCGGTGACGAGCGGGATCAGCGCGTTGCGGAAGATGTGCTTGTAAAGAACGCGCTGCTGCGACAGCCCCTTGGCGCGCGCGACCAGCACGTACTGCTTGCGGATCTCCTCGACGAAGGTGTTCTTGGTCAGCATCGTGACGGTCGCGAAGCTGCCGATGGTCAGGCAGATGAGAGGCAGCGTCAGGTGCCAGAAATAGTCGGCGATGCGCCGCGGCCACGCGAGCTCCTCCCAGTTGTCGGAGACGAGTCCGCGCAGCGGAAACCAGTCGAGGAACGTGCCGCCGGCGAACAGCACGATCAGCAGCACGCCGAGCACGAAGCCCGGAATCGCATAGCCGACCAGCACCGCCATCGTCGTCGCGGCATCGAAGCGCGAGCCCTCGCGCACCGCCTTGGCCACGCCGAGCGGGATCGACACCAGGTAAGAGATCAGGAAGGTCCACAGGCCGAGCGAGATCGACACCGGCAGCTTCTCCTTGATCAGGTCCCACACGGGCTTGTTGCGCAGGAAGCTGCGGCCGAGGTCGAAGCGCGCGAACGATTGCAGCATCTCCAGGTAGCGCACGTGCACCGGCTTGTCGAAGCCGTACAGCTTCTTCAGCTCCTCGATCTGCTGCTGGTCGATGTCGCGGCTCGCCTTGTACGCGCCGCCGGCGCCGATGCGCGCCTCGGCCATCAGCGTTTCGACCGGGCCGCCGGGAACGAACTGGATCACGATGAAAGTGACGGTGAGCGCGCCGAGCAGCGTCGGCACCATCAGCAGGATGCGCTTCGCGATGTAGGCGAGCATGGTCGTGTTACTCGCTCGCCGTCGCACCGGCGAAGGCCGGTGCCCAATTTCGACTTTGGAACTTGGGCCCCGGCCTTCGCCGGGGCGACGAGACTTTCATCGCTTCTCCATCTCCTTGCTCCACCACGTCGCCAGCGGCCACGGCAGCTGCGTATCGACGTCGGGCGGCAGGTCGGCGGTGAAGTACCTGGCGCGGACCGCGGGAATGCCGAACTTGTTCCAGTACGAGATCGGCTCGAAATCGGCGTACAGCTGGGGCACCTGCCACCAGCTCCACATCACCACGCGGTCGAGCGCGCGACAGGCGTCGCGAAACTCGTCCATCGTCGTCGCGCGGTTCATCGCGTCGAGGATGTGGTCGACCGCCGCGCTCTTAACGCCGCGGAAATTGTTGTTGCCTTTTTCGTCGGCCGACCTGGATCCGTACAGCGCGATATAGTCGGCGACCGAAGGCAGCGTGAACGCGCCTTCGACGATCGTGATCATGTCGAAGTCGTAGTCCTCCAGCCGGCGGTTGTACAGCGCGAAGTCGACGTTGCGCACGTTGAGCCTGATGCCGAGCTTCTCCAGATTGTGCTGCCACGGTTCCTCGCCCGTGGTCGAGTCGCCCGGCGCCAGGTACTCGAACTCGAACCGCTCGCCCTGCGCGTTGCGCAGCACACCCTCCTGGTCGAGCTTCCAGCCGGCCGCCTCCAGCAGCGCACGCGCGTGCAGCAGATTGGCACGCAGCCGCTTCGGATCGCCGCCCGTCGACGGCGGCACGAACGGCGGGCCGAAGACCTGCGGCGGCAGTTCGCTGCGAAACGGCTCGAGCAGCTTCAGTTCACCCGGCGAGGGCGGCCCCTGCGCGGCGAACTCGGAGTTGTTGAATACGCTGTACGCGCGCTTGTAAAGGTGATAGCGATTGTTGGTGTCGAAGTCGTAGGTCCAGTTCAACGCCTCGCGCACGCGGATGTCCTGGAAGATCGGCCGGCGCAGGTTCAGCTCGTAGGCCTGCAGGCCCTGCCCGGTCGCGATCGGAAACGCCTGCTTGATGATGCGGCCCTCGTCCCACAGCCGGCCCTTGTGCTGGCGCACCCAGATGCGCGCGCTGTACACGCGCACGAGGTCGAACTCGCCAGCCTTGAACGCCTCGGTCGCCACCGCCTCGTCCTGGTAATAGCGATAGACGACCCGGTCGAAGTTGTAGAAGCCGCGCCGCACCGGAAGATCGCGCGCCCAGTAATCGGGATTGCGCTTGAACTCGATGCGCCGTCCCGCGTGCGCCTCGGCGATCGTGTACGGGCCGCTCGCGATCGGATATTCGCTGACGATCTCGTCGAAGCGCGTATACGTGCTGTCGGGCCTCAGCCCCCACTTGTGCGAGAACACCTGCAGCAGTCCGACCTTGAACAGCGTGTCGCTGCTGCGGTCGCGCAGGTCGAAGCGGATCGTGCGCTCGTCGACGACGACCGCCTTCGCCACGCCCGCCAGCGAGGTCTGGTAGGTCGGCGACGCGTACTTGCCGGTCTGCATGTCGAAGCTGTACTTCACGTCCTCGGCCAGCACCGGATCGCCGTTGGAAAAGCGCGCGCGCGGGTCGAGCCGGAACGTGATCGACGACTTGTCGGGCGCGACCCGCATCTCCTGCGCGAGCAGGCCGTACATCGTGCGCGGCTCGTCGGCCGACAGCGTGGCCAGCGTCTCGAGCATGAAGATGCCGATGCCGGCCGGCGCGTTGCCCTTGACCGTGAACAGGTTGAACTTGTCGAAGCTGGAGCGCCGGTCGGGATTGCGCAAGTGCAGCGTGCCGCCCTTGGGCGCGTCGGGATTCACGTACTCGAAGTGCGCGAAGCCGCGCGGGTATTTCGGCTCGCCGAACGCGGCGTACGCGTGCACCCATTGTCCGTCCGCCGCTGCCGCGCGTGCCGGGAGCGCGAGCAGGAGAATCAGCGTGGCGAGCAGGCGCATCGGCAGGGGCGGATCGAAGGCGGGCCGATCATCGCCCACGGCCGCCGCGCCGACAAGCGCTGCGCTACGACGACACGCGCTCGACCTCGACCAGGCAGTCGTAGAAGGTCGGCGCGCGGCCGAGGTCGGTCAGCCGGCCACTGGTGACCTCGTTGGCGTTCTTGCCGTCGCGTGCCAGCTTCTTCCACCAGATCGAAAGCGCGACCACCACGCCTGCGCGCGCGCGCTCGGTCACGCGCACGGCGAGCTCGAACGAGCCGCGGTCGTTGAAAACCCGTACGCGATCCCCTGCGCCGATGCCGCGCGCAGCGGCATCCTGCGGGTGGATCTCGAGACGCGGCTCGCCTTCGGTGTCGCGCAGGCTTTTCACGTTGACGAACGTGCTGTTGAGGAAATTGCGCGCCGGCGGCGAGATCAGCGCCAGCGGATAGCGCTGCGCCAACGCGCGGTTGCTGCGCGGCCCTTCGTACGGCGGCACGTAGTTCGGCAGCGGGTCGAGCCCCTGCTCCGCCAGCTTGCGCGAATAGAACTCGCACTTGCCGCTCGGCGTGGGGAAGTTGCCGTGCGCGAACGGCGCGTGACGCTGCGGCAGGTCGAGCCGCTGCCAGCCCCGCGCTTTCGCGACGTTCCAGTCGTAGTTGGCGGTCGCGCCGCGCTTCGCGAACGCCTGTGCCGCGATCTCCTCGTCGCTCTCGGCGAAGCACGGCTCGGTGAAGCCCATTTTCGCCGCCAGCCGGCGGAAGATCTCCGTATTGGGCAGCGCCTCGCCGAGCGGATCGATCGCCGCGTTGTTGGCCATCACGTACAGGTGTCCGTACGGCTTGACCACGTCGACGTGTTCGAGCTGCGTGGTGGCAGGCAGCACGTAGTCGGCGTAGTCGGCGGTGTCGGTGAGGAAGTGCTCGAGCACGACGGTGAACAGATCCTCGCGCGCGAAGCCCGCCGCCACCGCGGTCGAGTTCGGTGCCACCGCGACCGGGTTGCTGTTGTAGACGATCAGTGCGTCGACCGGAGGGTCGGCGTGCGCGAGATCGTGGCCGATCGTCGCCATGTTGATCGTGCGCGGCGTGCGGCCGGCGAGCAGCTCCGGGCGATACAGGCGCTCCGCGTCGATGTGGAACTCGCCGCTGGTGGACAGCAGCACGCCGCCCGCGGGGTCGCGCCAGTGGCCCGCGAGCGCGGGCAGGCACGCGACCGCGCGCACCGCGTTGCCGCCGCCGGCGACGCGCTGCATGCCGTAGTTCAGCCGAATCGCCGCCGGGCGGATGTGCCAGTAGTCGTGCGCGAGCTGCTCGACCTCCTGCGCGGTGATGCCGCACAGCCGCGCCACGCGCTGCGGAGTGAACTCGTGCGCGCGCTCGGCCAGCCGGTCGAAGCCGAGCGTGTACTGCTCGATGTAGTCGCGGTCGAGCCACCCTTCGCGGATCAGCACGTGCATCAGGCCGAACGCGAGCGCGCCGTCGGTGCCGGGAAGCAGCGCGATGTGCTGGTGGCACTTCTCCGCGGTCAGCGATCGATAGGGGTCGATGGCGATCAGCTTCGCGCCCTTGCGCTTGGCCTCCTGCGCGAAGCTCCACAGGTGCAGGTTCGACGCGATTGCGTTCGTGCCCCAGAAGACGATCAGCTTGCTATCGGCGAACGCCTCCATCGCCGGGCCGGCGCGCGTGCCGAGCGTGGCGATCAGCGCCTCGCCGCCCGCGGCCGAGCAGATCGTGCGGTCGAGGAAGCTCGCGCCGAGCTTGTGGAAGAACCGGTGCGCCATCGACTCGCCCTGCACCAGCCCCATCGTGCCGGCGTACGAGTACGGCACGATGCGCTGCGGGTCGATCGCGGCGATCGCCTTCAGCCGCGCGGCGATGTCGTCGAGCGCTTCGTCCCACGTCACGCGGACGAACCTGCCTTCGCCCTTTCTGCCGATCCGCTTCAACGGATGCAGCACGCGCTCGGGGTGATACGTGCGCTCGAGATACCGGCTGACCTTGGTGCACAGCGCACCAAGCGTGGTCGGATGGTCGGGATCGCCGGCCACCTTGATCGCGACGCGCCTGCCGCCCTCCCGCTTCACCGTCACGAGCATCGCGCAGGTGTCGGGGCAGTCGTGCGGGCAGGCGGCGCGCGTGAGCGTCACCGCGCCGGACTCGGTTGAGCTCATCGGCCGGGCGGCTGCGATTCGATGATGCGCGCGAAGAACTGCTCGCACGCCGCGACCTGCTCGTAGGTGATGTACTCGTCGGGCTTGTGCGCCTGCGCGATCGAGCCCGGGCCGAGCACGACGGTCGGGATGCCGAAGTTGGCGAACAGGCTCGCCTCGGTGGCGAAGCTCACCGCGCCGGTGCCCCGGTGCGCGGTGCGCGCCAGCTCCATAGCCCATTTGACGATCGGCGCGTCGGGCGCGATGCCGAACGCGGGCAGGTCGAGCCCCAGGTCGAACTCGATGCCGGCCTCGGGCGCGACGCGCTTCATCTGCGGCAGCAGCTCGTCGCGCGCGTAGGCCACGATCGGCGCGCTCATCGCGTCGTGCGGTGTGGCCGGGATGTTGCGCATCTCGAACAGGAATTCGCAGTCGCGCGGCACGACGTTGGTGGCGATGCCGCCCTTGATGACGCCGGTCTGCAGCGTCGAATACGGCACCTCGAAGCGGTGATCCTTCGGCTCCTCGCGCGCGTTGCGGTCGGCGAGTGCGCGGATGAACGCGATGATCTGCGCCGCGTACTCGATCGCGTTGACCGCGGTCGGTGCCAGCGCGGAGTGCGCCTCGCGCCCGCGCACGCGGCAGCAGTAGTCGCGCTTGCCCTTGTGCGCGACGATTGCCTGCATGTCGGTCGGCTCGCCGATGATGCAGCCGGCCGGCTTCACGCCGCGCTCATCGAGGTCCCTGACCAGCCCGCGCACGCCGAAGAACGTGGTCTCCTCGTCGTACGTCATCGACAGGTGGATCGGCATCGTCTGCTGCGCGGCGAGGAAGCGCGGCGCCCACGCGAGCGCGATCGCGATGAAGCCTTTCATGTCGGCGGTGCCGCGGCCGTGGATGCGGCCATCGCGGTGAGTCGCCTTGAAGGGGTCGCTCTTCCAGTCCTGCCCGTCGACCGGCACGGTGTCGGTGTGGCCCGACAGCACGATACCCGCGGCCGCCACCCGCGCCGGATCGTCGGCCAGCGTGCAGAAGAGATTGGCCTTTTTCTCGCGCGCGTCGAAGACGAGATGCGGCTTGACGCCGAGCTTGGCCAGGTAGTCGCGCGCGTATTCGATCAGCCCCAGGTTGCTGTCGCGGCTGACGGTCGGAAAACCGATCAGCCGGTCGATCATTTCCAACGCGGCGCGCGAAGGCTCGGCGGCGGCGGATTGCGGAACGGCGGACATGGCGACCTCGCGTTGACCCGTGTGGCGCGATTGTAGGCAGAGCCTGGCCTGCGATTACCATCGCGCCGCGGAGGGAGACCATCATGTCCGTGATCACCTGCATCGAGGACCTGCGCGTGCTCGCGAAGAAGCGCGTGCCGCGGATGTTCTACGACTACGCCGACAGCGGCTCGTGGACGGAAACGACGTACCGCGCCAACGAGACCGATTTCCAGCCGATCAAGCTCCGCCAGCGCGTGGCGGTCAACATGGAGGGCCGCAGCCTGCGCGCGACGCTGGCCGGACAGGAGGTTGCGATGCCGGTGGCGCTCGCGCCCACGGGGCTCACCGGCATGCAGCACGCCGACGGCGAGATCCTGGCCGCGCGCGCGGCGGAAAGATTCGGCGTGCCGTTCACGTTGTCGATGATGAGCATCTGCTCGCTCGAGGACGTCGCCGCGCACACCGGCAAGCCTTTCTGGTTCCAACCGTACATGCTGCGCGACCGCGCGTTCATGCAGCGGCTGATCGAGCGCGCCAGGGCGGTCAAGTGCTCGGCGCTGGTGCTGACGCTCGACCTGCAGGTGCTGGGCCAGCGCCACAAGGACATCAAGAACGGCCTGTCGGCGCCGCCCAGGCTCACGCTGCGCAACATCGCCAACATGATGACCAAGCCGCGCTGGTGCCTCGGCATGTTGGGAACGCGGCGCCGGCAGTTCGGCAACATCGTCGGCCACGTGACCGGTGTGGACGACATGAGCTCGCTGTCGGACTGGACCACCAAGCAGTTCGACCCGACGCTCGACTGGGACGACGTTGCATGGGTGCGCCGGCTGTGGGACGGTCCGCTGATCCTGAAGGGCATCATGGAAGTCGAGGACGCGCAACTCGCCGCAAAGAGCGGCGCGCAGGCGATCGTGGTCAGCAACCACGGCGGCCGCCAGCTCGACGGCGCGCCGTCGTCGATCCGTGCGCTGCCGGCGATCGCCGACGCGGTCGGCGACAAGATCGAGGTCTGGCTCGACAGCGGCATCCGCAGCGGGCAGGACGTGCTCAAGGCGATCGCGCTCGGTGCGCGCGGCGTTTTGATCGGCCGCGCGTTTCTCTACGGCCTAGGTGCGCTCGGCGAAGCGGGCGTCACCAAGTGCCTGGAGCTCCTCTACAAGGAGCTCGACCTGTCGATGGCGTTCTGCGGCCGCACGCGCATCAGGGACGTCGATCGCTCGATCCTGCTGCCGGGAACGTACCCGACGTGACCTACGGCGCGCGGAACTGCACCACCGACTCGTGCGTCCGTCCGCCGGCGCCGGGCACGAAGGTCCACGTCATCGCCGCTGCGCGCGCGGCGGACTCGAACACGCGATAGCGCGGGTCGGACACGCTGGTGTCCACCTTCTCGACGCTGCCGTCCGCGGCGATCGTCAGACGCACGCGCACCGCGCCTTCGGTGATGCCCTCCTTGATCGCCGCGCGCGGGTAAATCGGCGGCGTGCGTTGCAGAGGCGCGAGGCCGGCGGCCTGGCGCGCGACCAGATCGGAATCCCCGAGCACGGCGCCGAATTCGCGCTCCTGCGGCAGCAGCGCGCGCGGGCCGGACGGTGCGGGCGAAGGTGCCGGGCGCGCGGTCGTGCTCGGCGCGGCGGCGATCGGCGCCACCGGTGCGGGCTGAGCGGCTTCAATCGGCGCGCTGCGCTCAGGCGCGGGCTGCGGGCTTGCGGCCGGCCGTTCGGGTTCGGCGCGTGGCGGCGGCGCGGCCAACGTGACGGCGGGCGTCTGGGGTTTGGTCCGCTCGGTCGGCGCAACGATGCTGCGCGATTCGCGCTCGGTCGGCGCAACGTTGCTGCGCAGTTCGCGCTCGGGCGTCGGCGCCGGTGCCCTCTCGACCGTGACCGCGGGCTTCTGAGGCGCGGCGGCCGCACGCGGCTCCGGCGTGCGCGGTGCCGGCGCCGACTCGGCGACCGTGCGCGGCTCGACCGCGGCGGCGGGCGCCGGCGGCGGCGCGACGGTGGCGGGTGGGGGATTCGCGGCCCGCGCCGGCGCCGCTGCGACCGGAGCGGGTATCGCCGCGACCGGAGCCGAAGCAGGCTGCGGCGCGGCGTACGGCACCGAGTTGCCGGCCTGCACCGGCGCGGAGGGCGAACGCAGCATCAGCACGCCGACCGCGATGACCGCAATGACCACCGCTGCGCCGCCGGCCAAAAGCCCGATCGGTATGCGGCGCTTCGATGCACGCGCCGTCGTCCGGCGCGCGGGCTGCCGCTGCAGGGTTGCTGCCGGTGGCGGCGCTCCTGTGGTCGTGGGCGACAGGGTCGATCCGGTCGCAACGAACGGACGCATGATCGTCGCCGGCGCAGCGAAAGGCTCGTCGGTCTGCGCCAGACCCAACGCCAGCAGGCGCAGCCCGTCGCGCGCCAGGCGCTCGCCGGTCAGTCCGGTGTCCGTGCCGACGAAGCTCGCCAGAGGACGGCGGCCATCGATCTTGGACAGAAGCTTGCGCTGCGACAGGCTCAGCCCCGCTGCAGGATGAGACAGCTCAGCGACTCCCGATTCAGTCGGTGCGAGCACCATTGACAGTGGCACGCCGGCGCTCGCCGCCTTGTCTCCCATGTCCATGACGATCTCCTGAATGGACGGCGGAGTCGTGCGGCCGCAGCGCGCGCGGACTCCTTTGCCGCGGCGGGCAACATAGCACTCGATCGAAGGCAGCGGCGCAGCGCATCGGTTCAACAGGTTATCGACCGAAAGGATTAAGGCGCGCACGGATTGCCATAGCGCGCCCCTGCAGCCCCGTGCCGTGCATGGCCTTGCCCGTGGCCGGCGCCGCGCCTGACTTAGCATCGCGGCTGTGCCACGAGCAGGGCAGATGCGATGAACGTGATCGATCGGATCGTGCAGTTCCGCGCCGAGATCCAGGCGATCCGGCGCGACATCCACGCGCATCCCGAGCTGCGCTACGAAGAGCATCGCACCGGCGATTTGGTCGCGGGCAAGCTCGCCGAATGGGGCATCGACGTGCACCGCGGCCTCGGCGGCACCGGCGTGGTCGGCACGATCCGCCACGGCAAGTCGAAGAAGTCGATCGGCCTGCGCGCCGACATGGATGCGCTGCCGATGCAGGAGACCAACGAGTTCGCGCACCGCTCGCGGCACGACCACAAGATGCACGCGTGCGGCCACGACGGCCACGTCGCGATGCTGCTCGCGGCGGCGAAGTACCTGGCGCAGACGAAGCCGTTCGACGGCACCGTGCACCTGATCTTCCAGCCGGCCGAGGAGGGCGGCGCCGGCGCGCAGAAGATGATCGACGACGGACTGTTCGACCGCTTCCCGTGCGACGCGGTGTTCGGCATGCACAACTGGCCGAGCCTGAACGTCGGGCAGTTCGGGCTGACCGCGGGGCCCATGATGGCGTCGGGCAATCAGTTCGAGATCACGGTGACCGGCAAGGGTTCGCACGCGGCGATGCCGCACCTCGGTACCGACCCGGTGTTCGTCGCGGTGCAGGTCGTGCAGGGCCTGCAGGGCATCATCACGCGCGCCAAGAAGCCGATCGACGCCGCGGTGCTGTCGGTGACGATCATCAAGGCGGGCGACGCGACCAACGTCGTTCCCGATTTCGCCGTGATCGCCGGCACCGTGCGCACGTTCGACGACCGGGTGACCGACCTGATCGAGGAGCGCATGCGCCGCATCGCGCAGCTCACCGCCGAGGCGCACGGCGCATCTGCCGGCGTGAAGTTCGAACGCACCTATCCGCCGACGGTGAACCACGCGCGCGAGACCGAGTTCGCGGCGAGCGTGATGGACGACATCGTCGGCCCCGCGAACGTGATGCGCGGCATCGAGCCGACGCTGGGCTCGGAGGATTTCTCCTTCATGCTGCGCGCGCGGCCGGGCTGCTACGTCTTCATCGGCAACGGCGACGGCTCGCACCGCGCCGCCGGCCACGGGCTGGGGCCGTGCATGCTGCACAACTCGAGCTTCGACTTCAACGACGAGCTGATCCCGATCGGGGCGACGTACTGGGTCAGGCTGGTGGAGAAGTTCCTGGCGCGCTGAAGCGTTATTTCTTGGAATCTATTCGGCGCCTTGGCTGGACCTTGAAAATGGACTCGGGGTCGTTGCGGCGCAGACCTTCAGCGTATTGGGCCACAAGGTCCTCGTACTCGCGTTCGTCGTTCGCGAGATCAGTCCTGCCTACGCTTGAGCCGTAAGTGACACCGTCCTTGTCGATGCAGGAGCCGCCGACCACGCAGAGGGACAGCCGTTCAAGAGCTGGCAGATCCTGTCCTGATTGCCCTGTCACCTGCCACCACGCTTCCGTCAGCGCCCCAAGTGCCGAGACTCGAGTGCGTTCGCCCGGGGGAAGCCGCTGGTCGAATAGTGACGCCGCCATCGCCATGATCGCCGCTTCTCCAGCCACCGTATTGCGCGATCCGATGGCCGCCGACAGGGCCCGTACCCACTGCCCGTAGTCACCCCGTCCATTCTCGACAAGCTCGGTCGTTTGCAGCACTCGGCCGATATCGCCTTCGCTTTGCTTTGTACGCGTCTCCAGTTCGCGAATCGCATTCAGCGTCCAGGGGCGGCCAAGTCCCCGAAACCCAGCACACCTGCGCTCGAGTTCCGCAAGCGCCGCTTTCCGTTTCGATAGGTGTCGCAGCTCCTCCTCCCTCTCTGGCGCCATCGCATTCGTCGAGTTCAGTTCTCCTATACGTCGGTCGATTTCATTCCGGTACAAGCTGTCGTTGGTAACTCCGCCGCAAACATCCGCGATCTGGCACGCGATCACCCAGGCGTCCGGTCGCTGCGAGTCGCGAGCGCGACCGAATGCCGCGAACAGGTTCTGTTCGTCGAGTAGTTTGCGTGCATCGGTCGGGATGCCTTCCGCCGCAGCAACCGATTCGGCCCGCCTTTCTGGCCCTGGCCCGCCCCCGGCCTCCGGCGCTTCAATGTGAGTCGACGCCCTGATCTGACCTGGCGCAGCCAGCAAGAAGTGCCAACCTGCAAAGGCGGCTGCCAGCACGACAACAGCGGCAAGAAGCGTGCGGAACCGGACGGCGCTACCTAAACGCATTGAACCTTCGTATAGACCGTTACTGGGCCCGTAGAAATCCACATCGCCGTGATTGTCACCGCCCCGCCGCTGCCGAAGACGGTGTCTTGTCCCCAGTATCCAGTCCAAACCGTCATCGAACTGGAAGTGGTGCCGCAGTACCAGGCCGGGTCAAGATCGTAACTGGCCTGCTCTTGCGCCGTCTTGACAACCTTCTTGAACTCGAGTGGCGGGGTGGGGGACCACATCCAAACTCTTCTAAATGGGTCGTAGATTGCGCCGGCCGCTTTCAGCGAGAACTCGGCAACGACGCCGTCGTTGTAAAGGATGCGAATGCGGTCGCTCGGCTTATATCTGTTTGGCATAGTCTGCAACACAGACGTGAAGTATGCCGACGCGAGCCCAAAATTTGCGCCTTCGTCCGCTGCGTAATTGCCCGACACCTGCTGACGCAGCGCGAATGAAGAGATGGGGAACGGTCCGTAGGTCGCTGCAAGGACAATCGTCGCAACAAACGCGGATATCGCCGCCAAGAGCTTTCGCATCTTGCCTCCCCAGTAGCACGTGAGAACGACACCCGTTTCTACTGTGCAACAGCCCTATCGCGTCTCGGGCCAATTTGTGGCGAATGGTCCCCGCCTCATCCCAGTCTCGCAATTCCCTGCAACGGCGACAGCGGGCGCTTGCTCCTTAACGAGCGGCGTAGAGGAGATGGAATTTGATGTGCCACCGGGTGCAACTGGTCGAAGGAAGCCTAGTTGTGTCTAGGGCGCAGGCTCCAATCCGTACACCGACCCGCTCCTGGTCGATCACCGACTCGGGTTTTCCGAGACGATCAATCCGGCTCTTTTGAATTTCGAGTGGGTTAGCGGGCATGCGGGTTGAAGCTGGCGAAGTCGAGCTTGCCGGCGATCAGGAAGATCACGGTGCGCATGGTGCGGAAGCGGCGATAGCCGCGTGCCTTGCGCTTGGCCGCCTGGAACAGCCCATTGAGGGCTTCGAGGAAGCCGTTGGTCTGCCGGGTCTGCGTCCAGGCGACGATGCCGTCGAAGTGGCGGCGGATCATTTTGGCCACCTCCTTCATCGGCTCGACCTTCGAGCGCATCACGTTCGTGCACCACTGCGCCAGCATTGCCGAGACGACGTTGATCTGTTTGCAGTCGAGCACCTCGCGCAGCTGCTCGCGGTAGACCCAGGCGCGCGCCGTGCGTTTGCTGGCCACCTGGGCGATGAGCGCGTCCAGCTCGGCGCGGCTGTCGGCCGACAGCTTCTGGCGGTCCTTCAGCAGCGTCCAGCGCAAACCCTTCAGGCTCGGGTCGGTTCTGTGCTCCAGCCGCCGCGTCTGATCGACCGCCGTCGAGGCATGGGCCACGACATGGAACTTGTCGAAGGTGATGCGGGCGCGGGGCAAGGACTCGGTCACGTCCAAGATGTACGCCGGCGACATGTCGATGCTGACCGAGGTGATCTGCTCCGGCGCGGCCTGGTGCGCGCGCAGATGCGCGGCCAGCTCGCCGATGGTCGGCGCGTCGCGGCCTTCGGCAACGAACACCACCCGGCGCTTGACCGCGTCGGCCACCGCCGTCAGGTAGTTGTGGCCGCGCCGGTACGAGGTCTCGTCGATCGCCAGTGCCTTGACCTCGGACAGGTCGAGTGCAGCGGCTGCCAGCTCGACGTAGCGCTCGCAGATCGCGTGCACCCGGTCCAGGATTCGCCCACCAGGCGGGCGACCGCGGCAAACGGCATCTCGCGGGCCAGCGCCAGCACCAGCGCCTCGAACAGCAGCGTGAAGCCGGCCAAGCGGCCGAACCACCCCGGCTCCACCAAGGCGACCTTGCCGTCGGGCAGCCGCACGCGCGGCACGCGCACCTCCAGGTGACAGTCGTGCTGGAAGAAGTTCAGGTGCCGCAGCCGCTTCAGTTGCGTGTCGTGCACCGGGTGCTGCCCGGGGTGCGCCGGATGCGCAAAGCGGCTGCCGGCGGCGAAGTCCACCGCGATGGTCAGCTGGCGGGCGGCCGCGTCGAAGCGCACCTCCTTCACCAACCACGGGGCCACGATCCCCAGCGCTTGCTCGAACAGCCGTTCAGTGCCAACCATCGCTTGCCTCCAAGGCCGAGTCCATCACAGCGCCGGACTCGGCCTTGGTCCAGCGTGCTTCTGTCCGTGCCGCGTCAAGGGTCCGGCTGCGCCCGGCCTGCGGCCGCCCTTGACACGTTCGGCCGCCGAGCTTACCCACTCGAAATTCAAGAGAGGCATCAATCCCGGGTGACCGAACTTGCGCTTCACATGAGGCCGAACGAGCTCCGGGTGGCATTGCAGGACGTCTTCGCGTACCTCTCATAAGTGGATTCGCTCCTTCCGATGGGAAACGGACACGACGGCGCCCCGAACTCCGCGGGCGTCGCCATTCGGCGACGAAGTAGTCAGCACCCGCCGAAGCGCGCGCACCAAGCAAAGCAGAAGTGAATCAGTGCATCGACGTCGGTCGATCTGAGCACGGTGAAACGGTGCAACTGCGATGTCTGTGCGGCGAAGAGGTAGGGACGGCGAGCTTCGACTTCAACGACGAGCTGATCGTAAGCGTCCGGCCGCGGCATCTGTGATTTGAGTCGGCGCCGGGGCACGATCGCCTGCCGGTGGACGCGCGCAGGTGTCCACCAAGGGGCGATGGTGGACACCAAGCACAAGCCAGGTCAGCCAGCCCAGCGCGAGGCGCCGGTCGTGCGCCCAGGCACAGCCGGCCTTCAAGCGGCGCCTGATCGAGCAGTCGCTGGTCCCGGATGCGTCGGTCGCGCGCATCGCGCTGGACCACGGCGTCAATGCCAATCTTCTATTCAAGTGGCGCCGGCAGCACGTGCGCGCCACCCGGTCGGCGCCGTCGTCCCTGCTGCCGGTGCTGCTGAGCGAGTCGAAGTCCGGGGCCGAAGTCGCCCTGTCGGCACCGACACCGCGTATGGCCACCCCCAGCGGCATCATCGAAGTGGAGCTGCCCGCCGGTCGCATCCGCATCAAAGGCGCAGTCGACGTGCCGGCGCTGCGCGTCGTGCTGCAGATGCTGGCGCCGCCCGCATGATCGGATGGCCCACCGGCACGCGCATCTGGCTGGCGGCCGGCGTCACTGACATGCGCAAGGGCTTCGACGGCCTGGCCGCACTGGTGCAGACGCAGCTCGCGGAAGATCCGTTCTCGGGACACGTGTTCGTCTTCCGTGGCCGCCGCGGCGATCGGGTCAAGCTCTTGTGGTGGAGCGGCGACGGCGTGTGTCTGTTCGCCAAGCGGCTGGAGCGTGGCCGCTTCGTCTGGCCGCAGGCCGCCGGCGGCACCGTGTTGCTCAGCGGCGCGCAACTGTCGATGCTGCTCGAAGGCATCGACTGGCGGCGGCCCGCGCGCACGTGGCAGCCGACGATGGCGGCATAACAACAGCGCTGCGAGTTTGCGCGCGCAATGCGTGCATTGCGCGCGCGCCATCGGTAAAGTCGCGCCCCATGCCGTGCGCGCTCGATCAACTGCCCGATGACATCGAAACGCTGAAGCGTTGGGTCATCGAGCAGGCGGCGCGCAGTGCAGCGCTCGATGCCGAAGTCGCGCAGTGGCGCGCACAGGTCGAAGCCAAGCGCAGCGAGGTGATCGAGGCGCGGCTGATGATCGAGAAACTGAAGCTGCAGATCGCGCGGCTGCGCCGGATTCAATTCGGCCGCAAGTCCGAGCGGCACGACGCGCACGTGGCGCAACTCGAGCTGATCGTCGAGGAACTCGAGACCAGCCTGGCGGCGAGCGCGCCGGCGGCGGAGTCGTCGGTCGTCGATACAGCAAAGGCATCCCCGCGCATGCCGCCGGTGCGGCATCCGCCCCCGGCGCATCTGCCGCGCGAGAACGTTGTGCACGCCGCCGCCTGCACCTGTCCGGACTGCGGCGGCGAACTGAAGAAGATCGGCGAAGACGTCGCCGAGCAGCTCGAGTTCATCCCCGAGCACTTCAAGGTGATCCGTCACGTGCGGCCCAAGTTCGCCTGCGCCAAGTGTTCCATCCTCGTGCAGGCGCCCGCACCGAGCCGCCCGATCGACAAGGGGCTGGCCGGTCCCGGGCTGCTCGCGCACGTGGCGGTGTCCAAGTACCTCGACCATTTGCCGCTGTACCGGCAAAGCGAGATCTACGCGCGGCAAGGTGTGGATCTGGACCGCTCCACGCTGGCCGACTGGATCGGCGGCATCAGCCGGCTCGTAGCTCCGCTCGCGGAGTTGATCGGCCGCTACGTCACCACAGCCAACAAGGTCCACGCCGACGACACGACGGTGCCGGTGCTCGATCCGGGACGCGGCAAGACCAAGACCGGGCGGTTGTGGGTGTACGTGCGCGACGATCGGCCGGCGGGAAGCAAAGATGCGCCGGCGGCGTACTACCGCTACACCCCTACGCGCGAAGGCAGGCATCCGTGCGAGCACCTGAAGCGCTTCGCAGGCACGCTGCAGGCCGACGGCTTCAGCGGGTTCGACGGGCTGTACGAGGACGGGCGCGTGGTTGAGGCCGCGTGTTGGGCGCATGTTCGCCGCAAGTTCTATGACCTGTATGCCGCGACCACGTCTGCGCTCGCCGAGGCAGCGCTCCGGCGGATCGGCAAGCTCTACGAGATCGAAGCCGAGATCCGCGGCAAGCCGCCCGATGCGCGACGCGCGGTGCGCCAGGCACGCGCCGGTCCCGTGCTCGAACAACTGAAGCAGTGGCTGCAAGCCACACTGACCACGGTGTCGGCCAAGTCGGATCTGGCGGCTGCGATCGGCTATGCGCTGAAACGGTGGACGGCGCTGACGCGCTATCGCGACGACGGCGCCATCGAGATCGACAACAACGCCGCGGAACGGGCTTTGCGCGGCCCGGTACTGTCGCGCAAGAACTTCCTGTTCGCCGGTGCAGACTCCGGCGGCGAGCGCGCCGCCGTGCCGTACACGCTGCTGGAAACGGCCAAGCTCAACACGCTGAATCCGGAGGCGTACCTGCGCTTCGTGCTGGAACGCATCGCTGAACAGCCGAGCAACCGCCTCGACGAACTGCTGCCGTGGAACTACGCGCGGGAACTGGCGCGCGACGATCGGCTCGCCGCCTGAGTTTCGTCGTCGACGTCAAGACGCCGCGGCCGGACGCTTACAGCTAATCCCGATCGGGGCGACGTACTGGGTCAGGCTGGAGGAGAAGTTCCTGGCGCGCTGAGTCAATAGGCGCGCGCGGCGTTCCGCCTCCGCTTGTTCCGGCTTCGCTTTGACAGAACCGTTCGCCGGTAGTACCTTGGTCATACCCGAACGAGGACAGCGCGATGACCACGCCAACCACGCTGAAGCTTCCCGACGCGCTGAAGCAGCGCATCGATCCGCTGGCGCGCGCGGCGGGAAAGTCGGCGCACGCGTGGATGGTCGAGGCGCTGGAGGCGCAGGCCACTCTCGCGGAACTGAGGTCGCAGTTCATCGATGACGCGCGCCGATCGGCGGCCGAGGTCGATCACGGTGCGCCGCTTTACGCGGCCGAGGATGTGCACGCGTACATCGTCGCGCGCGCCGCGGGGCGAGCCATGCGGCGGCCGAAGCCGGTCAAGCGCCCGGCGAAGAAGGGTGCCGGCGGGCGTTGAGCGCCGATGCCGGCGATCTTCTACAGCGATCGCGCGCTCGACGACCTCGACCGGCTGTTCGATTTCATCGCGCGCAACGATCCGGCGGCGGCCGGCCGGGCGGCCGAACTGATCATCGACGCGGCGCGCGTGCTCGAACGACACCCGCTGATCGGCCGCCCCGTCCACGCAGAACTGCGTGAACTGCTGATCTCGCACGGCCGCAGCGGCTACGTGGCGTTGTATCGATTCAACGCGGCCCGATCGCGGGTCGAGATCCTGGCGCTGCGACGTCAGCGCGAGGCGGGATACGGATAGCGCCTGACGCCGAACAATCTCGAGCGCCGCGTCCGCGCGATCGACGACGCGCAGTTGATGGCGGTCAATCAAGGGCGGGGGTGGGCTCCTAACGTGTGCTTGAGCGTGGCGCCATCCTGTCGCTGCGCGCCGCATGCGTCCGACCGTCATCCGCAAAGACCCCGCATTGCTGCGCGTACCGCCGCACCTGGCGGACTGGTCGGCGACGCGCGCATCCTTCTCCTGGAACGACGCGCGCGCGGCGCTGGCCGGTCTGCCCGGCGGCGCGCTGAACATCGCGCACGAGGCGGTCGCAGTGCACGCGCTCGGCGCGCGCGCCGGGCAGGTGGCGCTGCGCTGGTTGGGAACCGACGGCGACGCGATCCAGTTCACGTACGCCGACCTGTCGGCGCTGTCCAACCGCTTCGCCAACGCCGTGCGCGGGCTCGGACTGGTACGCGGCGATCGACTGTTCCTGCTGCTGCCGCGCATTCCGGAGCTTTACATCGCGGTGCTCGGCGCGCTGAAGGCGGGTCTCGTGGTGTCGCCGCTGTTCTCCGCGTTCGGGCCGGAGCCGATCGCCACGCGCGTCAATCTCGGCGGCGGCCGCGCGCTGCTGACCACGCGGCTGCTGTACGAACGCAAGGTCGCGCAAGTCCGCGCGCAGATGCCGACGCTGGCGCACGTGCTGCTGGCCGGCGATCACGCGCAGACCGGCGCACCGGCGAACACGCTCGCGCTCGATCCGCTGCTCGATGCCGCGAGCGAATCGTTCGACACCGTCGCCACGCGCCCGGACGAAATGGCGCTGCTGCACTTCACCAGCGGCACGACCGGCAAGCCGAAGGGCGCGATCCACGTGCACGAGGCGGTCGTCACTCACTACGCGACCGGCAAGTACGCGCTCGACCTGCACGACGGCGACGTGTTCTGGTGCACGGCCGATCCCGGCTGGGTCACCGGCATGAGCTACGGCGTGATCGCGCCGCTGGTGCACGGCGTGACGATGATCGTCGACGAGGCCGAGTTCGATCCGGAGCGCTGGTACCGCATCCTGCAGGATCAGCGCGTGAGCGTCTGGTACACCGCGCCGACCGCGATCCGCATGCTGATGAAGGCGGGCGCCGAACTCGCGTGCAACTTCAGGCTCGACGCGCTGCGCTTCGTCGCCAGCGTCGGCGAGCCGCTGAACCCGGAAGCGGTGTGGTGGGGACTCGATGCGCTGGGGCTGCCGATCCACGACAACTGGTGGCAGACCGAAACCGGCGGCATCATGATCGCCAACACGCCGGCGTTCGACATCAAGCCGGGCTCGATGGGACGGCCGCTGCCGGGCGTGGATGCGTTCGTCGTGCGGCGGCGGCGCGAAGGCGAGGTCACTGTCGGCGTCGACCTCATCGAATCGCCCGACACCGAAGGCGAACTGGCGCTGCGCGCCGGCTGGCCGTCGATGTTCCGCGGCTACCTGAACAACGAGGAACGCTATCGCAAATGCTTCGTCGAGTCGGTCCAAGGTCGGCTGTATCTGACCGAGGACATGGTCACGCGCGACGCCGACGGCTACTTCTGGTTCGTCGGCCGCGCCGATGACGTGATCAAGAGCGCGGGCCACCTGATCGGTCCGTTCGAGGTCGAAAGCGCGCTGATGGAGCACCCCGCAGTCGCAGAGGCCGGCGTGATCGGCAAGCCCGACCCGGTGGTGGGCGAAGCGGTGAAGGCGTTCGTGTCGCTGAAGCCCGGCTTCGAAGCGAGCGAGGCGCTGCGGCGCGAACTGCTCGGCCACGCGAGAAAGCGCCTCGGGCCAGCGGTGGCGCCGAAGGAAATCGATTTCATCGCCACGCTGCCGCGCACGCGCAGCGGCAAGATCATGCGGCGGCTGCTGAAAGCCCGCGAGCTGGGGTTGCCCGAGGGCGACACGTCGACGCTGGAAACGGGAGCGTCGTGGAGCTGAAGCGTGGAGGACTTCATGCGCAAGACACTGATCGCCCCTCACTCGCGCAGCGGCAACACGCGGCGCATGGCGCAGCAGCTCGCACCGGCGCTGCGGCCGTTGAAGAAGAATCCGGCCGCGTACGACCTCGTCGTGATCGTCACACCGGCGTCGTTCTGGAGCCTGTCGAGCCCGGTGCGCAGCCGGCTCGAGCGGCATCCGCTCAGACACAGCGTAGCGTTCTTCTGCACCATGGGCGGCTCGGGCGCGCCGCGCGTGTTGGCGGCGATGCGCGCACTGTTCGGCCGCGACCCCCAGGCCGCGCTCGCGCTGACCGACCGCGAGATCGACGCGGGGCACGGCAAGCTCGACGCGTTCGCGCACCGGTTGCAGCGCCGTTTGCCGCGCCGGCCGGGCCGTGCACTGAATGCGCGCCCGGCGCACGCAACGGGCTGATCGCATGGAGGCGGCAATGACGAAGACGCTGAAGGCACGCATCGCCCGCGCGCGCCGCATTGCGGCCAGGATCGCGCTGCTCGCCGCCCTGCTCGCGGTCGCGACGGTGGCCGGCCGGGAGATCGTGCCGCCGGCGGCTGCCCTGAAGCCCGAGCCGAAGACCACGCTCGCGCAGTCGGCGGGTTATCAGAAACGCTGAGGATGCGGCCATGAAGCCCGAGGAACCGTCGCGCTTCACCACCGACGTGACGAAATATCCGCGCGCGTTCTGCCTGGCGCGCGTGCGCGACATGGTGCGAATCCGCCGGCTGGAGGAGCGCTGCGCGGAGCTGTACGGCGCGGGCAAGATCCGCGGCTTCCTGCACCTGTACATCGGCGAGGAAGCGGTGGCGGCAGGCGTCATGCCGAACCTCGCGCGCGACGACGCGGTGGTCGCGACCTATCGCGAGCACGGCCACGCGCTGCTGCGCGGCGTGTCGATGAACGTGATCATGGCGGAGATGTACGGCAAGCAGGAGGGTTGCTCGCGCGGGCGCGGCGGCTCGATGCACCTCTTCGACGTCGCGACGCGCTTTTTCGGCGGCAACGCGATCGTCGGCGGCGGACTGCCGCTCGCGGTCGGGTTGGCGCTCGCCGACAAGATGTCTGGGCGCAAGGGCCGCGTGACGGCGTGTTTCTTCGGCGAGGGCGCGGTGGCCGAGGGCGTGTTCCACGAGTCGCTGAACCTCGCGGCGCTGTGGCGCCTGCCGGTGCTGTTCCTGTGCGAGAACAACCTGTACGCGATGGGCACGGCGCTGGCTCGCTCCGAATCTCAGATCGATCTGACGCGGAAGGCGGCGAGCTACGGCATCGCGACTCGCCACATAAACGGCATGAACGTGCTGGCGGTGCACGAGGCGGCCAAGGCGGCCGTAGACGCAGTGCGCGCCGACGGGCTGCCGCACTTTATCGAGTTCCACACCTATCGCTTCCGCGCACACTCGATGTTCGACGCGGAGCTGTACCGCGACAAGGCGGAGGTCGAGCGCTGGAAGCAGCACGGTCCGATCCACACGTTCACCGATCGGCTGAAGGCGGCCGGCATGATGACCGAGGACGATTTCGCCGCGATCGACCGCGACGCGATCGCGGAAGTGGATGCGGCCGTCGCGTTCGCCGAGGCGGGCACCTGGGAGCCGGTCGAGCAATTGAAGCGCGACGTGACCACGCCCGCGGCATGAAGGGATCGCCATGTCATGCGTCGTGCAATTCGATCGGAGCGCCCGGGATTCGCTGCGCACGGCCGAGTTCCGTCGCAAGGTCTTCGGCCGGAACATCGGGCGCCAGGCCGGGCCGTCCGAGTGCTGGCTGATGATGGCCGGCGATGCAGCGCCGCCGGGAAACAGCGGCAATCGGCGATACCGACGGCAACGCGTACTGCCGACTGCAGGTGGACGCGACCGTCCGCTGAGCAAGGAGTGATTCCATGAAACCGATCCTCGTCATCTACGGCACCACCGAAGGCCACACGCGCAAGATCGCCGAGTTCATCGCCGAGCGGCTGCGCAAGGCCGGCAAGACGGTTGACCTGGTCGACAGCGCCACGCCGGCGGCGGAGCAGATCGTGCCGATCTACGCCGGCGCGTTCATCGGCGGCTCGCTGCACCAGGGCAAGCACCAGTCGGCGCTCGCGCACTTCGTCAAGGCCAATGCCGCTTGGCTGAACGCGATCCCGACCGCGTTCTTCTCCGTCAGCCTGTCGATGGCGGGAAAGGACGAGGAGTGGCGCGCGGAAGCGAAGCGGCTCGCCGACGAGTTCCTCGCCGACGCGGGGCTGAACGCCGGTATGGTGCGGCTCGTCGCCGGCGCGCTGAAGTACACCGAGTACGACTTCCTGAAGCGCTGGATCATGAAATCGATCGCGCAGAAGGCCGGCGGCAGCACCGACACGTCGCGCGACACCGAATACACCGACTGGGACGACGTGGCGCGCTTCGTCGACGAGTACCTGGCCGCCACGCGCGGCGAAGAGCGCAAGGTCGCATGACGCACACCACCTACCGCGAAGCGCTGCGCGCCGCGCACCACGAGGCGCTGACCCGCGATCCGCGCGTGTTCATCATGGGCGAGGATGTCGGCCGCTACGGCGGCTCGTACGCGGTGACCAAGGGGTTCCTCGACGAGTTCGGCGCCGAGCGCATCCGCGACACGCCGCTGTCGGAGCTCGCGTTCGTCGGCGCCGGCATCGGCGCCGCGCTCGGCGGCATGCGGCCGATCGTCGAGGTGATGACGGTTAACTTCTCGCTGCTCGCGCTCGACCAGATCGTCAACAACGCAGCGACGATCCGCCACATGTCGGGCGGACAGTTCTCGATCCCGCTGGTGATCCGCATGGCCACCGGCGCCGGAAGGCAACTTGCCGCGCAGCATTCGCACAGTCTCGAGGTCTGGTACGCGCACATCCCCGGCATCAAGGTGATCGCGCCGGCCACACTCGAGGACGCGCGCGGCATGCTGGCGCCGGCGCTCGCCGACCCCGACCCGGTGGTGATTTTCGAGCACGCACAGCTCTACAACCTCGAAGGCGAACTCGCCGACCCGCCGCCGCAGGTCGACATCGCGCACGCGGCGGTGCGCCGCACGGGGACGAACCTCACGATCGTCACCTACGGCGGCAGCCTGCCGCGGGCGCTCGCCGCGGCGGACGAGCTGGCGCGCGACGGCATCGATGCCGAAGTGATCGACCTGCGCGTGCTGCGCCCGCTCGACTGGGACACGCTGGTCGCATCGGTGCGCAGGACGCGCCGCGTGCTGGTCGTCGACGAAGGCTGGAAGACCTGCAGCCTCGCCGCCGAGATCATGGCGGGTCTGGTCGAGCGCGCGTTCTACGACCTCGACGCGCCGCTGGCGCGCGTGTGCACGGAGGAAGTGCCGATCCCGTATCCGAAACATCTCGAAGACGCCGCGCTGCCGCTGCCGCCGCGGATCGTGGCGGCGGCGCGGCGGCTGTGCGGTCAGCGTGCCGCTGCGGGCTCGTAATATCTCGATCGCTGCCCGGACACGATGATCGAATTCCGCCTGCCGTCTCTCGGCGCCGATATGGACGAGGGCACGCTGCTCGAATGGCGTGTGGCGCCCGGCGACGCGGTGAAGCGCGGCCAGATCGTCTGCGTGGTCGACACCGCAAAGGCGGCGATCGACGTCGAGTGCTGGCAGGAAGGGATCGTGCACGCGCTGCTGATCGAGCCCGGCACGAAGATTCCGGTGGGTACGCTGATGGCAGCGCTGCGCGCGCCGGACGAGAGCGCGGAAGCGGTCGACCGCGCGCTCGCCTTGCTGAAGGCGAAGGAGGCCGCGCCAAGGACACTCCCGCCCGCGCCCGTGCCCGCCGCGCCGCACCCGGTCACGGCCGCGCCGCTGTTGGCGCGGCTGCGCGCATCGCCCGCGGCGAAACGGCGCGCCGAAGAGCTGCACATCGATCTGGCTTCCGTCGCCGGCAGCGGCCCCGACGGCGCGATCACGATCCTCGATGTCGAGGCGGCCGCGCGCGCCGCGCCGCCCGGGCCCGCACCGGCGCCCGCGCCCGCGGTCACGCGCGCGGAGGAGATGCGGCGCGTGATCGCCGCCGCGATGACGCGTTCCAAGCGCGAGATCCCGCACTACTACCTCGCCGAGGACATCGCGCTGGCCGAGGCGACCGCATGGCTGGCGAAGGAAAACGCACAACGGCCGGTCACGAATCGGCTGCTGCTCGCGCCGCTGCTTCTGAAGGCGGTGGCCGGCGCGCTGCGCAAGTATCCGGAACTGAACGGCTACTTCCGCGACGGCGCGTTCCAGGCGTCGGCGGCGATCCACATCGGCGTGGCGATCTCGCTGCGCGCCGGCGGGTTGGTCACGCCGGCGCTGCACGACGTCGATCGCAAGGACATCGACACCGTGAACCGCGAGTTGCTCGACCTGACGCAGCGCGCGCGCGCCGGCTCGCTGCGACTGGCGGAGCTGACCGACGCGACGGTCACCGTGACCAGCCTCGGCGACCGCGGTGTGGCCGCCGTGTTCGGCGTGATCTATCCGCCGCAGGTCGCGATCGTCGGCTTCGGCCGCGTGACCGACCGGCCGTGGGTCGCCGGCGGCAAGGTACGCGCGCTGCCGGTAATCTGCGCGAGCCTGGCGGCCGACCACCGCGCGAGCGACGGCCACCGCGGCGGGCTGTTCCTCGCCGCGGTGCGCGACCTGCTGCAGACGCCTGAAGATCTGACGAAGGAAAGCGCGTGAAACGCGAAGAACTGAAGCAGGCGATCGTCGACACGCTGCTGTCGATCGCGCCCGAGATCGATGCCGAGCGGCTCGCCGCGGACAAGCCGTTGCGCGACCAGACGGACCTCGATTCGGCGGACTGGCTCAACTTCCTGGTCGCGCTGCACGCGCGCATCGGTGTCGACATCCCTGACGCCGACGCCGCCAGGCTCACCACGCTCGACAAGCTGATCGACTACTGCGAGCGGAAGCGGTGAAGCGCGCATCGCACTGGCCGCGCGCGAACCGCGCGCACGTGAGGACGTTGCTGTGCGACATCGACGGCACGATCACGCTCGACGGGCGCCTGCCCGCGGCCGCCTATCGCGCGCTGGAGCAGTTGCACGAGGCCGGGCTGCTCGTCATTCCCGTGACCGGGCGGCCCGCCGGCTGGTGCGATCTGATCGCGCGTTTCTGGCCGGTCGCGGCGGTGGTCGGCGAGAACGGCGCGTTCTACTTCCGTTACGACCACGCGGCGCGCCGGATGACGCGGCGTTACGTGCGCAGCGACGCCGAGCGCGCGCAGGATCGCGAACGGCTGACCGCGATCGGCGCCGAGGTGCTGCGCGCGGTACCCGGCGCGCGGCTCGCCGCCGACCAGGTGTACCGCGAGGCGGACCTCGCGATCGACTGGTGCGAGGACGTGCCGCCGCTGCCGCCGCACGAGGTGCAGCGCATCGTCGACCTGCTGCACGGCCACGGGCTGACTGTGAAGGTCAGTTCGATCCACGTGAACGCGTGGTTCGGCCGCTACGACAAGCTGACGATGGCGCGCCGGCTGCTCGCAGACGAGTTCGGCATCGACGCCGATGCCGAGCGCGAGCGGGTGGCGTTCGTCGGCGACTCGCCCAACGACGAGCCGATGTTCGCGTTCTTTCCCAATTCGATCGCGGTGGCCAACATCGCGCAGTTCGCCGATTCGATCGAGCACAAGCCGGCGTACGTGACGCGCGGGGCGGAGGGGGCGGGTTTCGCCGAACTCGCCCGGCTGCTGCTGGCATCGAGGCGACCTCAGGCGGCAGTGTCGTCCCCGCGAAGGCGGGGACCCAGCGGCGCCTGAAACAGACGCTGGATTCCCGCTTCCGCGGGAATGACGCAGCGGGCAGCGACGCAACCGCTCCGGGTGACCCGCATCAACGGCTGCGCGATCCTTCGCGCTTAGCATGCGCCCATGGCTCGGGTCGGGGTGATCGGCGGCGGCGCGTTCGGCACGGCGATGGCGTGCGTGCTGCGCCGGCGCGGGCACGACATCGCGATGTGGGCGCGCGAGCCCGAGGTCGCCGATTCGATCAACCGCGAGCGCCGCAACGCGCTCTTCCTGCGCGACGTGCTGCTGCCGGAGGGCATCTGGGCGACCGGCGACATCAGCGGCGCGGCGCGCGACGCGAACTTCGTTCTGCTGGCGCCGCCGGCGCAGCACATGCGCAGCGTGACGCAGATGCTGCGTGCCGGACTCGCCAAGGGCACGCCGGTGATCACCTGCTCGAAAGGCATCGAGCGCGGCACGAGCGCGCTGATGTCGCAGGTGCTGGCCGACACGCTGCCGGACTCGCCGCTCGCCGTGCTGTCGGGCCCGTCATTCGCAGCCGAGATCGCGATCGACCTGCCGACCGGCGTCACGCTCGCGTGCGACGACCCGGTCCTCGGCGCACATCTGGAAACGGCGATCGGCAGCCCGCGCTTCCGCGTCTACCTGTCGGACGACGTCATCGGCGCGCAGGTCGGCGGCGTGATGAAGAACGTGCTCGCGATCGCGTGCGGCATCGCCACCGGCAGGAAGCTCGGCAACAACGCGCGCGCCACGCTCGTCGCGCGCGGGCTGGCGGAGACGGTGCGGCTGGGACTCGCGCTCGGCGCGCGGATCGAGACCTTTCTCGGATTGTCGGGGATCGGCGACATCGATCTGTCCTGCAACAGCCCGCAGTCGCGCAACATGTCGCTCGGCATCGCGCTCGGCGAGGGCCGCAAGCTCGCCGACGTGCTGGCCGAGCGGATCACCGTGCAGGAAGGCGTGCACTCGGCCGAGGGCGTGGTCGCGCTCGCATGCCGGCTCGGCGTCGAAATGCCCATCACGCAAGCAATCGATCAGTTGTTGAACCACGGCGCCGATCTCGACCGTATGATCGCCGCGCTGCTGTCGCTTCCGGTCGGCGTCGAGACGGCGGTCGTACCGATGCTGCGCCGGACCGGTGGCGTCCATCCATGAAGTCCACTCCGAGGAGGAGAGCATGACCATCACCCGCAGGGAACTGATCCAGGCGTCGGCGTCCGCCGCCGCCCTCACCGCGGTCGCGCCCGCGTTCGCGCAGGCGCCGATCGAGGACGAACTCACGCTGATCACGCCGGTCGCCAAGACGCTGACGGACCCGACGCTCGCCGACTTTGCCGCGTACGCGAAGGAGAAGTGGGGCGTCGCGCTCAAGACGAGTTCGCTGGCCGCGGGCACGCCGGTGGCGTACGGGCGCATTGTCGAATGGAAGGGCCGCCCCGAAGCCGACATCTTCTGGGGCGGCGAAAGTGCGCTGTTCGACAAGCTGGCCGAGCAGAAACTCGTCGCGAAGCTCGATCTGCCGAAGGCCGTGCTCGATGCGATCCCCGCAACCATCGGGAAACCCAAACCGATCTATCTGAAGGACCCGAAGGGATTCTGGACCGGCACCGTGCTGGAGCCGTACGGACTCGTCTATCACCCGAAGGTGCTGCAGCGGCTCGGCGTGCCGGAGCCGAAGGACTGGGACGACCTGCTGCATCCGAAACTCAAGGGACACGTCGCGCAGTGCGCGCCGACCCGCTCGAGCAGCAGCCATGCCACGTACGAGGTGATCCTGCAGCGCGACGGCGACGAGAAGGGGTGGGCGTGGCTGAAGCGGCTCGCCGCGAACACCGGCATCTTCACCGCGCGCAGCCGGGACGTGCCGTCGGTGGTCGCGCGCGGCGAATTCGCCGCCGGCTTCGCGGTGCCGAGCTACATGGCGTTCGAGGACCGGCTCGCGGGCTTCGAGCTGAAGTTCGTCGCGCCGCGAACCGCCTGGATCACACCGGAGCCGATCGCGGTACTGGCTGGTTGCAAGCACCCGAAGGCCGCGCTGGCGTTCATCGAGTACCTGCTGTCCGAGCGCGGCCAACGCGTGGCGATGGAGCGCGGCGTATTCCCGATCACGCCGAAGTTCCGCGTGCAGGGCGCGCCCGGATCGCGGGCCGAAATGGCGGTCGAGTTCACCGGCGGCATGCGCTCGTACTTCGATCTCGACGTGATGAACATCTACGACGACGACAAGGCGCAGTCGCGCTATGAGAAAGTGAACGAGCAGTTCCGCAAGGAAATCGAGTCGGTCTGGGACCAGCTCAAGCGCTAGCGCACGACGGATAGCGGCCGCCGCCATGCGCATCGCCGTACAAAAACTCACAAAACGCTTCGGTCCGCTGGCGGTCGTCGACGGCGTCGATTTCGCGATCGAGGAGGGCGAGCTCTTCACCCTCCTCGGCCCTTCGGGGTGCGGCAAGACGACGCTGCTGCGGTTGATCGCCGGCTTCTACGTCCCCGACGGCGGCGAGGTTCGTTTCGACGACCGTGTCGTCAACGACGTGCCGCCGCACGAACGCGGCATCGGCATGGTGTTCCAGAACTATGCGCTGTGGCCGCATATGACGGTCGCGGGCAATGTCTCCTATGGGCTGAAACTGCGCAAGCTCGGGCACGCCGAAATCGCTCACCGGGTCAAGGACGCGCTTGACAAGGTGCGGCTCGCCGGGCTCGGTGAGCGCTACCCGGGCCAGCTCTCCGGCGGCCAGCAGCAGCGCGTGGCGCTGGCACGCGCGCTGGTGCTGAACCCCAAGATCCTGCTGCTGGACGAACCGCTTTCCAACCTCGACGCGAAGATCCGCATCCAGGTGCGCGCCGAGATCAGGAAGCTGCAGAAGGAACTCGGCATCACCACCGTCTACGTCACTCACGACCAGGAAGAGGCGCTGACGCTGTCGGACCGGATCGCCGTGTTCAACCAGGGCAAGGTGCTGCAGGTCGGCGCACCGAAGGCCTTGTACGAACGTCCGGCCAACCGCTTCGTCGCCGACTTCATCGGCATCAACAATCTGATCGACGGCACGGTGCAGGCGGTCGACGCGCAATTGCGCCGGTTGCGCGTGCAGACCGTGCTTGGAGAACTGGTGACGCTGTCCGAGCAGAACCTTAGTGCCGGTGAGCGCTGCGTCGTGGCGATCCGCCCGGAGAACATGGTGCTGGACGGGGAACCGGCCGCCGACCGCAACCGGCTGCCGGGACGAATCTCGTTTGCCGCCTATCTCGGCAACGCGCTGCGCTACGACGTCGACCTCGGCCAGGGCGTGACGTTCAAGGTCGACATCCGCGATCCCTGGCATCACTCGCAGCGGGCCATGGACAGCGCCGTGACCGTGAGCTTCCCGGCCGCCAGCACGATCGCGATCCGGGCGGAATGACGATGCGGCTTCCGCGCGCGACGACGGCCATCCTCGGCTTCAGCCTGATCTGGGTCTTCCTGGTCCTGTTCGTGCTGTTTCCGCTGACGCGCATCTTCTACGACGCGTTCACCAACGAGGCCGGGCAGTTCACGCTGGCCAACTTCGGCACCTTCTTCACCGACGCGTTCTACCTGCGATCGCTGTGGAAATCGCTGGCCCTGGGCGTCGCGGCGGTGGTCACGACCTCGGTGATCGGCATATCGGTGGCGTTTCTGATCATTCGTTACGACTTCCCGTACCGGAACACGTTCTCGTACCTGACGATGCTGCCGATGATCCTGCCGCCGCTGGTCGGCGTGCTCGGTTTCGTCTTCATCCTCGGCCGCGCCGGCACCCTCAATGTGCTGCTGATGGACTGGTTCGGGCTCGAGCATCCGGTGAACTTCATGTACGGCGTGCAAGGCGTGCTGCTGGTGGAGACGGTGCACCTGTTTCCGCTGATGACGTTGTCGATCCTCGACTCGCTGTCGAAGATCGATCCGTCGCTGGAGGAGGCCGCGCAGGGGATGGGCGCCAAGGGCTGGCACCGCTTCTGGACCATCACGCTGCCGCTGACCACGCCGGGCTATGTTTCGGGCGCGCTGCTCGTCTTCATCTGGACCTTTGCCGACTTCATCACGCCGCTCGTGCTCGGCGTGCAGGACCTGCTGGCGCCGCAGGCGTACCTGAACATCATGCAGTTCGTCGACCGGACGATCTTCCGCATGGGCATCGTCATCTCGGCGTTGCTGGTGCTGCTGGCGATCGTCTTCGTGCTCGCCGCGCGCCAGTACGTGGCGATCAAGGACTACAGCTCGCTCACGTACTCGAAGGTCGAGCGCAAACGCCTCGGCCCGGTCAAGCGCTGGCTCGCCGTGGTCTACCTGGCGCTGCTGTTCCTCGTGTGCGTGATTCCGCAGGCCGGCGTGCTGCTCGCGGCGGTCGGGCGCGGCTGGGCGCTGACGCCCTTCCCGGTCGAGTACACGATGGAATTCTTCAAGACGGTCAGCATCGACACGCCGAAGTTCATCGTCAATTCGTTCCTCTACTCGGGACTGGCGGTCGTGCTGTGTCTGACGATCGGCGTGCCGATGGCCTGGATCATGGCGCGCACCAGGGCGCCCGGGCGGCGCGCGATGGATGCGCTGACGACGCTGATCCTCGCCATTCCGGGCACCGCGGTCGGCATCGCCTACATCCGCGCGTTCAATTTCCCGCTGCCGCTGATCGACGTGCCGCTGACCGGGATGTGGATCATCCTGCCGCTGGTGCTGGCGGTGCGGCGGCTGCCCTACACGGTGCGCGGCAGCTTCTCGTCGCTGCTGATCGTGCACCCGTCGATGGAGGAGGCGGCCGCGAACGTCGGCGCCACCAAGCTGCGCACCTTCCGCGACATCACCGTGCCGCTGGTGTGGAAGGGCATCGTCGTCGGCGGTCTGTTCTCGTTCATCATGTCGATCCAGGAAGCGTCGGCGACGATCTTCCTGACGCTCGGCGGCTGGGAAATGATTCCGTTCGGGATCTTCACCTTCTACATCGCCGGTTCGCAGAGCCAGGCCGCCGCGCTCGGCGTGATCCTGATCGCACTGTGTGCGGTGAGCCTGTACATCGTCAACCGCATCGCCGGCACGCGGGTCGGCGGGCTATTCGGGTAAACCGGGGGATTGACCAACCGGGCGTGGGCGGCGAGGCGCTCGCGCCTCACGGCGACGGGCCAATCGCCCTCTCGCCAATCCCTGCCCGAAGGCGAGGGATGTGTCGTGACCCACTGAAGTCACGAGCGCCCCAACCGCAAACAAAGTGTGGCGCGCGATGAAGGAAGCTTGTTGACCCTGCGCAGATTGCGGGGCGCCGCGCGCCGGCTCCCACGCCCGCAGGCCGATGTCTCCCGCCTGCGTTGCATGATGAACCTCGTGCGGCAGCGCTTGAAGTACGCTTGCACCAGGCATGGCGGAGACGCTCGCTTGGCCCCTTCTCCCGCATCAGCGGGAGAAGGCGGGGGATGAGGGGATCTTTGATCCTGAGCACCGCGTCGCGGCCGAGCCCGTTGCCCTCACCCCGGCTCTGTCCCACTGATGTGGGACAGGGCGTTTCCGTTCTGCAGACCGTTGAGATTCGTCGCTCGTCAGGTGCGCAATTGAATGCTTCCACCGTCCTGATCACCGGCGCCGCACGCGGCATCGGCCTTGCGACCGCGCACTGGTTCTACGCGCGCGGCTGGCGCGTCGCGCTGCTCGACAAGGACGGACCGGCACTCGCGCGCGCCATGGATCAATTCTCCGATGCGGCGCGCGTGCTCGCTCTGCACCACGATGTCTCGCAGGCCGCGCAGGTGCAGGACGCCCTCGCGCGCCTGGAAGAGCGATTCGGGCGCATCGATGCGCTGATCAACAACGCCGGCGTGGCGGTGTTCAAGCCGATCCTGCAGACGACGTTCGAGGACTGGCTCTTCGTGCTGGCAACGAATCTGAACGGCCCGTTCCTGTGCACGCAGGCCTGCGCGCCCCTGATGCAGAAGACCGGCGGCGGCAGCGTGGTGAACATAGCGTCAATCTCGGGTCTGCGCGCCAGCACGCTGCGCGTGGCCTACGGCACCAGCAAGGCCGCGCTGATCCACCTGACCAGGCAGCAGGCCACCGAGCTGGGCACGGTCGGCATCCGGGTCAATTGTGTTGCTCCCGGCCCCGTGGATACCGAAATGGCCAAGCAGGTCCACACCGCGGCGATTCGCCAGGACTATCACGACGTGATTCCGCTCGGCCGCTACGGCACGGTCGAAGAAATCGCCAACGCGGTCGGATTCCTGTGCAGCGCCGAGGCAAGCTACATCAACGGCCAGGTCCTCGCGGTCGACGGCGGCTTCGACGCCGCCGGCGTGGGATTGCCGACGCTGCGCAGGGACGCTGCGGGCGACACCGGCTGAGGGCGCGCAGGGCCTACACTGCGGCCCCGCAGCGCGGCGCTCCGACCGCGCCACTCGTTCCTCATGCAAACGATGCCGAGCGCGATCGAATCCCTGCATGCCCTGGCATTGGTGCCGTTGACCCTGCTGCCGATCATCAACCCGCTGGCCGGCGCGCCGGTGTTCACGATGACGGCCGGCGACGACCCGATGAGCACGCGCCACTTCGCACGCCAGGTCGCGATCAATTGCTGGTTCATCCTGGTGGGCTCGTTGTTCATCGGCACGTACGTACTGGAGCTGTTCGGCATCTCGCTGCCGATCGTGCGCGTGGGCGGCGGCCTGCTGGTGGCCGCCTCGGCGTGGCGCATGCTGAACTACGGCGACGACGACGAAGTGCGCGCCGCGGTCAAGCGTTCACAGAGCGCCGCGCTGTCGCGCACCGACGTGGTCAAGCGCAGTCTCTTTCCCCTGACCTTTCCATTGACCACGGGGCCGGGGACGATCGCCACTGCGATCGCGATCGGCGCCGGCCTGCCGCGCCAGCCTGCGCTGTACCTCGTGCAGGCGCTGGTCGTGATGCTCGGCGCGACGCTGACCGTCGCGGTGATCTACCTCGTCTACCGCAACGCTTCGGCGCTGATGGCGCGGCTCGGCGAGGTGGGCAGCCTGGTGATGACCCGGATGATGGCCTTCGTACTGTTGTGCATCGGCATTCAGATCCTCTGGACCGGCTGGGCGGAGTTGAACGCCGGCGTTGCGCGCTGATGGCGGCCGCACGAAGTCGGCTGAGTAAGATCGAATCTGGCAACAAGAACTTGGGAGACGCATCATGAAGGCCGTTGCAGAACTGGAACGCGAGATCAGGAGACGAGAGGACGAGCTTTCGGTTCTCAGGCGCGCGCTCGCAACGCTGAAGAAGATCAAGGCGGAGGGCGCCCCCGTCTCCCGTCGCGCCAAGCGGCGCCCGCTCACCGCCGCGGAGAAGCGCAAGCTCAGCGAAGCGATGAAGAAAGCCTGGCAGAAGCGCAAGGCCGGTCAGAAGGCCGGCGGGTAGTTCGGCCGGGTCGAAGTCCGGGCAGGCGCGCGAATCGGCGCGCTGCCGCGGCGTCGCTCGCTGCGCGGATCCGCCGCGCCTCGATGCAGTAGCGCTTCTCGTGGGCCTCGCCCATCGAGAACGTCTTGCGGGGCGTGGGGCCCTCGCGCATGACCATGCGCAGCAGGTCGTGCCTGCCCACCGCCGCGAGATGGATGCCGGCGCAGCCGCTCGCCATCGCGAGACGCTCGAGCGCCTCGTCGCGACGGACGTCATCAACATGCGTAGCGCCGCCCCCGCTCGACGAAACGGTCAAGGTACCGATCAGGAGCAGCATCCAAGGTCGTTAGCCGCCTGTCCCACGGACTTCATGGTCGCTCGCATCGGAGCATTCGCCGATGTCCGTTTCCACGCAGTCGATCAGCGCACCGGTCCACGCGACCGCGCGAAAGAACTCGCGGATCTCCCGCGCCAGCGCGTCGGGCTGCTCGAGCGCCGCGAAGTGGCCGCCCTGCGGCATCACGCTCCAGCGCGCGATGTTGAACTGGCGCTCGGCCGCCTCGCGCGGCGGGCGCAGGATCTCGCGCGGGAACTCGCAGTAGCCGGTCGGCACGCCGATGCGACCATCGATCGGCCACGGGCCGTGCAGGCGCGCGTAGTACGGCCAGAACGACGCGCCGATGCAGTTGGTGAACCAGTACAGGCTGATGTTGCCGAGCATCTCGTCCAGCGTCAGCGCGCGGCAAGGATCGCCATTGCAGTCGGTCCACGCGCGGTACTTCTCGGCGATCCACGCCGCCAGCCCGACTGGTGAATCCGACAGCGCGAACGCCAGCGTCTGCGGGCGCGTGCCCTGGATCGCCTGATAGCCGGTCTCTTCCTTCAGCCAGGCCTGCAACTCGTCGATGTAGCGGCGCTCGTTCTCGGAAGGATGCGTGAACATCGCCGCGTCGCGCTTCAGCGGCATCAGGTTCAGATGGATTGCGGTCAGATGCTCCGCGCGATTGCGCCCCAGCCACGCGGTGATGAACGAACCCCAATCTCCGCCCTGCGCGCCGTAACGGCGATAGCCCAGCCGCTCATGCATCAGCGTGTCGAAGATCGCGCCGATCTCGGCGAGCCCCTTGCGCGGTTGCCCTTCCCGGAACGACAGCGTGTAGCCCGGCAGCGATGGCACGACCACGGTGAAGGCATCAGCCGCGTCGGCGCCGAACGCCGCCGGGTCGGTCAGCCGCGGGATCAGTTTCATGAACTCGAGCACCGATCCCGGCCAGCCGTGCGACAGCAGCAGCGGTCTCGGATGCGGCCCCTTGCCCTCGACGTGCAGGAAGTGGATGTCGATGCCGTCGATGCGCGTAGTGAACTGCGGCCACGCGTTCAGTTCCGCCTCGGTCCTGCGCCAGTCGTAGCGTGTGCGCCATTCGTGAACCAGCTCGCGCATGAACGCGAGCGACGTGCCGTAGGCCCACGGCGCATCGGGCGCCTCGTCGGGCCAGCGGATGCGGTCGAGCCGCGCGTGCAGGTCGTCGATCGCGGCCCGCGGTATCGACAGATGAAACGGCTTGATCGCGGAACCGGACATCTCCGCACCTATCGTACGCCCCGCTTCGCGCAGGTGCGTCACGCCATATGCCGCCAAATTCCTGATGCAACGTTGCGGCGGCCATCGATCCTTACTATAGTTCCCGCCGTAAGGATCGCAGACGCGGTATGTGAGGAGGGCACCATGGCCGAGGAATCCACTTTGACGAGCAAGGGGCAAACGACCATTCCGAAAGGGATACGGGACAAGCTGGCCATGAAGTCCGGCGATCGGATCACGTTCACGCTCATGCCCGACGGCACCGTGCTGATGCGGGTCAAGAACAAGAGCATTCTGGGGCTCGCCGGCATGCTGCATAGAAAGGGCCGGAAGCCGGTGCCGATCGACCAACTGTCGCGCTGATGATCGGTCTCGACACGAACGTACTGGTTCGCTTCCTCGTTGCGGACGACCAACGACAGTTCGAGAGCGCGCGCCGGCTGATCAGGCACGAAGCGAACAGCGGCGACCCTGTCCTGATCAGCCAGTTGGTTCTCTTGGAGTGCGAATGGGTGCTCCGCAGTCGCTACGGGCTGGCCAAAGACGAGATCCTCGCCGCGTTTTCCGGGCTGCTTGATTCGGCGGAGGTCCGCGTCGAAGACGAGGCGTGCGTCGAGGAAGCGCTGTTCGTGTGGAAGGAATTCGGCGCCGAATTCGCGGATTGTCTGATCGGAGCCAGATACCGCGCACTTGAATGCGGCTCCACCGTCTCATTCGATGCGAAAGCGGCAAAGCTGCCCGGCTTTCACCTCGTGTAATCACGCTCAACTCCGCGGCGGACGAACCCTAGCGTCGGCTCCAAGCGCCGCATTCGAACGTCGGTTTCAGAACGCGCCCTCCACCAGATTGCGCGGCCGACCGGCGATGAAGCTCTCGATGTTGTCCATCAACTGATCGGCCAGCGACTGCTGCGCCTCGTCCGATGCCCACGCCACGTGCGGCGTCACGATCACATTGGGTCGGCCGGCGATGCGCAGCAGCGGATGGTCGGGCGCCGGGGGCTCAGCCGTCACGACATCGAAACCGGCGCCGCTGATCAGCCCGGCATCGAGCGCCGCGACCAGCGCCTCTTCGTCGACCAGCCCGCCGCGCGCGGTGTTGATGATCAGCGGCCGCCGCTTCATCGCGCGGAATTCCGTCATTGCGATCATGCCGCGGGTTTCTTCGGTCAGCGGCGAATGCAGCGTGATGATGTCGCTGGTTTCCAGCACTTCCTGCCACGGCGTGTACAGCGGACCCAGGCCGGTACGGCCCTTGTGCGCGGCGTAGAGCGGCACCATGCCGAACGCCCTGGCGATCTCCGCGACGCGCTGCCCGAGCACGCCTTCGCCGATGATCCCGAGCCGCGCGCCGGCCAGATCGTGGATCGGGTGGTCGAAGAAGCAGAACTGTCCCGACTGCTGCCAGCGGCCGGCGATCACGTCGTTGCGATACGCGATCACGTTCCGCCGCAACGCGAGCATCAACGCGAACGCGTGTTCCGGCACCGTGTTCACCGCATAGCCGCGGATGTTGGAGACCGCGATGCCGCGCGACTTGCAATACGCCTTGTCGACGCAGTCGGTGCCGGTCGCGGCGACCGCGATCAGCCGCAGCTCTGGGAGCTGCGCCAGTGCCGCGGACGTCAGCGGAACCTTGTTGATGATGGCGACGGTCGCGCCGCCCAGCCGTGCGACGACGTCCTCGGGCCGCGTGCTCGCGTGCTCGATCAGCTCGTGCTCGAAACTCGGCCGCCGCAGGCGGATCTGCGGCGCGATCGTCGATCGATCGAGAAAGACGATCCGGTGCATGCCACCCTCGCTCTCAACGCTTCGCGTTCATGCAGCGCTTCGCCTCGGCCACGATCGCGGCCGGGGTGATGCCGAAGTGCTCGTACAGCGCTTCGGCGGGCCCCGACGCGCCGAAACCCGTCATACCGACGAAGCCGCCGTGCTCGCCGAGATAGCGGTCCCAGCCGAAGCGCACCGCGGCCTCGACGGCCACCCGCACCGCGCCGGGGTGCAGCACTTGCGCACGGTACGCCGCGTCCTGCGCGTCGAACAGTTCCCAGCTCGGCATCGACACGACTGCGGTAGGAATCCCTTCGGCCTGCAGCCGCGCGCGCGCTTCCACCGCGAGTGCGACTTCTGATCCGGTCGCAAGCAGCGTCACCGCGCGCGCGCCGCCCTCGCCTTCCGCCAGCACGTAGGCGCCGCGCCGCGACAGGTTTTCGGCAACATGCGTTCGCCGTACCGCCGGCAGCGCCTGACGCGCGAACACGAGGCTCGCGGGACCGGTGCGATGTTCGAGCGCGATTTCCCAGCACTCGGCGGCTTCGACCGCGTCGGCGGGCCGCAGCACCAGCATGTTCGGCATGGCGCGCAGCGACGCGAGGATCTCGACCGGCTGATGGGTCGGCCCGTTCTTGCCCACGCCGATCGAATCGTGGCTGAACACGAACTTGACCGGCAGGCCCATCAGCGCGGCCATTCGCATCGCGGGCCGTTCGTAGTCGGAGAACGCGAGGTACGTGACCGCGAGCGGAATCACGCCGCCGTGCGCGGCCATGCCGTTGGCCATCGCCCCCATCACGTGCTCGCGCACGCCGCAGTGGACGTAAGCGCCGCCGCGGTCGTTCGCGGTGAACGCGCGCAGCCGTCGCTTGTGGCTGGTGGGCGCCTCGAGGTCGGCGCAGCCGACCACGCGCTCAGGCAACACGTCGGTGAGTAGATCGTTGATCTCGGCGGAAATCATGATTCCGCCCTGCGGCGGGTTCTGCTCTGGCGCGCGGCGCTTGTAGTCGAGCAGGACCTCGCGCCGGCCGATGGGCAGTTCCCCGTCCATCACGCGTTCGAACTCCGCGCGCTCGGCGGCCGGCAGTGCGTCGACGCGCTTCTTCCACGATTCGTATTCGGCCTGGCACCTGCGGCCGGCGGCGCGCCACGCGCGCAGGATGTCCGCGGGCACCTCGAAGGGCGCATGCGGCCAGTCGAGCAGTTGCCGCGCCGCGTGCGCGTCCTCCGAATGAAGCCGCGCGCTGTGGCCGCTGCGCTGCCCCTGCAGCCGCGCGATGCCGCGCGCGATCACCGTGCGGCAGGCGATCAGCGAAGGACGCAGGTCCTGCTTCGCTGCCGCGATCGCCGCCGACACCGCTTCGATGTCGTGGCCGTCGACTTCGAGCACGTGCCAGTCGGCGACGCGAAAGCGCGCGGCCACATCCTCGCTGATCGACAACACGGTGCTGCCGTCGTCGGTGATGCGGTTGTCGTCCCAGAGGAGGATCAGCTTGCCGAGCCGCAGGTGGCCGGCGAGCGCGATCATCTCCTGTCCCACGCCTTCCTGCAGGCAGCCGTCGCCGACGAACGCGTACGTGTAGTGATCGATGAGGCCCGCGCCGAAGCGCGCATTGAGATAAGCCTCGGCCACCGCCATGCCGAGCGCATTCGCGATGCCCTGCCCCAGCGGCCCGGTCGTCACCTCGATGCCGTGCTCCGGCGCGATCTCGGGGTGGCCTTCGCAACGCGAACCGAGTTCGCGGAAGCTCTTGATCTGGTCGAGCGAGATTGCCTCGTAGCCGGTCAGGTACAGCAGCGAGTAGAGCAGCATCGAGCCGTGGCCATTTGACAGCACGAAGCGGTCGCGGTCCGGCCACGTCGGCGCGTCGGGATTGAACTTCAGGTGCCGCGTGAAGAGCGCGGTGGCGATCTCCGCCATGCCGAGCGGAACGCCCTGGTGACCCTCCGTGGCTTGCACGATGGCATCGATGGACAGGAAGCGGATGGCGTTGGCCAGCCGCTGCGGATCGATGTCCCGACCCGCAGCGACCACGTCGCCCGCGCTCGCCGTTGCGAATTCGAGCATGGGATCTCTCAACGAATCGTCAGCGCCGGCACGTAGCTCATCAGCGCGAGCACGAGCACGGCGACCAGATAGAAGGGAACCATCGCCCGCACGGTCTCCCCGATCTTGACCCTGGCGATCGAACTGGTGATGAAAAGGGTCGTGCCGACCGGCGGCGTGTACAGCCCAATCGCGAGGTTGACTACCATCATCACGCCCAGTTGCACCGGATCCATCCCGGCCATCTGCGCCAACGGCACGAAGATCGGCGTCAGCAGCAGCACCGCGGCCGGCAGGTCGATGAACATGCCGGCGACGATCATGATCAGGTTCATCGCCAGGATGATCAGCCAGGGGTCCTGCAGGGTGTTCTTCGCGAACTCCGCGAACGTGGCCGGCAGCTGCTCGAACGTGATGATCCAGCCCATCGCGCTCGACGCCATGATGACGAGCAGCACGACGCCGGTGGCGATGCCCGATTCGATCAGCGCGGCTTTCACGCGCTTAAGCGTCAGGTCGCGGTACAGCACCGCCGACACGACCGCCGCGTACAGCGTGCTGATCACGCTCACTTCCGTCGGGGTGGCGATGCCGAAGCGCAGGAAGATGACGATCAGCACCGGCAGCGCCAGCGCGGGCGACGCATAGCCCACTTCGCGCAGCACGAGGCGCAGGCTGATCGGCCGCGTTTCGCGCGGATAGTTCTTGCTCCGCCCGACGAAGTAGCACACCGCCATGAACCCGACGCACAGCATCACCCCCGGCAGGATGCCGGCCATGAACAGCGATCCGATCGACGCGCCCGAGGCGAGCGCGAACAGGATGAACGGAATCGACGGCGGAATCAGGATGTCGATGGTCGCGGCCGAGGCGAGCGTCGCCGCTGCAAAGGACCCCGGATAGCCGAGCTTCTTCTGCCAAGGAATCAGCATCGAGCCGATGGCGGAGGCGTCGGCCACCGCCGACCCGGACACGCCGCCGAAGATCGTCGACGACAGCACGCCGACCTGCGCGGGCCCGCCGTGGAAACGCCCGATCAGCGTCGTCATCAGGTCGATCAGCGTCTGGCCGAGCCGGCCGCCCATCATCAGCGCGCCGGTCAGGATGAAGAACGGAATCGCGATCAGCGAGAAGCTCTGGACCTGCGAAACCATCTGCTCGACCACCAGGGTGAGCGGAATGCGATCCGAATACGCGATCGCGCCGATGGACGCGAGCACCAGCGCGTGCGCGATCGGAATCGCGGCGACCGCGGCAAGCGCGAAGATGGCGAAGGCGAGGATGCTCATTGGTACGCTCCGGTGACGTGCGCCGCGGGTGCCTTCACCCAGTGCAACAGTTCGCCCAGGTGGACCAGGACGATCAACACGAATCCCGTCAGCAGGCAGAAGTAGGTGACCGACCCGGGGATTTGAAGGATGGGCGAGCGCTCGTCCGCGACGATCGGAATCGCCTGCGCCGTGACCACCGCCAGCGTCGCGTACGCGCCGATGATCGCGACGTGGCCGACGGCGGCGATCACGCGCCGCGTTCGCTCATGCACGGCGTCGGCCAGGAACGTCGTCGCGATATGCGCGCCGTGCTGTGCGGCGAGGACGACGCCCGCCATCACCAGCCACGGAAACAGAAGTTCGGGGATCTCGGACGCCCAGTGCAGGCTCGAGCCCCTGAAATAGCGCAGGAACACGTCCGAGCAGAGGATGAAGAAGATCGCGCCGAACGTGAAGTAGAGGATCGCGGCGCACACCCACGCGACGCCGCGATTCAGCCTCTCCGCAACCACGGATGCCATGTTGTCTCCTCGGGATTGGAGCGGGACCGGCCGCACGGCCGGCCCGTAGTTAATGTTTCGCTCGCCGTCATTTGACGTGCGCGGCGGCGACGACCTTCTTCACATAGTCGCCGATCGGGCCGCCTTCCCATTTCGCCGTCACCGACTGGGTGGCCTTGGCGAACTGCGACTGATCGACCTTGTCGATGCGCACGCCCTTGCTCTTCAATTCGCTGACCAGGCGCTCATCCGCCTCCTTCGACAGCTTGCGCTGCAGCGCGGTCGCTTCGTGCGCGGCGTCCATGATGATCTTGCGGTCCGCTTCGGACAGTCGGTCCCAGGTGCGCTTGCTCATCAGGAACGGCGTCATCTCGAACTTGTGGCCGGTCAGCGAGATGAACTTCTGCACCTCGTACAGCTTCGACGCATCGATGTTCGCGAGCGGGTTCTCCTGCCCGTCGACCACGCCCTGCTGAAGCGCCACGTACAGCTCGGCGAACTTGATCTGCTGCGTGTCGGCGCCGAGCGCGGTCATGATGTCGATCGTCACCGCGTCGGGCGGCGTGCGGATCTTCAGGCCCTTCATGTCGGCCGGCGTCAGCACGGGCCGCTTGCTGTTGGAGACGTGGCGGATGCCGTTGTCCCAGTAGCCGAGCACGATCAGGCCCTTCTGCGCGGACTTGTCGGCGAGTTCCTTGCCGAGCGGACCGTCGAGCAGCCTGAACGCCTGCGCCGGCTCCGAGAACAGGAACGGCATGCCGAAGGCCGCGTATTCGGGAACGATCGTCGACGCCGCACCCTGGCTGTTGGCCGACATGTCGAGCGTCCCGGTGCGCAGCGCCGTCAGCATCGCGGCGTCGTCGCCCATCTGCGCGGACGGCGCGACCTGCACCTCGATCCTGCCGCCGCTCTTCTGCTTGACGGCGTTGGCGAAGGCGACCGCGGCCTCGTGCCTGGGATTGCCCGGTGCCGCGCCGTGGCCGAGCGTGAGCTTCGTCTGGGCGCCGGCGGTGGTTGCCGTGAGCGCGAGCGCGACGGCCGCCAGTAGGGAATTCAGTTTCATTGATAGTCTCCGTAAGATGGGGTGTAGCGATTGGGCCACTCGTCATTCCCGCGCAAGCGGGAATCCAGCGTCTTCTTGCGCAAGACATCGGGTTCTCGCTCGAGCCTGCCCCCGATTGCATGAATCCGGGGCTGGGACGACGAGCGTCGCGGAACTGGCGTTCATCGCGTTGTCGAGGTGAATCAAAGCCAGCCCTTGACCGATTTCGCGATGGCCGCGGTCGAGATGCCGTACTTGTCGTGCAGGGTCGGCAGCGCGCCGGCGTCGAGGAACGCATCGGGCAGCGCGATCTGGCGGAACGGCGGCGTGACGCCGGAGCGCAGCAGCACGCCAGCGACCGCCTCGCCCAGCCCGCCGACGATCGAATGGTTCTCCGCGACGATCACCAGGCGCCCGTTGCGCGACGCTTCGCGCACGATCGTTTCCTCGTCCAGCGGCTTTATCGTCGGCACGTGCAGCACGGCCACATCGACGCTGTCCGAGCGCAGCGCAGCGGCCACCTCCAGCGCGCGCATCGTCAGGATGCCGCTGGAAATGATCAGCGCATCAACGCCGTCGCGCAGCAGCTTGGCCTTGCCGAGCTCGAACTTGTACTTGTACTCGTCGAGCACGACCGGCACCTGGCCGCGCAACAGGCGCATGTAAACGGGGCCGTTGTGCGCGGCGATCGCCGGCACCGCCTGCTCGATGTCGACCGCGTCGCACGGGTCGATGATCGTCAGGTTCGGCATGCCGCGGAAGATCGCCAGATCCTCCGTCGCCTGATGGCTCGGCCCGTAGCCGGTGGTCAGCCCCGGCAGCGCGCAGGCGATCTTGACGTTCAGGTTCTCTTCGGCGATCACCTGATGGATGAAGTCGTACGCGCGGCGCGACGCGAACACCGCGTAGGTGGTGGCGAACGGGATGAAGCCCTCCTTCGCTATGCCGCCGGCGGCGCCCATCAGAAGCTGCTCGGCCATGCCCATCTGGAAGAAACGCTCCGGATACGCCTGCGCGAAGAGGTGCATGTCGGTGTACTTGGCGAGATCCGCGCTCATGCCGACGATCTCGGGCCGCAGTTGCGCCAGTTGCACCAGCGCCTTGCCGAACGGGGCCGGGCGCGTGCGCTGCCCCTCGCCGGCGATCGACGCGATCATCGCGGAGGTGGTCAGGCGCGGCTTGTTCACTACGGTGCTGCTCATCGTCAACCCCTTGCCGCGTGCGCGGCGTCCAGCAGTTCGATCGCGTGCTGCCACTCCTCCGCAGCCACGTTCATGAAGTGGTTCTTCTCGCGTTGCTCGAGGAACGGCACGCCGCGCCCCATCTTCGTGTCGAACAGGATCACGCGCGGCCGCGGCTGCGGAAGATTGCGCGCCTTGTCGAACGCGGCCAGCACCGCCGGAAGGTCGTTGCCGTCGATGCGCTGCACGTGCCAGCCGAAGGAAGCCCACTTGTCGACCAGCGGCTCGAAGCCCAGCACCTTGGTCGAGTTGCCGTCGGCCTGCTGGTTGTTGACGTCGACCAGCGTGATCAGATTCGCGAGCTGGAAGTGGCTGGCCGACAGCGCCGCTTCCCATGTCGAGCCTTCGTCCAGCTCGCCGTCGGACATGCAGTTGTAGACGAAGGCCGGATTGCCCTTCTGGCGCAGCGCGAGCGCCATGCCCACCGCGATCGGCAGGCCCTGGCCAAGCGATCCGCCCGACATCTCCATGCCCGGCGTGTAGGTCGCCATGCCGGACATCGGCAGGCGGCTGTCGTCGCCGCCGTAGGTTTCCAGCTCCGCCTCGGGGAGGATGCCGGCCTCGATCAGCGCGGCGTAGAAAGCGATCGCGTAATGCCCGTGCGAAAGCAGGAAGCGGTCGCGCCCTTCCCACTTGGGATCGTCGGGACGAAAGTTCAGCGCGTGGCCATAGGCGACGGCCAGGATGTCGGCCATGCCCAACGCCTGTCCGATATAGCCCTGCCCTTGCACTTCGCCCATCCGCAGCGCGAAGCGGCGGATCCGGTAAGCGCGATCGGCGAGTATCGAAATCTCGTCGCTCATCTGGGTTCCCTGAGAGTCAATGAATCAGCATCCCGCCGTTCACGTCGAGCGTGACGCCGGTCAGGTAGCTCGACAGATCGCTGGCGAGGAACAGGCACCCGTTGGCGACGTCGATCGCATCGCCGAGGCGATTGAGCGGAATGCCCTTCAGGATCTCCGCCTTCAGTTCTGCGGTGAGCTTGCCGCCGGTGATGTCGGTCTGGATCAGGCCCGGCGTGACCGAGTTCACGCGCACGTTGTCGGGACCGAGTTCACGCGCCATCGCCTTGCCGAGCCCGAGCACGCCCGCCTTGGCCGCCGAGTAGTGCGGCCCGCCGAAGATGCCGCCGCCGCGCTGCGCGGAGACCGACGACATGTTGACGATCGACCCGGACTTGCGCGAGCGCATGTGGGGAATCACGGCCTGGCTCATGTACAGCGTCCCGCGCAGCGACACGTCAGTCACCGCCTCGTAGTTTTCCGGCTGGATGTCCATCAGCTTCAGCGGCTGCGTGATGCCGGCGTTGTTGACGAGGATGTCGATCCGCCCGAGCTTCGCGATCACCTCTTTCGCGGCGCGCTCGCAGTCGGCCTTGATGGTGACGTTGCAGGCCAGACCGATGTGCCCGGGGCCGATGTCGCGCGCCGCTTGTTCCGCCGCGTCGGCATTCAGATCCAGGATCGCCACCTTGGCGCCGTGCTCGGCGAACAGCCGCGCCGTCGCCTTGCCGATCCCGCGCGCCGACGCCGCGCCCGTGATGATTGCAACCTTGTCCTTCAGCAGCATTGCCTCTCCCGATCGATCGGATTGAACGTGGGCGGCATGTTGCGTTCAGCCCCGAATGGCAGCAAGCTAGCCGCGCTCAGGACGTGTTGAATTTTTTTTGACCCCGATGCATCTGCCCCCATTGAAGGGAATCATCGCGTTCGAGGTGGTCGCGCGCAGCGGCAGCGTCAACAAGGCCGCCGACGAGATGAATGTCACGGCGTCGGCGGTCAGCCATCAGATCGCGAATCTCGAAGGCTTCGTCGGACGGCGGCTGTTCGACCGCACGTCGCGCGGGCTCGTGCTGACTCCCGTCGGGGAGCGGTTCCGCAACGACCTGACCGGCGCGCTGGCGCTGATCGCGAGCGCCGCGCTTAATGCGCGCACCACCGAGGGCGTTGAGGTGCTGCGATTGCACGCTTCGCCCAGCTTCGCCAGCCTGTGGCTGATGCCGCGGCTGCCCGCGTTCCTGAAGGAGCACCCGGACCTGCGCATTCAGCTTTCAGCCTCGCACACGCATTCCGATTTCTCGCGTGGCGAAGTCGATCTCGACATCCGTTACGGCCCCGTCCGCTGGGGCGACCTGCACGTCGAGACGATCTTCGAAGAGGAGATGCTCCCCCTCGCCAGCCCCGCGCTGCTGCAACACGCGGTGATCCGCAGTCCCGAGCACCTGCTCGGGCAGCCGTTGATCTTCTCCGACGTCAATATCGTCCAGTGGCCGCGCTGGTTCGCCGCGCACGGCGTGCCCGTGAGCCCGGCCACGTACGCGCTGCGCTTCGACCGCGCTTACATGGTGATCGAAGCCGCGGTGCAGGGACTCGGCGTGGCGCTCGAGAGCAACCGGCTCGCCGAAGTGCACCTGAAGAGCGGCGCACTGGTGCCGGTGTTCCCCGACCGCAAGGGCATCCGCGTGCACGCCCACCACATCGTCTTTCCGGAACCGCACGGCAAATGGAGCAAGGTCGCGCGCTTCGTGACCTGGCTGCGCCGGGAGGCGTCGCGCACGGCGTCAAACGCGCGGGGCAAGAACCGCGGCAAGTGACGCTTCGACGGACCCGCGGTGCCGGCCGCCTCTCACGCGGCGAACGTCGCAGTCAGCGCCGGCAGGTCGATCCCTTCGAGCGCGGTGCTCCACGCCTCGCCGGGCCGTATCGGCAGCGCGCGCGTCAGCGTGCCGGTGGTGACGATCTCGCCCGCCGCAAGCGGCGGCATCTGCGGTTGGCCCGAGAGCACCTTCAGCAGGTGCGCGATTGCCGCCAGCGGGCTGCCGAGCACGTTGGCGCCGCCCCCGCGGTCGCGCAGTTCGCCGTCGCACGACAGCGTGATCGTGAAATTCTTCAGCTTCGCGACGAGATCGGGGCCGAGTTCTTCGACGCGTTTCGGCGTGCCGATCAAGTAGCTTCCGTGCAGGCCATTCTGCGCGATCGTGTCGGCGGCGGCGAACTTCCAGTCGGGGAAGTTTGACTGCACGATCTCGAAGCCGTGCGCGATCCAGTCGACGCACGCGAGGATCGCGCCCGGATCCTCGGTCGTCGGCGGCGCGGCCTTGAGGCGGAACGCGATCTCCGGTTCTATTCGAGGCTGCGCCAGGTGCCCGATGCGCACGGTCGCGCGCTGGCCAACCGCGTAGGCGACCGTCGACTCGTACATGTTGCCCCAGATCGGCGCGTACACGCCGTACTCGGGCCAGATGTTGAAGTTGGTGAAGCCGATCTTGCGCCCGACCGGCTTGAATCCCGCGCGCACGCGCGACGCGTGGAGCCGGCGCGAGACTTCGTACGCGGCGGCGTTGTCGAAGCCGGCGATGCGGTTCGTGAAAGGCGCGATCAACTGAGCGCCGTCCTGTGCCGCCTGCATCTCACGTGCGATCAGTTCGAGGTCCATGGATTTGTCGCAGAATGCCGGAATCGGAAAGGAAGTCGCCCATGAATCTGCACCAGATGCTGAAGAAACGCGCGGCGGAAGGCAAGCCGCTGCGCGTCGGGCTGATCGGCGCCGGCAAGTTCGGTGCGATGTACCTGGCGCAGGTGCCGCGTACGCCGGGCGTGCACCTGGCCGGCATCGCGGACCTGTCGCCGGCCGGCGCGCGCGCGAGCCTCGAACGCGTCGGCTGGAAGCCGGAACGATTCGGTGCGGCCTCGCTCGACGATGCGCTCGCGCGCGGCAACACGCATCTGACCGAGGACTGGCAGGCGCTCGTCGCGCATCCGGCGCTCGACATCATCGTGGAGTGCACCGGGCACCCGCCGGCCGCGGTCGAGCACTGCCTGGGCGCATTCGCGCACGGAAAGCACGTGGTCAACGTGACGGTGGAGGCCGATGCGTTCTGCGGCCCGCTGCTGGCGCGCAAGGCGCAGGAAGCCGGCGTCGTCTACAGCCTCGCCTACGGCGACCAGCCGGCGCTGATCTGCGATCTCGTCGACTGGGCGCGTGCGGCCGGATTCCCGGTCGTCGCCGCGGGGCGCGGCCACAAATGGCTGCCGCACTTTTCCGACTCCACGCCGGACACGGTGTGGGGCAATTACGGACTGACGCCCGAGCAGGCCAAGATCGGCGGCCTGAACCCGAAGATGTTCAACTCGTTCCTCGACGGTTCCAAGCCGTCGATCGAATGCACGGCGGTGTGCAACGCGACCGGGCTCGCCGCACCGCCCGACGGGCTGACGTATCCGTCTGCATCGGTCGACGACATTCCGTTCGTCTGCCGCCCGATCGCCGAAGGCGGCGTGCTGCATCAGAAGGGTCAGGTCGAGGTGATCTCGTCGCTGGACAAGGACGGCCGCGCGATCCCGTACGACATCCGCATGGGTGTCTTCGTCGTGTTCGAGGGCGAAACCGAGTACATCCGCAACTGCTTCAAGGAATACATGGTGCGCACCGACCCGACCGGCCGCTACGCGTGCCTGTACAAGCGCTGGCACCTGATCGGGCTTGAGCTTGGGATCTCGGTCGCTTCGGTCGGGCTGCGGCGCGAGCCGACCGGTGTCGCGACCGGCTTCAACGCCGACGTAGTGGCCACCGCCAAGCGCGATTTGAAGGCAGGCGAACTGCTCGACGGCGAAGGCGGCTACACCGTGTGGGGCAAGCTGTTCCAGGCGAGCAAGTCGCTCGCGATCGGCGCGCTGCCGCTGGGGCTCGCGCACAACGTCAAGCTTGCGCGCGACGTGAAGAAGGGCCGGTCGCTGACGTGGGCCGACGTGAAAATCGACGAGAGCCTGCCGGCGTACAAGGTGCGGCGCGAGATGGAGCGGCTCTTCGGCGCGCGCTGACCGCGATGATTGTCGCGACCAGCGCCTCGACTACTTGCGGGCGAGCCGGCGCGTCCGCGCGGCTTCCAGCCAGTCGTTGACGCAGCTCTCGCGCGCCGACGCGTACTCGTGCGCGGCACAGGCGCGCTCGGCGGCTACGAGCTGCTCGAAGGGCATGCCCTCGCGCTGGAACAGCCAGGCGACCGCGGACAGCGAACCGACCGCGACGATGGCTGAGAATGCGGCGGCGAGACTGACCGTCAGGCCGCGCGGCTGACTCAAAGTCGGTTTGGCGTGCATGAGACTCTCCAGTTGACTGCGGCCCTCCGGGACGCCGCCGCGACACCCGGTTGCGGCGGCTGGAGTAACTATGAGTTACCCGCCGTTACGGAGAGGTTCAACCTGGATTCAGAACCGGCCGCCGAGGCCGTAGCGCACGCGCATCGGATACGCGCGAAACACCAGCGCGGCGCCGGCGGTGAAAAGCGCCATCGCGAGCAGGATCGCCAGCAGGCGCAGGTACGGCTGCCCCGCCGCCACGCGTTCGCCGACGAACGCGGCCAGCGTGCGCAGCCATTCGAGGCTGCCTGCGAGCAACGCCACCTGCGCCGTGCGCGCGGCCCACGCGCGCGGCACGAGCAGCAGCACGATCAGCAGCAGCGCGACGAGCGCGAGCGGCCACAGTCCGGCGCGATAGAAGTGCGCGGCGAGGAGCAGCAGCGCGCCGGCGGGGACGAGGGCGAGCGCGACCGTCTTCATCGCTTTCCGACTTCTCTTGCCGTCGCCCCGGCGAAGGCCGGAGCGACGGCCTGATTCAATGCCTGAGCACGCACTTGGCGTACAGGTCACCGAAGCGCTGCGTCGGATCGTAACGGGCCTTCAGCGCGCGGTACGCGGCGCCGCCGTAGGCGGCATCGAACTCCGCGCGCGTGAAATAGCTGTCCGAGTACAGCGACTTGATGCCGCCGAGTTCGATCACCTTGCGTTCGATCAGACGGTTGAAGTGGCCGGGCGGGTGCGGCGCGCGCGTGCGCTTGACGTCCCAGAAGCCGAAGTTCAAGTACGTCGTCTTGGCGCGCGGAAACAGCGCGAAGCGATCGCAATGGCCGGTCGCGCCGACCGGGCAGATCCACAGCGGCAGCAGGCCGATCTCGCGCAGGTAGAAGTCTAGAAACTCCGGCGCGCGCGCAAGCGGAATGTCGACGTCCTGGATGATCGACTCGCGGTGCCAGCCCGACAAGCGCTCGCAGCGCCGCGTCAGGCCCACGCGACTGTTCCAGCGCATGATGCGCTGGTAGGTGCGCGAGTTCAGCCGCGCGCGCCCGTACAGCCGCCGCAGCAGCGGGTTCTGCGCGCCGACGTTCTTCGAGCACCAGAACCAGTCGGTGTCCCAGCGCCACAGGTAGTCGCGCGCGGTCAGGTAGTCGAGCTCGCGTTCGCGCAGCGAGCGGTAGTAGATCTTCTCGTACGTGTAGTCGGACGTGTACGGCGCGTCCGCGACGAAGCGCGCTGCGTTCAGGACGAGATCTTCACCGCCGAAGACGACGGCGTCGACGAAATCGGCGCCGCCTTGGCACGCGGCGGCGAGTTGCGCGAAGAAATCGCCGGCGCGCGCCAAGCGCCGGTGTTCGACCGCCACAAACGGCAGGACCGGAATCGTGCGAGCACGCACGCGCAGCGCGTAGCCGAGCGTGCCGTACGAGTTGGGAAAGCCGAAATACAGATCCGAATGTTCTCCGTCAGGCCGCGCGCGCACGATCTCGCCGCCGCCGGTCAGCGCGTCGAACTCGAGCACGGTGTCGTGCACCAGTCCGTAGCGGAACGACGTCGCCTCGATGCCGACGCCAGCCAGCGCGCCGCCGAGCGTGATCGATTTCAGCTCCGGCACCACCGCCGGCATCACGCCGTGCGCGAGGCACGCGTCCGCGAGCGCGTCGTACGGCACCATCCCTTCGGCGTCGACCCAGCCGGCAACGGCGTCCACCGCGAGCACGTGGTCGAAGTCGCGCCCATCGAGCCGTGGCGCGCGCGCAGCGCTGCGATCGCGGAACAGATTCGACGTGCGTTTGGCCAGCCGCACCTCGGCGGCCTGCGCCAACTGCGCCTGCAGCCGCGCCACCCGCTGTCCGTGCGCTGCCTGCACTTCGTCCACCGCTGCCACGCTTCGTGCCCCTGCTGCTTGCGACGGACCAGCATAACCCCGGCCCGCGCGCGCAACGCGGCGCGGCGGGATCGGCCGGATACCGCCAACATCCGGCAAGCTTGCCGTCCGGCGCGCGCGCGTCTATGGTTTCTGCTCGGAGAGTCAATGCCCATGACCGGTTCCGCGCTGCGCTTCCTGTTCGCTTTGGCCGTGGCCGCGGCGATTGGTGCCTCGGTGGCGCAGCAGCCTTCCCCGCACGCGATCCGCATCCCGCCGTGGTTCGCCGAGACCTTTCTCGACTTTCGCGAAGACGTCGCCGACGCGGCCAGGCAAGGCAGGCGGCTGCTGGTCTACTTCGGCCAGGACGGCTGTCCGTACTGCAAGCTGCTGATGGAAACCACCTTCGCCGAGACGCGCGTCGCCGACAAGGCGCGGCGTCGGTTCCTGCCCGTGGCATTGAATCTGTGGGGCGACCGCGAGGTCACCTGGGTCGACGGCCGCCGCATGAGCGAGAAGGAGCTTGGCCGGCTGCTCAACGTGCAGTTCACGCCGACGCTTTTGATGTTCGATGAGAAGGCCAACGTCATCGTGCGCCTGAACGGTTATTTCCCGGCCAACCGGCTCGAAGCCGCGCTCGACTATGTGGCCGGGCGCATGGAAACCAGACAGCCGTTCGCCGAGTACCTGCAGGCGGCGATCAAGGACGAGGCCAGCGCCGCGCTGAACGAGCATCCGTATTTCCTGAAGCCGCCCTACGATCTGGCCACGGCGGCCAAACGCGGCGGCAAGCCGCTGCTGGTCATCTTCGAGCGCACCCGCTGCGCCAGTTGCGACGAACTGCACCGCGACGGGCTGCACCGGCCCGAGGTCGACCGGCTGCTGCGCCGCTTCACGGTGGCGCGCTTCGATGCAGCCGCCGCGACGCCGCTCACCACCCCCGATGGCCGCGCCGCCGACGCGCGCACATGGGCGCGCTCGCTCGGCCTGCCGTACGTGCCGGCGCTGGTGTTCTACGACGACCGCGGCGCCGAAGTTTTTCGCGTCGAGGCGTATCTGCGGCCGTTTCATCTCGCCGCGGCACTCGACTACGTGGCGAGCGGCGCATACCGCGAGCAGCCGAGCTTCCAGCGCTTCATCCAGGCGCGCGCCGACCGGATGCGCGAGCGCGGCCAGCCGGTCGATCTGTGGAAGTAGCCGCGCCGCGCGCGGTCCGTCAGGCCGCGCGCACCAGCGGCGCGACGGCGGCCGACTCGTACAGGAACGCGCGGCTCATCGGATAGGTCTGCGGCGTGCGGCGGCCCTTGCCGAACGTGATCTGGTACAGGCCCGTGATGCCGCCGGACGCACGGAACATCTCGGCGCAGCCGATCAGGTACGTACGCCAGATGCGGCGGAAGCGCTCGTCGAACTTTGCCGGATTCAGCGCGTGGATGCGCTCCCAGTTCGCGTCGAAGCGCTCGGCCCACGCCTCCAGCGTCAGCACGTAGTGGCGGCGCAGGTTTTCGATGTCGATGATCTCCAGCCCGTACTTGTCCATCGCGTCGAGCGTCTCGGTCAGGCTCGGGATCCAGCCGCCGGGGAACACGTGCTGGCGGATGAAGAACTCGGTCGGGTACTGGCCCACGTGGCCGATGAAGTGCAGCATGCCCAGGCCGCCGGGCTTGAGAAAATCGGCGTGCGCTTTCACCACCGCGTCGATCTGGTCGCGCCCCGCGTGCTCCAGCACGCCGATCGACACCACCTTGTCGTACTGCCGGTCGACCTCGCGGAAGTCGGCCTCGCGCACGTCGAGCTGCTGCTGCAGGCCGCGGCGCGCGATTTCCTCGCGCACCCAGTCGACCTGCTCGGTGGTGGTGTTCACGCCGGTGGCCTTGACGCCGTAGTGCTGCGCGGCGTGGAACATGAAGCCGCCGAAGCCGCAGCCGATGTCGACCACCGTCTCGCCGGGTTTCAGCAGCACCTTGCGGCACACATGGTCGACCTTGTTGACCTGCGCTTGCTCGACGGTCTTCGTGCCTTCGCGCCAGTACGCGCAGGTGTACATCATCAGCGCGCGGTCGAGCCAGTAGCGGTAGAAATCCGCGCCCAGCCCGTAGTGGAAGCGCGCGTTGTCCTTGGCGCGCGCGATGGTGGCGTTGTTCTTCGTCACCTCGTGCCACCAGTTGCGCACGCGCACGGTCGGCGCCGGCGTCGAAAAGCCGGTCTCCAGCCCGAGCGCGAACATGCGCGCCAAGTCACCTTCGATGTCGATCTCGCCGTCGAAGTACCCGTCGAGTACGCCGATGTGGCCGAACAGTGCGGCGCGCCACTGCGCGCGCGCGCTGTTGAAGCGCAGCGTGAAGGCCGGCTCGCCGGCCGATTCGGTGTTGCGGTATTCGCTGCGGTCGGCATAGACGACGCGCAGCGGAATCGTCGAACGCGCGCCGATCGCGCGCAGGCGGGAGTCGATCAGGGTCTTCATGGCGCGCAGATTGAATCCAATCCTCGCCGTGTCTGCGATCCCCACCTTGAGCGATGTCAACGCCGCCGCCGGCGCGTCCGCGCCGGCGGCTCGGCACGCCACGGCGCGTGCGCGAACTTCTCGATCAGGAAGTCGACCATGGCCGCCACCTTGGGCGACCGCACCCGCGCGTGCGGATAGACCGCATAGAGCGGCAGCGGTTCGACGTGGTGCACGTCGACGAGCAGCGGCACCAATTGGCCGGCGCGGATCGGCGCGCCGACCACGAGTTCGCCCAGCCGCACGATGCCCACGCCTTCCAGCCCCAGCCGCAGCACGGTCTCCGCGTTGTTGGCGGTCGCGTTGCCGCTCACTTCGATCGTGCGCACGCCGTCGGGCGCGGCGGGGTCGTTGAACGGCCAGCGCCGCAGCGCCGGTTGCGTGGAGATGTACAGGCAGTTGTGGCGCGCGAGATCGTCGGGGGTGCGCGGCGCGCCATGGCGCGCGAGATACGACGGCGCCGCGCAGATCACGCGCTCGGTGTCGCAGATGTGGCGCGCGATCAGCGACGAGTCGCGCGGCACGCCGGTGCGCACCGCCATGTCGGCGTTTTCTTCGAGCAGGTCGACCAGCGTGTCGCTGATCGACAGCTCCAGCCTCATCTCCGGATAGCGCTGCAGAAACTCGCCGATCACCGGCGGCAACTGGTGCAGTCCGAACGCCACCAGCGTATGCAGGCGCAGCAGCCCGCGCGGCGTGCTGCGGAAGCGCGCGGCCTCCTGCTCGGCCTCGTCGATCTCGGCCAGGATGTGGCGGCCGCGCAGGTAGTACGCCTCGCCCTCCGGCGTCGGCGTGAGCCTGCGCGTGGTGCGGTTCAGCAGCCGCACGCCGAGCCGCGCCTCCAGCCGCGTGATCGACTTCGAAATCGCCGACGGCGTGACCCCGAGCAGCCGCGCCGCCTGCGAGAAGCCGCCGCTGTCGACCGCCTTGACCAGCGCGGTCATCTCGGCCGCGCGGTCCTGCGCCGTCTTTGCCACGAGTTCACAAATCCTGTGCCGAAGGTCTGGATTGTATGTCTCATGTTGCGGAATTAGAGTGGCTCGCAGCGGCGGACCGTGCGCCGCCACGGAAGGAGAGCGTCATGGACCGCGACTTCGAATCGACCCGAACGATCGACTACGACTTCCACAAGGCACGCGCGCACGCGCTGCGCGAGCAGGAGATCGACCGGCGGTTCGGGCGCCTGGGCACGTGGCTGCGCTCCGTCTTCAATGCCCGGCCGCTCGCAGCACCGCACTTGCGCTCCGGCAACTCCGTGCGGCGCGAGTCTTCTAAGCTCACCGTGTGCGGTGTGCGCGACGCCTGTCGCTGAAGCGCCCGCGGCGCCGCGCGCACGAGCTCAGCGGAGTCCGCAGATGGCAGCCAAACAGATCCTCTTCTACGACGATGCACGCGAACGCATCCGCGACGGGCTGAACCAGCTCGCCGACGCGGTCAAGGTCACCCTCGGGCCGAAGGGCCGCACGGTGGTGCTCGGCCGTTCGTTCGGCGCGCCGACCGTGATCAACTCCGGCGTGGCGGTCGCGCGCGAGATCGAACTGGAGGATCCGATCGAGAACCTCGGCGCGCAGATGGTGCGCGAGGTCGCATCCAAGACCTCCGAACTCGCCGGCGACGGCACCACGACCGCGACCGTACTGGCGCAGTCGATGGTCAACGAGGGCGCGAAGTTCGTCGCCGCCGGCCACGATCCGATGCAGATCAAGCGCGGCATCGACCTGGCGGTCGAGCGCGTGGTCGCGCGGCTGAAGGAAAACTCACGGCCGTGCTCCGCCAGGCAGGAGATCGCGCAGGTCGGCACGATCTCGGCCAACGGCGACGAGGAGATCGGTCGCCTGATCGCCGACGCGATGGAGCGCGTCGGCGAATCCGGCGTGATCAAGTCGGAGGACGCGCGCGGCATGACGTCCGAGCTCGAGGTGGTCGAAGGGCTGCAATTCGACCGCGGCTACCTGTCGCCTTACTTCATCAACGATGCGGAGAAGCAGCGCGTGGTGCTCGATGACGCCTACGTGCTGATCCACGACAAGACCATCTCGGCGGTGCGCGACCTGCTGCCGCTGCTGGAGGAAGTGATCAGGCAGAACAAGCCGCTGCTGGTGATCGCCGAGGACGTGAGCGGCGAGGCGCTCGCCACGCTGGTCGTCAACGCGATCCGCGGCGTGCTGAAGGTGTGCGCGGTCAAGGCGCCGGGGTTCGGCGACCGCCGCACCGCGATGCTGCAGGACATAGCGATCGTCACCGGCGGCGCGCTGGTGTCGGAGACGACCGGCCGCACGCTGGAGAAAGCCACGCTCGAGGATCTGGGCCGCGCGCGGCGCATCGAAGTCGACCGCGACAACACCACGCTGATCGGCTCGGCCGGCGATCCGGGCGAGATCAAGGCGCGCATCGCCGGGCTGAAGAAGGAGCTGGAGAAGTCCACCAGCAACTACGACCGCGAGAAGCTGGAGGAGCGGATCGCCAAGCTCGCCGGCGGGGTGGCGCTGATCCGCGTCGGCGCGTCGACCGAGCTGGAAATGAAGGAGAAGAAATCGCGCGTCGAGGACGCGCTGCACGCCACGCGCGCGGCCAAGGCCGAAGGCATCGGCCCCGGCGGCGGCGTGGCGCTGATCCGCGCCGCGGCGGCGCTCACGGATCTGAAGGGCAGGTCGCTGTCGCAGCAGGCAGGCATCGACATCGTGAAGCGCGCGCTCGAAGAGCCGCTGCGGCAACTGCTGCGCAACGCCGGGCTGGAACCGGCGCCGATCGTCGATCGCGTGAAGGCGGAGAGCGGCCCCTTCGGCTACAACGTCGCCACCGATCAGTACGGCGATCTGGTCGCGATGGGCGTGCTCGATCCGACCAAGGTCACCCGCCTCGGACTGCAGAACGCGGCGTCGGTCGCGGGCCTGATCCTGACCACCGACTGCGTGATCGGCGAGAAGCCCGCCGCGCGCGGCCGCGGCGCGGCGATGGAGGAGATGGGCGCCTAACCGGCGCCGGTTTCTTCAGGCTCACGCCGCTTGCGCCCGACCCACCAGCCTACGAACGCCAGCACACCGACCGTCAGCGCGATCGCGGCCACGGGATGACGGCGGATCGCGCGCACCGCGGTGAGCGCCACCGGCGCCCACAGCGGACGGCCGCTGCCGAGCGCATCAAGCACCGCGCCGAAGCCGCCGCCGGCGAGCGCGCTGCCGACGCTCGACACCGTCGCCGCGAGCGCGCCGATGCGCCGCGTGGAGGTGCGCAACTCGACGATCGCGGCGGCCACGTCGGTGCGCTCGATCTGGCCGCGCATGCGCAGCAGTTCGAGCCGCAACTGCAGCGACTGGCGGCGGCTCATTTCGGCTCGCCGTCGCCTTCAACGCGGCCGAGGATCGCGTCGCGATCCTTGGCAATCTCGGCCAGCGTCTCGGCGAGCAGCGGCGGCGCTTCGCTCAGCTCGCGCTGCAGCCGGTGCACGACAATGTAGCCGCCGAGTCCGTACAGCACCGCGAGCACGAGCAGCGTCCACGGCCCGCTTCGATCCCACAGCACGATCACCAGCAGAGCCGATACCGCGATCAGCGCGAGCAGCGCCAGCACCGCGCCGGCAAGCGCCAGCCCGAGCCAGCGCATGATCTGCGCGCGCGACTGCGCCAGTTCGACCGACGCGAACTGCGCGCGCGTCAGCAGCAGGTTCAGCGACGACGCCGACAGGCGCCGTACCGCGTCCAGCGGCGAGGGCACGTGCGGCCGTCAGTGCCGCGCGACCAGTAGCCCGACCAGGAACCCCACGCCCGCGGCCGCGCCGATCGCGCCCCACGGATGCGCGTGCACCCAGTCGTCGGTGACGCGCGCCGCGGCTTTGGCGTTTTCGCTGACCGCCACCTGCGCGTCCTGCAGCTTCATGCGCGCACGGGCCAGCGCGTCGGCCGCGCGTTCGCGCAGTTCCTGCGCCTGCTGTCCGCTGGCGGCGGCGGCCTGCTTCAGCAGCGCTTCGACATCGTCGAGCACAACGCGTGCATCGGCGACCAGCTTGTCACGGTTGACCGTTGCGACTGTGTCCATCGTCGTCCTCCATCAAAGGCACGTTCATCGTAGGTAGACCCCGGCGCGCGGGATTGAGTTTCCGCAACCGCCGCGTCGCCGGTTCACCCGCCCCGGACCACTTTAACCCGCTTGCCGTCAGCCACGCTGTCACTTGGATACACGATAACCCTGACGCCGGGAGCCAGCCCCTGCTCGATCCACGCGTCGCTCGAATTACGGCCGCCGAGCTTCACACCGCGCCGGACCGCGAGCCCGCCGTCGAGCGCGAACACCGCCCATTCGTCGTTGTCGCGGAACAGCGCCGCCACCGGCGCCACCACCGCCTCTGCGCGCGCGGCGACCACGATGCGCACGTCGACGCGGTAACCGTCACCGAGCCGCTGCCACCGGTCCGGCGGCGAAACGAGGTCGATCACCACGTTGACACGCTGCTCCTCGACCCCGAGCGCGGAGACCTTGGTGAACGCCGCCGGCTCGACGTGGCGCACGCGGCCGTCGAGCGCGAGTCCGCTGCCGGCATCGATGTGCACGCGCGCGCCCGGCGTGATGCGCGTGGCCTCGGTCGACAGCACGTCGGCCACGATCTCGAGCCGGCCCGGGTCGGCGATCTCCAGCAGCGGCGTGCCGACGCCGACCACCGCCTCGCTCTTCTGCAGCACCCTGAGCACGCGACCGGCCACCGGCGACTCGATCGGCCACGCGGTGCCGGGGCGATCGCGTGCACCTTCCCGAGCGCGCATCAGCGCGGCGCGCGCCTGCGCCAGGTCGTGCTGCGCGCCGTTGACCGCAAAGCGCGCCGCCGCCAGCGCCTGCGCTTGCACGCGCGCAGCGAGCTCGGCCTGCTCGACCGCCGACGCGGCGATGAAGCCGTCACTCTTCAGCTTCTTCTGCCGCTCGAGGTCCGACTGCGCCTGCGCCGACGCGGCCTCGCTGCGCGCGACGTTGGCGCGCGCCTGCTCCAGCGCCGCCGTCGCCGCGCCGACGCGCTCGGTCAGCTCGCGCGCGGTGCGAGCGTCGAGCATCGCCGGCGCCGCCGGCGTCAGCCGTGCCACTTCCATGCCGGCCGTCACCGCATCGCCGGGCTCGAGCCGCACGCGCGCGAGCTTGCCCGCCAGCGGCGCCGACACCACGTAGCGGTCGATCACGCGCGTCTTGCCGTCCTCGTCGACCGTCTGCTCGAACGGCGCGCGCTTCACGTTCGCGACCTCGACCGGCACCGGCTGCGGACGGAAGGCCCAGACAAATACCGCCGCGAGCAGCACGGAACCGGCGCCGATCAGAATCCATTGTCTGCGTTTCATTCGGCTGCAGCGCCTCCCAAGGTGTGTCGCCCCGGCGCAGGCCGGGGCCCAATTGGGTCCCGGCCTGCGCCGGGACGACCGATGCTCAATCCTTCACTCATTCTCTCGTCTTCAGCACCGCCACCAGATCGAGTTGATCGATCCGCTGCCGCACCACCAGCGCGCTCGCCACGCTGGCGATCAGCACGACCAGGCAAGCGAGCGCGTACGTGCGCGGCGCGATCACGAACGGCAGCGTCAGCGTCTCGTGCTGCATCAGCTGCAGCATGCTCCACGACAGCCAGTGGCCGAGCAGCGCGCCCGCCGGCAACGCGACGATCAGCTCGACCGCCAGCTCGCCGAGCAGCAGGCTCGACACCTCGCCGCGCGTGAAGCCGAGCACGCGCAGGCTGGCCAGGTCCCACGCGCGCTCCGCCAGCGCGATGCGCGCGTTGTTGTAGACGACGCCGAAGGCGATCGCCGCCCCCATCACCGACAGCACCGACGTGAAGAACAGGATGTTGCGCGCGGTGTTCTCGCGCACGTTGCGGATGATCGGTCCGATCTCGACCGCGACCGCCGCGCGTGGCGTCTGCTTGATCTCGCGGAAGAATGCCTCGCGCTGCGTGCGGTCGATCTGCAGCCGCGCGCCCGATACCGCATCGCCTTCACCGAGCAACCGGTTCAGCGCGTCGAAGTCGATGTACGCGGGCAACTGCATCAGCTCGTGGCTGAAGCCGCTGACGGTAAGCGTGGCCTGCGCGCGCGCACCCTGCAGGATCTCGACGTGCACCGGGTCGCCGAGCTTCAGGTCCAGGCGCTCGGCCAGCCGCCGGTTCAGCACGATGCCGCTGCCGGGCATCGCGATCTGCTGCAGGTTCGCGTCGAGCAGCGGCCGCATCTGGCCGCCGGATCGCAGCCCGGCGAGCGACGTGCGATACGTGCGCGTCCCGTTGGAAAGCCGCACCGCGACGTCGCGATCGGGCTCGGCGCGCAGCACCCCGGGCAGGCGTGCCAGCGCGTACATCGCGCTCGTCGACGTGGGTTCGGTCAGCGCGATGCTGACCTGCTGCCGGTCGCGCATCTGGATCTCGACGTCGAGCAGGTAATCGACCGCGTCGCGCCACCACGAGCCGGCGATCATCACCGCCACCGCGGCGGCGATGCCGAACATCGTGAGCAGCGCGCGAACCGGCTTGCGCTCGATGTCGCGCACGATCATCCGCACCGCGGGCGAGTACAGGCGGCCGAAACCGATCGCCTCCATCAGCGTCGGGCGGAACGTCGCCGGCGCCGCGGGCCGCATCGCCTCCGCCGGCGGCAGCCGCACCACGCGCCCCAGCGCGGCGAAAACGCCCGCAACCGCGGCCAGCATCGACAGCAGCAGCGCGGACAGCGGGATCCACGCCTGCATGCGGAACTCGAAGTCGGGGAAGCGGAAGAAGCGTGCATAGAGCTGCGCGATCTCGTAGCCGAAGTAGTACCCGCCCACCACGCCGAGCGGCCCGCCGATCAGCACGATCACCAGCACGAACTTCAGGTAGTGCAGCCCGATCGCGCGGTCGTCGCAGCCGAGCGCCTTCAGCGCCGCGATCTGCGACCGCTGCGTGCCGATCTGCCGCGTCAGCGCAACGTTGAGCAGGAACACCGCCACGCCGAGCACGACGATCGGCAGCGCGGTTCCGTACACGCGCCACTGCGAAATCTCCTGCGTCAGCGCGCGGTGCGAAAGCTGGTCGGCGCGGCTATACGCGCCGGTGAAGCCGTAGCGGTCGAGCACGCGGTCGAGTGCGGCGATCACGGCGGGCTCCGCCGCGCCGCGCGCCAGTCGCAGCGCGACCGAGTTGAACGCGCCTTCCATGTTGAACGCGGCGGCGAGCCGTTCGCGGCCGATCCAGAAGATGCCGAAACTCTTCTCGTCGCCGATGCCGCCGCGGCCGGGAAAGATGTACTCGGGCGACAGCACGATGCCGACCACCTGCATCGTTTCGCGCTTGCCGTTGAGCAGCGCAGTCACGCGGTCGCCAGGCGCGAGGCCGTGCGCGTTGGCGAACGTCTCGTTGACCAGCACCTGGTTGGAGCGCGGCGCATCGATCCACGCGCCGCGCATCAGCGTCAGGCGGTTGATCCGGGGCAGCCCGTGCGCGGGCAGCGCGATCATGCGGCCGGTCAGCGGCGCGATCTGGCCCTTCACGTCGAGCATCACGTCGAACACCACCGTGGTCTCGACCTCGGCCACGTCCGGGATCTCCAGCAGCCGGTCGGCGATCGCGAGCGGCGCGCGCTTGCCTTGCGCGAACACGTGCGCGAAGCGCGAAGTTTCGTAGTAGCTCGCCTGCAGCCAGCGCAGCGAATCGTAGGTGGCCAGCGATCCCGTATAGCCGACGATGCCCGCCGCGACCACCAGCGCGATCGCGAGCACCTGTGCCCGCAAGTGCCAGACATCGCGCGCGAGCTTGCGGTCGAGCATGTTCATCGCGCTGTCGTCCCGGCGAAGGCCGGGACCCAATTGGACCTCGGCCGCAGCCTGCCCCGGCAGGCTTTAGGCCGGGGCCGGGGAGCCGAGCGAAGCGCCGGACTCACCAGGAAATCTCCTCCGGCGAAACCTTGCTCGCATTGACCGTCACTTCGGCGATGCGCCCGTCCGCCATCCGCATCAGGCGATCGGCGATCTTCGCGATCGGCGCGTTGTGCGTGATCACCGCGGCGGTGGTGCCGAGCTCGGCATTGATCTTGGCGATCGCCGCCAGCACCAGCTTGCCGGTCGCGTAGTCGAGCGCGCCGGTCGGCTCGTCGCACAGCAGGACATCGGGCCGCTTGGCGATCGCGCGCGCGATCGCCACCCGCTGCTGTTCGCCGCCAGAGAGCTGCGACGGATAGTGGTCGAGCCGGTCGGCGAGCCCCACCAGCGCCAGCGCATCTTCCGGCCGCATCGGTTCGCGCGACATCTCGGTCACCAGCGCGACGTTCTCGCGCGCGGTCAACGACGGGATCAGATTGTAGAACTGGAACACGAAGCCGACATGCTCGCGCCGGTAGCGTGTCAGCTCCGATTCATTGGCGTGGGTCAGGTCGTGGTCGCGCCACATCGCGGTCCCGCCGGTCGGTGTATCGAGCCCGCCCAGGATGTTCAGCAGCGTCGACTTGCCGCTGCCCGACGGGCCGAGCAGCACGACGAATTCGCGCGCGTAGATGTCGAGGTCGACGCCGCGCAGCGCGTGCACCTCGACCTCGCCCATCCGGTACACCTTGGTCAGGCCGCGGGCGGTGAAGACGGCTTCGGCGGTCGCGCTGTGCATCGCCTATGGCGGGGGAGGGTTCGGCGCCGCTTCCATGCTGGTCCGACGCGCGCATGGCGCGTTGAGCTGCATCAGTCCGGCCGCGAACCGGCGTCGGCGACGCAGCGCCGTCGCGCTCACAGGGTGGCGCGGCTGGCGTGGGCGAAGGTCTTCTCGTGCACGCTCTGGCAGGCGACGCAGCGCTGCGCGGTCGGACAGGCCTGCAGTCGCTCGAACTCGATCGCGCCCCTGCAGTCGATGCAGGTGCCGTAGGTCCGGCTGGCCATGCGTTCGAGCGCGTCTTCGATGTCGCGCAGCTCGTTCACGTCACGCCCGACCTCCGCGTTTTCGACGTCGGCCAGCAGGTCGGCCGCGGCATCGTCGGCGCTGTCGCCGACCGGTCCGGTCAGCGTGCGGAAGGTCTCTTCGCGCGCGCGCTCGGCGCCGCCATGGGTTTCCTTCGTCAGCGCCTCGCGCCGCTCGTTCAGCGCGCGTCCCAGTTGCTGCAGTTGTTGCGGTGTCAGTTCCATGCGGGTTCCTTCCTCGCTGGGACCGGGCCGCGCCGGCTCCTTCCGGCGACAAAGGTGATCCTGATGCGGCGGCGCGGATTGACGAAACACAACTTCGTGTCGGCCGCCGGCGTCAAGGCGCGATTCGATCGCGCGCAGGCGAATTCCCGTGATGGCGGTGGCAGACGAGGCGACAGCCTCTGCCCCCGGCGCGCGGTCCCGCGACCGCCCCATCGGGAGGCGTCGACTTGCCGCACGTCATGGCGCCGCCGGGGCGATGCGCCAACATGTGCTGACGGAAGGAAAGCGAGCACACCATGGCGATCATCGGCATCGATCTGGGGACATCGAATTCGGCAGCGGCTGTTTTGCGCGGCGGCCGCCCGGTGATGATCCCGAGCGCCGAGGGCGTGAGCCTTGGCGGCAAGGCGTTCCCCAGCTTCGTCGCATTCACGGCCGACGGCCAGATGCTGGTGGGCGAACCGGCGCGCCGGCAGGCGGCGGCGAATCCCGAAGGCACCGCCACCGCGTTCAAGCGGCTGATGGGAACGCGACAGAAGGTCATGCTGCGCGGGCGCGAGTTCACGCCGGAGCAGCTCTCCGCATTCCTTTTGCAAAAGGTCAAGCGTGATGCCGAGGCCTTCCTCGGCGAGGAAGTGAAGGACGCGGTGGTCACCGTACCCGCCTACTTCGACGACAACCAGCGCTCGGCCACCAAGGACGCGGCGACAATCGCGGGCCTGAACGTCGTGCGGCTGGTCAACGAGCCGACCGCCGCGTCGCTCGCCTACGGGCTCGACCGGCTCGGACAGGAGCTGCGCATCGCGGTGATCGACCTCGGCGGCGGCACGCTCGACGTGACGATCATGGAGTTCGGCAAGGGCGTGTTCGAGGTGCGCGCGACCAGCGGCGACACGAAGCTTGGCGGCACCGACATGAACCAGGCGCTGTTCGCGGAGCTCGCGGACCGCTTCAGGCGCGCGAGCGGCATCGACGTGAGAGCCGACGCCAAGGCGGCCGCGCGGCTGCTGGAAGCGGCGGAAGTGGCGAAGATCGAGCTGTCTGCCGTAACCACCGCGCACATCAGTTTGCCGTACATCGGCGCGGTCGGCGGCGAGCCGAAGCATCTCGAGATGGATCTGACGCGCGCCGACATGGAACGCATCGTGCGGCCGGTGATCGAACGCTGCCGCGCGCCGGTCGAGCAGGCGCTTGCCGACGCCAAGGTCACGCCGCGCCAGATCGACCGCATCGTCTTTGTCGGCGGGCCGACGCGGATGCCGGCGGTACGCGCCTTCTTCGAGGAGCTCTTCGGCCGCAAGGCCGAGCTGGGCGTCGATCCGATGGAATGCGTGGCCGCCGGCGCGGCGATCCAGGCCGGCGTGCTGGCGGGCGACGTCAAGGACATCGTGCTGGTCGACGTGACACCGCTGACGCTCGGCGTGGAAACGCTCGGCGGCATCGCCACGCCGCTGATCGCGCGCAACACGCCGGTGCCGGTGAAGAAGACCGAGGTCTTTTCCACCGCGGCCGACCTGCAGACCAGCGTGACGATCCACGTGTTCCAGGGCGAGCGGCCAATGGCGGCGGACAACACCAGCCTGGGCGAGTTCAACCTCGACGGGCTGCCGCCGGCGCCGCGCGGCGTGCCGAAGATCGAGGTCACCTTCGACATCGACAGCAACGGAATCCTGAACGTCTCCGCGCGCGACCTGGCGAGCGGCAAGTCGCAGTCGATCCGCATCACCGGCTCGACGCGCCTGCCCGCAGAGGCGAAGCAGCGCATGATCGACGAGGCGGAGAAGTACGCCGAGGCCGACAAGCAGCGGCGCGCCGACGCGGAGACCTTCAACAACGCCGACGCGACCGTCTACCAGGCCGACAAGCTGATCGCCGAGTACGCCGCGAAGCTGACCGACGAGCTGAAGAAGCGCATCGCCGATGCGCAGCGCGAGGTGCGCGACGCGATCGCGAAGAAGGACGCGAAGGCGGCGGCCGGGAAGACCGAGGCGCTGCGCAAGCTGTTGTCCGAGGCCGGTACCGCCATTTACGCGCAGGCGCCGGGCGCCGGCGACATGTACCGCGAAGTGCGCTATCCGCCGCCGGGCGCGGGCGAGGCGCCGCGCGGCAAGGTGGTCGACGCCGACTACCGCGAGGCCAAGTAGCGCGCCGCCGCTGGCATGACCGCCGTTGCCCAGCGCGACTACTACGACGTGCTCGGCGTGCCGCGCGACGCCGGCGACAAGGCGATCAAGGACGCGTTCCGCAAGCTCGCGCTGCAGTACCACCCGGACCGCAACAAGGCGCCCGAAGCGGAGGAGAAGTTCAAGCAGATCGCCGAGGCGTACGCGGTGCTGTCCGATCCGGCCAAGCGCGCCGAGTACGACCGGCGCGGCTTCGCCGGCGTGGCGGGCTTCTCGCCCGAGGATCTATTCGGCGGCATCGACTTCGAGGACCTGTTCGGCGGCCTCGGGCTCGGCTTCGGCGAAAGCATCTTCGATCGCTTCTTCGGCCGCCGGCGGCGCGGGCCGGTGCGCGGTGCCGATCTGCAGATCGAGGTCTTCGTGCCGCTGGAGCGGATCGCGCACGGCGGCGAGGAAGCGATCCGCTTCGATCGCATCGACGTGTGCCGCGACTGCGGCGGCACGGGCGCCAAGGCGGGAACGAAGGCACGCACCTGCACGACCTGCGGCGGCACGGGGCAGAAGACCTCGTCGCGCCGCGAGGCCGGCGTGTTCATCCGCCAGTCGATGCCCTGTCCCGATTGCCATGGCCGCGGCACCCTCATCGACACGCCGTGCCCGACCTGCGGCGGCAGCGGCCGCACCAGGCACGAGGAATCGCTGTCGATCCGCATCCCGCCCGGCGCCGACGACGGCCTCGTGCTGCGCGTTGCCGGCAAGGGCTACGCGGCCGAGCAGGCGGGCGCGCCGCCCGGCGATCTGCACGTGATCGTGCGCACCGCGCCGGACGAGCGTTTCGCGCGCGACGGCGCCGATCTGCTGCGCGAGGAACGCATCGACGTCACCGACGCCGCGCTCGGCGCCGAGCTGTCGGTGCCAACGCTCGACGGCCCGGTCGCCGTCAAGGTGCCGCCCGGAACGCAGCCCGATGCGCAATTGCGACTGCGCGGCAAGGGGCTGCCGCGCTTCGGCGGCAAGGGCCGGGGCGATCTGTATGTGCGGCTGCGGCTGCGCGTGCCGGAGCAGTTGAGCAGCGAAGAGCGCACACTGTACGAGCGGCTGCGCGCGCTGCGCGCGCCGCGCTAACGCGCGCCGACCTCGATCCGGTTGATCACGCGGTCGACCGCGAACAGCGCCCAGGCATCGAACTCGGCGCGGCGCCGCTGCGCCTCGGTGCGCACCCGGCCTTCGAGCGTAACCACGTAGTTGTCCGCGCGCACCAGGATCGCGGCGTCGCGCAGCAGCGGATCCATCTCGAACACGAGCCGCAGCGCGTCGACGACTTCGTCGTCGGTGTCCTGCTCCGGCGGTGCCACGGCGAGCGAATTGATCACGTCGCGCACACCGGGCGTCCACCAGGCGAGCACGCCGGCGACGCGCTTGTGCGACAGGCTGATCACCGTTCCCTCCAGCGTGACCACGCCGTCTTCGATGGCGACCTCGATCTCGCCGGCACCGTCGTCCGGCACCGCGCGCAGCGCTTCCACGCGATCCTGCGCCCGGAAGCGCAGCGCGCAGTTGCGCAGTTCGGGCGCGCGCAGCAGCGCTTCGCACAGCGTGTCGCGGATGGCGCCGTCGCCCCTGCGTTCGGCGGGCGCGACGTGCAGGCGGTCGATCACGCCGCGGATGTCCGGCACGCTTGCCGCGTGTTCAAGTGCGAGCTTCTTGGCGGCGATGTCGTCGACCTCGCCTTCGAGGACAACCGCGCCCTCGACCACGTCGATCCGGATCGGATGGCGATGCAGGTTGATCCGCGGCTCGTGCTCGAACAGCCCGTGCACTTGCCTGATGATGTCCTGTTTCCGCGTCATCGCCTTCCTCGCTTTCCGCCAAGCCTGCCGATGAATGCTCAACCCCGGATTGCGAGCAGAATTGACCTCAATCAGTGCCGGGATCAACTGCCAAACGATGCGACCGCTCGCCTGGGTTTCGCTTCTTGCCGCCGCCGTCCTGGTTGCACTCTTTCCCCTCGTCTTCGGCGAATTGATGGTCGCCGCGCTGGCCAAGCTGCACCTGAATCGCGAGGCGGCGGTCGCGGTCGTGCTCGCGATCGTCCTCGGCAGCGTGGTCAACATACCCGTGAAGCGCATCGTCCAGACCGAGGACGTCCATTCCCACCCGCTGGCCGTGTTCGGGTTGTCCGACTGGTGGCCCGAATTGCAGCGCGTCCGGCGCGATACGGTCATCGCGGTCAACGTCGGCGGCGGACTGGTGCCCGCGGGACTGGCGCTCTATGAGCTGATCCACCTCGCCGCGGCCGGCCCGCGCGCCTGGATCGCGGTGAGTGTGGCCATCTGCGTCAGCACGCTGGTGTGCTACCTGCTCGCTCGACCGGTGCCGCGGCTCGGCATCGTGATGCCGGGCCTGATCCCGCCGGTCGTCGCCGCGCTGGTCGCATCGACGATCGCGCCCGAATGGGCCACACCGGTCGCCTTCATTGCGGGCGTGGCGGGACCGCTGATCGGCGCCGACCTGCTGCATCTGAAGGACATCGCGAAGGTCGGCACCGGTATCGCGAGCATCGGCGGCGCCGGCACCTTCGACGGCATCGTGCTGTCCGGGATCGTCGCGGCGTATCTGAGCTGAAGCGACCGCCGCGATGCCAAGTTCGACAGCATCGCGATGCAGGGCAAGGAAGAACGTCAATCAATCGAGCGTTCAACTCGCCCATCGCCCTTGCAATCTACCCCCGCGCCGTCAGCGCATCCCAGAGCACCGCCGCGACGATGCTCCAGGCACCCGGCGCCTGGTCGATGCACTCGTTCACCAGTTCCGGTACGGTCGACTGCGTGACGACGCCCGCTTCATCGAATCGGAGACGCGCGATCGCCGTCTCTTCCGTCGCCCCGGCGGAGTCCATCCGCCGGCATTCGACTTCGGCATAGGGCGGCGGGTCATCGCCGTCCAGACGGAGAACGAACTCGACGCGCGATCCGCTGTGCACGACGACGAATCGATCGGCCTTCGGGTCGTGCGCGACCCGCAGGCCGCGCAGCAACGGGCGTCCGTCGCCCGCCCGTTCGGCCAGCTTCGCGAACGAGCGGAACCGGCTGCGCAGCACGGCCCCGGCGCCGGTCGCGTCGGCTTCGACCTTCTTCCTGGCGGCTCTCTTCATTTCCGTTGACCCAGCCGCGCCTTCAGATCCGCGAACGGGGTGTAGCTCGACACGCGCTCGCGGTGGGCGAGTTTGCCGGGGTCACGCGCGGCCATGCAGCAACCCGGACTCTCCACGCGTTGTGCTATTCGGTCCGCGCCGGGATCGACCGCACCGACAGCACGCCGTAGATCGCGGCCAGCGCGTCGACCACCTTCTGCTCCACGGGGCTGTCGACATCGACCAGCGTATACGCCATCTCGCCGCGCGACTTGTTGACCATGTTATGGATGTTCAGCCCCGCCATCGCCATCGCGGTGGAGATCTGGCCCAGCATGTTGGGCACGTTGGCGTTGGCGATGCCGACGCGGTACGGCGACTCGCGCGCCATCTCGACGTTGGGGAAGTTCACCGCGTTGGTGATGTTGCCGTGCTCGAGGAAATCGCGCAGCTGGTCGACCACCATCACCGCGCAGTTCTCCTCCGCCTCGGCGGTCGATGCGCCCAGGTGCGGCGTGGCGACCACACCCGGCACGCCGGCGAGCCGCGGTGACGGGAAGTCGCACAGGTACGCCTTGAGCTTGTGTTCGCGCAGCGCCGCCGCGACCGCGCCCTCGTCGACGATCGCGTCGCGCGCGAAGTTGAGCAACACCGCGCCGGGCTTCATCACCGCCATCCGCTCGGCGTTGATCAGCCCGCGCGTGGCGGGCGCGAGCGGCAGGTGCAGCGTGACGAAGTCGGAGTGCTTCAGCAGCTCCTCGATCGAATTGGCCTTGCGCACGCCGGAGGGCAGCCGCCACGCGGCGTCGACCGTGATCTCCGGGTCGTAGCCGATCGCCTTCATGCCGAGCTTCAGCGCCGTTTCCGCCACCAGCCCGCCGATCGCGCCCAGGCCGACGATGCCGAGCGTTCGGTGCGGCAGCTCGACGCCGGCAAACTGTTTCTTGCCGTCCTCGACGCGCTGCTGGAAGTCCTTCGCGTCGGGCGGCAGCGCAGCGACAAACTGCAGCGCCGGCACCAGGTTGCGGGCGCCGATCAGCAGCGCGGCCAGCACCAGCTCGCGCACCGCGTTGGCGTTGGCGCCGGGCGAGTTGAACACCGGCACGCCGCGCTTCGACATCGCCGCGACCGGGATGTTGTTGGTGCCCGCGCCCGCGCGGCCGATCGCCTTCACGCTCGGCGGGATGTCCATCGCGTGCATGTCGTGCGAGCGCACCAGGATCGCATCGGGCTGCTCGATGCCCTTGCCGACCGCATACAGCGAATGCGGCAGCCGTGCCAGGCCCGAGTGCGCGATGTTGTTCAGCGTAAGGATGTTGAATTTGGCGGTCATGGATTTGTCGAGGTCGTTTCCCCTCACCCCAGCCCTCTCCCGCTGATGCGGGAGAGGGAGCATTCGTCTCCGATCACGGGAAAATGGTCGGGGTGAGGGGCTGTCGTCAGCCGTGCCTCTTCTCGAACTCGCGCATGTAGTTGACCAGCGCCTGCACGCCCTCGATCGGCATCGCGTTGTAGATCGACGCGCGCATGCCGCCGACCGAGCGGTGGCCCTTGAGCTGCAGCATGCCGCGCGCCTCGGCGCCCTTCAGGAACTCGGCATCGAGCTTCTCGTCACGCAGCTTGAACGGCACGTTCATTCGCGAGCGGTCGGACTTCGCGACCGGGTTCCGGTAGAACTCGGTCGAGTCGAGGTAGTCGTACAGCAGTTTCGCCTTGGCGATGTTCTTCTTCTCGATCGCCGCCACGCCGCCCTGCGCCAGCAGCCACTCGAACACCAGCCCGGCGATGTAGATCGCGTAGGTCGGCGGCGTGTTCAGCATCGACTCGTTCTCCGCCTGCTCCTTCCAGTGGAACGCGCTTGGCGTGATCGGCAGCGCGCGGTCGAGGAGACTCCGGCGCGCGATCACCAGCGTCAGCCCCGCCGGGCCGACGTTCTTCTGCGCGCCGCCGTAAATGACGCCGTACCTGGACACGTCGATCGGCCGCGACAGGATGTGCGACGACATGTCCGCCACCAGCGGCACATTGCCGACGTCGGGGGTCCACTGGTACTCGACGCCGCCGATGGTCTCGTTGGTGCACACGTGCACGTACGCGGCGTCCTTGCTGAGCTTCCACGTCTCGCGCGCCGGCACGTAGGTGAAGTTCCTGTCTTCGGCGCTGGCGGCGACGTTCACCTGCGCGTACTTCTTGGCTTCCTTGATCGACTTCTTCGACCACTCGCCGGTGTTGACGAAGTCGATCGTCTTCCTGTCTCCGAGCAGGTTCATCGGCACGATCGCGTTCTCGCCGATCGCGCCGCCCTGCAGGAACAGCACCGCGTAATCGGCCGGGATCGCGAGCAGCGTGCGCAGATCGGCCTCGGCCTTGTGCGCGATGGAAATGAACTCCTTTCCGCGATGGCTCATCTCCATCACCGACATGCCGCTGCCGTGCCAGTCGAGCATCTCGTCGGCGGCGCGCTTGAGCACTTCCTTGGGCAGCACCGCGGGTCCGGCGCTGAAATTGAAGACTTGCATGGGGTTTTCCGGGTTGGCGGGAGAAAGCGGGATTCGCGGTGACTTTACCCGAAACCCGGTGCCATCCCGGCGGCTACCCGAAGTCGCGCGGAAAGTTGTGCTTCCACGCCGCGAGCAAACGCGCGTCCGCGCCCGCGCGGCGCGCGATCGCGGCGAGCCGCGGCGTGTTCTCGTCGAACCAGCGCCGCCCGGGGCGCCAGTGCGTCATCGTCGCGACGTACAGGTCGAGGGCGGAAAAGCGCTCGCCCAGGAACCACGGCGCGGCGGCGGCTTCCTCGACGATCCGCCACAGGCGGCCGCGGTAGTCGTCGACGGTGGCACCGAATTCCTTCGCTGCGCCCTCGTCGCGCACGAAGCGCTGCGGATCGTCGGCGTAGGTGAAGGTCGGGTAGACGTTGGCGACCAGGAACACCAGCCAGCGCAGGAACTGCGGCCGCGCCGGATGCGCGGCAGGCGGAACAAAGTCGTCGCGCCCGGTCGCATCCGCCAGATGCAGCGTGATCGCCGCGCTCTCGGTCATCAGCGTTCCGTCCGGCAGCTGCAGCGTCGGCACCTGCGCGAGCGGATTGTGGCGCGCGAGGCTGCGGCGACCCTCCTCCGAAGCGAACAGATCGGGCACTTCCTCGTAGTCGAAGGGCAGGCCGAGCGCGCTCAACTGCGCCTCGACGATCGCCGAACCCCAGCCGGGACGGCCGAACAGGCGGTAGGCAGCCATAACATTCCTCGCTTTCACGCAACGGCACGCAACATTTTGAAGGCAGTCAAGTGGCTCGGCCGCGCAGTTCGCGGCAGCCTGGTGTCCTGAGTCAGAGATTCGTTGCACAACGCGGTCGCTGGCATAACCTCTGTGAATCGCGTTGCGACCGTAGCAGAGCGCGGAAAAACCGCTCGGTTCGCCTTCAGGCTTGGCGCGCGCCGCCGCCAATACTGGACCGTATTGGCAAGGCGCGCAACGACGCAGGGCGGTGCACCGAGCGGCATTTCTGCGACGAATTTCTGATTCAGGACACTAGACTCCGGCGGCTATCAACCGAGCGATTTACGTGGACCGCGAAGAAATCCGCAGCGCCGTTCTGGCCGTGATCGAAGCGATCGCGCCGGACACCGACGTGCGCAGCATCCGCCCCGATCGGCCGTTGCGCCAGCAGATCGATCTGGATTCGATGGACTGGCTCAATGTCATCGGCGGCCTGCACGAGCGCATGTCGGTCGACATCCCCGAGTCCGACTACGGGCGGCTCGCGACGCTGGACTCGATCGTCGACTATCTCGCTTCGAAGCCGGCAGCGGCGGCGGCGCGCGCGCCGGCGCCGCTGCCGCACGCGCGCTACGTGATCAACGGCGTCGCGGTCGAAGTGCGGCCGATCCGCGCGGACGACATGCCGCTGGAGGCTGACTTCGTTCAGCGCCTGTCGCCCGACGCGCGCTATCAGCGCTTCATGGTCACGGTGAACGCGCTGCCGGACAAGAAGCTGCACTACCTGACAGAAGTCGATCAGGTCCGCCACGTCGCGCTGGCGGCGACGGTCGACCGCGACGGGCAGCAGGCGCTGGTGGGCGTCGTGCGCTACGTGGTCGACCCGGCAGGCACGGGCTGCGAATTCGCGATCGCGATCGACGATGCGTGGCAGCGCACGGGACTGGCCGGAATTCTGATGCTCGCGCTGATCGGCGTGGCCCGCGCGCGCGGTCTGGCGACGATGGAAGGATTCGTGCTGACGACCAACACGCGCATGCTGAAGTTCACGCGCCAGCTCGGCTTCACGCAGCAGCGCGACCCCGAGGATCGCGATACCGTGCGCGTTGTCCGTTCGCTGCAGGCACCGGCCGATGCCCGACCTTGAGAACCGCCGCGCCCGGCGAAGCCAGGCGGCGCGCCTTCACTCGCGCGGCGGCAATCGACGGGGCGTTGACCGCTCGATATCGTCCAGCGCGCGGCGAATCTCGGCCAGCAGCAGGCGATCCGCAGCCGCCTGGTCGATGTCCGGCACATCCCAGGTGAATACCGAGCGGTACTTCTCTACGAGCTTGCGAACGTCGGCGATGATCCGGTGCCGCTGGTGCTCGAGCTCGATCTGTTCGATGCGTTCCATTCACGGCCTCCTTCAAGGCTGTCGTCGTGACGAACAGGAATTTGCGGGCGGGACGCCATCCGCATCCCGGAATTCAATGCGACGCCCGAACATGCGTTGCAGCACTGCATGCCCCATCACCTGGTGCAGCACCGCCAAGCCCGCGTGGGCGATGACATAGGTCCACATCAGATTGGCGAGCGCCCGGTGGATTTGCAGCACGATTCCGCCGGGCACGTTCTCCGTGTAAAGCCAGGCGCCGCTGGCTGCCATCGCCGATGCGGTCAGCAGGCCCAGCCCGTGCACGGCGCTCGCCAGCGGCATTTCCGCCGCGGCGGCCGGCAGCCGCCACTCACGCAACTGCGCCAGGTGCGCCTTCAGGTCCGCGATCACCGCCAGCACGCGCGGCGGCGAATACCAGGGAAACAGTGCCGCGATGTGCGGCTCGCGCCTTCGAATCGCGCTCCAAAGCCAGAAGGCCAGCACCACGCCCAGCGCCGTCAGTCCGACGACCTCGTGGATCCGATAGAAGAGGTTGCCGGGCCGCCCGATGCGCGGCCGCTCGACGAGTCCGGACGCGGTCAGTTGCCACAGCACCGCGGTCAGCAGCGCGAGGTGCAGCAGGCGGGTCGGCAAGCTTCGGATCGGTGTCAAAGCCATCGTCGATGCGCGTTCGGATTGGAGCACGCATCGTAGAAATCGCCCGCGCCCCGCGTCACCGCCCGATCGTCACGATCGCGGTCATGATTTGCCGCGCAGCCGGATGACGAACGTCACACCGCGAACAAATCCCGGCCGCGAATCGCCCCGCAGTGACCGGTGCAGCCTGACTCGGCTCGTGACGAAGTTCCTGCGCAACTGATGACGCCCGGCACTGTGGCGGCGCCGCCCGCGTGCCTACAGTCGCGGCCACGGTTTGCGGCGACGATCTTCAACTTGCGACGGCAGCAGCGGCGCACCGACCTCGAGGAGCAGCACCATGCGACAAGACGAACCCCTGCCCGGCGCGAGCGCACGCCGGGCGTTTCTGCAAAGCGCCGCGGCCGGGATCGGCGCGCTCGCCTTGGCGCGCAGCAGCCGCGCGGCGGAAAGGATCCAGCTCCCGCTTCCGGGCGGGCCGGATGCGCGCGATCTCACCAAGGCCTTTCCCGGCAAGGGGCAGATGATTCTGCAGCGGACCCGTCCGCCGCTGCTGGAAACGCCGTTCTCCGTCTACGACGAGGGCGTGTTCACCCCGGTGAACCGTTTCTACGTGCGCTGGCACTGGGCCGACATTCCCACCCGCATCGATCCCAGGATCTTCAGGATGAAGGTCAGCGGCCATGTCGACAAGGAAGTCGAGTTCACCGTATTCGATCTGATGAAACGGTTCGAGCACGTCGAACTGGCGGCAGTCAACCAGTGCTCGGGCAATTCGCGCGGCTTCTTCCAGCCGCGCGTCGCGGGCGGCGAATGGGGCAACGGCGCGATGGGCAACGCCCGCTGGGTCGGCGTGCGCCTGAAGGACGTGCTCGACGCCGCCGGTGTGAAAGCCGGCGCGGTGCAGGTGCAATGCGAAGGTGCCGAGCGGCCCGTCGTCCCGGACGCACCGAACCTCAAGAAATCGCTGTCGGTCGATCACGCCCGCGACGGCGAGGTCATGATCGCCTGGGAGATCAACGGCCAGCCGCTGCCGCTGCTCAACGGCTTCCCGTTCCGGCTGGTGGTTCCGGGCTGGTACGCGACCTACTGGACCAAGATGCTGCAGCACGTCCGCGTGCTCACGGAGCCCGACACCAATTTCTGGATGCACCCGGCCTACGAGATTCCCGACAACTGGCCGCGCGCCGACATGACGCCGGGCGAGCAGGGAGTCAAGTTCGTTCCCATCAACCGCATGGTGCCGCGCTCCTTCATCACCAACCTCGCGGCCGGCGCCAAGGTTCCCGCCGGCCGGCCCGAACTCGTGCGCGGCATCGCGTTCGGCGGCGATACCGGAGTGAAGGCAGTGCACGTGTCGATCGACGGCGGCAAGACATGGATCGCCGCGGATCTCGGCCCGGACCACGGCAGATACAGCTTCCGGCAATGGCGCGCGCACCTGAAGTTGCCGCGCGGCGCGCAGACCCTGCTGGTGCGCTGTACCAACAGCGACGGCCTGCAGCAGCCGATGACCGCGAACTGGAATCCCGGCGGTTTCATGCGCAATATCGTCGAGTCGGTCACGGTGATGGCCGTCTGAGGGAGGAAGCCGCCATGCGATCCACTTTGCACACAACCGATCTGCTCCAGCCGCTTTTCTTCGCACTGTGCGCCGCCGGTGCACTGGCGGCGATGCCCGCGCATGCGTTGACGCTTCGGGTCGAGAGCGTGCAGCTTCCGACCAGCACCCGCGCGTTTCCCGGCGACAGCAGCGGCGCCAAGGCCGCCAACAGCTACTGTCTCACCTGCCACTCCGCGGGCATGGTGCTGAACCAGCCCGATCTGACCGCGGACGCGTGGCTCGCCGAAGTGAAGAAGATGAAGGACACCTTCAAGGCGCCCGTTCCGCCGGACCAGCTTCCGGTGATCGCGACCTATCTTGCAAGCATCAAGGGCAAGAAGTGAGTCGGGTTCGCGTGCGGTTCCGTGGCGCACGCGCTCGTCTTCGGGCTGCTGATGCGAACCGGGTCCTGAAACCGAACGCGGGAATCGGAAAGCGCTTCGCCGCGCCCCGCTGATCAGCCGCTGGCGCGCGCGATCGCCGCCGCGACCGCCTGCCACGTGGCGTCGAACGCCTCCGACAAGAAGCCCGCGCCCGAGGGCAGCCAGTCGGCCGTGCGCCCGCCCGCCAACGTGTAGTGGCCGACCACGTCGAGATGATCGGCGCGCGCGACGTGCAGCACGCGGCCGTGCAACTGGCTTAGCGTCGGCACGATGCCGTCATTGGTCGCCGGCGTGACCGTGAAGCCGAGCGCGCGTCCGAGTGAACGTTGCGTCGCCGGGCTCGGCTTCGGATACGGATAGTGCGGGTGCGGCCGCGCGGCGAGCGCGTGCAGCAGCCGGAACACCGCGCGCAGCGCGACGTACTCCGGGTCCAGCAGGTCCTTGTTGCGCAGGCGCTCGCTCGGCGTCGGCACCGCGATGACGATGCAGCCGTAGTCGATGCCGGGGCGATCGGTCACCGCGGCGTTGAACAGATCGATGCCCTCCGGCGTCAACTGCAGCACCGCGCCCTGGTCGTGTTCGATCTCGCCCAGATAGCGCCACACCGGATCGCGGCGGTTGAAGCGGATCCGGCGCAGCAGTCCCTCGGCGATGCGGTCGAGCGGGCCTTCGCCGCGCCCCAGCCAATCGTCGAGCCGCGCCACCAGCGCGAGCGCCTTGGCCGCGGCGAGGATCGCGCCGCGCCCCTGCCCCGACGTGGCCAGCGCGCTGGCCACCAGCAGCAGAGTCTGCCCCTGGATCGTCGCGAAGTGATTGCCGAGCGGGGTGCCGTGATGCGGCGTGGCCACCGCGATCGCGCTGCGCGTGCGGCGGCCGATGCGCTCCGCGCTGTCGTCGCCGCCGATCTTCACGCCCGGCGTCAGCAGCATGCGCACGTCGAGCCCGCCGGTCGAGTGGCCGACGAAGTGCAGCTCGCGTGCCGTCAGTCCGCCGCTGGCGATCACCTGCCGGCGCAGCACATCGGCACGGCGCGGGATCGACGCGGTCGGCTGCGTCTTGCAGCCGACGATGCGCGCCGTCACGCGGCGCGCGCGCAGCGCGCGGTCGAGCGTTTGCTCGACACGCTCGAAGTAGCTGACCGCACCGACCGACGTGAAGCCGAAGAACCCCGGCACCAGGAAGACGAGCCGTGTGGCCATCGAGAGATTGTGCCCGCGCGCGGCATGCATCACCCGAGCCGGGTCAAGTCAGCGCGCGAAAGTCGTGCACGTCGATCGCGAACAGCGTCGGAAACGGCAATGGCGTGATCCCGAACGGCAGCGGTCGCACGAGGCGACGCGTCGGCACCAGCAATCCGTCGAATTCGCGCAATTCTTCGCACGCGTGCGCCGCGCGCGCCCAGCGGCCGACGACCTCGGCCGTGTAATCGAGCCGCCGCAGCCGATGCTCGCGATCGAAGCAGAAGTCCTGCACGCGGCTGTGCGTCGGCAGGTCGGCGGGGAACGTGGCGCGAATCCTCGACCACGGCCCGTCGGGCGCGGCGAGCGGCGGCCGTTCCTCGAAGGTGAATCCCTCGCGCAGGAATATGAACGGCGTGACGAAGTGGTTCCAGATATGCGAACCGCACCTCGCGCGTCCACGCGCGCACGCGCACACGCTCGAGCGGCGGACGGCGCTTCGCGGTGAACAGGAAGCCGCGCGCGGAGATCGTCGCTTCGAGCGCGGTCAGCCGGTTCCAGCGCGCCGCGCCGCCGTGGGCGTCGATCGCGGCCGGAAGCTCGATCGTCACGACGTGCCAGCCAGCCCGCGCAACTGATCGAGGAAAGGCGCCTGACCCTTCTGGATCTTCGCTGCCGCTTCCTCCAGCGCGAACCACTCGGCGCGATCCACCTCGGGAAACTCGCGCTGCTGTCCCGACTTCGGCGGCCACTCGAGCATGAACGTGTTGCTCTTTACTCGTGCCGGATCGATGTCCGCGCGCAGCGCCCACGCATAAATCACCTTGCCGCTCGGCTGCCGCAGCGGCGGCAGCGCGACAAATTCGCCGTCGACGGCCATGCCGGTTTCCTCCTCGAACTCGCGCCGCGCGGCGGCGAGCGGCGCCTCGTCGTCGCCGAACTCGCCTTTCGGAATCGACCACGCGCCGGCGTCCTTGCGCGCCCAGAACGGTCCGCCCGGATGGACGAGGAACACCTCGAGTCGCCCCGCGCGCTCGCGGTACAGCAGCAGTCCGGCGCTCGTCTTAGGCATCGCGATCGAGCGTACGTGTTTCGGGGATGCGGGCACTGCCGCAAACCTGTGAGAGGTCAGCGCGCGGTCATCGTTCGCGCCTAGCCTCCCAGCCTGATCCAAGGAGGAGAAGCCCATGACGAACGTCCCGCAGATCGCGGTCGGACTCGCGGCATCCGTGCTGTTCGGACTCGCCGCGGCGCAGCCGATGATTCATTCCCACGGCAAGCCGGCGGCGCGCGCGCCGATTCCGACCATCATCGGCCATCGCGGCGCGGCGGGCTATCTGCCCGATCACACGCTCGAAGGCTACGCGCTGGCGATCGAGCTCGGCGCCGATTACATCGAACCCGATCTGGTCGCTACCAGGGACGGCGTGCTGATCGCGCGCCACGAGCCCAACCTGATCGCGACCACCGACGTGGCGACGCGGCCCGAATTCGCCGACCGCAAGCGCACGGCGGTCGTCGACGGCGTGAGCGAGGAAGGCTTCTTCGCCAGCGACTTCACGCTCGCCGAGATCAAGACGCTGCGCGCGATCCAGCCGCTCGCCGAGCGCGACCCGCAGTACAACGGCCGCTTCCAGATCCCGACCTTTGCCGAGATCCTCGACCTCGTGAAGCGCAAGACCGGCGAGGCCGGCGGCCGCCGCATCGGCGTGTATCCGGAGACCAAGCATCCGACCTATCACCGCAATCTCGGGCTGCCGCTCGAGGACCGCGTGCTCGACGAGCTGACGCGCGCCGGCATGAACCACCGCGAGGCGCCGGTGTTCATCCAGTCGTTCGAAGTCAGCAACCTGCAGTACCTGCGCACGCGCACGCGGGTGAAGCTGATCCAGCTGATCGATGGCGACGACGTCGCCCCCGACGGCACGGTCACGCTGGCGCCGCCGTTCGACAAACCGTACGACTTCGCGGTGCGCGGCGATCCGCGTACGTTCAAGGACCTGCTGACGCCCGCCGGGCTGCGCGAGATCGCCGGTTACGCCGACGGCATCGGCCCGTGGAAGCCGTACCTGATCAGCGCGAAGTGCATCTCGATCGTCGCCGGCAAGTGCGCCGATGCCAATGGCGACGGCCAGGTCAACGAGGCCGACCGCGAACTGCTGCCGCCGACGAACGTGGTGCGCGACGCGCACGCCGCGGGCCTGCTGGTGCACCCGTTCACGTTCCGCAACGAGCAGCGCCGCCTCGCTTCCGACTACAAGGGGCGGCCGGTCGACGAATACCGCCGCTTCTTCGAGCTCGGCGTCGACGGCCTGTTCACCGACTTCACCGACACCGCGCGCACCGCGCGCACGCTGTTCCTGATGAAGTGAGGACGTGGCCAGCGCGCGCGGCCGGCCGCGCCCGTCACGGCGCCACTCGTGCGACCAGTCCATAGAGCAGCGCGTACACGGGCGCGCTCGCCAGCGCGCCGAGCAGAAATGCGCGGCCGTGCCGATACAGGCGCGCCATCGGCACGAGTTCGTGCAGCGCGACGAACAGCATCGCGCCGGCGGCGAGCGCGAGAAAGACTCCGTGCAACGCCGGGGCGATTCCGACGGCGACCAGACCGATCACCGCTCCGACCGGCTCGGCGCAAGCGGACAACAGCGCGGCGCCGAACAGGATGCGCCGGCGTCCGAGGACGGCCACGGGAACAGCCATCGCGAACTCCTCCGGCAGGTTATGCAGCGCGATCGCGATCGCGGTCGCAACGCCATGGCGCGGCGACGCGATGTAGTCGTTCGCCATCGCAAATCCCTCGGGCAGGTCGTGCAATAGCAGACCGAGCACGACCAGGTACGCGGTGCGAACCTGCGCCGCGCCGGCGGGCAGCCCCTCGATCACCAGGTGCGCGTGCGGAATCAGCGCGTTTGCCAGCCAGATCAGCGCCGCGCCGGCGGCGGCCGCTGCCACCACGCTCATCGCTGCGGTGAGCGACAGCGCGCGTGGAAGAAGCTCGGCGCCGGCGAGCACGATCATCAGGCCGGCAGCGAAGCCGATCCCGGCCGCGATCGTCCGCTCGCCGCCCCGCGTCTGCAACGCGAAGACGACACCGGCCCATGTCGTCGCGAACGACAAGGCCGACAGCAGCATGACGGCAGCGACCGCAGGGGTCATCGAATTCCCCGCGGCGAACGCATCGCCGCCGCGCGCAACGATCGCGCCGCCGCCTGGCGCTCAGAGCGGGCGATTGCGCGGCTCGTCCGTGCGCGCCGTCGCTGTGAGCCCGGTGCGATCGGCGGTGATGCGGCAGTGCGGCCTGCCGTTGGCGATGTCATACGAGTTGGCGACATGGAAGGGCCGCAGCGCGTCCGCATCCTTCGCGCCCCCCGGCGCCACGCGCTCGATCTTCCAGCCGAACTCTGCCGTCGCCTCGCCGTACTGCGAGCGGCGCATCCACGCGCCGCATTCGTCCTGGCGCCACGTGTCGGCCGGGTACTCGCCGCTCGCGCGCCCCCTTTGCCAGACCGTTCGAATCGTGTCTTCGTCGTGCATGGTGTGCGCCCCGGATGACCGCGCGCGGACGCCGCGCCCGCATCACTCCGCAGAAAATTCGAATACAGTGTTTACCAACCGGGCGCTGCCGTGTTGAGCGAAGCCAAGATCGCGTCGCGCGACGCGCGCCGTGACCCCCGTCAAGGCTGCCGCGGCACGCGCTGCAAGCATGCCGGCAAGCGGTCGGCTCGACGGCGGCAACGAAAGGAGACGAAAGGACATGCGCACCCTGATCGCATTCGACGGCAGCGAACACGCGCTGCGCGCGGTCGACTACGTCTGCCGGCATCCGCACATCCTGGGCGACCGCGCGCAGGTCACCGTGGTCTTCGTCGCGCCGCAATCGCCGCTGCGCGCCGTGGCAGCGCTGGGCGCCGAAGGTTCGGCGCCGCTGCCCGCCGAAGCCGAGCGTGCCGCCGGACCCGCGCTGCAGAAGCTGCGCCAGGCCGGCATCGAGGCCACGCTGGCAGACCTGACCGGCGACGCCGGGCTGGAGATCTGCCAGCTCGCGAGCGACGAGAACTACGACCTGATCGTGATCGGCTCGCACGGGCGCGGACTGCTGAAGCGAGCGATGCTCGGCTCGGTCGCCGAACGGGTGCTGACCCACTGCAAGGTGCCGGCGCTCATCGTGCGCTGACGCGCAGCGGCTTGACCATCAGGTACTTGACGATCCCGTCCGGAAAGCCGCGGATCTGCGCTGCCACCGCGAAGCCCAGGCCGCGATAGAACGCGGGCGCCTGGAAGCTGAAGGTATCGAGATAGACCGTGCGGCAGCCGCGCTGCGCGGCGCGGGATTCGAAGCGCGCGAGCAGCGCCGCGCCGATGCCTTGGCGCCGGCGTGCCTCGCTGACCCAGAGCTGCTGCAGTTCGCAGCACCCGCCCCAGATGCGGCCGACCGCGCCGCCTACGACTTCGCCGTCCGGCCCGCGTGCGAAGCACGACAGCGGCTGTACCTCTGCGAGCGGCGCGGCGGCGGCGTTGAACGCGCCGATGCCGTCGTCGACGCTGCGTCCCGCATCCGCCGGCACGTCATCGTGCACTTCGAAGCGCAACGCGCGCACGCGGGAAGTCATGCCGCGCACATCCGCTTCGCCAGCACGACCGCGTCGTCGACGCCCTGGTAGTAGCCGCGCAGCACGCGCTGCCGCTCGAATGCGTGGCGGCGATAGAACGCCAGCGCCGGCAGGTTGCCGGCGCGCACCTCGGCGCGGATCGTTTCGATGCCGGCGGTGCGCACGGTCACTTCCAGCCACGCCAGCAGCGCGGAGCCGACACCGCGCCGGCGCCGCGCGTAGTCCACCGCCAGCAGCAGCAGGTGCGCGTCGGTATCGCCGTACTTCATGATGGCGAAACCGAGCAGGTGGCCGCCGTCGCGCGCGACGATCGCGTTGGTGGCCGCGTCGCGCACGCTCTTCAGCACGCGCTGCGGCGTCCACGACCACGCCAGGCCGTGCTCGATCGCCGCGCGCGAAAGCAGCGCGATCCGCCCCGCCTCGGACGCGCGCGCCAGCCCGACCTCGCAGTTCGAGATCATCCGACCTTGGCCCCGTGTTCCTTCAGCAGCTCGCGCAGCACCGAGCGGTGGCAGTGCGACTCGTTCTCGCAGTAGCAGCCGACCGCGAAGTCCGCGTGCTGCGACAGCGCCGCCAGCACGTCGAGGATGCGCGCGTTGTCGGGCGTCGCCATCTCCGTGCGGTACTTGCGCGCGAACGTCGCCCAGTCGCGCTCGCTGCGCGCGCCCTGCGCGAACTTGACCAGCTCCGCGCTCGGCGCGAGGTTCGGGAACCACACGTCATAGTAGTCGCGCTGGGCGAACTCGCTCTTCGGCACGCCGCGCGGCGGGCGGCGCACCGTGCCCAGGCGCGGTCCTTCGTTCGGCGCGCGCGGGGTGCCGAGGCGGACGATCCGGACGGTCATCGAGTCTCCCTTCGGGGAGTTCGCGAGGCGCCTATTCTGCCCGCAAAGACTCCACCGGATCGAGCCGCGCTGCGCGCCGCGCCGGCAGCACGCCGGCGGCCAGGCCGATCGCGGCGGCGACCAGTTCCGCCAGCACCGCGTACAGCACCGGCGTGTGTACCGGCAGCGCGGGCACCGCGGCGTGGATCGCCTGCGCGAGCCCGAATCCGAGCGCGAGCCCGAAGGCACCGCCGAGCGCGGCGAGCACGATCGCCTCGCCGAGGAACAATCCCAGGATCGTGCGCCGCTGCGCGCCGAGCGCGAGCATCAGGCCCACTTCGCTCGTGCGCTCGGCCACCGCGATCGTCATGATCGTGACGATGCCCACGCCGCCGACCGCGAGCGAGATGCTGCCGAGCCCCGCCACCGCCATCGTCAGGATGTCGAGGATATTGCCGAGCGTCTTCAGCATCTCCTCCTGCGTGGTGATCGTGAAGTCCTCGCGGCCATGGCGCGCGGTCAGCACTTTCTTCACGTCGTTCGCGACCCGCGCGGCGGGCACGCCCTCGGCGTACGACAGGTGGATCTCGGAGAGCCCGTCGCGGTTGAACAGTTCCAGCCCGCGCGCGGCGGGGATGTACGCGGTGTCGTCCAGATCGATGCCGAGAAACTGGCCCTTCGCCTCCAGCACGCCGATCACGCGGAACTGCAGGCCGCCGACCCGCACGCGCGCGCCCAGCGCGTTGTCGGCGCCGAACAGTTCCTCCTTGAGCTTGGGGCCGAGCACGACGAAGTTGCGCGCCTCGTCCGCCGCTTCGCTCGGCAGGAACTGGCCGACGCGCACGCGCACGCTGAACACCTGGAGCATCGCCGCGTTGCCGGCGAAGATCATGGTCCGCCGCACGCGGCTGTTGCCGGCGACTTCGGAGTTGCCGGACACCGTCGGCACGACCGCGACCACGCCGGGGATGCGTTCGAGCGCGCGCGCGTCCTCGAAGGTGAGAGGCCGCACGGAGGCCGGCAGCCCGGGCGGCCCGCCCGACGCCTGCACGCGCCCCGGCGCCACGCCGATCACGTTGGTACCGAACTGCGAGAACTCCGCCAGCACGAAGCGATGGATGCCTTCGCCGATCGACGTGAGCAGGATAACGGCCGCGATGCCGACGCCGATGCCGAGCAGCGTCAGGAAGCTTCTCAGCCGGTGCGCGGTGATCGCGCGCAGCGCGAGGAAGGCGGCGTCGCGGGCGATCATGTTCGAAAATCTGCCGTCGTCCCGGCGGAGGCCGGGACCCAAGTTGCAGCGCTGAAAATTGGGCCCCGGCCTTCGCCGGGGCGACCATGCAGGGTCATCGATGGTCTCTCATCGCTTCGCCAGCGCCAGCACCGGATCGAGCCGCGCCGCGCGGCGGGCGGGCATCACGCCGAACACGAGGCCGGTCGCGAACGCGGTGCCGAGGCCGGCCAGCACCGCCCAGTCGGGCGGGTACGCGGGGAACGCCGGATACAGCGTGCGGATCACCCAGGCGCCCGCGTGGCCGAGCGCGAAGCCGATCAGCCCGCCGAATGCGGACAGCAGCGCGGCCTCGGTCAGGAACGCCGCGCGGATCGCGCGTTGCGTGGCGCCGAGCGCCTTCAGCAATCCGATCTCCGGCGTGCGCTGCGTGACCGACACCAGCATCACGTTCATCACCAGGATGCCGGCCACCGCGAGGCTGATCGCCGCGATGCCGGCCACGCCGACCGTCAGCGTGCCGAGCACGCGATCGAAGGTCGCGAGCACGGCGTCCTGCGTGATCACGGTGACGTCCTCCTCGCCCTCGTGGCGCGCGCGGATGATCGCCGCGGCCTGCGACTTCGCGGCGCCGATCGCGTCGCGGTGGCGCGCCTCGACCAGGATGCGGAACAGCGTGTTGGTGTTGAACATCTGCTGCGCGATCGACACCGGCACGAACGCGATCTCGTCGGTGTTCATGCCGAGCCCGACGCCGCTGGTCGCCAGCACGCCGATCACGCGGAACCGCCGGTCGCCCGCGCGCACCAGCCGCCCGACCGCGGGCTCGGCGCCGAAGAGTTCGCGTCGCACCTTGCCTCCGATCACCATCACCGGCGAGCCGTGCGACCAGTCCTCCTCCGGCAGGAAGCTGCCCTGCGCGAGCTCGAGGCGGCGGATATCCATGTATTCCGCCGTCGCGCCGACGATCACGGTCGCGCGCAGCTTGCCGCCGACGGTGAGCTCCGCGTTGCCGACCGAAACCGGCGTCACGCGCGCGACCGCAGGCGCGCGCAGCACGGCGCGCGCGTCCTCGACCGTCAGATCGCGCGGCGTCTGCGTTACGACGTTGGCGGGCGAGAAGCCGCCGGTCTGCGTGCGGCCGGGCAGAACGATCACGAGGTTGGTTCCGAGCGCGGAGAACTGGTCGATCACGAAGCGGCGCGCGCCGTCGCCGAGCGCGGTCAGCACCACGACCGCCGCCACGCCGATCGACATCGCGAGCATCGACAGCAGCGTGCGCAGCGGATTGCCGGCGGCGGCACCGGTGGCGAAGCGCAGGATGTCGGTGGCACGCATCAGGCGGCCTCGTCGCGCAGCACCGCGCCGTCCTGCATCAGCACGCGCCGCCGCGCACGCGCGCCGAGCGCCTGGTCATGGGTGACGACGATCAGCGTGACGCCGCGCGCGTTCAGCTCCTCTAGCAGACGCACGACTTCCTCCCCGGTGGCGCGGTCGAGGTTGCCGGTCGGCTCGTCGGCGAGGATCAGCGCGGGGTGCATGATCGTCGCGCGCGCGATCGCCACGCGCTGCCGCTGCCCGCCCGAGAGCTGGTCGGGGCGATGGTGCGCGCGATCGGCCAGCCCGTAGTCCGCGAGCGCCTTCGCCACGCGCGCGGCGCGCTCTTTCGGCGCAATGCCGGCGAGCATCATCGGCAGCGCGACGTTCTCCGCCGCGGTCAGGCGCGGCACGAGGTGGAAGCTCTGGAACACGAAGCCGATGCGTTGGCTGCGCACGCGCGCCTGTTCCTCGGCCGACAGCGTGGTGACGTCGCGCCCTTCGAGCAGATAGCGGCCTGTGTTCGGACGGTCGAGCAGGCCGACGATGTTCAGCAGCGTCGACTTGCCCGAGCCCGACGGCCCCATCACCGCGATGTACTCGCCGGGGGCCACGCGCAGGTCGAGCTCGTGCAGCGCGTGCACCTCGCTGTCGCCGAGGCGGAACACGCGCTCGACGCCGGTGAGTTCGATCAGTGCGCCGTTGGCAGAAGACACCGCGGATTTCGTCGCCCCGGCGCAGGCCGGGGCCCAAGTTGCAGCGTTGAGAAGAATTGGGCCCCGGCCGGCGCCGGGGCGACCTGCGCCGCGAGGTTACTTCATCAGCACGTACGTCCCCGGCGCGTTCTCCATCGCCACGTAATCGCGGCTGCCCATCGACGGTGGCTTACCGCGCTCGCCGGAGCGTTCCGCGAGCCACGCCTGCCACGCCGGCCACCACGAGCCTTCCTGCGGCGCATTGCGCGCGAACCACTGATCCGGATCGACGTAGCGATCGGACGATCTCTTGGTCGCGATCCGGTAGTGCCGATGCGGCGCCTCGCCCTCGGGCGGATTGACGATGCCGACGTTGTGGCCGCCGCTGGTGAGGCAAAAGGTGATGTCGGCGTCCGCGTACAGGTTCAGCATGTAGACCGACTTCCACGGTGCGACGTGGTCGCGCTCGGTGCCGACCAGGAAGATCGGCGCGCGGATGTCGGAAAGCGCCAGCGCGCGGCCGTCGTAGCGCATCCGGCCCGACGCGAGATCGTTGTTCAGATACAGGTTGCGCAGGTATTCCGTGTGCATCCGGTGCGGCAGCCGGGTGGTGTCGATGTTCCACGCGGCGAGGTCGGTGAACTTCTGCGGCTCGGCCATCAGGTACTGGCGCACCACGCGCGACCAGATCAGGTCGTTCGAATTGAGCAGCGTGAATGCGCCCGCCATCTGCTTGCCGTCCAGATAGCCTTGTTCCCACGTCAGGTCTTCGAGGTACGCGAGCTGGCTGTCGTCGATGAAGATCGACAGCTCGCCCGCCTCGGTGAAGTCGACCTCGGCCGCCAGCAGCGTCAGCGTGGCGAGCCGGTCGTCGCCGGCGCCGGCCATCGACGCCGCCAGCGCGGCGAGGAACGTTCCGCCGAGGCAGTAGCCGACCGCGTGCAGCTTGTGCGCGGTGATCGAACTGGCCGCGTCGATCGCGGCGCCGATGCCGAGCCGCAGATAGTGATCGACGCCCAGCTCGCGGTCGCGCGCATCCGGATTGCGCCACGACAGCATGAACACCGTGTGTCCCTGTCCGACCAGGTACTTCACCAGCGAGTTGTGCGGCGACAGATCGAGGATGTAGTACTTCAGGATCGGCGACGGGATGATCAGCACGGGTTGCGCATACACGGTGTCGGTCGCGGGTGCGTACTGGATCAGCTCGATCAGGTCGTTGCGCAGCACGACCTTGCCCGGCGTGATCGCGACCTCGTGGCCGGGGCGGAACTGCGCGCCGTCGGCGCGCGGCTTGCCCGACGCGAACGCGAGGAAGTCGCGCCACCAGTCGGCAGCGCCCTGCAAGAGGTTCTGGCCGCCCGTTTCCATCGTGCGTTGGAGCACCTCGGGGTTGGTCCAGATGAAGTTGGTCGGGCTCACGACGTCGAGCGCCTGCCGCGCGGTGAACGTCACCATGCGCTCGTGATGGCGGCTGACACCGCGCACGTGGCTGGTCGCGTTCCACACCCACTGCTGCGTCAGCAGGAACGACTGGTGGATCAGGTTGAACGGGAATTCTTGCCACGACGGATCGTCGAAGCGGCGGTCCTGCGGCAGCGGCGTGATGCAGGGCGCCGCTGCCCCGTGCGCGCATTCGAGCGCGTACAGCGCCAAGCGCGCCGCCTTGCGCTGCGCCTTGCTGACCAGTTCCATCTGCTTGCCCGGAGCCGAAGCGAGATGGAAGTACCAGTCGGCCCACGCCGACACCAGCGACGGCCAGGCGATGCCGCGGCTGGCGCGCGCGACGGCGGCGCGGATCGCGCGGTCGTAGTTGGCCAGCGGCACGGGCTCGGCCAGGTATTCCTCGGAAGGCGGCTCGATCGCCTTGGCCGGCGCGCGCGGCGGTGCGGACTTCGAAACGAGTTTCAGGCTGGGGTTTGCCATCAAATGTTCTCCACGATGATGACAGCATGCGAGCCGCAGAAGCAGCCGCGTTGACGCGGGGCAAGTTGCGGTGGGGTGTTTGTCGCCCTCACCCCCCCGCCCTCTCCCGCTGAGGCGGGCGAGGGAGCCAAATTCCCTCTCCCACATCAGTGGGAGTGGGTTAGGGTGAGGGCGAATTCCTTCACTTCGCCGCCTTCTCCTCGACCACCACCGCACCCGCCTTCACCCCCGTGCGCTCGAGCGACGTGACGATCCGGTCGCCGGGCGCAAGCCCTTCGACCACCTCGGTCCACTCCCAGTTCGACAGGCCCGTCCTGAGTTTCCGCTCGACCAGCTTGTCGTCGGCTCCGACCACCAGCACGCGGCCGCCCTCGAGGATCGCGGCGGTCGGCACGCGCAGCACGTTGTCGCGCGCATCGAGCACGATCTCGACGTTCGCGCTGTAGCCGACCAGCAGGCGCCCGACCTTGTCCGGCTCGTCGAAGGTCGCTTCGATCTCGACCGTGCGCGCCTGCTTTTCAACCGCGGTCACGTACGGCGCGACGCGCTTGACCTTTCCTGCGAAGGTCTGCTTCGGCAGCGCGTCGAGCGTGATGCGCGCGGGCTGGCCGGCGACGATCTTCGGTGCGTCGACCTCGTCCATCGGCGCCTTCACGTACAGGCACGATTCGTCGATCAGGTCGATCGCGGGCGGCGTGGGCACGCCCGGCGGCGACGGCGTCGAATATTCGCCGAGTTCGCCGACGATCTTCGCCACCGTGCCGTCGAACGGCGCCACCAGCACCGTACGGCCGCGCTGCACGCGCGCAAGCCTGATGCTCGCTTCGGCCTGCGCCACGTCGGCGCGCGCGGTCTCGCACGACGCGCGCTTGGCGTCGGCGGACGCGCGCGCGCTGTCGATCGCGTTGATGCTCACGAAGCCTTTCGCGTACAGCTCGCTCTGCCGCGCCACCTCGCGCTCGGCCGCATCGGCCAGCGTGCACGCCTCGAGGACGCGCTTGCGCGCGGTCTGCGCCTGCGCCTGCGCGACTTTCTCCTGCGCCTGGATGTCGTCGTTCCACAGTTGCATCAGGAGCTGGCCCTTCTTGACCTTGTCGCCTTCCTTGACGGTCAGCACCTCGATGCGGCCGCCGGTGATCGTCGACAGCTTGGTGCGCAGGCACGCCTCGACCTCGCCTGCGCGCGTGTTGGCGATCGTCGATTCGACCTTGCCGCGGCCGACCTCGGTCAGCACGACCGGGATCGGCTTCGGCCGTCCGATCCACCAGATCGCGGCGGCGAGCACGGCCACGACCGCCAGCGCGATCGCGCCGCGGCGCAGCCAGAGGTTCCGGATTTCCATGGGGGGATTTCGAGTACGAAAGCCCGGCCAGAGTAACGGCACGCGACGGACCGGGCATTGATTCGGCACATGATCCTACCCGAGCACCGTCGCCCCGGCGGAGGCCGGGGCCCAATCTGCAGCGCTTGAACCTGGGCCCCGGCCTGCGCCGGGGCGACGAATCAGTCTTCGATGCGAACCAGCTTCAACCGCCCCGCCGCGCCGCTCTTGATCGTCACCTGAGCCCTGCGGACGTTGAAGTGCGCGGCGACGAGCGCGATCAGTTCCTCGTTCGCGCGGCCTTCGATCGGCGGCGACTTCAGCGTTGCGTGCCACGTGCCGTCGGCGCGCGCCTCGAGCGCGGACGTGCGCGCGTTCGGCTTGACCTTGACCGAGATCGTTTTCATCGCTCGCAACCGGAAAGCATGGCCGCGACCCGCGCGCGCAGGGCGGGCACGAGCTCGGCTTCGAACCATGGATTGCCGCGCAGCCAGCCGTTGTTGCGCGGACTTGGATGCGGCAACGGGATCATGGCGGACGCGTAGTCGCGCCACGCGCGCACGCGCTCGGTCAGCGATGCGTCGCCGCCGAGGTGATACGCGTGCGCGTAGGCGCCGATCACCAGCGTCAGCTCGATGCGCGTCAGTCCTTGCAGCAGCCGCGCGCGCCACCGCGGCGCGCACTCCGGCCGCGGCGGCCGGTCGCCGGAAGGTCCGGCGCCCGGATAGCAGAACCCCATCGGCAGGATCGCGATCTTCGTCGCGTCGTAGAAAACCTCGCGCGTCACGCCCATCCAGTCGCGCAGCCGCTCGCCGCTCGCATCGTCGAACGGCACGCCGGACGCGTGAACCTTCCGGCCCGGCGCCTGCGCGGCGATCAACACGCGCGCGCGCGGATGCGCCTGCAACACCGGCCGCGGGCCGAGCGGCAGATCGGCGCAGCGCGTGCACGCGCGGACCTCGGTCAGCAAGGTCGCGAACGCGGTCATCCGCTCTGCGCGCGCGTCACCACCGCCGGCATCGGCTTCTCGTTGACGATGAGCTGGAACACGTCCGGCCGGCTGTAATGGCCGGCAGCGTCGAAGTCGAACTTGCCGCGGCCGATCTCGTCGAGATCGAGGTCGGCCGTCAGGATCGTTTCGCCCTCGAAGTTCGGGCCCGCGAGCACCTTGCCCAAGGGATTCACGATCGCGCTGCCGCCGCGCATGATCACCGCATCCGGCGAATCGCCGAGCGACACGCGCACCGTCGCCGGAAAGTCCTTCTTGCGCAGGAACTGGCACGCGGTCAGCACGAAGCAGCGGCCTTCGAGCGCGATGTGCTGCATCGACGGCAGCCACGTGTCGCGGTCGTCCGCGGTCGGCGCGCAGTAGAGCTGCACGTTCTTCGCGTACATCGCCATTCTCAGCATCGGCATGTAGTTCTCCCAGCAGATCACCGAGCCGATGCGGCCGTACGGGCTGTCGACGACGGTGAGCGTCGAGCCGTCGCCGAAGCCCCAGATCATCCGCTCGAGCGCGGTCGGCATCAGCTTCCGGTGCTTGCCGAGCAGCGCGCCGTCGGGGCCGAAGAACAGCACCGTGCAGTAGCAGGTGCCCAGTTCGCGCTCGATCACGCCGACCACGAGGTACACGCGGTGCGCGGCCGCCGCTTCGCCCAGCCGCTGCGTATGCGACCCCGGCACCTCAATCGCCGCGTCCAGGTACAGCCGGAACTCCTCGCGCCCGACCGGATCGCGCGCGCCGACCACGAGGCCGTAGCTGAGCCCCTTCGGATAGCCGACGATGAACGCCTCCGGAAACAGCACCAGCTTCGCGCCCTTGGCCGCGGCGTCGGCCGTCAACCGAATCGCCTTGTCGACGCACGCGTCGGTGTCGAACGGCACGGAGCCGGCCTGCACGACCGCGACGCGGACCCTGGTTTCTTTGTGGATTGAAGTCATTCGCCCTTCCTCGATCGTCAGTGTCATGCCCGTTAAAGCCTGCCCTCGACCCCGATCGGGGGCGGGCATCCGGTCGGCGCTGCAAAGACTCTGGATTCCCGCTTGCGCGGGAATGACGCCGCAGCTTTCATCGGCAGAGATCTCGATACACGCCTTCCCCATGCGGCGCGGCCCGGAATTCGGACAGCGCTTCCGCGCGTTCGGAAAACGCAGTCAGCGCCGGGTGCGCGTCGGCGCGCACGATCCCGGCCACCGAGGTCTGCATCATGAATTGCCACGCCACTGCGGTGCTGACGCCGGCCTGGTCGATGGTCGCGCTCGTGGCGGCCGACGGCGCGCGCGACACCTCGCTTTCCAGCACCGCGCACGCCGCGAGCAACTGGCCGGTCACGCGGTCGAGCCACGGCGCGTGCTGCTTCTCCGCCGGGCGCAGCGTGCGTTCGTAGATGATCTGCACGGCTTTCTCGCACGCGGCGAGCGCCAGGCCGATCACGCGCAGCGCGCGCGTGCGCTCGGCCAGACCCGCCGGCATCAGCGATCGCGGAGCGGCAAGGCGCTCGGCGTAGTCGAGGATCAGCGTGGAGTCCATCAGCACCGTGCCGTCGTCGCACACCAGCGTCGGCGCCTTGACGACCGGATTGATCGCGCTGAACTCGTCGAAGGCGCGGAACACCGACAGCGAGCGATGTTCGAACGGCAGCCCCAGAAGCTGAAGCGACACCGCCACCCTTCGTACGTACGGAGAATCGAGCATGCCGACAAGCTGCATCACGCGCCCCCCTTCTGCGCGAACAGCGCCGCGCGGCGCGCCAGGCTCTCGCTCGACCAGACCTCGGCCGAGTCGTAGTACTCCGGCACCGCGCGCGCGCCGGTCGGCAGCACGACCCACGGCTGCTTGGACGCGGTGAAGATGTGGATGTCGGGCGGCAACCGGTCGGGCTGGTCGAGCGTGCCGACGCGCACGAAGCGCACCGCGTCGCCGCCGCCCGCGTAGTTGCTCCACACGGCGACGCGGCACTTCGGACAGCGGCTGATCTTCTGCCCCTTGCCGCTCGCCGACGGCGTGTCGATCACCTCGACCTCGCCCGACAGCAACTGCACGCGGTCGGCTTCGATCACGGCATTGAGCGCGAACGACGCGCCGGTTTCGCGCTGGCACCAGCGGCAATGGCAGCAGTGCACGATCAGCGGCCGCGTCGTCATCCGGTAGCGCACGTGGCGGCAGGTGCAGCCGCCGTCGTAGGGTCGGTCGTCTGGCATGGCCGTCGCTCGTCTTGCGTCCGTCAGCGCGCCGGCTCGCCGCGCTTCGAACTCGGTTTGCTCGCGGCTTCTGCCGCGGGCTCGCGCGCGGGCTCCCTCGTCGCGCAGGCGGCGAGCAGCACTGCAGCCGCGAGGAACTCCGGGCGTGAGCGGAGGCTCATCCGGCGTCCGTGACGATTTCGCGCGTGGTGTTGTCCACCACGACCGGGCAGTCGAGGTACGTAAGCGTCGGATCGGTGCCGTACTTGTCGCGCACGAACGTCTTCCAGGCGTCGGTGTACAGCGCCTCCGCGTCGCGGCGCGAGCGCCACAGATAGACGCCGCCGGCGGTCTGCCCGTCCTCGGACAGCACGTAGTACTTGCGCACCAGGCCGGGCACGCCCTGGTACTTCGGCGCGGTGCTGCGGAAGATGCGGCGAGCTTCTTCCACGCTGAGCCGCTGCGGCAATTTGAACGTCGCGATCACGGTGATCATCGGTGCTCCCGGCAACCCAATAGGTGGCGAATACAGTATCAGGCCGCGCCGCGCGGACGGATGACGCCGCACCGTCCCGCAGCGGCAGTTCCAGCGGTACCACGCGTCGTCGGAAAGCAGCGCCTGCGCGAGCGACGCCGCATTCGGCGCAACGAAGTTCTTCTGGCGGTCGGCCACCGCGAGCTTGATCACCGCAATCACCGTCTCGGACGTGATCTCGCGCAGCGTGACCTGGTCTAACAGGGCGGTCATGGTCGGACGATGGCATTGGCGGGAGCCGCGAACGATACGTCAGGCCAAATCCCCGCGCATCAGGTCCGCGAACTTCAGCACGGAGGCCCGGTTGCGCGTGGCGGTCTCGGCCGGCGGCTTGCCGAGCAGCGCGGCGCCGGCCCTGCGCTTCACGATTCCCTCCGGGCACCAAAGGTAAGCGGCGTGCGCGCCGATCTGCAAGCGCTCGTCGTCCCCGACCAGCGCCCGCAGCGCCGCGAGGCGCACGAGCGCAGCGCGACTGCGCTCCGCCTGCGCGGCCGGGGTGCCGTTGCCGCCCTCGAACACGGCGTTGCCGCTGTTCAGCAGCGTGGTCACGTTGCGATAGACGAGCGACTCGAGCACCGTGCGCAGGTCCGCCATCGCCACGCGATTCGCGCGACCGACGTTGATCCCGCGCAGCAGGGCGACGGATCGGTTCATGCGACCAGATCGGCCGCGCTCTTCACGCTCACCAGCACGATCACGGCGCAAGCGACGAGCAACGATGCGGCCGGACCCATCGCGCGCCGCCTTCGGGTGGCGTCAGATGCAGTTTCATGACCGCGTGCGAGGCGACGAAACCGGGCGATTCGTCGCAAGGGTCCCCGACGCCGGCGGCTTCGCCCATCACGCATTCTCCTTTGCGCGCAGCGCACCGGCGCGGCGCAGCAGGTCGCGCACGAGACCGGCGAACGCCGCCAGCCAGGCTGTCAGCGCCACGTACAGGAACACGGACGGCAGGAAACGCAGGAAATCGAAGCCCAGCGCCGCGATCATCTCGTGCGTGCCGGCGGCGTACATGCCGAGCGGGAACACCGCGCCCCAGTACAGCGGGTCGTACTTGAGCGGAAAGCGCCGGTACACATGGCGCCACAGCGCGAGGATCACCAGCATCGGAATCCACCACGTGCCGGTGGCCCAGTAGAACACGGTGAAGCCCTTGACGAAGGGCAGCAGTGACTGCAGGAACGGCGCGTCGGGCGAGTTGATGATCAGCAGCGAGCCTGCCAGCGTCGAGATCGCCATCGCCCCCATGTTGATCCAGTACGGCGGCGACAGGTCGCCCGGCGCGAGCGTGAAGAACGTGTAGCGGTAGAAGATCAGCGACATCATCCAGATGTACAGCATGCCGCCCCACAGCCACATCGACAGCGCGAGGAAGTTGAGCTCCAGCCGGCCAGGCTGCCCGACGTGCGGCGCGAGCAGCGCGCTCAGCACCGCGATCGACTGCGTGGCGACGACCGCGAGCAGCCACGCGCCGCTGATGCCCGCATCCAGCGTCGGCTTGCGAGCCTTGATGGTGATGCCGGTGAAGATCGTGTAGGTCAGCCCGATCCACAGCAGGATCGCCACGGCCCACAGCGCGATGCCCGCGCGATCGTCCGCCGCGAGCACGACGAACTGGCTGCCGAGCACGCTGGTGCCGGCCACCGTCGTGAAGAAGCCCGGGCCGCGCAGGTGGTCGACCATGTCGGCGAAGAAATGCCGCGGGTAGCGCAGCGCGCGCAGCAGCGTCAGCAGCCACAGCACCGCGTAGGCGGCGACGTTGAGCGCGAACAGCGTCCGCGCGACGGCGGGCAGCGCGAGCAGGTGCGCGGCGATCGACACGATGCCGGTGGCCATCACCATGCCGAAGTACGCGGGCGACAGGTCCTGCAATCCGGCGAGCGCGCGAATACGCGCGGAATCGCGTCCGGCCGGCTTTGCGAGTTCCTCGGGCGTCATCAGCGCCGCGCGAACAGGAACTTCAGACCCGGATCGAACGCAAGCGCACGGCTGCTGCGACGATCGCTCACGCGCCGGGCAGCACGAGCTGCGTCTGCGTGACGACCGCGCACAGCTTGCCGCTCTCCGCTTTGACGAGCGCCTGCCACACCATGGTCGTGCGACCCTTGTGGAAAGGCGTGCACTCGCCGACCACCGTCGAGCCCAGCGGCGCGCCGCCGATGAACTTGGTCGACGAATCGACCGTTGTCGTGCGCGCGCCGGCCGGCAGGTTCAGGAACGTGCCGACCGCGCCGAGCGTGTCGGCGAAGGCCATGATGGCGCCGCCGTGCAGGGTGTTGCCGGTCGTGCACAGGTCCGGCCGCACCTGCATCGTGCCGATAACGCGCTCCGCCGTTGCCTCCTTCAGCTCGATGCCCATCAGCCCCGGAAACAGCGGCGCCATGATCGCCTGCAGCGATTCGATGCTGTGCATGGAGCCCTCCTCCTTCGTTGCTGCTACAGGTCGAGCACGCGATCGAGCCCGCGCTGCACGCCGACCAAGCCCGCCACCTTGCGGATCGCGATCAGCGCGCCGTCGACGTACGGCCGCGCGCTGCCGCCGGCCTGATGGCGCAGCGTCAGCGTCTGATCGGGCATGCCGAAATGCACGTCGACGCCGAGCACGTGTCCCGGCAGGCGCACGGCGTGCACCTGCGTGCCGGCCAAGTTGGCGCCGCGGGTCTCGCGCGGGCCGATCGCAGCGTCTGGCGCGATCGTGACCTGCGGCGTCCTGACCCGCGACAGGCGCTGTGCCAGCTCGCGCACGGTGCCGCTCGGCACGTCGGCCTTGGTCGCACCGCCGAACTCCACGATCTCCCAGTGCGGGATGTACTTCGCGGCGATCTCCGCGAACTTCTGCAGCAGCACCGCGGTGAGCGCGAAGTTGCCGCACGCGAGCACGCCGCGCCGGCGCGCCCGCGCCACTGCGTCGATCTCCGCGTAATCGGCGTCCGTGAGCCCGGAGGTGCCGACCACGACGTGCGCGCCCCTCTGCAGCGCTGCCAGGATGTTGGCTTTCGCCGAGGCGGGCTTCGTGTATTCGACGAACACGTCGCACGGCTCGGCCAGCGCTTCCGCTGCCGACGCATACAGCCGCGCGGTCAGCCGCGCATCGCCGAGCACGTCGCCGAGCGCCTTGCCGGCGTGGCTGCGCGACACGCCCGCAAGCAGCGCGAGATCCGGCGCGGCGGCGATACCGCGCGCGAGTTCCGAGCCCGCCCAGCCCGTCGCGCCCGCAAGGCAGACCTTGATCGACATCGATGTTCCTCCGGATTCGCTTCAAGCGGCCCGCGCGGGCCATTGGTACTTCACGTCGTCGAGCTGCCAGTTCGGCTCGAAGCCGAACGCGACCGGCTCGAATCCGTGCCGCTCGTAGAACGCGCGCGCGCCGCGGTTGCGCGCGAACGTGTACAGCCACAGGCTGCCGACCGATCGGGCCTTTGCCCACGCGAGCATCTGCGCACCGATGCCGCGGCGGAGGAATCCGACGCGGACGAAAAGCTGCGCGATCGACTCGCTTGAGGCCGCGACGAAACCCACGAGCTGCCGGTCCAGCAGCGCGACGCGCACTTCGTACTGTGGCAGCACCCGCGCCAGGAAGTAATCCTTCTGCTCGGCGATCGGATGCGGATCATCGATGCCGACGCCGTGCTCGAAGCTGGCGCGCCAAAGCGCGACCAGATCGTCGAGCCGGTGCGCCTCGAACGCGACCAGGTCGACTCGCATCGAGCGCTCACCGCGACATCGGAAAGCGCGTCACGGCCGCAGCTCGGCCTCGCCTTCGATCTCGACCGGGATGTCGAACGGCAGCTCCGCCATCCCGACCGCGCTGCGCGCGTGTGCGCCCCGGTCGGCGCCGAAGACCTCGACGATCAGATCGGTGAACCCGTTGATCACCGCGGGCTGCCGGTTGAAGCCGGGCGCCGAATTGACCATGCCGAATACGCGCGTCCACGCCGCGATGCGGTCGAGGTCGCCCAGCGCGCGCTTCAGGCTGCCGAGGATCGCGAGCCCCGTCAGCCGCGCCGCGATGTACGCCTGCTCCTGCGTGACCTCGCGCCCGACCTTGCCGAGCGGCTGCGCCAGCGAGCCGTCGGCATTCGTCGGCCCGTGGCCCGATATCAGCACGCGCGAACCGGCCACCCGGACCCACGGGAACGGCAGCACGGCGCCCGGCGGCAACTGCAGCGGCGCGGGCAGCGCGAGGTTGAGTTGCGCCAGTCTCTGCTCGATGCGGGACACGGAAACCTCCGATCAAGTGCGCGGGCGCGCGCAGCCTGCCGCAGGAACGCGCGCGATGCAAGCCCGCATCAACCGGCGCACGCGATACGCGTCAGCGACTGCCTGCGGCAACGACCCAGTCGATCGCATCGTCGAGCCGGTCGTCGCCCCAGAAGATCTCGTTGCCGGCGACGAACGTGGGCGAGCCGAACAGGCCAAGCTCGCGCGCGCGGTCGGTTTGGCGCGCGTACTCGTCGCGCACGTCCGGTTGCGCAGCGCGCGCGAGGCAGCGCTGCGGCGCCTGGCCGAGCGCGGTCAGCACCGCGGCCAGCGTCGCCGGATCGCCCGGATCCCGGTTCTCGAGAAACCACGCGCGATACACCGCCTGCACGAACGACGGGCACCAGCCTTCGCCGGCGGCGAGCGTGGCGACGCGGTTCGCCAACTCGTCCTTGTCGACCGGGTACTGCGGCGCGCCGGCGAACGGGATGCCGAACCGCCGCGCCCGCCGCTCCAGGTCGCGCCACATGTAGCGCATCTTCACCGGCTTGCCGGCGAACGGGATGTTGTTCTGCTCGCGCATCAGCGTCCGCACGCTGAACGGGCGCCAGACGAGATCCACGCCCCGGTCCGCCGCGACATCGGCGGCGCGCGTCACCGAAAGGTAGCTGTACGTGCTGCCGATGAAGAAGTAGAACTCGAGCGTGGGCATGATGACCTCGCAGGGTGATCAACGCGGCCTCATTGCCTTTCGGGCGGCTGCCATAGCTCGACCTTGTTGCCCTCCGGATCGATGACCCAGCCGAATTTGCCGTACTCGGAGTCGTCCGTCTTGTCGAGAACGTTGCAGCCCTCGTCGCGCAGCGCCTGCAGCAGCGCGGCCAGATCGGCCACGCGGTAGTTGATCATGAACGGAGCCGTGCCCGGCGCAAAGTAGTCGCCGTCGCCGCCGCCGACCGACCAGATCGTCGTGCCCTTGACGGGATTGCCGGCGTCGTCGGTCCATCTGAACGCCGCGCCGCCCCAGTCCTGCACGTCGATGCCGAGGTGTTTTCGGTACCACGCTTGCAGCGCGCCGGGATCGCGCGCCTTGAAGAAGATTCCGCCGATGCCGGTGACTCGCTTCATCTGCGCCTCCGATGGGTGGAAGAAGTCCGAACGTCGGTTCGCGACGCCGGGCGTTGAGTCGAGCCGCGCTCGACGAGCGGCGCGGACTCGGCGTTGACTTGCCTCCGTGAACTCCAACGAACCTGGGCTCCGCCGGCGTTGTCGCTGCGGCGGGCGCTCTTGCCAATCCGGCAAACCCGGTCAACACCCCGCTGCCCGAACATCGACATGCTGCCGTTGTAGAGGAAAAACGAGGAAACAGGCGACGGCAGTCCCAACGGGTTGCGGGGCTTGATCCACTTGCACTCCTCCACGATGTCCGGATCCGCCTCGTGAATCAGGCGGCGGACCTCCGCCACGGCCTCGGCGCGCCAGCCGCCCAGAGACCGGATCCGCTCGTCAATGAAACGAAAGGCCGCCTGCCCGGTCGGGCGCGGCGCTGCCGGACGTGGCGCGGCCTTCGCGCCCGCCCCGTGCGGGGACTTGGGTTTGGTGGCCGACTTGCGCGGCTTGCCCGCGCGCGACGCACCCTTGGCCTTCGGCTCACTCCGCGTTGGTTTGGGCGCCACGGTTAATTCTCCGACTTGTTGTGATGCCCAACGTAAAGCTGTGCAGCGCCCGGAGGGCGTCGGCACCAACGACAAGTCAACCCGGGGTCTTGGTGGACTTCATTCACGGAAAGGCCGCCGGATCCCTGATGGAAGCGACAGACAAATCAACGTCCAGCAGCGGCCAGTAGAGGTGATCCTGCGTCGGCCACTCGACATGCGAGATCTGCTCGATCGTGGCCGACTTGAACCAAGGGAAGCTCTCAAACGGCAAGAAGAGTTCCTCGCCGCCGAGTAGCAACCCGAAGCCGTGGCGCGATACGTGCGTGACCTCAGCCGGCGAAGTGACGGTTCCAGGCATGGCGAATCTCCTCAAGATGCCGCTCGACGACGGCCTGGGCCTCCCGCAACTGTCGCGGTGACAACCCGATGGAGGTTGCCGCCGAAACCGTGGGAGTCAGCCAGAACTTTGCTTCGCCGTCAGGATGCGCAACGTGAATGTATTCTCGTCTCCTAGCGGGAAAAGAAGACGAGCCGGAACTGACCATCGCGGACAACGGTGGGTGCCATGTGTCAGAGAGTCAACGTTTGAGCTAACCGGCTCGCAGCGGCGTGGCGCCTGGCCCGCGATGCGCAACGATAACCTCGGCGCTTCGCGGGCCAGGCGACATGCCGCTGCGTGTCCGGTTGAGCGAAGGGTTAGGCAGAGATGGTCACGCTTTTTTGAACAGCGCCTAAGGTGATAGAACTGCTCCGTCAACCGCAAAGGGGGCTGATCCCCGAGGAGCAGAGCATGAAGAAGGCCCGCAGGAATCACAGCGCCGCGTTCAAGGCGCGAGTCGCGCTGGCGGCCATCGCTGGCGACTAGACGGTGGCCGAGTTGTCGCAGCACTATCAGGTTCACCCGAACCAGATCTCGGCCTGGAAAGCACAGCTCGTCGAGCGTGCGGTCCAGGTCTTCGGCGGCGAGGCCGTCGACCCCGAGCGGGTGCCGATCGTCAAGGAGCTGCACGCCTAGAT
>JAKOQB010000212.1 GCA_029778535.1 Pseudomonadota bacterium | reverse complement strand
GAACGTGCAGTTGTTCGGGCTGGTGAACGGCTGGCACCGGCCCTGGATCGACGCAGCGATGATCGCCGCGACCGCGCTCGGGCACCCGTCGCTGTACCCGCTGTACGTCGCGATCGCGCTGCTGTGGAGCCGTGCCCGCCCCGCGTCGCTCCCCGCAGCGAACGTCGTCGTCTTCGCCGTCGGCTACGTGCTGACCTCGGTCCTGGTCGTGCCCGCGCTCAAGCGTGCCTTCGACTTTCCGCGGCCCGTGAAGGCCCTCGGGGAGGCTGCGGTCACGCTGGTCGGACGGTCCGACGAGCTCCACGCGTTTCCGTCCGGGCACGCGGCGTTCGTGGTGCTGATGGCCGCGTCGCTGGGTCCGGGCAGTTCGCGACCGGTGCGCTGGGCGCTGATCGCGTTCGCGCTGCTGGTCTGCGTGTCGCGGGTCTCGGTCGGCGCGCACTTCCCGGCCGACGTGGTGGCGGGCGCGCTCGTCGCGCTGGCGGTCGCCGCGCTGGTCCGCGCGCTGCTCCCCGAGCGGAGCGACCGGTGAGCGGCCGCGCCGCCGCAACCGCCGACGTCGCCCCGCTGCGGGCGCTGGCGATCATCGCCGGCCTCTACGCGGCCAGCGCGCTGGGCACCGCGCTTCTGGCCGCTATGGCTGGGTCGCCGTTCGTGCCCTGGTTTCGCGACACGCCGCTGCTGCTCGCTGCGATGCTCGGGCTGCTGCTGCTGATGGGCATCGCCTGGGACGGCTCGCTGGTGTCGGTCGGCCTGGCCGCCGACGCGCTGCGGCGGCGCGCGGGTCGGTCCGGCGACGCGCCGCTCGGCGTCGTCGCGATGCGCGCGCGGCGCTTCTTCAGCTGCGGGCCGGCACCCGTCGCGATGCTGCTCGCCACTGCCGTCGCGATCCTCGGCACGTCGAACATCACGCTGCTGAACCTGGAGCTGCTCGCGCACAGCACCCACTGGCGCGACCCGTTCTTCTGGCGCCTGGAGGGCGGCGTGCTCGAGCGGGTCGCCGCGCTGCCGATCGACACTGCGGCCTGGGACCGCCTGTACCACAGCGCCTGGGGCATCGAGCTGGTCGCGGCCTTCGCGCTGGTCGTCATCGGTCGCGGCTCGCGCATCGTGCTGCACTACTGCGTCACGATGATCGTGCTGTTCTACGTCGGGCGACTGCTCGGAGTGCTGAACCCGGTCATGGGGCCCGCCTTCTACCGGCCCGAGGTGTTCGCCTACCTCGACGGTTCGGTGACCGGCGACGCGATGCGGATGGTCGCGCAGGTGATGGGTTCGCCCCCCGAGCGCGCGATGCACTCGGG
>JAKOQB010000211.1 GCA_029778535.1 Pseudomonadota bacterium | reverse complement strand
CCAGATGGAGAAGAGCCAGCGCGAGTACTACCTGAACGAGCAGGTCAAGGCGATCCAGAAAGAGCTCGGCGAGGGCGAGGAGGGCGCGGACCTCGAGGACCTGGACAAGAAGGTCAAGGCGGCGCGCATGCCCAAGCAGGCGCGGCAGAAGGCCGAAGCGGAGCTGAAGAAGCTGAAGCTGATGTCGCCGATGTCGGCCGAGGCGACCGTGGTGCGCAACTACATCGACACGCTGGTCAACCTACCGTGGAAGAAGAAGAGCAAGATCAACAACGATCTGGCCAACGCGCAGAAGGTGCTCGACGAGGACCACTACGGGCTGGACAAGGTCAAGGAGCGCATCGTCGAGTACCTGGCCGTGCAGCAGCGCGTCGACCGGCTGAAGGCACCGATCCTGTGCCTGGTGGGACCTCCGGGTGTGGGCAAGACCTCGCTCGGGCAGTCGATCGCGCGCGCGACCAACCGCAAGTTTGTGCGCATGGCATTGGGCGGCGTGCGCGACGAGGCGGAGATCCGCGGCCACCGGCGCACGTACATCGGTTCGATGCCCGGCAAGATCCTGCAGAACCTCAGCAAGGTCGGCGTGCGCAACCCGCTGTTTCTGTTCGACGAGGTCGACAAGATGGGGCAGGACTTCCGCGGCGATCCGTCGTCGGCATTGCTGGAAGTGCTCGATCCGGAGCAGAACCACACGTTCGTCGACCACTACGTCGAGGTCGACTACGACCTGTCGGACGTGATGTTCGTCGCCACCGCGAACACGATGAACATTCCGCCCCCGCTGCTGGATCGGATGGAAGTGATCCGGCTGTCGGGCTACACCGAAGACGAGAAGATGAACATCGCGCTGCGCTACCTGCTGCCCAAGCAGATGAAGAACAACGGCGTGAAGAAGGACGAGCTCGAGGTCTCCGAGGCCGCGGTGCGCGACATCATCCGCTACTACACGCGCGAGGCCGGCGTGCGCGCGCTGGAGCGCGAGCTGTCGAAGATCTGCCGCAAGGTGGTGAAGAACGCGCTCCTGAAGAAGGACGGCAAGGTCAGGGTCACGCCGCGCAATCTCGACAAGTTCCTCGGCGTGCGGCGCTACACGTTCGGCATGGCGGAGAAGGAAGCGCAGGTCGGGCAGGTCACGGGGCTTGCGTGGACCGAGGTCGGCGGCGAGTTGCTGACGATCGAGGCGGCGACGATGCCCGGCAAGGGCAACATCATCCGCACGGGCTCGCTCGGCGACGTGATGAAGGAGTCGGTCGAGGCGGCGCGCTCGGTGGTGCGCAGCCGCGCGCGGCGCCTGGGCATCAAGGACGAGGTGTTCGAGAAGAGCGACATCCACATCCACCTGCCCGAAGGCGCGACCCCCAAGGACGGGCCGAGCGCCGGCATCGCGATGACGACCGCGTTCGTGTCGACGCTGACCGGAATCCCGGTGCGGCCGGAGGTCGCGATGACCGGCGAGATCACGTTGCGCGGTGAAGTGCTGGCGATTGGCGGGCTGAAGGAGAAGCTGCTCGCCGCGCACCGCGGCGGCATCAAGACCGTGCTGATCCCGGAAGAAAACGTCAAGGATCTCGCGGAGATACCTGACAACGTCAAGAATCGACTGGAAATCATTCCGGTGAAGTGGATCGATCGCGTGCTCGAGATCGCCCTGCAGCGCCAGCCGGCACCGCTGGCGGACGAGGAGGCCGCGCCGGCGGCCGCAGCCGTGCCGCCGGCCGCACCTGCGCCTGCCGCGGCGGCAGGAGAAGTCGTCAAGCACTGATCCGACCTGCGCAAACGCGCGGATCGTCTCCGCGCGTTTTTTTTTGACGCATTCGCAGCAACGCATCGGATCGGCTTGACACTCACAATCGCGCGCGGTTGAATACATCGCTTCTGTGACTGAAATCCGATCAGTGCGAATCGGCGCACGCCGAAGAAGAAGCTGATAAAGGACGGCACGGCAACTCGCAACCCAACGAGGGGGTAAAGTGAACAAGACAGAATTGATCGAGCACATCGCCAAGCAAGCTGACATCTCGAAGGCCGCTGCCGGACGTGCGCTCGAAGCATTGGTCGGAGGCATTCGCGTCGCGCTGAAGAAAGGCAATTCCGTCACGCTGGTCGGATTCGGCACGTTCGTGGTCGGCAAGCGCGCGGCGCGCACCGGCCGCAACCCGCGCACCGGCGCGGCCATCAAGATCAAGGCGGCCAAGGTTCCGAAGTTCCGGCCCGGAAAAGACCTGAAGGATGCGGTAAACTGACACCCTTTGCAGCGCCGGCCCTGACAGAGTCGTTGACGCGGACTCAGGGTGCTTAGCTCAGTTGGTAGAGCGGCGCCCTTACAAGGCGTAGGTCGGGAGTTCGAGCCTCTCAGCACCCACCAACCGGCTGTCAAGGTCGCTGCTGTCGATGCAGTCGAGCGACCGGGGAGTGGTAGTTCAGTTGGTTAGAATACCGGCCTGTCACGCCGGGGGTCGCGGGTTCGAGTCCCGTCCACTCCGCCAGCACAAGAAGGCGAACGCGAGTTCGCCTTTTTTGTTGCTGCCCCCGGATCGCTGCAGTCGCTCACGCTGAACAGGTCCTGACGATGTTCGAAACCGTCCGCTCGCACCGACGCTGGTTGATGTTCTTCCTGGTCGTGCTGGTGTTCCCGTCGTTCGTGATCACGGGCGTCTACAGCTGGAACCGGTTCGTGTCGGCCGAAAACGCGGTCGCGACGATCGGCGGCGAGAAGATCTCGCCGCAGCAGTTCGAGGCCGCGCACCGCGAACGCCTCGAGCAGTTGCGCCAGGCGCTCGGCAGCAACTTCGATGCCAAGGTGTTCGATACGCCCGCGGCGCGCGCGGCGATACTCGACTCGCTGCTGGCCGAGCGCGCGCTGGCGCGGGAAGCCGTGCGCGACGGCGTCGTGATCAGCGAAGCGCGGCTGCGCGAGGTGATCGGCTCGGTGCCCGCGTTCCAGCAGGACGGCAAATTCTCCTACGAGCGCTACAAGACCTTGCTCGCGGCGCAGGGCATGAACGAGTTCGTGTTCGAGCAGCGCGTGCGGGACGATCTGTTGCGGCAGACGCTGCTGCAGGCGGTCGAGCAGTCCGCGCTCGTGCCCAGGGCCGTGCTCGACCGCATCAATCGCCTCGGCGAGGAGCAGCGCGAGGTGCGCCTGCTGCGGTTCGACCCGAAGGACTACACGGCCAGGGTCACGGTGACGGACGAGGCGATCGATGCGTACTACAAGAACAACCGCGCGCAGTTCGAGATTCCGGAAAGCGTGAAGGCCGAGTACCTGGTGCTGTCGCTCGACGATGTCGCCGGCCAGATCGCGGTGCCGGAAGCGGAGCTGAAGGCGTACTACGAGCAGAACCAGGCGCGCTTCGGCGAGCCCGAGCAGCGGCGCGCCAGCCACATCTTGCTGACCGCGGGCGAGGGCGGCAGCGCGAAGGACAAGGCGGGCGCGAAGAAGCTGGCGGAGGAACTGCTGGCCAAGCTGCGCGCGAATCCGAACTCGTTCGCGCAACTGGCGAAGGAGTATTCGAAGGATCCGGGGTCGGCGGCCAACGGCGGCGACCTCGGTTTCTTCGGGCGCGGCATGATGGTCAAGCCGTTCGAGGAGGCCGCCTTCAAGCTGAAGGAAGGCGAGATCAGCGACGTGGTCGAGTCGGACTTCGGCTACCACATCATCCGCGTGACCGCGATCAAGCCGGCGCAGGTCAAGCCGTACGAGCAGGTGCGCGCGGAAATCGAGAAGGATTACCGCCGCCAGCAGGCGCAGAAGAAATTCGCCGAGGCGGTCGAGCAGTTCACCAACACCGTCTACGAGCAGTCGGACAGCCTGAAGCCCGCGGCCGACAAGCTCAAGCTCGCGATCCAGACCGCCGACCGCGTCACGCGCGACGGCCTGCCGGCGAAGCCGGGCGCACCGCAGATCTTCACGCCGCGCGTGCTGCAGGCGCTGTTCTCGGACGAAGGAATCAACAAGAAGCGCAACACCGAGGCGATCGAAGTGGCGCCGAACACGTTCGTGTCGGCGCGCGTGGTCGAGCATCGCCCGGCGACGCTGCGGCCGCTGGCCGAGGTGCGCGACGCGATCAAGGCGCGCGTGCAGCAGCAGGAAGCCGCGCGCCTGGCGCGCGAGGCGGCCGGCAAGACGCTCGAAGGACTGCGCCAGACAGCCGGCGACGCGGGCTTCGCGGCGCCGACGACGGTATCGCGCGCGCAGGCGCAGGGTCTGCCGCCGGCGGCGCTGAACGCGATCATGCGCGTCCCGGCCGACAAACTGCCCGCCTTCGTCGAGGCGCAGCTCGATGGCGGCACGTACGCGGTCGTGCACGTGCTGAGCAGCAAGTTGCCCGACCAGCCCAACGCGCAGCAGCGCGAGGCGCTGGCGCGCACGCTGAAGCAGCAGGCCGGCGCCGCCGACGATCTCGCGTACCTCGACGCGCTGAAGACCAAGTACAAGGCCGAGGTGCTGAAGTCGGATCTGAAGCCGTCGGCGGCAAGCGGCGACGGCGGAAGATCCGAGGCGAAGAACTGATCAGGCCGACGCAAGCTCGCGCGCCAGCCGCGCGAAATCTTCCTCGGCCGCGCTCGCGGGAGCGATCACGCGCGCATCCGCCACGCGCGCGAAGTTGCGGCCGATCGATTTCACATAGACCGGATCGTAGTGGTCGCGCAACAGGCGCCCGACCAGCTCGCCCCACGCGCCGCGCTCGGCCAGCAGCTTCCACTCCCGCACCTTGTCGCGCCCGTGCAGGGGCACGAGGCAGTCGAGCTGCCTGAACAGCGTGTCGCGGTCCTGCTCCAGGTGCAGGTACTCGTCGCGCAGCAGCGCGATCCGCTGCGGCAGCGGCAGCTCCAGCCGCAGACACTCGGACGCGCGCATCCGCTCGATCAGCGCGTCCGGAACGCGCAGGTCGCCGACCTTGCGGCTTTCCGATTCGACGAACACCGCACGCGCCGGGTCGAAGTGGCGCAGCCGCCACCAGATCCGCGTCTCGAACTGCTTCTGCGACGGCTGCGGCTGCTGCGGCAGCCCGCCGAGCACCGAGCCGCGATGCTGCGCCAGATCCTCCAGGTCGAGCACCTGCGCGCCCGCGCGCTCGAGCGCGCGCAGCAGGCGGCTTTTGCCGCTGCCCGTGGTGCCGCAGATCACGCGGAAGTCGAACCGCGCCGGCAGTTGCGCCAGCGCCTGCACGACCGCGCGCCGATAGGCGCGATAGCCGCCTTCGAGCTGCCGCGCGTGCCAGCCGACGCGCGTCAGCACGTGCGTCAGCGCGCCGCTGCGCTGGCCGCCGCGCCAGCAGTAAACCAGCGGCTTCCATTCGCGCGGTTTGTCGGCGAACGAGGTCTCCAGATGCCGCGCGATGTTGCGCGCGACCAGCGCGGCGCCGCGGCGGCGCGCCGCGAACGGCGACGCCTGCTTGTGCTGCGTGCCGATCAGCGCACGCTCGGCATCGTCGAGGACGGGGCAATTGAGCGCGCCGGGAAGGTGGTCTTCGGCGAACTCCGATTCACTGCGAACGTCGATCACGGCGTCGAACTCGTCGAGCCGCCGCAGCGCTTCGTCGCACGCGATCACGCTGCGGTCCATGTCACTTCAGCAGCGGCCGCAGCTTCGGCCACACGGTGTCGAGCATCAGCTTCTGCGCGCGCTCGTTCGGGTGCATGCGGTCGGCCTGGAAGTAGTCGAGCCTGTCGGCGAAGCCTTCGAGCAGGAACGGCACCAGCGCGGCCTTCTGCGCGCGCGCGATCTCGGCGAACGTCGCGGCGAAGAGGTCCGCGTAATCGCGCCCGTAGTTGGGCGGAATGCGCATGCCGATCAGAAGCACGCGCGCGCCGCTGGCGCGGCTTGCCGCGACCATCTCGCGCAGGTTGTCGCGCAGTTCCGCCAGGGGGAGGCCGCGCAGCGCGTCGTTCGAACCCAGCTCGATGACAACGACCGCGGGGCGATGCTGCGCGAGCAGCGCCGGCAGGCGCGTGCGGCCGCCGCTGGTGGTCTCGCCGCTGATGCTCGCGTTCACGACGCTATACTTGCCGCCGCCTGCCGCGGCAGAGGCCAGCCGGTCGGCAAGAAGCTTGACCCAGCCGGTGTCGCGCGGCAATCCGTACTCGGACGACAGGCTGTCGCCGAGAACCAGAATCGACGGACGCACCTCGCCGCGCGGCGCGCCGGACCCGATCCCACACAGCAGCAGCGCCGCGATCGCAAGGATCGCGCGCGACGCCGCCAAACGGATTCGACTCATGCGGGAAGTTCTGCGGAATGCAGACCGGGACTGATGCGCTCGCGGCCAGCGGGCTGACCAAGATCGTGCAGGACGCCACCGGCAGCCTGACGATTCTGGATGATATCAATCTGACGATCGCCGCCGGCGAAACGGTCGCGATCGTCGGCGCGTCGGGGTCGGGCAAGTCGACATTGCTCGGACTGCTGGCCGGGCTCGACGTGCCCACGCGCGGCAGCGTCTGCCTGTTCGGCGAGGACCTGTTCGCACGCGACGAGGACGAACGCGCGCGCGTGCGCGGCGAGAAGATCGGCTTCGTGTTCCAGTCGTTCCAGTTGCTGCCGCATCTGACCGCGCTGGAGAACGTGCTGCTGCCGCTGGAACTCGCCGGCCACGTGCCGGACGGCATCGAACCGGTTGCCGCCGCCAAGGCGATGCTGGCGCGCGTCGGGCTGGCGGAGCGACTCGCGCACTATCCGAAGTACCTCTCCGGCGGCGAGCAGCAGCGCGTCGCTCTGGCGCGCGCGTTCGTCAGCCGCCCGCCGCTGCTGCTGGCCGACGAGCCGACCGGCAGCCTCGATGCGCACACCGGCGAAGCGGTGATCGAACTGATGTTCGAGCTGAACCGCGAGCGCGGTTCCACCCTCGTGCTGGTCACGCACGACCCCGACATCGCCGCGCGCTGTGCGCGGCGCATCGAATTGCACGCGGGAAGAATCCGCGCCGACAGCGTGTCAGCCGCGGCGTAGCCGCGCGAGGATGCGCGCTGCGATCGGCGCGATCTCGCCGGCGACGAGGCCGACGTCCGCGCCGAACTCGTCAGCGGCCGCGCCGTGCAGCCACGCGGCTGCCCGCGTGGCCACGTCGGCCGCGAAGCCCTGCGCGATCAGCGCGCCGATCATCCCGGCCAGCGCATCGCCGGTGCCCGCCGTCGCGAGCGCCGGCGAGCCGGTGGGATTGATCCACCAGCGGCCGTCCGGTTCGGCGATCACGGTGCCCGCGCCCTTAAGCACGACGATCGAGGCCAGCCGTTGCGCCAGTTCAACGGCCGCGCCGATCCGGTCGCTCTGCACGTCGCGCGCGCCGCGCCCGAGCAGCCGCGCCGCCTCGAGCGGGTGCGGCGTCAGCACGCGCGCGGCACGGTGGTTGAGCAGCGCCTGCTGCAGCGCGCCGTCGGCCGCGATCCGGTTCAGCGCGTCGGCGTCGAGCACGAGCGGCGTCGGCTGCAGCAGCGCGAAGCGCAGCGCGGCGGCCGCGCCCTCGTCGGCGCCCAACCCGCAGCCGATCACGATCGCATCGACCGGGACCACTTCGGAGGAACGCCGGAACATCAGCTCGGGCTGCACCGGGTCGAGCCGAAGGTCCGGCACGCCGATGCAGTCGACGTACACGCGGCCCGCGCCGAGCCGCAGCGCGGCGCGCGCGCTGATCAGCGCCGCGCCGACCATGCCGACGTGCCCGCCGACGACGAGCACATTGCCGTACGTCCCCTTGTGCGAGTTGCGCGCGCGCGGCGCGCGCACCGGCGCGAAATCGGCGGGATCGAGCAGCGCCCCCGGCGACGGCGCCGGTTCGACGCCGAGCATGTCGATCGTCACGCGGCCGGCGGCGTCGGTGCCGTCGTGCGTGTACAGGCCGGGCTTGGCGCCGAGGAAGGTCATGGTCGCGCTCGCGTGCACGCCGGGCACGTCGCCGACCCAGGCGCCGCGATCGGCGTCCAGACCGCTCGGCACGTCGATCGCGATCACGCGCGCGCGCTGCGCCGACATCCGGCGTGCGGCGTCGAGGAACGGGCCCGCGAGCGGGCGCGTCATGCCGATGCCGAACATCGCGTCGACGATCACGTCGAAGCCTTCATCGTCAGAGAGCGCCGCGAGGGTCGCGCCGCCGCCGTCGGCCCAGCGGCGCGCGGCCGCGCGCGCGTCGTCGGTCGCGGGCGGCGCGAGCGCGACGAGCGCGACGCGATGGCCGAGCGCGCGCAGTTCGGCGCCGCACACGTAACCGTCGCCGCCGTTGTTGCCGGGGCCGCAGACGATCAGCACGCGGGCGTCGCGCTGCCGGCCGTGGATCAGCCGCGCGGCGGCCGCGCCGGCGCGGCGCATCAGTTCGCCGGCGGGAAGGTTCGCCTGCGCGGAAGACTCGATCTGACGCAGCGCGGAGACGGTGTAGAGCGGCGTGCCCATCGGCACAGATGCTACCCGCGTCGGCGCGAATACCGCTCGAGTGTCAGGCCTTCGAGGTCGATCTCCGGGGTCGAGTTCGCGAGGAGATCCGCGACCACGCGCGCCGAGCCGCACGCCATCGCCCAGCCGGTCGAGCCGTGGCCGACGTTCAGGTGCAGGTTGGCGATTCGCGTCGGCCCCAGCAGCGGCGCACCTTCGGGCAGCATCGGTCGCGCGCCGGCCCAGAAGCGCGCCTGACCGTAGGCCGCCGCACCCGGAAACCAGTCCCGCACCACGCGCAGCAGCGTGCCGAGCGAGGCGTCGCGCAACGCGAGCTTGCGCGAGCCGATCTCCGCGGTGCCGGCGATGCGCAGCCGGTTGCCCATCCGCGTGACCGCGACCTTGTAGGTCTCGTCCATCACCGCGATCATCGGCGCGTTTTCCGGCCGCGTGATCGCGGCCGTGGCCGAATAGCCCTTGACCGGGTACAGCGGCAGCCGGATGCCGAGCGGGCGCACCAGCCGTGCACTGTCGATGCCTGCGGCGATGACCACCGCATCGACCGCCAGCGTGCCGTCGCCCAGTCGCAAGCGCGCGATGCGATCGCCTTCGGTTTCGAGGGCCTCGACCGCAGTGCCGAGGCGGAACCTCACGCCCTGCGCGGCGCCGATCTCCTTCAGCCGCTTGGCGAAGTACGCGCAATTGCCGGTCTCGTCCTGCGGCAGATGCACGCCGCCGGCCAGCGGCGTGCCTTCGACCAGTGCGGGTTCGACGCGCCGGCATTCGTCGGCGTTCAGCAACGCATGCGGCACGCCGGCCTCCTTCAGCAGCGCACGCGCCGACGCGGCGCGCTCGAACTCGGCTTCGGTGCGGAACAGCTGCAGATAGCCCTGAGACTGTTCGTACTCGATGCCGTGGTGTTGCCGCAGCGCGTGCAGGCAGTCGCGGCTGTAGAAAGCGAGCCGCTGCATGCGCGCCCTGTTGCGGCGGTAGCGTTCCAGCCGGCATTCGCCGAGCCAACGCGCGAGCCAGCGCCATTGCGCGAGATCGAAGCGCGGCCGGAACACAACCGGCGCCTCGCGCGCGAACAGATGCCGCAGCACCCTTGAAGGCATCCCCGGTTGCGCCCAGGGCGCCACGCAGCCCGGGGCGATCACGCCGGCGTTGGCGAAGCTCGTCTCCTGCGCCACGCCGGGGTTGCGCTCGATGACTGTGACTTCGAAGCCCCGCTGGCGCAGGTAATAGGCGGAAGTGACGCCGATGATCCCGGCGCCGATCACGGCGACGTGCATCGACTCACAGTTTCATCTGGCTTGGCAGATACGTCACCAGTTGCGGAAACGTGTAGATCAGGACCACCGCCGCCACCATCAGCAGGAAAAACGGCAGCGTCACGCGCGCGATGTAACCGATCTCGCGCCTGGTCATGCCCTGCAGCACGAACAGGTTGAAGCCGACCGGCGGCGTGATCTGCGCCATCTCCACCACCAGCACGACGAAGATGCCGAACCAGATCAGGTCGATGCCGGCCGCATTCACCGTCGGCAGGATCACGCCCATCGTCAGCACGACCATCGATATGCCGTCGAGAAAGCAGCCGAGCAGGACGTAGAACAGCGTGAGCGCGACGATCAGCCATACCGGCGACAGCCCCAGCGATGCGATGAACTCGGCCAGATGGCGCGGCAGCCCGATGTAGCCCATCGACAGCGTCAGGAACGCCGCGCCCGACAAGATCAGCGCGATCATGCAGTACAGCCGCGTGGCACCCATCAGCGACTGCGTGAACGTCTGCCGGTTCAGCGATCCCTGCGCGAGCGATAGCGCGAGCGATCCGACCACGCCCACCGCGGCAGCCTCCGTCGCCGTCGCGATGCCGGTGTAGATCGACCCGAGCACTGCGAGAATCAGCAGCACCACCGGGATCAGGTGGCGCGACTCGTGCAACTTCTGCGCCAGCGAAAGCTGCGCATCGGGCGCCGGCACCTTGTGCGGATTCGCGAGCGCCCACGCGACCAGGAAGCCGCTGAACAGCGCCGCCAGCAGGATGCCGGGGATCACGCCGGCGATGAAGAGCTTGGCGATCGACACGTCTGCCGTCACGCCGTAGACGATCATGATGATGGAGGGCGGGATCAGCAGTCCCAGCGTGCCCGCGCCTGCAAGCGAGCCGATCACGCGGTCCGGCGGGTAGCCGCGCTTGGTCAGCTCGGGCAGCGTCATCTTGCCGATCGTCGCGCAGGTCGCCGCCGAAGAGCCCGACACCGCGGCGAAGATCGCACAGCCGATCACGTTCGTGTGCAGCAGCCGGCCGGGAATCGCGTTGACCCACGGCGCCAGCCCCCGGAACATGCTCTCCGACAGTTTGGTGCGAAACAGGATCTCGCCCATCCAGATGAACAGCGGCAGCGCGGTCAACGTCCAGCTCGATGCCGAGCCCCAGATCGTCACCGCCATCGCGTCGCCGGCCGGTCGCGACGAGAACATTTCCATACCGATCCACGCCACGCCGGCCAGCGTGAGCCCGATCCACACGCCGCTGCCGAGCAGCGCGAACAGCGCGACGATCAGAAGCGTGGTGATCGCGATGTCATTCATTGTGGTGTGCCTCGCCCGAGCCGGAGGGGCGCCGCCGGCCGCGCACCTCGAGTACCCATTCGTCGACGAACGCGATCAGCAGGATGATGGTGCCGGACGCCATCGATAGCTGCGGGATCCACAGCGGGGTGGCGTCGTTGCCGGTCGACACGTCGTTGAACGCGTACGACTGGTACGCGAGCCGCACCGAGAACCACGCGAACAGCCCCGCCAGCAGCACCGCGGCGGAGAGCGCCCACAGCTCGAGGCCGCGCCGCGCGCCGCCGTGCAGCGCGTTGAGCAGCAGCGTGACGCGGATGTGCTCGTTCCTCTTCAGCGTGTGCGCGAGCGCGAGGAAGCCCGCGCCCGCCATGCAATAGCCGGCGTAGGCGTCGGTGCCGCGCACGTGGAAGTTCAGCAGCCGGCCAAGCACCGACAGCAGCACCACCACGAGCACGCCGACCATCAGTGCCGCGGCGAGCCACGCGGCGGCGGCATACAGCGCGTCGAGGAACCTGCGCATCGGCTCGCCGCCGCCCGCGTCAGCGCGAACCGATCATTGCTTGCGGTACGCGTCGACCAGCGCCTGGCCTTCGGCGCCGGCCTTGTCCAGCCATTCCTTCAGCATGGTGTCGCCGACCTTCTTCAGGTCGGCGGTGAGCTGCGGCGACGGCGGCAGGATGTTCATGCCGTTCTTCTTCAGCAGGTCGATGTACTCGGTGTTCTTGCGCTTCGACAGCTCCCAGCCGCGCTTCTCCGCCTCGGCCGCCGCCTTCAGCACCGCATCCTGCGTGGCCTTGTCGAGTGCGTCGAACGCTTTCCGGTTCATGATCACCGCGTTCTTCGGCAGCCAGGCCTGCGTGTCGTACCAGTACTTCAGGTGCTCGAAGGTCTTGGTGTCGTAGCCGGTCGAACCCGACGACATGTAGCTCTCGACCACGCCCGTGGCCATCGCCTGCGACAACTCGGCGGCCTGCACGGTGACCGGCTGCGCGCCGAGCAACTCGGCGATGCGCGCGGTCGACGGGCTGTAGGCGCGCCACTTGATGCCCTTTAGATCCGCGGCCGAATTGATCGGCTTCTTCGAGTAGATGCCCTGCGGCGGCCACGGCACCGTGTACAGCAGCATCATGCCGTCGGCGGCGAGCTTCTTGTCGAGGAGCCGCTTCTGCGCACGGTACAGCTTCCACGCCTCATCGTAGCTGTCGGCGAAGAACGGCAGGCCGTCGGCGCCCCAGATCTGCCATTCGTTCTGGAAGTTCACCATCAGGATCTCGCCGAGCTGCGCCTGCCCGCCCTGCACGGCGCGCTTGATCTCCGGCGCCTTGAACAGTGACGCGTTCGGATGCACGGTGATCTTGAGCTTTCCTCCGCTCAGCTTGTCGACATCGCTGGCGAACTGAACCAGGTTTTCCGTATGAAAGTTGTTGGCCGGATAGGCGGCGGGCAGGTCCCACTTGGTCTGCGCATACGCGCTGACAGTGGTCGCGGCGAGCGCTGCGGCTAACAGTCGAAGCGGCTTCATGTTGTTGACTCCTTTTGGACTGAACGGCGGGCCGAAGTGTAGAGCGATTCACACCACGGACGGCGCGGAACGAATAGCATCGCGGCAAATCCGCCACTGCCATGCCGACCGAGCCGTTTCTGGGCCTGCTGATGCTCGACACCCGCTTTCCGCGTCCGCGCGGCGATGTCGGTCATCCGCAGACGTTCGGCTTTCCGGTCCGGCGGGTGGTAGTCGGTCATGCCACGCCGCAACGGGTCGTGCGCGAGGACGCCGACGGGCTGGTGCAGGCCTTCATCGACGCCGCGTGCGAGCTGGTCGAACAGGGAGCCGCAGCGATGGGGACGAGCTGCGGCTTCCTCGGCCTGCACCAGCGGCGCTTCGCCGCCGCGCTGACGGTGCCGGTGGCGACCTCGAGCCTGCTGCAATGCGCGTGGGTCGACGCGATCCTGCCGCGGAGGCAGCGCGCGGGCATCGTGACGATCGACGCCGCCGCGCTGACGCCGGCGCATCTGGCAGCGACCGGCGTGGCGGCGGATACGCCGATCGAAGGCGTGGACCCGGCCGGCGAGTTCGCGACGCGCCTGTTGAACGACGAGGCGACGCTTGACCTCGCGCGCGCCGAGGCGGAGGTAGTCGCCGCGGCAGAGCGGCTGGTCAGTTGGCATCCCGAGGTCGGCGCGATCGTGCTCGAATGCACGAACATGCCGCCGTACGCGGCGGCGGTCGCGCACGCGACCGGCCGGCCCGTCTACGATGTGGTCACGCTTCTGGAATGGGTCTGGCGCGGCGTCGCCCGCCGAGAAGAAGGGAGCACGTAACCGATGTCACGCTGGCAGTTCTGGATCGATCGCGGCGGCACCTTCACCGACGTCGTCGCGCGCCGACCCGACGGGCGCCTGGTCACGCACAAGCTGCTGTCGGAGAACCCCGAGCAGTATCGCGACGCCGCGCTCGCCGGCATCCGGCATCTGCTCGGCGTCGCCAGCGATGCGCCGATCCCGGTGGAGAGAATCGAGGCAGTGAAAATGGGCACGACCGTCGCGACCAATGCGCTGCTCGAACGCAAGGGCGAGCCGACCGTACTGGTGATCACCGAGGGGTTCCGCGACGCGCTGCGCATCGCCTACCAGAACCGGCCGCGCATCTTCGACCGCCACATCGTGCTGCCGGAGTTGCTGTACGCGCGCGTGATCGAGGCGGCCGAGCGCATGGGCGCGCACGGCGACGTCGTGCGTGCGCTCGACGAAGCGCAGGTCGCGCGCGAACTTCAGGCCGCGTTTGATTCCGGCTTGCGCTCGTGCGCGATCGTGCTGATGCACGGCTACCGCTATCCGCAGCACGAAAGCCGCATTGCCGTGATCGCGCGCTCGATCGGCTTTCCGCAGGTGTCGGTGTCGCACGAAGTCAGCCCCTTGATGAAGCTGGTCGCGCGCGGCGACACCACCGTGGTCGACGCGTACCTGTCGCCGATCCTGCGCCGTTATGTCGAGCAGGTCGCCGGCGACGTGCCGGGCACGCGGCTGCTCTTCATGCAGAGCAACGGGGGGCTCACCGACGCGCACCGCTTCCAGGGCAAGGACGCGATACTTTCGGGGCCCGCGGGCGGAATTGTCGGCATGGTGCGCGCCAGCCTCGCGGCCGGGATCAAGCACGTGATCGGCTTCGACATGGGCGGTACGTCGACCGACGTATCGCACTACGCCGGGGAATACGAGCGCGAGTTCGAGACGCTGGTGGCCGGTGTGCGGATGCGCGCGCCGATGATGAGCATCCACACGGTGGCGGCAGGCGGCGGCTCGATCCTGCACTTCGACGGCAGCCGGCTGCGCGTCGGCCCCGATTCGGCCGGCGCCAACCCCGGCCCGGCCTGCTACCGCCGCGGCGGACCGCTGGCGGTGACCGACGCCAACGTGATGCTCGGCCGCGTGCAGCCGGATTTCTTTCCGCACGTGTTCGGCCCGCACGCAAACCAGCCGCTCGATCGCGAGGTCGTCGCGCGCAAGTTCACCGAACTCTCCGCCCAGATCGAGCGCGCGACCGGGCAGAGGAAGACGCCGGAAGAGGTCGCCGCCGGCTTCATCGACATCGCGGTCGGCAACATGGCCGAGGCGATCAAGCGCATCTCGGTGCAGCGCGGGCACGACGTGACGAAGTACACGCTGACGGTGTTCGGCGGCGCCGGCGGCCAGCACGCGTGCGCGGTGGCCGACCAGCTCGCGATGACTTCGATCTTCGCCCACCCGCTGGCGGGCGTGCTGTCCGCATACGGGATGGGGCTCGCCGACCAGACCGCGATGCGCGAGACCGCGGTCGAGCTGAAGCTCACAGCCAACGCGCTGGCGACGATCGACGCCACGCTGGCGAAGCTGGAGACGGCGGCAACGGAGGAGTTGCTGAACCAGGGCGTGGCGCGCGAACGGATCGCCTGTGTCAAGCGCGCGCACCTGCGCTACGAGGGCACCGACTCCGCGCTGATCGTCGGCTACGGCACGCTGGATGCCATGCGCGCGCAATTCGACGCCGCTTACGCGCAGCGCTATTCGTTCCTGATGTCCGACCGTGCGCTGATCGTCGAGGCCGTGTCGGTGGAGGCGATCGGCGCCGGCGAGACCGGCGCCGAGAAGCCGGTCGAAGCCGCGCCGCGCAGCGGTCCGTTGCGCGCGGCGACCACCGTGCGCGCGTATTTCGACGGCGCATGGCACGCCACGCCGCTCTACGTGCGCGCCGACGCCCGCCCGGGCGACGCAATCGACGGCCCGGCGATCATCGCGGAGGCCAACGCGACCACGGTGGTCGAGCCCGGCTGGCGCGCCGAGATCACGGCGCTGGATCACGTGGTGATGAAGCGCGTAATGGCGCGGCCGAAGCGCACCGCGATCGGCACGCAGGTCGACCCGGTGCGGCTGGAGATCTTCAACAACCTGTTCATGTCGATCGCCGAGCAGATGGGGCTGCGGCTGCAGAACACCGCGTACTCGGTCAACATCAAGGAGCGGCTCGACTTCTCGTGCGCGCTGTTCGACGGCGACGGCAATCTGATCGCCAACGCGCCGCACATGCCGGTGCACCTGGGTTCGATGAGCGAGTCGATCAAGACGGTCATGCGCGAGAACGCCGGCAGTATGAAGCCCGGCGATGCGTATGTGGTCAACGACCCGTACCACGGCGGCACGCACCTGCCCGACGTCACGGTAATCACGCCGGTGTTCGACCGCGCCGGACGCGAGATCCTGTTCTACGTCGGCTCGCGCGGGCACCACGCCGACATCGGCGGCATCACGCCGGGCTCCATGCCGCCGTTCTCCACGCACCTCGACGAGGAAGGCGTGCTGTTCACCAACTTCCAGCTCGTCGAAGGGCAGGGCGCCGATCGCCCCGGCCGGCTGCGCGAGGCCGAGTGCCGCGCGGTGCTGGCGAGCGGCAAGTACCCCGCGCGCAACCCCGAGCAGAACCTCGGCGACCTGAAGGCGCAGATTGCGGCCAACGAGAAAGGGCGCGAGGAGCTGCTGCGAATGGTCGACCAGTTCGGCCTCGGCGTCGTGCAGGCCTACATGCGGCACGTGCAGGACAACGCGGAGGAATCGGTGCGGCGCGTGATCACCGTGCTGCGCGACGGCTCGTTCGAGTACAGGCTCGACAACGGCGCCTGCATCCGCGTGGCGATCCGCGTCGACCGCGCGGCGCGCTCGGCGGTGATCGACTTCACCGGAACGTCGCCGCAGTTGCCGAACAATTTCAACGCGCCGTCGAGCATCTGTGTGGCCGCGGTGCTGTACGTGTTCCGCACGCTGGTCGACGACGAGATTCCGCTGAACGCGGGTTGCCTGAAGCCGCTGAAGATCGTCATCCCGGAAGGCTCGATGCTGAGCCCGCGCTATCCGGCGGCGGTGGTCGCGGGCAACGTCGAAACCTCGACCTGCATCACCAACGCGCTGTTCGGCGCGCTCGGCGTGCTGGCGTCGTCGCAGGGCACGATGAACAACTTCACCTTCGGCAACGCGCGCTACCAGTACTACGAGACGATCTCCGGCGGCTCGGGCGCGGGCATTGCCGACCTCGCGGCGGGCGCCGATTCGAAGGAGGGCTTCGACGGCACCGACGTCGTGCAGACGCACATGACCAATTCGCGCCTGACCGACCCCGAGGTGCTTGAGTTCCGTTTTCCGGTGCGGCTGGAGCGTTACGAGATCCGGCGCGGCTCCGGCGGCCGGGGCAGGTGGAAGGGCGGCGACGGCGGCCGGCGGCGCGTGAAGTTCCTCGAAGCGATGACCGCGTCGATCCTGTCCAACAGCCGCGCGGTGCCGCCGTTCGGGCTGGCCGGCGGCGAGCCCGGCGCGCCCGGGCGCAACTGGATCGAGCGGACGGACGGTTCGATCGAGGAACTGCCGCACATCGGCAGCCGCGAAATGAACGCCGGCGACGTGTTCGTCATCGAGACGCCGGGCGGCGGGGGGGTTGGCAAGCCGCAGTGACGCCGTCGCCCCGGCCGAGGCCGGGGCCCAATTTGCAGCGCGCGCAGGAAATTAGGCCCCGGCCTCCGCCGGGGCGACGAATTGGCGTGAACTGGCACCCCATTTCGCCGCATTCGGGGCGCGCCGGAGGCGACACAATCGCCGTGGACCTATCCTCGGGGCAGCTCGTGAACGCGCCGGAACACCTTGACCTGGGCAGTCACAGCATTCTGGGCAATCTCGCGATCAGCTACGCGCCGCTGATCGACAAGCACCGCAAGGCGATCGGCACACGGCTGACGATGCTGTCCATGCAGGGCGCCGACAAGCTGCCCGTCGGCGACGTGCTGCTCGCGCTGAACGAGATCTGGCCCGAGGCATCCGCCCCGGTGCTGATCGCGCCGCTCGATGCCGACTTCGACCCGTCCGCGCACGACTGGGATCCGCCCAAGAACGCGGTGCTCGAGATTCCGGGTGCCGCGCTGCGCGACCCGGCATTGCAGTCGCTGACGCAGGAGCTGTTCCGCGACGGCAAGCGGCTCGCGCTGCGCGGTCGCTCGGCGGTCGCGCTGCCGCCGGTGCTGCTGTCGTGCTTTGAATACGCGCTGATCCACATCAGCGAGGATCGCCGCGTGAATCCCGACGGCACGCAGATGAACGCGCCGGCGGGCGCGACGCGGAGACTGCCGTTCATCATCACCGGCGTGCAGACGGTGGCGGACGTCGACGCGGCATTCACGCGCGGCGCGGTCGCCAGCGTCGGCTGGCCGCTCGACGACGCGCAGCACCGCGAGTCCAAGCCGCTGCAGCCCGGGCAAGCCACGGTGCTCGAACTGCTGCGGCTGGTGCGCGACGACGCGGCGATCGCAAAGATCGAGGAAGTGCTGAAGCGCGATCCGGCGATCGCCTTCAAGCTGCTGCGGCTGGTCAACTCGGCCGCGTTCGGCCTGCCGGTGCAGATCAAGTCGTTCCAGCACGCGGTGATGATGCTGGGCTACAAGAAGATGATGCGCTGGCTTTCGCTGCTGCTCGCCACCGCGTCGAAGGACGCCAACACGTTCCCGCTGATGCACGCGTCGATCCGGCGCGGGCTGTTCCTCGAATACGTCGGCGGCGAGGAGACGGACACCGAAACGCGCGATGAACTCTTCATCACCGGCGCGTTCTCGCTGCTCGACCGCATCGTCGGCGCACCGTTCGACCAGTTGCTCGAGCTGATCGCGCTTCCGGAAAACGTGGTCGACGCGATCGCGCGCCGCCAGGGCCCGCACGCCGCCTACCTTGCGATCATCGAGTCGATCGAGCGTGCCGACCCGATCGGCCTCGGCAAACACCTCGACGCGCTGGCGCTGCCGGTCGCGACCTGCAACGAATCACTGCTGCGCGCGCTGGCCGCGGCCAATACGCTGGATTCGGAGCTGTAAGCGCCGTCGGGCGTCGGGCGCCACGTCACTCCCGCGCAAGCGGGAATCCAGCCCGTCGCAACGTCACTGGGTTCCCGCTTGCGCGGAAACGAAGTCGCCCTCGCGCCCGACGCCCGACGCAATACCTATAATCGCGTCGCGCTCTCGCCTCAATTCCCTCCCAACCGCGGAGCGCCGCCTCCGCATGCCATCCACCGACACGTATCTCGCGCTCGAAGGTCCGGGCGCGCTGTCCGCATTTCGCGCCGCGCGGCTGATGGCGCGCATCCGCGCGATCGACCCCGACGCCGCCGAGATCCGCGCGCGCTACGTGCACTTCATCCATTGTGCGGGGAGTCTCAGGCGCGATGATCGCGCCCGGCTCGAGGGCCTGCTGACCTATGGCGAGGCGCCGGCGCACGATCCCCGCAGCGGCGCGCAATGGCTGGTCGTCCCGCGCATCGGCACCATCTCGCCCTGGGCCAGCAAGGCAACCGACATCGCGCACAACTGCGGATTGGCCGGAGTGATGCGCATCGAGCGCGGCACGCTGTACACGCTGGTGATGAAGAACGGCCTGTTCGGGCCGAAGACGCTCGCCGACGACGCGCAGGAACGCATTGCCGCGCTGCTGCATGACCGGATGACCGAGAGCGTGCTCGCGCCGGACGCCGATCCCGCGACGTTGTTCCGCGAACTTCCGGGCAAGCCGCTGGCGCACGTGCCGGTGCTCGCCGGAGGGCGCGCGGCGCTCGCGCGCGCGAACAAGGACATGGGGCTGGCGCTCTCGGACGACGAAATCGACTACCTGCTCGACGCGTACCGCAAACTGCAGCGCGACCCGACCGACGCCGAGCTGATGATGTTCGCGCAGGCCAATTCCGAGCATTGCCGGCACAAGATCTTCAACGCGAGCTGGACCATCGACGGGCGGAAGTTGGACACCTCGCTGTTCGGCCTGATCCGTGCCACGCACGCCGCCGCGCCGCAGGGCACGGTCGTTGCGTACAGCGATAACGCGGCCGTGATCGAAGGCCGCGTCGCACGGCGCCTGTACCCTCGCAGCAACCACGCCCACGGCGCGGTCGGCACCGAGTACGGCGCGCGCGACGAGCTGACGCACACGGTGTTCAAGGTGGAGACGCACAACCACCCGACGGCGATCTCGCCTTTCCCCGGCGCCGCCACCGGCGCCGGCGGCGAGATCCGCGACGAGGGCGCGACCGGCCGCGGCGCCAAACCGAAGGCGGGGCTGTGCGGCTTTTCCGTGTCGCACCTGCGGCTGGCCGATGCCAAGCGCGCGTGGGAGACCGACCGCGACGTGACGAGGGCCGAGCCGAGCGACGCCGACTACGGCTTTCCCGCGCGCATCGCCGATGCGCTGTCGATCATGATCGAAGGCCCGATCGGCGCCGCATCATTCAACAACGAGTTCGGCCGGCCGAACCTGCTCGGCTACTTCCGCACGTTCGAAGCAAACGTGGCGGGGCGACGCTACGGCTACCACAAGCCGATCATGATCGCCGGCGGCATCGGCAACATCCGCGACGATCAGGCGCACAAGCGCGACCTGCCGGAAGGCACGCTGCTGATCCAGCTCGGCGGGCCCGGCATGCGCATCGGCCTGGGTGGCGGCGCAGCGTCGAGCATGGGCGCAGGCAGCAACACCGAGCAGCTCGACTTCGATTCGGTCCAGCGCGGCAACGCGGAGATCCAGCGCCGCGCGCAGGAGGTGATCGACCGCTGCTGGGCGCTGGGCGAGGGCAACCCGATCCTGTCGATCCACGATGTCGGCGCGGGAGGGTTGTCCAATGCGCTGCCCGAACTCGCCGACAGCGCGAAGAAGGGCGCGCGCATCGACCTGGCGAAGGTCCCCGTGGAGGAAAGCGGCATGAGCCCGCTGGAGATCTGGTGCAACGAGGCGCAGGAGCGCTACGCGATCGCGATCGCGCCCGAGGCGCTGCCCGCGTTCGACTGGCTGTGCAAGCGCGAGCGCTGTCCGTACGCCGTGGTAGGCCACATCGACGGCGATGGACAACTCGTGGTCGCGCGCGACGGCGATGCCGCGGTCGACATGCCGATGAGCGTGCTGTTCGGCAAGCCGCCGAAGATGCATCGCGTGGTCGAGCACGTAACGCGCACGCTGCCGGCGCTCGACGTGGTCGGGCTGGATCTCGAACAGGTCGCGCTCGACGTGCTGCGCCATCCGACCGTGGCGAGCAAGAGCTTCCTGATCACGATCGGCGACCGCAGCGTCGGCGGACTGAACTGCCGCGATCCGATGGTCGGGCCGTGGCAGGTGCCGGTGGCGGACTGCGCGGTCACGCTGCTCGACTTCGACGGCTACGCGGGCGAGGCGATGGCGATGGGCGAGCGCACGCCGCTGGCGATCATCGACGCCGCCGCATCGGCGCGCATGGCGATCGGCGAGGCGCTGACCAACATCGCGTCGGCCGACATCGAACTCGCGCGCGTGAAGCTGTCCGCCAACTGGATGGCCGCCTGCGGCATGCCGGGCGAGGATGCGGCGCTGTTCGACGCGGTGCGCGCTGCGAGCGAGCTGTGCCGGACGCTCGGCATCAGCATCCCGGTCGGCAAGGATTCGTTGTCGATGAAGACCGCGTGGCGCGACGGCAAGGTCGACAAGGTCGTGTCGGCGCCGGTGTCGCTGATCGTCTCCGCCGCCGCGCCCGTGGACGACGTGCGCCGCTCGCTGACGCCGCAATTGCGCACCGATGCCGGCGACACCGTGCTGATCCTGATCGACCTCGGCGCGGGGAAGATGCGGCTCGGCGGCTCGATGCTGGCGCAGGTGGCGCAGCAGATCGGCGACCGCGCGCCCGATCTCGATGACCCGGACAAGCTGGCCGCGGTGATCCGCGCGCTGCGCGTGCTCGCGCGCGACGGCCTCGTACTCGCGTACCACGACCGCAGCGACGGGGGGCTATTCGCCACCGTGTGCGAAATGGCGTTCGCCGGCCATTGCGGCGTGACGCTGAACATCGACGTGCTGGCGATGGACCCGAACGCGACCGACTGGGGCGACTTCAAGATCCGACCCGAGCAGGTCGCGATCCGCCGCCGCGAACTCGCGCTCGCGGTGCTGTTCAACGAGGAGCTCGGCCTCGTGCTGCAGGTGCGCGACGCCGACAAGAGCACGGTGATGAACGCGTTGCGTGCCGAAGGGCTGGGCGCGATCTCGCACATCATCGGCAAGCCGAACGCGCGCGACGTGATCGACGTGTGGAACGACGCCAAGGCGATCTTCAGCAAGCCGAGGGCGGAACTGCAGCAGGCGTGGAGCGAGGTGTCGTGGCGCATCGCCCGGCTGCGCGACAACCCGGCCTGCGCCGACGCCGAATACGCGTGCGCGACCGACGCCGACGACCGCGGCCTGTCGCTGCACGCGACGTTCGACCCGGCCGAGGACATCGCCGCGCCGTACATCGCCACGGGCGCTCGACCGCGCATCGCGATCCTGCGCGAGCAGGGCGTCAACAGCCAGTACGAGATGGCGGCGGCGTTCGACCGCGCCGGCTTTACCGCGGTCGACGTGCACATGACCGACCTGCTGGCGGGCCGCGCGCAGCTCGCCGACTTCAAGGGCTTCTCCGCGTGCGGCGGCTTTTCCTACGGCGACGTGCTCGGCGGCGGCGGCGGCTGGGCCAAGACGATCCTGTTCAACGCCAAGCTCGCCGAGCAGTTCGCCGAGTTCTTCCAGCGTCCAGACACCTTTGCTCTCGGCGTGTGCAACGGCTGCCAGATGATGAGCCAGCTTCACATGCTGATCCCTGGTGCTGCACACTGGCCGCGCTTCGAGCGCAATGCGAGCGAGCAGTTTGAAGGCCGCCTGGTGATGGTCGAAGTCGCGCCGTCGCCGTCGCTCTTCCTCGCCGGCATGGCCGGCAGCCGGATCCCGATCGCCAACGCGCACGGCGAGGGGCGCGCGGTGTTTCGCAGCGACGAAGATCGCGCGCAGGCGCTGGTGGCGCTGCGCTATATCGACTCGCAAGGCCGCGCGACCGAGCGCTATCCGTACAACCCCAACGGCTCGCCCGACGGCATCACCGGGCTGACGACGCCCGACGGCCGCTTCACGATCGTGATGCCGCACCCCGAGCGCGTGCGCCGCACCGTGCAGATGTCCTGGCAGCCGCCCGGCCTCGGCGAGGATTCGCCGTGGATGCGGATGTTCAGGAATGCGAGGAAGTGGCTGGAGTGACGATCACGCTCCGCACGACAAGGCCCCTTCTCCCGCATCAGCGGGAGAAGGCGGGGGATGAGGGCAAGCGGTGCAAGGAGCGGCTCTGCGGCGTTCGAAGCCGTCTCGCCCTCACTCCGGCCCTCTCCCACTGATGTGGGCGAGGGGGAAGTCTCGTTAGGCGCGGCGCGAAAGAGGCGAAGTCAAGTCATGCGCGGTTATCCACAGCCCGCGCAGCCTGTCAATCACCTCCGCCCGATATTTCTTGTCGAATATTCACACAACTTTTCCTTCCCGCCGCCGCCGGCGCTGGCTAGCGTGAGCGCAATCGCACGACGCACGCACCAGACGCGCACAGTGCATCGGACGGAGGAGAGCAACGCATGCCCCGGGACCACCTTGCGCCCGCGCCGGCGCACGCGGATGGAGATTCGCCGACCGCATCGAGCCCATCGGACAGCGCGGACCGGATCTGCGACGCGCAGT
>JAKOQB010000005.1 GCA_029778535.1 Pseudomonadota bacterium | reverse complement strand
CGCGGCTCGGCGGCCAACTCCGCGGTGTGCTACTGCCTCGGCATCACCGAAGTCGATCCGGCGCGCATGAGCGTGTTGTTCGAGCGCTTCATCAGCAAGGAACGCAACGAGCCTCCCGACATCGACGTCGACTTCGAGCACCAGCGCCGCGAAGAGGTGATGCAGTACATCTACGCGAAATATGGGCGCCAGCGCGCCGCGCTGACCGCCGCGCTGCACACGTATCGCCCCAGGGGCGCGCTGCGCGATATCGGCAAGGCGCTGGGGCTGTCGCTCGACCAGGTCGACAAGCTCGCGCAGAGCTTCGCGTGGTGGGACGGTAAGCACATCAAGCCGGAGCGGCTGATCGAGGCCGGGTTCGATCCCGACAATCCGGTGCTCGCGCAGGTGGCGGAACTGGCGCAGGAGCTGATCGGCTTTCCGCGCCATTTGTCGCAGCATTCCGGCGGCTTCGTGATCGCGCGCGATCGGCTCGACCGGCTGGTGCCGATCGAGAACGCCGCGATGGCCGAACGCACCGTGATCCAGTGGGACAAGGATGATCTCGATGCGCTGGGCCTGCTGAAGATCGACGTGCTCGCCCTCGGCATGCTGTCGTGCATACGACGGACACTGGATCATGTAAACCGCTTTCGGTCGCAAAGCACCCCTCACCCCAACCCTCTCCCCGTGATCGGGGAGAGGGGGTCTTCTCCCTCTCCTGCATCAGCGGGAGAGGGTGGGGGTGGGGGCCATCGGCCTCTCACCCTGGCGAATATCCCCGCCGAAGACCCGCGCGTGTACGACATGCTGTGCCGCGGCGATTCGCTCGGCGTGTTCCAGGTCGAGTCGCGCGCGCAGATGAACATGCTGCCGCGGCTCGCGCCGCGCAAGTTCTACGACCTCGTGATCGAGACCGCGATCGTGCGCCCCGGCCCGATCCAGGGCGGCATGGTGCATCCGTATCTGAAGCGGCGGCAGGGGCTGGAGCCGGTCACGTTTCCGTCGGACGCGGTCAAGGGCGTGCTCGAACGCACGCTCGGCGTGTCGATCTTCCAGGAGCAGGTGATGCAATTGGCGGTCGTCGCCGCCGGCTTCACACCCGGCGAGGCCGACAAGCTGCGGCGCGCGATGGCGGCGTGGAAGCGCAAGGGCGGCATCGGCCCGTTTCGCGACAAGCTGATCAACGGCATGCTGGATCGCGGCTACACGGCCGAGTACGCGGAGCAGATCTACCGCCAGATCCAGGGCTTCGGCGAATACGGCTTCCCCGAAAGCCACGCGGCGAGCTTCGCGCTGCTGGTGTACGTGTCGAGCTGGCTCAAGTGCCACGAGCCGGCCGCGTTCTGCGCCGCGCTGCTCGACTCGCAGCCGCTCGGCTTCTACGCGCCGGCGCAGATCGTGCGCGACGCGCTCGCCCACGGCGTCGAGGTGCGGCCGATCGACGTGGCGGCGAGCGAATGGAACTGCACGCTCGAACCTTCGACGCAGGACCCGCACCGACCCGCGGTGCGGCTCGGGCTCGAGCTCGTGCAGGGCTTCAACGAAGCCGCTGCGCAGCGCATCGCCGCCGCGCGCCGCGAGCGCACCTTCACCGATATGCACGACCTTGCGCGGCGCGCGCGGCTGAACCGCGGCGAACTCGGCGCGCTCGCCGGCGCCGATGCACTGGCAGGGGTCACCGGCCATCGCCGCGCCGCGCTGTGGACCACGCTGGGGCTGGATGTGGACGCGCCGCGCGCCGTGCCGCTCGCCGCGGCGGCGGCGAGCGAAGCGCGCGTGCGCCTGCTGGCCCCGACCGAAGGCCAGGACATCGTCGCCGATTACGAGACCACCTCTCTGACGCTGCGGCGCCATCCGCTCGCGCTGCTACGCGGCCGCTTCGATGCAATGCGGCTGCAATCGGCCGCGGTCGTGCTGCACGCGCGCCACAAGCAATCGATCCGCACCACCGGCATCGTCACCTGCCGCCAGCGCCCGTCGACCGCCAGCGGTGTCACCTTCGTCACGCTGGAGGACGAGACCGGCACGATCAACGTCGTCGTGTGGCGCACGACGGCGGAGAAGTACCGGCGCGAACTGCTCGGTTCGACGCTGCTGACCGTCTACGGCCACGTCGAGCGCGTGGAAGCGAAGGATGCACCGGTGATCCACGTGATCGCATCGAGGCTGGTCGATCACTCCCCGCTGCTCGGAAGGTTGACGGTCGCGAGCAGAGACTTCCATTGAGCGCACAGAAAGCAGGAGGCCCGCGAAGCGGGCCTCTTGGTCGACTCACAGACCAAGGTCAGGCCAGGCGACGGGCAAAGCACACCACTTTGGGTGCCGATATCGCTGGTCGGACTCGGCTTGTCGGCGCGCACCGCATTCGTCACGCCCAGCCCGAAAAAAGAGGCGGCCCCGAAGGGCCGCCCCGCAAGTTTGTCAGGGACGTGTCTCAGGCCTTACGACGCCGCGCCGAAAGAAACGCGCCGCCCAGCGCAAGACCGAGCAGCGCAAGCGTGCCCGGCTCCGGAACCGATGTGACCGACTCGACCATCAGCACGAAGTCGTTGAAGTCGCGATCGCCGTTGCTCAAGTCTTCCCAGGCGAGGATGAATTCGTTCGGTGACCATGGGCCGGCCGCGAATCCAGGAATCTGGATCGTGTCGCCGTCGCCCTGGAAGGCGACCATCATGTCGCTGCCGCCGTTGCGCGCCTTCTCCGAATAGTGGCGGCGATCGGCGCCGTCGAGGTAGTAACCGAACAGATTCCCGGAGAAGTACACGCCGGTGCTGGCGAAATTCACCTTCACCAAGCCATTGGCCATGATCGAAATGATCGCCTGGTCGCCGCCGCCTGCCGAACCGTCGAAGACCTGGACCGAGCGGCCGGTATACGGGTCATAGATCCCGAACTTGTTGGTGCTCGCATTGCCGGCCAACTCGATGATAATCGTGGCCACCGAACCGCCGCTCGCGCTGATCTCCCACAGTTCGTCCGGGGCGTGCTGATCGAGGTTCACGTTCGGCGCCAGCAAGGTGCTCGTGCCGGCATTCGTGTAAAGGGAGTTGATCACGTTCTGCAACGAACTGCCGTTGACCAGGGTCGCGGCACTGGCTGAAGCCGCAAAGCCAATGCTTAGGAACGTTGCTGCTAGTAACCTTTTCACGCTTTTGACTCCGAAGTGGAAGGGCTCTGATACCGTGTTCTTGTATGCACGTCCTATGCCAGCTCGCGTGGACCTCTTTGCCGTCAAAGACTTAGCCAGATCCATCGCGAACACATGAGGGCCGCTGTAAAAAAAACCGACACAGGCAGCACCTGGCCCCGGCTTAGCGGACGCTGGCCAGAAGTTCGCGCAGGTGCCGCGCCGGGATCGCATAGGCGATTCCCGTCGGCTGCGGCAGCGTCGATTCCTTAGTTGACCGCGCGATGGTCATGTTGACGATTCCGACCACCTCCCCGGACTGGGGGTCGTAGAGCGGGCTGCCGCTGCTGCCCGGATAAGCCATCGCATCGAGTTGAAACACCTCGAACGCCCCCGCCTTCAACTGCCGGATCACGCGCGAGTTGAGCTGGCGCGAGTTGCCCGACGGCAGCACGATCGGTGTCACCGCAGCGATCAGCGCACGGTGCGTCGCCGGGATCAGGCCGAGGACATCGCCGATCGGAAAGCCGGTGAACAGGACCGCCTCGCCGTCGCGCACCCGATCGGAGTCGCCGAGCGGTAGGGCGTGCAGCGCCGGACCGCCGATGCGCAGCACAGCCAGATCCTGATCGAGTGCCACCGCGACCGGACTCGCGTCACGCACGATGCGCTGCGACGGTTCGCGCGCCGGCAGCACGACGACGAGCGATTCGGCGTCGTCGCCGCCTTCGAGCGCCTGCGGCAGCACGTGCGCATTGGTGGCGATCAGGGTGCCGTCGCCGACGGCAAAGCCGGTACCACGGAAGCGAAACTGTGGCTGGCGCGTCCGCTGATAGGTGCCGACCGCCACGACCGCCATTTTCACGCGCTCGATCGAGGGCGGGGGTGACGACTGCGCCGCCGCTGGAACTGCGAGAAGTCCCACCGCCAGTGCCACCAGCAGTCGGGCCGCGAGGCATCGCATCGACCAGTCCTTCACCCTTGTGGTGGGCTCGGTACCCGAACGCAGCCTTCCACTTATGCGGTTGCAGCCCCGGTCGGCGACGGGGCAAACCGGCCGATGTACCAGGCCACCGCCTCGCGCAGCCCCGCGCGCAGGTCATAGGCGGGCGCATAGCCGAGCAGGCGCCGCGCCTTGCCGATGTCCGCCTGCGAATGCCGCACGTCGCCGGCGCGGAACTCCGCGTGCGCCGGCGGCTCGATGCGCAGCCCGGACCGGCGCGCTGACACCGCCTCGGCAAGCTGGCGATGCAGTTCATTCAGCGTCGTGCGCTCGCCGACCGCGACGTTGTAGACCTGGTTCAGCGCGGCCGGTTGGACGACGATTGCCGCGCGCAGATTGGCCTGCACCGCGTTGTCGATGTAACAGAAGTCGCGTGACGTCTCGCCGTCGCCGTTGATGACGCAAGGCTGCGCCGCCAGCATCGCGCGCGCCCAGCGCGGGATCACCGCCGCGTACGGTCCGTCGGGGTCCTGCCGCGGGCCGAAGACGTTGAAATACCGCAGGCCGATCGCCTCGGTGCCGTAGCAGCGCGCGAACACGTCGGCATACAGCTCGTTCAGGTACTTGGTCGCGGCATACGGCGACAACGGCCGGCCGATCACATCCTCGACCTTCGGCAGCCCGGGATGATCGCCGTAGGTCGAGCTCGACGCCGCGTACACGAAGCGCCGCGCGCCGGCGTCCTTGGCCGCGGCCAGCACGTTGATGAAGCCGGTCGCGTTGGCCGCGTGCGTGGCCAGCGGATCGGCGATCGAGCGCGGCACCGACCCGAGCGCGGCCTGATGCAACACGATGTCGACGTCGCGGCAGACGCTGCGGCAGGTGCCCACATCGACGATGTCGCCTTCGACGAATTCATGGCGCCGCCACGCCGCTTCCCCCACGAGCGCGCGCACCTCGTCCAGATTGCGCCGATGCCCGGTGGCGAAGTTGTCGATGCTGATCACGCGCTGCTCCAGGCGCAGCAGCGTTTCGAGCAGGTGCGAGCCGATGAACCCGGCGCTTCCCGTGATCAGCCAGCGGCGCGGTTGCGCGCGCAGCGCCGGCGCAAGCTCGTTCAGCCAGGACATCAAAGGCGCCAGACCTGGATGCCGCGGCTGCGCAGCGCCTGCGCGTCGGCGTTGCACTTCACGTCGACGTACAGGCCGCCCGCGGTCAGCTTGGCGACGAAGTCATCCAGCGGCCGCTGCCTGAACCGATCGTGCGCCACCGCGGCGACGATCGCGTTGGCCTTCGGCAGGTGCTCCCACGGAATCAGCTCGACGCCGTATTCGTGTCGCGCCTCTTCCGGCGCCGCGACCGGATCGTGCACGTGCACGGTCACGCCGTAGGACTCCAGTTCGCGGATCACGTCGATGACCTTCGAGTTGCGCAGGTCCGGGCAGTTCTCCTTGAAGGTCAGGCCGAGCACGATCACGTGCGAGCCCTTGACCGGGAAGCCGGCCTGGATCATCTGCTTGACCGTCTGCTCGGCGACGAACTTGCCCATGCCGTCGTTGATGCGCCGGCCGGCGAGGATCACCTGCGGGTGATAGCCGAGCTTGTCCGCCTTGTGCGTCAGGTAGTACGGATCGACACCGATGCAATGCCCGCCGACCAGTCCGGGGCGGAACGGCAGGAAATTCCACTTGGTGCCCGCCGCCTGCAGCACCTCAAGCGTGTCGATGCCGATGCGATGGAAGATCAGCGACAGCTCGTTCATCAGCGCGATGTTCAGGTCGCGCTGGGTGTTCTCGATCACCTTGGCCGCTTCCGCGACCTTGATGCTCGAGGCCTTGAACACGCCCGCCTCGATCACGGTGCCGTACACCTGCGCGACCCGCTCCAGCGTCTCGGGCGTATCGCCCGAAACCACCTTGGTGATCCGCGTCAGCGTGTGTTCGCGGTCGCCCGGATTGATGCGCTCGGGCGAGTAGCCGACGAAGAAGTCCTTCTTCCACTTCAGTCCCGAATGCCGTTCGATGATCGGGATGCAGACCTCCTCGGTCGCTCCCGGATACACCGTCGATTCGTAGACGATCGTCGCCCCGGGCCGCAGATTGCGCCCGACCGCCTCGCTGGCGCCGACCAGCGGCGTGAAATCCGGGTTGTGGGCGTCGTCGATCGGCGTCGGCACCGCGACCACGACGAAGTCAGCCTCCTTCAGCGTCGCCGGATCCGTGCTCACGGCCAGCTTGGTGGCGGCCTTCAGGCTCTCGGAGCTGACCTCGCCGGTCGGATCGACGTGGCGGCGATAGGCCTCGATCTTCTTCTCCGACAGATCGAAGCCGAGGGTGCGGAAGTGCTTGCCGAACTCAACGGCCAGAGGCAGGCCGACATAGCCGAGCCCGACGACTGCAACAACGGTCATGATGATCCCTCTTCCTCTCTCGATGTCCAACTGAACTGGTTGCGCCCGGCGCGAGCGCCGACGCGATCCGCGCGTCGGCGACGCGTCCGCCGCTCAAAGCGATTTGAGCAGGCCGTCGACCTCGTCCTTTCCGGCAAAGGTGCCCGCCGCCGCCTTCAGGCTTTCGAGTTCCTTGCGGGCCTCGTCCTTGCGTCCGGCCTTGATCAGCGCTTTCGCATAGTTCAGGCGCAGCACCCCGACGTCGGGCGCCAGTACGCGCGCCCGGTCCAGGTACTCGAATCCTTTCTGCACGTCGCCCTTGTTGACCAGCAGCGTCCCCAGCGTATCCAGCAGCGCCGCGTTGTTCGGCACCAGCTTCAGCGCGCGTTCGGCATAGCCGATCGCGCGCGCGTCGCCGAGATCCCCGGCGACGACCGCGAGGTTGTTCAGCGCGACCGCATTGTTCGGATCCAGCGCGATCACCTCCTGGTACAGGCCGAATGCGGTCTTCCTGTTCTTCGCTATCAGCGCGCGATCCGCCATGTACATCCGCATCGCGGCGTCCTTCGGATGATCGGCCAGCCACTTGCGCGCAAACGCATCGGCGTCGCCCGCCCTGCCTGCCGCCTGCAGCGCCGAATGCAACTGCGCGGCGACGCGGCCGGCCTGCGGCTCGAGCTTCAGCGCCTCGCGATACGCGCGCTCGGCCTCGGCCCAGTTCTTCTGCGCGGCCCGCACGTCGCCCTCCAGCGCAAAGCCGCCGGCGAACTTCGGCTCCTTGGCCTGCATCGCCTTCGTTTCCTTCAGCGCATCGTCGAACCGGCCATTGCGCACGTACATGCCGACCAGATTCGCGCGGATGTTCTTGTCGTCCGGCGCGACGCGCTGCGCGCGCTGCAGCGCATCGATGGCGGCATCGAATTCCTGGCGGCGTGCGTGCAGCGCGGCCAGTTGCAGCAGCGGCTGCGGCGACTGCGGTTGCAGCGCGGCCAGTTTCTTCAGCGAATCGATGGCCTGATTGACATTGCCCGCCGCTTCCTGCGCCGCGGCAAGGGCAGCCAGAACCCGCGGGTCGCCCGGCATCGCCGCTGACGCCTCTTCGGCCGCCTGCAGCGCCGCTTTGGCATTGCGTTCGCGCAGGCGCAGATTCACCAGCCCGAGGCGCGCGTTGACCGCCTGCGGATTGGCGCTGATCGCGCGCTGCAGCGTCGCGGCGATCTCGTCCGGCTTCGCGCCCGTGACGGCCATCACCTCGGCCAGGCCCAGATAGGCCATTTCGTTCCCGGAGTCCTTGGCGATCACGGCCTCGAAGCGCCTGCGCGCTTCGTCGGGCTTCTTGTCCGCCAGATCGAGCTTGGCCAGCGCGGCGGCCGCCGGCAGGAACGTCGGCTGCAGCTGCAGCGCCCGGTCGAAGTGCTTGCGCGCCGCCGCCGGATCCTTGCGCGCGACTTCGACCGTGCCAAGCATCAGCGCCGCCAGCGGATTGTTCGGCTGTTTCTTTTCGAGCGCGCGTGCGGCGGCCATCGCCTTGTCGAACTCGTTGCGCCGCAAATGCGCCGCGATCAGCGCCAGATCGGCGCGGACGTTGCCGGCGTCCTGCTCGGCCGCCGATTCGAGCTGCTTGAAGCCCTCGTCGGTGTCGCCGCGCGCGAGCGCGAGCTGGCCGAGCCGCATCTGCGCTGCTGCCTTCACGGGTTCCGCCGCCGCGGCCGAAGAGAACAGTTCGGCTGCCTGCTTGATCTCGCCGTTGGCGAGGTACGTCTCGCCGGCCAGCATCATCACGCGCGGATCCTTTCCTGCGTCGCCCGCGAGTAGAGGCTGCAACGCCTCGAGCGCGCGCGCCGGCTGCCCCTCCTGCAGATAGGCGCCGACCAGCAGGCGGCGCGCCACCGGATGGTTGGGCGACTTCGCGAGCGCGCGGCGCAGGTATTCCTCGCCGGTGGCGAACTGCTTCGAGCGCAGCTCGACCGCGCCGGCCAGAACCAGCGTCGGCACGTGCTCCGGTGCGTACTTGAGCAACTGCGCGGCGCTGTCGCGCGCCTTCTGCAGCTCGCCCTTCTCCAGTTCCAGCGTGCCCTGCAGATAGGTCAGCGACAGGTCACCGTGCGCGACCTTGCGTGCGGCCTCGATCTGTGCCGCGGCCTGATCGAACGCCTTTTCGCCGATCAACTGCTGCGCCAGCGCCTTGCGCGCCGGCAGATACGCGCCGTTGGCATCGACCGCCAGCTCGAGCGCCTTGCGCGCTTCGGCGCGCGCGCCGCCCGCGGCGAGAAGTTCGGCCTTCAGCGCATACGCCTCGGCGAGCTTCGGCGATGCGGTGATCACCGCCTCGGTGCTCCTCAACGCCTCGTCGCGATTGCCGCCGATCGCGGCGAGCAAGGCCTGGCCGAGCCGGGCGAGCCCGAAATCGGGTCGTGCCTTCAGCGCCGCCGCGTAAGCCGCGCCGGCTTCCGCGGTCTTGCCCTGGCGCAGATGAGCGTCGCCGATCAGCGTGCTGAAACGCGCTTGCGCGTCGGCGTCGGCCAGCGTGCGCTGGCCGAATTCGCTGACGAGCTTGCCGAACTCGCCTTGCTCGATCATCGCGCGGCCCAGCAACGGCAGCACGACGTCCGGCGACTGCCCCAGTTCCAGCGCGCGCCGCAGTTCCTTCTCCGCCGAGGCGAAATCGCGCTTGTCGAGCAGCGCGCCCCCGAGCAGCAGGCGCGCCTCGCCCTGATCGGGGTTCTGCTGCAGCACGTTCTTCAACTGGATCACGGCCGCATTGCTGTCGCCCTTGGCGAGGTACTCCTTCGCGGACGCCAGCAGCCTTTCCGGGCTCTGCGCGCCACATGCGGCCAGCGTCGCGGCGACCAGCAGCATCACCATGCGGCGGGCGATCGGTCTCGATAAATCGGTTGCTTTCACGGCGTTGCCTCGTCGTTGCCCGGCGTCATTTGAGACCGATGCGATGCATCAGGTCGTAAAGTGTAGGTCGGCTCACGCCGAGCAGATCGGCCGCGCGGCTGAAGTTGCCGTCCGCATGCGCGAGCGCGCGCAGCACGGCCTGCCGCTCGGCGTCGTCGCGCGCCCGGCGCAGGCTGAGGCGGTCGAGTTGTGCATCGCCCGCGGTCAGTTCGAGGTCGGCGGCACGGATCGCGTCGCCGTCGGCCATGATCACCGCGCGCTTGATCACGTTCTCGAGTTCGCGCACGTTGCCCGGCCAGTCGTGCTGTTCGATCGCCTGCAGCGCGTCCGGCAGCAGCGCCAGCGCCGGGCGCTTGAACTCCCCGGCAAAGCGCAGCACGAAGGCGCGGGCCAGCAGCACCGCGTCGCCGGCGCGCGCGCGCAGCGGCGGCACGGTCACGACGATCTCAGCCAGCCGGTAATACAGGTCCTCGCGGAACCTCCCCTCCGCGATCAGCGCCTTCAGGTTCTGGTGCGTGGCGCAGACGACGCGCACGTCGACCGGAATTTCCTCGCGCCCGCCGATGCGTTCGATCGCGCGCTCCTGCAGGAAGCGCAGCAGTTTCGCCTGCAGCGCGGCCGGCAGGTCGCCGATCTCGTCCAGGAACAGCGTGCCCTTGTGCGCGGTTTCGATTCTGCCGATGGTCTGCTTCGAGGCACCGGTGAACGCGCCCTTCTCGTAGCCGAACAATTCGCTTTCGAGCAGATTCTCCGGAATGGCTGCGCAGTTGATCGCGACGAAACGCCGCTCCTTGCGCGGCGACAGCTCGTGCAGTCCGCGCGCAAGGATCTCCTTGCCGGTGCCGGAATCGCCCAGAATCATCACGGTCGCGCTGGTCGGGGCGACCTTCTCGATCGTGCGACACACGCGCAGCATCTCCGCGTCGCGCGTGATCAGACCGCCGAGCGCGCTCGGCGCCGCTGCTGCGCGCAGGCGCCGGTTCTCCTCTTGCAGCTCGTGCAGCCGGTAGGCGCGATCGACCATCAACGTCAGCACGTCCGGTTCGAACGGCTTGGCGTAGAAGTCGTAGGCGCCCAGTTCGATCGCCTTCAGCGCATTGGCGCGATCGTTCTGCCCCGTCAGCACGATGACCTTGGTCTCCGGTGCCAGCGCGAGCATTTCGGTCAGCGTGGCGAAGCCTTCGGTCGGGTCGTCCGCGGCCGGCGGCAGGCCCAGGTCCATCGTGACCACGGCCGGCTCGACCCGGCGCAGCTGGATCAGAGCATTTTCGCGGTCGGCGGCCAGGGCGACTTCGTAGTCGCTGAAGGTCCATTTCATCTGCTTCTGCAGGGCGGGATCATCCTCGACGATCAGCAGCGTGCGGCGCTTGTCGGTCATGCCGGCTGCCTCTGCAGATCGGGCTGCGCCGCGCGCTCCAGCGCCGGCAGGACGACCCGCACCTTGGTGCCGATGCCGGGTTCACTGTGCACTTCGATGTTGCCGCCGAGCGCGGCGACGTATTGGCGGCTCTCGTAGGCGCCGATGCCCATGCCGTTCGCCTTGGTGGTCTGAAACGGCTTGAACAGGCGCTCGCGCACGAACTCCGCGCTCATGCCGACGCCGCTGTCGGACACCTCGATCACTGCGCGGCCCGCATCGTTGAACACGCGCAGGGCGACCTCGGCATCGTCGCCGCCGGCGTCGAGCGCGTTCTGCACCAGGTGCCCGATGACCCGCTCGAGCCGGTCCTCGTGCGCCAACGCGCGCACATCGGGCGCTGCTTCGAGCCGCAGGCCCGGATGACACGCGGCGCGTTCGTCGCGCACGCGCATGACGAGCGCGCCGAGATCGAGAGGACGCGCCCGCTCGACCGGCGTTTCGCCCGCGCGCAACTGCTGCATCAGCGCGTTCATCCGCCCGACCACGTGCTCGACCGTTTCGAGCATGTCGCGCTGGAACTCGGGATTGGCATGGTGCTTCTGGGCGTTGCGCAGCATCAGCTGCATCTGCGCCACCAGGTTCTTCAGATCGTGCACGACGAACGCCGACATGCGGTTGAAGGCATCGAACTTGCGCGCTTCGAGCAGCGCCTCGGTTGCGCTCATCATCGCCAGATGGCTCGCCGCCTGCCGGCCCGCGGTCTTCAGCAGGTCGCGCACCTCCCAGTTCACTTCCATCGTCACGCGCGGCGTGTCGAGCACGACGAAGCCGATCAGTTCCTCGCGCATCAGCAGCGGCACGATCAGCCACGCGTTGTGCAACTGATCGAGCCATGCGGGCGTGCCGAACGCACCCTGGCTGGTGGGATCGCGCCGCGCGGCCGGCACTTCGATCACCCAGCCGGTTCGCTGCAGGAACGACGGCAGCGCGCCATCGGCCGCCTCGATCGCCTCGACCCGCGGCTGATTCGCACGCGCTACCTGCACATAGCCGGCCTCGCGCTTCAGCCAGAGCCCGCCGCCGGTGCTCTCCACCAGATCCGCCATGGCATGCAGACAGGCGTCCTCGACCGGTCGCGATTCATCTGTCGCCGACAGTACCCGTGTGAACTTCAGCCACTCTTCACGATAGTCATAGCGGTACGAGAAGAAGTTCTTGGCGACGAGCACGCGCAGCTTGGCGCGGAACGTGCCGGACACAGCGACGAAGCCGAGCAGCAGGAACGCCGCGAAGAACACCACGGTCTCCAGCACCTTGCCCCACGTGCCGCCGAAGTAGCGCACGTAGTAACCGGAGCCCGCGACCACCATCAGGTAGATGCCGGCGACCAGGACCGCCGACGACCCGGCGATCACGCCGCGCGAGACGGCAACCTCGAAACTCCAGTCACGGTTGCGCCGCGCGGCCACGCCGAGCAGCGGGATCGCCAGCGCATAGGCGAAGCCGCGCGCCGCCCAGAAGTGCGCATCGAGCGTGCGAAACAGCAGTGCATCGGAGTAGATCACCACATCGAGAACAAACGGACCCGCCAGCCCGAAGCACAGCGGCCGCAGGTTCCAGCGCACGGCAGCCGGGCTGTGGCGGTAGACCTGCTCGGCGAGCACGACGCCCAGCAGTGCCAGCGTCAGATGGGCACTGAAACCGATTGCGGCCGGGTTGCCCTGCGCGCTGATGCCCGGCGCCGGCAGCCCCAGCGCCAGCAGGACGACGGTCAGGCCGATGATCAGCGCGAAGACCCCCAGCCCGGCGCCGCCGCGCGCGGCCCCGCCATGTTGCGGCCATAGCAGGATCACGGCAAGGAACGCCAAGGCGAAGGCCGTCCGCAGCGCATCAAACGCATGTGCCGAACGCCACGTCGCCCAGCCCGGATCGAGCGCAAACGCCGTCGTCGTCCCCGCCCAGAACGCGCCGAGGGTCACCGACGCGAGCAGCAGCATCGCCCGGCGCGCGCCCTTCCAGCCGACCGATAGCTGGACCGTGAACGCAGCGTAGGCCAGTGCCGCGAACCCGTACGACCATACGGCCGGGTTCAGGTGCCACTCGAGCATGGCGTCGTAAGGGTTCAAGGCTGGTCCGCGCCGCAACGCATCGATGTCATCACCCGGGGAAAGTGCATCGTCGGAGGATAAGGCAGACGCAAGCGAGCGCAATCGTCGCTTCGGCCCAGTTGTCCGACAGGCGACACATGCCGCCGACGGCCTGCCGGTCGCCTAATGCGCGCCTTCCCGGAACAGAACCACACGCACGGTCTCGATCAGGATCACCAGATCCAGGAACAGCGAATGATTCTTCACGTAGTACAGATCGAACTGCAGCTTCTTGCGCGCGTCCTCGACCGACGCGCCGTAGTTGTAGCGAACCTGCGCCCAGCCGGTCAGGCCCGGCTTCACGCTGTGGCGGATGTCGTAGAACGGAATCGCTTCCTTCAGTTCCTTGACGAACCCGGGCCGCTCGGGCCTGGGGCCGACGAAACTCATTTCGCCGCGCAACACGTTGATCAACTGCGGCAGTTCGTCGATGCGCACCGCGCGGATGATGCGGCCGACCCGCGTGACGCGCGGATCGGCGCGTACCGCCCAGCGCGCCACGCCGTCCTTCTCGGCATCGGCGGACATGCTGCGGAACTTCAGGCACATGAACCTGCGCCCGCCGAGGCCGACGCGCTCCTGCCGGTAGATGATCGGCCCCGGGCTCTCCAGACGGATCGCGAGCGCCGTCAGCAGCATGATCGGCGACGCGACGGCCAGCAGCACGAGCGACACGAAGAGGTCGAACGCGCGCTTGATGAAGGCGCGGAACCCGCCCTGCGCGAAGCCCTGCCCGTAGATCAGCCAGCTTGCCTTCAAGGACTCCAGCGGCACTTCGCCGCGGACCCGCTCGTACATGCCCGCGAGGTCCGTCACCGGCACGCCGCTGATGCGGCAGTCGAGCAGTTCCCGCAGCGGCAGCACGCCGCCGCGCTGTTCGCGCACGGCCACGATCACTTCCCTGACGCCCAGGCCGCTGACCACCTCGGGCAATCCGAGCCCGGTCGGCAGCACGCGATCGGCCGGCACGGCGCGCGAGCCTCGCTCGTGCCCGGTGGGATAGAAGCCCACGATCGCCATCGACGGATATCCGAGCGTGGCCAGCGCGCGCTCGACTCCCGCCGCTTCCTCGCCGGTGCCGACGATCAACACCCGCTTTGCACCCAGCCCGGAACTACGCGCCCAGAAGGTCAACTGCCGCAGGACGATCAGCCCGGCCAATGTGTAGAGCACCGTATAGCCGATCGCGCCGCGCGCCGTCGCGCCGTGCGGCGTAACCGAAAACAGCACGTACGCGACCGGAACGCCGATCGCGACCGCCAGCAGCACGCGCCCGAGATGCGCTCCGAAGCCGGTGCCGCCCTCGCGCCGGTACAGCCCGAGCGATCCGTTCAGCGACAGCATCAGGCAGGCGAAGATGAACGCCGGAACGAGCGTATCGATCAGGTCGTTCATTGCGCCGCCGTTGTGGACGACGACGGCCACCGGAACGACGAGCAGCAGCAGCAGCGTGTCGGCCGTGAGCGCGAGCAGCGATCCGAACGAAACGTGGTGCCGGAACAGTCTGATCATGCGTGCGCTTCTTGTTCGTTCGCCCCGGCGCCAGCCTGTTGCCCGAAGTCCGGACGCCCGCCGCGGAGGTCAGTTGCCCTCATCCACGCCAAAGCGTACCTCCGGCCCGCCGGCACCTGCACGTGAATATTCGGTGTTTCGTCAAGAATCGCATCTGAATTTCGCGATGCGCGCCGCGATTGGTCGAAATGCGACAACGCGCGCGCGATCCGCTGGAAGCTGCGATGTATAGCGACGACGCGGCAACTCGCGCAAGGCTGAGCCGACGGACCCTGAATGCCGCCCTACTGGCGGTCGATCGCGCACCGACGACCGGATGGATGCCCTCGGGCAACGCTCAGCCGGCCGGACGCGCGCACGTTGCTCCGCTCGGGCGCCTGGCCGCGGACGCGCGGTCGTCAAGCGGAAACGAGATCATGAGCAGTACGAGCACCACGAGCCGGGGCGCGTCGATCACCGAATCGACGGCCGCGAGGATCGCGAGCCCCACGATCGCCGCGGCGACCGCCGACACGTAAGGCTGACGAGGATTGGCCAGTGCGAGCCGGCGCGCCAGCGCGATCGCGACAGCGGTCCAAGCGATCAGCCCGAACAGTCCCATTTCGAACAGGATCTGCAACGGCGCGTTCTTTGCGTGCCACGCCAGATGGTCGTCCGACGTGAAGAACCAATGGTCGGCGCCGTGCGCGAAGTCGCCGTTGCGCAATAGCTCCGCGCCGGATGCCGTACGCAGCGAAACCGAGTCGATGCGGATTGCCGTGCCGTCCGCCGCGTTCTGCAGCGACAGCCAGAGCGGGCGCGCCGAATCGATGACACCTGCGGCGGCGGGAACTCGCAGGGTCAGGCGTGCGCCGCCCGCGCGCTGCCCGGGCGCGATCTCACCGGACGCGCAGCGCTCCGAATACATCACCGTCTCCTCGCACAGAGCGATCGACAGGCGCGCCGCTTCGCCCTGCGCACGCGCCACGACCGCGATCTCCACGTCCTGTCCGCGCGGCGCATCGATGCGCTGAACGAAGTACAGGCCGCTGCCGCCATGCAGGACGAGCGCGGTCTTGCCGACACCCGGATCGGACTCGAAGCGGTAAGCCGAGGTCCGCGCGGCGCCAGCCTGCTGCAGATAGAACATCCGCGGAAAGGCGCCCAGTCCCAGGCCGAATGCGGCGTGCATCAGGTCGGCCGGAGGCATCGCCGCGACGGTGCGCCAGTGCGCCACGCGAACGGACGTGTCGTCGGCCACCGTGGCGAAACGCTCGCGCAGCGTCGTGCCGGCGAGCGCGGCGAGCACCGCCAGCAGCGCGGCCGAACTCGCCGCAACGAAGGCGCGCCGGGGCCCTATCCCCGGCGCCGCAGTTGTGCTGGCGCAGGCGCGGCTGCGGCGCGCCCACAGCAGGGAGAAGACGGCCATGCTCGCCGCCCACCCGATTAGCGTCGCGCGCGAGAACGTGACGACGATCGCGTAGAAGCCGAGCGCGGCGACGAGCGCCCATGCCATTCGCTGCGCATTGCTCGCAGCGCACAGCGCAAGCAGCAGCGCGAACGGATACAGCAGCAGCAGCACCGCATCCACGTATGCGCCGCCAACATTCATCGCCGCGATCGGGCCGGCGACGCGGAAGTCGACGTCGAATGCGAACACCCCGACGAACCGCGCGCGCTCCCACACGATGCTCGCCGCGACCGCGAACAGCGCCAGCGCCAATCCCTGCACGAGCCTGCTCCCAACCTGCTCATAGCGAGCGGTGTCTTTCGCCACCAGACAGGCGAGCGCCGCGCCCCATGCGTAACCCTTTGCCAGCCGCAGCGCGTTGTACGGGCTGAGCAGACTGACAAAGGCGTTCGCGTCCCACGCCGGCGGCGGCACAAGCGCGATGGCCGTACTCGCCGCCACCGCGGCGAGAAGCAATCTCAGGGAGACCCGCGGATACCGCGGCCGATCGCGCGACGGTGTCGGATCGACCAGCAGCCGCACGCCCAGCGTGACGAGCAGAAGCACATCGAACTCGTCCCAGAACAGACGACCCGAGATCGGCGCCAGGTCGAGCATCGGCAACGCCAGCGGCACGATCCACAGGTAAGCGAGCCGCATGCGGACGAGCAGCGCCGCGTACAACGCGAGCGACGCCAGCAGCGCCACGCGCGCGACCGGAAAATCGAGCAGCGATGCAACCGCCACAACGAGTGCAGCCGCGCCGATCACGCGCAGGGCGAGCGCGGAATCGCCGACCGAACCGGAGCCCGCGTCCAAGTGCGCGCCGCCCCGCGCGATCGCGCGCTCCGGCTCGTGGCGCGCTGCCGCTACCGCGGACGGCGCGCGGGTCAAGGCATGCAGAAGCTCGGCGACCACGCCGGCCGCAGCTGCGGCGATCAGCAGATCGGTGAGGTCCGGGTGCCGGCCCGGCACGAACAGCTTGCCGAACTCGGCGACCGCCGCGATCGCGACCGCCGCGGCAGCCGCTGCCGCGCCCCGCGCGCGTCGGTGCGTCCACAGCCAGATGGCCGCGCCCACCGGCGCATACAGCAGAGCATGGGTGATCGCGCTGCGAATCGTGTCCTGCTCAGGCGCGAAGTACTGGTAGTAAAAGGGCAGCCACTGCACTTCGCCCAGCCTCGACCACGCGGCCGCAAGATCGATCCAGCGCTCCGACCACCAGCCGTTTACGATCGTAACCGCGGCCAGGTACGGCAGCGCGGCCAGCAGCACCAGCGGTCGTGCCAGTCGCCGCAGGTCGATCGCGGAGAGTCGGGCGCGCTGTGCATGCACGGCCGCGCCGAGTGCAAATCCCCCCGCGCGAGCGAGCACCGAAGCACCCTGACATACCCCGCTGACCAGCAGCAACTGCGCCGCCTCGAGAACCAGACCGAGCAGCAGGCCAATGACCGCGGCCACACCGACCGATCCGGCGTGAACCCGCCGCGCCATCCACGTCAGCCCCAGCGGGGCGATCAGCAGGGCTTCGAATCCCAGCCGCAGAGAACAGGGAATACGGCCGCAGTCCGCGCCGGCGAGCCAGATACCCACCAACGGTGATGCGACGTGCTCGGTCAGCTCCCGCCAGCTGACGATGAAGTCGTACGGCGCGAAGTTGAGCGCCAGATACGCGATCGCGTAGCCGGCCAACGCGGCGCGGGCCGTGCGCTCGCCGCCGCGCAGGATCTCGCGCCACCAGCCCGACCAGCGCTGGCCCAGCGAGAGCCACAGCGCCGCGCCCGCAAACGTCCCGATCGCCTCCGCGATCAGGTCGTTGAGCGATACCGTCCGATTGGGGAAATAGAGCTGGGCAAACTCGACGGCGACGGCCCATGCCGTGCCGACAAGAAACGCAGCCGCGAGCGGCGCGAGGTCCAGCGGCCCGCGCGGCGCCGGCCGCAGCAGCCGCGCCAGCAGCCAGCCCAGCGGCAGGTACATGCCGATGTTGGCGACCCAGTCCGCGCGCGAATCGGCATGCAGATCGAGGTACGGCAGGCGCGTGAACTGCCGCAGCGCCTCGTTGAATGACAGCGCCCGATAGTGAAACGGAATGAACGACAGGTACGCTAGCAGCAGGCCGCAGCCCACGCACAGTGCGAAGACCCGCGCGCGGGTCAGTCCGCCCGCACGCGCGCCGCGATCGCCGTCACCTGTCACACGCGATGAAACTGCCGGTACCACTGCACGAACCGCGGCAGACCCTCGTCGATCGTCGTGGTCGGCCGCCAGCCGTATTCCTGCTCGATGGGGCTGATGTCGGCGCACGTCGAATGCACGTCGCCTGGCTGCATCGGTAGCATGTTCATCACGGGTTCGCGCTCGAGTGCCGTCGATAGCACCTCGATGAACCGCAGCAAGGGCTCGGGCCGATGGTTGCCGATGTTGAACAGGCGGTGCGAGACGCCCGCCTCCGGCGGCGGCACGCGATCGAGCACGCGCAGAACGCCGTCGACGATGTCGTCGATGTAGGTGAAGTCGCGCTCGAGATCGCCGTGGTTGTAGACGTCGATCGGCTCGCCGGCGAGGATCGCGCGGGTGAACTTCATCGCCGCCATGTCGGGCCGGCCCCACGGCCCGTAGACGGTGAAGAAGCGCAGCCCGGTCAGCGGCAGCGCGAACTGGCGGGCGTACACCTCCGCCATCAGCTCGTCGGCGCGCTTGGTCGCGGCGTACAGGCTGACCGGGTGATCGACGCGATCGGTCACCGCGAACGGCTGCTTGGTGTTCGCGCCGTAGACGCTCGAACTCGACGCGTAGACGAAATGCCGCGGCGCATGCGTGCGCGCGTGTTCGAGCAGGTTCAGGAAACCCGTCACGTTGCTGTCGATGTACGCGCGCGGATTCGTGAACGAGTAGCGCACCCCTGCCTGCGCCGCCAGGTGCACGATTCCGTCGAGCCGCGCGCCGCCAAGCGCGGTCGCGAGCGTGGCGCTGTCGGCGATGTCGATCGCGGCAAAGCGAAAGCGCCGCCGCGATTCCAACTGCGCCAGCCGCGCTCGCTTCAGCGCCGGGTCGTAGTAGTCGTTCAGGTTGTCGATGCCGAGTACCGCGTCGCCGCGCGCCAGCAAAGCGGCGGCGACGTGATAGCCGATGAATCCCGCCGCGCCGGTGACGAGGATCTCGCCGCTCACGTGCGCCCGCGACCGATGCCGACGTAGTGCAGCCCGGCCGCCCGCACCTGCGCCGGCTCATAGAGGTTGCGGCCATCGAACAGCGCGCGCGCCTTCAGCGTCTGCGCCAGCCAGTCGAAGTCCGGGCTGCGGAATTCCAGCCACTCGGTCACCACGGCGAGCACGTCGGCACCGGCGCATGCATCGCGCGCCGAAGCGGCGAACTGCACGCGCGCATTGTTCGCGAGCAGCCGCTGCGCGTTGACCTGCGCCACCGGATCGTAGGCGCGTACGACGGCGCCGGAATCGGTCAGCGCCTCGATGAGCGCCAGACTGGCCGCCTCGCGCATGTCGTCTGTGTTCGCCTTGAACGCCAGGCCCCACAGTGCGACCGTCCTGCCGCGCAGTTCGCCGTTGAAGAAGGTCCCGATCCGTTCGAACAGGATGCGGCGCTGCCGATCATTGACACGCCGCGTCGCCGCCAGTATCTCGGCCGACTCGCCGGCCTCGTCGGCCGTGTACATCAGCGCACGGATGTCCTTGGGAAAGCACGAGCCGCCGAACCCGACGCCGGCGTAAAGGAAGTGCGGACCGATGCGAGGATCGGCGCCGATGCCGCGCCGCACGTCCTCGATATCCACGCCGAGACGATCGGCCAGATTCGCCAGTTCGTTCATGAACGAGATACGCACCGCCAGCATCGCGTTGGCGGCGTACTTGGTGAATTCCGCGGAACGCACGTCCATGAACAGCACGCGGTCGCGGTTGCGGTTGAACGGCGCGTACAGATCTCGCAGCGTCTCGGCCGCTCGCGGATCGTCAGCGCCGACAATGATGCGGTCGGGCTTCATGAAGTCCTCGACCGCGAAACCCTCCTTCAAGAATTCGGGGTTCGAGGCGGTGGCCACGCGGATCGCGACCCCGCGCTGCTTCAGCTCGTGCCCGATCGCCGCCCGCACCTGGTCGTTGGTGCCGACCGGCACGGTGGACTTCACCACGACGACCGAATCACGCTCGAGCCGCCGCCCGAGCTCGCGCGCGCACGCCAGCACGTGCGACAGGTCGGCCGAGCCGTCTTCGCCCGACGGCGTGCCGACCGCGATAAAGATCAACGTCGAATGCCCGACCGCATCGGCATACGCGTCGGAGAAGACGAGCCGTCCCGCCGCCGCGTTGCGCGCCACGATCGCATCGAGCCCGGGCTCGTGGATCGGGATCTCGCCCCGCTTCAGCCACGCTACCTTGGCCGCGTCGTTGTCGATGCACAGCACGTCGTTGCCGACGTCGGCCAGGCACGCGCCTGTGACGAGCCCGACGTAACCCGTTCCGATGACCGTGACTCTCATTGTTCTTTGGCGCTTCCGATCCGCGGGCGATTGTAGGACTCAACCTTCATGCAGCTTCGCCCGCGGCCTCCCGGAAGCCGCAGGCCGCGACGGGCTCCAACGCTCGCACGATGAACGGCCTGCGCCCGCTCGGATTAGCGTGCGCAAGCGACACGGATCGCGCGGGGTACTTGAATGCACAGATAGACTTCGATCCTCGCTTCCATTGCCCATCCCTGCGTCCCTGCGGGGCCAGACTTGACATGCAATCACTCAAGCGGCGGTCCCGCTCCCTCTTCGTCATCACCGTGGTTGCGCTTGCCTCGTGCGGCGGCAGCGGAGAAACCGCGTCGATCAGCGCACCGACGTCACCGGCTCCCGCGCCTGCACCGGCCCCGACCCCTGCACCGTCGCCCGCGCCTGCGCCGGCGCCCTCGCCTGCACCGGCTCCTTCACCCGCACCGGCGCCTGCCCCTGCGCCGGCACCGGCACCGGCACCTGCCCCAGCACCCGCACCGGCCCCGAGTCCCGTACCGGCGCCGGCACCGGCGCCGACGCCGACGGGACAGATTATCAACGCAACTCCGAGCGACTACCTGTCGAAGCTGCGCGCCCTGAAGGCGGGCGATACGCTCGTACTGGCGCCCGGCACCTACGACGACCCGAACGATGCGCCCGGGCTGCCCATCTTCGACCTGAACGGCACGCCGACCGCGCCGATCACGATCACGGGCAGCGGCAGCCAGACGGTTCTGCTGGGACGCTCGACGCACAACACGATCCGGTTCGAGAACAGTTCGTACGTGACCGTCAAGAATCTCACGGTCGACGGTCGCGATCTGGGCGGTGACGGCGTAGCCGCGCAGAACGGCCGGCCGAGCCATCACATCACGCTCGAGAACCTGACCATCCGCGGCGTCGGCAGCGAGCAGGCGATCGTAGGCATCGCCACCAATGGCGCCACCGCCTGGAACTGGACGATCCGCGGCAACACCATCATCGGCGCCGGCACCGGCATGTACCTCGGCAACTCCGACGGCGCCAATCCGTTCATCGCCGGAGTCATCGAGCGGAACGTGATTCGCGACACGATCGGCTACAACATCGAGATCAAGCACCAGGCGCCGTGGCCGAGCATCGCAGGAGTCCCCACAGGGAAGACCAACACCATTATCCGCAACAACGTATTCACCAAGGGAAGCAACAGTTCCACCGGCGGCATGGCGCGCCCCAACCTGCTGCTCGGTGACATACCTGCAAGCGGACCCGGATCGACCAACGGCTACGAGGTCTACGGCAACTTCTTCTTCCAGAACCCGACCGAGGCGCTGTTCCAGGCCGAGGGCAATGTAGCCTTCTACGCGAACGTGCTCGTCAATGACTCGGGCCCCGCCGTCAACATCATGCGTCACAACGGTAGCGTGCGCAGCATCCGCATCTTCGGTAACACGTTGGTCGCCTCGAGCAGCGGCATTTCGGTAAGCGGCGGTGACACGGCGTACACGCAAAGCGTGACCTCAAACGCCGTGTTTGCGGCCACTCCGATCAACGCCGCCAACCAATCTGCCAACATCACCGGCAGCTACTCGAGCGCCTCGACCTATCTGAACAACCCGACCGGCCCGCTCGGGCAACTCGACCTGTATCCCAAGCCGGACACGCTGCGGGGAACGGCGGCCACTACCACGGGCCTGGACGCGCTCACCGACTGGAACCTCGACTTCAACGGCCGTCCGCGCGACTGGACCATTCGCGGCGCTTATTCGGGTGAGGGCACGAATCCGGGCTGGCTGCCGAGGATCGAGATCAAGCCTTAAGCCGTCGTGGCGGGTTCCGGAAGCGCTGGCCGCCTTCACGGGCCCAATTTCCCGCGCTGACCGTCCCCGTTCCTCCACAGCGGACGCCCGCTGAGTCGGGGAATATCGTACGTATCAAACGCATCTTCTTGCGAATCTGCATGAAACGCGATGCTCCGGCCCGCTTGTTGCGGATCCCGAGTTGGCTTCCCATTGCCGTCGATTCCCGCGTGAGTAGACTGGCTGGGCGCGTGCGGGAGATTCGCGATGCTGAAAAGTCTGGCGCGTTCCGCCGCCGGAGCGGATCCGGTACCGCCTTCTGGTGAAGGCGCATCGCCCTCGGCCGCGCTGCCGGCCATCGTCGTCGACCTGGACGGCACGCTGACGCGTTCGGACACGCTGCTTGAATCATTGATTCAACTGGCGAGACGTTCCCCGGCCAGTCTGCTGCGGCTGCCGCTGTGGCTGCTGGGCGGGTGCGCTGTCGTCAAGGAAGAACTCGCCGCGCGCACGCAGATTGCGGTCGACCGCCTGCCGTATCGCGAATCCCTTCTCGCCTATCTGCGCCGCGAACGCGAAAGCGGCCGCCGCATCGTGCTGGCCACGGCTGCACACGACTCCATCGCCCAAGCGGTCTCCCGGCACCTGCAGCTCTTTGACGATGTCGTCGCCACGCGCGGTGGCCGCAATGCCAAAGGTGCGGCCAAGCTCGCCGCCGTCCGTGAAAAGGTGCGCGGAGGCTTCGTCTATGCCGGAGACAGCGCGGCCGATATCCCGATCTGGGAGTCCGCGGACGCGGCCATCCTGGTGTCCGTCGGATCCAGCACGGCGCGACGCATCCGGCGCACCGTGCCAATCGAAAGGGAGTTCCCCGCAGAAAGGGCGTCGATCGCCGACTGGTTACACGCGCTCAGGGTTCATCACTGGCTGAAGAACCTGTTGCTGTTCGTTCCGTTGCTGACGGCGTTCCTCTTTCTGGACGGGCGGAAACTGGCGACGACGCTGATCGCATTCTTTGCATTTTCGTTCGTCGCATCCGCGACCTACGTCCTCAACGATCTCTGGGATCTCGACAGCGACCGTGAGCATCCGCGCAAGCGCCTTCGACCGCTGGCAAGCGGCAAGATACCGATCGCGCACGGCGTAGCGGCCGCCGTTGGTGCTTTGCTGATCGGGCTGTCGCTCGCACCGTTGGTGTCATACGACTTCGTTCTGATGCTGGTCGTGTATCTGGGCCTCACGGCCATGTACAGCTGGGTGCTGAAGGTTCACGTGCTGATCGACGTCCTGGTCCTGTCGCTGCTGTACACGCTGCGTATTCTCGCCGGGGCGATGGCGATCGGCGTCACCACCAGCTCGTGGCTCCTCGCGTTTTCTTTCTTCGTGTTTCTGAGCCTGGCGCTGGTCAAGCGATGCTCCGAACTGATTTCGCTCGCACAAATCGGCAAGGAGACCGTCCCGGGCAGGGACTATCGCGTTTCCGATCTGACTGTGCTGAGACCCCTTGGTATCGGCTCCGCGCTTTCGGCCGTCGTCGTATTCGGCCTGTTTATCAGCGTTCCCGAAACTCAGGGCCGCTATGCATCGCCCCAGCTGCTATGGCTGGTCGCCATCGAGCTGACCTACTGGCTCGGCCGCCTGTGGATCAAGACTGTCCGCGGCGAGGTGCATGACGATCCCGTCGTGTACGCGGTGACGAATCGCACCAGCCTGATCACCGTGCTCGCGATGGTTACGACCGTCGTCGGCGCCTATTTCGTGCCCCTGGACCGAATCCTATGAAGACCCTCGCGATCGCCCTGCTCAGCATCGCGCTGTCTGTCGCCGCCCAGTTCTGCCTGAAGACCGGAATGTCGAGCGCACGCGTGGCGGAGATTCTCGAACGGCCGTTCACGGCCCACAGCGTGCTCGCGGTGCTCACGGACCTGTTCGTTCTGCTCGGATTCCTGCTCTACGGGCTCGGCGCGGTTGCCTGGCTTGCAGTGCTGTCGAAATGGGAGGTCAGTAAGGCCTATCCGCTCGTTGGACTGGGGTTCGCGGCGACGGTTGTGATCGGAATTTTCGCCGGAGAACACGTGTCTGCCGCGCGCGTCATCGGCGTTTCACTCGTTTTCGCGGGCGTCTGGGTGATCGCGCAAACCTGAGTACTGCGGCAAATCGGTTGGCATGGCCGGCAAGTTCGTCCGACTGGGCAGACCAGTCTCGCGGATCACCCCGCACACTGCGGCGGACGCCCTGGTCATCGCGCTCGTCCTGATCCTGGGCGCGTTCGAATTTCTGCGCCCGCTCAACGCAGACGGCTTCTTCAGGGGAGACACGGTCTACATCGAGTATGCCCGGTCGATTCTCGAACGCGGCCATTATGGGCTGGACTTCAACGACATTCAGTATCCGCCCGGGCTTCCCGCCTTGCTGGTACTGCTGTGCAAGACCGTTGCATGCACACACGCCGCACTTGTGCGGTCAATGGCGGTCGTTCTCACGCTGGCGTTGATCGCCAGCTACAGATTGCTCAAGCGCGAGGAAGGCACGGCCGTCGCCGCGACCGCATGCTTGCTCATTGCGTCATCGCCCCTTGTGTTCGAGTTCGCGACTCAGTCGGTGAGTTCCGACGTGCCGTACTTCTTCACCAGCGTGGCCACGCTGCTGCTGGCCGCCAAACTGGACGATGCAGCGGGTGCACGGAATCGGATGCTGCTCGCTCTGCTTTGCGCCGTCATGCTCGCAATGAGCCTGATGATTCGTTCATCGGCGGTTGCGCTGATCGCGGGACTTGTCGGATGGCTGGCCATCGGAAGCTGGGCGACTGATCCCCCGACGCGGACGCGCCGCTGGCGTTCCTTTTCCGGGGTGGTGATCGTGGCGATCGTCGTACAAGCGGCCTGGATGGGATGGGTCGCGAAGCATGAAGTTGTCGAGTGGCCGATGCTGGAGGGATACCCGAGGACCTATGTGTCACAGCTCATCGTCAAGAGCGGAATCGAGCCGGAACTGGGTACGGCATCACTCCCGGATTTCCTCTCGCGCGTTCCCGCCAATGTCGCCGAGCGAGCCGTCGGACTGATGCAGTTCGTGACGCGCCGGGAGTATCTCGATTCGGACTGGTACTCCCCGCTGGTGCTCGGCACCGTGTTGCTCATCGGGTTGGGCCTCGGATCATCCCTACGCGCGGCGGGAGGAAGCCTGGCGGAGTGGTATTTCATCGGACACGAGGCGATGTATGCCGTGTGGCCATGGCCGTACGAATCAAGGTTCCTGCTTCCGGTGGTGCCTCTGGCACTCCTGTATCTATGGCGCGGCAGCATCGCGCTCGGGCGCCAGGCCGTGAGCGCGCCGCGCGCCGTCGGCGCCGCCGGCGTGTCCATAGGACTGTTAGCGGCTGCCGCCGCTGCAGTCGCAGGCTGGCGCTCCGGTTCGATGCAGGCTTGGTTGTCGGCGTTCGTCTGGTCGCTGATCGTGATCGCATCGATCTGCATGATCTCGCCGTCACGGGCGGCGACCGTCGGTCTCCTGAGGCGAATCCTCCTGCAACGAAGGATTCTCCCGGCGTGGCCGAGACCGATACAGACCACGCTGCCGCAGACGGCCGGTGCGATCGTGGCGACGGGACTTGTCGTTCTTGGCCTTGCCTTGCAAGCCGATGTCGCGCGCCAGAACTCGAGCTTCGACGTCGCAAAGCACCGCGTGTACGAACGCATCGTCGCCGCCCGGTGGATCGCAGAACACACGCCGGGTGCCGCGGTCGTCATGGCGCGGCAGATGGATGTCGTCCACCACTACGCAAATCGGAAAGTGGTCTGGTTTCCGCCCATCAGCGACGCGCGAACGCTGGTGGACGGGATACGTCGCCTCGGCGTCGACTACATCGTCGTCACGGACGTCTGGACCTATTACGTGCCCACGGAGGACGACTGCATCGCTGCCCTGCTCAAGGCATATCCGCAGGCGTTCAACGTCGTCCATCAAGGATCACGCTTCAAGATCATCCAGGTGGTTCGCGACAAGTTACCCACCGATGCCGTGTAGCGCCGTCGAATATCCCGATTTGTGGGTGATTTGCGCCGAGAGGCGGCGGAACGGGCGATCGCTGGCCATGGCGCGTTCATGGTACGTTCGCGGTCGATGTTTTCCCGGCTCTGCAGCCGGGCCACCCCGACATTGCGCACTCATGCTGGTCAAGCCGGTTGACGCTGTTTCGACAGATTGCCACGCGCACTCTCGCGCGCCGCTGCGCGTGCGAGGGATCAACGCAGCACAATCACGGCGGGCGAATCGAGCGCCATGAAGGTCGTCCTTTTCTGCGGCGGATTGGGGACCCGGCTGCGCGAGCATTCGGACACGATCCCCAAACCCCTCGTGATGATCGGAAACCGCCCGATCATCTGGCACCTGATGCGCTACTACGCGCACTACGGCCACAAGGAATTCATCCTGTGCCTTGGTTACCGCGGCGACATGGTGCGCGAGTACTTCCTGAACTACAACGAGTGCATCTCGAACGACTTCACGCTGTCCGACGGCGGGCGAAAGATCGTGCTGCACCAGACCGACATCCACGACTGGCGCATCACCTTCGTCGACACCGGCCTGCACTCGAACATCGGGCAGCGGCTGCTGCGCGTGCGCAAGTACCTCGAAGGCGAGCCGGCTTTCCTGGCCAACTATTCCGACGGACTGTCGGACCTGCCGCTCGACCGGATGATCGCCGACTTCGAGGCGAAGAAGGTCGTCGCCAGTTTCGCGGGCGTGAACAGCTCGCACAGCTTCCACACCGTCGAGGTCTCGCCCGACGGACTGGCCACGCGCGTCGGCGCGCTGACCAACGGCGAGATCCTCATCAACGGCGGCTACTTCGTGTTGCGCCGGGAGATCTTCGACTACATCGAGGAAGGCGACGAACTGGTCGAGCGGCCCTTCGGGCGGCTGATCGAGAAGCGGCTGCTCGGCGTCTATCGCCACTCCGGCTTCTGGCGCGCGATGGACACGCTGAAGGACAAGATCACTCTGGACCGCATGGAAGCGCAGGGCGTCTGTCCATGGATGACCTGGAAGCGCTGAGGTCTGCATGCTCGGGCTGACGCTCGCGCCGCCGCCCCGCAACCGCTTGGAAGTTCTCTGCATCGGAGCGCACTGCGATGACATCGAGATCGGTTGCGGCGGGACCGTGCTCACGCTGCAGCGCCTGCACCCCGCCTGCCGCATTCACTGGTTCGTCCTGACCTCGGTGGCCGTGCGCCGCAAGGAAGCGTTGTCGTCGGCAAAGGCCTTCGTGGCCGGCCGCGCGCGCGGCGAATGGCGGATTTTCGATTTGCCGGACGGATTCCTTCCTGCACACTTCGCCGAAGCCAAGTCCCGATTCGAGGAATTGAAGCAAGCGGTGGAACCCGACCTGATCTTCACGCACCACGGCCTCGACGCGCACCAGGACCACAGGGTGGTCAGCGAACTGACGTGGCAGACCTTCCGCGACCATCAGATCTGGGAGTACGAAGTTCCGAAGTTCGACGGCGATCTCGTGACGCCGAACATGTACGTGCCGCTGGCGCCCGCACTGGCCGCGCGCAAGGTAGCCGTGCTGATGCGCGCGTTTCGCACCCAGCACGGCAAGCCCTGGTTCAAGGCGGAGAACCTGCAGGCGATCATGCGTCTGCGCGGCGTCGAGTGCCGGGCCGGCAGCGGATTCGCCGAAGGGTTTCATTGCCGCAAGCTCGTTGCCGCGGCGGCCGGCTCGCCCCGATGAATCCTACGTTCTGGCGCGACAAGCGCGTCCTCGTTACCGGCCACACGGGCTTCAAGGGAAGCTGGCTGTGCATGTTGCTGCACTCGTTCGGCGCGCGTGTCGCCGGCTTTGCCCTCGACCCTCCGACCAAGCCTAGCCTGTACGAACTGGCACACGTGGACGCGCTGGTCGAATCGCAGATCGGCGACATTCGCGACCTCGACCGGCTCACCGACTGCGTACGTGCGGTGGCGCCCGACTTCGTGATCCACATGGCGGCGCAGTCGGTGGTGCTGCGATCGTACGAAGACCCGGTCGAAACCTATTCGACCAACGTGCTGGGTACGGTGCACGCGCTCGAGGCCGTCCGGCGCGCGCAGCGCCCCTGCAACGTCATCAACGTCACCACCGACAAGTGCTACGAGAACAAGGGCTGGGTCTGGGGGTACCGGGAAAATGACGTGCTCGGCGGCCACGATCCGTACTCGAACAGCAAGGCGTGCACCGAGCTCGTAGGCCAGTCGTATCGGGATTCGTTCTTTCCGCTGACCCGCTGGAACGAGCACCACGTCGCCCTGGCCAGCGCGCGCGCGGGCAACGTGATCGGCGGCGGCGACTGGACACCGCGCCAGCTCATACCGGACACGGTAGCCGCCTTCCTGCAGTCCAGGCCGGTCGTGCTGCGGCACCCGAATGCGGTGCGGCCATGGCAGCACGTGCTCGATTGCCTGGCCGGGTATCTGACGCTGGCCGAAGCGCTCGCAACCGACCCGCGAAGCTTCGCCACGGCGTGGAATTTCGGCCCTCCGGATACGGGTTCATGCACGGTGTCGCACGTGGTCGAGTCCCTGGCATCGCACTGGGGTCAGTCGCCGCCGTGGGTCCCGGACAGCGCAGTGCACGCCGCGGAGGAGCCACAACTGAGGCTCGACGTCACGAAGGCCGCATCCCTGCTCGGCTGGCGCTGCGGCCTCTCGATCGATCAGGCACTGTGCTGGGTCGCGGCCTGGTACCGCGATTTCCACTCTGGGCGCAATGCGCGAGAACTCAGTCTCGAGCAGATCAACGCGTATCTGGCTCTGTCGCGCTGACGAAGATCCCGATGGAATTCCAGCCCTGCACCGTGACCGGCGCTTTCGTGGTCGAACCCACACCTCGCAATGACAGTCGCGGACGCTTCATGCGCGCGTGGTGCCAACGAGAGTTCGCGGAGCACGGCATCGACTTCACGCCGGTGCAGGCCAACATGAGCTTCAGCGTGCGCAAGGGCACGATCCGCGGCATGCACTACCAGATTGCGCCGGCGCTCGAGGCCAAGCTGGTGCGCTGCACCCGCGGATCGGTGTTCGATGTCGTGGTCGACTTGCGGCCGGACTCTCCGACCTACCGCGCCTGGTTCGGCACCAACCTGACCGCCGACAACGGGCGGATGCTGTACGTGCCGGAGGGCTGCGCGCACGGCTGCCTGTCGACCGAAGACTCGACCGAAATCCATTATCTGACTTCGGCCTTTTACGCGCCGAATAAGGTACGAGGGCTTAGATTCGACGACCCGGCCATAGGGATCGTCTGGCCGTTGGCCGTAACCGAGATCTCGGAGCAGGATCGCAGTTGGCCTCGTCTGGGGTCGAATCAGCAAGGAGGCACACCATGAATTCGCATGCCAGCAAGCCGTCGCGCAACATGTCCGTCTACAACGTGCTGCAGGAGCGCGAGGCGGAGCAGCGGCCGATCCGCGTCGGCGTGATCGGCGCCGGCGCGACGGGACGCGCCATCGCGCTGCAGCTCGGCACTCCGGTGCCGGGCATCCGATTGGCCGGCATCGCCAATCGCACGGCGCAACACGCGGAACGGGCGTTTCGCGAAGCGGGATTCACGGAATGGGGACACGCGGCGACTGCCCAGCAGGCGGCCGCACGCATCGCGCGAGGAACACCCGTGCTGACCGACGATCCCCAGGTGCTGACACGGTGCGGCGAGATCGACATCGTCGTCGAAGTGACCGGCACGGTGGATTTCGCGGCGAGCGTCGCGCTCGACGCGTTCGCCCACGTCAAGCCCGTCGTGCTGGTGAATGCGGAACTCGATTCGCTGATCGGCCCGGTCCTGAAGGTCAAGGCCGACGAGGCGGGCGTCGTGGTGACCCACACCGATGGCGACGAGCCGGGTGTCGCGATGACGCTGTTCCGCTACGTGCAGTCGGTCGGGCTGAAGCCGGTCGCCGCCGGCAACATCAAGGGCATGGTCGACTACTACCGCACGCCCGACACGCAGCGCGAGTTCGCCGCGAAGAACGATCAGGACGTGCGCAAGGTCACGTCGTTTGCCGACGCCACCAAGCTGTCGATGGAAACCTGCGTGCTGGCGAACGCGACGGGCTTCGGCGTGGCGAAGCGCGGAATGGTCGGTCCACGTTGCGGCTACGTGCGCGAGCTGGCGAAGTTGCTGCCGCCCGAGGCGATGCTCGCGGGCGGCATCGTCGACTACTCGGTCGGCGCGGCGCCGCACACCGGCGGCTTCGTCGTCGTGCACGAGGAAAACCCCTACAAGAAGACCCAGCTCGCCTACTACAAGCTCGGCGACGGACCCTTCTACGTGTTCTACACGCCGTACCACCTGCCGCACATCCAGTTGCCGTCGACGATCGGCCGCGCCGTCATTCACGGTGACCCGACCGTGGCGCCGGCCGCAGGTCCGTCGTGCGAGGTGGTGACGGTCGCCAAGCGGCCGCTCAAAGCCGGCGAGCGCCTGGACGGCGTCGGCGGCTTCCGCAGCTATGGGCTGATCGAAAACCGCGCCGCGGCGCGCGCCGCCGACGCACTGCCGATCGCGCTGTCCGAGGACTGCGTGCTGGTCCGCGATGTCGCCAAGGACGCGGTCGTGTCGTTCAAGGACGTGACCCTTCCGGCCGAGCGCCTGAGCGACCGCCTCTGGCGCGAGCAGAACGAGCGGTGGCCCGTGGCCGCGCCTGCGGGCCGGCGACTCGCCGCGGCGGCCTGATACCGGCACGAATCCGACTCCAGCAACCGTTCAGGAGATTGCGCTCAGTGGCAAACATCGTTGTTCTCGGTTCCGGCATGGCCGGCTTCGGCGCCGCGTACCGCCTGGGTGCGGAAGGCATCCGCCCCGTGCTCTACGAGAAGAGCCCGTACTACGGCGGTCACACGGCGTCGTTCCGGGACGAAAAGGGGTTCCTGTTCGACCTGGGCCCGCACATTTCTTTCACGAAGGACACCCGCATCCAGGATCTGCTGGCGGGCTATGTCGACCAGAAGTACGAATCGGTCCAGATCAACCTGAGCAATTACTGGCGCGGCATACGCATCACGCATCCCGCGCAGCTGCACCTGAACGTGCTGCCGAAGGACCTGATCGTCGAAATCATCGCCGACTTTGTGAAGGAGCACTCGATCCAGCGCGAAGTCAAGAACTACGAGGACTGGTTGGTGGCGAGCTACGGCCGCAAGTTTGCCGAGCTGTTCCCAATGACGTACACGCGAAAGTACCACCTGACGAACGCCTCCAACATGAGCACCGATTGGCTCGGGCCGCGGATGTACCGGCCCAGTCTGGAAGAACTGCTGCGCGGCGCGCTCGCGCCGTGGAAGCCGGAGACACACTACATCACGAACTTCCGCTACCCCAGCCAGGGCGGCTTCATCTCGTACCTGCACGAACTGCCGAAACTGGCCGACATCAAGCTGAACCACGAGGTGAAGGCGATCGATCCGCGCGAAAGGACGCTGCATTTCACGAACGGCCAGACTACGAGATACGACGGACTCGTCTCCTCGGTGGCGCTGCCCGACCTGCTGCCGATGATCGCGGGCGCGCCACGCGACGTGGTCGATGCCTCGCAGAAGCTCGCGTGCTCGACCTGCGTGCTGGTCAACGTCGGCGTGGACCGCGCCGACCTGTCGGAATCGCAGATGACCTACTTCTATGACGAGGACATCAGCTTCACGCGGCTCAGCTTCCCCCACATGCTGGCGGCCAGCAACGTTCCGCCGGGGTGCGGCAGCATCCAGGCGGAGGTCTATTTCTCGAGCAAGTACCGGCCGCTCATGCAGGCGCCGGAGCACTTGATCGACCCCGTGATCAACGATCTGCGCCGCAGCGGCATCCTGCGCGAGACGGACAAGATACTCACGCGCGGCGCGCGCGTGGTGCGGTACGCGAACGTGATCTTCGACCTGGACCGATCCGCCGCCCTGAAGACCGTGCACGGCTACCTCGACGACATCGGCATCGCCTACTGCGGTCGTTATGGCGACTGGGGCTACATGTGGACCGACGAGAGCTTCATCAGCGGGGAGCGCGCGGCGGAGAAGACGCTTTCCGCTGCACACGCCTGATATCGATGCATCGGCGGCGGCGAACTCGCACTGTGTGGGGAGGATCAGCTCGATGAGTGAACGCAAAGTGATCATTGGCCTCCCCGTCTATAACGGCCAGAAGCATCTCGCTGCCGCGATCGAGAGTCATCTGGCGCAGACCTTCAGCGATTTCGACCTCGTGATATCGGACAACGGATCGACCGACGCGACGTCGGAAATCTGTACCGAGTACGCGAGCAAGGACAAGCGGATCACGTACCTGCGCTCGCCCGAGAATCGGGGAATCCTCTGGAACCATCGACGCGTGCTCGACGCGATCAAGAGCCCCGCCCAGTATTTCCGCTGGGCAGGCGCCGACGACGTCATGGAGCCGGGCCTGTTGCAAGCGATGGTCACGGTGCTCGACAGTCGGCCCGAAGTCGAGGCGGTCGTCCCCGACACGAAGAACATCGACGACGACGGTCAAATCATCGGATCGATGGCACGAACGCTCGATCTGCAGTCGCAAGTCGTTTTCGAGCGCGCGCGCCAGGTTCTGATCGTCGGCTATCAGCACGTCATCGCCTACGGCCTGCTGCGCGCAGCGACGCTACGACGCATGCGAACAGGACCCGCCTATCCGGGTTGGGATGCGATCTTCGTCTGGGAACTCGCACTCCGCGGGCCGATGGTTCAGGCGGAAGGACCTTGCCTGCTTCGGCGATTCCATCCCGGCTCGATTTCGCGCGTAAAGACGGCGAAGGAATTCAGAAAATGGGTGGAGCCGAATGCCAGGACCGGCATGAACTTCCCTCATTGGACTTGGGCATACGAGCGCGCGCGCGTATTGATGGCATGCCCGCTGGCCACGCGCGATCGCTTGCGAATTGCAATGTTCCTCGCACGCGCTACCGCGTGGCAACGCGGCTCGCTGTTTCGCGATGTCACGCAGGCCGCGCGACGGGCCCTCGGCCTGTCCGATGAATACACCTTCTAAGTTCATTCGGTGACCCCCGCATTGAACAGTGCCAGACACTTGTTCACGGTCGTCATCGCATCCCGATGCGATGACGCTCGAAATGCGTTTCTGAAACGCGCCTGCGATTCAGTGCGGGCGATGGCGGGAGATTGCGACTATTCAATCATCGTCGTCGCGAACGGACCGCGGGTGAGCTCCGCCGTGCTCGAATGGCTCGCGACTCAATCGGACATTCGTGTAATCCGCCTGCGAACCGGCTCATACCCACTTGCGCGGCGCGTCGGCGCGGAAATGGCCAACAGCGAGTTTCTCGGGTTCCTGGATGACGACGACGAGCTCATACCGAATACGCTCGCGCGGAAGATCGACTACTTCCGCAAGCGTCCCGAGATCGATGTCCTAGTCACCGACGGATTGCGGATCAGCGGGTCGAAGGTCACGAAGATTTTCCCACCGCCAGAGGCGCGACGCGCCGATCTCATCGAAACGATGATGCGCGCGGGCTGGGGCGCCGGCGCGCTCACGCTCCGTATGCAGAACATCGATCTTTCCGCCTTCGACGCGGTCTTTCGACATCTTGAGTGGACGCTGACAACGCTCGATCTGGCCAGGCGCCATCAATTCGGCTTCCTCGATGAACCCACATATCGCTACTACGACGACACGCCGGGCTCGCTATCGAAAGACGCAGAACACTGCCTCGCCGCACCGGAAGTGTGGCGTAGATTGTCGCAAGGCTATGCGGGCACTCGCTACGAAGCCGTCGTGCGGCGGCGGTACGGAGCCGAATGCCACAGCGCGTCGTGCGAATATGTGCGGCAAGGAAGACTGCGAGAAGCGTGGCGCTTTCACGCCGAGTCATTGAAGTCTCCCGGCGGAATGGTATTCGTGCCGTTTTCTGCACGACTTCTGCTCGCTTCGTTGCGCCGTCGGTTCGCCTGAGACGAGCTATTTCAGCGAGTCGATTTCATCGCGGCGCGTTCGCCTGTTCAACCGCAAGTCTTCGCGCGCGGCGACAGCAAATCCATCGCCTTGATGATTCTCTGACTCGCTGAAATCGTGAGCATGCAGTTCAACTTCGCGCTCAAAAGCTATGTCAAGACAGCCCTTGCAAGCCTCGGCCTCTTTCTATTGGCGCTGCTGTTGGCACTTCTGGCGCCGTATTGGTCTTCAAGGGTCGTGGGTCTTTTCGTTTCGACCCTGAGTGCGTTCGTCGCGGTTGCAGCCGCCGCTCTTGCTTGTGCCAGCGCGATCGTGCTGGTGCGGTACCAGCGCGCAGCGCGCGGCGCGAGAGACCTCTTTCTTGAACTGAACCGTTCCCGTGAACCTGCTGCAGTTGAGGCAGCAGGAAACGCGCGCGTCTCGTGCTTACGCCGCTGGTTGGCGCGGCGCCTGCTGGGGCACGACTTCGTCGTCGGCGATCTGGTCGAAGTCAAGACGTGGGACGAGATTCGCTCGACGCTGGATGAGAGAGGTTGCCTGGAGGAGTTGCCTTTCATGCCGGAAATGCTCGCGATGTGCGGCCGCCGGGCGCACGTGTTCCGGTGCGTTCATCGGCTGTTCGACTACAGAAAGAGTCGCCGCATGCGGCACATGAACGGCACCGTTTTGCTGGTCGGGACCGTCTGCGACGGTTCAAGTCACGGAGGTTGCGAGGCGGCCTGTCACACGATCTGGAAGTCGGCCTGGCTGCGCCGGGTCGATGCGAGCGGGACTGAGGAAGAAAAGCCGGCAACTACCAACCACTCCGAACCGGGGACCGGCGCCGCCATTCTGCAGTGCGGCACCCAGGGTCCCCGCTACACGTGCCAGCTCACGCAGCTGCACGCGGCATCGCACCCAAGCGAGGGCCGGAGCCTGCGCAACTTCCTGCGACCGCTCATCTCCGGAAACGTAGCGCCGGCGGCATTCATCGTCGGATGGCTGACGCATCTGTTCAACGAGCTTCAGGAGCTGCGCCGAGGTGTCGAGTTCCCGGCATTCGAGACAGCGGCGGCATGCGAGGATGGCACGCGAGAAGACGCCCAATTGCGTCCGGGTGACCACGTCATAGTAAGGCCGCCCGCAGAAATTCGCGCGACGCTGAACGATCAATTGATGCACCGAGGTCTCTGGTTCGAGCCCGACATGTTGAAGCATTGCGGTCATCGATGCCGCGTCCGGGCCGAGGTCAGAAAACTCATCGATATCGTCACCGGTGAAGTACGAACGATGAAGACGCCCGCTTACATCCTGCAGGATGTGCATTTCTCAGGAGAACGGCAACTCTTCAACGCGCAGTATGAGCCGTTGTTCTGGCGCAGCGCGTGGCTGCAGCGGATTGATGGCTGACGAGAACCGGACCGCGAGCTAGGTGCCAAGGCAAAGGGCCTGCTTCCGAGCCACTGTGATGTCAATAGAACGCAAAGCGATATCGGCCCTGAAGTGGGCGACAGCCGCAAAGCTCGTGGTTCAGATCGCGAGCTGGGCCGGAACCCTGGTGGTCGTCCGACTGCTGACACCCGAGGACTACGGATTGATGGCCAAAGTCGCGGTGGTGTGCGCCATCGCCGGCGCCGTTGCCGAATTCGGCCTCGAGGCTGCGATCGTGCGCTGGGCCGAGATCGCCCGCGATGACTTGCGGAAGATCTACGGTGCATCGCTGCTCTTTGGCGCGATCATCACGGCAACCATCGTAATCGCGGCGCCGCTTCTCTCCCGTCTCTTTCACGAGCCGCGACTGGCGTGGCCCATCGCGATCGCGTCACTGCAGATCATCATCAGTGCGATCGCCGTCGTGCCGAGCGCGCTGGCGACCCGCGACCTGTCGTTCCGACGCCTTTCGACAATTGAAATGGTTGCCGGCGTCGCGAGCATCGCGGCGACATTGCTTCTCGCGTTGCTCGGCGCCGGTGTTTGGGCCCTCGTGCTGGGCACCTTGCTCGGCGCGATCGCGCGCAGCACGGCGCTGCTCATCTTCGGCGAACGCGTGCGGCCCACCTTTTCCCTGCGCGGGATAGGCGAGCAGCTCAAGTTCGGCCTTACGCTGGTCGGCAACAGAGTCAGCTACTTCGTCGTCATCCAGTCGGACGTTCTGATCGGCAGCGCATACCTGTCGACGACTGAGATCGGCCATTACTCCGTGGCACTGCAGCTTGCGACACTGCCGATGACCAAGGTGATGGGCACGATCAATCAGATCACGCTGCCAGCCGTGGCACGGCAGCAGGAAGACCGTCCACGCGTGCGCCAGGCAGTGCTGAGGGCCATCGGCCTGATTTCCCTGATCGCCTTTCCGACGCTTTGGGGCATCTCGGCCGTGGCCCCCGAACTCGTGCGCGTCTTGTTTGGATCGAAATGGCTGCCTTCAGTGCCGGCGTTGATAATCCTGCCGCTCATCGTGCCGCTGCGCATGACGTTGAGCGTCATGTTCACGGCGTCGTTGGCGTTAGGGAATCGTCAGCTCGATCTGCGCAACACGATTGCCAACTTCGTTCTGATACCGGCCGGGTTCTACGTGGGAGCCCACTGGGGACTCGTCGGCCTGTGCTCGGCCTGGTTAGTATCAGTGCCCCTCGCATATTCCGTCAGTGTGCCGGCCGTTCTGCGATTCATCGGCATTCGGGCGCTCGATCTCATTGCGGAATGCGGCGCGCCTGCCGTGGCCGCAGGCGTGATGTATGCGACCGTCACCGTAGTGCGCTTTGCCCTCGCCATTGAACCGCCGATCGTGGCGCTACTGATACTGAGTACTACGGGAGCGTGTGTCTATGTTCTGGTCATGGCGATCATTTCCCGGCGCCATCTTGTCCGAGCGGCCAGCTTCGTCCGCTCGTTGCTCGCCAGGGACCAACCAACGACCATTTGATGAGGACTTGACCACGCGGCCAGTATCCTCGTTGATACACGCGTTCGTTTGAGACTCGGCGGCGCGGTCTCTACTCAAGTCGCTCTAAATTCGCAATCGCCAGCGCCGACCTGCAAATGATGGTGCTCTCACCTGGATTAGTGCTGCGACACATCTCAAAGGTTGCCAGCCGTAAAGTCGCTCCACGTGTAGCTAGAAAAGTCGGAGCTTGCCTCGTATGGATTAAGCCCGATACCCGGCTGACCCGATAACCACTTCGAATCGGAGTAGGTCAGTCTCGTATTGCCATTGATCTTGACCGTGATGGTGTTTCCGGAAATCTCTGCCCGTACTACGTCCCCGTTGTTTGCAAGGCCCGCGCTTGTGGTGGCGAGCGGGTTGAAGTCGTTCAGCGGACCGTTCCACCGGACGATGTATAGCCCCCCGTTGGTCGACCAATAAATTTCGTAGCCGCGTGCATTGTTTGCGGTGATCTGGAAACGCAGCAACAGTTCGATTTCATGTCCGGCCGTGTATCCTGACGCCCGATAGACCGTCCCCTCCGCAAATTGATTGGCGTTGAACGCCATGTATGAGGAACTGATGTGTGCGATGCAGTCGTTATAAGGCGGCGCAGTAAGCATCTTGCTGGTCGCAGCCGCCGCGCCGTTCTGGGTCGCGATGTTGTTCCACTGCACCCCAACAGCTTTGCCGTTGACCCATTTCCCGCCTTCACTGATTGGGTTCTCGGTCGTGCCAAAGCTGGTCGAATAACCGCCCGGCGAGACGATCGTGCAATTCGTTGAAGCCGATCCGCCGCCTGCTACGCCCACCTGCGGCGGTGGACAGGGCTGCGCGCCGCGCGCGAGCGCGGGCACCAGGATCCCTGAAGAGGCCAGAATGAAATCTCTGCGTTTCATGATCCGCTCCGTCGCGGTGTTGACTCTGATCTATTCGGTTTGAATCTTAGTGACCTGCGGTCAAAGCCGCTCCGACCGAACAATGAGGCATGCAATCGAAGCATGCCTCTCCTGCTGCCTGTCCGGCGTTGCCGCACGGAACGAATCAGCCGAAGCACCGAAGAATTCTTACTGAATCGTCTTCGACACCGTGTTCGTTCGGTCACTTGCAGTGCCGCCCGAATTGATCGCGGACACCGCAAAGTAATACGTGCCCGACGCCAGCCCTGTAACGACGTAGCTGGTCACGGTGGAACCAGAAACGTCCACGTACTGCGTCAGATTAGTCGGGCTTGTTCCGTAGTAGACGCGGAACCCGGTCAGGTCCGTTACCGCTGAGCCATCCGTGTTCAGCGTCGGCGGCGCCCACGTGATCGTGGCCGTGCCAGACGGCGGCGGTGGTGGTGGCGGCGGCGGCGGCGGTGGCGGCGGTGGCGGCGGCGGCGGCGGTGGCGGCGGCGGTGGCGGCGGTGGCGGTGGAGCGGGTGCCGGAGCAGGTGCCGGCGCCGGAGCGGGAGCGGGGGCAGGTGCCGGTGCGGGCGCCGGCGCCGGTGCTGGAGCCGGCGCAGGTGCAGGTGCAGGTGCCGGTGCGGGCGCAGGTGCCGGCACGGGCGCAGGTGCCGGCACGGGCGCGGGCGCGGGCGCGGGTGCGGGTGCGGGAGCGGGTACCGGCGCTGGCGCTGGGGCTGGAGTCGGTGCCGGCGCGGGAGTCGGCGCAGGCGCGGGCGTTGGCGCGGGGACAGGAGCAGGCGCTGGCGCCGGAGCCGGCACGCCGCTCACCGTCGACTCAGGAGGCGTCCCAGCCAAACCACCGCCGCAAGCCGCGACGGTCAAGGTGGCCATGGATGCTGCAGTGAGCCCGCGCAATAGGCTTCGAGATTTCGGCGCCTGTTGGCCCGTCTGCTTCCGATTGTTGGAGGACATTCTTTTCCCGGACTGGAGTGCATGCGGCAACCGAGAAGGCCACCACAGGACGCGCGGGAGCATAACTTAGGGCGGAACACCTCTGATCACCGCGTCGCGCTAATCCATGCGCACACTGCCGCTGCGAACGGGCGGCGTCAGGACCGATGCACAACGCCCGGAAGATCTGCCGCCGTGAGGAGATCCTCGTCGACCTACTCCACCACCCTCGTCCCGCCATCGACGACGAGCGTATGCCCCACTATCGCGGTGGCCGCGGGGCTGCACAGGAACTGCGCGGCGTACGCCACCTCGTCGACGGTTACCAGCCGTCCCATCGGCGAGCGGCGCAGCGCTTCGGCAAGCCGCTGCTCCTTGTCGGGAAAGGCGTCCCACGCGTGGGTCTGCACGCTGCCAGGCGACAGGATGTTGACGCGGATGCCGCGCGGCGCCAGTTCGACCGCCAGGTGGCGCGCCAGCGATTCGAGCGCGCCCTTTGACGTGCCGATCGCGGTGTAAGCCGGCACCGCGCGTACGGCACCGGCCGAGGACAGCGCCACGATCGCCGAGCCCGGCTGCATCATCGGCAGCAGCAGGTGCACGAGCTCGAACAGCGCACGCGCGTTCAGCGCCATCGTCCAGTCCCAGTGGCGCGAGGTCAGTTGCTCGAATGGGCGGTGCACGCCGGTCGCCGCGCAGTGCACGAGCGACACGATGCCCTCGCCCTGCTGCATCCGTTCCTGAACGGCAGCCAGTCCCTTCGGCAGCGTCAGGTCGGCGCGCAGCACGTCGAGCGCAAGCCCCTCGGCTGCGGCTTCAGCCTGCAGCGATTGCGCCGCTTCGTCGTTGCGCGCGTAGTTCGCGATGACGCTCGCGCCCGCGCGCGCGAAGCGCAAGGAGATAGCACGCCCGATGCCGCGCGTGCCGCCGGTCACCAGCACGCGCATGCGGCGCAGTCCGAACGCGTCGTTCATCGTCCTTGCCTCGCGAGATAGTCTTCGAGCAGATCGTCACGAAAACCCGCCGCCAGTTTATCCAGCGGCAGGAACGAGAAGAACAGCTTCGCCTGCGCCGCGCTGCGGCCCGCCACCTCGACGCGGCACTCTGCGGTCGCGTAGCGTTCGTCGTTGGCGTCGATCGCGCAATGCACCTGCGCTTCATCGCCGGGGCGCACCCACTGGCGGAAACTGGCGGAGAGGACCTTCGCCAGCATCGCCTTGCCGCGCGGCCGCCGCTCGGCGTCCAGACACTTGCCCGCGGCCTGCGCCATCATCTCGACCAGCAGCACGCCGGGCACGACCGGAAAGCCGGGAAAATGGTCGCGGAAGTAGTCGTCCTCGGGGCGCACGCTGCGCGTCGCGACGATCTTCTCGCCGGGGACCAGCGAGTCGATCCGGTCGATGAGGATGAATCGCACCGGGCTGCCGCCGTTGTGCGTCAGCCGGCGTCCAGCTTGCCGTTGCGGCGCAGGATGTCGAGGATGTCGCTGACGCGCTGCATGCCGCCGATGTCCTTCTCGGTCAGGTGGATGTCGCAGCGTTCATCGAGCGCGGCGATCAGCGACAGTGTCCCGAGCGAATCCCAGCCGGGGATCTCTTCGCGCCGCGTCTCGGCGTTGATGCGCCCGGCGGGTTCCTCGAAGACTTCGGCGATCCATGTCAGTGCGTCTTGCGTGTTCATCATCCCTCTCCGCGGTCGCCGCGGCTTCCTCAAATGCTTGGAACCCCCTCTCCCACATCAGTGGGAGAGGGCTGGGGCGAGGGTCACAACTCTCGATCGCGACGGTACGGGCCGGCTCGCATCGGAGGCCCTCATCCCCCGCCTTCTTCCGCTGATGCCGGAGAAGGCGCCTTGCTTGCTTCATTGCGCCGTGAATCCGCCATCGACCGCGAAATCGACCCCGGTGATCCAGCGCGTGCCGGGCGCGAGCAGGAACACCGCGGCGCGCGCCACATCCTGCGGCTCGCCCGGGCCGAGCGGATGCGCGGCCTTGATTCTCTCCACGTGCTCCGCCGACAGCAGGCGGAGCGCGCGCTCGGACATTTCGGTGAGCACCAGTCCAGGCGAGATGCAGTTCACGCGAATGTTACGGCGCGCCAGTTCGATCGCCATCGCCCGTACGGCCGCCGCCACCGCGCCTTTCGTCGCGCAATAGCCGATCTGCCCCGGCATGCCCACGCGGCCGTAGACGGAGGAAATGAAAAGCAAGCTGCCGCCATCGGGCGTCATCACGTCGCGGCGGCACACCGCCCGCGCCAGTTCGAGTCCGGCCAGCAGATTCACGTCGAGCTGCGCCTGCACGACCTCGACCTTGTTCGCCTGCAGCGGCCGCGTCTCGACATTTCCGGCCGCATGGCACAGGCCGTAGATCGGACCGATGTCCTGCCGCACACGGCCGATCTCGGCTGCGATCGCTTCGTGCGCGGCGAGATCGAGCACCAGCAGTCGATGTTCCGCGGCGCCGAGCCGCGCTGCCGTGGCCGCGAGGCGGTTGTGATCGCGCCCGACCAGCACGACGCGCGCGCCGTGCGCGGCGAGTTCGATCGCGATCGCCTGCCCCAGACCGGACGAAGCGCCCGTGACGACGACCCATCGGCCGTCGAAGTCGAGAAAGGAGGCCGGCTCAGCCATGCGGCCACTCCGTATGTACGATGCGCGCGCCGGGTTCGAGATCGACCAGTGCGGATCCCCACGATAGCCCGACGCCGTAGCCGAGCAGCATCAACCGCAGCGCGCGGTCGGCGGGTCGCGCCAGCGCGCCCTGCGTGATCGTCAGCGGCACGGACGGGCCCCCGGTGTTGCCGAACTGATCGAGGATGATCGGAACCCGCTCGGCGGCCAAGCCGGCCTTCTTCATCAGGTGATTCATGATGAAGCGGTTCGACTGGTGGAAGATGTAGTAGTCGACGGCGTCCCTGTCGCGGCTGGCGAGTTCGAGCGTGTCGCGGATCAGCGGCGGAATCACGCGGATCGTGAAGTTGAAGACGTTCGATCCGTTCATGGCCACGTAGTGCGAGCGCGGATCGGCGCAGAAGCGGTCGCGAAAGCCGCCGCCGCGGATGATCAGGTCGTCGTAGCCGGCGCCATCGGTGTGCAGCACGAACGACCAGTCGTCCGCCTCACCGGCGTCGCGGCGCTCGAGCAGCGTGGCCGAACCGGCGTCGCCAAACAGCAGCGCCACCGAGCGATCGGCCTTGTCCGCGTAGCGCGTCGGCGTCTCGCCGTTCAGCAGCAGCACCCGGCGGACGTTCGAGCTCGCCAGCAGCGACGCCGCCAGCCACAGCCCGTACACGTAGGCGGAGCAGCCGAGGTTCAGGTCGAACGCCGCGCAGGTGGTGGGCAGCCCGAGCCGCTGCTGCAGCAGGCAACTGCTCGACGGCATGAAGTAGTCGGGCGTCTGCGTCGCCATGATCAGTACGTCAATCGTGTTTCGATCGACGTTCAATTCATCAAGCAGCGCCTGTGCCGCGCCGAAGCAAAGGTCGGTGCTGCAGGTTTGCTCGTCGGCCACGCGGCGCGCGGACACGCCCGCCATGCCGACGACCTTGCGGACCTCCTCCGCGGTGAACTCGGTTGTATCCGCCACATTGTCGAAGCGGCGCGCCGGAACGCAGGTGGCGATGCCTTGGATCCTCGGTGCGCGGATGCGTGCCTGCGACATTTCACTGCCCTCCGATTGCCGGCGCGCCGCTCGTCGCCGCGCCCGGCAGGCCGCCCACGTCGTAGAAGTAGTGGCCGTGGTCGAACATGTCGTTCACGCACGCGATCGCATCGCGCACGCGGATCGCCTCCAAGCGCGTGTTGCCGACGCGCCAGTGATGAATCAGCTTGCGCCGTCGCAGTTCGTCCTCCAGCACCTGGAAGCGGCGGCGGCGGATCGCGTCGGGCGAGAATACAAAGGTCGTCACGGTTCTCGATTCGCCTGATCGGTCGATGACCAGCACGTTGAACGGCTCGTCAGTGTAGAGGGAGAACGCCATCCGCGGCCGTACCAGGTGCTCCAGGTAGTGGAAGAAGGTGAAGGTCGCGAACTCCACGTTGAAGAAGACGACCTTGCCGTCGACCGCGGCAAGCTTTTCGAATGGCGTGCCCGGCCCGCACGGATACAGGCAGGCTTCGTGGCCCGAGACGAACCACTCCGCGCGCGGGCCGGCGACGAGCACCGGATGCGTCGGGTGCAGGCTGCGCAGCACACCGGCGCGGCGCCGGAACATCTCGGACACCAGCCCCATCATCGAAGGCGTGCGCCGGACGTCGAACACCTTCAAGTTCCGCAAGTATTCGAGTGACGACGAGCGGTACGGCAGCGACACCATCAGCAGATTGCCCTCGGGGCCGACCGCGTCGAGAAAGACGTCGATCAACTGGTCGATCGTGCCGCGGAATCCGAAATGCGCGCCGAAGGCGCTGTGCAGCATCACGCTGTCGCCCGGCTGCACGCCAAGCGCGCGCAGGCACGCGAGCAGCCGCGGCGGGTCGTAGGACAACAAGGCGCGCACGAACACGCGCCGCGCTTCGAGCAGCTTGGCCTTCAGCGCGAGCCTGGTGGTGCGCGGAACCCAGGACAAGAGGGACGTCACGATTGCGATCGGCCGGAGCGTTCTTTGTCTAGCCGCCGACTTCCGCGATCGGCTCTACCAACAGCGGCCGCAGGTGCTGATAGCGGGTCGCCTTGCGCTTGGCGGCGATGTCGCGATACACGTGCTCGACCTGCGCGGCGGTCAGGCCGGCGGCCTGCGCCACGTCGGCGGCGGGGACGCCGTGATTCAGTCCGTACAGGCACAGATCCATCCTGTCGTACGGGACCGAGAAGTAGAACTCCTCCTGCGACTGGCTGAGCGAATACGTGTCGGTCGTCGGCGGGCGGCTGCGGATCTCGTCGGGGATGCCGAGAAACTCGGCAAGCTGGTAGACCTGCGTCTTGTACAGGTGCGCGATCGGCTTCAGATCCGCGGCACCGTCGCCGTTCTTCACGAAGAAGCCCTGGTCGTATTCGAGCCGGTTCGGCGTGCCGGCCACCGCGTAGTTCAGCCGGTCGGCGTGGAAGTACTCGAACATCTTGCGCACGCGCTGCTTGAAGTTGGTCGCCGCGACCACGCCGTGGTAGGCGCGCGGCGTCAGGCGCGCGGTCGTCTGCGTTCCGTCGGGCGCCTGCGCGACGACGGAGAAGATCCGATACGTCGGCTCGCCGAGCAGGCCGGGCAGCACGATCTTGCACTTGTACTCGGACGTGTAATCGGGAATCACCTCGCGGATCATCTCGTCGCGGCGTCGGTAGCACCCGGCCGCCTCGAGCGTGGCGGTGATGTCCTCGACCACGGTTTCGATGCCGAGGTGGTCGGCCACGCGGCGGCCGAGTGCCGTGCTCTCCGCCGCGGAATCGCGCTCCGGCATCAGCAGCGCCAGCACGCGATCGGCGCCGAGCGAGCGCGCGCAGAGCGCCGCGACCACGCTGCTGTCGATTCCGCCGGACAGTCCGAGCACCACGCCCTTGCGCCGCAGTTCCTTCAGCAGGCCGGTGCAGATCGACGCGCAGATGCGCTCGACTTCCGCTGCGGCGTCGAGCCGAAGCACTTCCGCCGAAAACGCGGCGCCAGCGTTCATGTCCACGCCACCGCAGCGACATTCCCGCGCAGTCGGGAATCCAGCGTCTTTGCTGCATGGGACTGGATGCCCGCTGGAGCCAGCCCTCGACCACGATCGCGCGCGGGCATGACGCAAGTTGCCAATCGCCGATGCGCCCCGCTGTCATTCCCACGCAGGCGCAAAGCAAGACACAGCGGCTTGGAGCGTCCAGGCCGCAGACACTGCGAACGTCGTCCCGGCGCAGGCCGGGACCCAATTTCATCGTCCACCGACTTGGGCCCCGGCCTCCGCCGGGGCGACGACTCGCGCTTCATCGCCCCGCCTCGCTCTCCTGCTTGAGCTGCCTCCGATCAATCTTGCCACTCGTCGTGCGCGGCATGTCGGCGCGGAACTCGACGAACTTCGGCACCATGAAGTCTTCCAGGTGCTGCGCGCAGTGCTTGAGCACCTCCTGCTCGGTCAGCGCGGCTCCGTCGCGGCGGCTGATCACGGCCTTGACGGCCTGCCCAAGCACCGGGTCGGACACGCCGATCACGGCGGCCATCGCCACGCCCGGCAACCTGTACAGCACGTCCTCGATCTCCTTCGGGCTCACCTTCTCGCCGCGGCTCTTGATGATGTCGTCGCGGCGGCCGACCCAGTAGAGGAACCCGTCCTCGTCCATCCGAAAGAGGTCGCCCGTGTACAGCACGCGCTCGCCCGGCACGGGGCCGGGCCGCAGCATGCGATCGGTTTCCTCGGGCTGTTTCCAATAGCCGCGCATCACGTTCGAGCCGCGCACCACGAGTTCGCCGGTCGCGCCGGGCGGCAGCCGCCGGCCCTGCTCGTCGACGACATAGACCTCCACGTTCGGCATCGCCTTGCCGACCGACGACGGCCGGCGGTCCAGCTCCTCGGGCGGCAGATACGACACGCGCTTGCACTCGGTCAGGCCAAACATCGAGTACAGCCGGACGTGCGGAAACGCCTGCCGCAGCCGGACGATGTGATCGGTCGGCAGCGCCGCCCCGGTGTTGGTGAGGTAGCGCAGGTTCGGCAGCCGGTACTGCGACAGGTCCATCTGCAGCAGGATCGCCGACATCGTCGGCACGATCGGAAAGCCGGTCACGCGCTCGTCGGTCAGCCGCTGCATCACCGCATGGGGATACGTGAACGACTTCTCCAGCACGATCGTGCCGGCGATCTTCAGCGCCATCAGGACCTGGTACAGGCCATAGTCGAACGACAGCGGCAGCACGTTCAGGATGATGTCGTCGGGACGGTTCTCGAGATACGTCGTGATCGACGTCGCCGCGGCGACCATATTCAGGTGCGTGAGCATCACACCCTTGGGATTGCCGGTCGATCCGGACGTGTAAATCAGCGCGGCCAGATCGATGTCGATGCAGCGCTTGGCGGGCGGCTCGATGCGATGCGCGTGCTGCGCCAGCTGCTCGTCCCACGCGACCGCGCGGATCACGAACGAATCCGTCCCCGCGCGTTGCCGGCCGACGACGAGCGCCGTTGTCTGCGCGTGCACCGGAGCGTCCGGACCGCCGAGGCCCTGCAGCTTCTGCGGATGCGCGACCAGCAGCCGTGCATCGGCGTTGCTCAGGATGAAGGCGAGCTTCTCCGCCTTCGTGGTCGGGTTGACCATCACGAACACGGCGCCGGCCTTCAGGATCGCGAAGATCGAAACGACCGCTTCGACCGAATTCTCCAGACACACGGCGACGCGGTCGCCGCGAGTGACCCCGAGAGCGATCAGCGCGTGCGCCGCGCGATTGCACTGCTGCTCGAGTTCGCGATAGGTCAGCCGCTGCGCGCCGCAGACGAGCGCGGTCTTGTCGGGGCACCGCGCGCTGCTCAGCTCCAGAAAGGATTCGACCTGCACGAAGGGATCCTCAGGCCGCGCCGGTCTTGCGCCCGATGAAGCGGACCAGATTGTTGACGGTGTCGAGGTTGTCGGGAATCAGCTCGGCGTCCTTGACCTTGATGCCGAACTTGCCTTCGACGAACGCGACCAGTTCGAGCACGCCGGTGGAATCGATGATGCCGCGCTCGAGGAAGGAATCGTCGCCGTCGAGCGCATGGTCCTCTTCGCCAAAGAGGAGGTTGTCGACGATGAACTTCCGGATTTCCTGCTCGACTGCCTGCATCAGCTCCACCCTCCTGAACGGGACATGAATCGGTGCGCGAAAATCTGCGTCGACAGTATGCCGACCAGCGCCATGTTGTCCCGGGCGCCGATCACGTTGCCCTGCCGCGCCTTGTCCGCGAGCTTCTGCACCGCGACCGGGTTGAACAGCCCGATCTTCCGCACGTTGGCGGGCGAAAGCAATTCGTCCACGTAGCCGCAGCGCGCGCGCTGCCGCGCGCTGTCGAAGAAGCTCGCGCTGTCAGGCGCACGGTAAGGCTGCTTCGGCCGCTTGCGCACCGACGCAGGCACCAGGTGGCCGGCCGCGCGCTTCAGGATGTACTTCTCGTTCAGCGTGCGCAGTCTGAGGCGCGGCGCGAGGCTGCTCGCGAATTCGATCACGCGATGATCGAGGAACGGGAAGCGGCCCTCGACCGAATGCGCCATCGCCATGCGGTCGCCTTGCGACGACAGGATGTAGCCGGGCAGCAGCATCGCGCCTTCCAGAAACTGCGCCTGCGCCAGCGCGTCCCAGCCCGCAAAGCGCTCGGGCAGCATCGCCTCGGCGGCGCGATACGCGTCGCGGCCGGCGAGTTCGCGCTGAACGTCGGCCGACAGAAACGATTTCAGCTTCGCGGTCAGCTCCCAGCGCGGCAGATGGGAGAAGAAGGGACTGTTCAGTTCGGCGCCATCGACGTGAAAGAAGCGCCGGCGATACGCGTCCGACTGCGCCTGCAGGTTGGGCAGGTAGGGATAAAGGCGCTTGAGCAGCAACGGCCGCCAGCGCGAATCGAGGTTGCGCGCCCAGAAGCGGCGGATCATCGCTTCCTTGAAGATGTCGTAGCCGCCGAGGAATTCGTCGGCGCCCTCCCCCGTCAGCACGACCTTGTAGCCGGCATCGCGCACGAGGCCGGACAGCACATACAGCGGTGCGGGCGCGGTACGCAGGATCGGTTTCTCCGCGTGCCAGATCACATCCGGGAACACGCGGCCGATGTCGTCGAACGAGCAGCGCACCGACTGGTGCTGCGTGCCCAGTTGCGCGACGACCTCCGCCTGGTAGGCGCTCTCGTCGAACTCGGCGTCTTCGAACGTCACCGAGAAGGTCCGCAGCCGGTCACCGGAAATCCCGTTGACGAGCGCGGTCACGACCGACGAGTCCAGCCCGCCGCTTAGATATGCGCCGACCGTAACGTCCGAGCGCAGCCGGATCCGCGCCGCATCGGTCAGCAATTCGAGCAGCCGCGCGGCGGCATCGCGCTCGCCCAGACTCAAAGGCGCATCCGGGTAATCGATGCGCCAGTGCGGCCACACGCGGACGGCGCCGTCCTGCACCAGCATGCTGTGCCCCGGCGGCAATTCGCGGATGCCCTTGAACATGGTCCGCGGCGGCAGCGCGCACCAGAACGTGAAGACCTGGTCCAGCGCCTCGACATCGAGCACCGGCTCGACGTCCGGGTGCTGCAGCAGCGCCTTGACCTCGGACGCGAACACGAAGCTGCGCGGCGTCTGCACGTAGAACAGCGGCCGCACGCCGGCGCGGTCGCGTGACAGGAACAGGCGCCGGCGCCGCGCGTCCCAGATCGCGAAGGCCCAGTCGCCGTTCAGGTGCGCAACGCAGTCCTCGCCGTGCTCCTCGTACATCTGCAGGATGACCTCGGTATCGGACTCGGTGGCGAAGCGCCGACCCCGGCGCTGCAGCTCGGCGCGCAGTTCGATGTAATTGAAGATCTCGCCGTTGAAGACGATCCGCAGCGACCCGTCGCGGCTGGACATCGGCTGGTCGCCCGAGGCGAGGTCGATGATGCTCAGGCGCGCGTGCGCAAGTCCGATGCCGGCGCCCGAGTCGCGACAGGTCCCGGTCGAATCGGGACCACGATGGCGAATCGATCCGATCATCCGCGCGAGCACGTCGGGCGGCGCGGGCTCGCCCGCGAGGTTGAAGATGCCGGCGATGCCGCACACGCGTTCGGGCCTCAGAGACTCTGCGAGACCGCAGCGGCGCCGAAATCAACACCATGATGCATTGGCATCTACTCCGCCGCGCGATGAAGGAGGTCCGACTCGAGCATCAGGCTGTCGGCGAGAAACTTGGCGGCCCAGCTCAGGTACTCGTAGCGGCCATAGGCGCCGCTCGCGGGATACGATCCCTTGACGCCGCCGCGCACCTCGGGCACGCCTTCGACCCGCACCGTGCGCCGAACGAAATCGTTTGCTTTCGCCGCGGCGGCGGCATAGCGATCGTCGCGCGTGTACTCGAACAGCTTGAGCCAGCAATACGCGATCTGGACGTTGCCCGTCAGGCAGACCCAGCGCGCCCCGGCCGACCAGTCGGGCAGCAGCAGGCCGGGAATGCGGCCGTCATCGCGCAGCGCGGATATCAATCCGTCCGCGGTGCGCCGGGAGGCAGCGAGGAGATCCGCATCGCCGCTGAACCCATACGCCTCGATCACCCCGCGCAGCGCGTAACCGATCGTATGGGTCAGCGGTTTCGACGCATCGTCGAGGCAGCAGTTGTCGAACCAGCCGTTGTTCCGCTGCGACCGCAGCGCCCAGCGCACGTTGGCGAGCGCGGCGGTCTCGTAGCCGCGGCCCGGCTCCAGGCGGGCCGCTTCGAGCAGGCCCCACGCAACGTGGGTCTCGTAGGCCTTCTCGCCGGACGTCGCGAACGGCGTCGGGTGACGACGCCAGCAGCCGTCCGCGTCCTGGCTCGCGACCAGCCAATCGGCGGCGCGTCGCATCGCGTCGCGATATGCGCCGAAATGCCGCTCGGCCGCCGCCAGTCCGAGCAGGATCTGTCCCGTATTGAACGTGACCGGCACGACCGGCCGCGAATCGATCCGGCCGCCCTGGAAGCCGCCGCAGGGCAACTGGATGCTCACCAGCCAGTCGACCATGCGCCGCGCACGCGCGCGGATCTCGGCACGGCCGCTGCGCTGCGCGTAGTCGAGCAGCGTCGGAATGATGTATCCGGTCGTCTCCGGATACGACGTGGACCAGCCGTGGATGAGGCTGAAGTCGCGCGCGACGCCGCCGTCGGCCGACGCGGAGTTGTCCTGCGCGCGCAGCAGCCAGTCGATCGCTTCCGAGAGCACGCGCTCCGAGTCGGGATCGCCGTCAATCCGACCCAGGCGATCGAAGCGCCGTTCGGCAAGAGCCGCTGCCGGCCAGCGCAGCCAGTCTCTGCTTTCGCGGGTCAGCCGCCAGTAAGTGCTCTTCACCAATCGACCTGACTGCGCACCGGAGCCTGAAAGCAAACGCGTATTGACGCAATCATTCTAGGAGGCGTGGCTTTCTCGGTGCGAGGGCGGGACTATGACAAACCTTGCTGCCCGATCGAAGCGCCCGCAGGGCCCCGCGGTGCGAAACGGGTGAAGCTGCCCGACGAAAGGTAACGGCGCAGCGGCGGAAAGCGCGGGCATTGTCGCGTCGTTCGCCGCCTTAACGCGCGCTCAGGATGGCCTGCGCGTCCCACTGTCGCACAGGCAATGCGCTGCGCCCCTTGAGCACGCGTTCCCACCAGACGACGAATTGCGCCGCCGTGAACATCTTCATGGCCGGCGCATCGTCGCCGCGTCCAAAGGCGGCGAGGTCCTGGTCCACCACCGCCGCGTCGAACAGCTCGCGGTGCCTTGCCACCCCGTGCAGCAGCAAGTCCTGCACGTCGCTCCACAACGGTCCGCGCAGCCACTGTGCCAGCGGCAACGGAAACCCCATCTTGTCGGGGCGCAGTCGGACGGATTCGGGGATGCGTCCCTGCATTGCCCGCCGCAGCAGCCATTTGTTCCAGCCGCCGTCCATCAGCTCGGTGCTCGGCAACCGCAGCGCGAACTCAACCAGTCGGTAGTCCAGGAACGGCACGCGCGATTCCACCGAATTCGCCATCGAGCTGCGATCCTCGACACGCAGATACAGCGGCAATGGCGCGCCTTGGATCGAGCGTACGAGCTGGTCCTTCAGCCCGACGTCCCACGACTCGGGCGTCCGCCGGGGCGCCATCTGCGCGAGTTCCGGCGTCGCCCAGCGCCGACCTGGCGTGGTCGCGAATCTTGCGGCGAGCTGCCGGTACCAGTTGTTGCTGCCGAGCAAGGCACGCATCGTGAACGCGAGCTGTGTCCCGATCACTTGCGCCGACCGTCGTCCGTTCGCGTTCGCAAAGCGCACCATCTGGCCGATCGCCTGCGCGATCCGGCCACTGCGCAGCAGCTCGTGCCACAGGCCGGCGAAGTACGACGGATAGCCGGCGAGCGTTTCGTCGGCGCCCTGGCCGTTCAGTACGACCTTGATTCCCTGCGATCGCGTTTCCTGCATCAACGCGTAGTTGACGAGCGGGACCATCGAATGAAACGGTTCGTCGTGGGCGGCGAGCGCCGATCCCAGCAGGTCCCAGAGCTGTTTCGGGCTGCGCGCAAGCGGCCTCAAATCCGTGCCGGTCGCGCCGATCGTGTCCGCGATGTAACGCCTTTCGTCGAATGCCTCGGACATGAACGACAGCGCGGTCAGTGGCTCGCCGGCGCCGGATCGATTGCGTCCGAGCGCACAGAGGATCGACGTCGAGTCGAGTCCGCCCGACAGATGCACGGCCAGCGGCACGTCGCTGCGCCGGTGCAGGCGGATGGCGTCGTCGAACAGCGCCGCGAATTGCGCCGGCGCATCCGGCGTTACCGTCGTTTCCTCCGGCGAAGGCGGATTCCAGAAGCGGCGCTCGCGATAGTCGCCATCCGCGGCGAGCTCAAACCATGTCGCCGCCGGCACGCTGCGAACGCCGGAGTAGAAAGTCGCCTCCGACTCGTCCAGCCTGTCATAGGCGAGAAAATCGGCGATCGTCGGCCAGTTGGGCACAGCCGCGATGTAGCCGGACCCGTGCAGTGCCTTGATCTCCGAAGCGAAGAGCCAGCCCTGTTCAGTGCGCGCCGAGAACAGCGGCTTGATGCCGAAGCGGTCTCTCGACCCCACCAACAGGCGCTTCGTGCGATCGTAGATGAGGAAGCTCCACATCCCGTTCAGACGAGCGACGCAATCGGGACCCCACTGTCGATACGAATGCAGCAGGACTTCGGTGTCGCTCTTCGAGCGGAATCGATGTCCGAGCGCCTCCAGCTCGGAACGTAGCTCCACGAAGTTGTAGATCTCGCCGTTGAAGACGATCGTCAGTTCGGCATCGTCGGTCGACATCGGCTGATTGCCCGCCGCGGACAGATCGAGAATCGCGAGCCGGCGAAAGCCGAACGCGACCCGTTCACTCTCGAAGAAGCCGTCGCTGTCCGGGCCCCGATGCGCGATCGCGGCCGCCATCGCGCGCAGCCGGAACGCGCGCTCCGGCGAAGGAGGCAGCCCTGCGATGGCAACGATTCCGCACACGCGATGCACCCTTTTCTCAATCGCCGACGGCCGCAGCCCGGCGACAGAGCGCAAGCGACGCGAGCCAGCCGTCGAGGCTCGCGACCCGTGCATCCCACGAGTTTCGCGCCGCCACTTCGCGCCGCTGCTGCGGGGTTCCGATGCCGCCGGCGCTCAGCGCTTCTTCGATCCCGCGCAGCCAGTCGCCAACGTCGGCTGCGATGCGTACCACCGACGCGAACTCACGCACGGCCGGCAGATCCGCACTGACGACAGGTTTTCCGGCCGCCAGGTATTCGTGCAGCTTCAGCGGATAGCCCGCCTTGATCCAGGTCCGATCCGACACGCGGTACAGCATCAGATTCACGTCCATGTTCCAGAGGTAGCGCGGTACCTCGTCACGATGCTTTTCTCCCAGGAACCACACATTCGGCAATCGGCGGCACTGTTCGATCTCGCCTTCCGCGCGCGGGTCCCGGACGGCCGGGCTGCCGCCGATCAAGACGAAGTTCCAGTGCGGGCGCGCCGCCGCAAGCGCCGCGACGAGGCCGTAATCGACCTGCGGATGCAGGCTTCCCACGTATCCGAGGCGCGGACCCGGAATCGCCGCCAGATCTTCCGGAATCGCAGCCGTCCCGGCGGCCCTGAAATCGAATGCGTTCAGATCGACGCCGTTCGGCAGCACCTTGACGTCGCGCGCGACCTTCTCGCGCAGGCGCAGCGCGATCGGCTCGCTCGCGGCAGTGACCAGATCGGCCGCGCGCAGCAGCGACACCTCGGCTTCTTCCAACTCGCTGCTCCATCCCGGCGTCGCTTCGAAGAGATCGTAGGCATGGTAGGCGAGCAGTTCGGCGCCGAGCAACGGTGCGTAGGGAAGAAATGCCGGATGAAACAGAAACGCAACCGTCGGCGGAGTTCCGGCGCGTTGCGCGATCGCGAACAGTCGTCTGGCGTGCAGCCGGACCACCAGGTGATCGAATCCACGCCATCTCGGCCAGCGCAGCAGAAGTCGCGGCGCCTCTTCGACCGACACGCCATCGCACAGTTGCACGCGGCCGAAGACGCGCGCCTGGTGCCATTCCGGGGACCGCCGGTCCCAGACAGACCAGGCCCCGGTCGAGTAAACGACCCGATGCATACTTGCCAATCGGGACAACAGATGCTGCCGATTGACCCACTGACCCTGCCAGGCGTTGGGCGCGAGAGCAATCAAGCGCATTACGGGTGCAACGGCAGCAAAGAGTTCATGTCCACGTGCCCGGCGTTCGCGCGTATCAGTAGGAGTAAGTCGCACCGATGAACTTCCCAGCGGCGATCACCGCCTGCGTCGTGCGGGCCCGCAACTCGTTCGCCCGGAACTCGACACCGGCGTCGCGCAGCAGGCCGACGGCGTGCGCAACCGTGTCGCGCTCGCCGGGTCGCTGATGGTCGTCGAAGATGATCAGGAAGTCGCGCGCCCGAACGGATCGGATCAGTTCGATGCACCCGAAGCGGGAGAACCGTTCGGTGCCGACCGGGCCGTCGACGAGCATAAGGTCGAACTCCTGCGGCTCGACATCCTGATACCACTGCACCGAACGACCGGCCACCGTAGTCGGTGCCAGCGGACGCAGTCGATAGTCGCAACCGGTCAGCCGCGTGGCAACGCGCGCATGCCAGACCGGATCGTGCTCATAGCAGACGTGGCGGGCAGCGGGATGCTTGGCGCGGTCGATGAACACCGTGCTTTCGCCGGAACCGAACTCAATCACGCTGCGGATCTCATGCTCGTCGAACAGTCGGGACAGCAGGTACAGCAGCCCATGGCTCGCCGCCGCGCCGACCGGATGGAAGTCGTTGCGCCATCCCTGTTTGCGACATTGGTTGTCGAACAGACGCTGGTAGAGAAGCTCCATCTGAAGGTCGCGCACCGGCTCGGTGACGTGCCACCGCAGGAATCCCGCGACCCGCGCCTTCACGAAATCGAGCATGGAGACTTCTTTCGAAACGGTTGCATCCCGCCATTGTCCCTGCCGCGCTTCACGCCTTCGTTCCAATGTCAATCGGGGGTCCCGGGCGGACGACGGGCGGGAAAGGTCGCGAGTAGATCATTCGGGCCGCGGCGTGACGGCGGCACGCGCGCGCCCGAGGAACTGTCGTACTACCGGCAGCAGATGCGCTTCACTGCCGGACGGCTTGCCGGCCGCCGCCCAGAGCAGGAAGACCGATGAGAAGTAAATGACGGCACCGAGCGGTACAAGCAGCACGAGTTGCACCAAATCGCCCGCGGACGACAGCGCGGCGCTGCGCATCATGGCCGTCAGCAGCAGTGCCATCACGATGCCGCTCAGTAGAGGGCGCCAGGCGGCATGTACGAATGCGGAGAGCCCGAGTCCGGTCTGGCGCGCCACGATGACGAAACCGACCGGAACCTGTATCGCGCCCGCGGTCAGCACTGACAACGCCGCTCCCTTGGCTCCGGCATCGCCCACCGTCAACCACAGACCCGTACCAAGGACAGCCAGAAACAGCAGCGCAAGGTACGCGATGACGTGGGGAACGCCGAGCGCCAGATAGACCGAGCCGGAATTGGAGCCCGACGCCCGCAGGACTCCGAAGATGCCGAGAATCTGGATCAGCGGGATGGCTGCACTCCACTTTTCTCCCAGCAGCACGCGCACGACCGGCTCGGCGAGCACGGTGATTCCAATCCCAGCGGGAACGGCGAACAGGACGATCAGCGCGAAGACATCGAGAAACCCGCGCCTGAGCTCTTCAAGTCTTTCTGCCATCCTTGCATAGCCCGGATAGACGGCGCGGCTGATCGGGAAGACGAGTTCCGTGGTCGGCAGGTTAGCGAGTTCGTACGCAACGTTGTAGGTGCCGAGCGCCTGCGCGCCGGCGTAGCGGCCGAGAATCAGGTCGGTGCTCCGATGGGTAAAGAAGATCAGTACGTTGTTGATCAAGAGCCACTTCGAGAAATGGAACAGTTCGCGGCGCGCCGCAATGCTGAACCGCGGCCGGTACGGATGCATCAGGTAACTCAGCGCAACCGCGGCAAGCGCGGTGGCGATCGTGCCGCCGACCAGCGCCCAGTAGCTGCGTAACGTGTACGCCAGCGCCAGCGTCACGGTGAAGCCGATGATCCGCTTGGTGAGCGCAAAGCGGAACTCCTTGTGCAGCTCGAGATCCCTCTGAAACGCGACAACGCCGATGTTCGCGAGCCCCTGGATCGCTGCGTAAGCCGCAAGCCAGTGCATGATGCCCTCGACGCGCGGCTCGCCATAAAGGCGCGCGGCAGGAACGGCAAGCGCCAGCAGGATGCATGCATTCGCCACTCCGAACATCACGTTGAACGTCCACGCCGTGTCGAAGTGCCGCCGTTCGGCATCGCGGTTCTGGATCAACGCCAGATCGAAGCTGAATGCCCCGAGGATCTCGAGCGCGGCGACGATCGACATCGCCATGGCGACAAGCCCGAAGTCGGCCGGCGCCAGCAGCCGCGCAAGCACCAGCGTGCTGACGACGCCGATCGACCGATCCACGAGTCGAAACAGCACCATCCAGAAAGCGCCTTTCGCCATTCGGCGTCGAAGGTCACTCATATGCCTCGCGATGTGCTATTCACCCCAGCCTGTCGTCGAATTCGAACACTTGCAGACACCTTTCCGCATTCCCGATACAAATGACCGACCCTGCGCGGCAACGAAACGATCACCATCGGCCCGTCGCAGCGGCCGGCAGCGAGATTAGCCGTTTCCGGATGGACCTCAAAGGCGCGGCCGAAGTGCGCACCGCGCGATCTGAAGGAGGAGGGGCGACGTGACCACGGGTCGCAGGATCGTCGTGCTCACTGCGCAGCCGGGTTATGCGGTGCGCAAGGGCGTCGTCGAAATCGATCGGGCGATCGCCGACCTGTCGTGGCTCGTCGTGGTTCACTCGCCCCGGAGGCCGCTCGGGCAACTGCTGCGCAATCAGTGGCGCAACCTGCGCCGCAACGGCTGGCGCTGGTTGCCGCACATGGCAGAGGACATCCGGCATCGCCTGTCGACGCGGCACAACGAGCCCAATCAGCCCGGCCTGCCCGGAAGCGAATTCACGCTAGCCGCGCTGCGTGCCCGACCGAACCTGCGCATCATCGAGGTCGAGGACATTCACGCGGCGGACAGCTTGCAAGCGATCCGCGAATTCGAGCCCGATCTGGGCCTGTCGCTGGCGGCGCCGATCCTGCGCCGGCCACTGTTCTCGATTCCGAAGCACGGGACGATCAATCTGCACAAAGGCAAGGTGCCGGATTACCGCGGCATGCCGCCCGCGTTTTGGGAGCTGTGGAATGGCGAATCGAGCGTCGGCTGCACGGTGCACCGCGTGGACGACGGGCTCGATACCGGCGAGGTGATTCGGGAGACGAGCATCGATCGCCAGCGATTCTCGACGCTGCGCGGCCTGCAGCACCGGCTCGATGAAGTCGGCGTCGATCTGATGCGTGAGGCGGTGCAGGACATTCTCGACGGCCGGCTCGCGTCGTTGCCGCAGCGATCCGGGGGAAAGACGTTTCGCAAGCCGACACTAGCTCAAGCCGCGCAACTGCGGCGCCGCCTCTGCAGCACGCAGCCCCGGTCCCGCTCGGGCGCAAGGAACGCGGCCAAGGAGGCATACTTCGGCGCGAGCCTGCCATGCCTGCGCGCAGGATTGCGCCGCCTGCTGCCGCCGCGGATCACCGTGCTGCTCTATCACCGTGTCAGCGATGACGCGCGGGACAACCTGACCGTGGGCATCGAGCAGTTCGATCGGCAGATGGCGCTGCTGCGCGCGCGCTGCGAAGTGCTGTCGATCGAGCGGGTGATCGAATGCCCGGTGGTCCCGCGCACCGGTGCACCGCTGGTCGCGGTCACGTTCGACGACGGGTACCTGGACAACTACCTCAACGCGGCGCCGATCCTGCAGCGGCACCGCATACCGGCGGCGTTCTTCATTTCGACCGGAATCGTGGGAACCGACCGCCGCTTCCCGCACGATGTCCGGCGCGGCAACGCGCCGATTCCGGTGATGCAGTGGGATCATTTGCGTCGGATGCGCGACCAGGGCTTCACGATCGGCTCGCATTCGGTGAGCCACATCGATTGCGCCGCCGAGGACGAGACGACCGTCCGCCACGAACTCGCGCAATCGCGCGCCGATCTGGAGCGCGAACTCGGGTTGGAGCGGCTGCTGTTCGCCTATCCGTACGGCGGGCGCCACAACATGACGCCTGCGCGCCTCGAACTCGTGAAGCAGGCGGGATTCGTCGGCTGCCTGTCGGCTTACGGCGGGTCCAACGTCGCGACCGTCGATCGCTACAACGTGCTGCGGCGGGGAATCCACTGGGAGTTCTCGGACCGCGCCTTCCTGTTCGAATGCATGGGACTGCGGTGATGTCCGAGGCCCCGCCGCTGATCCTGCACGTGATCCACCATCTGGTGATCGGCGGCCTGGAAAACGGGCTGGTCAACCTGATCAACCGGATGCCGGCATCGGCATACCGGCACGCGGTCGCGTGCATCGAGGACTACTCCGAGTTCCGCTATCGCATCGCGCGACCCGACGTTGAAGTGGTCGCGCTGCACCGGTCGCGCATCGGCTTTCGCAAGCTGCAGGCCGAAATCTTCCGGCTGTGCCGGCGCCTGCGCCCCGCCATCATCCACTCGCGCGGCATGTCGGGACTCGATGCGCTGCTGCCGGCGCGGCTTGCGGGCGTCAGATACTGCGTGCACGGCGAGCACGGCTGGGACGTCGACAACCTGCACGGACGCAAGTGGAAACCCGCGCTGCTGCGTCGGCTGCATGCGCCGCTCGTCACACATTACATCGCGGTGTCCAGAGATCTCGAAGGCTTCATGATCCGGCGCGTCGGCGTTTCGCCGCGGCGGATCACGCAGATCTACAACGGAGTTGATACCGATCGCTTCTCGCCGGCCGGCTCCAATGCGCGCGAGCTGCTGCCGGCGCAGATGCGGGCCGACGATTCGATCGTCGTCGGTACCGTCGGCCGGATTCAGGCGGTGAAGGACCAGGCGACGCTGCTCGCAGCGGTCGCTCGGCTCAACGCAGACCGTCCGGAGCTCGGGCGGAGAATGCGCGTAATGATCGTCGGCGACGGTCCTCTGCTGCCCGCGCTGCGGCACCGCGCGGCCGAGCTGGAGATCGCTGCGCAGACCTGGTTCGCCGGATCGATGTCCAACGTTCCCGATGCGTTGCGCGCGATGGACGTGTTCGTTCTGCCGTCGTTGAACGAAGGCATCTCCAACACGATCCTCGAGGCGATGGCCACCGGACTTCCGATCCTTGCGACCCGCGTCGGCGGCAATGTCGAGCTGCTTGAGGACGGAGTCACCGGACGGTTCTTCGCTCCGCGCGACGTCGACGCGCTGGCAAGACTGCTGCAGGACTTCGCGGCGAATCCTGCGTTGCGCGACGCGCACGGTCGAGCTGCCAGACGAATTGCCGTCGAGCGATTCAGCCTCGATGCAATGATCGCGAACTATAAGGCCGTGTACGACGGATTGTGCGGTCCCGGCGGGACGGAGCCCACGCCGCGCGCCGCCTGAGCTTCAGTGGGCGGCGGCGATTGAGTCGAGCAGCGTCGACAGTTCGCGTGACCGCGCGCGGCGCGAATACGGTTCGATCAGGGCCGCTGACGGCACGAAAGCGCGCGCATTCTGCACGTCCTCGAAGAACCGCCGCAGCAAGGTCTCGATGGCGGAGGGGCAAGCCATGTCCGCGGTGTAGGGCACGTTCCATTGATTGGCCATCAGATCGTGCGTGTCGCCGTCGGGGTGCACCAGCGCGAGGATCGGTCGCCGCGCCGCCAGGTACTCGTATGCCTTGGCGGGGATCTGGCGATTGCAGGCCTGCCCCTGGAACAGGATCAGGCCGTGGGCCGACGACATTTCGCGCACCGCCGCCTCACGCGCGATATGCGGCTCGACGACGACGAGATCTTCGACGCCCGCCTGCGCCGCCATGCGGCGGATGTAGTCGTTCCGCCCCGTGGCGCGAAGGATCACGCGCAGGCCGCGTGCGGGCAGCGCCTTCGCCCGGCGCACGGCGCCGATGGCGGCGAACAACGCCGATGGATCGCGGTCTGGATGCTCCATCAGTCCGCTGTGCACGAGCACGATCGGACCCGAGGTCGCCGCCGACGCCGACGACTGCATCCCCACGCGCTCGTAGTCGTCCTCCACGCCATTCTGGATCACCTGGAAACGCTCCGCCGGAAATCTCGGATAGCGCTCGCGATACATCCGGCAGGCACCCGGGGTCGTCACCACCACGGCCTGCGCGGCCGACACCGCCCAGCGCTCGAGGCGTCCATATACGGCACGCTGCCATGCATTCGCCGGCCAACCTTCGTAGACCATCGGGTCGCGAAGGTCGACGACCAGCGGAACGCCGGTCAGGCGGCTCAGCAGGACACCGGCCAGCACCGCGCTCGGGATCGGAAACGTCGTCCATATGACATCGGGTCGCGACCGCTTGACGATCGAAAGGCCCGCGCTCAACGCGCCGATCGCCCACATGCACCACCGATCGGGCGTAGCGAGCCAGCGCGGATAAACGCCGCGAATCGAGACCAGCCGGGAGATGTCGACTCCGGCCGCCCGGGTAACCGGCAGCGTCGGCGGGATTTCCGCGAGGCTTTCCGGCTGCACCATCGGATAAACAGCCGAGCGCGCCGTGACGACTGCCGGCTGCCATCCGTACTCGCCAAGATGGCGGGCAAAACCCAGCGTGCGCAGGCGGCCGCTGCTCTGCCCGAACGGCGGAAAGTGGAAGGCAATCATCAGAATGCGCTTCACTTGGCGACGCCCGCGCTTCCTTCCGCTCGGTACGGCGAGGCCGTCGACGGCATTCTGACCGCCGCCTTGTTCTCCGCTAGCTGCGTCGCGGAACGTGCTTCGCGCAGCAGAATCCCGGCCAGGATCACGTAGGTGTAGAAGAGATCGAACAGCGCAAGGCTGACGAAAGCTCCCGCAACGGCGTAGCCGATCAGTCCCACCTGAATCGCGCCCGCATAATGGCCGAGCCAGGCTCGCTCCTTGTCGTCACGGACGGCGCGCTTGACGCGACCAAGCGTCCAGTACGTGCTGGCCAGTACGAAGAGGAACAGCGCGAGCCCGATGAAACCGTGATCGCCCAGCATCTGGAAGTAGATGCTGTGCGCGGCGTTGGCGCGGTTGAATTCGGGGCGCTGGAAGTTTGCATACTTCATCCAGACGTCCACCGGGGTCGCGTCGAGCACGAATCCGGAGCCGAGCAGATGCTGCCGGGCGACATTGAACGCGACCCCCCAACCCTGCAGCCGCTGCAACGCGGACAGATCCTCCTGATAGTTTTCGATCGTCTCCATCCGATCGAACAGCTTGTGCGGAATGAACGTGACCGCCATTACGGCGAGGGGTACCACCGTGGCGGCGATCAGCAGCTTGCGCCGCGTCTGCAGGAACAGCACGCCGCAGATCGCCGCCATGCCGAGCCAGGCGCCGCGGGAGTACGTAAAGAAGATGCCGATCAGCGTGAGCCAGAAACCCGCAAGAGCGCCGCGCCGCCACCATGCGGACGGCGCATCACGCATGAAGGCGAGAAAGAGCGGGGCGACCATGATCAGCGCCACGCCGAGGTGCGTATTGCCTCCGATGAAGCTCGGGTTGGGCCCCTGAACATGCATCTCGCCGCCCGTCGCCAGCGCGAACACGCCCCCCTTGACCCCGTAGAAGACGCCGAGCGAGAACAGGATCGTCCACAGGAACCAGCGGATTCTCAGCGGGGTGTAGATCAACGTCGTCATCAGCAGGGCGGCCACGACGACCTTCGAGTACTGGTTCCAAGTGGGCCAGGCAACGTCCTGATTCCAGGCGAATGGGTTCTTCACCGTCACGAATGCGTACAGCACGCACAGTCCGATGATCCCCGGGGTGAAGGGAATCATCCGCTTGTCGCGCGCGATGAGCCAGGAGATCAGGAAGGTGATGCCGATCACCTGCGCGAACGGAAACGTGCTGAGGTCCCAGGTGTAGAGGTGGGGATTCATCAGCCCGATCCAGGTCCAGGCGAGCGCGCCGATCCAGGCGCGGTACAGAATGAACGGCACCAGGCCGACGACGAACAGCAGCAGCAGATAGTCACGCATGCGCAGCCTCCTCGCGGACCTTGGTGCGGTCGGCGATGGAGAACATCAGCGTCTCGAGCTGGCGCGCCTTCGCCTCCCACGTGTAGGCGCCAAGGACCGTTTCGCGTGCACGAGCTCCAAGGCGGGCGCGCCGGTCAGGATCGCCCAGCAGTTCGACGACGGCCGTTGCGAAGTCACCAGGGTCGTCGCGAACGAGGATGTTGGCGCCCTCCTCAACCGTGAGACCGCCCACGCTGAGCCGCGTCGCGACCACCGGCTTTCCCATTGCCCACGCCTGCAGCACCTTGTTCTTGATGCCCGCGCCCATCCGCAATGGACAGACGAAAACGGACGCGGAGGCGAGGTACGGACGCACGTCATCCACGTAGCCGGTCACCTCGACCCGATCGCTGGCCAGCGATTTCACCTCCGGCGTCGGATCCCGCCCCACGAGCAGCACGCGGACATCGGGCAGGCGCGAGGCGATGCGCGGCAGTATGTTCCGGCACAGGTGCACGGCGGCGTCCGCGTTGGGCTGGAAGTCCATGCTGCCTTCGAAAACGATCGTCGAGGAATTGGACGACTGCGGCGCAGGCGCGAAGTAGCTCGCATCGACGCCGTTCGGAATCACGGCCACGCGCGTCGTTGGGGCCACGGCACGGAAGCTCGCCGCATCGTCTTCCGATACGAACAGGCAGGCCTGCGCCGGAGAAAAGTAACGCCGGCTGTAGCGACGCGCGACGAGCATCCGCTTCAGCACGCGCAGAAACGGAATCACGCCGCACGTGCGCGCCAGTTCCCGCCGTAGCAGCAGAACGTTATCGTCGCAGATGTCGGCGAGAAGCGGCACCTTGCATTCGCCCGGAATGCTCGTGACCATGTCCGCGGACGTCCAGATCACGTCGTAGGCGCGCTCGGCCAGAACCCGCCGCAGATGCGTTTCCACTTCGGCGTAGCGGGGCGCGAAAGCATCGACGCGGAACACGTTCCGCAGGCGCTGCGTCCGGGTCGTTGTCGCCGGCGGCGGCATCGGCAGGATCTCGATGCATCGAAACACCTCCGCGATCGGGCCGCCCTGCGGCCCGTCCCCGAGGCATGTCAGGTCGAGATGATGTGCCGACGCCAGGCGCTTCGCGTAATTGAAGATGCGCAGGCTCTCACCGTCGGTCAGCGGAAACGGGACCCGCTTGCACAGCACGAGAATCTTCATCGCAGGCCGGCACCTGCGTCCGTCAAACGTCCATCGCCGATGCACGAGCGGTTCATGTCATCGACCCCGCAGCCCGCTCATGTCGAACTTGCCTTGCTGCCAGAAGGGACCATCGGGCGTTCGCGCCGGCGACCCGTCGTCCGGGCGACGTCAACGCAGTGCCGATCGAGTTCGGCCACGTTTCGGTTGACATCGAACACGGCTTCGACCCTGGCCCGTCCCGCGCGGCCCAGCGCCGCACGCCGCGCCGGTGCGGCTTGCAACTGGCGCAGCCGCTGCGCCAGCGCGGCGGCGTCACCGGTCGGAAAGAACACGCCGGTTTCGTCCTCCCTTACGCTTTCGCGCGGCCCGGGCAGATCGCTCGCGACCACCGGACGGCCGGCCGCCATCGCCTCGATGGCAGTCGTTCCGAACGGCTCCTTCAGGGACGCGAGAACGAAGACGTCGCTCGCCTTCATCACGGCATTCACGTCGTCGCGAAAGCCGAGAAAGGAGATGTTGTTCTCCAGGCCGTTGCGGCGCACGCGCTCGAGGAGCGCGCGCTTGTACGCGTCCGGCGAATCCTCGAGCAGCGTGGTGTCGCCGGCAACGATGGCGCGCATGCGGACGCCGTCGCGCTTCAGAGTCGCAAGCGCGTCGATGAACGTCTCGTATCCCTTCTGCGGCACCATGCGCGCCACGTAGCCGACGACGAAATCCGCGTCGCCGAGGCCGAGCTGCGCCCGCAGCTTGCGCCCGGCTCGCTCGTCGTCATAGCGCTTCAGGTCCACGCCGTTGCGCACGACGAAGACCTTCGCGTCGCTGACGCCGGCATCGACCATCATGCGCGCCTCGTACTCGGTCGTCGCCAGGATTCGCTCGACGCGGTGATTGAGAAATCCGACCAGCTCCTCCAGTCGCCCTGCGCGCCATGTGTGCGCATTCGGAAATGTATCGGCCCGCGCGCGCCAGATCAGCGGCAGTCGCAATTGCGCCGCCACCCGCCCCGTCGTCTCGAGGTCAAAGAACGTGTTGCAGACCGTGACGCTCGGCTCGAGCCGGCTCAGGGCGAACCATGTCCTCGCCCAGGCGACATACCAGTGCAACTGCCGCGCGAGGAAATTCGAGCCGCCATGCCAGCGGATCACTTGAGATCGGATGCCGAGGTCGCGCAGTTCCTCCTCGAGCCGCCCCGACTGGTTCAGCAGTACCTTAGTCGCTCCGGTGCCGAACGCGGTCGCGCGCAGATGGTCGAGCATGCGCAGCTCGCCGCCGCCGAGATCGCCGAACCACGAGGAATACGCCAGCGGGCCGAGCGGTGCCGTGGGCGAGCCTGGCCGGATTCGCGCGCCGTCAGTCACGCCACTGACCCGCCTGCTCGAGCTTGTTCCGAAGCCCCTGCAATGGGAATCCCTCTGCGTACGCGCGCTTGGCCGCCTGCAGCGAGCGTGCGTAGTCCCCCGCATCGAAGTACATCAGGCCGAGGTCATAGCTGATGTTGGCGTCGTCGGGATCGAGCGCGTTGGCCTGCTCGAGTTGTGCGAGCGCCTCGCGCTTCCGTCCGATCTTGGACAAGTAGACGCCGTAGATGAGACGCGCCCGCGCGTCCTTTGGGTTGAAGACCGTCGCCCGATGCAGCCAGCACTCGACCGTATACGGGGCCGTTTCCGGCAGCTTGTCCTTGTGCTCGCGCAACGCCAGCCGCGCCAGCGCGTTCAGCGCACGATGGTGATTCGGGATGATGTTCAGGATGAACCGCAGGTCGCCGGAGATCGTCGTCGACTGTCCGCGGATCAGATTCTCGACGTTCGAGTTGAGGTGGTTCGATTCGATGCCGCGAATCTTCGCCTGCTGCTGCGGATCGAAGTAGTCGACCTGGCCCGAGAACGGATACGCGTCGGGGCATTCGGCAATGGCCGCGCCGGCGCCGGCGAGCAGTGCAATCGCAGCCAGGCCACGGTAGACCCGCAGCCCGTCTTCAGCAAGAACTCGCATATGTCCACATGCTAGTGAATGGCGTTCCCCGAAACGGCCTACAGACGTCGGATGGGCCGCGGCCGCACTCTGCACTTAGAATACCGGCCCCGAGGGACACGACCAACGTCCGCAGTCTCTCCTACCGCCAAGGCGCCGTTCAGAAATGCGTGATCACGGACGGCGGCAACCGGAATCGCTGGGATCTGAGTGGCACGATTACTGGGACTGCTGGGCTCACCCAACGCACGACGGCCCAACACCGTTGAAGTAGAAATCCGCCACCTGGCCGCCCGATACGCGACGGTCACGGCGGTTCCGACCTGTGTCACCGGCGACGGGTTCGCCGCGGGAACGAGCGGCAACGGTGAAGGCGCCGCGGCGGCGTCGGGCCCCGTGTCGGTCGCCTGGATCGGACGGCCGAAACTGAATGCGACGTCGCCCGCGGCAAGCGGGGATCTGTCGCGGGCCATCATGGCGAAGTTCGCGTCGGTCGGCGCGGACGTTCTCGACGAGCTGACCGGCCCGTTCGCCCTCGCGATCTTCGACGCCGAACGCCGGCGAGGCCTCATTGCGACGGATCGGATGGGCATGGAACCGATTTTCGCATTGACGTACGAGGGCGGTCTGGCCTTTGGTTCCTCGCCGACCGACCTTCCAGCGCTTGCCGGGATGCCGATCCGCCTGTCGCCACAGGCCATCTTCGACTACCTTTTCTGCCATGTAATTCCGGCGCCGCGGGCAATCGTGGAAGGTCCGCGCCGCCTGATGCCGGGCGAGTGCATCGAATTCGATCAGGGACGCACGACGATTCGCCGCTACTGGCAGGCACGCTTCGACGAACCGCACGGCGGGGATTTCGGCTCGCTTCGAGAGCGATTCATCGACGTGCTGCGCGCGAGCGTCGGCGACGCGATGTCCGGCGCAAGTTGCGGCGCCTTCCTCAGCGGAGGCACGGACAGTTCGACCATTGCGGGACTGATGACGCAGCTCGGCGGCCGACCGGCGCGCACGTTTTCGATCGGCTTCGACGCGGCAGGGTTCGACGAAATGGAGTACGCGCGCCTGGCATCGCGACACTTCGGCACCGAGCACCACGAGTACTACGTGACGCAGCAGGACATCGTCGATGCGGTGCCAAGACTGGCCTCGGGTCATTCACAGCCGTTCGGAAATTCGTCGGCGCTGCCGACCTATTTCTGCGCCCGACTTGCGCGCGACAACGGCGTGGAGCGGCTACTCGGCGGTGACGGCGGTGACGAACTTTTCGGCGGCAATGCGCGCTATGCCAAGCAGTATGTTTTTTCGCTCTACGAAAGGATTCCCGCGGGGATCCGCGAACACGCGCTCGAACCGGCTTGCACGGCGCTGGGGCGTGCCGGGCGCCTGCCCATCATTTCCAAGGTCGTCAGCTATGTGGAGCAGGCTTCGGTGCCGATGCCGCAGCGGCTCGAGTCCTACAACCTGCTGACGCGGCTCGGCGCGGACCGCATTCTGACGGGCGATTTCTTGTCACAGGTCGACACGACCGAACCACTCAGGTTGAACGAAGAGGCTTACTTCAATCCAAGCGCGCGCAGCCTGATCAACCGGATGCTGGCGCTTGATTTCAAGACCACGCTGGCGGACAACGACCTGCCGAAGGTGATGCAGAGCTGCGAACTGGCCGGGCTGCCGGTCGTTTTTCCGATGCTCGATCCGCGCGTGGTCGACTTCTCGCTCGGTCTTCCGCCGGCCTACAAGCTGAAGGGTACGCAGTTGCGTTTTTTCTTCAAGGAAGCCTTGCGCGGGTTTCTTCCGGACGAGATCATCCGCAAGAAGAAGCACGGCTTCGGCCTGCCGTTTGGCGAGTGGACGATTCGACACGCAGGCCTGCGTGATCTGACATTTGACGCGCTGGGCAGCCTGAAGCACCGTGGCTGGATACGACCGCAGTTCATCGACGAGCTGCGGCAGGAGTTGATGCCTGCGCATCCCAACTACTACGGCACCATCGCCTGGGTGCTCATGATGCTGGAACTGTGGCTGCAACGGCATCACGACTCACCGGGCGTGGCAACGAGAGGGGCCTGAGCCCGTGTTCAGTCCCCGTCACTGGCTGAAGCAGCGCGTGCTGAGCCATGTCGCCGCGCGCAATGACGCGCGCCGCCGTGTGCTCGGACAGGAACGCGGACTGCCGCCGGCGTCGTGGGACGCGACCGTTTCCCCCGAGGGGCATCTGATCGTCGGCAGCTGCGATGTCGTCGAGCTGGCGCGGCGCTTCGGCACGCCGCTTTACGTGGTCGACGAACGAAGGCTGCGCAAGGACTACGCGGCATTTCTCGACGGGTTTCGTCGGCAGTATCCGAACGTCGAACTCGGCTATTCATACAAGACCAATCCGCTGCCGGACTCGATCCGCGTGCTGCACGATTGCGGCGCGCTAGCCGAAGTGATTTCCCATTTCGAGCTGTGGCTGGCGCTGGAGCTCGGCGTCCCGCCCGAACGGATCATCTTCAACGGTCCGGCGAAGACCGCCGCCGCGCTCGACCTCGCCGTCGCGCGCCGGGTCAAGCTCATCAACGTCGATGGGCTCGATGAGATCGATCTGCTCGCTACGACGGTTGCCAGGCATGGCGCCACGCAGCGTATCGGCGTGCGCGTCGTGACCTCCGTGGGCTGGCAGGCGCAGTTCGGCCTGCGGCTACGCACCGGCGAGGCACGCGAGGCGTTCGACCGCATCCGGCGCCTGCCGCAACTCCTACCGGTCGGTCTGCACGTGCACCTGGGCACCGGCATCAAGCACGTGCCGACCTACCTGCAGGCGATCCGCGAGATGCTCGAGTTCGCGCGCGAACTGCGCGACGCCACCGGAATCGATCTCGAGTACTTCGATTTCGGCGGCGGCTTCGGCGTGCCGACCGTGCAACCGTTCGATCAGTGGGACTCGCGGCTGATCCAGAACAATCTGCCGGTCGGACCGGTGGAAGCAGACGCGACGCCGCGCATCGACGATTACGCGCGCGGCATCTCGACGCTGATGCGCGAGTTCTACCCGGAGAATCGTCTGCCGACGATCGCGTTCGAGCCGGGGCGCGCGCTGTCCAGCAGCGCGCAGTCGCTCCTGCTCGAAGTCCTGGCGGTCAAGCGCGGCCGCGACGGCGTCACGCGTGTGATCCTGAACGGCGGCAAGAACTACGCGCTGCCGACCGGCTACGAGTACCACGAGTTCCTGCCCGCATCGCGAATGAACGAGCCGCTTGCCGACACGGTGAACTTCTATGGGCCACTGTGCCATCCCGGCGACGTGCTGTTTGTACAGAAGCCATTTCCGCGGATTGCGGCGGGCGACATCGTTGCCGTAATGGATGCCGGCGCGTATTTCGTTCCCAACCAGATGAACTTCTCCAACCCGCGACCGGCCGCCGTGATCGTCGGCGACGGCGATGTCCGCGTGGCGCGCGAGCGCGAGCGGTTCGAGGACATCGTCCGGCTCGATCGTGCCGCCAGGGCAACCACCGGCAGCGATGCGCGCACGGGCGCGGGCGCGGTTCGTATCCCTACTTCGTGAGGTCGACATGCCTGCTGCGTTCGTCCATCGGTTGCTGATGGAAGCCGCCGTTCCGGAGCGGCTCAAGCTGCTGCGGCTCGTCAATTCGCGTTCCTCGTGGCGGGCGGAGCAGATCCGCGCGTACCAGGACGAGAAGGTGCGCGAGGTCGTCGCGTACTGCTGGAAACACGTGCCGTTCTACCGCGCGCACTGGTCGGGTTCGATCGGCGCGCCGGAAGAAATCCGCACGGTCTCCGACCTGCAGCGACTCCCGGTGCTGACCAAGGAACAGCTGCGTACGCGCTTGGCGGATCTGACGACCACGGATCCGGCGGTGCAAAGCACGCCGGCGCGAAGCGGCGGCAGCACGGGCCGCCCGACGCTGTTCCGGATGACCAAGTTCGACGAGGAGATGTGCTGGGGCCAGATGTATCTCGCCTGGCACTGGGCCGGATTCAATCCGGGCGATCCGTTTCTCGTGGTCGGCGGCGAGTCGATCGGCGTGGGTCTGGGAGACAAGCGCAACTGGCGCGATCGGATCATGAATCGCTGGGTAAGCAGCGGATCGAACCTGACCGAAGAGCGCGCGCGCGAACTTGCCGCCTCGCCCCACTTCAGCCGCATCCGTTTCATCTACGGGTATCCGAATGCGATCCGCGAACTCGGCGAACTGCTCAGCGGACTCGGTGCAAAGCCGCCCAGGCTGCGCGGCGTCGTGTGCACGGCGGAGGTGATGCGCCCCGAGGTTCGCGCCGAGATCTCCAAGGCGTTCGGCGGAGTTCCGGTGCACGATCAGTGGGGACTGAACGACGGCGGCCTACTCGCGGCCGATGGTCCGGAGCGCGACGGGCTGCACGTGTTCTTTCATCGCGGCCTGCTCGAGATCGTCGACGAGAACAACCGGCAGATCGATGAACTGAACCGACCCGGTCGCGCGCTGGCGACGAGCCTGTCCAACCTCGCCACGCCGTTCGTGCGCTACGAAACCGGCGACGATGTGCATTGGCGCAGCTTCGACCCCGCGCCATCGGGCATCGGCTGGCCGCGCATCGGCCCGGTCGACGGCCGCACCGGAGACGTGATCTATCTGCCGAGCGGTCGGCGGATCGCGATGCCGGGGCTCACGCTGGTGATGCGCTGGCTCGACGGCCTGCGTCAGTACCAGTTCATTCAGACCGGTGCGAACACCGTAACGGCGCGGCTCGACACCGACGATTCTTTCGCGCTCGGCGAGTGCGAAGTCCTCGACTATCTGCGCAACAAGATCGCCGATGAAATCGAGTGGACGATCGTGCGCGACAAGCCGCAACTGACGCAAAACGGAAAGCTTCTCATCATCCGCAACGACTGGCTGCGCGGCCAGGGATTGACTCGACCGCCGCGAGCGAGCGAATCGATTCACACTTCCTGAAGAGCGCGCATACTTCCGTTCGCTTCGCCGGAAGTCGGAAGTCCTTCGGATTAGTCAGTAGCCGGGAGGAAAACGATGACGCGTTCGCGGATAATTCGGCGCGTCCCACTCGGAGCCGGTCACGGGTCCGCACCACCGTCAGCGAACCAGTGCGACCGCGGGCGTCGCGAAAGCGCGCGCGAGCCTTGTAGCCCCTCGCTGACTCGGCTGCGGTTCCGGATTCGTCAAGAAACACGGATCGGCTCCCACCGCATTTCACAGAATTCTTCAGGTGATCATCATGCATCGTAGGCGCTTCTTGCTCGCAACCCTGGCCACCGGGACCGGCGCGTTGCCGGCCTGTGGAGGCTCCGCAGGGGAACCGGAAACCACGGTTTCCGGTCCGTCGGTGCAGTCCCCTTCGCCGGCGCCTGCTCCGGCGCCCGCGCCTGCTCCGGCACCCGCGCCTGCTCCGGCACCCGCGCCTGCTCCGGCGCCCGCGCCTGCTCCTGCTCCTGCTCCCGGTCCTGCGCCTGCTCCCGCACCGGCGCCCGCCCCGGTACCCGCGCCAGCTCCCGCGCCGACACCGGCACCCGCGCCAGCACCAGCGCCCACGCCGGCTCCCGCGCCAGCGCCTGCACCCGCGCCAGCTCCGGCACCACCGCCATCCGGACCGGCACAGGTCTATCTCGGCACGTATGAGAGCAACGTCGGCAGCGGGCGGTCCGACGCGCCGTTGCAGATGTACTGGCAGTCGTCGTTTACCACGAAGGACGGCAAATTGATCGAGTGGGGTACGGCCGATCACAACCCCAACGGCGACAACGGCGTACGCGAGTTCGATCCAGTGGCGCGTACGCAGGCGTACGTCTACCCGAACAACAACGGCACGATCGACCAGTCGCAGTACGACAACTTGCATTACTTCTACGTCCCGCGTCTCGACTCTCTCGTCATTCCGGCGCGCGGCCAGTACAACCGCGCGACCGGCAAGTGGGCGATCGGCAATCTGCAGAGAAACGGCAAGAAGGTGGTCGGCAGCGGCAGCGGCGATCTGTTCGCCCCGATCGGCTCGGTCGACGTGTACGGATACGAAGCGACGTACAACGCGCACCAGGCGTGGAGCTCCAAGTTTGATTGCGGCGTGTGCATCGCGGGCGGACTGGGCGGGGACAACACGGCACGGCAGAAAATGTGGATCGTCGTCCCCTCAACTGGACTCGGCAGCTACGCGCAACCGTATGCGATCTACGATCGCAGCCTGCCGGCCACCGTGGGGGGCGTCCCGGCGCACAAGCTCAGCGGGCGCGACGGCTGCTGCTTTGCCGGTGACTACGTCTACTGGGTTGGCGGTGGCGAGACGCTGACCTCGAACCCGACGCGGCACTTCTTCCGCATGCGGATTACGCCGCACCTCTCGACGACCAACGCGCCGCTGAACATCGAACGGCTGCAGGACGCGCCGGGCGCCTTCACGATGGGCCTGCTGCGCTATGACCCATACGTCAATGCCCTGCTGTGCGTGTCCGATGCCGGCATCTTCGCCTTTGATCTGGTCAATTTCTCCTGGGCCGACGTGACGCCGCAGGCTTACCGCGACGAGTTCGCGCCCGCGCCCACGAACGGATTACTGCCCCGCGGCTGCCTCGGCGATTTCGTCGACACGAGCTCGGGGCAAACGCTGCGCAAGTTCTTGTGGCGCCCCGGCATGAACCACAGTTGGGGCTACGACTACGGCGGCACCAACACCGAAAGGATGTACCGTCGATTCCGGGCCATCAAACTCTCGCGCTCGGCAAGCTGAAGAAGTGGGGAAGACACAAGCAATGGATCGAAGAAGATTTCTGCGTAGCGCGCTCGTCGGCGCGGGCAGTGTTGGGCTGATCGGCTGCGGCGGCAGCGCAGGAACGAGCGAAGTACTGCCGCCAACGGCGCCCCCACCGGCCCCGGGGCCTGCGCCCGCGCCCTCACCTGCGCCAGCACCCGCGCCTGCGCCGTCCCCCGCGCCCGCACCGGCACCTGCACCCGCACCGGCACCCGCACCGGCACCTGCACCCGCACCGGCACCTGCGCCGGCACCGAGTCCAGCACCGGCACCCGCACCGGCACCGCCGCCGGGTCCGGTCCTGTCGGGCGTCGCCTACTTGAACACGCAAATCAAGAACCCGTCGCTGTACGGGCTCGGCGCCGGCGCCAACTACTGGGTCAACATCAAGCACCAGCGCATCGTTGAGTACAACGGTTACCTGTACCACGCCAGCGGTGACTTTCAGGGCTGGCCGTTCGGAGCCGGAGTGTCTGGCTTTCCTCCCAATCCTGCGGACGACCCCTATGGGTACGACGGTCGCCAGGACTTGTGGAGGGCGGAGATCAGCGCTGCGGCGATCTCCTCCGGCGTAATCGAATGGGAACTCGCCCAGAACGCCTATCACAACTACCCGTGGAACGGGACGACCGGATACTTCGGTCCCGGCAATCCGGGTGGCGGTTCGCTGCCCGAGCGCGGACCGTACTCGCCGGACGCGCTGGGCTGGGTTGTCGACAAGCGCGGCGACTTCTGGATGGGGCCCTGCACGGTCGGTTACACGACCACCTACAAGGGTGAGTCCGCAGGGCAGTATCCCGGGTACCCGGCAATGTTCAAGTGGAAGCTGCCTGGACTTCACACCAACGGCATCCGTTACGGCAACGGATGGAGCCTGCCGAATCAGGATCGGCTCGAGATCGACGTTCCGGTGTCAGGCTCGATCGACGCGAAGGGATACGGCCGGCCGAATGACTCTGCCTACGATCCGGTCACCGATGCGATCTACGTCGTAGCCACGACCGTCGACAACACCGCTAAGAAGTTCAATCTGCAGTTGCTGAAGTTTTCATGTGTCCCCAGCAACGGCAAGCACTCCTGGACCAAGCTCTCCACTTCGATCCTTTGGAGGGACATGGGAGTTCCGAGTGGAGCGACCGGCGCCAACGACGCATGGAACAAGGGCTCGTGCGCAATCGTCGGGCGCTGGTTCTATTTCCCGATGCTCGCCAGTTACTCCGGAGTGACGCCAAATTACCGGGGCAATACGTCGACCGGCGACACATTTCTCTACTCCGCGATCATTGCCATCAATATCGACACGCTGGCGACAAAGTGGATTCCGTACCCTGCGCAGCAGAACTGGTGGCTTCGCGCCTGGGACGGGCCGCTCTCCGACTCGTATCCGATCGATCCGCTGACGCCGGGGCAGGGGCGGCAAATGCGCTCGCTGAATGGAAAACTGGCGTGCGGGCCCGACGGCTGGCTGAAGATCGGGACCGACCCATGGATCACGTTGTACGACCCTGCGACAGGCGTCTGGTCGACGCATAGTCCGCCGACCGATCACGACTGGCCGAACTCGTTGGGCACGATGGTGGCCGTTGAATCGCGAAACGAGATCTGGTTGATCGGCAGCTTGCGTGTGAGCAACTGGGCGCAGGATGCGCGGACATTCGTGCAGGCAAACGGCTTGCACTACCCGCCGGACAATGCGGGCAGGCGCATCGTGCGTATCGGGCTTGGCTGAAGCCGATTCTATTCTGCGTTTCTCGTCGTCGCGCGCGACGACCTAATCGAGCACCAGCCCGCGGCTCAGCAGCAGGCCGTGCAGTTCGGTCTTGGTCGGACTCGTGCAGTCTGCGTAAAGCCCTTGGCACTGCGCAGCCAGCTTCGTTCGCAACGTCCAGACATCGTCCAGCGGCAGGCCAGCGCTTGCCAGGAGGTGCGCCGGAAGCATCGCGATATCCAGTTCCGGCAATGCATCCAGCGGCGATGGCTTGAGTTCGAAGTTGATGGGAATCATCGCGTAGTAGGTCTGCATCAACGCTTTCGGGACGACGGTGTCCAGCTCGCTTTGCGGAAGCGTCTCCTTCGACAGGGACGGATGGTGATCCCCGAAGTGAAGAATCAGCGCCGGTCGCCCCGGAAATCCGGCTCGATACGCGGTGACCAGCGAACTCAACGCTGTCGCGCTGTGCTGGAACCGCGAGAAATATTCGCCGAAGGCCGCCGCTGATTCCGACGGAACCCGCCCGGGATTGAACGCGTCGGCCAGCGCCTCGCCCGCTGGAGTGCGCGGATGCGGGCCGTGCTGATTGATGGTGAGCACGATCAAGAAGCCCGGCCCGGTGTCTCCCGTTCTTCTCGTCGCCAGCACATCGAGCGCCGCGCTCAGTATCTCGTCATCAGTCGTGCGCCAGTCCCAACTGCGCGGCGGCGCGAGATCCGATGGGTCCACAAAGTCATCGAAGCCGATGCTGCGATAGAAGCGACGGCCGTTCACGAACGACCCGCGGGTGGGATAGACCGCCATCGTCCGGTAGCCGAACTGGTGCAGGTACCGCGGAACGCTGGCCTTGATCCGTCCCTCGAGTTGATATGGCGCGTAATTGCCGTTGGGACCAAACGCCGTGTGGGGAATCGCGGTCAAGAGCGCGAACTCGGCCAGCCAGGTCTGTCCGCCGAACGTATGGACACGCAAACGGCCGTGCTTGCCTCCGTTCGGCTCGAAGAATTCGGTAATCCAGGGCTGGCGGGCGACTGCGGCGGTAGCGAGTTCGCGGAAATCGAACGTCGATTCTTCCAGCACGATGATGATGTCCGGGAACGAATTTGGATTGACACTGCCGGTGACGTCGTGCGGCACCGGCACATGCTGAAGACCTGCGGGTCGAGGTTCGAGCCGGCTTCCGGTTCGCGTGGCCGAAAGTGCAAACGTGGCAACCCGGTGGTTCCACGAAATCAGATCCATCTCGTCGAACCGCTGAAGCTGGGGATAGCTGATCAGCACGAGCCCGGACGACGCGACAACGATCGGCCCGACGACGCGAATGCTGCGACTGCGGCGCCGGTCGAGGCGCCAGGACACGGCGAAACACGCGATCAGCACGACCGCCGCTGCCACCACCGCCGCTCCGATGCGCAGATCGTTGCGCATCAGTTCGAGAAAGTTGGAGCGCATGAGGTAGACGAGGTCGAAAAAGAGAAGCGGCTCTCCGAGTAGCTGATGTTTGATCCTCGAAATGACGAACACCAGGACCGGCATAGCGGCGGCTGCAATGGCCGAGAAGTACCACCGCCCGGTCAGCAGGCAAAGCGCCGCGAACAGGTACCCGTAAGCGGCGGCCGTGAAGCTCCGTGTTTGCCAAGGTCCGCCTTCGAGGAATGTGATCGCCAGAATCGCAGCGGCACCCGCAGTGGCCGCCCCGACATGCAGCCGGCGCAGCCACCTTGCCGCCCGTGCACGCTTGCCGTCAGGCTCATGAATCGGACGTGCGGCCGCGGTCAACTTTGGCACCTCCCTCCAAGGGCCGGCGATCCTTATCAGAGGCCGGAACGACTCATCGGTGCCCGAAGATGCAAGATCATCGGTCCCGGCCGGGACATGCTACGGCCATCCTCTGGCAAACAGCCCCTGATAGTACGCGCCGTAGCGATACTCCGAGATCATGTTCTTCTCTGTAATGACACGCAGCGGACGCGCGACCTGTCGCGACATCTCGTCCTCGTCGAAGCGGGCCAGCTCCGCAATCATCGAGTCCAGCTTGCTTTCGACCTTCTGATCTCCCGTGCGGAACAACGGCATGCCCGACCAGTTGAAACCGGCGAGTCGCTCGCGAAGGTATGGCTGCTGGGCTGCCAGATCCGCGTCGCTCGCGATCACGAATGACCGGTGCCGGAACACATGCGGGAAGACGCTCGCGGCCGTCTTGAACGCGTCGGCCGAGCCGGTTCCGTTGAACGCGAAGATCCCGCCGACGTTCAGATGCGAGCGGGCCAGCCGGACGAAATCCTCCCCCAGCAGCAGGCTCGCGTAAGCACGCCAGTGGAACGTCGTGTTCATGATGATCAGGTCGAATCGTTCGTCCGGGTGGCGCTTCAGCCAGCGCCGCCCGTCGTCGACGTGAATCACGACGCGCGCATCGTTCAGCAACTCCGGCAACCGCGGCCGCTCGTCGAGCAGCTTCAGATAACCCGAATTGATCTCCACCACGTCCACGCGCTCGAGCCCCGGAACCGCCAGCAGCGCGCGCGTCCAGGCGCCGCCACTGAGGCCGATCATCAGGGCCCGCTTCGGCCCCGGGTGAAGCGCGATTGACACGTACATCCGCGTGATCAGGTTGTCATCGACGATCGGATCGGTGTTGAACGTGCCGTCATAGGCATTGCCGCCGAAAACGGTTTCCGTATCCGAACCCTCCCTGGCCTGCAGATGAATGATCCCATGCCGGTTCTCGATCAGCGCGGTGATCGGGCCACGGTACCGGCTCGTGGCCAGAGCGGCCTGCGTGACGAGTTGCCCGGGTGCGATCGGCAGCACTGCCACGATGAGCGCGAGCGCCGCCGCCGCGGCCAGCGCGGCCCGGCGCGCGCCGACGACGAGAAAGCAGCTCATCGACACGAGGAGCGTCCCCGCAACCATCAGGGCGAGGCTCTGCTGCAGAGAGACGATGTCGAGCAGAACGAAACCCGTGACCAAGGGACCGAGCGTGGATCCGATGATATTTGAGAAGTAGACCTTCGATACCGACGAGCCGACCTCGCCGCGCCGGCGCGAGGACCCGAGGTGATGCGCGATCGGGAACACGGCGCTCTTGAACGCCGCCGTCGCGACGAGCGCGACCGACAGCACGACCAGCCCCGCCAACCAGCCGCCACGCAGCGACAGCACGAACAGCCACGGCAGGACCGCGTCGGCCACGGCAGCCAGTGCGAGGATCCAGCCCGAAATGGCGACCAGATCTCCATCGCGCCGGCAATACAGCTTGCCGACGGCGGCGCCCAGCATGATGCCGAGCAGGTACATGCCGAGCGTGAACGCGAAGACGTGCGGCACGCCCTTGTACGCGAAGCTCGCGAGCCGAATCCACAGGATCTCCTGGCTCAGGCTCAGGAAGCCGGTCGAGAACGAAAGAAAGCGCGGAAACCAGATCACGCTGCCGCTTCCCGTCGCTGCCGAACAACGAAGAACGCCAGCGCGGCCACCGTGAAATTGGCAAGCGCGGCGAGGTAGATGACGCGATCGAGGGGCAATACGACGAAGAGCACGAGGCCTGAAACCAGCGCCCCTGCGGCGGCGCCCAGCGTGTTGGCCTCGTACAGCGCGCCGACGGACACGCCGACATTGCCCGAACTGCGAACGCAGTAGGCGACCAGCATCGGCAGGGTTGCGCCCATGCACGTCGTCGGAATCAGCAGCAGCAAAAAGTTGGCGACGGAAATCGTCGCGAGCGAAGAGCGGACGAACTCGGATCCGAGCGCGGAAATCAGCCACGGGCTGGCGAGTCCGAACGATCCGATCGCCAGCTCCGCTGCGACGAACAGGTTGATGATCTGATCGTCATACCGGTCGGCGAGCTTGCCGCCGATCAGCGCGCCGCAGCCGAGGCCGAGCATGAAGGTCGACACGATGATCGTGATCGATTCGACGTCGACACCGAACGCGCCGAACAGCAGGCGCTGCCAGCACACCTGGTAGACGAGCGCGGCCGCGCCGGACAGCGTAAAGATGGCGAACAGCAGGAGCTCTCGGGATCGTGCGTCGAGCATTTCGTGACGGTCGGTTTTTCTTCACGCCGCCGCGGTCGCGGCGGCGCGTTTGGCCGATAGAGCGCGAAATCAAAATATCATGGAGATGACAGCGATGGACGCGCTCGCGCCAGCAATCCGGCATGGCTCGCGCAAATACGGCGTGGAGAGGCCGGCGCGACCGGCCGTTCGCCGAACTCGTTCAGCCAGTTCAGCCAGGAATGCTCGCGATCCTCCTCGCGATGCCGAGCGCGATCGTTTCGGGACCGTCGGGACGTCCCATCGCGATCCACAGCGCGAGGGTCGATGTGCCATAGACGATCGCTCCCGCCGCCACCTTGAGCACCAGTTCGGCCGCCGGCCCCCAGTCCCGAAGGTCCGGGAGGTTCCAAACCACGAGCGCCATCAGCGCGGCGGCGCCAACCGGGCGCAACAGCGAGCGGGCGATGTCCACCGCGGTGACCGGACTCTGCCTGATTACCGTCGCGAAGCTCGCGAGCGTGGCGATCAGTCCGGCCCCCAGCTTCGCCGTCGCCACGCCCAGCGCACCCTCCTTCAGACCCAGCGGAATCGCCAGCACCAGAAACAGCGCCAGCCCCAGCCACGACAGCATGGCCGCCGTCTGCGGTCGCCCGAGCGCAAGCTGCAGACTGGTGCAGATCGTCGCCAGACTACGGCAGACGGCGAACAGCGCGATCAGCGCCAGGATGCCGGTCGCGGGCAGCCACTTGGCGCCGAGTACGACCGCGACCGCGGGCGCGGCGACAAGCGCCAATCCGATGCCAGCCGGCACCGTGACCGACGCGACGGCCTCGAGCGTGCGCAGATACGCGCCGCGCAGGCGCTCCGGATCGTCCTGCACGGCCGCGTAGGCCGGAAACAGCACACGGTTCACCGGAGCGGCGATCTCGTTGACCGGCAGCTGACCCAGGTCCGACGCGACGACGTACAGGCCGAGGTCGCCGGCCGAGCCGAGCCGGCCGATCAGCGCCTCGTCCGCGCGCGATTCGGCGAACTGCGCGATGTTCACCACGAACATCCACTGGGAAAAGCTCCACAGTTCGCGCCAGCGCGACAGGTCCCAGCGCGGCCGGAACGGATGCATCGCGTAGCTGAGCACCGTGTTCGCGATCACGCCCGACAGGATCCCGATCACGAGCGCCCAGTAATTGCGCAGCCAGAGCGCCGCACCGAGGCCGATCACGAACGCGAGCACCTTCGCCGCGACCTGCAGCTTGAATTCCGACTGAAAGTCCATGTCGCGCCGGAACAGCACGATACCGATGTTGCCGAGGCTTGCGATGAATATGCCGGTGCACAGAATCAGGATCAGCACGGTGACGCGCGGTTCGCGGAAATACAGCGCGGCGAGCGGCGCGGCGGCCGCGATCAGCAGCGTCACCACGGTTCCCTGGATCAGCCGCATCGACCATGCGGTGTCGAGGTGCTCACGCGTGAGATCGCGGCGCTGCACGCACGCGTTCTCGAGACCGAAGGCCAGCCATGCCTCGATGAAGCTCAGCACGAGCATCGCCATCGCCACGAGGCCGAAGTCCGTGGGACTCAGGATGCGCGCGATGACCGCGACGTTGATCAGCCCGAGCAGGCGCGCGACCCAGCGAAATGCCACGACCCATGCCGAGCCCCGTACGACCTTGCTGCGCAACGTCATCGGGACCTCGCGACCACCCTACCCGGCCGTGTGCGATGCATCGGCCACGCGCGCCCTGGCAGCATCGGCGCCCCCGGGTTCGCGATACAGCGCGGGCCCAGGATCGCGCGGGTCGAAGCGCGCGAAGACGTTGGCGCGCGCGATCGACGCGAGATATGCCCCGAGTCCCAGTTCGCCGTGCCGCACGGCGCCGACCGACGACGACAGCGCGCCGAAAAGATCCGCGCGCAGGTCGATCCAGCGGCGGCCCGTTTTCACTTGCCGGCCGAGTTCGATGTGCCGGCCCAGCAACAGGCCCAGGAAGTCGTGACCAGATGCGGGCGCCAGCGCGTACTGCAGCCACGGCCGCGCGTTGATCTCGATCAGGTGGTTGCGGCCGGTCGCATCCGAGTGGAGCACCTCGGCCTCGCCGACGCCGAAGTAGTCGAGCGCAGCGGCCGCCTTGCGCGCGAGCGCCTCGACTTCGGGCTCTGGTGCAAGCTCGACGCACGTGCCGACGGCGCAACGGCGCGGCGCGGGCCGCACCTTGCGGGCGACAAACGAAAGCAATTCGCTCTGGTTGCGCGCGAACGGAACCGAGTACTGCGTCAGAGGCTGCCCGAGCAGCGATTCGCTGACCAGCGCGGGGCAACCCGCCGCCGCGAAATCCGCCAACCACGCGGCGAGTTGCTCCTCATCCAGCGCTTCGACCGCCTTCGGCAGCCCGCTCGCGGGCCGGCCGTGCAGCGTCGCGGCCGGGCGGATCAAGAACGGCGGCGCCAACCCCTCCGGGCGCGGCTGGACACCTGCCAGCCACCCACGCGGCGCGGACAGGTCGTTCGCGGCGCACCAGTCCGCGAAGCGATGCTTGTCGAGGCAGATTGCGAGCCTGTCGTTGTCCGGATGCAGGACGGTCGTGAACGTGGCTTCGAGCGCGGCGCGATGGCGCAGAAGGAATCGCAGCCAGGGATCGCCGGTGGCCACCAGCGGGCCGCCGCGGACCTTGCCGAGCGCGGAAAGAATCGCATCATCTTCGGCGTGCGACGGCAGCAGGCACGGCGTCACCCACCGGCTGCGAAATGCGATCCCCGGTCCGGTGTCGACCACGACCGGCTGCAGCCCGTGCGAATGCGCGTCGCGCGCCACCGCCAGCGCGGTGATCGTGCTGCCGAGGATCACGAGCCGATCAGGCATGCGCCTCTACGCCGTCGAGCACGATGGGCTTGCGCGCCACGAGGTTGTGCAGCAGCCGCGCGACGAACCGATTCGGTTCGCGATCCCAGGGCGTGAAGCGCGGCAACTGGAACTCATCGCAATTTCGCGTCGCGGCGCCCCATGAGGTCGACACGGCCGCGACGAATCCCAGTTCGCGCACGATCGCCACATGCACGGCCGAGTAATCCTGCGCGGGAATTCCGTTCGGATAGGCAAAGAGCCGCACGGGCTTTCCGGTCAGCGATTCGAGTGCCGAACGATTGGCCTGAATCTCCTGGCGCGCGCGATCGGCATCGATGCGAGTCAGGATCGGATGGTTGACCGTGTGACCGCCGATCTCCATGCCAGCCGCCGCCAGCGCGCGCAACTGGTCCGTGCGCATCATCAGATCGTCCGGCAGCGGCTGGCCGCCTATCCGGGCGATCTGCGCGGCAACATCTTCGCGCGACTGCATGTCGAGGTACTTGACCGACTCGAGCACGCGCCCGATCGCGGCCCGTTTCTCGTCCATGGTGCCGACGGCGATGTGACGCAGGTCCAGCGCGGGAACGTCGAACGTCGGACCCGGCATGCGCCGGACGGCCTCGATCACGGTGTCGTTGAACATGCGGCCGCCGTCGAGAAAGCCGGTGGCGATGAAGAACGTGGCGTGCAGGCGATGCCGCTGCAGTGCCGGCAAGGCAACCTCGACGTTGTCGGCGTAGCCGTCGTCGAACGTGATCGCCACCGCGCGCGGCGGCAGCGATCCGCGCCGCAGCCGCTCGACGGACTCAGCCAGCGGCAGCACGTTGAAGCATTCGCGCAGCGCGGCCAACTGCCGGTCGAACGCGTGCGCGTCGATCTCGCCGGTCAGCGCGTCGGGCTGCGGCAGCACGCGGTGGTACATCAGGATGGCGAGCTTTGCGCGCGCTCCGCCGGGCGCCGCGATCGCGGCGCCGAGCCGCAGCATCGTGGTCGCCAGTGTCATCCCGACGCCTTCCCGCAGGTCATGCGGTCGCCCCGGACGCCCGCGCACGGGCGAGGAACGAGTGACTTGTCATCAGACCGAGCGGTGGCACGAGGCGCAGCACGCCGCGCAGCGGCGCTGACTCGACGACGGATTGCAGCGGACGCAGCGGCGCCGGCATGATGGGAACCCAGAAGATCTCGAACCGATCGTAGCCCGCTGCGCGCAGCGCCGCGCCGAAGGCACGCGGCGAGTCATAGCGCAGGTGGCGCGGCTGGCCGCGACGGCGGCGCCTGAATTCCGAGAGCGCCGACGGCACGCACGCGCCATTTAACGCGTCGACCCAGAGGACGCCGCCGGGCCGCAGCACGCGGCGCAGTTCGCGCAACGCGGCTTGAGGCGATTCGAGCGCCTGCATCACGCCGAAGCACAGCGCGCCGTCGAAGCTGGCATCGTGAAACGGCAGGCGAGTGACGTCCGCGACCGCCCAGCGCACGTCGGGCGGCGAGCGGTCGCGCGCCTTGCGCGTGGTCGGCGCCGAGTAGTCGACCGCGGTCACGTCCAGTAGTTGCGCAGCGAGAAAGCGCGTGTAAGTGCCGGCGCCGCAGCCGGCGTCAAGCCACGCGTGCCCCGCCGCTGCTGCGTCGGTCGCGCGCCACAGTTGCGCGAAGCGCCGAAAGCGCGCGGCCAGTCCGGCGGGGGACCAGCCGGCGATTCCGGCATCATCGTCGTTGACCGCGCCGTAGCGCTCGAAACGCTGCCGCCATCGCTCCTCGAAACCCGGATTGTGACGCGCGTTCATTGCGCATGCTGGACCGGGCGCGCCGACGCCGCCGGCACGACGGGGTCGAACCAGGTCACGCGCGGCGGCAGGCGCACGCCGCGCAGCAGCCCCGCGGCAAGCTTCTCCTCGAGCACGCGCTCGTGACGGCCCAGGCGCTGCTTGACCTGGTACAGCCGGCCCTTGCCCGGCTGCGGGCGGCCGAGCCTATCGCCGCGCGCCAGGCGCGCGAGTGCCTCGGCGTAGATCTCGGCGCTGTCGCGCACCGCGCGCCAGAACAGCGTCAGTTCGTCGTCGCCCTCGTTGACCTCGGGGCACACGTGCGCGATCAGCTTGCCGGTGTCGATGCCTGCATCGATGAAGTGCAGCGTACAGCCAACCTTGTCCGGTTCGCCGTTGTACAGCGCCCAGAACGTGCAGTCGGCGCCGCGATATTCGGGCGACAGGCCGCCGTGCAGATTCAGGATGCCGAGGCGCCCGCGGCTGAGCAGCGGCTGACGGATCAGCGAGGTGCCGAACACCGCGATCGCATCGGGGCGCAGGCGATCGGCGAGCGCGACAACCGATTCGTGGTTGATGTGCGGCGCCGCGAAGGCGAGGTCGGCGCGTTCGAGTCGCGGCGGCTGATCGCCGAAGAAGAACTTCGCTTCCCCGCCGCCTCGATAGCGCTTGCGATCCCGCAACCAGCGCGAGGCCTTATTCACGAACGTCGCCGGCCGCAGCAGCCGCGCGAGCTTGGCCGGTGTCAGTCGGGTTCCGGCCTCGTGCACGATCGCCACCGGCTCGCACGCGCGCGCCAACCGGTTAGCAACGTATAGGTGCCGCGGAGAACGTCCGCACAGGATCATCACGCGCAGTGCGGCGGCCATGGTCATTCCTTTGCCGAGTGGCGCGGTTCGAGCGCCAGCCGCGGCACGGCGGCGCCGGTGAGCCGCATCAGCAGCGCGTCGGAGAAGAACTTCGCCGCCCAGTTCGGAAACTCGAATCTCGAATACGCGCCCCAGATGGGCGCCGAGCCCGGAACGCCGCCGCGTACGATTGGATGGGGATGGTCGAGATCCTGCGTCGTCTTGACGTACTGGATCGCGCGCGCCGCGTGGTCGAGCAACGCGGACTCTCCGGCATCCAGCGCCAGCCGCTGCCAGCACAGCGCCATCTGCGCCACGCCCGTGACGCACGCATACGTTGCGGTCGGCCGCCAGCCGTCCGCGTAAGTGCCGGCAAGCCAGCCATCGGCGCGCTGCACCTTGGCCACCGCGCAGGCGGCGCTGCGCGCGGCCTCCACGTAGCGTGGTTCGCGCAGAACGAAACCCGACTCCGCGAGGCCGCGGATCGCATATGCGATCGTGTGCGTAAACGGGTCGCGGTCCGGCGTGAACGCATTGGACGCGAACCACCCGGACGGCCGCTGCTGCGTCAGCGCCCAGTCGAGGTTTCGCCGCGCCGCCCGCTCGAGGCCGCGATCGCCGGCGAGCACCGCGACGCGCGCAAGCGCCCAGGTCGCGCGCGTGTTGTAGACGTGCGGCGTGCCGTGGTGCTCGTACGTGCGCCAGCAACCATCATCGTCCTGGTGCCGCGCGAGCCAGTGGCCGGCGCGCACGGCCGCGTCGAGACATTCGGTCCGTCCCAGGTCCAGATAGCCGGACACGAGGCCGTGCATGATCTGGCCGGTGTTGAAGATGACCGGCCTGCTGCCCGTCTCGCCGAAGTGTCCGGGGAACGCACCGTCGGCCTGCTGCAGCCCGAGTTCCCAGTCGAGCATGCGCGCCGCGCGCGCCACGAGCTGCGGCTGCTGCAGCACCGGCGCGGCGGCGATGAACGTTTCGATGATGTAGCCCGTCGTCTCCGGGTAGCCCGGCAGCCAGTCGTCCTCGAAGTTCCATCCCGCCGACACGCCGCCCTCGTCGGGCCGGCCGTTCAGCACGTCCTGCGCAACGCACAGCCAGTCGATCGCCGCGCGCAGATGGTCGATGTCTTCACGCTGGGGAAACGAAGCCGCCGACAGCAGATCGCGAACGAGCAGCGAGCGCGGCAGTGCCCGCCAGGGCCGATAACGGAAAGGGGTTTTCAGCACGGCAATCGGATTCATGTGCAATCGTTGTTCTTCGTTGAGCCGTTTCAGGGGCGCCGCTGCATCGGCGTGATCGCCTGTACCGCGACACCGCCGGCGCGAGACGGCGCACGCAGTTCCGCGTACAAGGCGCCGAGGCGGTCGGCCACCCGATCGATGCTGAAGCGCTGCCGGCACTCGTCGAACGCGCGACGCGCCAGCCGCTCGCGCAGCTCCGCGTCGCGCAGCAGGCGCTCCAGTGCGCGGGCGAGCGCATCGATGTCGCCGGGTGCAACCAGCAGGCCGCTCACCTCGTCCTCGATCACCGAAGGGATCGCGCCGACCCGGGTCGCCACGACGGGAACTCCGGCGGCCATTGCTTCGAGGATCGAGACCGGCAATCCTTCGACGTGCGAAGGCAGCACCAGAACGGCGGCGCCCGCGAGCCGCTGCGCCTTGTCCGCCCCGTAGGCCGGGCCGACGAATTCGATCTGCCCCTGCAATCCCAGCTCATCGATCAGCGAACGCATCGCGTCGATCAAGCCGGCCTCGGTTTCCGGACCGACCAGCTCGACACGCGCCGACCGCGGAAGGCTGCGCCCGGCACGAACCAAGTCCTCGACGCCCTTGGCACGGCACACGGCGCCGAGGAAGAGGACCGTCTCCAGCCCCGATGCGGTTCGCGGTTGCGCCGGTGCGTGCAGCGGCACGCCGTTCTCGATCGCGACCAGACACGCGCCGGGCAGCCGCGGCTTCAGGCGCTCGCGCCAGCCTTCCGACAGAACGATGACACGCGCTGCCGCCCGCGCGATCGCGCGGGCCAGCGAGCGCAGCACGGGGTTCAACCGATCGAGAAAAACATCGAAATGGCCGCCGTGGATGTGCAGCACGACTGGCGCGCCGCGAGCGCGTGCGAGCAGCACCAGCACGCCGTCGAGGAAGTACGTCAGCCCGCTGCAGGTGTGTATGTGCGCGATGCGATCACCGCGGTTGCGCATCAGCGCCCACCAGCGACGCCACAGCGCGAGGCGCGCGCCGATCGCTTCACACAACGAACGGCCGGCGCGCGTCTGCTTGGCGGTGTCGAACAGTTCGAGCGCGAAGGATTCGCGCAGCTTCGATTCGGCAAGATCGCAGATCACGGTCGTCATGCCGCCGATGGCCGGCGGCAGCGGGCCGGCCATCACGACGCTGACCCGCGCCGCCCGCTCCGGCAAGGCCACCATCAGGCGCTCCGCACCAGGGCGGATTCCGCGCGCGGCACGGCCGCGTACACAGACGCGTAGCGCGCGACGCTCGCAGCCCACGTGCGCTCGCGTTCGACAAATTGCCGGCCTGCGGCGCGCAGCGCCTCCCAGCTCTGTGGCGCGCCGAGCAGTTCGATCACTGCCGCGGCCAGCGCTGCAGCCGAACCGGCCTGGAACAGCCGCCCCGTCTGGCCGTCGTGAATCAGCTCCTTGTGACCTCCGACGTCGGAGGCGACCAGCAGCCGTCGCCGCGCCATCGCCTCGAGCGGTTTCAGCGGCGTGACGATCTCGGTCAATCGCATCGGCAGCCGCGGATAGACGAGCACGTCGATCAGGTCGTAGTAGCGCTCGACCTGCTCGTGCGGCACGCGGCCGCGGAACACCACCAGGTGCTCGACGCCGAGCTGCTTCGCCGCGGACTTCAACGCTGCGTCCTGCGGGCCACCCCCGACCAGCAGCACGCGCACGTTCGGCACCTCCGCGGCGATCGCAGGCAACGCCGCGAGCAGCAGCGCCAGCCCCTCGTACGCATAGAAAGAGCCGATGAAACCGAGCACGCGCTTGCCCTGCAGCCCCAGTTCGGCCGACAGCGCCGGATCGGCCGCACCGCCCACCGCGAACTTCTCCACGTCGACCGCATTCGGGATGACCGTGACGCGATCGGCTGCCACGCCGCGCGCGACGATTTCGTTGCGCAGGCCGTCGCAGATCGTCGTCACCTGATCCGCACGGCGCAGTGCCCAGGTCTCCAGCGCACGGCTGGCGCGATAGCGCAGATCGCCCTCACGACTGGTGCCGTGGTCCACCGCGGCGTCCTCCCAGAACGCACGAACCTCGTACACCACGGGGACGCCGAGCCGCCGGCCGACCCGCAGCGCGGGAAGCGCATTGAGCACGGGCGAATGCGCGTGCAGCACATCGGGCTGCACCCGCGCACAGACTTCAAGCAGGCGGCGCTCCAGCGCCCGCATCAGTGCGAACTCGCGCAGCACCGGCAGCGCCGCGATGCCGCTCGGCTGCCAGCGGGTGCGATAGAAATGCAGCCCATCGACGTCTTCCTCGTCGCGGCCGGGCGCGCTGTGCTTGGGACTGGTCAGGTGGAAGGTCTCCCACCCGAGGCGGCGCTGCTCGCGCAGGATCGATCGGCTGCGGAAGGTGTAGCCGCTGTGCAGCGGGATCGAGTGATCGAAGACGTGCAGGACGCGCATGATCAGATCGCGAGCGCCAATGCCGCCGGAGCCGGCCGCGACTCCGTGCCGGCGACGTTGCACAGGAAGGCCTCGAACATCAGCACCGACCACAGCGCGGCGCTATGGTCAAATGCGCCGGATTCGTGTTGCTCCACCATCCGCACCAGGGTGGCGGGGTTGAAGAAGCCGGTCGCCGCAAGGGTCTCGCCGGACACGGCGGCGCGAAGGCGTTCGCGCAACGGTCCGCGCAGCCAGCGGGCGAGCGGGACCGCGAAGCCCATCTTGCGCCGATACATGATTTCGCGCGGCAGGTGCGGTTCCATCGCTTTCTTCAGCAGCCACTTGCCTTCGCCGCCGCGGATCTTCAGATCCGCCGGCAGCCCGGCCAGCCATTCGACCAGCGGGTGATCCATCAGCGGCTCGCGCACCTCGAGCGCGTGCGCCATGCTGGCCCGGTCGACTTTGGTGTTGATGTCGCCGACGAGGTAAGTTTTCAGATCGAGGTACTGCACCAGCGCGAGCGGCGTATCGACCTGCGCGGCGGCCGCGTGCCGGTGGAAAACGTCCACCGCGTTGTAGCCGTCCAATCGCGCGCGCAGCGCGCTGGAGAATAGGTGCCGGCGCAGGTCGTCGCGCACCACGGACATCTCGTGGAAGTAGGCCTCGACCGAATCGCGCGCCAGCGCCTCGAACGTGGCCTTGGCCCGCAGCGGTCGCGGCGCCCAGTGGGCCTTCGGGTAAACACGGCCGAGCAGCCCGAACAGCGGCCGCCGGACCGCCAGCGGCAGCGCGCTGCGCAGCCGTTCTTCTCCAAGGTGTGACAGATAGCGCCGATAGCCGCCGAAGCTCTCGTCGCCGCCGTCGCCGGACAACGCGACCGTCACGTGCCTGCGCGCGAGCTGGCAGACGCGATAGGTCGGGATCGCCGAGCTGTCTGCGTACGGCTCGTCATACACGCGCGCCAGGGTGTCGATCAGGTCGAAGCCCTCGCTTTCGACTCGATCGACGTGATGGCGCGTGCGATAGCGCTCGGCCACCTGCTGCGCGTACGGCGATTCGTCGAACGCGGGATCGGCAAACGCGATCGAGCAGGTGTTGACCGGCTCGGACGACAGCCCGGCCATCATCGCAACGACCGCGCTCGAATCGACGCCGCCGGAGAGGAACGCGCCGAGCGGCACATCGGAGATCAGCCGCAGCCGGACGCTCTCGCGCAGGCGTTCAATCAGTTGGTCTGCCGCCTCCTCCGCGCCGATCGGGGCGCCGCCACCGAAGGCTACGTCCCAGTACTGTCGGGGCGCGGGCAGCGGCTTGCCGCGCCGCACCGTCAGCGTGCACGCGGGCGGAAGCTTCTTTGCGCCGGCAAAGATCGTGCGCGGCTCGGGCACGTAGCCGAGCGCGAAGTACTCCTCGACCGCGAACGGATCGATCTCGCGCGCGAGCGCGCCGTGAGCCAGCAGCGCCTTCAGTTCGGAACCGAACACGAACGCGCCGTCGGGCAGAAGCGCGTAATAGAGCGGCTTGACGCCGAGGCGGTCGCGCGCGAGGAACAGCGTCTGCCGGTTCTGATCCCACAGCGCCAAGGCGAACATTCCACGCAGGCGCCGTGCGCAGTCTTCGCCCCACGCCTCCCACGCGTGCACGATGACTTCCGTGTCGCTGCGCGTACGGAACACGTGACCGAGCCGCGTCAGCTCGGGGATCAGTTCGACGTAGTTGTAGATCTCGCCGTTGAACACGATGGCGACCGTGCCGTCCTCGTTGTAAAGCGGCTGCTGTCCGGTCGCCAGATCGATGATCGACAGGCGGCGATGGCCGAGTCCGATGCCCGGCGCCAGATGCAGACCCGCCTCGTCCGGTCCACGGTGGTGCTGCGCTTCGTTCATGCGTGCCAGCACGCGCCGGTCGATCGGCCGCGATGCGCGCGTATCGAAAATGCCGACGAGGCCGCACACGCTCAGGCGCCTCCCTGCACGCGCGTCATTGCAGCGCCACCCGATTGAGCGCGGCGTCGAGCGCGCTGCCCATGTCGCGCACGAACTCCGCCAGCGCGCGATCGGCCGCCTGCGGACTCGGCGGATCGATCACATATGCAGAAACCCAGGCCGACGTGTCGTCACTGCGCCTGAGCCGATCCAGCGCCAGCCTGAACTTGGCCTGCGCGTCGCTGGTCGTGGCGATGCCGTCGAGCCAGTACCACTGCCAGGCGACGATCGTGCCGCCGCTGCCGCGGATCTGTTCACTGTGGACTGTGACTGCTCGCCCCGCGATGTCCGCACGCCGCGGCGCTTCCGCGACCCGCAGCCAGAGCTTGTCGTCCGGCACGAGCGAGTTGACCGAATTGACCAGTTCGGCCCCCTGCCGCTGATTGCGGAAGAGGCCCAGAAACAGTCCGATCTGTCGATCGCCCTTGCGAAAGGCGAAGACCTGCTCGCTGGTGGCCCCTTCGAGCCGCGGGCGCCATCCGCCGATCGGCGCCGCCACCGGCTCCCAGCCAGACGACGCGGCGATCGGCACCGCCGCGATCGCGCGCTCCGCCTGCGGCTGCATCAGCGCCGAGCGGGCGATCGGCCAGATCGCGACGGCGACGAGCAGCACGGCCGCCATGGTGCCGACCCGCTTCCAGTTCGCGAACAGCAGCACGCCGGCAGCCGGGGTCACAGACCGCTGCGGGGCTGCACTCGACGGTCCCTGATCCTCGCGCCAGCGCGCGCCGACTGCAAACATCACCAGCATGACGAAGCCGAAGAAGATCCAGCCGTAGACGAGGTGGTCGACACCGCCGGCAAGCTTGTTGTTGGTCAGGTGTCCCAGCATCACGATCAGGTACGCGCGCACCCAGTTCGCGATGACCGGCACGACGATCGACGCCGCAAAGAACAGCGCGCGGCGCAGCGGCGATCGATACGTCTGCCACGCATAGAGCGCGCCGACGAACATCGAAGCCAGCAGGTAGCGGATGCCGCTGCACGCATCGACGACCGACCAGCTGCCGCTGGGCACAACGAAGTTCTGTCCCTCACGCAGTACCGGCACGCCGCTGGCGCGCAGCGCGGCGACCGTGAAACCGGCGGTCCATTCGACCAGCGTCGGAACGAAGATCTCGCCGAACGGAACCGCGAAGAACAGGAACGCAAGCGGGAAAGCCAGAATGCGCCCCCAGCGCAGCCCCAGCAGCCCCGTGACCGCGAGCGGCACGAGGGCGATCACGCCGAAGAATGCGGGGGTGAGCGAGCTTGACAGATCGCCCAGCAGCCAGACGAAGCCGGCCAGCGCCGCCAGCACGGCGGACGGCCAGAAGGGTTCGATCGCGGTTGCCGCCAGCAGCGCGCGCCGCTTCCACGCGAAATACAGAAAAGCCGGCAACACGAGCCAGCAATGCGCGAAGGTTTCCGATCGGCTCCAGATCCGTACCATCTCGACGAGCGTCGGCAGGAACACTGCCAGCACGGTGAGCAGGCACGCGGCGACGAGCCCGAACGTCACCCATTGCTCGCGCCGCACGGCCTGCGCGAGTCTGAGTTCGATCTGGGGTTCGGCGTGCATCGGCGTCAGCCCGCAAGCGTTATCGGCCCGGCGGGAATCCGGTCGAGCAATTCGCCGAATCGCCCGAGCTGCGCGTCCCAGTTGTAATCGCGGACCACGCGCCGGCGCGCCGCCTCGCCCATCGTCGCGCCGGCCCCGGCATCCGTCAGCTCGAGCACCCGCAGCGCGAACTCGTGGGATTCAGCGGCCACGGCGAACTCGGTGTGCGCGGCGGCCGCGATTCCCTGCGCGGCCGCGGCGGAGACGACGACTGGACGCGCCATCGCCATCGCTTCGAGCACCTTGTTCTGCACCCCGCGCGCGATGCGCAATGGAGCCACGACGACCCGTGCATGTTGAAGGTACGGCCGCGTGTCCGGCACCTTGCCGGTGACCACAACGTGCGGGCCCGCGAGATCGCTGACGGTGGCGGTGGGTTTCATGCCGACCACGTAGAAGCGGGCGCGCGGCTGCCGGCCGAGAATGCGCGGCATCACCTCGCGCGCGAACCACGACACGGCGTCGATGTTCGGCCAATAGTCCATCGCGCCGGTGAAGACGATCGGCACTTCGTCGGCGCGATACGGCGAGGCCAGCTCGGTACGTGGGCGGAAGAATTCGGTGTCGACACCGTTGCCGATCGCATGCAGCTTCGGCGCGCTTTCCGGCGCAAGGCGCGCGAACAGCTCCACCTCCGCCGGCGTGACGAAACAGCACGCCGAGGATCGGCACGCCATCCGGCGCTCGAACGAAAGCAGCGTGCGCGCCTCGCGCGCATAGATCGACGATGCAGGCCAGCTGCGCCCCTGCGCGTAGTGCGCCCATTTCTGTGAGTCGACATCGCAGAAATCGGCGACGAACTGCGGCGCTTCCGGGCGATCGAGATAGAGCGTCATCGCGGACGAAAAGCACAGCGCCTTTCCGATACGCGCGGATTCGACCGTGGCGTCGATCCACCGCTGCAGTGTCAAACTCCGGTAGTAGGCGAGCGTCAGCGGTTCGCGCCGCAGCACGCCGGTGACGCAACGCGCCCGCGCCAGCAGCGGGGACAGCGGTATCACCTTCACCTCGGTGCAGTAGTCGCGCAACGCATTCGCGTGCGCGGCGTCGCCCTCGAGGTCGGCAAAGGTCCCGAGATGGACCCGGTAGTGCCGACTCAGATGCCGCAGCAGGTGAAACGATCGGATCTTGTCGCCCTTGTCGGGCGGGTACGGCACCCGGTGCGAGAGATACAGCAGCGGTTCCATCCCCGCGCCCTCAGCCGAGATTGCGCACGATCGCCGGTCCGAGCGCGTTGGCCACGCCGCGCGGCAGCTTGCGCCACAGTGCGATGAAGGCGCGGTACTTCGGGTTCGACGGATTGTTCTGCGGAATCGTGTCGCGCTTGAAGAGCCGGTACTCGTACGCGAGCGGCGCCGGCTCGAAGCCCCAATTCTTCTTGAAATCGAACGAGCCGGTGCCGCGCTTGGAGCGGCCGTAGTCGAACACCCGCACGCCCTTGACGCACGCGCGCCGCATCAGTTCCCAGTACTTGAAGTCGTTGGCGGCCAGCTCGCGCGCGGCGGCCAGGTCGCCGGCGTAGTACGGCAGCACCTCGTCGCGGAAGTAGAACGACAGCACGCTGGAGACCGGCTCGCCCTTGGGGCTGAGCACGGTCAGCACCTCGCACGCGTCGCCGAAGGTGGCGCGCAGCGCCTCGAAATAGCGCTTCGGAAACGGCGGCGTGCCGTGCCGGTGCACGTTGTCGGAGTACAGCGCGTAGAAGCGGTCGACGCCGGCGTCGATCTCGGCCGCGAGGTTGCGGCCGATCGCCTTGCGCACCATCGCGCGCTGCTTGCGCGGAATGGCGAGCAGGTTGGCCTCGACCTCGGGCTGGATGCCCTTGCGGAACGTGACGTACAGATCCTGGCGCGGCCACTCCGGCTCGGTGGGCGCGACGTTGCGCAGTTCGAGGTGACCGACGCCGAGTTCGCGCGCCCGATCGACCGCGGCGGCGTGCAGCGCCGCAACCGCCTCGGGATCGCCAGAAGCAACGCCGCCATAAACCGCGAACGGCAGCGAGACGAGCGCATGGCCGAACAGCCGGCTGCGCACCTGTGCCAGCGGCAGGACGCCGACGATGTCGGTGCCGCGCTCGGCGAGCAGGTAGTGCGTGCGATGGCGAAACACCTGCTCGATGATCTGCGCCCAGCCGACGCGATGGAAGAACGTCGCGTTCGGGCACGCGTCGACGAAGGCGTCCCAGCGCGCCGCATCGGCGGCCTGCATTGATCGCACGTGGATGCGGGTGTCGATCGCCGGCGCGTCGAGCAGATTCATGCGCCCTCCACGTCGAACACGCGATCGATCCGGTCCCAGCGGAAGTCCGTCAGCAGCCGGCACAACCGTCCCTGCGTCCGGTGCAGGTTCAGGTAGTGACGCAAGCGCGTCTTGGCGCCCACGCCCGACACGCGCGGCTGCTCGGGATCGATCTCCCACGGGTGGAAGTAGAAGATCGCCGGCCGGTGTTCGCGCCGGTTGACGCGCGCGATCGCCCAGCGCGACACGTGGTACGGCGCGAGCCGGAAATAGCCGCCGCCGCCGGCCGGCAGGTTGCGTCCGAACACCCGCGTGGTCGTGACCGGGATCTCGGTCAACCCGTCGCACACGCGATACGGAAAGCGCGGCGCGTCGGGCATGCCGTAGTGATCGTGCTGGACCGGATAGACGCTCGAGCTGTAGCGGTAGCCCGCGGCCGCGATGCACTCGAACGCCCACAGGTTCGACTTGCCGATCGAGAAACTCGGCGCGCGATAGCCGATGACGGACGTGCCGCCGATGTCTTCGAGCAGTGTCTTGGCGCTGCGGATATCGTCGCTGAACGCGGCGTGGTCGAGTTCGCTGGCGCGGCGATGGCCGTAGCCGTGGCTGGCCAGTTCGTGTCCCTGCTCGACGATGCGCCGGATCAGCGCCGGATAGCGCTGCGCCACCCAGCCGAGCGTGAAGAACGTCGCGTGCGCGCGGTGCTCGTCCAACAGCGCCAGCAGTCGCTCGACGTTGCGCTCGACGCGGCACGGCATCCGGTCCCACGCCGCGCGATCGATGTGGCGGTCAAACGCCGAGACCTGGAAATAGTCTTCGACGTCGATGGTCAGCGCATTGACCAGCTCGACCGGCACCCTCGCGTTCACGGGGCTACCCTCCGCGCCGCGCGCTGCGGGATGAGCGCTCCGGAGCGGCCGCGCGCGCTCATGCGTGCGACTCCGCGGCGCGGCGCGCGTGCAGCCAGCGCCCAAGGTGTGCGGCGATGCGCTCGCCGCAGTGCCCGTCCCACAGCTCCGGCAGCCGGCCGCACTTGCCGCCGTCGCTCAGAATCTGCCCGACTGCGGAATGCAGCGCGGCGAGGTCGCGCCCGATCAGCGTGTTGGTGCCTTGCTCGATCGTGATCGGCCGCTCGGTGTTCTCGCGCAGCGTCAGGCACGGAACGCCGAGCGCGGTCGTTTCCTCCTGCACGCCGCCGGAATCGGTGAGCACGACCCGGGCGTCGCGCATCAGCCCGACCATTTCGAGATAGCCCTGCGGCGGCAGGCACACGAGACGCGGCAGCCGCAGGAACCGGTCGAGTCCGAAACGCTCGATGTTGGCGCGCGTGCGCGGGTGCAGCGGCCACACCAGCGCGAGCCGTTCGCCGATTTCCGCCAGCGCGGTCAGCAGCGGCTCGAGCGTCTGCGGCGCATCGACGTTCGACGGCCGATGCAGCGTGACGAGCCCGTAGCCGCCGGCCAGCGCATTCGCGTCTTGGCCGGCGGCGCGCAGCGTCTCGACCGGGGCGACCGCCTTGGGCGCGGCGGCGCGCAGCGAGTCGATCATCAGGTTGCCGACGAATTGCACCCGTGCGGGATCGACGCCCTCGCGCATCAGATTGTCCAGCGCGCTGCGCTCGGTCGTGTACAGTAGGTCGGCGATCTGGTCGGTCAGCACGCGGTTAATCTCTTCCGGCATCGCGCGGTCGTAACTGCGCAAGCCGGCCTCCACGTGCACGACCGCGACGCCGCGCTTGGCGGCGACCAGCGAACAGGCCAGCGTCGAGTTCACGTCACCCACCACGATCACGCACGACGGCGCATATTCGTCGAGCAGCGGCTCGAAGCGCTTCATCACCTCGGCCGTCTGCACCGCGTGCGAACCCGATCCGACTTCGAGGTTGACGTCCGGCGCCGGCATGGCCAGATCGGCGAACAGCCTTTCGTTCAGCGCGTAGTCATAGTGCTGTCCGGTGTGCACCAGCACCGCGCGCGGGAAATGCGGCTCGGCGGCGAACGCGCGCATCAGCGGCGCCATCTTCATGTAGTTGGGCCGCGCGCCGACCACGCACAGCACCGGGCCGATCGCCGCCACGGGGTCGCGCATCACGCCCCCGACGACCCGCCCGACTTCGCGTTCGCCTTCTCGCGGCGCGGTGGCCGCACGATCGACTGCAGCAAATCGAGGATCAGGTTGATGTTGTTGTCCATCCGGTCGACCGTCGCCGCCAGCGCGGCGAAATCGGCCGACACCGGCTCGGCGCTGGTCCGGTGCGTGCCCGGCAGCACGACCACCGGAGCGCGCGCGGGATCGGCGCTGATCTCGGTGCTGATCTCGCGCGCCACTTCGTCGACATCGTTCGGCGTCAGCTCGTGCTTCTCCGCCAGATACCCGGCGAGCAGCAGGCGGTTGCAAAGCTGGTTGATCCGGCGCGGGATCCCGCCGGTGGCGTCGTAGATCTTCGCGAACGATTCCGGCTCGAATTGCGGATCGCTCTTCCACCCCACGCGACCGAGCCGATGCTCGACGTAGGCGCGGGTCTCGGACTTGTCCATCGGCCCGAGGTGATACGAAGCGATGATGCGCTGGCGCAACTGCTGCATCGACGGCGCGCGCATCAGGTCGCGCAGCTCGGGCTGGCCGACCAGGAAGCTCTGCAGCAGCGCGGTGTCGCCGAGCTGGAAGTTGGACAGCATGCGCAGCTCTTCCATCGCCTGCTGCGACAGGTTCTGGGCCTCGTCGACGATCAGCAGCGCGCGCTTGCCCTCGGCAGCGAGCGACGTGAGAAAGGCCTCGAGTGTCGCCAGCAGGATCGCCTTGTCCTCACCCTTCACGCGCAGGCCGAACGCGGTCGCCACCGCCAGCAGCAGGTTGTCGCCGTCGAGCATCGTGCTGACGAGTTGCACCGCGACGACCTTGTTGCGATCGAGCTCCTCGAGAAGCGCCCGCACCAGCGTTGTCTTGCCGGCGCCGACCTCCCCGGTGATCACGATGAAGCCCTCGCCCTGGAACACGCCGTACTTCAGGTACGAATAGGCGCTGCTGTGTCCCTTGCTGCCGAAGTAGAAGGCCGGATCGGGATTGAGCTGGAACGGCTTGCCGGTGAGTCCGTAGAAGGTTTCGTACATCGAGGAACCTAGAATCTGTGGCCGATGCCGAGGAAAACGGCCTTCTCGGTCGTGTCCTGCTGCAGCGTCGAATCGAAGACCTGGTAGCGCACGCCCGCCGTGGTCGAAGTCTTGGGCGACAGCAGGTGCGTGAATCGCAGTTGATAGATCTGTTGCCGGGATTGTTCGCCGGTCGACGATCCGATCCCCCGCGTCTGGCGCCAGTTCGCCTCCGAATTCAACGTGGACCGCTGCGACAGCTGATGGCTGAAGCTCAGGCCGACGCCGCGCTGACGGTTGTCGAGCAGCGAGGTCGTGGGCTGAACGCCGCCGATCGTCTGGCTCGCGAGACCCTCCGTCGAGGTCGAGAAGAGCGTCAGCGCGATCGCATTGCGCGCCCCGAGCAGGGAAACTGTTGCGGTGTTGATCGTCTGGATCTCGATCCGCTCGTCGAAGAGATCGATCGGCGTGATCAGCGTGCGCGGCAGCCCGCGGCTGACGATCAGGTCTTCGACCGCACGGGCACGTTCGATCGGATCGGGGATGCGCGTGGTCAGGCTGGCGTCGATCAGCGCCGCGACATCCAGTGTCGCCGGCAGCCCGAGAAAGCGCTGCGCCGACGTGCTGACGTCCCGCGACGAGCGCACGCTCCACGCCAGCCGCGGCATGCGGTGATCGAACGTCGCGGTCCAGCCGTTGCCGAAGAACCGCTTCTCGCCGACCAACGCGAGGCTGGTGCGCTCGGTAGGCCGCCAGGCGAGCTCGGCGCCAAGAAAATTTCGATCCGAATTGAAACCAGGAAAGTTGTTGCGCTCGTGCCCTCCGCGCACGCCGATCGTCAACTGCGGATCGGGTGACAGCGAGAGCGACGCGCGGGCGATCTCCGACCGGCTGCGGCCTTGCGAGCCTTCGATCCGGTTGGTCTCGTCGCGGTCGTACCGCAGCGAGGCGCCAAACGGCCGCGGCAGCAGCGCCAGTTCGGCCGCCTCGTGGCTGGCGTACTGATTGCCGATGCTGGTCGTTCCACCGCTGGACCTCGTCCACGCCGAGTCGTGCCGCAACAGATAGCGGAAGCGCGAACCCAGAATTCCCGCGAAGTACGGGCTGACCCGGGCCTGGTAGGTGTCCTGCGTATTGACGTTGGACGCGCTCGGCGCCTGCGGGCCGAACGGATTGTCGACGACCCGCGCGACGTTGACATTGCTTTCGATGAAGAATGTTCTCTCGATCGCTTCCAGCCACAGGCTCGCCGCCGCCGTCGGCACCAACTGGCTGTCCTGCGTTCCCTTCGTGTAGGTGAACGCAGATAGCCCCGCGGAGCCGTTCAGACGCAGCCGCGCGCCTTCGCCGAGAATCGAGATGCGCGGCGTGACTTCGAGAATCACGTCGCCCTTCTTCTCGCTGCGCGCGTCGAAGTTGGCGTTGTCGGTGGCCGTCACCCTGCCATCGACCGATGCGGCGGCGGACCAGCGCTCCGCCCACGATCGTCCCGCTGCCAGCGCGAGGCACAGGCCCAACCCCAGACCAGTCGCCGCACGACCGGCCTGCGTGAGGCAGGACACCGCATCCGCTGTCAGTTTCGTCATGGCCCGTCGAGCGCTCCGGCGACGCTATCGCCGCTGGCATCAGTTTCCGTATGCGCCGTAGTAGCCGTAGTAGGAACCGACTTTCGAGTGGCGCACCTTGTTAAGCAGCGTCATCACGACCGGACAGCTTTCGATCGTGGCCATCGCCTGCGTCAGCGCCCCCTGCGACGTCCGATCCGCCTCCACCACGACGACGACCTGGCCCATGTGCGATGCAAGCACACGCGATTCCGTCGACGGAAGCAGCGGGGGCGCGTCGAAGATCAGCACGCGATCCGGATAACGGCTCGCCAGATCGTCCAGCAGGCGATTCATGCTGTCGCTGGCGAGCAGTTCAGTGGCACGGCTATGCGGTTGGCCCGCAGGCAGTATCGACAGACGATCGATGTTCGTCCGCAACAGCACATCGGCCACGTCGAGATCGCGCGATGTCAGCAGGTCAAGCAATCCCTTGGGCGCCTGCAGGCCGAGGCGCTCCAGCACCGTCGGCCGCGCAACGTCGGCGTCCACCAGCAGCACCGTGCTGTCGACTTCCATCGCCATGCTCAATGCCAGGTTTATGCTCGTGAACGTCTTGCCCTCGCCCGGCAGCGCGCTCGTCACCATGATGAGGTTGGCGCGGTCCACCGGTGCGGCCGATCGGCCCTGGACATTCGCGAGCAAGGGCCGCTTGATGACACGGAACTCGTCCGCCAAACGAGTGCGGACACCATCCGGCGTGACGAACCCGGCGGCCGCCAGGCGTGCAAGATCCAGCGAGACCTCCCTCGATCGCCGCGCCGTGACGGCAGGAGCGGATACGTCGAGCACCGACGTCTTTACACTCGACGCCTCCTGGTCGGCCTGGCGGGCCTGCATCAGCCGCTCCGGCGTACGAATCTCGCTCGCGTCGACTCCGCGCGGTGCCGGAGCGCCAAGCGGAGCCGACTCGATTCCCGCGCGACGCAGCTCTTCGAGTCGTCTCGCAGCCTGTTCGATGATTCCCACGAATGATCCTCAGACTCTGACGTTCAACCAGGAGATCCAGGCGACCCAGGCTCCGTAAACGAGCATCAGCATTGCAACGCCGCTGCCGAAGGCGGTGTTCAATACGTGGCCTCGACGCACATCGGCATCGGTCACCAACAACGACACGCTTCCAAGAACCGGCCGGTTGGCAATTGCCCTCAGCACGCGGCCGTCCTGGACGGTGGGCACGATCTGCGATGCAGCGAAGCTCGCGAAAATCCCCGCGCCGATCGCGATCGCCAGCGTCAGCGGCACCAAGGCCAACCTATTCGGGAAAACGGCTTTGTCGGACACGCGGGGCGGGTCGATCAAACGGAACTCGCCGATCTGGGCGGTGGCATCGACGTCCTCCGACATCGATGCCGACTCCCGGCGAACGACAAGCTGTTCGTAGTTCTTGCGCAGGACTTCGTAATCCCGGTTCATCTGCGCCATCTCGGTCTCGACTTGAGGCACACGCGCCGCGGCAGCACGGAGCTGCTCGGCGCGCGACGACAGTTCGTTGACGCGGGCCCGCAGAGACGCCACATTGGCCTCGGCCTCGGCCAGCGCGACCTTCAATTGCTGAAACACCGGATTGGTCGAGGTCGAGACGCGATTCGTCGAGCGCGCGGCGGCCGCCTTGCGGATCGCCTCGAGCTCGTGTTTCTTCTGATCTTCCAGCTGCGCAATAAGTCGGCGCGCACTTTGGACATCGGGGTGCATCTCGGTGTAGCGCCGCAGCATATCGTCCAGCTGGCGCTTCTGGGCCTCGATTCGGGCGTCGATTTCCGGCACGACCGACGGACCGCCCGCGACCGGGGTTTCGGGCAGTAGCACCGGCTCCTCGCCCGCGACTTCGCGCTTCAGCGCGTCGCGCGATTCCTCAGCGGCTCGCAGTTCGAGACGCACCTTCGCGAGTTCATCATTCAGTGCGGTCATCCGACCGACATAGTCCTGCCCGGTGTTGCCGACCACGGAAAGATTCTTTAGGCGAAACTCCTTGAGCCGGTTTTCGGCCTCTTCGAGCTTCTTTTCGTATCCCTTGATCTGATCCTCGATGAACCTGCGCGCGGACTCGGTATCACGGCGCTTGTGGCCCAGACCGGACTCGACAAACATCGAAACGAGGTTCTGGACAACTCGCTTCGCGCGCTCCGGCTGGGAATCGCGATACGAAATGATGTAGAGATTGTCTCCGCGCCCGTCGCTCGCAAGTCGAATTTCCTGGGCCAAACCATCGATGACGCGATCCCGTTCCCTCGGCGTCGAGGCCGCCAAGTCGAGATCGGAACTACGCATGAGCCTTTCGAGGTTCGGCCGGCTGATCAACGTGCGCGCGAGCATCCCGACTTGCTGATCCACGTTCGGTTGAACGGCCAAGCCTTGCATCAGCGGCTTCAGCACCGATTGGGTGTCGACGTAGACGCGAGCGGTCGCCTCGTACTTCTCCGGGATGCGTAACAAGACCACCGCACCGACGATCCCCACAATCCACGCGACCCCCAGCCCGATCCAGCGGCGGTGCCACATGCCGCGCAGGATCGTCACCGCCTGCCTGAGCAACTCATCCATACCGAAGCTCGAACCTTTCCATCGCGTGCGTGTCAGCCGCGTCTCGCGCCGCAGTCAAATCAGAACCAGCTCTGCGGGATGATCAAGACATCGCCCGGCTTGACGTCGACGTTGGCCGTGATGTCGCCCCGCTTGAGCAGGTCCTTCAGCCGAACCGTGTACTGCTTGCCGCCTTCCTTGCCGCGCACCAGCACCGCGCTGTTGCCGTCCGCGAAATCGGTTAGCCCGCCGACGACGATCATCACGTCGAGCAATGTCATGTTCTGGCGATAGGGAATCGCCTGCGGTTTCGCGGCCTCGCCGACGATCCGGATCTGTTCCTCGAACGGCCCCTGGAATCCGGTGACGATCACGGTGACAACCGGGTCGCGGATCACCTTCGCCAGTGCCTTCTCGATTTCGCGCGCCAGATCCGACGGGCTGCGGCCGAGCGCCGGGAGATCGTCGACGAGCGGCGTGGTGATGCGCCCGTCGGGCCGGACCGGAACGCTCATCGACAACTCGGGGTTGCGCCAGACGATGATGTTCACCGTGTCCAGCGGACCGATCAGATATCGGTAGTCCGGAGTCGCGGCCTTCAGCGGCGCCGGCGGGTAACTGCCGGTGGAACTGCAACCTGCGGCAACGACGGCGACGCACGTCACAAAGAGCACTGATATCGCACGCTTGAACCAACTGCCGCGGCCCCTCATAGCTCCTCCGAAATGACTGATTACAAAGGGAAAACAGCGCCCCGTCACGCCTTTTGGCCAGTCTAGTACACGCGGTTGGGGGCAAGTGGGTCAGAAACGTCGAAGGCGCTCCTGCCCCGATACTCGGACAGCTTATTGGAAAAGTCCCGCAACATCTGCCGATTTTTCACGCGGCGCGATGGCGCAGCCGGAAACAAGAAGGGCTTCCGAAGGAAGCCCTTGAAGAGTTGGTTGCGGGGGAAGGATTTGAACCTTCGACCTTCGGGTTATGAGCCCGACGAGCTGCCAGACTGCTCCACCCCGCGTCAGAGGCACGCAGTATACCTCAGCGCGCTCGATCGCCGCGGCAATTGCCCGTGCGATCGGCAATGCGGCTCGTTGCTAGACTGGCTGCGTGTATACGCGCAACGCCGCCCGCTTCTGTGCACACTGCGGTGCGCCGATCGTGCGTCGCGTGCCTTCGGGAGACAACCGCGAGCGCGACTGCTGCGATCGATGCGGCGCGATCCACTACGTCAATCCGCGCCCGGTGGTCGGAACGATCCCGCTTTGGGAGGACCGGATCCTGCTCTGCCGGCGCGCGATCGACCCTCGTTATGGCAAGTGGACGCTGCCGGCGGGCTTCATGGAGGTCGGCGAGACCACGGCCGGCGGCGCTCAGCGCGAGACGATCGAGGAGGCCGGCGCGCGCATCGAGGTGGGCCCGCTTTTCTCGATCCTCGACGTGCCGCACGTCGAGCAGGTGCATATCTTTTTTCGCGCGCAGCTGCTCGACCTCGATTTCGCGCCCGGATCGGAAAGCCTCGAAGTCATGCTGTTCGAGGAAACCGCGATCCCGTGGGACGAGCTTGCGTTCCGCACCGTCTCAATGACGCTCAGGCTGTTTTTCGCGGACCGGGCGCGCGGCGCTTTCGGGGTTCATATCCAGGCCGTGCCGCCGCCATCCGCGCCGAAAGACACGGGGCGATGATTCCCTGGCTCGAACCGGGCGACCCGTTCCCTCCGGTCGAGCGCGCGCTCGCGTCACCCAATGGGCTGCTGGCCGCAACGGCCACCGTGACCGAGGCGCGGCTGCTTGATGCCTATCGGCGCGGCATCTTCCCCTGGTACTCGGAGGGCGAGCCGGTGTTGTGGTGGTCGCCCGATCCGCGCATGGTTCTGTTTACCGATGAGTTGCGCATCAGTCGTTCGCTGCGCAAGCGCGCGCGCGCGGTCGCGCGCGACACCGCATTGCAGGTCGCCGTCGATCGCGATTTCGTCGGCACGATGCACGCCTGTGCGCGGCCGCGCCGCGACCAGGACGGAACCTGGATCACCGAGGACATGGTCGCGTCGTATTCCGGGCTGCATCGGCGCGGGCTGGCGCATTCGGTGGAGCTATGGTCGAACGGCGACTGCGTCGGCGGGTTGTACGGCGTGGCGCTCGGTCGCATGTTCTACGGCGAATCGATGTTCAGCCGGCAGGCGGACGCGTCGAAGATCGCGCTCGTTGCTCTCGTGGCGCTGCTGCGTCGCGAGGGAGGGCCGGTGATAGACTGCCAGCAGAAAACTTCGCACCTCGCTTCGCTCGGAGCGCGCGAGATTTCCAGAGCGGAATTCTGCGCGCTGGTGGCGCGGGCGGTCGAGGCACCGTCGATGGACTGGCCGCGGTACGTCGGCCGCCCGATCAATGACCTGCTGCTGACGGAGTAGCGTGGCGAACCTCAAGGAACTGCCCTTCTCGGCGCTGCAGTTCTACGCGACGGCGCCGTATCCGTGCAGCTATCTCGAGGACCGGCAGGCGCGCTCGCAGGTGGCCACGCCCGCGCACCTGATCAACGCCGATGTCTACAGCGAACTGGTGCGGATGGGATTCCGCCGCAGCGGAATCTTCACCTACCGCCCGCATTGCGACGGCTGTCGCGCCTGCGTTCCGGTCCGGATTCCGGTAGCCCGGTTCGAACCCAGCCGCAGCCAGCGGCGGGCCTGGCGCGCGCATCGACATCTGGTCGCGCGCGTGGTCGGACTCGCATTCGACCCGGAGCATTACGAGCTTTACCTGCGCTACCAGGCCACGCGCCATGCGGGCGGCGGGATGGACAACGACAGCCGCGAGCAATATTCGCAGTTCCTTCTGCAGAGCAAGGTCAACACGCGACTGGTCGAGTTCCGCGAGCCGACGCCGGGCAACGATCCGAACACGCGCGGCCCGCTGCGGCTGGTGTCGATCATCGACATCCTGAACGACGGCCTGTCGTCGGTGTACACGTTCTTCGATCCGGATATCGCGCGCGCCAGCTTCGGCACCTTCAACGTGCTGTGGCAGATCGAGCAGTGCCGGCAGCTCGGCCTGCCCTATCTGTACCTGGGCTACTGGATCGAGGCGAGTACCAAGATGGCCTACAAGGCCAACTTTGAACCGACCGAGATGCTACTGCAGGGGCGCTGGGTGCCGCGGCCACGATCGCGCGCGGGGCGCGACACGCAACCGTAGGGTCGGCGCGTGCTGTATGAACTCGCACGCCCTCTGTTCTTCGCGCTCGATCCGGAGGCCGCGCACGAACTCGCGTTCGCGAACCTGCGGCGCGCGCATGCGGTCGGCCTGACGCGATGCCTGTCGCCGCGCGTCGCCGACGATCCGGTCGACGCGATGGGACTCACGTTTCCCAATCCGATCGGCTTGGCCGCGGGGCTCGACAAGAACGGCGCGCACATCGACGCGCTCGCGCGCCTCGGGTTCGGCTTCGTCGAAGTCGGAACGGTGACGCCGCGCCCGCAGCCCGGCAATCCGAAGCCGCGGCTGTTTCGCCTGCCCGCGGCCGAGGCGCTGATCAACCGGTTCGGATTCAACAGCGTGGGGCTCGACCGCTTCGTCGCCAACGTGACCGAGAGCGGCCGCGCGTCGGCAAACCGGGTCGTGCTCGGGCTTAACCTCGGCAAGAACGCCGACACGCCGATCGAGCGCGCGCTCGACGACTACGTGTTCGGACTTCACCGCGTGTACCCGCTGCTGGTCGCGCGGCGCGGCTACGTGGCGATCAATATCTCGTCGCCCAACACGAAGAACCTGCGCTCGTTGCAGGGCGGCACGGAACTGGAGCGCCTGCTGCTCGGGCTCGCAGCCGCGCGCGCGCGACTTGCCGATGAGCACGGCGCGCGCATTCCGATCGCGGTCAAGATCGCACCCGATCTGGACGACGCCGATCTGCCGCGCGTCGCCGACGCGCTGGTCGCGCACGGCATCGACGCGATCATCGCGACCAACACGACGACCGCGCGCACCGGCGTGCAGGGCCTGCCGCACGCCGGCGAAGCGGGCGGGCTGTCCGGCGCACCGCTGTTCGCGCGCTCTACCGAGGTCGTGCGCTTGCTCGCCGACCACCTGGGCGGGCGCCTGCCGATCATCGCGGTCGGCGGCGTGACGCGCGGCGCCGACGCGGTCGAGAAGATCAAGGCCGGCGCAAGCCTCGTGCAGATCTACACCGGCCTGATCTACCATGGCCCGGCGCTGGTCGGCGCCTGTCGACGTGCCGTACTGGCGTACCGCGAGCGCGCGCTGCAACCCGCCGCGCGCACGGCCTGAACGCAAGCCGCGGTCGATGCGCTGCTTCGTCGCACTCTGGCCGGACGAGGCCACGCGCAATCGGCTCGACGAACTGGCGCGCCACTGGCAGCGGCGCTTTCCCTCCGCGCGCCGCATGCGGCGGGCCAACCTGCACCTGACGCTGGCGTTCATCGGTGACCTGGAAGACGATCGTGCGCGGCAGGTCGCGCGGCACCTCGCGCAACGGCCATGGCACTCCGGCGTCTGGCACGTCGATCGCGTCGGCGCGTTCGAGCGGGCGCGCGTCCTCTGGGCCGGCAGCGGTGACGACCCGCAGCTCGGCTCGGTCGCCGCCGCGGTCCGGACCCTGCTCGACGAGCTGCAGGTCCGCTACGACCGCAAGCCGTTCGCGCCGCACGCGACTCTGTTGCGCAACCTGCCGCGGTCGGCCGCGGGTACGGCGCAGCTGATCGAGCCGGCGATCGAATGGTTGATGCAGCCACCGGCGCTGCTGTATTCGACGCACGAGACGGACGGAACGCGCTACGTCGCGCTTGAACCGAACGCCTCGATCAGCGCACCGAACGCTCGCGATACAGATCGATGAACGTCTTGCCGCCGGGCGCCGGGAAATCGCGCTGTGCGGTCCACCCGCCGGCGAGCGGCAGTGCGCGGATGCGCCGCTGCTCGCCGCCCATCCACTGCAGTGCACGCGCCGCGACGCGCACAGCGAGCCGATACAGCGCGGGGCGCCGCGCGACGAACGTCCACGCGCTGAGCCCCACGCGCTCGGGCCAAGGCCGCAGCCGGCGCTCGTACTGCTTCTGCCGCAGCTTGCGCAGCAGCCCGGGCAGCGGGATCTTTACCGGGCAGACGACTTCGCACTGTCCGCACAGCGTGGCCGCCTGCGGCAGATCGAGCGCGTTTTCGATACCGACATAGTTCGGCGTGAGCACCGAGCCCATCGGCCCCGGATAGACCCAGCCGTACGCGTGCCCGCCGATCTTCTGGTACACGGGGCAATGGTTCATGCAGGCACCGCAGCGGATGCAGCGAAGCATGTCCTGGAACTCGCCGCCGATGAGGCCGGTGCGGCCGGCGTCGACCAGCACGTAATACAGGTGCTCGGGCCCGTCGGCATCGCCCGCGGCGCGCGTGCCCGTCAGCACGGAGAAATAGTTCGAGATCGCCTGGCCCGTCGCCGAACGTGGCAGCAGCCGCATCACGGTCGCCAGGTCCTCGAGCGTAGGCAGCACCTTCTCTACGCCGGCGAGCACGACATGCACGCGCGGCAGGATCGTGCACATGCCCTCGTTGCCTTCATTGGTCACCAGTGCGACCGATCCCGTCTCCGCGATCAGGAAGTTGGCGCCGGTCACGCCCATGTCGGCGGAAAGAAAATGCTGGCGCAGTACCGCGCGTGCCTCGCCCGTCAGCTGCGTGATCTCGGTCTTGCGCGGCGTCGCGTGCACCTTGGCGAAAAGTTCGGAAATCTCTTCCTTGTCCTTGTGCATCACCGGCGCAATGATGTGCGACGGCGATTCGTTGTCGTTGATCTGCAGGATGTATTCACCCAGATCGGTCTCGACCGGCTGCACGCCGGCGGCGGCGAGCGCCCGGTTCAGACCGACCTCCTCCGAGACCATCGACTTCGATTTCGTCACCTTCTTCACGCCGTGCCGGCGCGCGATCTCGACGATCAGGTCGGCGGCCTCCGCGTGCGACTGCGCGAACAGCACCGTGGCGCCGCGCTCGGTGGCAGCGCGCTCGAACTGCTCGATCCAGGCGTCGAGGTTCTCGAGCGCACGGTCGCGGCGCTCGACCGCGGCAGCGCGGATCGCCTCGAAGTCCTCCAGCTCCGTGATCGCCAGCGCGCGCTTGCGGGTGAACTTGTCGCGCACGTTGGCGAGGTTTTTCTGCAGCCGCGCGTCGGCGAGCTTCATCGCGGCGCGCGACTTGAAGTGCATCGACTGCACCTGCATCAGGCGTCTCCCGCCAGGATCTGCGCGATGTGCAGCACGCGCGTCTTCTCGTCGCCGATGCGCCGCAGCCGCCCTTCGATGTTCAGCATGCAGCCGAGATCGCCGAGCGCGACCGCATCGGCACCGGTGGCGCGGATGTTGCGGCACTTGTCGTCGACGATCGCCGCCGAGATGTCGCCGTACTTCAGCGCAAACGTTCCGCCGAAGCCGCAGCACTGTTCGCAGTCCTTCATCTCGGTCAGACGCGCGCCGGGCACCTTGGCCAGCAGCGCACGCGGCTGCGATCTGACGCCGAGATAGCGCAATCCACTGCAGGAGTCGTGATACGTGACCGAGCCGGCAAAGCCGGAGTCGATCGACTCGAGCCGCATGACGTTGACGAGAAAGTCGGTCAGTTCGAACGTCTTTGCCGACAGCGCATCGAAGCGCGGTTTCAGATCCGGATCGTCCGCGAAGAGATCGACGTAATCCACCTTCATCATCGCGCCGCACGAGCCGGACGGCACGACGACGTAGTCGAAGGTCTCGAATTCGCGCAGGACCTTGACCGCCAGCGCGCGTGCCGCCGCCGAGTCGCCGGAGTTGTAGCCCGGCTGGCCGCAACAGGTCTGCGTCGATGGCACGTGCACGGAGCACCCGGCGCGCTCGAGCAGCTTGAGTACCGAAAATCCGATCTCCGGCCGCACCAGATCGACGAGACAGGTCACGAACAGACCCACACGCATCTTGTTCTCACCCTTGGCCGCTGCGTTGCACCAACACCAATCCCAGTCGCAGTCGCACCGGATCGTGCGCTAATCCAGTCACAGCGCGGGTCGACGACCTTTTCGCATCATGATATAAGGCCGACTGGACAGGATTCTGCGCCGCACCATGCGATCGACGCCCCCCACTCCCGCCAGCAAGCCGACGCGCGAAAAGACCGCGATCCAGGTCATCGAACGCATGATGAATCTGCTCGACGCACTGGCCGCCCATTCGGATCCGGTCAGCCTGAAGGAACTTGCGCGCGCGACCGGACTGCATCCGTCCACCGCGCACCGCATCTTAAATGACATGGTCGTGGGCCGCTTCGTCGATCGCGGCGAGCAACCCGGCAGCTATCGACTCGGCATGCGGCTGCTCGAGCTCGGCAATCTTGTCAAGGGACGGCTGTCGGTGCGCGAAGCGGCGCTCGAGCCGATGCGCGAACTGCACCGCAGGACCGGCCAGACGGTCAATCTGTCGGTGCGCCAGGGCGACGAGATCGTCTATGTCGAGCGCTCGTACAGCGAGCGCTCCGGCATGCAGGTGGTGCGCGCGATCGGCGGGCGGGCGCCGCTGCACCTCACGTCGAGCGGCAAGCTGTTCCTGGCCTACGACGATCCGCGCGTCGTGCGTTCCTACGCGACCCGCACGGGCCTGGCGGGCCACACGCGCAACAGCATCACCGAACTGGTCAGGCTCGAGCGTGAGCTGTCGCTGGTCCGCGCGCGCGGGTTCGCACGCGACAACGAAGAGCTCGAGCCGGGCGTGCGCTGCATCGCGGCCGCGGTGCGCGACGACTCGGGCAGGATCATCGCCGGCCTGTCGGTATCAGCGCCGTCGGAACGGATGCAGGATGACTGGATCGACGATCTGCGCAGCACCGCGGCGAAGATCTCGGCGCGGCTCGGCCACAGCGGCGCGAGCGCCGCATCGGCCGACGCGCATTGAAGACGTTCAGTCGAGCTGGCCGGCGCCGTGCGCGGGGGCGTCGCCCTCGAGCGCCCTGCGCGCCTCGAGCCAGTCGCGGATGCGCTGCGCGTCGCCGATCCGGGAATACTTGCCGACGGAATCGAGCAGCACCATCACGACGCGCTGCCCTTCGATCACCGCCTGCATCACGAGACACCGGCCGGCCGCGGAGATGTAGCCGGTCTTCTGCAACCCGATGTCCCAGTTCGGACTCGCGGTCAGGCGATTGGTGTTCGCATAGCGCACCGTGCGCCGCCCGAGGGGTAGCGTCATCTCGTGGCTGACCGAGTACTCGCGGATCGTCTGGTGTTCGTAGGCAGCCTTGACCAGCCTGACCAGATCGTTCGGGGTCGACCGGTTCTCCGGCGACAGGCCGGTCGGATCGACGAAGTGCGAGTCGTGCATGCCGATCAGCTGCGCCTTCGCGTTCATCGCCTGCACGAACGCCTCCAGCCCGCCCGGATACGTGCGGCCGAGCAGTTGCGCGGCATGGTTCTCCGACGACATCAGCGCCAGGTGCAGCGCCTGCGAGCGCGTGATCTTCACGCCCGGATTCAGCCAGGAACGCATGCGATCGATGGTGCGGTCGGAGCGCTCGACTTCGAGCACTTCGTCCAGCGGCAGCCCGGCCTCGACCGTGACCAGCGCGGTCATCAGTTTGGTGATCGAGGCGATCGGCAGCACCGCGTCGGTGTTCTTCCGGAACAGCACTTCGTCCGTGTCCTGGTCGACGACCAACGCGACGGAGGACCTCAGCGCCAGCGGATCGCCGGTCCGGTGCAGCCCCGCGATCTGCCCCTCGCTCGGACGCAGGGGGCGGCGCTCGGCGAAACGCTTGCGGGCCGACCTGGTCGGCACGGCGTTCGCCTTCGTCGCCTTATCGCTCACGGCAGCGCGCGTCCCCTTCGACTTCGCGGGTCCTGCGGGCTCCGCCGCTGCCGCGAGCGATGCGCTCGCCATGGTGACGACGGCCAGCAGGGAAAAAAGGATCGTGCGCAAATTCATTTCCTGCCCTCGCACAGCGATGCTGTCTTACGTTTCGCGGATTTTCGCCCGGGACCGTATCCCGGCGCAGCCACGGTCTTCGGATTAATGCGATCGGCGGCGCCCGGATCGGGAGGCCGGCACACGCCGATCGAAGCGCCGCACCTCGCGGCTCTTCACGTAAGGCTCCTTCCCCGGCGCGGCGATTCTACAAACAAAGTCTCGCCGCAGACCAGAAACTTCTGCACGCGCGTGCCGATGCGCGGCAATTCAAGCCCGCGCGATGGCCTGGGCGATCGCTCGCCCGAGATCCTCGGTCGACGCGGTGCCGCCGATGTCGCGGGTGAGCGGCGCATTCTTCGGGCCGGCCGCGAGCACCGATTCGATCGCGCGCAGCACCGCTGCCGCCGCATCGGGATAGCCGAGCCAGTCGAGCATCAGCCCGCCGCTCCAGATCTGCCCGATCGGATTGGCGATGCCCTTGCCGGCGATGTCGGGCGCCGATCCGTGCACCGGCTCGAACAGCGACGGGAACTTGCGGTCCGGATTCAGATTGGCCGACGGCGCGATGCCAATCGTGCCGGTGCACGCGGGCCCGAGGTCCGACAGGATGTCACCGAACAGATTGCTCGCCACCACGACATCGAACCAGTCCGGGTGCTGGACGAAGTGCGCGGTCAGGATATCGATGTGGTACTTGTCAACGCGTACTTCCGCAAAGCGCTGCGCCATCGCGGCGACACGCTCGTCCCAGTACGGCATGGTGATCGAGATGCCGTTGCTCTTGGTGGCCGACGTCAGGTGCCGGCGCGGCCGGCGCGCGGCAAGTTCGAACGCGAACTTCAGCACGCGATCGATGCCGACGCGCGTCATCACCGTTTCCTGGATCACGACCTCGCGCTCGGTGCCTTCGAACATGCGTCCGCCGACCGAGCTGTACTCGCCCTCGGTGTTCTCGCGCACCACGACGAAGTCGATGTCGCCCGGGCGGCGGTGCGCCAGCGGCGACGGGATTCCGGGCATAAGCCGGCACGGCCGCAGGTTCACGTACTGGTCGAACTCGCGCCGGAACTTCAGCAGCGAGCCCCACAGCGACACGTGGTCCGGCACGGTTGCCGGCCAGCCGACCGCGCCGTAGAAGATCGCGTCGTGCCTGCCGAGGCGGTCCTTCCAGTCGTCGGGCAGCATCGCGCCGTGGCGGGCGTAGTAGTCGCACGATGCGAAGTCGAAATGATCCAGATGCAGTTCGATTCCGAAGCGCCGCGCGGCCGCGTCGATCGCGCGCACGCCCTCCGGCATCACCTCCTTGCCGATGCCGTCGCCCGGAATTACCGCGATCCGATGCTTGCCCATGGCTGCCTCTCCTTGCGTTCGAAACCCGCGCCCGCTCACGCGGCAATCCGCCGCAGCACCGTCCTGAGCGCGGCCGGCAGCGTTGCCGGCCGCCGCGTCGCGCGATCGACGTAGACATGAATGAAGTGGCCCTGCGCGCTCGCCACGTCGTCATCGGCGCCGAAGATGCCGATTTCGTAACGCACGCTCGAGTTGCCGATCCGCGCCACCCTGAGCCCGGCGGTCACCGTCTGCGGAAACGCGAGCTCGCGGAAATAGTGGCACTGCGTTTCCACCACGAGGCCGATCACCGCGCCGCGCTCGATGTCCAGCGCGCCGGACCGGATCAGGTATTCGTTGACGACCGTATCGAACCAGCTGTAGTAGACGACGTTGTTCACGTGCCCATATGCGTCGTTATCCATCCAGCGGGTCGGGATCGACAGGAAGTGGCGATAGCTGCCACGCGCGTTCGGCCGCGCACGTTCGCTCAATACTTTCTCCTCACCTGCGTTGCCGTACGACCAAGGCAACGCCGACGATGGTAACAACCATTCCGGCAATCGCGGTCGGCGCGAGCCGTTCTCCGAACATGATCCAGGCCATCACGGCGGTCACCGCCGGCACGAGGTACATGTAGCCGGTCACCTGAGTCGCCGCGCCGTACCGGATCATCAGGAACAGGAGCGAGATGCCGCCTCCCGTCAGCACGAAGATCGACCACAGCATCGCGGCGATCACGGCGCCGTTCCACTCGATGCTGAACGATTCGGTTGCCCACGCGAACGGCAGCGTGACGATCACGCTGGCTGCGAACTGGATCACCTGCCCGGTGCGCAGATCGAAGTGCGGGCAGTAGCGCTTCTGATACAGCGTGGCGCCGGTCATCGACAGCAATGCCGCGACCGCGAGCAGCACCACGCCAAACCCCATGCCGGTCGTCGTCACCTTGGACCACACGACGAGCGCCACGCCGGCGAAACCGAGCAGCAGTCCCAGCCATTGCCGCGCACTGACCCGCTCGCCGACGAAGCGCCCCGCGACCGCCGTCAGCACCGGTTGCAGGTTCACGATCAGCGCCGCCACGCCCGCCGGCATGCCATGCTTGACCGCGACCCAGACGCCGCCGAGATAGATGGCCTGGATCCCGATCCCGGACACCGCGATGTGGCCGGCAGCGCGCCACGATGCAGGCCAAGGCGCGCGTGCCAGCCACGCGAGCGAGCCCATCAGCAGGATCACGCCGGCGTAACGGCACAGCAGGAAGGTCAACGGCTCGGCATGCGGGGCTGCGGCCTTGGCGACCACATAGCCGCTGGCCCAGATCACGATGAACGCCCACGGCGCAACGCGGACGAGCGGGGAATCCGCGCCGGGGGTCAAGCGGGCCTCACGGCGTGAATCCGACCGAATGGCATGATTTGACGCGCAGCGAATGGCTGAATGCTTCCGCCACCGTGTTCAGATGAATCGCGACCGTCGTCTGCACGTCGCGGCCATATCCACCGGCCATCGCGACCGCGATGGGAACGCGCAGACGACGCGCCAGTTCGAACACGCGCCGGTCGCGCGCGCGCAGCCCTGCGCTGGTCAGGCTCAGTCGCCCGAGTCGATCGTCTTCATGCGCGTCCGCGCCGGACAGGTAGATCAGGAATCCTGGATCGAATCGTCGCAGCATCGTTTCGAGCGCCGCATCCAGCGCCGCCAGATAGGCGTCGTCGCCGGTGCCGTCGGATAGAGCGATGTCGAGATCGCCGGGCTCCTTGCGAAACGGGAAGTTCGATGCACCGTGCAGCGACAGCGTGAAGGTCGACGGATCGCGCGCGAAGATCGCCGCCGTGCCGTTGCCCTGATGAACGTCGAGATCGATGATCGCGACTTTCACCGGCGCGTCAGCCTGCAGCACGCGCGCCGCCACCGCGGCGTCGTTGAACACGCAGTAGCCCTGTCCGCCGCCCGCATGAGCGTGATGCGTGCCGCCGGCAAGATTGACCGCGATGCCTTCGCGCCGCGCGGAGCGGCAGGCCGCGATTGTCGCGCCGACCGACCTGCGTGAACGCTCGACCATTTCGGGCGACCACGGAAATCCGATCACGCGCTGTTCCTGCGCAGTCAAACCACCGCAAGCGACCCGCGCGATGTAGTCGGCGTCGTGTGCGAGCGCGAGTTGCGCGTCCGATGCCGCTTCCGGTTGGAGGAGTTCGACCTGCGGCAACTCGGACGCGACCCGATTGCGCAATGCGCCGTACTTCGCCATTGGAAACCGATGTGCCGGCGGCAAAGGCAACACGTAGTGGTCGCTGTAGAAGGCCTTCAACTGGGCGCACATCGGCAGTGCGGTGGAGGAAGCATTCTAAAGATCGATGCGCGGGCGGTTTCGAAATGCTGGAACGCAGCATCACACTCCCGTCTTCCAGAGAATCAACTTCAAATACGGAACGCAAACAGCTGTTGTTAAATAGGCTAAATGGACCGAACTCAAAATCGCCCACAGCGATCGCGCCGCACCAAAAATCACTTGACAATACTCCGGCTGCCAATAGAATTCGTTTTGTGCGATGCACCAAATACATCGCTACGGAATGAAGCGAAAGCGGCGCCATGCGCCGAACCCAGTTGAACACCTGACCCACTGAACCGGAGCCCCCGATGATCACCAGCACCGCGCAATTCGCAGAACTGCAGAAGAGCCAGATCGACGCGCTGTTCGCGCTGTCGCACACCGTCTTCAATGCCACCGAACGTCTGGTCGACCTCAACCTCGCGGCCACCAAGGCGCTGATGGAAGAGTCGGCCGACAAGACCCAGGAACTGATGGGCGTGAAAGACGTGCAGGAACTGCTCGCGGTCGGCGGCGGCTTCGCCCAACCGGCGCTCGACAAGTTCGTCAGCTACAGCCGCAACGTGTACTCGATCGCCAGCGGCGCGTCGAGCGACGTGTCGAAGATCGTCGAGACGCAGATCGCCGAGAGCAACAAGAAGATCGCGGAGCTGATCGAGTTCGCGTCCAAGAGCGCTCCGGCCGGTTCCGAGCCCGCGGTGTCGATGTTGAAGAGCGCGCTGGCTGCCGCCAACACCGCCTATGACACGTTCACCAAGGCGACCAAGCAGGCCGTCGACATGGTCGAGTCGAACCTGAGCGCCGCGACCAACGCGACGCTCAAGGCCACCAACGCGGCCAACGACGTCGTCAAGGGCAAGGGTCGCAAAGCGGCCTAAGCAACACGGATGAGCCCGCGCGCAGGAAAGTCGAACAGGACTTGAGCTTTGTCAGACGCGGGCCGAAGGATTCACGAACAATTGCAATTGTGATGAATCGAGTGAGGATGATCTGAACTCGCTTCTGTAAAGGTTGTCTCCTTGGCACCACTTGTTTGGACCCCAAGTCCAAACCCCTTCTGTCTCCTCCTTTGGTGGTGCTTTCAAGCCCGGTCGCAAGACCGGGCTTTTTTTTCATCGATCGCGTTGTTCGAGCGTATAGCGCGCGCCGATCGATTCCACGCCACGGCGCAGCTCGGCAAAGGCTGCATCGAGCACATCGGGCGCTCCCTTCACGCCGAGCTCGATGTGCCGGCGTGCAGGCATGCCGTCGCGCCCGTCGCCCACCGACGGCAAACTGAACGACTTCACGGCCGGGAAACGAGACTCGATGTCCTCCATCAGCGGCGCGATGGCCGACTCCGGCGTCTCGTACACCAGCATCGATCGCTCCGCCTGCGGCGCCTGGTGAAAGTGCGCGCGGTATTCGCCGTCGAGGATCGACTCGATCATCGGCCATGCCATCACCGGGAACCCGGGCAGGAAGTAATGCTGTCCGACCGCGAAGCCCGGAATCCCGTTGTACGGATTCGGGATGATGCGGGCTCCGACCGGAAACTCGCCCATCTTCAGGCGCTGCTGATTTTCCGGCGTCGACATGTCGCTGCTGCCGCGTCCCGCGGCGGCCATCTCGACGCAGCGTTGCGTGATCAGCGCCGCAGCCTCCGGATGCAGCCGCATCTTGACACCGAGCGCAGCGGCGGCAGCCTGCCGGGTATGGTCGTCGGGCGTGGCGCCGATGCCGCCGCAACTGAAAACGACATCGTCGGTCGCGAAGCTGCGCCGCAGCGCCTCCGTGATCAGCGCGCGATCGTCGCCGAGATACTGCGCCCACGAAAGCCGCAGCTCGCGCGCGGCCAGGATCCTGATCACTTGCGAAAGGTGCTTGTCCGCACGCTTGCCCGACAGGATTTCGTCGCCGACGATGATCAGTCCGAATCTTGGCATCGCGCTCGTCTTCATCCGGCACTCCGACGACGCAGAGCCCCTGCGTGCCGACGGTGGCCGATTTTATCCTCGTGTCGACGCGACGCTGAGCGAGGTCAATCGATCGTGCCGTGATCTGTGTCCAGTTGTTTCCTGCGTGCACGGCGTCGCCGCGATGGGCGTTTTGCGAATGAGTCGGGACGCGCGAGCCTGTGCCGCCGTCGAAAGGTTGATCGCCATGCGAATCCTTGAACCGCAACGATATGCGAGCCGCCCGTTGCGCCTGCTGACGCTCGCAGCACTCGCGCTTTGCGCGGCTTTGCTTGGGTCCGTCGCCATGGCCCAGGCGGCCGACGAGAATGCCGATCCGCCCGGACGGGTCGGCCGCATCAGCTATCTGTCGGGTCCGGTCCAGTTGCACGACGCCAGCACCGGTGCCGGCGAGGACGCGAAGCTGAACTGGCCGATTGCGTCCGGCATGCGGCTCATGACCGGCCCCGTCGGCCGCGCGGAAGTGCAGATCGGCTCGCTGACGGTGCGCATCGACGACGACAGCCAGGTCGAGTTCACGCGCGTCGACGACGAGGCGATTCAGATCAATGCATTGCGTGGCACGCTGGCGCTGCACGTGAGCAACCGCGATCTGCTGCGCGATCTGGATCTGCTGACACCACGCGAGCGAATCGTGATTGAGGACGTCGGCCGCTACCGGATCGATGTCGATCGCGTTCCGGCGGCAACCAGCGTGACGGTTCGCCAGGGTCAGGCGCGCATTCTGAGCGGTCGCCTGATCTTCAGCGTTGCCGCTGGCCAGCGCGGCGACCTGGAGGCGGCACCGGTGACGGGATTCCGGCTTGGCGCGCCGCGGTACGACCCGTTTGACGAGTGGGTCGCCTCGCGCGAGCGCCGCGATGCTGCGCCACGCAGCGCGCAATACGTTTCACCGGAAATGACCGGCATGGAGGCGCTCGACGATTACGGCGCGTGGCAGCCGGTCGAATCGTATGGGCCGGTGTGGTTCCCGTCGTACGTTCCCGCCGGCTGGGCGCCCTATCGGTATGGCCGCTGGGCGTACATCGCGCCGTGGGGCTGGACGTGGATCGACGATGCGCCTTGGGGCTTCGCGCCATTTCACTACGGGCGCTGGGTCGTGATCAACGGCGTGTGGGGCTGGGTGCCGGGCGTGATCGTTCCGCGGCCGGTCTACGCGCCGGCGCTCGTGGCGTGGTTCGGCAGCCCGGGCGTCAGCGTGTCGATCGGCATCGGCGCGCCGATCGGCTGGTTCCCGCTCGGGCCGCGCGAGGTATTCATTCCGCCGTACCGCTGCTCGCGCCGGTACGTGAATTTCGTCAATGTGACGCAGGTAACGAACATCACGAACATCACCGTGATCCAGCCGCCCGCGCACTACATCAACCGCGACCCGAACCGCACGACCTGGGTGCCCGGCAACGCGTTCCTCCATCGCGGCCCGATCCAGCGCGTCATCGTGCCGCCGCCGAGGGACTGGAGCGACCACGCCCCGGTCGTGCGGCCGCCGGTCGAACCGCCGCGCGACATCAAGAAGCGGCCCACTCCTGTACCGATGCCGGGTCGCGAGCGTCCCCTCGAGCGCACGCCGCCGGTGGCGCACCCCGGCGCACCGCCGACGGGCGCTGCACCGGCGCCGCGCGTTCCCGTTCGCCCGACCCCGCGTGTCGATATGCCGAGCGCCGATGAGCCGCCGCGCGGCCGCGAGCCGCGTCGGGGCCAGCCCGAAGGTCCTGCTTCGCGCGTGCCGGCGCCGAACGTTGTCGCCCCCGCCGCACCGCCCACATCACGCGTCGCTCCGCCCGAGGAACGACGCCAGCCGGTGCCGAGGAACGAGGAGTCGGGGCGCAAGTACCGGCCGACGCCCGTGCCGCCGGCTCGGCAGGAGCGGCAGGAGTCCGCGCCGCGCGTGCAGGAACGCGAGCACGGCGTTCGACGCACCGCGCCGCCGGCCGCATCGCAGCCGGTACCCGCGACGCAGCCAATACCGCCGGCGGTGCCGCACGCCGCGCCTCACCCAGTGCAACCGGTGCCGCGCGGAAATCAGGTCCGTCCGCCGGCACCGCGCAACGCGCCGGAAGAACGAGTGCGGATTCAGCTCGAGCGCGGCGGCCGCGACGCACCCCGCGCGCTGCAGCGCGAGTAAGTTCGCCGGCTCCCGCGCGACCTTTTGTTCGCGTGACCCCGCCTCCCGCGCGCATCGGCCCGAGCGGCGATGCGCGCGCGATGCCTTTGTGCTAAGAAGGCGACGCGGGCAGTAGCGCGCGCACGATCACGGAGGTCGACACTATGCGGTGCAAACGGTTCGGACCTCGGTTCCTTCTCTCCGCCGCAACCGTCATCCTTGCGACCGGCGGCGCGGTCCCGGCCGCGGCGCAGGAACCCGCCACGAATGCCAAGGCGCCGGTCGCTCCGGCGCCCGCGCCGATCGAAGTCGTGTCGGCGCAGTTCGGCGTGTTCGGCGCCGACGCCAACGGACGCCGTGTGCTGCTCGAAACGACGCACTTCCCGGCAATCATCTCCGCACCCTACGGCTGGTACATCATCTTCAAGACCAGCAAGCCAACGGTCGTCTGGCGCGAGGAGTTCGAGCTGCCCGAGGAACCGCCGACGTGGGGTCCGGGCGAGGCGATGGGTGTGTTCACCATCTCGCCCGATCGCAAGACCGCGGTCACCGAGCGCATCATTCCGACGCGCGTCGGCTTCATCGCCAACGAATGGCGTTACGCGCCGGGCGACCCGATCGGCGCGCACGCGATGCGCGTTTACATCGACGGCCAACTGATCAAGGAATTCAAGTTCGAGATCGAGCCCGGCCCTGCGCAGCAGCGCTCCCCGCGCAGCCCGCACGGCGACCGCAGCGGCCCGTCGACGTAGCCGGCGCGGCGCAACCGATGCGGGACGGGGTTGTGGCGGCCGTCGCCGCGGTGTCGTTCCTTGCACTGCCGGCGCAAGCGCGTGAGATCCATGAGCTGTGGAACTTCGGCGACCCGGCTGCCTCGGAGCGCACGTTCCGCGACGAACTGAAGCATGCACAGGGCGACGTGCGGCTCGAGCTGCTGACGCAGGTCGCGCGCACGTACAGCCTGCGCGGCCGCTTCGACGACGCGCACCGGCTGCTCGACGAGATCGAACCGCAGCTGAAAGACGCCGGCCGCGCGCCGCGTGTCCGGTTGCTGCTCGAACGCGGCCGTACGTTCCGCTCCTCGGGCGCGCCGGACCGCGCGCGACCTCTGTTCATCGAAGCGTGGCAACTCGCACGGTCGAGTGGGCTTGATGGCCTGGCGGTCGACGCCGCGCACATGGTTGCGCTGGTCGAAACGAAAACGGCGGATCAGCTCGAGTGGAACCGGCGCGCGCTGGCGCTGGCCGAGCAGTCGACGCAGCCGTATGCGCAGGGCTGGAAAGCATCGCTGTACAACAACATCGGCTGGTCGCTGCACGAAGCCGGCCGATATGACGAGGCGCTGGCGCAGTTCGAGGCCGCGCTGCGCGAACGGCAGCGGCGCCGGCAGGTCACGGAGATCCGCTTCGCGCGCTGGGCGGTAGCGCGCTGCCTGCGGTCGCTGCAGCGTTACGACGAGGCGCTGGCGATTCAGCGCGCGCTCGAAGCCGAGTTCGCTGCGAGCAACGAGACCGACGGCTACGTATTCGAGGAACTCGCGGAGTTACTCGATGCGACCGGCAAGCCCGGCGAGGCGAAGGCGTATTTCGCGCGCGCCGCCGCCGAACTCGGCAAGGACGACTGGTTCGTGAAGAACGAGCGCGCGCGTCTGCAGCGCCTGCGCGCCAAGGCGGGGGAACGATGAAGACGGGTCTGCTCGCGGCACTCATCGCGGCCGCGCTGTCGTGGTCGATCGCGTCGGCGCAGACGGTGCGCTACTTCCCGGTGCCCGACGCGGGGCCACACGATGTCGCGCCGGCACCGGACGGCAGCGTCTGGTACACCGCGCAGCGCGCCGGTGCACTCGGTCGGCTCGACCCGGCGACCGGCAAGACAGAGCAAATTCCGCTCGGCCGCGGCTCGGCGCCGCACGGCGTGATCGTCGGTCCCGACGGCGCGGCGTGGGTCACCGACGGCGGACTGAACGCGATCGTGCGCGTCGATCCCAAGACGCGTGCGGTGAAGACCTTTCCCCTGCCCGACTCCGCGCCGTACGCCAACCTGAACACGGGGGCGTTCGATCGCAACGGCCTGCTGTGGTTCACCGGCCAGAGCGGCTACTACGGCAGCGTGGACCCGGCCACCGGTGCAGTGCGCGTGTGGAAGGCGCCGCGCGGCAGCGGCCCGTACGGCATCGCGGCCACGCCGGGCGGAGACGTCTACTACGTGTCGCTGGCCGGCAATCACCTGGCGAAGATCGACCTCGCCACCGGCGAGGCCACCGTGATCGAGCCGCCCACGCCGCGCCAGGGCGCGCGCCGCGTCTGGTCCGACTCGAAGGGGCGGCTGTGGATCAGCGAATGGAACGCGGGCCAGGTCAGCATGTACGACCCGGCCACCAAGCGGTGGCGGCAGTGGAAGCCGCCGGTCGACGGCGCGCGCGTGTATTCGGTCTACGTCGACGAGCGCGACCAGGTGTGGCTCACCGAGTGGACGTCGAATGCGATCCTGCGCTTCGACCCGGCGACGGAGAAGTTCGAAAGCTTCGCCAGCGATCGGCCCGGCGCGCACGTGCGCCAGATGCTCGGCCGTCCCGGCGAAGCGTGGGGCGCGGAAAGCGGCACCGACCGGCTGGTCGTGATCCGCTATCGCTGATCGTCGGCGGTCGCCGGCCGCGATGGAATCCGGTACATCCAGATCGCGAGCGCGAGCCCGAGCAACGCGAGTGTGATCTTCAGCCACGCCGGCTGCACGAAGAAGACGATCGACACCGCCAGCGTCGCTGCCATCAGCGCGATCGCCGCGAACTTAGTTCGGCGCGGGATCGAACGGTGGCGCCGCCACTCGTGGATCAGCGGGCCGAAGGTGCGATTGGCGAGCAGCCGGTCGTGAAAGCGGCGCGACCCGCGCGCGAAGCACGCGGCCGCAAGCAGCATGAACGGCGTGGTCGGCAGCAGCGGCACGAAGATGCCGATCACGCCGAGCGCCACGCAGGCAAAGCCGGCGACGATCAGTGCGCCGCGCACCCACCGCGACGCGTGCTCGCGCACATCGTCGGGCACGGTCGCGCGCGGTCGATGCAGTTCGTGGTCGGTCACGGTGAGCCGTCGCTTCGGGCCGTCGGTAGACTCAACTGTATGTCATCGCCCGGCTCCGACAGCGCGCCCTCGACCCGCCGCCTCGCCGCGGTGCTGATCGCCGACGTGGTCGGCTACAGCCGGATGATGGAGCGCGACGAGGCCGGCACGCACGCGCGGCTGCGCGAGATCCGCAGCCAGGTCACCGATCCGGCGGTGCTGCGGCATGGCGGGCGCATCGTGCGCACGGTCGGCGACGGGCTGCTGGTCGAATTTCCGAGCGCGCTGGCGGCGCTGCAGGCCGGCGTGGAGATCCAGCGCGCGATGGCGCAGCGCAATGCCGGACTGCCGGCCGCGCGACGCATCGACCATCGGATCGGCATCAACCTCGGCGACATCCTGGTCGATGCCCACGACATCGCCGGCAACGGCGTTAACGTCGCCGCGCGGCTGGAGGCGATCGCGCCGCCGGGCGGCATCGCGATCTCCGGCACCGTGCGCGACCAGGTACGGCAGGACGTCGGAGTGGCGTTCGTCGACGCCGGCGTGCAGCAGGTGAAGAACATCCGGCAGCCGGTCCGCGTGTTCACGGTGCAGCTCGGGGGTGCGCCTTCAACCGCGGCGAAGCTGCGCGCGCTGCCGTGGCGACGCGCGCTGGCCGTGCTGATCGTGCTCGGGCTGGTCGCGGCGGTCGCGATCGCGTATTGGCCGCGCGCGCGGCCGGTCGGCGCGAACGGCGCGCTGATCGTGATGCCGTTTCATTCGGATTCCGGCGATGCGGCGATCGCGGAGTCGCTGACCATGCAGTTGACCAGCGCGGTATCGCGCATCTCGGGACTCACGGTGATCGCGCCGACGGTGGCGGACCGCTACGCGGGCAAAGCCGCGGACGCGAAGAAGGCAGGCCGCGAGCTGGGCGTCCGCTACGCGCTCGAGGGCCGTGTCGATCGCCGCGGCAACGGCATGCGCGTCAGCGCGCAGCTCGTCGCGGCCGAGACCGGCGCGGCTGTATGGAGCGGCGATCTCGACGCGACGCGCCCGGCGGACGGCAGCGCGCCGCCCGAGGTGATCGGACCGCTTGCCGAAACCGTTCGTTCCGAATTCCGCGCCGCCGAGCTGAAGCGGCTGGGTGCGACCGAAAGCGCGCAGGCGCTCGCGCTGCGCGCCACGCTCGACCTGCCGAACGCGCTCGACGCGAAGGAACTGCGCGCGCTGCGCGCGGTGTTCGAGCGCGCGCTCGAACTCGACCCGGCGCACACGCTGGCGCTGGTGGGGCTCGCCGACACGCTCGCGTTCGAATCGCAGCGCGCCGAACTCGGCCCCGAGCGCGACGCCCTGCTCGCCCGCGCCGACACCGCGTCGCTGCGCGCGGCCAGCGCCGATCCGAACAACGCCGAGGCGTGGGGCACGCGCGCGCAGGTCTTGCTGTTTCGCGATCAGATCGAATCCGCCGCGCAGGCGGTCGATCGGGCGCTCGGCCTCAACCCCTACGTCAGCGACCTGCACGCGCTGCGCGCGCAGGTGCTGATGGCGCGCGGCGATCATCGCGAGGCGGTGGCGGAGATCGACCGCGCGATCGGGCTCGCGCCGCGCGGCAACACCGTCGGCGTGATGCTCAACTACCGCTGCCGCGCGCTGCTGATGCTCGGCCGCTACGACGACGCGATCGAATCGTGCGAACGCGGCCTGGCGTTCGTGCCGGACTGGCCCGACTACATGCTGCTCGCGGCCGCGTATGCGCAGAAGAACGACATGGCGCGGGCGCGCGCGGCCAAGGCCGAGCTGCTGAAGCTGTTGCCGCGCTTCTCCATTCACTGGCACGCTGCCGTCTCTGGCAGCGCGCGGGCGCGCCAGCTCGAACCGATCGTGTACGCCGGCCTGCGCAAGGCGGGGGTGCCGGAGTGAGCACCCTCGCCCCGGCCTGCGCCGGGACGACAGCGCTATCTCCGCAGCGACTCCCACACCTTCGCCAATCGCTTCACACTGACCGGCATCGGCGTGCGCAGCTCCTGCGCGAACAGCGACACGCGCAGTTCCTCTAGCAGCCAGCGGAATTCCTCCAGCCGCGGATCGGCCACGCCCTTGCGTGCAGCGAGCTCGCGCAGGTACGGCGTCTGCAAGGCGGCCACGTCGGCCATCCGCTGCGCATCGCGCGCCGGATCGGCCTTGAGCTTGTCGAGCCGCAGCGCGATCGCCTTCAGATACCGCGGATAGTGCGCGAGCTGCGCGGCCGGCGTCGCCGCGATGAAGCCCTGGCCGAACAGCCGCGTCAGTTGCTGCTCGACGTCGGCGACGACCGCGGCAAACGCCTTCAGCCCGTTCAGCTTCTTCGGCAGCACCGCCGCCTCCTGCACGATCGCCGTCACGAGCCGCGCGATTTCCTGTGCGATCAACGTCAGCTTGCCACGCGCATCAACGCGACGCGCCTCGAAGCTCGCGCGATCGAGCGGCCACGGCTCGCCGAGGCAGGTGCGGTCGAGCGCTGCGGTGACGACCTGGTCGCGCAGTTCCTCGAAGCTCGGCAGCACCGCCGCGAGCTGCGGCACCGTGCGCGCCTGCATCTGGGTGGTCTGCAGCGATGCCAGGCTCTTGTCGAGGAACTTCACCTGCTCCTTCAATTGAAGCCGGAACAAGCGCCGCAATCCTTCGCGATGCTGCGCCCGAGCCTCGTCGGGATCGTCGAACACCTCCAGCGTGCAGTGATCGCCGCGGTCGACCAGCGCCGGATGGCCGATCAGCATCTGCCCGCCCTTGCGGATTTCCAGCAGCTCGGGCAGCGCGCCGAAATCCCAGTCGGTGATGCGCTCGCTCGCGACCTCCGTGACCTGCGCCTGCGCGAGCGACTGGAAGGTCTGCCTCGCCTCGCGCCCCAGTTCTGCACGCAACTGCGGCAGGCTGCGGCCCATCGCGAGCTGACGCCCGTGTTCGTCGACGACCTTGAAGTTCATCGTCAGGTGCGCGGGCAGCTGCTCGAGCTTGAAGTCCTCGACCCGGCAGACGACGCTCGTCTGCGCACGTACGTCGGCGATCAGCGCGTCGAGCAGCGGCACATCCGGATCGGCGAGCTTGGCGCGCATGCGGTCGACGAAGCCGGCCGCGTACTCGGGCAGCGGCACGCAGTGGCGGCGCAGCTTCTGCGGCAGCGATTTGAGCAGCAGGTGCACCTTCTCCTTCAGCATGCCGGGCACCAGCCATTCGCAGCGCACCGGGTCGATTTGATTCAACGCGAACAGCGGCACCGTCAGCGTCACCCCGTCGCGCGCGCTGCCGGGCTCGAAGTGATAGGTCAGCGCCATCGCGGTGCCGCGCATCGTCCACTGCTTCGGAAAGAGATCGGTGGTGACGCCGGCGGCCTCGTGCCGCATCAGCTCGTCGCGCGACAGGAAAAGCAGCTTCGAATTCGCCTTCTCCGCCTCGGCGCGCCACTTCTCGAACTGCGCCGCCGAGTACACGTCGGCCGGAATCAGCCGGTCGTAGAACGCGAAAATCAGCTCGTCGTCGACCAGCACGTCCTGGCGCCGCGCCTTGTGCTCCAGCTCCCGGATCTCGCGCACGAGCTTCAGGTTGTGCGCGAAAAACGCGCCACGCGTGTCGAACTCGCCCGCGACTAGCCCTTCGCGGATCAGCAGCGCGCGCGCGTGCGCCGGGTCCTTCTCGCCGTACGGCACGCGCCGCTGCGCGTACACGGTCATGCCGTACAGCGCGGCGCGCTCAAGCGCCATCGCCTGGCCGGCGCGCTTCTCCCAGTGCGGATCGCTCCACGACTTCTTCAGCAGGTGCGCACCCACGCGCTCGAGCCACTGCGGCTCGATCGTGGCGACACAGCGGCCGAACAGGCGCGAGGTCTCGATCAACTCCGCCGCCATCACCCAGCGCCCTGCCTTCTTCACCAGCGGCGAGCCCGGCCAGACGAAGAACTTGATGCCGCGCGCGCCCACGTACGGCGGCTCGCGGTAATCGGCGTCGAGCGTCTGGAAGCCGACGTTGCCGAGCAGCCCCGCCAGCAGCGCCAGATGCACCTGCTCGAACGTCGCCGGCGACGTGTTGATGCGCCACCCCGCCTCGCCGACGATCGTGTGCAACTGGCCGTGCACCTCCTTCCATTCGCGCACGCGGCGCGGCGACAGGAAGTTCGACTTCAGGTCGTCGGTCAGCTTGCGGTTCGACTTCTTGTGCTCGATCCGCTCGTTGACGAAGTTCCACAGCTTCACGTACGAAACGAAGTCCGACTTCTCGTCCGCATGGCGGCGGTGCGCCGCATCCGCCGCCTGCTGCGATTCCAGCGGCCGCTCGCGCGGGTCCTGCACCGACAGCGCGGAAGCGATGATCAGCACCTCCGCGAGCGCATGGTGGTCGCGCGCTGCGAGCAGCATGCGGCCGATGCGCGGGTCGAGCGGCAGCCGCGCCAGTTCGTCGCCGATCGGCGTCAGTTCGTTGTCGTCGTCGATCGCATTGAGCTCGGCCAGCAGGTCGTAGCCGTCCGCGATCGCGCGCGCCGGCGGCGGCTCGACGAACGGAAACGCGCGCACGTCACCCAGGTGCAGCGACTTCATGCGCAGGATCACGCTCGCCAATGAGCAGCGCAGGATCTCCGGATCCGTGAAGCGCGCCCGTTTGGTGAAATCCGCTTCGTCGTACAGGCGGATGCAGATGCCGTTGCTGGTCCGCCCGCAGCGCCCGGCGCGCTGGTTGGCCGCCGCCTGCGAGATCGACTCGACCTGCAGCTGCTCGACCTTGGTGCGGTACGAATAGCGCTTCACCCGCGCCAGCCCCGTGTCGACCACGTAGCGGATGCCGGGCACGGTGAGCGATGTCTCCGCGACGTTGGTCGCGAGCACGATGCGCCGCGCGCCGTCCGGCTTGAACACGCGGTCCTGCTCTTCGGCCGAAAGGCGCGCGTATAGCGGCAGGATCCCGGTACCGGGCGGGTGATGCTTGCGCAGCGCTTCTGCCGCCTCGCGGATCTCGCGCTCGCCGGGCAGGAACACCAGCACGTCGCCGCGGCCCGCGAGCGCGCATTCGTCCACGGCGTCGACGATCGCGTCCATCAGCGTGCGGTCGTCGGCGTCGTCCTCGTCCTTGACCGGCCGATACCGGATCTCCACCGGGTACAGCCGCCCCGACACGTTGATCACCGGCGCCGGCTGCTCGCGTGTGCCGAAGTGCTGCGCGAAGCGCTCGGCGTCGATCGTCGCCGACGTGACAATCAGCTTCAGTTCCGGACGGCGAGGTAGAAGTTGCTTCAGATACCCGAGCAGGAAGTCGATGTTCAGCGACCGCTCGTGCGCCTCGTCGATGATGATCGTGTCGTACGCCGACAGCAGCGGATCGGACTGCGACTCGGCGAGCAGAATGCCGTCGGTCATCAGCTTGATCGACGCGCCCGGCCGCGTCTGGTCGGTGAAGCGCACCTTGAAGCCGACCACCTCGCCCAGCGGCGAGTTCAGCTCCTGCGCGATGCGGCGCGCGACCGACGAGGCGGCGATCCGGCGCGGCTGCGTGTGGCCGATCAGCTTGCGCTTGCCGCGCCCGAGCGTGAGACAGATCTTCGGCAGCTGCGTGGTCTTGCCCGAGCCGGTCTCCCCGCAGACGATCACGACCTGATGCCGCTCGATCGCGCGCGCGATCTCGTCGCGGCGCGCGGAGACGGGGAGTTCTTCTGGAAACGTGATCGCCATCTGACTTCGTGATCCGTGATCCGTGATCTGTGATCCGTCGATCGCAGTGCACGGGACACGGATCACGAACAACGGATCACGGATCACGAGCAATTGGCGCGCAACTATACTGCGCGCATGAACGACAGCACGCCGGAAAGCCAGCTCGTCCAGTCGAGCCAGTCGCAGTTCGTGCAGTGGCTGCGCGAGGTCGCGCCGTACGTGCACGCGCACCGCGGCAAGACATTCGTGGTCGGCTTCGGCGGCGAACTGATCGAAGCCGGCCGCCTGACCGCGCTGGTGCACGACCTGTCGCTGCTGCACGCGATGGGTATCAGGCTCGTGCTCGTGCACGGCTCGCGCCCGCAGGTGCAGGCGCAGCTTGCGCTGCGCGGCGCCGAGGGCCGCTTCGTTCACGGCGTTCGCATCACCGATGCCGCCGCGCTCGAATGCGCGAAGGAAGCGTCGGGCGAGATCCGGCTCGACATCGAGGCGGCGTTCTCGCAGGGGCTGCCGAACACCCCGATGGCGCACGCGCAGGTGCGCGTGGTCAGCGGCAATTTCGTCACCGCGCGGCCGCTCGGCATCCTCGACGGCGTCGACTACCAGCATACCGGCGTGGTGCGCAAGGTCGACGCCGATGCGATCCGCTTCACGCTCGGCGCCAACTCGATCGTACTCGCCTCCCCGCTCGGCTTCTCGCCGACCGGCGAGGCATTCAACCTAACGATGGAAGACGTCGCGACCAGCATTGCGGTGGCGCTCAAGGCCGACAAGCTGATCTTCGTCGCCGACATCGACGGCGTGCGCGACCGCGCCGGCACGCTGCACCCGGAGCTGTCGATGGCGCAGGCCGACCGGCTCCTCGCCGCCGCCGACGTGGACAGCGACGCCGCCTACAACCTGAACTTCCTTTTGCGCGCGTGCCGGGGCGGCGTCGCACGCGCACACATCATCCCGTACGCGCTCGACGGCGGCGTGCTGATCGAACTGTTCACGCACGACGGCGTGGGCACGATGATCTCGACCGAGGACATCGAGTCGATGCGCGAGGCGACCGTCGAGGATGTCGGCGGGATCATCAAGCTGCTCGAACCGCTGGAGGCCGACGGCACGCTCGTCAAACGCCCGCGCGAGCTGATCGAGCGCGAGATCGAGCGCTTCACCGTGCTCGAGCACGACGGCGTGATCTACGGCTGCGCGGCGCTGTACCCGTTCACTGACGCGAAGATGGGCGAAATGGCCGCGGTCACCGTACACCCCGCCTACCAAAACTACGGCGACGGCGAGCGGCTGATGAAGCGCATCGAGGCGCGCGCGCGCGCGGCGGGGCTGGCGAAACTCTTCGTGCTGACGACGCGCACCAGTCACTGGTTCCTGAAGCGCGGCTTCACGCTGGCGAGCGTGGACGAGCTGCCGATCGAGCGCCAGCGCCTGTACAACTGGCAGCGCCGCTCGCAGGTATTGATCAAACAACTCGGATAATGTCGGCACGCTGCGCGCGCCGACCACGACTACCTTCTCGGAGATCAATTCATGCCTCGAATGATCCACTGCGTGAAACTCGGCAAGGAAGCCGAAGGACTCGACTTCCCGCCGGTCCCCGGCGAACTCGGCAAGAAGCTCTGGCAGAGCGTGTCGAAGGAAGCGTGGGCGACCTGGCAGAAGCACCAGACCATGCTGGTCAACGAGAACCGCCTGAACCTCGCCGACGCGCGCGCGCGCAAGTATCTGCTGCAGCAGATGGAGAAGTACTTCTTCGGCGAGGGTGCCGATCAGCCGGCGGGGTATGTGCCGCCGAAGGAGTGAGCCCGTGAAGAAAGTCCTGTTGGTGAATGCGCTATGGGACGCCGAGGCCGAGGCCTGGGTCGCGACGAGCGACGACGTTCCGGGGCTTGCGACTGAAGCGCAAACGTGGGAACAGTTGATGGAAAGGTTGCGAGGTCTTGTTCCGGAACTGCTGGAGGCCGACGGCGTGCACGTCGATGACGACGTGCCGCTCGAAGTGCTCGGAAGGCGTTTCGAAGTCGTCGGCAAGCTCGCTACGTGAGTCACGCTTGGGAGACTGTGCAGCGCGACTGAAGGAGTTGCCGCGTGCGGCCGGTTGCCGCTTCGACAGGCAAGGCAAAGGCGATCACGAAATCTGGTCCAGTCCGATTACCGGCGTGCGCTTTCCTGTCGACAGCAAGATCAAGTCCCGTCACACCGCCAATGCGATTCTGAAGCAGGCGGGACTACCCAAGGCGTTCTAAGCAAAGTATGAAATTCGGCATCGGCCAAGCGGTCACCCGCCGCGAAGACGACCGGCTGCTGACCGGGCAGGGACGGTTCGTCGACGACCTCACTTTTCCCGGCGAACTGCACCTCGCGTTCGTGCGCTCGCCCCACCCGCATGCGCGCATCCGGTCGATCGATGCGAGCGCGGCGAAGTCGATCGCCGGCGTGGCTGCGGTGTTCATCGGCGCGGACCTCGCCGCCGACGGCGTCGGCAGCTTTCCCGGCAACCCGGCGCTGAAGAATGCGGCGGGCAAGCCGATGAGCGGGCCGCCTCTCTATCCGCTTGCGACCGATACGGTGCGCTTTGTCGGCCAGCCGGTCGTTGCGATCGCGGCGAGCACGCGCGCGATCGCGCAGCGCGCGGCCGAATCGATCGTCGTCGATTACGAGCCGCTCGACGCGCTGGTGACGCTCGACCAAGCGCTGGCGCCGAACGCGCCGCAACTGTGGCCCGATGCGCCGGGCAACGCGGTCGCGGTGTCCAAGTGGGGCGACGCAGCGGCGTGCAATGCCGCGTTCGCGCGCGCCGCGCACGTCACGAAGCTATCGCTGCACAACCAGCGGCTGTCGCCGGTGACGCTGGAGCCGCGCGCCGGCGCCGCAGTGTTCGATCGCGCGAACGGCCGGCTGACGATGCACGCCAGTTCGCAGAACCCGGCCGGCATGCAGAAGACGCTCGCGGGCGTGCTCGGCCTCGCGCCCGAGCAGGTGCGCGTGCTGGTCGGCGATGTCGGCGGCGGCTTCGGCCTGAAGGCTATGACGCCGCCGGAAGATGCGGCGTGCGCGTACGCGGCGCGCAAGCTCGGCCGGCCGGTGCGATGGTGCGCCACCCGGCTCGAGGACTTCCAGGCGGCCGCGCACGGTCGCGACCAGCACGCCGATGCCGAACTCGCGCTCGACCGCGACGGCAGGATCCTCGCGCTGCGCGTGCGCATCGCCGGCAATATCGGCGCGTACGCGTACGGCGCGGGCGCGATCATCAACCTCGCGATCGGGCCGAAGGTGATCACCGGCGTGTATCACGTCCCCGCGCTCGACCTCACCGCGCAGGCGGTGCTGACGAACACCAACATCGTGTCCGCCTATCGCGGCGCCGGCCGCCCCGAGTCGATCTTCCTGATCGAGCGGCTGATGGACTGCGCCGCCGCTGAGCTGCAGATCGATCCGGCCGAGCTGCGCCGGCGCAATCTGATCCGGCCTTCGCACATGCCGTACAAGACGCCGATGGGCGAGACGTTCGACTGCGGCGACTTCCCGCGCATTCTCGAACGCGCGCTTGCGGCAAGCGACTGGAGCGGGTTCGAAGCGCGCAAGCGCGAATCGCAGGCGCGCGGCAGGCTGCGCGGCCGCGCGGTGTCGACGTTCCTCGAATGGACCGGCGCGATGCTGGAGGAAGCGGTGCGCCTCGTCGTCGAAGCCGACGGCCGCGTGCGCGTGTACACCGCGCTGCAGGCGATGGGACAAGGGATCGAGACGAGCCTGCTGCAGGTGCTGGCCGACCGGCTGCAGATCGACGCCGAGCGGATCGAGATCGTGCAGGGCGACAGCGATGTCGCGCAGGGCTTCGGCAGCATGGCGAGCCGGTCGATCTACATCGGCGGCTCGGCGATGCTGACCGCGTCGGACAAGGCGATCGAATCGGGCCGCGAACTCGCGGGCAAGGCGCTCGAAGCGCCGGTGCAGGACATCACGTACGAGGCGGGGCGCTTCCGCGTGGCCGGCACCGATCTCGGCATCGAACTCGGCGAGCTTGCCGCGCGCCAGCCCGAGCGGCGCATCGCAATCGACACCGTGCAGAAGGTCGGCGGGCCGTCGTGGCCGAACAGTTGCCACGTGTGCGAGGTCGAGATCGACCCCGACACCGGCGCCACCGAGGTCGTTCGCTACACGACGGTCGACGACGTCGGCCGCGTGATCAATCCGCTGATCGTCGCCGGGCAGGTGCACGGCGGCATCGCGCAGGCGGTCGGACAGGCGCTGCTCGAACAGGTCGTGTACGACGAGACCGGCCAGCTTCTGACCGGCTCGTTCATGGACTACTGCATCCCGCGCGCCGACGATCTGCCGAACTTCGACACACACACCGACGAGTCGCAGCCGTGCACGATCAATCCGCTCGGCGCCAAGGGCGTGGGCGAACTGGGCACGGTCGGCGGCACGCCCACGGTGATCAACGCGGTGCTCGATACGCTGCGGCCGCTCGGTGTGGCCGACATCGCGATGCCGGCCACGCCGGAGCGCGTGTGGCGCGCGATCCGCGCCGCGAAATGACGGCGCGCGATGGTGCAGGGACCGCTCGGCTTCCTGCTGTTCTGGGTCGTCGCGCTCACCGCGGGCGTGCTGCTGGTCCTGCTCGCGACCGGCGCGCGCTTCGGCTGGCTGCTGCTCGCGGCGGTGCCGCTGGCGTTGCTGGGTCTCTTCGCGCTGCGCCCGGGAAAATCATCGCGCCGGAAGGTGCCAGAACAGCGCGACATCGAAGGGTGACCACGCGGCCGTGCGAATCCCGGCCTGCGCCAGCCCGCGGCGCACCCACTCGTTGCTGGTGAACCACGGCGAGTAGTGGCCGGTGCCTTCGAAGAACGCATCGGTCGCGAAGTAGCCGGGATGATCGATGCGGACCGCGCGTCCCTGCGCGTCGCGCGCGAAGCCCGCACGGACGTAGTCGACCAGCCGCCGGTACTGCGCCTCGTCGATGTCGACGCGCACGGACCGATAGTCGTACGGCCGCGCCAGGTACTCGACGTGCATCGCCGCCGGCCCCAGCCCCGCGAGCGCGTTGAACGCGATGCCGGGCCGCAGGTCGCTCCAGCGCGGCGTCTGCAGGTAAAACGCGCGATCGCCCCAGCCGAACGCGATCCAATCGAAACCGGCGAGCGACGGCAGCCGCTTGTAATCCACGACCGTGAGCAGCGGAAACTCGCGAGTCCAGTCGTACGCGCCGCGCGCGGGCAGCACGAATTCGGCGTGCACGCCGTTGGTACGTACGTAGATCACCACGCCGTCCGGCGAGTCGCGGAATCCGCGATTGACGGCAACGAGCCCGAGCGCGAGCGCGGCGAGCAGATATACAAGCGGCACCGCGATCAAAGCGAGCGCCAGCGCGCCGATGAAGCGCCGCATGGCAGCGCTGTACCGAACCCGTGGTCGAGCGTTACGGCCGCCGCAGTTCCTTCACGCCCTCGGCGGTGCCGAGCAGCAGAACGTCGGCGCCGCGCGCGGCGAACAGGCCATTGGTCACCACGCCGACGATGGCGTTGATGCGCGCCTCCAGCGTGACCGGGTCAGTGATGCGCAGGCCGTGCACGTCGATGATCACGTTGCCGTTGTCGGTCACGACGCCCACCCGCCATTTCGGTTGGCCGCCCAGCCTGGCCAGCTCGCGTATCACGTAGGCGCGCGCCATCGGGATCACCTCGACCGGAAGTGGAAAGCGACCGAGCACGTCGACGCGCTTGCTGGCATCGGCGATGCAGACAAAGGTCGTCGCGACCGCGGCGACGATCTTTTCGCGCGTCAGCGCCGCGCCGCCGCCCTTGATCATGCTGAAGCCGGGATCGATCTCGTCGGCGCCATCGACGTAGACCGGCAGGGTGTCGACGTCGTTCAGGTCGAGCGTGCGGATGCCGCAGCCCGCGAGCCGCTGGCTGCTGCGCTCGGAGCTCGATACCGCCGCGGGCACGTCGATCTTCGCCGCCGCCAGCGCGTCGATGAAGAGATCCACGGTCGAGCCGGTGCCGACGCCGAGCACCTGACCCGGCCGCACGAATTTCAGCGCCGCCTGGGCGACGGCGCGCTTCAGTTCTTCCTGGGTGGCCACGTGCGCTCCTTTGAAATGGCGCGCATGTTACCGATGCCGCTCAGCGCGGATCAGGCGCGCCGCCGAAAAACACGCGCCCGTTCGCATCCGGCTCGCAGATCACATGCACGCGCTCGAGCGGACGGCCGACGATCTGTGCGACCGCCGCCGCGATCGCACCCGCCCGCTGCGCGGAGGCGTCGCCGCGCGCGAGCACGCGCACGAAAACGGGCGGCGGCTGCTCCGGCCCGTTCTCCGCATAGGCGCACGAAGGAACGCTTCTGACCTGCACCCACACGCTGCCGGCCGGAGCGGCGAGCGCTTCGCCCAGACGAGTCGCGAGCGCGGAGGCAACGCATGCCACCTCTTCGCCGCCGACGATCTCGACCGTCACGATCGGCATCGCGCGCACGCACTCGCGGCGGCGGCGCTACCGCCGGCGCGACTTAGCTGCCTTGCGCGCCGGCGCCGCCTTGGCAGCGGGCTTCGGGGCCGGCTTGCGGCCACCGGCATTCAGCGCCTCGGACATTCCGATCAGCACCCCGCTGGCGAGGGCGTGGAAGTTCTGCGCCAACGCGTGCGCGGCCTTGAAGCCCGCCTCGCGCTGCGCGCGCGCCGCCGCGCGCACTTGGTCGCCGTACTGCTCCATCATCGCCATCACCTGCTGGCCGGTCGCGGTGCCGGCTTCCGCCTTGTCGGCCAGCACGCCCGCCCACTGCGACTTGATCTGCGCGCCCGCGCCGGCGGCGGCCTTCTTCACCGTGTCGAGGAATTCGTCCTCGATCCGCTCGATCTCGGCGAGCGCCTTCTTCAGGTTCGAATCGCGGAATTCGCGGTCGCCGGTGATCTGCGACAACGCGATGCGGCTCGCCTCGACCGCTTTCAGCAGCGCGTCGTCCATGCCCGCCAGTGCCTGGCCGAACGCCTTGTCGGTGTCGAGGTTGCCCTGCAGCGCGCCGATGTTGACGCCTTCGGTCACGTTCTTGACCACGCTCTTGATCTGGCTGAGCGACAGCTCGCGCGACTGCAGCGCGCGCAGCGTCAGGTCGCGCACGGTGGTGCGCAGGCTTTCGCCCTGCGCCACGGCCTGCGCGGTCATCTGCCTGAGCACTTCATCGGGATCGATCATCGGCGTCATCGTCTTCTCCTTCGCGCGTGTCCGGGCCGCTGCCCGACGGCAGGATACAAACGCGCCGCCGTGCCGACATGGCGTGCGGCGCGCGCCACCGCATTCACGCGATGGCTATCGCTTCTTCGCCGGCGGCACGTCGGTGCAGGTGCCGTGCGCGACCTCGGCCGCCATGCCGAGCGATTCGCCCAGCGTCGGATGCGGGTGAATCGTGCTTCCGATGTCGACCGCGTCCGCACCCATTTCGATCGCCAGCGCGATCTCGCCGATCAGGTCGCCCGCGTGCGTGCCTACGATGCCGCCGCCGACGATGCGATGGGTCTCGTCATCGAACAGCAGCTTGGTGAAGCCCTCGTCGCGGTTGTTGGCGATCGCGCGGCCCGACGCGCTCCACGGGAACAGACCCTTGTTGACCTTGCGGCCGGACTTCCTCGCCTCGTCCTCCGTGAGCCCGACCCATGCGATCTCCGGGTCGGTGTACGCGACCGACGGAATCACCGTGGCATCGAAGTACGACTTCTGGCCCGCCGCCGCTTCGGCGGCGACGTGCCCTTCGTGCACCGCCTTGTGCGCCAGCATCGGCTGGCCGACGATGTCGCCGATCGCGAAGATGTGCGGCACGTTGGTACGCATCTGCTTGTCGGTGGCGATGTAGCCGCGCGCGTCGACCGCCACACCGGCGCGTTCGGCGCCGATCTTGCTGCCGTTCGGGCTGCGGCCGACCGACAGCAGGATCATGTCGTAGAAGTCGGGCTCGGCCGGCGCCCCCTCGCCCTCGAAGCTCGCCAGCAGTCCCTCCGGTTTCGCCTCGACGCCAACGGTCTTCGTCTTCAGCATGATGCGGTCGAAGCGGCCGGCATTCTTCTTCTGCCAAACGCGCACGAGGTCGCGGTCGGCGCCGAGCATCAGGCCGTCGAGCATCTCGACGACGTCGATGCGGCTGCCCAGCGCCGAATACACGGTCGCCATCTCCAGCCCGATGATGCCGCCGCCGATCACCAGCATCTTCTTCGGGATCTGCGGCAGTTCGAGCGCGCCGGTCGAATCGACGATGCGCGGATCGTCGGGTACGAACGGCAGCTTCACCGCCTCGCTGCCGGCCGCGATGATCGCGTTCGCGAAGCGGACCGTCTTCGTGCCTTCCTTCGTCGCCACGGCCATTTGGTGCGGATCGGCGAAGGTACCGATCCCCTGCAACACGGTCACCTTGCGCATCTTCGCCATCGACGCCAGCCCGCCGGTGAGCTTGCCGACCACCTTGTTCTTGTGCGCGCGCAGCCTGGCGAGATCGATCTTCGGCGCGCCGAACACCACGCCGAGGTCGGCGAAATGCGCCGCCTCGTCCATCACCGCCGCGACGTGCAGCAGCGCCTTGGACGGAATGCAGCCGACGTTCAGGCACACGCCGCCCAGCGTCGGATAGCGCTCGACCAGCACCACCCGCTGCCCGAGGTCGGCCGCGCGGAATGCCGCCGAATATCCGCCCGGCCCGGCGCCGAGCACGAGCACGTCGCAGTCGAGGTCGGCGGTGTCTGAAAACGCCGCCACCGGCGCGACTGCGGCTGCGGGTGCAGCCGCGGGCGCGGCGACGGGGGCGGACGCAGCGACCGACTCCGCGACCTCCAGCACCAGGATTGGAGAACCCTCCGACACCCTGTCGCCGAGTTTGACCCGCATCTCCTTCACCGTGCCCGCGGCCGGCGACGGAATCTCCATCGACGCCTTGTCGCTTTCGACCGTGATCAGCGACTGCTCCTTTGCGATCGCGTCGCCCGGCTTGACCAGTACCTCGATGATTTCGACGTCCTTGAAATCGCCGATGTCGGGCACTTTCACTTCGATGGTCTGGCTCATGCGGCTCTCTCTTGGTTTTCTGCCACCGTCATCGGGAAACCGAACACGCGCACCGGCAGCGCCGAGCTCTTGTCGAACTCGCAGCCGGCCTTGACGCCGACCTCGGCGATCTGGCGCGCGCTGCGGCCGCGGTCGTACACCGCGTACATCGCGCCGAGCGCGAAGTTGCGCCCCGAGCCGATCCCCCAGAACTTGTCGAAGCTGAACACCTCGCGGTACGAGTACACGCCGTAAATGCCGCTCGCGTTCGCGATCACCGCGGTGATCTGCGACGACTCGTACGGATCGGACTCGTCCTCCTTCGGGTTCAGGAAGTACTTCTCCTTCAACAGCGCGTGCAGCTTCTGGAACGTGGCGAAGATCTCCATCCGGCTGCCGAGGCGGCAGTCTGCGCCCATGCCCCGCAATGCGTCGGCCAGCACCGCGAAGTGCGCGGTGCTGCCCGCGAGCCCGATGTAGGAGTCGCCCACCGTGATGATCTTCTCGTTGACCTCGTAGCCGTGCGGCAGCCGCGTTTCGCCGAACGTCACCAGCGCATCGGACGCGATCGCGATCTCGCGGTTCTTCTTGACGACGACGATGGTGGTCATGAAACCGTTGTCCGTTCTCCGTTGTCCGTTCTCCGTTGTCCGTTGTCCGTTGGTAGAGTCCGCAGTTCACCGGACAACGAGCAACGAGCAACGGACAACCGTACCTACAGCAGCACGCGCCTGAAATCCGCCAGCACCGCCGCCAGATACGCGTTGAAGCGTGCCGCGCCGGCGCCGTCGACCACGCGGTGGTCCCACGATAGCGACAGCGGCAGGATCAGGCGCGGCACAAAGGCCTTGCCGTTCCACACCGGGCGCATGCTCGAGCGGCAGACGCCGAGGATCGCGACTTCGGGCGCATTGATGATCGGCGTGAAGTAGGTGCCGCCGATGCCGCCCAGCGACGAGATCGAGAAGGTGCCGCCCTGCATGTCGGCCGGCGCCAGCTTGCCTTCGCGCGCCCTGGCCGACAGCGCGCTCATCTCCTGCGCGATCTCGAGGATGCCTTTCCGGTCGGCGTCCTTGATCACCGGCACCACGAGCCCGTTCGGCGTGTCGGCGGCGAAGCCGATGTGCCAGTAGTACTTGCGGATGATCGCGCCGCCTTCGGCGTCGATCGAGCTGTTGAAGTCGGGGAATTTCTTCAGCGCCGCCACGCACGCCTTGACCAGGAACGCGAGCATCGTGATCTTCACGCCGCTCTTCTCGTTCTCCTTGTTGAGCTGCACGCGGAATGCTTCCAGCTCGGTGACGTCGGCGTCCTCGTGGTTGGTGACGTGCGGGATCATCACCCAGTTGCGGTGCAGGTTCGGCCCCGACAGCTTCTTGATGCGCGACATCTCGACGCGCTCGATCGGTCCGAACTTGGCGAAGTCGACCTGCGGCCACGGCAGCACGCCGAAACCGATGCCGACCGCGGGGGCGGCTGGCGCCGCCTTCGCGACCGCGCCGGCGATCGCGGCCTTCACGTAGCCATGCACGTCCTCCTCCGTGATGCGGCCCTTGGGTCCGGTGCCTCGAACCTGCGCAAGATCGACGCCGAGCTCGCGCGCGAACTTGCGCACCGACGGCGATGCGTGCGGCTTGATTCCGGGCTCTTCCGCGGTCGGCTGCGGGCGGCCGACCATCTCGACCGCGAACGCGGTCGACGGCGGAGACGACGCCGGCGCCGAGGGCGCGGGTAGCGCGGCGGGTGCCTGGGCCGGCGCAGCTGCCGGTGCCGCCGGCGGCGGCGGCGCGGTGATGGCCACGCCGCCGCTCGCCAGCGTCAGGATCACGCTGCCCTCGGACACCTTGTCGCCGAGCTTCACGCGCATTTCCTGCACCGTCCCGGCAGCAGACGACGGGATTTCCATCGACGCCTTGTCGCTCTCCACCGTAATCAGCGACTGCTCCTTCGCCACCGTGTCGCCCGGCTTGACCAGCACCTCGATGACTTCGACATCCTTGAAGTCGCCGATGTCGGGCACCTTGATCTCGACCACGCCACCGGCCGCGGCGGCGACCGGGGTCCGCTCGGCCGCAGGCGGCGTCGTCGCGGGCGTCGGAGTCGATGCGGCCGCCGGGGTGGCGACGGGAGCAGGCGCCGCGCGTTCCGGCGCCTCGGTCGGTTCGAGCACGAGGATCACCGAGCCCTCCGACACCTTGTCGCCCAGCCCGACTCGCATCTCCTTCACGACGCCGGCGGCCGACGACGGGATCTCCATCGACGCCTTGTCGCTCTCCACGGTGATCAGCGACTGCTCCTTCGCCACCGTGTCACCCGGCTTGACCAGCACTTCGATGATCTCGACGTCCTTGAAGTCGCCGATGTCCGGCACCTTGATCTCGATTCCCATTTGTTCGGCCTTATGTTCGAGTTCGGGCAGCGTCAGCAGCACGTCGGTGCGCCGCATCCCGCGCTTGATCAGCTCGTTCATGGTCCGCTCGCGCGGTCGTGCCTCGCCCTGCGCTCACGCGTGGGCCGGGTTGGTCTTGTCCGGATTGATGCCGTACTTGCGGATCGCCTCGCCGACTTTCGCGAGCGGCAGCACGCCTTCCTCGGCCAGCGCTTTCAGCGCCGCGATCACGACGAAATGGCGATCGACCTCGAAATGCTCGCGCAGCTTCTCGCGCGTGTCGGAGCGGCCGAAGCCGTCGGTGCCGAGCACGGTGTAGGTGCGGCCCTTCGGCAGGTACGGCCGGATCTGGTCGGCGAACGTGCGCATGTAGTCGGTCGACGCGACCAGCGGCCCGACCGTGCGCTCGAACTCGCGCGTTACGTACGGCTTGCGCGGCGGCTCGGTCGGGTGCAGCAGGTTCCAGCGCTCGCAGTCGATGCCTTCGCGCCGCAACTCGGTGAAGCTGGTGACGCTCCACACGTCGCCGGCGACACCCCAGTCGCGCTCGAGCAGTTCGCCGGCGGCGATCACCTCGCGCAGGATCGTGCCGCTGCCGAGCAGTTGCACGCGCGGAATCGACATGCCCATGCCGCTGCCGGCCGGGCCTTCGCGCAAGCGGTACATGCCTTTCAGGATGCCGTCTTCCTGTCCCTTCTTCAGTCCGGGCTGCGGGTAGTTCTCGTTCATCACGGTGATGTAGTAGAAGACGTTCTCCTGTTCTTCCACCATGCGCCGCATGCCGTCGCGGATGATCACCGCCAGTTCGTGCGCGAAGGTCGGGTCGTAGCTGACGCAGTTGGGGATCGTGCTGGACAGCAGGTGCGAGTGGCCGTCCTGGTGCTGCAGCCCCTCGCCGTTCAGCGTCGTGCGGCCGCTGGTCGCCCCGAGCAGAAAGCCGCGCGCCTGGATATCACCGGCCAGCCACGTCAGGTCGCCGACGCGCTGGAACCCGAACATCGAGTAGAAGATGTAAAAGGGCACGACGATGCGGTTGCTGTTCGAGTACGAGGTCGCAGCGGCGATCCAGTCGGCCGTCGCGCCGGCCTCGTTGATGCCTTCCTCGAGAATCTGGCCCTTCTTGTCCTCGCGGTAGTACATCACCTGGTCGCGGTCGACCGGTTCGTACAGCTGCCCCTGCTGGCTGAAGATGCCGAGCTGCCGGAACATGCCCTCCATGCCGAACGTGCGCGCCTCGTCGGCGACGATCGGGACCACGCGCGGGCCGAGCGTCTTGTCGCGCACCAACTGCGTCAGGATGCGCACGAATGCCTGCGTGGTGCTGATCTCCCGCCCCTCGGCGGTCGGCTCCAGCACCGCGGCGAATGCATCGAGCGCGGGCGCGGCGAGCTTCTCGTCCGCGCGGCGGCGCCGCTGCGGCAGGTAGCCGCCGAGCGCGCGCCGGCGCTCGTGCAGGTAGCGCATCTCCGGCGAGTTCGCCGGCGGCCTGAAGAACGGCACCTCTTCCAGCTTGTCGTCGGGAATCGGAATGCTGAAGCGGTCGCGGAATTCGCGCACCGCGTCGGTGTCGAGCTTCTTGACCTGGTGCGTCGGGTTCTTGCCCTCGCCGATCTTGCCCATGCCGTAGCCCTTGACCGTCTTGGCCAGGATCACGGTCGGCAGGCCCTCGGTCTTCACCGCCGCCGCGTACGCGGCGTAGATCTTGTGCGGATCGTGGCCGCCGCGGTTCAGCCGCCAGATATCGGCGTCCGACATGCGCGAAACCATCTCCGCCGTCTGCGGGAACTTGCCGAAGAAATGCTTGCGCACGAACGCGCCGTCGTTCGCCTTGTAGTTCTGGTATTCGCCGTCGACGGTTTCTTCCATCAGCCGCAGCAGCCAGCCGTCCTTGTCCTTGGCGAGCAGCGGGTCCCAGTACGAGCCCCAGATCAGCTTGATCACGTTCCAGCCGGAACCACGGAATTCGCCTTCGAGCTCCTGGATGATCTTGCCGTTGCCGCGCACCGGTCCGTCGAGCCGCTGCAGGTTGCAGTTGATCACGAAGATCAGGTTGTCGAGCCTCTCGCGCGAGGCCATGCTGATCGCGCCGAGCGATTCGGGCTCGTCCATCTCGCCGTCGCCGCAGAAGCACCACACCTTGCGGCCGGCGGTGTCGGCGATGCCGCGCGCGTGCAGGTACTTCAGGAAGCGCGCCTGGTAGATCGCCTGGATCGGGCCCAGCCCCATCGACACGGTCGGGAACTGCCAGAAGTCCGGCATCAGCTTCGGATGCGGATACGACGTGACACCCTTGCCGTCGACATCGCGGCGGAAATTGGCGAGCTGTTCCTCGGTCAGCCGCCCTTCGAGAAAGGCGCGCGCGTACACGCCCGGCGACGAATGGCCCTGGATGTAGATCAGGTCGCCGCCGAAGTCGGCGGAGGGCGCGCGCCAGAAGTGGTTGAATCCCACTTCCATCAGCGTGTTCACGGACGCGTAGCTGGCAATGTGGCCACCCAGATCGCCGTCACCGCGATTGGCGCGCACGACGGTCGCCATCGCGTTCCAGCGGATGAACGAGCGGATGCGCTCCTCGATCGCGTAGTCGCCGGGCGAGGTTTCTTCCTGGTGCGGCGGGATCGTGTTGATGTAGGCGGTGTTCGGCGAGTACGGGATGTATGCACCCGAGCGGCGCGCCTTTTCAATCAACCGCTCGAGCAGGTAGTGCGCGCGGTGCGGACCTTCACGCTCGAGCACGCCTTCCAGCGCCTCGATCCACTCCTGGGTCTCCTGCGCGTCAGGATCGTTGGCGGCGTCGAATTTCGGTACGGCTGACATGAGCGTCTCCTTGGCTCTTCGTGTTGCACGCACCTGCTGCCGCGGTGCGCCCGATCGGGAGTGGCGACTGTAGCAGCGTCCGCTAATTTTTCAAATAGTGAGGATGCGTTTCACGGTATGAAACGTCGATCTCCTGATCGAGTGCGGTCAGGCAAGCCCCTTGATGCACGTCCACCCTGCCCGACGAATGCGCAAGGCAGCCGCATCGCGGCCAACCATAATATGCCCGCGCTACGCGCGATTCGACGACGGATTCAAGGTGCCGATGCACGCCTCCCAGGGCAGCAAGCTGTCCTCGACCTTCGATGCGCTCGCGCGCAGTTCGGCACGCCGCCTGCACCGCCGGCCGCGCGCGCCGTTCTTCGTGATCGGCCTGGTCGCGCTGCTCGCGGCCGGGCTGTTTCTCGCGATCCTCGTCGAAGACCGCCAGTTGCAGCGCGACGGCATGCATCGCGATATCGATTCGGCCGCGCTGCAGCTCGGCACGCGGCTGTCGACGCTGTCGGAGACCATGTCCTCGATGGCGCGCGAGATCGGCAGCGGCAACCTGACCGAACGCCGCTTCGCGGCGCTCGCGCAGGATCTGGTGAACGCCAAGCCGGAACTCGACCGGATCGAGTACGTCGACGCGTCAGGACAGCCGCTCTGGGTCGTGCTGCCGACGACCTCGTCGACGCCGCCCCCCTCCGTGGCGCCGCCGCGCGAGTCGGAGTCGTCCGCCGATCCATTGCTCAAGTCGCTGCTCACGCGTCTGGCGCGCGGCAACGAACCGATCTTCCTGCCGCTGCCGGCCGCGGGGCCCCACGGCGCGCAGATTCTTCTCGCAGTGCCGGTGTACATCGAGCGCCAGTTGGCCGGCGCGGTGGTGGCGCGCATCGATCCGCTCGACCTGATCATCAACGGTGTGCCGGAAGGGACGCTCGACCGCTATCGGCTGACGCTCACGAGCGCCGAGCGCGCGCTGGCTTCGACATCGTCCAGCGCTCCGCCGTCGGGCGCGCTGACCTATACGGCGATACTGCCGCCGCTGCCGTCGGATTACCGGCTGCAGGCCAGCGCGTTTCGCCTGCAGTCGCGCTTCACCACCAGTGCACTGGTGTGGGTGGTCGCCGGACTGACGATCGCGGTGCTGGTCGCGCTCAGCGCGCTGGCGCGCTTCACCACCCGGCAGCAGCGCATCGATCGGGCGCTGCTGGCCGAAACGACGTTGCGCCGTGCGATGGAGGATTCGCTCGCCACCGGACTGGGCGTGATCGATCCGAGCGGCACGATCCGCTACGTCAACCGCACGTTCTGCCAGATGACCGGATTCGCCGAGAGCGAACTGGTAGCCTGCGCGCCGCCGTATCCGTTCTGGCCGACCGACCAGCGCGCCGCCAACGAGGCGCTGCTGCAGCAGATGCTCGCGGGCAAGACGCTGCCCGGCGGCTTCGAGGTCGTGGTCCAGCACAAGGACGGCCACCCCTTCCATGCCAGCATGCACGTGTCGGCGCTGCTGGACGAGGCGAATCGGCACATCGGCTGGATGGTTTCGATGGCCGACGTGACCGAATCCGCGCGCGCGCGCAACGAACTGGCGGCCGCGCACGAACGCTTCACGACCGTGCTCGAGTCGCTAGAGGCGGCGGTGTCGGTCGCGGTGCCGCTGCCCGACGGCAGCGAAGGCGAAGTGGTGTTCGCCAATCGCGCCTATCTGAGCCTGTTCGGCGACGGCGCCGACGGCCACCTGCGGCTGGCGGCGCAACTGCGCGGGCGCGACGGCGCCGAAGTGCAGGATCGCGCGACCGAGCGCTGGTTCGACGTGCGCATGCGCGGCATCCGCTGGCCGGTCAACGGCTATGACGGCGGCGTGCAGGCACGGCTGCAGATCGCCACCGACATCACGCTGCGCAAAGTGACTGACGACCTGGCGCGGCAGCAGCAGGAGAAGGTGCAATTCACCTCGCGCCTGATGACGATGGGGGAGATGGCCTCGTCGCTCGCGCACGAGCTGAACCAGCCTCTGACCGCGATCACCAACTACAGCGAGGGCACGCTGTCGCGGCTGAAGGAGCGGCAGATCTCGATCGACGAACTGCAGACCGCGCTGGAGAAGACCTCGGCGCAGGCGCAGCGCGCCGGCGGCATCATCCGCCGCATCCGCGAGTTCGTTAAGCGTTCCGAGCCGCGCCGCAGGCCGACGCCGCCGCTGCGCATCGTCGAGGACGCGATCGGCTTTGCCGAGATTGAAGCGAACAAGAAGGGCATCCACATCGCCGCCAGCATCGATCCCACGCTCGAACCGCTGCTGGTCGACCCGCTGCTGATCGAACAGGTGCTGCTGAACCTGCTGAAGAACGCGATCGACGCGATGGAACACGCCAGCGCGCGCCGCATCGACGTGGTGGTGCGCCGGTCGCTGCTCGACGGCATGGCCGAGTTCGCAGTGATCGACCGCGGCAGCGGCATTCCGGAGGAGAACCTGCCGATGCTGTTCGAGCCTTTCTTCAGCACCAAGGCCGAAGGCATGGGCATGGGGCTGAACATCTGCCGCTCGATCATCGAGTTCCACCAGGGCCGGCTGACGGTAGAGAAAAACCCCGAGCGCGGCGGCGGAACCATCATGCGCTTCACGCTGCCTATCGCAGTCGAACCGGTCGCCGAAGCGGCGCCGGCCGCCGCCAATCAGAGCGATTTCCGATGAACCCAGCCGATTCCGTCGCGCGCGGCGTGGTGTACGTGGTCGACGACGACGAGGCGGTGCGCGACTCGCTGCAGTTCCTGCTCGAGCCCGAGTATCGCGTCGAAGGCTACGAAAGCGCCGAGGCGTTCCTCGAACGGTACGACCCGCAGGCGATCGCTTGTCTGATCCTCGACGTGCGCATGCCGGGCATGAGCGGGCTGCAACTGCAGGAACTGCTGCTCGCGCGCGAGGCCAATCTGCCGATCACGTTCGTCACCGGCCACGGCGACGTGCCGATGGCGGTGTCGACGATGAAGAAGGGCGCGGCCGACTTCATCGAGAAGCCGTTCGACCGCGCCGAGCTGAAGGCGCTGGTCGAGCGAATGCTGGCGACCGCGCGCGAAAGGGCCACCGACATCGAGCGCAAGCGGATCAACGCCGCCCTGCTGGCGCGGCTCACGCCGCGCGAGCAACAGGTGCTTGAACGCATCGTCGCCGGCCGCCTGAACAAGCAGATCGCCGACGACCTGGGCATCTCGATCAAGACGGTCGAAGCGCACCGCGCCAACATCATGGAGAAGCTGAAGGCGGGCACCGTCGCCGACCTGATGAAGGTCGCGCTGGCGGGCGGCACGTAGAATCCACGTTCCGCTTCTGCTCCGACCTCAATGGCTGCCACGATCATCGACGGCAAGGCCCTTGCCGCCCAACTTCGCGCAGAACTGAAACCCCGCATCGCCGCGCTCGCTGCGCGCGGCAAACAGCCCGGACTCGCGGTAATCCTGGTCGGCGACGACCCTGCGTCCGCGGTTTACGTGCGCAACAAGATCAAGGCGTGCGAGGAGGTCGGCATCCGCTCGCTCTACGACCGCCTGCCGGCGGATACCGGCGAGGCGACGCTGCTCGCGCGCGTGCAGGCGCTCAACGCCGATCCCGCCGTGCACGGCATCCTGATCCAGCTGCCGCTGCCCGCGCATCTGGACGCGCAGAGGATCCTCGACACGATCGCGTTCGACAAGGACGTCGACGGCTTGCACCCGACCAATGCGGGCCTGACGATGATGGGCCGCCCCCATTTCCGCTCGTGCACGCCCTATGGCGTGATGAAGATGCTCGAATCGGTCGGCGCGAAGCTCGAAGGCAGCCACGCGGTCGTGCTCGGCCGCTCCAACATGGTCGGCAAGCCGATGGCGATGCTGCTCCTCGCCGCCAACGCCACCGTCACGATCGCGCACAGCAGGACGCGCGCGCTCGTATCGATCACGCGCCAGGCCGACGTGCTGGTCGCTGCGGTCGGCAAGCGCAACCTCGTGACCGCCGACATGGTCAAGCCCGGCGCGATCGTGATCGACGTCGGCACCAACCGCACGCCCGCAGGCAAGCTCGCCGGCGACGTCGACTTCGACGCGGTGAAGGAAGTTGCCGGCGCGATCTCGCCGGTGCCCGGCGGCGTAGGGCCGATGACGATCACGATGCTGCTGGTCAACACGGTGCAGGCAGCGGAAAGGGCCGTCGAGCGTCCGGCGTCCGGCGCCGGGCGAAGCCGGCGCTAAGCGCCCGATCGTATTGCGCCCGTCTCCCGACGCCCGACGGAAATGTCGTTCGATTTTCGCCCCAACCCCCTGCTCGACTTCGGCGGGCTTGCGCGCTTCGATGCGATCGCGCCGGCGCACGTCGCGCCTGCCATCGACGCGCTGCTCGCGCAGTGTCGAGACACGGTCGCGCGCATCACCGCGCCCGCCACGCCCGCGCGCTGGGAAGACGTGGTCGAGCCGCTCGACGATGCGACCGATCACCTGAGCCGCGCGTGGGGCGCGGTGTCACACCTGAACGCAGTGGCGGACACGCCCGAACTGCGCGCGCAGTACAACGCCGCGCTGCCGAAGCTCACCGCGTTCTGGACCGAGCTGGCGCAGAACCTCGCGCTGTACGACAAGTACAGGCAGATGGCCGCGAGCGCGGACTTCGCCCGCTGGCCGGCCGCGCGGCGGCGCGTGATCGAGAACGAGCTGCGCGATTTCCGCCTCGGCGGCGCCGAGCTGCCGCCCGCGCAGAAGGAGCGGCTGCGGCAGATCCAGGAGCGCATGTCGCAACTTTCGACACGCTTCGCGGAGAACGTGCTCGACACCACCAACGCGTTCGCGCTCTTCCTCGACGAGCGCGCGCGGCTGGCCGGCGTGCCCGAAGACAGCGTGCAGATGTACCGCGAGGCGGCGGCCGCCGAAGGCCGCGCCGGCTACAAGATCGCGCTGCAGTTCCCGAGCTACTACCCGATCGTGCAGTACGCGCACGACCGCGCGCTGCGCGAGCAGATGTACCGCGCCTGGGCCACGCGCGCCTCCGAGTTCGGCCGGCCCGAGTGGGACAACAGCGCGCCGATGCTCGAGATCCTGAAGCTGCGGCGCGAGCAGGCGCACCTGCTCGGCTATCGCGACTACGCCGAGCTGTCGCTGGTGCCGAAGATGGCCGCCTCGCCCGCAGAAGTGCTGTCGTTCCTGCGCGACCTGGCGCGCCGTGCGCGCCTGCACGGTGAACGCGACATGGCGGAGCTGCGCGAGTTCGCCGCGCGCGAGCTGGGGATCGCGGATCTTCAGGTCTGGGACCACGCCTACGCGAGCGAGAAGCTGCGCGAGGCCCGCTACGCGTATTCGGAGCAGGAACTGAAGCAGTACTTCCCCGAGCCGCGCGTGCTCGCGGGCCTGTTTCGCGTGGTCGAGACGCTGTACTCGGTGCGCATCCGCCCCGATCAGGCGCCGGTGTGGCATCCGGACGCCAAGTTCTTCCGCATCGAGTCGGCGACGGGCGGCCTGATCGGCCAGTTCTACATGGATCTGTACGCGCGCGAGCACAAGCAAGGCGGCGCGTGGCAGGGCGACGCGCGCGGCCGCCGCCGCACGGACAAGGGCGTGCAGACGCCGGTCTCGTTCCTGACCTGCAACTTCACGCGTCCCGTCGGAGGCAAGCCGGCGCTGTTCACGCACGACGAGGTGCTGACGCTGTTCCATGAATTCGGCCACGGGCTGCACCATATGCTCACCGGCGTCGACGAATTCGGCGTGTCCGGGCTGCACGGCGTCGAATGGGACGCGGTCGAACTGCCGAGCCAGTTCATGGAGAACTTCTGCTGGGAGTGGGAGCCGCTGCAGTGGCTGACCGGCCACGTCGACACCGGCGCGCCGCTGCCGCGCGCGCTGTTCGACAAGATGATCGCCGCGAAGAACTTCCAGAGCGGCATGCAGATGCTGCGGCAGATCGAATTCGGCCTGTTCGACATGCGCGTGCACACCGAGCTCGACCCGAACGAAGCGACGCCGGCCAGGGTGCGCGCGCTGCTGGAAGAAGTGCGGCGCGAAGTCGCGGTAGTCCGTCCGCCCGAGTACAACCGCATGCCGTGGAGCTTCACGCACGTGTTTGCCGGCGGCTATGCTGCGGGCTATTACAGCTACAAGTGGGCCGAGGTGCTGTCGGCGGATGCATACGCCGCCTTCGAGGAGGCGGGCAACGCGCTCGATGCAACGATGGGCGCGCGCTTCCGCGACGAGGTGCTGGCGATGGGCGGCGCGCGGCCGGCGATGGAATCGTTCGTCGCCTTCCGCGGGCGCAAGCCGACCATCGACGCGCTGCTGCGCCACCACGGCCTCGCCTGACGGAGCCCGAGATGATTCGCATGATCGCAGTCGTTGTTGCGCTGGCGCTGGCGGGCATTGCATCCGCGCAGTACAAGTGGGTCGACAAGGACGGCCGCACCGGCTTCGGCGACAACCCGCCGCGTGACGCGAAGAGCGTGACGCGGCTCGACATGCGCGGCGCAGAGAACACCGCCGACGCCTCGAAAGACTTGCCGTACGAACTGAAGCGCGCAGCGGAGCGATTCCCCGTCACTCTGTACACCACCGCGTCGTGCCAGCCGTGCGAGATGGCGCGCTCGTTCCTGCGCAACCGCGGCATCCCGTACAGCGAACGCACGGTGAGCAACGACAGCGACGCGGAGGAACTGAAGCGCATCAGCGGCGGCATCCGCCTGCCGGTGATGACGGTCGGCCGGCAGGCGCAGGTCCCGTTCGATCCGGACGCTTGGAACTCGACGCTCGACGCCGCCGGCTATCCGCGCGGCTCCATGCTGCCGCGCAGTTACCAGCCCCCTGCTCCGCAGCCGCTGACCGCGCGCGCGCCGGAACCGGCGAAGGCCGAGCCGGCGAAGGGCGGCGCGCCGGTCGCGCGGCAGTGACGCCGCGGCCGTGCCGCTCACCGTCGCCACCTGGAACGTCAATTCGCTGAAGGTGCGCCTGCCGCACCTGACGGACTGGCTCGCCGCGCGCGCGACCGACATCGTGTGCCTGCAGGAAACCAAGCTCACCGACGACAGGTTTCCGGTCGACGAGCTGATGAAGGTCGGCTACGCGAGCGTGTTCGCCGGGCAGAAGACCTACAACGGCGTGGCGGTGCTGATCCGCAGCGGCGTAGCCACGCCCGCCGACGTGCAGGTCAACCTGCCCAACTTCACGGATGAGCAGAAGCGACTGCTCGCGGTCACGCTCGACGGGCTGCGCGTCGTCTGCGCGTACTTCCCCAACGGGCAGGCGGTCGACAGCGACAAGTACGAGTACAAGCTCAAGTGGATCGCCGCGCTCACCGAATGGCTGCGCGGCGAACTCGCCCGCCACGACAAGCTGCTGCTCGCCGGCGATTTCAACATCGCGCCCGAGCCGCGCGACGTGCACGACCCGGTGCTGTGGGACGGCCAGGTGCTGTTTTCCGCGCCGGAGCGCGCCGCGTTCCGCGCGCTGCTCGACCTGGGGCTGAAGGACAGCTTCCGCCTGTTCGAGCAGCCCGAACGCAGCTACACGTGGTGGGACTACCGCAACATGGCGTTCCGCCGCAAATGGGGCCTACGCATCGACCACATCCTGCTGTCGCCCACGCTCGCCGCGCAATGCAGCGCCTGCACGATCGACATCGAGCCGCGCAGGCGCGAGCAGCCGAGCGATCATGCGCCGGTGATTGCGACGATCGCTTGACGCACCGCCGTTGCCTCTGAGGTATCGAAGCGCCCATTCCACGCAGGTCCAGCGCTCTGCGCCGAGCGGGCGGAGAGCGCAATCAGCTTGCGATCCGCGTAATAGCCCCCACTTATAATCGACCCATCGATCGCGACCACCCGCCGCGCAGGAAGACTTCATGGCAACCAGCAAACATGCCCGCGTCCTGATCCTCGGTTCCGGCCCGGCGGGCTACACGGCCGCGGTGTACGCGGCGCGCGCAAATCTCAAGCCGATGCTGATCACGGGGCTGGCGCAGGGCGGGCAGTTGATGACGACCACCGACGTCGACAACTGGCCGGCCGACGCGGACGGCGTGCAGGGTCCCGAGCTGATGGAGCGTTTCCTCAAGCACGCGCAGCGCTTCGACACCGAGATCGTGTTCGACCACATCCACACCGTGAATCTCAAGCAGCGTCCGTTCAAGCTCGTCGGCGACAGCGGCGAATACAGCGCAGACGCGCTGATCATCGCCACCGGCGCGTCCGCGAAGTATCTCGGCCTGCCGAGCGAGCAGGCGTTCATGGGCAAGGGCGTGTCGGGCTGCGCCACCTGCGACGGCTTCTTCTATCGCAACCAGGCCGTGTGCGTGGTCGGCGGCGGCAACACCGCGGTCGAGGAGGCGCTGTATCTGACCAACATCGCGTCCAAAGTGCATGTGATCCACCGGCGCGACAAGTTCCGCGCCGAGCCGATCCTGATCGACAAGCTGATGGCCAAGGTCAAGGAAGGCAAGGCCGAGCTGCATCTGTGGCACGAGCTCGACGAAGTGCTCGGCAACGATTCGGGTGTCACCGGTGTGCGCGTGCGCAACAGCAAGTCCGGTGCCAGGACGGACCTCGCGGTGCAAGGGTGCTTCATCGCGATCGGACATCAGCCGAATACCGATATCTTCAAGGGTCAGCTCGACATGGCAAACGGCTACATCATCACCCGCGGCGGATCGAACGGCATGGCGACGATGACCAGCGTCGAGGGGGTGTTCGCCGCGGGCGACGTGCAGGATCACGTGTACCGGCAGGCGGTCACGTCGGCCGGCACCGGCTGCATGGCTGCGCTCGACGCGCAGCGCTGGCTGGAGCAGCAGGAAGAACAGCAGCCCGCTGCCGCGGCGCGCACGGCCGTCGCCGCGTGACCGGCGGCGGCGCGAGGTCCGCGCGGCTCAAGCATCTGGGCGAGCTCGCTTCGCTGCGCGACCAACTCGCCGCGCGCACGCGCGCGCACGAGCGCGCGGCCAAGGCGAACGTCGCGCGCGCCGAGCGCACCTCGGCCGATTTCGCAAGCGAGATGCGCACGCTCGGCGTGCGGCCGCTCGCCGCGCCGACGCGCCGGCATGCACCGCCGGCCGGGCATTTGCCGCATCCGCGCCAGCGCCAGCTCGACGAGCAGCAGGTTCTCGAAGCGTCGGTGTCGGACGAGATCGACGTCGATTCGCTGCTCGACACCGACGAGGCGCTGTCGTATCGCCGTCCGGGCATCGGCCCGGACGCGCTGCGCAAGCTCAGGCGCGGCGAATGGACGATCCAGGATCAGCTCGACCTGCACGGCCACCGCGTCGACGCGGCGCGCGCCGCGCTGGTCGAGTTCTTGCGCGATGCGCTCAAGCGAGGGCTGCGCTGCGTTCGCATCGTGCACGGCAAGGGGCTGGGGTCGAAGGACCGCACGCCGGTGCTCAAGGGCAAGGTGCGCGCGTGGCTCATTCAGCGCGACGAGGTCATCGCGTTCTGCCAGGCGCGTCCCGCCGACGGCGGCAGCGGCGCGCTGGTCGTGCTGCTGCGTCCGACGCCGGCGTGAAGGTCAAGGCCGCGGTCGTCGCCGGTTCCCAGCGTCATTCCCGCGCAAGCGGGAATGACGCTGCCGTTTCGTTCGGACGCCGCTGACGCCCCGCCTTTCGCCGGGACGACACCCTGGGAATGATCAGATCGCGTCGTTACCGGTTTCGCCGGTGCGGATGCGGATCACCTGCTCGACGTCGCGCACGAAGATCTTGCCGTCGCCGATCTTGCCGGTGCGCGCGGCCTTCATGATCGCCTCGATCGCCTGCTCGACCATCGCCTCGGGCACCACCGCGTCGATCTTGACCTTGGGCAGGAAGTCGACCACGTACTCGGCGCCGCGATATAGCTCCGTGTGACCCTTCTGCCGGCCGAAGCCCTTGACCTCGGTGACGGTCATGCCGGTGACGCCGACGTCGGCCAGCGCCTCGCGCACCTCGTCGAGCTTGAACGGTTTGATGACTGCGGTGATCTGTTTCATGGCGGAAATCCCCCTCGACTCGGCTCGATTCTAGCTTGCGTCATCCTCGCGGAAGCGGTTGGTGATCGGATAGCGCCAGTCGCCCCCGACCCGGAGGCGAGCCAGCACCTCCCGCCAGAGGCGGCGGGCGCGACCGCAGGGGGTCAACCTTCCTCCACGAAGCGGTTCGTGATCGGATAGCGCCAGTCGCGCCCAAAGCCTCGGTGCGTGACGCGGATACCGACCGGCGCCTGGCGCCGCTTGTACTCGTTCATGCGGATCATCCGCACCACGCGCCGCACCTCGGGCTCCGGATAACCGGCGGCGATCACCTCGTCGATGTCGCGGCCCTCTTCCATGTAGAGCTGGATGATGCCGTCGAGCACGTCGTACGGCGGCAGGCTGTCCTGGTCGAGCTGGCCGGCCTTCAGTTCCGCGCTCGGTGCGCGCGTGAGGATGCGCTCCGGAATGACGTCGGAGATCGAATTGCGGTAGCGGCACAACGCGTACACCAGCGTCTTGCGGATGTCCTTGATCACCGCGAAGCCGCCCGCCATGTCGCCGTACAGCGTCGCGTAGCCGACCGCCATCTCGCTCTTGTTGCCGGTCGTCAGCACGATCGAGCCGTACTTGTTCGACAGCGTCATCAACAAGGTGCCGCGGATCCGCGCCTGGATGTTCTCCTCGGCGGTGTTCCACGGCAGGCCGCGGAACTCCTTCGCCAGCGCGGCGAGAAAGCCGTCGAACACCGGCTTGATCGGCAGCTCGTCGTAGCGGACCTTCACGCGCTGCGCCATCTCGCGCGAATCGAGCCACGAGATGTCGCGTGTGAACTGCGACGGCATCATCACCGCGCGCACCTTGTCGTGGCCGAGCGCGTCGCACGCGATCGCCAGCGTCAGCGCGGAATCGACGCCGCCGGACAGCCCGACGATCGCGCCCGGAAAGCCGTTCTTGGTCACGTAATCGTGCACGCCGAGTACCAGCGCGCGGTAGGCCTGGCTTTCCGCGGAGCCGAGATCCGCGCACGCCCCGTGCTGCGGCACGCCGCCGACGAATTCGGTGACCAGCAGCGCCTCCTCGAACTGCGGCGCCATGCGCGCGAGCTTGCCGTGACCGTCGAGCACGAACGACGCGCCGTCGAACACGAGCTCGTCCTGCCCGCCCACCAGGTTCGCGTACACCAGCGCCAGTCCACACTTGCTCACGTTGGCGCGCATCACGTCGAGCCGCTGCGCCTGCTTGCCGAGGTGAAAGGGCGAGCCGTTGGGCACCAGCAGAACCTGCGCGCCCGACGAGCGCGCGCACTCCGGCGCGTACGGAAACCAGGTGTCCTCGCAGATGTTGATGCCGAAGCGCGTGCCCTTGAGGTCGAACACGAACGGACGGTTGTCGGGCGTGAAGTAACGCTGCTCGTCGAACACGTCGTAGTTCGGCAGATCGTGCTTGCAGTAGGTGCCGTGCACCGCGCCGTCGTGCACCAGCGATGCCGCGTTGAAGCGGCGCCCTTCGCGCTGCAGCGGGTGGCCGACGATCACGCGCAGCGTCGGCCACTGCAGCAATTGCGCGGCGAGCTTGTCGAGCGCCTCGTCGCTCGCTGCGTAGAATGCGCGCCGCAGCAGCAGGTCCTCGGGCGGATAGCCGCTCAGCGATAGCTCGGGAGTCAGCAGGATGTCGGCGCCGGCCTCGGCGGCCCGATGCGCCATGTCGAGAATCCGCCGGCTGTTGCCTTCGAAGTCGCCGACCGTGCAGTTGATCTGAGCGACGGCGACCCGGACGTGCGAACTCATCGATTCGGTCTTTGAAGGTGCGCAGCGATTATCGCACGCGGATCATCGCGAGCCTCGCCGAGATCGGCCGCCACGCTTGGGACGCGCTCGTCGCCGCCGATGCCGACGCCAATCCGTTCCTGCGCTACGACTTCCTGCACTCGTTGCACGAGAGCGGCGCGGCCGCGCCCGCGACCGGCTGGGCGCCGAATTACCTGACTCTGTGGCGCGCAGACCAACTCGCCGGCGCGGTGCCGCTCTACGCGAAGTCGCACTCCTACGGCGAGTACGTGTTCGACTGGAGCTGGGCCGAGGCGTACCGGCGCCACGGCCTCGCGTACTACCCGAAGTGGCTCGCCGCGGTGCCGTTCAGCCCGGTCGGCGGCACGCGGCTGCTCGCCGTGGATGACGCTGCGCGCGCGCGGCTCGCCGACGCGCTCGTTGCACATGCGCGGGCGAGCGGGCTGTCGTCGCTGCACGTGCTGCTGGCACCGGCAGCGCAGATCGAGCTGCTGTCACAGCGCGGCCTGCTGGTCCGACGGGGCGTGCAGTTCCACTGGCGCAATGCGGGCTACGCGGACTTCGACGAGTTCCTCGCGCGCCTGCTGCAGCCGAAGCGCAAGAAGATCCGCGCCGAGCGCCGCAAGGTGGCCGAGCAAGGCGTGGAACTCGTGCGCAAGGTCGGCGCGCAGATCACCGACGCCGACTGGAGGTTCTTCCATCGCTGTTATCGCGCGACGTACCGGGCGCACGGGTCGACGCCATACCTGAATCTCGATTTCTTCCGCCGCATCGGCGCGGCGATGCCGGCGCATCTGCTGCTGGTCGTGGCCGCGCGCGAAGGCGTGCCGATCGCCGCCGCGCTCGGCGTGTTCGACGACCGCAGCCTCTACGGCCGCTACTGGGGCGCGCTCGAGCACGTGCCGTGTCTGCACTTCGAGTGCTGTTACTACCAGATGATCGAGTTCGCGCTCGAACGCAGGCTGCGGGTCTTCGAGGGCGGCGCGCAGGGTGCGCACAAAATCGCGCGCGGGCTCGATCCGGTGCCGACGTACTCCGCGCACTGGCTCGCGCACGCGGGCATGTTCGAGGCGGTGCGACACTTTCTCGCGCAGGAGCGCGACAGCGTCGCGCACGCGATCGACGAGCTGAACGAGCACCGGGTGTTTCGCGATGGACACGAATGAAGCTTCGCTTGTCATTCCTGCGCCGGGAAATTTGAGCAACGGCGGGCCGGCTGGATACCCGCTTTCGCGGGTATGACACGAATAGCGCATGAAACCGCTCCATCTCGCCGCGGCTCTCTTGATGGTCGCAATCTGGGGTTTCAACTTCATCGTCATCCGCTGGGGCCTGAACGACGTGCCGCCGCTGACGCTGACCTGTCTGCGCTTCGCGCTCGCGGCGGTGCCCACGATCTACTTCGTCGCGCGGCCGCGCACGCCGTGGTGGCATCTGGCGGCGTACGGACTGTTCGCGTTCGCGCTGCAGTTCTCGTTCCTGTTCACCGGCATCGCGGTCGGCATGCCGACCGGGCTGGCGTCGCTGGTGATCCAGGTGCAGGCCTTCTTCACGATCGGACTGGCGGCGCTGATCGCGCACGAGCGGCCGCGGCCGGCGCAACTGGCGGGTGCGCTGCTCGCCGCGGGCGGCATCGCGCTGGTGGGATTGCACCTGCCGGGCGGCGGCACGCGCGTCGGCCTGCTGTTGGTGCTGGCGGCGGCCGCGTCGTGGGCGACCGCGAACCTCATCGTCAAGGGCGTGCGCGGCGAGCCGCTCGCGGTCGTCGTATGGGCGAGCGCGTTCGCCGCCGCGCTGATGCTGCCGGTCGCGCTGCTGATCGAAGGGCCGGACCGCGCGCTTCACGCAACGCGATCGCTCGGCGCGCCGCAATGGATCGGCATCGCCTTTCAGGCCTGGCCGACCACGCTGCTCGCGTTCGGCATCTGGGCCTGGCTGCTGCGCCGCTATCCCGCCGCGCTGATCGCGCCCTTTACGCTGCTGGTGCCGATCGTCGGCATGTCGTGCGCGGTGTGGCTGCTCGGCGAGCCGGCCCACTGGTGGAAGCTCGCCGGCGCAGCGCTCGTGCTGAGCGGGCTGGCGCTGAACGTCGCGAGCTACCGGCGGCGCTAGCCCGGATGTTTCACGAGGGACGCGGGAGTTGCGCGGATGCATGCGCGAGCCAGGTTGCGCGAGACGGGCGCAGTCCGATGCCTAGTGGCATCGGCGAGCACTTGAGCGCAAGATGGCCGCGCAGACGCCGCGCAAGCCCGCGTAGCCCCGGCGAGCCGAACTGGACTTCCACCGGCACGCTGGAGGCAGGAGTCGAAGCTGGAGAAAAACCCCATACGGGGGCGACCTCGTGAAACATCCGGGCTAACCCCAGTGCGTCCCCCACGGCCGGTGGATGAACGCGTATTCGCCGAGCACGCGCTCGCGGCCGTCGTCGACCGCGACCAGCCGCATGCGCGACGTCGACGGCGGCAGCGCGCGAATGCGCTCGATCGGCGGCACCAGCACGACCTCGCCCGCATCGGCGCGGAACGGTATGTCGGTCAGCCGCGTCGCTGCCGCAGCGCCCTCGTCCGCCGCGATGAGATCGAGCCGCACCACGCCCGCAAGCGGCGCGGCGAGCCGCGAGATCAGCACGTCGTCGTCGGGCGCGACGGTGCAATGCACGCTGCCGTTGCACGGCACCCGGTACTCGCGCACGCGCAGGCCGCGCCGCGCGATGCGCGCGACGAATTCGCCGCTGACCACGGTCGCGACCGCGCCACTGCGCGCCAGCGCGCGCAGCGCCGCGCCCAGCTCGACCCATTGCTGCAGCTCGCTGCTGCAGGACGCGCAACCGAGCAGATGGCGCTCGACGCCCTCCTCCTGCTGCGGATCGAGTTCGCCCAGCCAGTACTGGATCAGCGTGCCCGGCGCGATCGGTTCAACGCAGCTCATGAGGAACCTCCCGTGACGCAATCGCGCAGCCGCTGCAGCGCGCGGTGGCGGATCACCCGCACGTTGGCTTCGGTCAGCGCCAGTTCGGCCGCCACGTCCTTCGCCGCGCGGTCGTCGTAGAACGTCAGCACGAGCACCGAGCGCTCGCGCTCGGCGAGCCCCTGCAGGCAGCGTGCGAGCCGCGCATGGTCGAGCCGCGGCGCGCTCTGCGCATCGGCGACCGGCACGTCGTCCGCGTAGGTCGCCAGCAACTCCTCCCGCCGCGCGTGCGTGCGCTTCAGGTCCAGCACAACCATGCGGCAGGTGCCGAACACGAACGACACGACCTGCTCCGGTTCGCGCAGCTTGCCGCTGCGCAGCGCTTCGAGCGTCGTCATCAGCACCTGCTGCGCCAGATCGGCCGCCGCATGCGAGTCGCGCAGATGGCGCAGACCATACAGGCGTATGCGCGGCGCGAGCCGGCGACAGAACTCGTCCTCCGCCGCGGCGTCGGTGTCCGGCCGCGCGGCGGCGATGCGGCGCGCCAGCGCCGCATCGTCGACCGCGGAGTCGTCCGTTTCGTGCACCCGGTAAGCATAGGCGACCGCGCTCTTCCTTTCGAGGTGGTGTAACAAAGCGGCCGATCATTACACCTCCTCGTGCAGTTCGATCGAACGCCAACCCAAGGAAAGGAGCCTCCCATGATCACCAACCCGCAGTCCCGCACCAACGTCCACGAAATCGCCGAGGGCATCTACCGCATCAACACGCCGATCGATATTCCGGACGGGCCCGGCGGCTTCAACTTCAACCAGTACCTGATCGTCGACGACGAGCCGCTGCTGTTCCACACCGGCCCGCGCCGCCTGTTCCCGTTCGTGCGCGACGCGGTGGCACGGCTGATGCCGGTCGAGCGGCTGCGCCACGTCGCTTTCTCCCACGTCGAGGCCGACGAGTGCGGCGCGCTGAACGAGTGGCTTGCCGCCGCGCCGCGCGCGCAGCCGGTGTGCAGCCAGATCGCAGCGATGGTGTCGATCAACGACCTCGCCGACCGCGCGCCGCGCGCGCTCGCCGACGGCGAAACGCTGACGCTGGGCCGCCACGTGGTGCGCTGGTTCGACACGCCGCACGTGCCGCACGGCTGGGACAGCGGGCTGATGATGGAAGAACGCACGCGCACGTTCCTGTGCGGCGATCTGTTCACGCAGGGCGGCGCCGGCGAAGTCGCGCTGACGGAGGCCGACATCCTGGAGCCGAGCGAAGCGTTCCGCGCGCCGCTCGACTACTTCGCGCACGCGCCGGCCACCGGCGCGATCCTCGAGCGTCTCGCCGCCGAGCGCCCGACGACGCTCGCGTGCATGCATGGTTCCGCGTGGCGCGGCGACGGCGCGCGGCTGCTGCGCGCGCTGGCGCAACGGCTTTCTAGAACGCCGGCTTCGGCGACGCCTGCTTGAACGCCTCGACCGCGGCCATGATCTCGCGGCGCGCCTCGTCGGGGCCGGCCCAGCCGGTGATCTTCACCCACTTGCCCGCCTCGAGATCCTTGTAGTGCTCGAAGAAGTGCTGGATCTGCGCCAGCCGCTCGGGCGCGATGTCCTCGGGCTTGCGCCAGTGCTTGTACCAGGGCAGGCACTTGTCGATCGGCACCGCGAGCAGCTTCGAATCGCCGCCCGCCTCGTCCTGCATCAGCAGCACGCCGAGCGGGCGGCAGCGCACGACCACGCCGTGCTGCAGCGGGAACGGCGTGATCACCAGCACGTCCACCGGATCACCGTCGTCGCAGATCGTGTGCGGGATGTAGCCGTAGTTGCACGGATAGTGCATCGACGTGCCGATGAAGCGGTCGACGAACAGCGCACCCGATTCCTTGTCGACCTCGTACTTGACCGGATCGGCGTGCGCGGGAATCTCGATCACGACGTTGAAGTCGTCGGGCAGCGCGCGGCCCGAAGGCACTCGATCCAGGCTCATTGCGGTTCCCCAAGAAGTTTGAAGTCATTCTAGCGAGCCGGATCGCGGCGGCCGATAATCGCGCTCTCGACGTGAGGAGACCGACATGGACGGCGGCTGGACGCCCACCGAAGGGCGGCATCACTTCATCGGCAATCGCTGGATCGCGGCACAATCGGGTCAATCGATCGACGTGGTCGATCCGTCCTTTGGTGCGCCGTTCGCGAAGATCGCGCGCGGCAACGCGGCCGACATCGACGCCGCGGTGCGTGCGGCGCGCAATGCGTTCGGCGAATTCGGCAACGGCGACTGGGGCCGCTTCACCGCGACCGAGCGCGGGCGGCTGCTGCTGAGACTGTCCGCGCGCGTGACCGCGCAGGCGGAGGAACTCGCGCGGCTCGAATCGCGCACCACCGGCAAGCCGCTGAAGCAGGGCCGCGCCGATGCCGGCGCGCTGGCGCGCTACTTCGAGTACTACGGCGGCGCCGCCGACAAACTGCACGGCGAGACGATGCCGTACAGCACCGGCATGACGGTGCTGACGATCCGCGAGCCGCACGGCGTCACGGGCCACATCATCCCGTGGAACTACCCGATGCAGATCTTCGGCCGCAGCGTCGGCGCGGCGCTCGCCGCCGGCAACGCGTGCGTGGTCAAACCGGCGGAGGACGCGTGCCTGTCGCTGCTGCGCGTGGCTGAACTGGCGGCCGAGGTCGGCTTTCCCGACGGCGCGCTGAACATCGTGACCGGCTACGGCAACGAGGCCGGCGCGGCGCTCGCGGCGCACGGCGGCATCGATCACATCTCGTTCACCGGGTCGCCGGTCACCGGCACCGCGGTCGCGCAGGCGGCCGCGAAGCACCACTGCCCCGTCACGCTCGAGCTGGGCGGCAAGTCGCCGCAGATCGTGTTCGCCGACGCCAATCTCGACGAAGTGGTGCCGGTGGTCGTCAACGCGATCGTGCAGAACGCGGGGCAGACCTGCTCGGCCGGCAGCCGGCTGCTCGCCGAGCGCGCGAACTACGAGGAGCTCGTCGCGCGCGTCGGCGACGTGATGTCGCGGCTGAAGGTCGGGCCCGCGCTTGCAGACCTCGACGTCGGCCCACTGATCCGCCGCTCGCAGTTGCAGCGCGTGTGGGATTACCTGTCGCAGGCGCAGGTCGACCGGATTCCCGTCGCGGCGCAGGGGCACGTCGTCGAGGACGCGCCGCAGACCGGCTTCTTCCAGGCGCCCACACTGCTGCGCGACGTGCCGCCGACGCACAAGCTGGCGCAAGAGGAGATCTTCGGCCCGGTGCTGGCGGCGATGCCGTTCGACAGCGAGGACGACGCGCTGCGGATCGCCAACGGCACGCTGTACGGACTGGTCGCCGGCGTGTGGACGCGCGACGGCGCGCGCGCGTTGCGCGTGGCGCGCAAGGTGAGAAGCGGGCAGGTGTTCATCAACAACTACGGCGCCGGCGGCGGCATCGAGCTGCCCTTCGGCGGCGTGAAGTCGAGCGGCTACGGGCGGGAGAAGGGCTTCGAGGCGCTGCTCGGATTCACGACGCTGAAGACGATCGCCATCAGGCACGGGTGAGGCGCGGATTCAGGATTCAGGATTCAGGATTGAGGATGGAGTGACATGGGAAGGCTCGAGAAGAAGGTGGCGATCGTCACCGGGGGGGCGTCGGGCTTCGGTGAGGGGATCGCGCAGCGGTTTGCGCAGGAAGGTTGCGCGGTGGTCGTCAACGATCTGGCACGCGAGACGGGGGAGCGGGTGGCGGCGGGAATTCGCGCGCAAGGCGGCCGCGCGCAGTTCGCGCATGGCGACGTGTCGCGCAGCGGCGACGTGAAGGCACTGCTCGACGCGGCGCTCGCGCACTTCGGTGCGCTCGACATCGTCGTCAACAACGCCGGCACCACGCACAAGAATCAGCCGCTGTTGAACGTCAGCGAAGCGGAGTTCGACCGCGTCTACGCGGTCAACGTCAAGAGCCTGTACTGGACCGCGATCCACATGGTGCCGTACTTCCGCACCCGCGGCGGCGGCTCGTTCATCACGATCGCGTCGACCGCCGGCGTGCGGCCGCGGCCGGGACTGGTCTGGTACAACGGCAGCAAGGGCGCGGCGATCGTCACCAGCAAGGCGATGGCGGCCGAACTCGGCCCCGACAACATCCGCGTCAACTGCGTGAACCCGGTGATCGGCGAGACGGGGCTGCTCGAGCAGTTCATGGGCCTGCCGGACACGCCGGAGAACCGCAAGAAGTTCCTCGCGACGATCCCGCTCGGCCGCTTCAGCAAGCCGCTCGACATCGCCAACGCGTGCGTGTTCCTCGCCTCCGACGAGGCCGCGTTCATCACCGGCGCGTGCCTGGAGGTCGACGGCGGGCGCTGCGTCTAGGCCGAGTCGTCGCGCGACCTCCCGAACTGCATGGCGACACGCCGGATCACGCCGCCCGCGGCCTGCCGCACGGTGAGCATGATCGGCCCGAGCGCAACGCCGTCGCCCGCGGCCGGCCGGCCGCGCAGCCGTCGCCGCAGAAAGTCGATCACGCGCTCATCGGCGCGCGCATCGGGCGGCAGGTCGATCGCATAGAACGCGTGCAGATCGCCGAGGGTCGCAGCGGCATCGAGCATCCACTCCGCACCCTCGGCCGCGGGACCGAACAGCAGTTCGAGCTCGTCGACTGCGTCGGCCGGCGCCAGCAGCGCGACGACGTCGCCGGCGTGCAGCCGATCGACGTCCGCGACCTCGCTGCCGCGGGCGACCTCGACGAGGCGGCACCCGCGCGGCCAGTCGACTTCGTCGGCTCGTCGTCCGACCACGCGCGCGGACGGCAGCACGCGCAGTTGCACCAGGTCGCGCGGCTCGCGCACGGTCTCCATCGCCGCCGACGACAGCGCCGGCGACGCCGCGGGCAGGTCGACGCGCGCCAGCCGTGCCGACCACGCCAGCGTCGCTCCCTGCAGCAGCAGCGACACGAGCACCGAGAAGAACACGATGTGGAACATCCCGTCGGCCTGCGACAGCCCGGCCAGCATCGGAAACAGCGCCAGCACGATCGGCACTGCACCCCGCAGTCCGACCCAGCCGATGAACAGCGTCTCGCGCAGGCAATAGCGGAACGGCGCCAGGCACGCGGCCACCGCCAGTGGCCGCGCGACGAATACGAGCCCGAGCGCAATCAGCAGCGCCGACGACGCCGTCTCCCACAGCCGCTCGATCTGCGCGAAGAGTCCCAGGATCAGAAACATCGCCGCCTGCGCCAGCCACGCGAGCCCGTCGGAGGCGCGCAGCACGTCTTCGCCAACGTGCACGCGCCGTCTCGCGACGATCATTCCCGTCAGGTATATCGCGAGAAAGCCGCTGCCGCCGAGCAGGTTTGCGGTCGCGAAGATCAACAACCCGCCGGACTGGATCAGCAGAGCGGACAGACTCTCGGCCAGATGCACGCGCGCGACGATCGCAGCCAGCGCGCGGCCGAGCACCAGCGCGCAGACGAGCCCGAGACCCATCTGCTGCGCGAACATCGACGCAAGTTGCAGCAGCGGGCCGCCGGGCGCGCGGATCAGCTCCAGCAGCGCCAGCGTCAGGAACACCGCCATCGGGTCGTTGACGCCGGATTCCACCTCGAGCGTGGCCGCGACGCGCTCGTTCAACCGCACGCCGCCGGTGCGCAGCAGCGCGAATACCGCCGCGGCATCGGTCGAGCCGATCAACGCGCCGAGCAGCAGCCCGTGGCGCCAGTCGAATCCGAGCGCGGCCACCGCGATCGCGCCGACCAGCGCCGCGGTCAGCACCACGCCGATCGTCGCCAGCACGAGCGCCGGCGCGGCAACCATGCGGAAAGTCGCCAGCCGCGTGCGCAGCCCGCCGTCGAGCAGGATCACCGCCAGCGCAAGATTTCCGATCATCGCCGCGCCCGCGGTATCGACCGGATGCGAGGGCACGCCGGGCAGCTCGGTCGCGATCAGTCCGACCGCGAGGAACACGAGCAGCGCCGGAACGCCGACGCGCTGCGACGCCGCCGACAGCAGCAGCGCAACGAACAGCAGCAGTCCCGCCGCAAGCAGCGCCTCGTTGATCCAATTCATCGCGCCCATTCGAACACGCCGGCGCGAACCGGATCAACCCGGGACCGTCACCGATACACCAGATCGCGCAGCGCGAGCGTCAGCGGCGGGAAATAGGTGATCACCAGCAGGCACGCCAGCACCACGCACACGAACGGCAGCAGGCGCGGGACGATCTGGTCGAGCGAGATCTTGGCCACCGTGCAGGCGGCGAACAGGTTTACCCCGAACGGAGGCGTGATCATGCCGAGCGCGAGGTTGACGACCATGATCGTGCCGAAGTGCACCGGGTCGATGCCGAAATGCGCGGCCACCGGCGCCAGGATCGGCGCCAGCACGATGATCGACGCCGAGGTCTCGATGAACATGCCGATCACGAACAGCGCCGCGTTGACGCCGAGCAGGAACCAATCGCGCGTCTTGAGCGACTCCTTCAGAAACGTGCCGATCTGCTCCGGAATGCCGGCGCGCGTGATCAGATACGCGAACAGCCCCGCATTGGCGATGATGAACATGATCACCGCCGCCGAGATCACCGACCGCTTTAACGCCAGCCAGAGCTGCGGCAGCCGCACCTCGCGGTAGACGAACATGCCGACGATCACCGCGTAGAACACTGCGATCACCGACGCCTCGGTCGGCGTGAACACGCCACCGTAGATGCCGCCGAGGATGATGACCGGCATCATCAGCGCGAAGGTCGCGCGCTTGAGCAGCGCCTCGCGCAGCCGTGGCACCGCGGTGAGCACGATGAAGTACGCCACCCCGCACGCGAGACCCACGAGATCGGTCGCGCGATCGATCGCCTGTGCGTTGCCGCCGGCGACGAGCGGCCCGAGCACGCGATTGCCGAGCCAGAACGAGGCCAGCGCGCCGGCGAGCGCGGCCAGGTCGATCGCGGCCGATGACAGCGGCAACCGATTGTCGCCGTCGTTCCTGCCCCAGCCCTGCCGCTTGCACGTCAGGAACACGAACAGCATCAGCGCACCGCCGATCAGCACGCCCGGTCCGAAGCCGGCGCTGAAGAGTTCGCCGATCGACACCTCGGCCGACACGCCGTACAGGATCATCGGGATCGACGGCGGAATGATCACCCCGAGCTCCGCGCTGCAAGCCTGCAGCGCCGCGGCCCAGTTGCGCGGGTAGCCGTGCTGGATCAGCGCCGGGATCAGGATCGCGCCGATCGCGAACGTGGTGGCGACTGACGAGCCCGACACCGCGGCGAAGATCATGCAGGTCAGTACGCAGGTCATCGGCAGACCGCCCTGCACGCCGCCGACAATTGACTTGGCGAAATCGACCAGGCGGCGCGAGATGCCGCCCGTTTCCATCAGGTTGCCGGCGAGGATGAAGAACGGAATCGCCGCGAGCGGAAACTTGTCGATCGCGGTGAACATCTCCTTCGGCGCCGCCAGCCACGGCAGTGTCGTGAATCCGGCCATGCCGACCCAGGCCGCCACGCCGATCGATACCGCGACCGACACGCTGAACGCGAAGCACACCAGCATCGTGACCAGCAGCGCGATCGACATGGCGAGAACCTACTGCTGCACTTCCAGCTCGCGGTTGACCGGATCGAAATGGTCGGCAAGCACCGCCAGAATCGAGAACGCCGCGCCGACCGGAAGCGCCAGGTACGCCCAGCCGATCGAAATCGGCAGGCTGGCGAAGGTCTGGAGGCGGATACGCCAGGCGAGATCGAAGCCGACCCAGGCGAGCAGCGCGAGGAACGCCAGCGTCACGCACAGGATGATCAGCCGCACGATGCGGCGCCACGCGCCGCGCGAGGCGCGCAGCATCAGGTCGACGCAGACGAGTGCGCCCTGCCGAAACGCCGCGACGACGCCGAGCGCGACCGTCCAGATCAGCAGCCGCCCGATCAGTTCTTCGGTCCACGGGCTGGGCTGGTTGAACACGAAGCGCACCAGCACCTGGTACAGCCCGAGGCAGCTTATCGCGCCGAGCAGCAGCGCCGCCAGCGACCAGACGGCGTTGGTGACGACGCGGTCGAGGGCGAGGATCGATTTCCGCATCGTACCCGGCGTCGCGCGTCATTCCCGCGGAAGCGGGAATCCAGCTACTGCCATGACCGACTGGATCCCCGCCTGCGCGGAGATGACGATGCAAGCCAGACGCGCCTGGATTGCATCGTCACTTCACATCCTGAATGCGCTTGATGTTCTCCGCGCCGTATTGCTTGGCGAACTCCGACCACACCGGCGTCATCGCGCGGCGGAACGCGTTGCCGTCGGGGTTCGTGATGACCTGCATGCCGGCCTTGCGCAGTTCGTCGATGCCGGCCGCCTCGTCGTCGTTGACCTTCTTGCGCTGCGCGGCGCCGCCCGCCTTCGCGGCCTCCGTGAATGCCTTCTTGTCCGCGTCGGACAGCTTGTTCCACAGCGCCGGCGCCGTGATCAGCAGCGCCGGCGAATACACGTGGCCCGTGAGCGTCAGGTATTTCTGCACCTGCGCGAACTTGGCCGACAGGATCACCGGTATCGGGTTCTCCTGTCCGTCGACCGTGCCCTGCTGAAGCGCCGTGAACAGTTCCGGGAACGCCATCGGCGTCGGCTGCACGCCGATCGACTGGAACGCCTGGATGTGCACCTTGTTTTGCATCGTGCGCACCTTCAGGCCCTTGACGTCGTCGGGCGTGCGCACCGCGTGCTTGCTGTTGGTCAGGTGCCGGAAGCCGTTCTCGGTCCACGCCAGCGCGATCAGCCCCTTGCTCGGGAACTTGGCGCGCAGCTCGTCGCCGATCGGGCCGTCGAGTGTCTTGCGCGCGTGGTCGTAGTCGCGGAACAGGAACGGGATGTCGACGATGTTGACCTCGGGCACGAAGTTGCCGACCGGCCCGGTCGAGGTGTTGACCACGTCGAGCGTGCCCAACTGCACCGCCTCGATCATCTCGCGCTCGCCGCCGAGCGCGGAGTTGGGAAACTGCTGGCACTTGTAGCGGCCGGAGGTACGCTTCTCCATTTCCTCGCAGAACACCGTCGAGCCGACGCCGTAGTGTGAGGTCGGCGAGGTCGCGTAGCCGATCTTGATGATCGTCTGCGCCGGTGCGTTGAGCGCCGCGCCGAGCAGGCCGGCGAACAGAAGCGTTCGATGCAGCTTCATCGTGTCTCCCTGGTTGAAGGCGCCGGAAGTCTCCGCAGCGGGTGCGCGCTTGTCAAGCCAAGCCGGTCAAAGCGACGCATCGCGCCGCGCAATGCGCGCGGCCGAGTCGCGTTCGACCGTGTGCGCGAGCCGCGCGTACGCGAGCGCGGCGTCGCGATAGTGTTCGCGCGCGCCCGCCCGATCGTCGGTGAGTTCGGCCAGTTGCGCGCGCGCGAGCGAGGTGTCGGGGTGCGGCAGCACCTCCGCGCTGCGCTTGAGGTACTGCGCCGCCTTGCCCCATAGCTGTTCGCGCATGCACAGCCGGCCGAGCGCGCGCAGCAGCACCGCGTCGTTCGGGTGCTCCTGCAGCCACGCCTCGCACTTTTCGATCCGCTCGCGGTACGGCGGCGCGTCGATCCGGCCGTAGGCCTCGATCGGCCGTGGATCCCATTCGTGCTCGAGCGCCTGCTCCAGCAGCGCGGCCGCACTGGCGCCGCGATCGACCGCGGCCAGCCAGCGCGCGGCGTCGGCCGCCAGCCCCGGCTCGCGCCGGTCCTCGGGCGGAATACGGCTGCATTCGGCCTCGAGCAGATCCGGGTCGTGGCGCTTCTCAATCAGCCGCGCGCGATAGCCGACCCGCTTGTAGCGCGCGACCAGCAGCTCGTGCAGCGCGTTGCGCTTGGCGAGCGCGCGCACGTTCTTCAGCAGGTCGTCCCAGCGCCCCGCCTGCGCGTTGGCCGCGAGCGCGATGCGCGCGGCGTGGATATGGCGGCTGCCGCCGGCCTGCACGCCGCGGATCGCCTCCAGCGCGCGCTCGTTCTCGCGGCTTTCCGACCACATCTCCGCGCTCGATACCAGGCGCGCGGTCTGCACACTGCGGTCGGCGGCAGCGGCCTGCAGCCATGCATCGCGGCGCTCGTACTCCTGCATCCGGTGCGCGGCGCGCGCGCCGATCAACGCCGCCAGAGCCGCGCTCTCGGGCGAGGCCTGCGCGGCCTTCGCCGCGCGCTCGGCGCGTGCAAAGCGGCCCTCCAGCAGCGCCTGCAGCGCTTCCTTCAGCGCACGCAGCCCGCCGACCAGCTCGCGCCGCTCGCGGTACAGCGCCACCTGGCGCGGAAAGTCGAACGCGCGATGGGCGACGAACGCGAGCACGTACACGGTGAGCGCCAGCAGCACCGCCAGCAGCAGAAACAGGTTCAACGACAGGTCGATCCGGTACGGCGGCACCAGCACGACCACGTTGCCGTCGTTGAACTGCGCGGCGATCGCCAGCGCCGCGGCGACCAGCGCCAGCAACAGGGCCCAGATCAGCGACTTCATCGCTTCAGCGGCGGCGCGGTGCGCAGCGCGCGCAAAGCGGCCAGGCTCTCGGCGAGCGACGGCACGTCGACCGCGAGCGTGGTCTGCGCGATCTGCTTCAGCTGCGCCAGCGCGGCCGAGGGGCCGGCCGCGCGCGAATCGAAATAGCGGTTGATCGTCGCCTGCGCGCCGGCCAGATCGCTGCGAAACAGCTTGTCGTTGCGCGCCAGCAGCGCCTGGCGCGCGCTCAGCAGGCGCAGCTTCAGCCGCTCGCGCACGAGCTGCTGCTGGCTCGACGACAGCAGCAGCGCCTCGGGTGTGTCCACTTCGCGGATGCGGATCAAGTCGCCGAACTCCTGCGCCAGCCACGCGCGCAACTTGTCCCAGGCGCCCTGCGGCGGCGGTGGCGGCGGCGCGCCCTTCGCGGCCGCGGCGGCGTGCGCCGGTTTCGCCTCGGACAGCAGCGGCCACGCATCGACGCCCTGCACCAGCTGATCGATGCGCAACGCCAGCCCGGTGAAGTCGATCTGCGGCACCGCGCGCAGCCGCTCGATGTCGTGCGCCAGCGCGCGCCGCAGCCCCACGTACTGCGGGCGGTCGACCTGCAGCAGGCGCTGGTCCGCCGCCTGCAGCGCCGCCAGCGCGGTGGGCACGTGGCCGGAGATTTGGAGCTCGGCGGATGCGAGCGTCACCAGGCGTTCGATGTCGATCAGCGCCGCCTCGTCGCGCATCCGCACCACGTCACCGACCAGCTGATCGAGCGCGCCGCGATCGGCCTGCATCGCTTCGACCGTCTGCTTCAGCTCCGCGAGCTGCCGCTGCGCGTCCTGCGCTTGCTTCTGCGCCTGCGCCAGCGCGGGCGCGGTGTCGCGCGCCAGTTGCGCGACCTGATCGCGCAGTTCGGCGTTGCCGCGCGCGAGATCGCGATACGCGACCACGCCCGCGACCGCGACGGCGATGACGACGAGCCACGGCGCATGACGCCAGCGGCTCGGACGCTCCGCGGCGGCGATCGGGGACGGCGGGGGGATCGAGGATGGCTCGTTCATCGCGGCGACAAGGCGCGATACGCGCCGTGCGCGCGATTCTACTGAGGCGCCCCTTCGAGCACGGCCATGATCTCGTCGGCGCGCAGCGGCGCCACCCGCACGTGCGCAAAGCCGGCTTCGGCGAGCCGCTGCGCGATGCGCGTGTGCGACGCCACCGCAACCCCGCGCAGCAGCGCGTCCCATGCCGCGTGGGGCAGCCGCGCATGCAGCGCATCGACCGCATCGCTGCTGGAGAACACGCTGTCGATCGGCTGCGCGCCCATCTGCGCCAGGCGCGCCCCTTCCGCGGCCGACAGCGCGTGCGCGCGCCGGTCGTACACCGCAAGCGCTTGAACCTCCGCGCCGCGCTCGGCAAAGCGCTCGGCCAGCCATTCGCGGCCGCAGACCGCGCGCAGGATCAGCACGCGCGCGAGGCGGAGTCCCGCGGCGTCGAGCGCGCGCAGCAACGCCTCGGAGCCGCCTTCGTCGTTTGCGTCGGGCGCGATCACGCGCACGTCGTCGCCCGGGCGCAGACGCGCGCGCACCGCGTCGGCGGTCGCGTGGCCGGCCGCGCCGATCGTGGTCGCCGTCGGCCACGGCGCGTGCAGCAGCACCGCGGTGGCGCGCACCGCCGCGGGACTGACGAAGACCGCGAGGTCGAACGTCGCCAGCCGCGCCAGCGTTTCCCTCGCCGACGCGGCATCGGGCGCCGGGGCGAGTTCGAACGCGGGCAGCCACAGCGCATCGGCGCCGCGCTCGATCAGCGCGGTCGTCAACAGTCGGCCCGGCTCTTCCGGCCGCGTGACCAGGATCGGATGCGGACGCGCGGCGGTCACGTCGGCAGCAACTGCAGCGCGCCGCGCGCCTTCAGTTCCGCCACCGCGCGCGCGGCGAGCGCTTCGGGCTCGGCGCTGGCACCTTCGACGCGCACCTCGACGAACTTGCCGCTGGTGTGGTTGCCGACCAGCGCGCGCAGCTTCAGCGTGTCGCCTTCGAGTTCGGCGTACGCCGCAAGCGGCACCTCGCAGCTTCCGCCCAGCCCGCGCGACACCTCGCGCTCGGCCGTCGCGGCGGTGCGCGTGGCGGCATGCTCGAGCGGTGCCACGGCCGCTGCGGCTGCCGCGTTGCCGGCGACGATCTCGACGCCGAGCGCGCCCTGCCCCGGCGCCGGCAGAAAGGTCGAGGTCGGCAGGATCTGCCGGATGCGCGCGACGTGGCCGAGCCGCTTCAGCCCCGCCGCCGCCATCAGCAGCGCGTCGAAGTCGCCGCGGTCGAGCTTCGCCAGCCGGGTGCCGACGTTGCCGCGCACCGGCCGGATGTCGAGGTGGGGGTAATGCGCGCGCAGCATCAGCTCGCGCCGCAGGCTCGAGGTGCCGACCTTCGCACCGCGCGGCAACTCGTCGAGCGACGCGTAGCGTACTGAGACGAAGCAGTCGCGCGGATCCTCGCGCTCCATCACCGCCGCGAGCCTGAACTCCGGCGCCAGGTCCATCGGCACGTCCTTCAGCGAATGCACCGCGAGCTGCGCGCGCCCTTCGAGCAGCGCCACCTCGAGCTCCTTGATGAACAGCCCCTTGCCGCCGACCTTCGACAGCGCGCGGTCGAGGATCTGGTCGCCGCGGGTCGTCATGCCGAGCAGCTCGACGCGCGCGCCCGGGTGCAGTTCGGCGAGCCGCGCCTGAACGTGTTCGGCCTGCCACAGGGCGAGCGGGCTTGCGCGGGTGGCGATGATCCAGCGGGATGTCATCGTTCGAATCCGGTTCCGAGCAGCGAACTGTAGCGCGTCTGATATCTTGCTCCGGCCGCGGATCCGACGACCGATGACGCAAGACAACCAAGCGCTGCGCGAAGACATCCGGCTGCTCGGACGCCTGCTCGGCGACGCGCTGAGGAACTACGAGGGTGAAGAACTCTTCGCGGCCGTCGAAAGCATCCGCCAGACCGCGACGCGCTTCTCGCGCGGCGGCGATCCGGCCGATGCGCGCGAACTCGACCGCCTGCTGAAGCGGCTGTCGCGCGACGCGACCGTCGCCGTGGTGCGCGCGTTCAGCTTCTTCTCCCATCTTGCCAACATCGCGGAGGACCAGCAGCAGATCCGCGCGATGCGGGCGGCGCGGCGCAGCCGCACACCGCTGCCGGGCAGCCTCGAGCAGACCTTCGCTCTGCTCGCGCAGCGGGGCATCGCGCCGGCGCGGGTCGCCGAGCTGCTGAATCGCGCGCACGTGATGCCGGTGCTGACCGCGCATCCGACCGAGGTGCGGCGCAGGAGCATCCTTGACGCCGAGCGCGAGATCGCGCGGCTGCTCGATGCGCGCGAGTTGGCGGCGGCGCAGGACGACCGCGACGAGGTCGACGCGATCGACGCGCGCCTGTCGGCGCAGATCGGCACGCTGTGGCAGACGCGCATGCTGCGGCCGCAGCGGCTGACGGTCGAGGACGAGATCGTCAACGCGCTGTCGTACTGGCGCACGACCTTCGTGCCCGAGATGCCGCGGCTGTACGCCGCGCTCGAACGGACGCTCGGTGCAGAACGCGTCGCGCCCTTTCTGCGGCTCGGCTCGTGGATCGGCGGCGATCGCGACGGCCATCCGCAGGTCAGCGCGGCGACGCTGCGCGCGGCGCTGACCGCGCAGGCGGAACTCGTCTTCGATCACTACCTGCGCGAGGTCCACGCGCTCGGCGCCGAGCTGTCGATGGCGGCGCTGCTGGTCGACGTCGATCCGGAGCTCGCCGCGCTCGCGGACAGGAGTCCCGACCATTCGCCGCAACGCGCCGACGAGCCGTACCGGCGCGCGCTGACGGGCCTCTACGCGCGCCTGGTCGCGACCGCGCAGTCGCTGGGGTTGCTGCTGCGCGCGCCGGGCGCGCTCGGGCCGGCCGATCCGTACGCGAATGCGCAGGCGCTCGCCGCCGATCTGGCCGTCGTCACGCGTTCGCTCCAGCATCATCGGAGCGCAGCGCTTGCCGAGCAGCGGCTGGCGCCGCTGGCGCGCGCGGTCGACGTGTTCGGCTTGCACGGCGCCACGCTCGACCTGCGGCAGAGCTCGGACGTGCTCGAAGGCGTGGTCGCGGAACTTTTCGCCGCCGCCGAGGCGTGCCCCGACTATCGCAAGCTCGTCGAGGCCGAGCGCGTGAAACTGCTCGCGCGCGAGCTGGCACACACGCGGCCGCTGCGGTCGCCGCACCTGGCGTATTCGGAGCGCACGCGCGCCGAGCTGGCGGTGTTCGACGCCGCGCGCGAGCTGCGGGCGCGGTTCGGGCCGCACGCGATCGACAAGCACATCGTGTCGCACACCGAGCAACTGTCCGACCTGCTCGAAGTCGCGCTGCTGCAGAAGGAAACGGGACTGCTGACCGGCACCGAGCTGCGCTGCTGCGCGCTGATGGTCGTGCCGCTGTTCGAGACCATCGACGATCTGGCGCGCGCGCCCGCGATCCTGCGCGACCTGCTCGCGCATCCGGGGCTGCGCCATCTGCTGATCCCCGCGATTGAGGGCCGGCCGCTGCAGGAGGTGATGCTCGGGTATTCCGACAGCAACAAGGACGGCGGATTCCTCGCGTCCAACTGGCACTTGTACCTCGCCACGCAGCGGCTGCGGCAATTGTTCGACGAGCAGGGCGTACAGCTACGCCTGTTCCACGGCCGCGGCGGAACGGTCGGCCGCGGCGGCGGACCCAGCTTCGAGGCGATCCTCGCGCAGCCGCCCGGCAGCGTGCGCGGGCAGATCCGGCTCACCGAACAGGGCGAGATCATTCAGGCCAAGTACGCCGATCCGCGCATCGGGCGGCGCCATCTCGAACTGCTGGTCAGCGCCGTGCTGCAGTCAAGCCTGCTGCCGGCGCAGGAATCGGCGCGCGCGCATAGGCAGTACGAAGCGGCGCTGCAGGAAATCGCGCAACACGCGCACCACGCGTACCGCGCGCTGGTGTACGGCACCGAAGGCTTCGCCGAGTTCTTCTTCAGCGCTACGCCGATCGCCGAGATCATGGAACTGAACATCGGCAGCCGGCCCGCATCGAGAAAGGCCACCGGCCGCATCGAAGACCTGCGCGCGATCCCGTGGGTGTTCTCGTGGGGCCAGTGCCGGCTGCTGCTGCCCGGCTGGTACGGCTTCGGCAGTGGCATCGACGCTTATCTGAGCGCGGCCGCGTCGGCCGCGGCGCGCCGCCAGCGGCTCGAACTGCTGCGCTCGATGCACGCGCACTGGCCATTTTTCCGCGCGCTGACCTCGAACATGGAGATGGTGCTCGCGAAGGCCGACCTCGCGGTCGCCGGCCGCTACGCGCAGCTCGCGCCCGACCGCCAGCGCGGCCGCGCGATTTTCGCGACGATCCGGCGCGAATTCGAACTGACGGTCAAGCACTGGCTTGCGATCAGCGGCCAGCGCGCGCTGCTCGAATCAAACCCCGAGCTGGCGCGCAACATCCGCCTGCGCCGCCCGTATCTGGACCCGCTGAATCATCTGCAGGTCGAGCTGATCAAGCGTTACCGCGCCGGCGCAACCGACGAGCGCGTGAAGCGCGGGATTCACCTGACGATCAATGGCGTGTCGGCGGGGTTGCGGAATACGGGGTGAATCTCTTGAGGACAACGCCCGACGCTTGGGATTTTCTCTTCTCGTCAGTGAGCGCTCGACCAAGTAGTGTCACGATGTGTTCTAGGCGGCACGCGATGCAATCGACTTCCTTCTAGGCTTCTTCGTCGGTTTATTTCGCTTTCCACTTCTTCCCGAACTAAAGGCTTGCGGCAGTGCCTTCGGGCCCGGTCCGGGTATAACCAGTGGCGACTTCGGCTGCTTCTGTCCTCGGCAAGTCGCTTGCTCGGCAATTCGTGCGAGAACAGTTCGAGCATTCAAGATTTCAACTGTCGCTCGTCCAGTCTTGCTGACATATTTCTGAACCAACGCGTTGAGAGCCTCTGCAACGACCTTTCGCGTTCCCGAAGCCATGCTTCCCGAATACTCTGCGAGCCGACCCGTTAGATCCGCGATCTCACGAAGAATTGGCGGCTTTGGCGCGCGGCGTTGCTTGCGTCTCTTCGGGCTGTCATTGATTGAATCAAGCGGAATGTCCTTTGGAAAGTGATTCCTCCGGTCCTTTTCCCAATCACGGCGAGTCACGACAACTCCGAGCTCCGAGCCGGATTATCTCGCCCTAAAAGAAGAAGCAGCGCAACCCGCGCGAGCCGGAGCATCATGTCTTCGCCGCCGCCTTCACGCTCGGCCACTGGCGGCGCGAGATCGGCAGGCGTTCGCCGAGATCCTTCAGCATCACTTCCCAGTGCCCCTCGCCGGTTTCGCCGTCCTCGTGCACCTCGCCCTTGACGCGCTGAAAGCCGAGGATCGAGCGGCGCGCGACCAGCGCGTTGCGGTGGATGCGGACGAAACGTTCTCCGAATTCGGTTTCGAGCGAGGTCAGCGACTCCTCCGTCAGGTGCTCGCGCTGCGCGGTGCGGATCGTCACGTATTTGAGTTCCGCGCGCAGGTAGATGATCTCGTCGACCGGGATCAGCACCATGCGGCCGCGCTCGGACACCGTCAGGTGCGTGCGCTGGTTGCCGAGGGCGCGCGCGACTTCTTCCAGCCGCGGCTCGTTGTTGCGCAGCGCCTTGGCGCGGGCGAGCGCCGCGGCCAGCCGCTCGACCCGCACGGGCTTGAGCAGGTAGTCGATCGCCTGCACCTCGAACGCCTCGAGCGCGTGCTCGTCGAACGCGGTGACGAAGATCACCGCCGGCGGCGTCTCGCGCGCGGCCAGATGGCGCGCGACCTCGATGCCGTTCATGCCCGGCATGTGGATGTCGAGCAGCACCACCGATGGCGCTTCGCGATCGACCAGATCGAGCGCGCTCATGCCGCCGTCGGCCTCCAGCACGTTGATCGTGCCCTCGCCGCGGTCCACTTCCGCCAGCAGCTGGCGCATGCGCACCCGCGCGGGCGGTTCATCATCGACGATCAGGACTTTTGTTGTCACTTCTGCTCCACCGGTATGGTCAGGGTGAGTTCGAATCGGTCGTTGCGCACCCGCGTCTCCAGCCGCGCTTCGAGATCGTAGATCAGCGCCAGCCGACCGCGAATATTAGTCAATCCGATCTGGTTGCCCTCGCGCTGGATTGGATCGCGCGCGATCGGGTTGCTGACGAACACCTCGAGGTTGAAACCGCGCTGCCGTGCCTGGACCACGATCTCGCAGCGGCCGGCGAGCTTTTCGGCACCGTAGCGCACCGCGTTTTCGATCAGCGGCTGCAGCAACAGCTGCGGCACCTCGGCTCTGGGATGCACCGCGCCGATCTGCCAGTCGACCTCGAGCCGGTCGCCGAGCCGCGTCTGCTCGATCTCGACGTACTTGCGGCACAGGTCCAGCTCCTGCTCGAACGGCACCAGCTTGCGCACGTCGCCCATCACCGCGCGGATCAGCTCGGCGATCGATTCGAGCATGCGCTCGGCGCGCGCCGGGTCGGTACGCACGATCGACACCGCGGCGTTCAGGCTGTTGAAGAAGAAATGCGGCCGGATGCGCGACTGCAGCGCCTGGAACTTGGCTTCGGCGAGCACCGGCGAGTACGCGCGCGCGCGCAGCTCCATGTAGTGCTGGACCGCCATGCCGGCCAGCAGCGCGGCCAGCGCCATGCCCGCGTCCGGCGCGCGCATCGCGCCCTGCGCGGTTGCCGTCAGGATCGGCACGACGATCAGCGCGGCCGCCAGCGGCACCGTCCACGCGATCGCGCGCTGCTGCCATGCGGGCAGCGTCGGCAGGCCGCGCCTGAGCAGGCACCAGATCAGCAGCGACACCAGCGTGGTCGGCTCCAGGATCGCGGCCTGCGCGAGGAACGCCCGCACCACCCCCGGCCCGAAGTCGGCGACGATCGCCGCGCCGACCAGCGCGGCGAGGTTGACCGCGAGTGCGACGCGCAGGATCACACCGATGTTGCAGCCGTCAGGGACGACCTGGCGCGGCGTCGGCGCGGCCGTTTCCTCGCGCGAACCGATGTAGATGTCGACTTTGCCGGGGGCTTTGCGCACGAACTTATACTTCTATCAATTCGTCCCGATGCCAATCCGTCGAAAGGCATCGCGTCCGCAAAGGCCGCATCATCGCCCTGCGCGGCCCCGCGAAGCAAGCTCATGACCAGGAAGGATTCATCCTTGCACGCCAAGGACAGCGCGTGGTCCGGCCGCTTCAGCGAGCCGGTGGCCGACTTCGTGCTGCGCTACACGGCGAGCGTCGGGTTCGACCGGCGGCTGGCGTTCGCCGACATCGAAGGTTCGACTGCGCACGCGGCGATGCTGGCGCACGTGGGCGTGCTGTCAGCCGAAGACCTGGTGGCGATCGAGACAGGGCTGGCGCAGATCCGCGGCGAGATCGAGCGCGGCGAGTTCGCGTGGGCGCTCGCGCTCGAGGACGTGCACCTGAACATCGAGAAGCGGCTCACCGAACTCGCCGGCGACGCCGGCAAGCGGCTGCACACCGGGCGCTCGCGCAACGACCAGGTCGCCACCGACGTGCGGCTGTGGCTGCGCGGCGAGATCGACCGCATCGCGGGCGCGCTGAGCGCCGTGCAGCGCGCGCTGGTGGAGCAGGCCGCCCGCCACGCGGCCACGATCATGCCCGGCTTCACCCACCTGCAGGTCGCGCAGCCGGTGACGTTCGGGCACCACCTGCTCGCTTACGTAGAGATGTTCGAGCGCGACCGCGAGCGGCTGCTGGACGCCCGCAAGCGCGTCAACCGGCTGCCGCTGGGCGCGGCGGCGCTGGCCGGCACCACGTTTCCGATCGATCGCGCATTCGTCGCGGCAAGGCTGGGCTTCGAGGCGATCTGCGACAACTCGCTCGACGCGGTCAGCGACCGCGACTTCGCGCTCGAATTCTGCGCCGCGTGCGCGACGCTGATGATGCACGTGTCGCGGCTGAGCGAGGAGCTGGTGCTGTGGATGAGCCCGCGCTTCGCGTTCGTGCGGCTGCCGGACCGCTTCACGACCGGCTCGTCGATCATGCCGCAGAAGAAGAACCCCGACGTGGCCGAGCTCGCGCGCGGCAAGACCGGCCGCGTCTACGGCGATCTCACCGCGCTGCTGACGCTGATGAAGGGCCAGCCGCTCGCCTACAACAAGGACAACCAGGAAGACAAGGAGCCGCTGTTCGACACCGTCGACACCGTGCTCGACACGCTGCGCGCCTATGCGGAGATGCTGCCCGGGCTCGAGGTCAATGCGGCCGCGATGCGTAGAGCCGCCGAGGAAGGTTTCGCGACCGCGACCGATCTTGCCGACTACCTGGTGCGCAAGGGCATGCCGTTTCGCGACGCGCACGAGGCGGTCGCGCGCGCGGTGCGGCTGGCCGCGCAGCGCGGCTGCGACCTGGCGCAGCTGCCGCTGGCCGAACTGCAGCAAATGGCGCCCGGCACCGGTCCGGACGTGCTGGACGCACTGCGGCTGGAGAGCTCGGTGGCGGCGCGCGATCATCCGGGAGGCACTTCGCCGGTGCAGGTGGCGGCGCAGGTCGAGCGCTGGCGCGCCAGGTTGGCGCAACGCTGAAATCCCGCATTGCGCGGGAGCTTCGTGGATAGAATTGGCGACCCGCGCGGCCGCGCACAATGGGGGGACTCCGATGCAGGGACTGTTGCGCGTGTCGCGCGCGATCGACTGGCTGAGCGAGCGCGTCGGCCGCACCATCATCTGGCTGGTGCTGATCGCGGTGCTGATCAGCGCCGGCAATGCGGCCGTGCGCAAGGCGTTCGACGTGAGTTCGAACGCCTGGCTCGAAGTGCAGTGGTACCTGTTCTCGGCGATCTTCCTGCTCGGTGCCGGCTATACGCTGCTGCGCAATGAGCACGTACGCATCGACGTACTTCTGCACCGTCTGCCGAAGCGCACGCAGATGGTCGTCGACATCTTCGGGCTGGTGCTGTTCCTGCTGCCAGCCGCGGTGCTGATCGCGTATGAAGCCTGGCCGCTGTTCGTCAAGGCCTACGTGTCGAAGGAAATGTCGGAGAACGCCGGCGGGCTGATCCGCTGGCCGGTCTACGCGCTGGTGCCGATCGGCTTCGCGCTGCTGGCGCTGCAGGGCGTGTCCGAACTGATCAAGCGCATCGCGTTCCTCAAGGGACTGATCGACGATCCGACGAAGAAGAAGGTCGAGAAGACGGTCGAGGAGGAATTGGCCGAAGCGATCCGCGCGCAGGCTGAGCGCGAACTGGCGCAGGACGAGGTCGCGTTCGCGAAGAACGAGGGAGGCAAGGCGAAATGATGACCTTCCTCACCCAGAACTTCGCGCCGATCATGTTCGCGGGGCTGGTGGTGTTCCTGCTGATCGGGTTTCCGGTCGCGTTCAGTCTCGCCGCGTGCGGGCTGTTCTTCGGCCTGCTCGGCATCGAGCTCGGCCTGCTGCCCGAGCACCTGCTGCAGGCCTTTCCGCTGCGCATCTTCGGCATCATGAAGAACGACACGTTGCTGGCGATCCCGTTCTTCACCTTCATGGGGCTGATCCTGGAACGCAGCGGCATGGCCGAGGACCTGCTCGACACGATCGGCCAGCTGTTCGGGCCGATCCGCGGCGGGCTGGCGTTCGCGGTGATCTTCGTCGGCGCGATGCTGGCCGCGACCACCGGCGTGGTGGCCGCGTCGGTGATCTCGATGGGGCTGATCTCGCTGCCGATCATGCTGCGCTACGGCTACGACCGGCGCATCGCCACCGGCGTGATCGCCGCATCCGGCACGCTGGCGCAGATCATCCCGCCGTCGCTGGTGCTGATCGTGATGGCCGACCAGCTCGGCCGCAGCGTGGGCGACATGTACAAGGGCGCATTCATTCCCGGCTTCGTGCTGACCGGGCTGTACGCGGGCTTCATCGTCCTGGTGGCGATGTTCCGTCCGCAGTTGGTGCCGGCGCTGCCGGCCGAGGCGCGCACGATCCGCGAGGACGACGGTTCGAGCGGCCTGAAATCGCTCGGCGTGCTGGTCGCGATCGGGATCGCCGCCGCCGTGCTGTTCGACCGCTGGTACACCGCGCGCAGTCCGGACGCGGCCACCGACGAGCTGATCATCTACGGCATGTCGGTCAGCATCGGCCTGTGCTTCTTACTCGCGCTGGCCAACAAGCTGTTCAGGCTGCGCCTGCTGTCGCGCATGGCGGAGCGCGTCACCTTTGTGCTGATCCCGCCGCTGGCACTGATCTTCCTGGTGCTCGGCACGATCTTCCTCGGCGTGGCCACGCCGACCGAGGGCGGCGCGATGGGTGCCACCGGCGCGCTGGTGATGGCGCTGGCGCGGCGCCGGCTGAACCTGAAGCTGCTGAAGCAGGCAATGGACTACACCGCGAAGCTGTCGTGCTTCGTCGTGTTCATCCTGATCGGCTCGACGGTCTTCAACCTGGTGTTCCAGGGCGTGGACGGCGCCAAGTGGGTCGAGCACCTGCTGATCGGGCTGCCCGGCGGCGAGGTCGGTTTCCTGATCGTCACCAACATCCTGGTGTTCGTGCTGGCGTTCTTTCTCGACTTTTTCGAGCTGTCCTTCATCATCGTGCCGCTGCTCGGCCCCGTCGCGGAGAAGCTCGGCATCGACCTGATCTGGTTCGGCGTGCTGCTGGGCGTGAACATGCAGACCTCGTTCATGCACCCGCCGTTCGGTTTCGCGCTGTTCTATTTGCGCAGCGTCGCGCCGCACGACGATTACACCGACCGCGTGACGAAGAAGCCGGTCGCCAGGGTGACGACCGAGCAGATCTACTGGGGCGCGGTGCCGTTCGTCTGCATCCAGGTGATCATGGTCGCGCTGGTGATCGCCTTCCCGGGCCTGGTGACGAGCGCGTTCGAGAAGGCGCAGAAGATCGACATCAACAAGGTGAAGATCGAGCTGCCTCCCGACGAGCCGGCGCCCGCCCCCGATGCGGGCCAGGCGCAGGAAGCGCCGAAGGCCGAAGGCGAGCAGAAGCAGGAAGAGGAACTGGACCCGATGAAGGAGATCCAGCGCCAGTTGCAGGAGTCGCAGAAGAAGTAGGCGTTCTTTCGGAACAGCAGCGACAAGCCCCGCCGCGGCGGGGCTTGTTGCGCTGCGGGCCGTGCTGCGGGCTACAGCTTCTGCGCCGACATGTAGTTGTCGAACTCGCGCTCGCACACGCGGAACCACAGCACCTCGTCGTTGCGAAACTTGACCCAGTCTTCGTAGACCTTCTTCCAGTTCGCATTCTTGGCGTTCAGTTCCGCGTATACCTCGTTGGCGGCCTTGAACGCCGCATCCATCACCGCGCGCGGCATCGGTCGCAACTGCGTGCCGCCGCCGACCAGCCGCTTCAGCGCCGCCGGATTGACCGCGTCATATTTGGCCTGCATGTAGACATGTCCGTGCGAGGCCGCGGCGGTGACGATCGCCTTGTATTCCGGCGTCAGTGCGTCCCACGCCTTGCTGCCGACGTACAGCGACAGTTGCGGGCCGCCCTCCCACCAGCCGGGGTAGTAGTAGAACTTGGCGACCTTGTTGAAACCGAGCTTCTCATCGTCGTACGGGCCGATCCATTCGGCCGCGTCGATCGTGCCCTTTTCCAGCGCGGGATAGATCTCGCCGCCCGGAATGTTTTGCGGCACGCCGCCGATGGCCCCGAGAATCTTGCCTCCGAAGCCGCCGATGCGCATTTTGAGGCCCTTGATGTCGGCGAGCGACTTGATCTCCTTGCGGTACCACCCGCCCATCTGCGCTCCGGTGTTGCCGCACGGAAAATTGACGATGTTGTACTTCGCGTAGAACTCGCGCAGCAGCTTCAGGCCGTTGCCCTCGTACATCCACGCGGTCATCTGGCGTGAGTTCATGCCGAACGGAACCGCGCAGTCGAGCGCGAAGGTCTCGTCCTTGCCGAAGAAGTAGTACGGTGCGGTGTGCGCCGCCTCCACGGTGCCGTTCTGGACCGCATCGACGACGCCGAACGCGGGCACGAGTTCGCCGGCCTGGTGCACGGAGATTTCGAACTTGCCGCCGGTGGCGTCCTTGACCGATTTGGCGAACACGTCGGCCGCGCCGAAGATCGTGTCCAGGCTCTTGGGAAAGCTGGACGCCAGGCGCCAGCGGACCGCGGCCTGTGCGCGTACCGCGGGCGCGGCGACGACGGCGGCGGCGGTCGCAGTGCCGATCGCGGCGCGCGCCATGAATGAACGACGTTGCATGAAGTCTCCTTCTTTCAGTCGATGGGGAACATCAGGTCTGGACTGCGAGCGGACCGGGCGGCGTCGGATCCGACTCCGCCGCGCAGTGTAGTCAAATGCCGGCCGCCGGCCAACGGGTCTTGCGCCGCGCGCGGCGCCGCTACGCGCCGCCGACCGTCATGCCCTCGACGATGATCGAGCCGGTGATCCGGCCCCCGCGCTCGTAACGGTCGGCGCCGACGGCGACGATGCGCGCGAACATGTCCTGCAGGCGACCCGCGATCGTGATCTCCTCGACCGGGTAGCGGATCGCGCCGCCCTCGACCCAGAAGCCGCTCGCGCCGCGCGAATAATCGCCGGTCACGTAGTTCACGCCCTGCCCGATCAGCTCGGTCACCAGCAACCCGGTGCCGAGCTTGCGGATCATCGCGGCAAAGTCGTCGCCCGGCTGCGTCAACCGCGAGCGCAGCTCGAGGTTGTACGCGCCGCCCGCGTTGCCGGTCGTCTTCATGCCGAGCTTGCGCGCCGAGTAGCTCGACAGGAAATAGCCGGTTAGCCGGCCTTCGGCGACCACGTCGCGCTGCTGGCCGCGCACGCCTTCCTCGTCGAAGGGGCCCGAGCCCGATGCGCGCGGAATATACGGATCTTCGTGCACCGACACGTGCGGAGCGAACAGCGGCTTGCCGAGCGCGTCGACCAGGAACGACGACTTGCGGTACAGCGATCCCCCGCTGGCGGCCTGCACGAAGCTGCCGAGCAGCCCGCATACCAGCGGCGCCTCGAACAGCACCGGGCACTGGCGCGTGCCGAGCTTGCGCGCCGCGAGCCGCGCCAGCGCGCGCCGCGCCGCATAGCGGCCGATTGCCTCCGGTTCGGCGAGTTCTTCCGGCACGCGCGACGACGAATGCCAGTCGTCGCGCTGCATGCCGTCCTTGTTCTTCGCGATCGGCGTCACCGCGATCGAATGGCGCGAGTACGGAAAGCCGCCGACGAAGCCGCGCGTGTTGGCCAGCACGAAGTGGCCCGAGTTGGTGTAGACGTTCGCGCCCTCGGAGTTGACGATCTGCCGGCTCACGTCGAACGCCGCCTGCTCGCAGCGACGCGCCAGCTCGATCGCGGTTTCGGTGTCGAGGTCCCATGGGTGGAACAGGTCGAGGTCGCGCGGCGCGCGCTCGAGCGCATCGTCGTCGGGCAGGCCGGCCGCGTCGTCCTCGGCCGTGAAGCGCGCGATGTTGTACGCCGCCTCGACCGCCTGCGCCACGGCTCCCGGTGCAAAGTCGGAGGTCGACGCGTTGCCACGGCGCTGCCCGATGTATACGGTGACGCTGAGTCCCTTGTCGCGCGTGTGCTCGATCGTCTCGACCTGCATCTTGCGCGTCGACACCGACAACCCCGTGGACTCGCTCACCTCGCACGAGGCGTCGGTAGCGCCGAACGCACGCGCGCGCTCGAGCGCGCTCGCGGCGAGCTCGCGCAGGCGATCATCGGACAGTGCGAACAGGGTGCTCATCGAGGCAAACCGCAGCGACGGGCCGCTATGATAGCCGTCGATGAAATCGCTCCCGATCGACCTTGCCGCTGACGCGGCCGCGCCGGCTGAGCCGCCGAGCAAGTCGCAGCGCAAGCGCGAAATGGCCGCGCTGCAGGACCTCGGCGTCGCATTGGTGCGGCTGTCCGCCGAACAGCTCGCGCGCATCGGCCTGCCGGAGAATCTGCACGAGGCGATCACCGCCGCGCGCCGCATCAGCAATCACGAGGGGCGGCGCCGCCAGCTGCAGTACGTCGGCCGGCTGATGCGCGGCGTCGATGCCGAGCCGATCGCGCGCGCGCTCGCGGCCGCCAATTTCGATTCGAAGGCGACGGTGGAGCTGATGCATCGCTGCGAACGCTGGCGCGACCGGCTGATCGACGACGACGCGGCGCTGACCGAGCTGCTGCGCGACCGTCCCGGCATCGACGCGCAGCCGCTGCGCGCGACGATCCGCGCCGCACGGCGCGAGCGCGCGCAAGGCGCGGCGCCCAAGCACGCGCGCGAGCTGTATCGCTGGCTGCACGAGACGCTGCGGAGCAACAACCCATGAAGGCACAACGCAGTCATCCCGACGAACTGATCGTCGGCCTGGTGTCGATCTCCGACCGCGCCTCGGCCGGTGTCTACGAGGACAAGGGTTTGCCGGGGTTGCGCGACTGGCTCACGCGCGCGCTTGCGTCGCCGTGGCAGGCGCACGAGCGGCTCATTGCCGACGAACGCGCGGTGATCGAAACCACACTGCGGCAACTGGTCGACGCGGTCGGCTGCGATCTGGTGCTGACCACGGGCGGCACCGGCCCGGCGCGGCGCGACGTGACGCCCGAGGCTACGCTTGCCGTGGCCACGCGCGAGATGCCGGGCTTCGGCGAGCAGATGCGGCGCATCTCGCTGGAATTCGTCCCCACCGCGATCCTGTCGCGGCAGGTCGCGGTGATCCGCGAAACGCCCGATCACGCGGCGCTGATCATCAATCTGCCGGGCCAGCCGAAGGCGATCCAGGAGACACTCGAAGGACTGCGCGATGCGGATGGCAGGCCCAGGGTCGCCGGCATCTTCGCCGCCGTACCGTACTGCATCGACCTGATCGGCGGGCCATACGTCGAAACCAACGACGCGGTGATCCGCGCGTTCCGGCCGAAGAGCGCGCTGCGCCGATAGGAATGCGGATTGCGGATTGCGGATTGCGGATTGCGCTAATGCGCAGCCTGCACGCATTCACCCCTTGGCAGTAGACGACCAACCTCCAACGGCACGGCCTATGAGCACTTCCTCGCAGTCCGCAATCCGCAATCCGCAATCCGAGATTTACCCGCCGCTCGAAGCCGTTGAACTCCAAACCTCCTCCACGCCCAGCGGAACGGTCCTCTGGCTGCACGGGCTTGGCGCCGACGGCTACGACTTCGTGCCGGTGGTACGCGAGATCGAAGCGCTCGGCGTGCCGGCGCTGCGCTATGTGTTTCCGCACGCGCCGATGCGGCCGGTCACGATCAATGGCGGTCAGGTGATGCGCGCGTGGTACGACATCCTCGGCACCGAGCTGGTGCGGCACGAGGACGAGGCCGCGATCCGCGAATCGCAGCGCGCGGTCGAGGCGCTGATCGCGCGCGAGGTCGGGCGCGGCGTGCCGCGCGCGCGCATCGTGCTCACCGGTTTCTCCCAAGGCGCGGCGATCACGCTGCAAACAGGACTGCGCCAGCGCGAACCGCTGGCGGGGTTGATGGCGCTGTCGGGTTACCTGCCGCTCGCCGCCGCGCTGCCGGCGGAGCGCGCACCGCAGAGCGCTCACGTGCCGATCTTCATGGCGCACGGTGCCGGCGATCCGGTGATCCCACCGGCGCGCGCGACCGCGTCGCGCGATGCGCTGCGGTCGCTCGGCTACACGGTGCAATGGCACGAATACCCGATGCAGCACTCGGTCTGCGCCGACGAGCTGCGCGACATCGCGGCGTTCCTGCAGGCGACTTTTCGCTGAATGCGCCGCGGCCGCCGGCCGGCGCTACATCCGAACGGACCCTTGCGTGCGCAGCGCGCGTCGCGCACGCTGGCCGCAGACCGTCTGCTTTACAAAGGGGAAACCCCACCATGAAGCCCATTCGAACCACTGCGCCCGTCGGCGCACTGATCGCTGCACTGCTGGTCGCCGGCTGCGGCGGCAGCGCCGGCGGATCCTCCGATTCGACTCCCGCGCGCGCCAGTGTCGCGATCACCGCCGCCAACCAGGATGCGGTCGCCTCGGCGGCGCTGAACGCTGCGCTCGGCGGCGGTTCGGCGAGCTTCGCGGTGCCGCTCGGTACCGTCGATCGTTCGACGGCCGCGGCCGAGGGCGGCGCGACCCCGGGCGTCGGTGCGGATTTGCGGGTCCGGCTGATCGAGCTGGCGGTCGGCAGTGCGTTCGCACCGCTGCAGCAAGGCAGCGCGATCAAGACGGCGATGGCCGCGCGCCCGCAGGCGGTCCTCACGCGCACCGAGGCGTGCGCCGCCGGCGGCAGCATCACCGTGACGCTGAACGACGCCGACAACAACCAGGCCGCCAGTGCCGGCGATTCGGCGTCCGTCGCGTTAAGCCAGTGCCGGCCGAGCACGACCGAGCAGGTCAGCGGCGCGATCAACTTCACCTACACGACGGTGTCCGTCACGTCGACGGGCACCAGCGTCGCGGCCACGCTGTCGTTCTCCGAACTGCGGGCACAAACTCCGGACGGGAACTACTCGATCAACGGCGCGGTCACGCTCGCCGCCACGCGCCAGGGTTCGGTGACGAACGCGCAGCTTGTCGTCGCCGCAGGCGGGCTGGCGCTCGCGGCCACCACGCCGACGTATTCCGAGTCGCTCACCCTCGGCGGCGCGCTGACGCTTGCCGTGACCGCGGACAACGCCGCGGTTCCGCCCGGCGGCGGTGCGGCCGGGCTGACGACGGTGCAGATCAGCGGCGCGGTGTCGTCGAACCGGCTCGCCGGCGGCACGATCGTGATCACGACGCCGGTGCCGGTGAAGGCGTACGAGTCCGATCCCTATCCGCGTGAAGGCCAGATCGTCGTGACCGGGACGGCCAACAGCAAGCTGCGCCTGACCGCCGTGTCGACGACGATCCTGCGCATCGAGCTGGACGCCAACGGCGACGGCACGTTCGAATCGAGCGTCGATCGCCCGTGGGGCGACGTCATCTGACGCGCCTCGGCGCGGCTCAGCGCAGGTCGAACAGCAGCACCTCGGCTGCGCGGCCGTTGGCGAGCCGCACGTCGGGCTCGTCGCGCAGCAGCGCCGCGTCGCCCGCAGCGAGCGCCACGCCGTTCACTTCGAGCGCGCCGCGCACCACGTGCACGTAGGCGCCGCGGCCCGGCGCGAGCACGTGCGTGGCGGTCTCGGCGCCGTCGAACAGCCCCGCGTACAGCCGCGCGTCCTGGTGCAGCGTGACCGAGCCGTCGGCGCCGTCGGGTGACGCGATCAGGCGCAGCCGGCCGCGCTTTTCGGCGGCTTCGAAGCGTTTCTCCTCGTAGCCCGGCGCGAGCCCGCGGCGCTCGGGCTCGATCCAAATCTGCAGGAAGTGGGTGACGCGGTCGGGCGCGTGGTTGAACTCCGAGTGCATCACGCCGGTGCCGGCGCTCATCCGCTGCACGTCGCCGGGACGGATCACCGAGCCGTTGCCCATGCTGTCCTTGTGCGCCAGCTCGCCGTCGAGCACGTAGCTGACGATCTCCATGTCGCGATGGCCGTGCGTGCCGAAGCCGGTGCCGGGAGCGATGCGGTCCTCGTTGATCACGCGCAGCGACGAGAACCCCATGTGGCGCGGATCGTGGTAATCGGCGAATGAGAAGCTGTGATATGAGCGCAGCCAGCCGTGGTCGGCGTAGCCGCGTTCGTCGGATCGGCGCACGGTGCGCATCGTCGGGCCTGCGGCAGCAGTGGAGGCTGTGAAGATTACGTCACTGCGACGCCGCCGCGCGCGGGCCTTCGTGCGTGTCGGCCGGGAATTCGTAGCGGTTCTTGCCGCGCAGCTTGGCGTGGTACATCGCCGCGTCGGCGACCTGCAGCAGCCGCTCCAGATCGATGCCCTGCTGCGGCGCCAGCGCGATACCGATGCTGGCCGACACCCAGCCTTCGCGCCCGCCGGTCAGGATCAGCGGCTGGCCGACCGCGTGCAGCAGGCGCGAAGCGACGCGTTCGGCGTCCACGCGCGTACCCACATCGGGCAGCAGCACCGCGAACTCGTCGCCGCCGCGGCGCGCGACCGTGTCCTGCGGCCGCACCGCGCGCTGCAGCCGGTGCGCGATCTCGCGCAGTACGACGTCGCCCATTCGGTGGCCGTAACGGTCGTTGATCGCCTTGAAGCCGTCCAGATCCAGTGCCAGCACCGCGCAGATGCCGCGCCCGCCGGCGGCGGCCGCCAGTGCCGGCTGCGCGCGGGTGGCGAGCATACGGCGGTTCGGCAATCCTGTGAGTTCGTCGTGATGCGCGACGTGCAGCGCGTCGGTCTCGCGCCGGCGGATCTGGTCGATGTCGACCAGAACGATCACGTACTCGTCGGCGGCCACCATGCGGGCGGTGACCTGGCACCACATCGACTCGGTGTCGCGGCGCGCGCCGCGCTTGATCTGAACTTCCTTCACCGCGGCGCGGTCCTCGCCGCGCGCGAATTCGGCCGCACCGGCGATGTCGCTCCAGTCTTCCGGCCGCTCGAAGTACTCGGCGAGATTCGAGCGCGCCAAGTGCGCGGGCTCGGCCTTCAGCAGCCGCATGAACGCCTCGTTGCAGCGCAGGACCTTGCCGCCCTTGACGACCGCGATCGCCTCGCCCGCCGCGTCGAGCACCGTGCGTTCGACCTGCAGCGCCTCGGCCAGCCGCGACTCGCGCTGCTTGACGATCGTCAGATCGGTCACGGTGCCGACCGCGCCGCGAAACGCGCCGTCGCGGCTCCTCAGCGGTGCCGCGGTCAGCGCGACGACAACACGCGTGCCGTCGAGCGCGCCGTGCACCATTTCAACGTCGCGCAGTGATTCGCCCGCGCGCAGGCCGGCAAGCGCACGCAGCGCCGCGTGCTGATCGACGCCCTCGGCGAGCAGCTTCGCCAGCGAGCGGCCGATCAGCTGATGCGGCTCGGCACGGTAGATCTCGCGCGTCGCGCGACGGCTCGCGAACGAGATGCGGAAGTGCTCGTCGCAGGCCCAGATCAGGCTCGCCGACGCGTCGACCAGCGCCTTGTACTGCTGGCGGCTGCGGCGCAATTGCTCGACTTCGATCAGCGCGTGCGGCGCGGCGATCGTGTCGAGCACCAGCGCGGAGGCGTTCGATTCGCCGGTGCCCTCGCCGTTGGCGAACGGCACGAAGTGGCTGCGTAGCGCGACCAGCGCGCCCAGCCGCGTGCGGCGGCGGTTCAGCACGTCGAAGGTCGACTGGCCGGCGATCGCGCGCGCGATCGCGCGCTCCACGTCGGCGCGGCTGTCCGGTTCGAGGTCGAACGCTTCCGCCCAGTGCGGGCGCTCATAGGCGCCGATCTTCAGGCCCCAGCGCCACGGCGCATCGCCGCGCACCTCGGTGACGCGGCCGTGCGCGTCGACGTTCCACACCAGCCCCGGCAGGCGCGCATACAGTTCGTCAGCGCGCTGCGCCGCCTGCGCCTCGGGCGCGGGCTCGGCCGTCGCGGCGGCGGTCGCGGTCGTGGCGGTAGCGGACGCAGGCGCGGCAGGCAATGGTTGCACGTCGGCCGGCCGTCCCGACCACCAGACCGCCAGCAGCCACAGCGGGAATCCGACCAGGAACAGCGGCGCCGCCGCGACCGTCGCGATCACCGCCGTCGCCGCGACCAGCCAGCCGGCCAGCAGCAGCGCGTGTGCGGCCGGGTAGTGCCGCAGCGAGATGCTCGCCAGCAGAACGGCGCCCGCAGCCGCGGCGCCCGCGACGCCGTTGGCGCCGAGCGCGGACGGCGTCGACACCAGCAGCGCGGTCCACAGCATGATGTCGCCGAGATGCAGCGCGGCGACCATGCGCATCGCGCCGATCTCCCCATCGGGTTCGCTGAAGCGCGCGACCATCCAGCGCAAAGCGACCGACGCCAGCATCAGAATCGTCCACAGTCCGACCCAGCGCGAGGCGCCGGGCAGCGCGAGGCTCACCGCGCCGATCAGCAGCAGCGTGGCCGCCAGCGAGCGGCGCTCGGCGTGCAACAGCGATGCAGCGGAGGCGGATGGGGCGGAGGCGGCGCTCAACTGCGTCGGCTCCGCGGCAGGGGCGGTCCGTCGGCGAAAAGGATGCCGCGCGGCCGCCGGCCGGGTTCAGCTGCGCGCACGTCCCCCATGATCTTGTGGCCCCGCTCCCCGAAACTGCGACGGATCGTACTTGTCGCCCCGCGCGCGGGCAAGGCGCGCGGCCGCTGTTTCAATGCAGCGCGGTGGCGGCGTCCGGCTCGGCCGGCGGGGAAGCGAGGCGGTACTGGTTCTTGCCGGCCGCCTTGGCCGCGTACATCGCGGCGTCGGCGCGGACCATCAGGCTGTCGAAGTCCTGCCCGTCGGCCGGAAACAGCGCGATGCCGACGCTGGCGCGGATGCGCACCGAGCGCCCGGTGTCCTCGATGTTGTCGGCGGCGGCAGCGATCAGCTTCTCCGCAACGTGACTGGCGACCTGCGGCTCGTCGATTTCCGGCAGCAGCACGACGAACTCGTCGCCGCCGGTGCGCGCGACCAGGTCGTATTCGCGCAGCACGCTCGACAGTCGCAGCGCGACCCGACGCAACAGCGTGTCGCCGTGCGCGTGGCCGAACACGTCGTTGACCTCCTTGAAGCCGTCCAGATCGAGCAGCATCAGCGCCGCCAGCCGCTTGCGACGCATCGCCACCGACAGCAGCCGCCGCGCGTTTTCGACCAGCAGGCGCCGGTTCGGCAACCCGGTCAGCTCGTCGTGGTTGGCCTGGTGCCACGCCAGTTCCTCGCGCCGCTTCAGCGTCGTGATGTCGGTCAGCACGAGGATCATCTTGGCCGCCTCGGCCTCGCCCTCGTCGCCCACGGTGCGCGAGGTGAGCTGGCACCACACGCTGCGGCCGCCGGTCGCAGCGTCGGGCGCACGCATCATCACCTCGTGGTTGGCCGCCTCGCCCTGCTGGCCGGCGGCGTGCGTGACGCGGCGGATGTCGTCCCAGTCGCCGGGACGGCTGAGAATCTCGCGTACCTGGCGCCCGATCAGCCACTCGCGCGTGACGCCGAGCATCTTGGCGAGCGCGCCGTTGGCGCTTTCGATCGCGCCGTCGCGGACGAACGCGATGCCTTCGCCGGCCGCGTCGAAGATCACCTGCTGGTTGCGCAGCGCGACCCTGAGTTCGCGTTCGCGCCCTTTCAGCGCGGTGATGTCGGTGCAGATGCCGAGCACCGATTCGACCTTGCCGTTGGCGTCCAGCGTCGGCAGCGCGCTGACCGTCACGTGGATCGCCTTGCCGGTGCGCGACAGGTGCGTGGCCTCGATGTCGTACACAGGCTGGCCGTGGTAGACGGGCAGGAAGCGGCGCAGGAACTCGCGCCGGCCGAACTCTGGCGCGTTGAACGCCGTCACGTGCCGGCCCAGCATGTGGCGCGGCTCGTAGCCGTACAGGCCGCGGCTGCCGCGGGTGGACACGAAGGTCAGCTTGCCGTCGTGGTCGCACATCCAGATCAGCGACGGCGACGCCTCGACCAGCGCGCGGTAGCGCCGCTCGCTCGCGATCAGCCGCGTTTCCGCCTCGCGCCGCGCGGTGACGTCGACGATCGACATCACGAAGCGGCTGGCGCGGCCGTCGGCGCCGCGCGTCGATTCGCCGCGCGCCTGCACCCACACGTAGTCGCCGCGCGCGGTGCGCAGTCGGAACTCCTCGCGAAACGGCACGCCCTCCTCGATGTGGCGGCGGCGCGCCTCGAGCACGCGCGCGCGGTCATCGTCGTGCAATGCGTCGGAGAAGCGGTGCGCGTGCATGAAGGCAGCGCGATCGGTGTAGCCGAGGATCTCCGCGTAGCGGGCCGAGAAGAAACGCTCGCCGGTGGCAACGTTGGTGTCGGCGATGCCGGCGTCGATCGCCTCCAGCGCCAGCCGCAGCTGGTCGCGGCCGTGGTTCAGCTCGGCCAGCGTCAATTCCTTCTGCGTGGCGGCCTCCTGCGCCTGGAAGCGCAGCCGCAGGTTGTCGGCCACGCCGCGCTGCATGCGCAGCGACGCGAACACCGCGATCGAAATGCAGATCGCCCACGCAAAAGCCAGCGGCAGCACCATCGGCAGGTCACGCGTCAGCAGCACCGCCAGCTGCGCGAATCCGAGAGGAATGACGTTGGCGAGCCAGGCGCGCGGCACCGCGCCGTAAGGCAGCAGCGAGCCGACGACCGCCGCCACCGACAGCCCGAACTGCAGCAGCATGCCGACCGGGGTCGGCGCCGGCAGCGCGATCAAGCCGCCGGCCCACAGCACGCCTTCCACCCCCGCGAACAGCGCGTAGTTGCGGTGCGCTGCGTCCGCGGGCAATGCGCGGCGCGCGACCTGGCGCGCGCAGTAGAAACCGCGCGCAAGCAGCGCGATGCCCAACGCGATCCACCAGGCGAGCCCCGCCAGCGCGAGCGGGGTTCCCCAGACTGCCATCACCAGCAGCAATGCCAGCCCGAGATTGCCGATCCACGTCAGGCGGCCGAGCGCCATCGACATGCGCAGCAGCTCGCCCGCGACGTTCGGCTCGGGCGGCAGCGTCAGGAAGATGGTGGCGGGTCGGAAGCTCACGGGCGGCCGGCGGAGTCGGGCGCTATTGTGGCGGCAATGGCGCCTGAACACGAGTCCGATCGATGAACCAGGCCCCGGCCGGCCCCCCGGCGTACCGGGGGCGGTTCGCGCCCTCGCCGACCGGCGCGCTGCACGCCGGCTCGCTGGTCGCCGCGCTGGCGAGTTGGCTCGACGCGCGCGCGCACGGCGGCATCTGGCTGGTGCGAATCGAGGATCTCGATCCGCCGCGCGAAGTAGCGGGCGCGGCGCGCGAGATCGTCGAAACGCTGGCCGCCTTCGGCATGGAAAGCGACGCGCCGATCGTCAATCAAGGCCGGCGCGGCGCGCTGTACGAGGCGGCGCTGGCACGGCTGCAGGCGCTCGGGCTGGCCTACGGCTGCGCGTGCTCGCGCCGCGACATCGAGGAACTTGCCGCGCAATCCGGTCTGCCCGCGGGCGTCTACCCGGGCACGTGCCGCGCCGGCACGCGCGGCCGGCCCGCGCGCGCGCTGCGCGTGCGCGTCCCGGCGCAGGTGATCGCATTCGACGACCGCGCGTGCGGGCGCTACGCGCAGCAGCTCGAGCGCGAGGTCGGCGATTTCGTCGTGCGGCGCGCCGACGGGCTGTGGGCCTACCAGCTCGCGGTGATCGTGGACGACGCCGAACAGGGCATCACCGACGTGGTGCGCGGCGCCGATCTGATCGACAACACGCCGCGCCAGATCTGGCTGCAGCGCGCGCTCGGCTTGCCGACGCCGCGCTATTTGCACGTGCCGGTCGTCACCAACGCCGCGGGGGAGAAGCTGTCGAAGCAGACCGGCGCCGTCGCCCTCGACCGTGCCGACGCGCTGGGCGAACTGGAGCGCGCGTGGGTGCACCTGGGGTTCGAGCGGATCGGCGCCGATTCGCGCGCGGCGTTCTTCGCCCGCGCGATCGAGCTGTGGCGCGCGCGCTGGGGGATGCCTTCTACAATCGTGCCGGCAACGAACTGAGCCGCAACATGGCCGACGACACCGACATCCCCACGCTGCGCCGCATCCTGCACGACTGTCGCCGCATCGCGGTCGTCGGCATCAGCGCCGAATGGCACCGGCCGAGCTTCTTCGTCGGCAAGTACCTGCTCGAGCACGGCTACACGATGATCCCGGTGAATCCGAAGTACCAGGAGGTGCTCGGCCAGCGCTGCCATCCGGATCTGAAGACCGCGGCGAAGGCGGCCGGGCCGATCGACCTGGTCGACTGCTTTCGCAAGGCGCAGGACATCCCCGCGCTGGCGAACGATGCGATCGCGATCGGCGCCCGATGCCTGTGGATGCAACTTGGCGTCGTGAACGAGGCCGCCGCGGCCAAGGCGCGCGGCGCGGGGCTGGACGTGGTGATGGACCGCTGCGTAAAGATCGAGCACGGGCGGCTTTTCGGCGGGCTGAACTGGGCCGGCGTCAACACGCGGATCGTGTCGAGCAGGCGGCCAAGGCAACTTCCCTATTAGTGATCCGTGATCCGTGATCTGTGATCCGTTGATCGCAGGGCACGGGGAAACGGATCACGGACAACGGATCACGGATCACGATGGATCGAACCTTCGGCATCGAAACCCTGTGCCTGCACGCCGGCCAGCTGCCCGACCCGGTGACCGGCAGCCGCGCGCAACCGATCTACCAGACCACGAGCTACGTGTTCGACTCGGCCGATCACGCGGCGAGCCTGTTCAACCTGCAGACGTTCGGCAACGTCTATTCGCGCATCAGCAATCCGACCGTGGCGGTGTTCGAGGAGCGCGTCGCGGCGCTGGAAAACGGCCGCGCAGCGCTCGCGACCGCGAGCGGCATGGCCGCGCAGCTGACCGCGATCCTGGCGATCGTGCAGCCGGGGCAGCACATCGTCGCCTCGAGCCTGCTGTACGGCGGCACCTATTCGCAGCTCGCGGTCACGCTGCCGAAGATGGGAATCGAAACGACCTTCGTCGATCCCGACGATCCCGAGAACTTCCGCCGCGCGCTGAAACCCAACACGCGGCTCGTCTACGGCGAGACGCTCGGCAATCCGAAGATCAACGTGCTCGACATCGAGCGCGTCGCGGCGATCGCGCACGAGGCCGAGATTCCGCTGGCGATCGACAACACGATGCTTTCGCCCTACCTGTGCCGGCCGTTCGACTTCGACGCCGACATCGTCGTGCACTCCGCCACCAAGTACATGGGCGGCCACGGCACCACGATCGGCGGCGTGCTGGTCGAGCGCGGCAAGTTCGACTGGGGCAACGGCAAGTTTCCCGACATGGTGCTGCCGAGCAAGGGTTACCACGGCGTGAAGTTCTGGGAAACCTTCGGCGACTTCGCGCTCACGATGAAGGCGCGCTTCGAGGTGCTGCGCGTGCACGGCTCGTCGCTTTCGCCGATCTCCGCCTGGCTGCTGCTGCAGGGGCTGGAGACGCTGCACGTGCGGATGGAGCGGCACGTTCAGAACGCGCGCCGCGTGGCCGAGTTCCTCGATGCGCACCCGCGCGTTGCGTGGGTCAACTGGCCGGGGCTGAAGTCGAGCCCGTACTACGAGCTGGCCAAGAAGTACCTGCGCACAGTCGACGGCGTGCCGGGGGCGTCGAGCGTGATGACGTTCGGCATCAAGGGGGGTGCGCCGGCGGGCGAACGATTCATCGACAGCCTGCAGTTCCTGTCGCACCTGGCGAACATCGGCGACGCCAAGTCGCTGGTGATCCATCCGGCGTCGACCACGCACCGGCAGCTTTCCGAGGAAGAACAGCGCGCCGCCGGCGTGCTGCCCGAGATGGTGCGGCTGTCGATCGGCATCGAGTCGATCGACGACATCCTGTGGGATCTCGATCAGGCGCTGGCGAAGAGCGCCTGATCGCGCTCAGCGCTTGCTGCCGCCGAGCAGCGCGGCGACGCGCGCGGCCTTCTTGCCGCGTTCGCGCGGCGCGGTCTCTTCTTCGGCCAGCGCCTCGCCGGATTCCGCGGCCGGCTCGTACGGCTTGGTGAAGAAATCGTCGACCGGCTTGGGTGACGGCGCGTGTGCGCGTGCCGGCCGTTCGCCTCGCTCGCGCCGCGGCGGACGATCGCGCCGTTCACCGCGCGGCCGTTCGACCGCCACCGTCTGCGTTTCGAACTTCTGCTTGGTGAGCTTCTCGATCGCCTGCACGCCGCGCTCGTCGGCGCCGGTCATCAGCATGATCGCCAGGCCCGAGGCGCCGGCGCGGCCGGTGCGGCCGATGCGGTGGACGTAGTCCTCGGCGTTGAACGGCACGTCGTAGTTGATCACCGCGGGCAATTCGACGATATCGAGCCCGCGCGCGGCCACATCGGTGGCGACCAGCACCTCGATTTCGCCCTTCTTGAACGCCTCGAGCGCCTTCATGCGCTCGTCCTGCGACTTGTCGCCGTGGATCGCGTCTGCGTTCACGCCCGCCTTCTGCAGCTGGCGCGCCAGGCGCCGGCATTCGATCTTGGCGTTGACGAACACCAGCACCTGCGTCATGCGACCGCCGCCGGCGCCGCGTGTTTTCAGCAGCGTCAGCAGCGCGTCGGTCTTCTCGGACTCGTGCACGCGCACGACTTCCTGCTTGATCAGCTCGGCGGGCGCATTGCGGCGCGCGACTTCGAGCAACAGCGGATCGCGCAGGAAATTGGCGGCCAGCTTCTTGATCTCCTCGGAAAAAGTCGCCGAGAACATCAGGCTCTGCCGCTCTTTGGGCAGCAGGTTGAGGATCCTCGAGATGTCGGGCAGAAAGCCCATGTCGAGCATCCGGTCCGCCTCGTCGAGCACGACGATCTGCACCTGCGCGAGCGACGTGTTCTTCTGCTGCAGGTGGTCGAGCAGGCGCCCCGGCGTGGCCACGACGATCTCCACCCCCGACCGCAGCGCCTGCGTCTGCGGATCCATGTCGACGCCGCCGTAGACGGTCGCGCAACGCAGCGCGGTCTTGCTGATGTATTTCTTGAAGTTGTCGGCGACCTGCTCGGCCAGTTCGCGCGTCGGCGCCAGCACCAGCGCGCGCACCGGATGCCGCGCCGGCGACATGCTGGTGTTCGCCTGCGGCAGCAGCCGCTGGATGATCGGCAGCGCGAAGCCCGCGGTCTTGCCGGTGCCCGTCTGCGCCGCGCCCATCACGTCGCGCCCCTTGAGCACGACGGGAATCGCCTTGCTCTGGATCGGGGTGGGCGTGGTGTAGCCCATCTCCTTGACCGCGGCGACGATCAGCGGGTCAAGGCCGAAATGGTCGAAGTCGTGATAGTCGGACAAGTGTTCAGCGGTTCAGTGGTGGGCCGTGTTGGATTTGAACCAACGACCAAAGGAGCGAGCGCCGATGAGTCGGAGGCGCGAGCGAGTCCTCTGCGAGTCGCCGCAGCCGACTTCAGGGGACTCGGTGAGGATTCATGCATACGAGTTGGTGGGCCGTGTTGGATTTGAACCAACGACCAAAGGATTATGAGTCCTCTGCTCTGACCGACTGAGCTAACGGCCCATCCGGTGAGCAGCGTATTCGATCGCGCGCGCCCACGTCGATCTACTCCAGGAAGCTCTTCAGCTTGTCGGAGCGGCTCGGGTGCCGGAGTTTCCGCAGCGCCTTGGCTTCGATCTGGCGGATGCGTTCGCGCGTGACATCGAACTGCTTGCCGACTTCTTCCAGCGTGTGGTCGGTCGACATCTCGATGCCGAAACGCATGCGCAGCACCTTTGCCTCGCGCGGCGTCAGCGAGTCGAGCACTTCCTTGGTCACGCCGGCGAGGCTCGAGTTCTGCGCCGCATCCGCCGGGGCCACGGTCGACGTGTCCTCGATGAAGTCGCCCAGATGCGAGTCGTCGTCGTCGCCGATCGGCGTCTCCATGCTGATCGGTTCCTTAGCGATCTTCAGGATCTTGCGGATCTTGTCTTCCGGCATCTCCATCTTGACCGCCAGCGTGGCCGGATCTGGCTCGGTGCCGGTTTCCTGCAGGATCTGGCGGCTGATCCGGTTCATCTTGTTGATCGTCTCGATCATGTGCACGGGGATGCGGATCGTGCGCGCCTGATCGGCGATCGAGCGCGTGATCGCCTGCCGGATCCACCAGGTCGCATAGGTCGAGAACTTGTAGCCGCGGCGGTATTCGAACTTGTCGACCGCCTTCATCAGGCCGATGTTGCCTTCCTGGATCAGATCGAGAAACTGCAGACCGCGGTTGGTGTACTTCTTGGCGATCGAGATCACGAGGCGCAAATTGGCCTCGGTCATCTCGCGCTTGGCCTTGCGCGCCTTGGCCTCGCCGGTAGCCATCTGCTTGTAGACCTCGCGCAGGTCTTTGAGCGGAAGCACCACGCGCTTCTGCAGGTCGGAAAGCTTGCCCTGCAGCTCGTGCACGGCCGGCAGGTTGCGCGCCAGCACCTCCGAATACGGATGGCCGCCTTCGGCCTCGCGCGTGACCCAGCGCGTGTTGGTCTCCGCGCCCGGGAAGTGCTTCAGGAAGTGCGGCCGCGGCATGCCGCACTTGTTGACCATGATCTCGTAGATCTGCTTCTCGAGGCTGCGCACTTCCTCGACCTGTGCGCGCAGCGAGTCGCACAGCTTCTCGACCATCTTGGCGGTGAAGCGCAGCGTCATCAGCTCGTCGAGGATCTTCTGCTGCGCGCGCACGTAGCCGGGCGACTTGTAGCCTTCCTTTTCGAAAGCCACGCGCATCTTGTCGAACAGCTTGGCGACATGGTCGAACTTCTCCAGCGCACGCGACTTGAGTTCCTCGAGCTGGCCGGCGGTCATGCCGCTGGCGCCGATGTCGGTGGTCTCTTCGCCCTCGTCGTCCTCCTCGACGGCGGCCGCGCCGCGGGTGGGGAAATCCTCGGACTCGTCGACCAGGCCATCGACGACCTCGTCGATCGGCAGCTCGCCGGAGCGAATCTTCTCCGCGTGCGTCAGGATCTCGGCGATCGTGGTCGGACACGCGGAGATCGCCATCACCATGTGCTTCAGGCCGTCCTCGATCCTCTTCGCGATCTCGATCTCGCCTTCGCGCGTCAGCAGTTCCACCGAGCCCATCTCGCGCATGTACATGCGCACCGGATCGGTGGTACGGCCGAATTCGGCATCGACCGTCGACAGCGCGGCTTCCGCCTCCTCCTCCGCGTCCATTTCGGTCGTGGCGGCGGGCGCGTTCTCGGTCATCAGCAGCGTTTCGGCGTCGGGCGCCTGGTCGAAGACCTGGATTCCCATGTCGCCGAAGGTCGAGATGATCGCATCGATCGCCTCGGCGTCGACCAGGTTGTCGGGCAGGTGGTCGTTGATCTCGGCGTAGGTCAGGAAGCCGCGCTCCTTGCCGAGCTTGATCAGCGCCTTGAGCTTGTTGCGGCGGGCTTCGAGATCCTCGACCGTGCCGTGGTAGCTGCGCTCCAGCGCCTCTTTGAGCGCCTTTTCCTTCGCGCGCCGGTCCTTGGCGCGCTGTTTGACGGAGAGCTTCTCGACGACCTGGACGCTCGGGTCGACCGTGTCGTCGCCGGCTTCCGGCACCGAATCGGCGCCGGCGTCGCCGCCGAGAGCTGCGTCGGCCTGCTGCTTGGGTTTGCGGCCCGGGCGGCCTTTGGCGGGGTCAGCGGCCGGGGCCAACGCGACTTTCGCCTTCAGTTCGCGGCCGGCGTCGAGCGCGGCGGCCGTTTTCACCGCTGCGCCGTTGCTCGCCGTCCTTGCCTGCGGCTTCGCCGCGGCCTTGGAACCTCTGGTCGGCTTTGCTGCCACATGCGCCGGCCTTTTCCCCGCCTGGGTTCCCTTCGTCATCGTCTTGACCATTCAGCCACCCGATCAATGCACATCCAACGCCAGGAAGATGCAGGCGCAACGCGCCAATGCAATCCGTCCGGCTGCCCGAACTACAGTTTCGATTCCAGATTCGTCGCAGCGTTCGCTGCCGGTCCAACGCTTCGCCGGCGAATGCGGGTGCAAGCCCCATCCGACCGAGCAAACCAAGGCGAGATCCGCCACGTTCGCTTCCTACTGGCCCACCGGCCGAAGGTCCTCGGACCGTCACTGCATGAGCACGACTCCGCGATCTGGCCGATTCACCCGTGTCGGGCCGGCCCGCTGCCTGCTCTGGCCGCCTCGGCGGCCCATGCCGCCCGCGGCGGCGTCGAAAACGGCGCAGTATAGCCGACGCGCGCCGCGATTTCTGCGGTCTTGCGCGCGGCAGTCTCACGCTCAGGCGCCGCCGCCCGCCCGCAGTCGCGCGTATTCGCGATCGGCCTGCTGGTAGGCGCGCAGGTTGTCCTCCGAAGGGTCGGCCTGATAGCGGCCGAGCAGCTCGGCGCGGCGCGCCTCCAGTCGCTGCCGGCCCAGCCGCGCGAAGGCACCGGCGACCTCGTCGCGCGCCGCCCCCGGATCGTCGTCGCCGGTCAGGCCTTGCGCGGCGATCACCTCGTATTCGGCGAGGAATTCACTTTCCTGCAGCGCCTGGACCACCGCGCCGGTGGTCGCGGCCGCGGTCTGCGTCGCGGCGCGCCAGACCTCGCGCAGCTTGCGGTCGATCGGCTGCCCGCCGGCGTCGGTCTCCCGCACGATGTCGGCATTGAACTCGCGCGCCAGTTCCGGAAACAGGATCAGCCACTGCAGCACGCGCGCCTTCAGATCGGCAACTTCGAGCGCGGGCCTCTGCGCCCGCGCCGCCGGCGCGGACGGCAAGCGCCGCCAGCGCGCAAGGCCGAACAGCGATTCGACGTCGCCCGCCGCCATCCGGCTCGCCGCCGCGACCTCGCCGATCAGCTGCAGCCGCAGCGCGCCGGGGGGCATCGATGTCAGCAGCGGCTTGGCCTCCGCGACCAGCGCCGCACGGCCTTCGGCAGTGTCGAGCGCCTTGCCTTCGGACACCGCCCGCAGGAACCACGCCGACAGCGGCAGCGCGCGCGCGAGTTCGTTTTCGAACGCCGCGGCACCGTGCGCCTTGATCAGGCTGTCGGGGTCCTCGCCTTCCGGCAGCAGCACGAAGCTGGTGCGCTTGGCGTCTCCGATCGCCGTCAGCGCGGCCTGCAGCGCACGGCGCGCGGCCTTGCGCCCCGCGGCATCGCCGTCGAACGCAAAGACGACGTGGTCGGTGGCGCGAAAGAGATTGGCGACATGCGTGGCCGTGATCGCGGTGCCGAGCGCGGCGACCGATTCCTCGAAGCCCGCCTGCGCGAGCTGGATCACGTCCATGTAGCCCTCGCACACGATCGCGCGGCCGCGCTTGCGGATCGCCTCCTGCGCCTCGAACAGGCCGTACAGTTCCTGACCCTTGTGAAACAGCGGCGTCTCCGGCGAGTTCAGGTATTTCGGCTCCGAGCCGTCGATCGAGCGCGCGCCGAAGCCGATCACCGCGCCTCGCCGATTGCGGATCGGGAACATCACGCGGCCACGGAAGCGGTCGTAGCGCTTGCCCTCGTCGCCGACGATCACGAGGCCCGCTTCCGTGAGGCGCGCGTCCTCGTACGGATCGAACACCTCGCGCAGCGCCTGCCAGCCATCGGGCGACAGGCCGAGCCCGAAGCGCGCCGCGGTCTGCCCGCTCAGGCCACGTCCCTTCAGATACTCGATCGCGGCGGGCGATTCCTTGAGTTTCCGGCGATAGAAGTCCGCCGCCTGCTGCAGGGCGTCCGCCAGGCCACGCGCCTTCGACGCCTGCTCGCGTTCCCGCGGCTCCTCGGGCACCTGCATGCCGGCCTGTTGCGCCAGTTCGCGCACGGCATCGACGAAGCCCAACCCGCGCGACTCCATCAGGAAGCCCAGCGCGGTGCCGTGCACGCCACAACCGAAGCAGTGATAGAACTGCTTGCTCGGGCTGACGGTGAACGACGGCGTCTTTTCGCCGTGAAATGGGCACAGACCGAGGTAGTTCTGGCCGGCCTTCTTCATCTGGACGTGGCGACCGACGACGTCGACGATGTCGACGCGCGCCAGCAGATCCTGGATGAAGCCCTGCGGGATCACGACGAGCCGGATCAGCCGCCGGCGAGCTTCTGCTTGACGAGCGCCGAGGCCTTGCCCATGTCGGCGCGACCGGCGATGCGGGGTTTTAGGAGCGCCATCACCTTGCCCATCGCCTGCGGCCCGGCGGCACCCGCCGCCGCGATAGCTGCGTCGACCGCGGCGGCAAGTTCGGCGTCGCTCATCTGCTGCGGCAGATAGGAGGTGAGCAGTTTCAGTTCCGCGGTCTCCCTGGCGACGAGGTCCTGGCGGCCTGCCTTGTCGAACTGCGCGATCGAGTCGCGTCGCTGCTTGATCAGCTTCTCGACGATCGCGATGACCGCGGCGTCGTCGGCGACGATGCGCTCGTCGACCTCCTTCTGCTTGATCGCGGCCAGCAGCAGCCGGATCGCCGAGAGCCGCTCCGCCTGGCGCGCGCGCATCGCCGCCTTCATGTCCTCGTTGATTCGCTCCTTGAGCGTCATGTGCTTCTCCAGAAAGACAAAGCGCGCCACGGGGGCGCGCTCATCAACACACGGCCGGCACTGGCGGAAAACTAGTACAGCTTCTTCGGCAGCATCTGGCTGCGCAGGCGCTTGAAATGGCGCTTGATCGCCGCCGACTTCTTGCGCTTGCGCTCGGCGGTGGGCTTCTCGTAGAACTCGCGCGCGCGCAGTTCCGTGAGCAGTCCGCTTTTTTCGATCGTGCGCTTAAAGCGCCGCAGCGCGACTTCGAAGGGCTCGTTTTCCTTGAGGCGAATCGTGGGCATGAAGTTCCTGAACGCAGTGGCCGGATGAAAAGGCGGTGATTCTATCGCGGCGCGGAAAAGATTGACAAGTCAAGGCCTTGGCGGGAGGAAGACCTCCCGCGACCGCTAAACTCGGGGCCGTTGCCAGCGTCCCGAACCTGCCCGTGCTCGTCCTCGGAATCGAAACCTCATGCGACGAGACCGGCATCGCGCTGCTCGACGAGCAGCGCGGGTTGCTTGCGCACGCGGTCCATTCGCAGGTCGACATGCATCGCGCGTACGGCGGCGTGGTGCCGGAACTGGCGTCGCGCGACCACATCCGGCGCGTGCTGCCCCTGGCCGATGGCGTGCTCGCCGATGCAGGGCGAAAGCTCGCCGACATCGACGCGATCGCGGTCACGCTCGGACCCGGGCTGATCGGCGCACTGCTGGTCGGTGCCAGCGTCGCGCACGGCCTCGGCACCGCCTTGCGCCGGCCGGTGATCGGCGTGCACCACATGGAAGGCCATCTGCTGTCGCCGCTGCTGGCGGATCCCGCGCCGGCATTTCCGTTCATCGCGCTGCTGGTCTCCGGCGGACACACGCAACTGCTGCACGTCGCTGGCGTCGGCGACTATCGGCTGCTGGGCGAAACGGTCGACGACGCGGCCGGCGAGGCGTTCGACAAATGTGCGCAGATCCTCGGACTCGACTACCCCGGCGGGCCGGCGGTCTCGCGGCTGGCCGACTTCGGCACCCCGGGCGCGGTGATGCTGCCGCGACCCATGATTCACAGCGGTGACTTTGCATTCAGCTTCAGCGGGCTGAAAACCGCGGTGCTGACCGCCGCGCGCAGGATCGATTCCACCTGCGATCAGGCCCGCGCCGATCTGGCGCGCGGTTTCGTCGACGCGGTGGTCGACGTGCTCGCCGCCAAATCAATTCGGGCGCTGCAGTCGTCGGGCACCCGCGCGCTGGTCGTGGCGGGCGGGGTCGGCGCCAATTCGCAGCTGCGCGAGCGGCTGATCGAGGCGACGCGGTGCATCGGCGCGACCGTGCACTTTCCGCCGCCGCAGCTGTGCACCGACAACGGCGCGATGATCGCGGTCGCGGGCCTCGCTCGGTTCAAGCGCGGAGCGATCGACGCGAGCGGCGCGTTCACGGTCCACCCGCGCTGGACGCTCGCCGAGGGGCACTGACCGCATCAGTGCCGGCGTGGCGGCGCGGCGGCGACCGCCTTGTCCCCGATCTTGCGTTCCTTGCCGGCGAGCAACTGGGAAACATTCTTCTGGTGCCGCATGATCAAGAGCGCGCTCATCACGATCGACGCCACGAAGATCGGATCGAATCCCCACCCCATCAGCTGCGCCAGCGGCGCGACGATCGCCGCGCTGATCGACGACAGCGACGAATAGCGGAAGAACACCACCATCAGCACCCACACCGCGCACGCCAGCGCGCCGACCCAGGGCGTGAGCGTCAGCAGCACGCCGAGGAAGGTCGCCACGCCCTTGCCGCCCTTGAAGCGCAGGAAGATCGGATACAGGTGGCCGACGAAAGCCGCCAGCCCCGCGAACGCCACGCTCCAGTCGCCCACGCCGAACGGCGCGCCGAAGCGGCGCGCGGCCCACACTGCGAGCGCGCCCTTCGCCGCGTCGCCGGCGAGCGTCAGCGCCGCGGCCAGTTTGCTTCCGGACCGCAGCACGTTGGTCGCGCCGGGGTTGCCCGAGCCGTAAGTGCGCGGGTCCGCCAATCCCATCAGCCGGCTGACGAGCACCGCGAACGGCACGGAGCCCAGCAGGTAGGCCGCGGCGACCGCGGCCAGATTGGCGAGCCAGACCGACAGGCTTTCCATCACGAATCTCCCAGTGCGCACGCGACCGGCTGCGCGTGCAGCAGCTCGGTCAGCACGCGCGGTTCGATTCCGACCAGATAGCCGCGCCGGCCGCCGTTGATGTAGATGCGCGGCAGGTCGAGGATCGAGCGCTCAACGAACACCGGCATCGCCTTGCGGGAGTTGAAAGGCGACGTGCCGCCGACGAGGTAGCCGGTGTGCCGCTGCGCGACTTCGGGCTGGCACGGCTCGATGCGTTTGCGACCCGTCTGTCGCGCCAGGCTGCGCGTCGACACGGTGCGGTCGCCATGCATCAGCACGAGCAGCGGCTTGCCCGCGTCGTCCTCCATCACCAGCGTCTTCACGACCTGATGCTCCGGCACGCCGAGCGCGCGCGACGATACCGCAGTGCCGCCGTGCTCGACGTAGTCATAGACGTGTTCGGTGTACGGCACGTGGTGCTGCTTCAGCCACTGCGTGGCGGGCGTCTCGGATACGTGCGCGTGCCTGGCCATCGCGGAAGTCTATTTCGTTGCTCGTTGCTCGTCGGTCAGCCACGGGGATGGTGGCGCGCGTGCAGCGCCTGCAGGCGTTCGCGCGCCACGTGCGTGTAGATCTGCGTGGTCGAGATGTCCGCGTGGCCGAGCAGCATCTGCACCACGCGCAGGTCAGCGCCGTGATTCAGCAGGTGCGTGGCGAACGCGTGCCGCAGCCCGTGCGGCGACAGCGGCGCGTGGATTTCCGCCCGCCGCGCATAGCGCTTGATCAGCCCCCAGAAGCGCTGCCGCGTCATCGATTGCGCGCGCTGGGTGACGAACAGCGCGTCGGCGCTGCGGCCGGCGAGCAGCGCCGGCCGTCCGGCGTCGAGATAGCGCTGCAGCCAGGCACGCGCCTCCTCGCCCAGCGGAACGATGCGCTCCTTCGAACCCTTGCCGAGCACGCGCACCAGGCCGTCGTTCAGCGACAGCTCGATCAGTTTCAGGCCCACAAGTTCGGACACGCGCAGCCCGGTCGCGTACAGGAGCTCGAGCATCGCGCGGTCGCGCAGCCCGAGCACCGTTTCGACATCGGGCGCGGCGAGCAGCGCTTCGACCTGAGGCTCGGAGATCGCGGCCGGAAATCGCGGCGGCCGCTTGGCCGGCGCCAGTTGCAGCGTCGGATCGGACTCGATCAGCCGCTCGCGCAGCGCCCAGCGGTAGAAGCGTCGCAACGACGCCAGGCGCCGGTTGGCGGTCGACGCGCGCGAGGCAGCGAAACTCGCGGCGAAGTAGCCTGCCAGATCGACATCGGTCGCGGCCGCGAACGTGGCGCGGCCGCGCCCCGCGAGCCAGTGCGCAAAGCCCGTCAGGTCACGCCGATACGCGGCGAGCGTGTTGGCGGCCAGTCCGTCCTCGAGCCAGACCGCGTCGAGAAACCGGTCGAGGTTCGGGTCGAGCCCGTGCGTCACCCGCCGACCAGCCCCTTCTTCAGGCCCGCGTCGGCCGGCTTGTCGCCGATCCACACGCGCAGCACGGCGGTGAAGAAGTCCTCGCCCGGGATCGGATCTCCCTTCGGCTGGCCGTTGACGACGAGGCGCGTGCCGGCCTCGGGCGTGAACTCGAAGAAGATCACGTTGCCCTTCTTCGCCTCGCCGATCGACTTCATGTTCGCCTGCAGCGCATCGATCTGCGACCTCCAACCAGCGAGCTGCGCCTCGGTGTGGTTGGCCTTCAGCCCGTCCATCAGCGCCTCGGCGAAGGTGTCGGCCGACACGTCGCGCAGCATGTGGATCTCGACGCGCCGCGGCCCCTTCTGCGCCAGCAGCGCTGCGGCCGAATTCGCCTTCTGCGGTACATAGAGCCCGGCCGCGTACACCTTGAAGAACGCGCGCGTGCGCAGCCCGGCGCCGTTCAACTGCAACGCCTGTCCGCCGACCTGCACCGTGGGTTCGAACTTCACGCCCTCGATCTCGACCGGCTGCGCATGCGCGACGAGCGCGGCCGAAGCAAGCGCGATCGCGACGATCCATCGTGTCATTGTCAATTCTCCTGGTTCGACGGTTAAGCCGCCTCGGGGGCGATGTTCTTCCCCAGCCCCTTGGGCAGCGGGAACACCACGTTCTCCTGCACGCCCTGCAAGGTGCGCACGCTGCCGGCGCCGAGCGCCTTCAGGCGCGCGATGAGCTGCTGCACCAGCTCATCGGGCGCGGACGCACCGGCGGTGACCCCGACACGGGCGGCACCCGCCAGCCATTGCGGCCGCACGTCGTCGGCCGTATCGACCAGGTGCGCGGGCACGCCGAGGCGCTGCGCGACCTCGCGCAACCGGTTGGAGTTCGAGCTCGTCTGGCTGCCGATCACGATCACCACGTCGACCTGCGGCGCCATGAACTTCACCGCGTCCTGCCGGTTCTGCGTCGCGTAGCAGATGTCGGCCTTCTTCGGCTCCGCGATCGCGGGAAAGCGGCGCTTCAGGGCGGCCACGACTTCAGCCGCGTCGTCGCTCGACAGCGTCGTCTGCGTGACATAGGCCAACCGCTGCGGATCTCGCACCGCAAGCCGCTCGACATCGGCGGCCGTCTCGACCAGGTACATGCCGTCGACGACCTGCCCCATCGTGCCCTCGACCTCGGGATGGCCGGCGTGGCCGATCATCACGATCTCGCGGCCCTGCGCGCGCATCTTCTCGACTTCGACGTGCACCTTGGTCACCAGCGGGCAGGTGGCGTCCAACACACGCAGTGCGCGCGCCGCGGCCTCGGCGCGCACCGACTTCGCCACGCCATGCGCGGAGAAGATCACGGTCGCGCCATCGGGCACCTGGTCCAGTTCATCGACGAACACCGCACCCTTGCGCCGCAGCGACGCGACCACGTAGGTGTTGTGCACGATCTCGTGGCGCACGTAGATCGGCGCGCCGAACGCCTGCAGCGCGCGCTCGACGATCCCGATCGCGCGATCCACCCCGGCACAGAATCCGCGCGGCTGCGCGAGCAGCACTTCCATCACAGTACTCCGATCACCTGCACCGAAAACCGCACCGGCTGGCCCGCCAGCGGATGATTGAAATCGACCACGACGCGCGCCTCGCTCAACTGCCTCAGCACGCCCGCCATCCGCCCGCCGTTGGGCACGTTGAACTCGAGCACGTCGCCCACCGCATGATCGGCGCCCGGATCGGCGTGTCGATCGAACAGCGTCCGCGGCAGCGCCTGCACCAGTCGTGGATCGCGCGGCCCGAACGCGTGCCCCGCTTCGAAATCGAAGGTCGCCTGCTCGCCCTCCCGCAGTCCGACCAGCCGATTCTCGAGCGCTGGCGCCAGCTGCCCCGAGCCGATCTGCAGCGTGGCCGGCCGGCTGCCCAGCGTGCTGACGATCTCGCGCTCGCAGTCGCCCTCGACGACCGCCAGACGATAATGCAGCGTGAGGTGCGAGCCGGGTGCGACAACAGCCATGGTCGGTTCCGCCGTAAGTCGGCTGATTCTATCGAAGGAGACCGCATGACCCTGAAGGACTGGCCGGCCTCCGAGCGCCCGCGCGAACGGCTGCTCGCGCACGGCCCCGGTGCGCTGAGCGAAGCGGAGCTACTCGCGGTCTTTCTGCGCACCGGCGTGCGCGGGCGAACGGTGATCGAGGTCGCGCGCCACGCGCTCGATCACTTCGGTGGGCTGAACGGCCTGCTGTCCGCTCCGCAGCGCGAACTCGAACGGCTGGCCGGTTTTGGTCCCGCCAAGTGCGCGCAACTGCACGCAGTGCTGGAGCTCGCACGCCGCGCGGTGCGCGAGGAGGTGCGGCGCGACACGGTGCTGAACACGCCGTCGAAGGTGCGCGACTACCTGACGCTGGCGTTGCGCAACGAGCGACACGAGGTGTTCTTGGCGCTCTTTCTCGATGCGCAGAACCGGCTGATCGCCGACGAGCCGCTGTTCCGCGGCACGCTGACGCAGACCAGCGTGTTTCCGCGCGAGATCGTCAAGCAGGCGCTGCGACACAACGCGGGCGCGGTGATCTTCGCGCACAATCACCCGTCGGGGCTGGCGGAGCCGAGTCGCTCCGATGAACTGCTGACGCGGGCACTCAAGGAGGCGTTGGCGATGGTCGACGTGCGCGTGCTCGACCACGTCATCGTCGCCGGCCACGCCAGCATGTCGTTCGCCGAGCGCGGCCTGCTGTGACGCGCTCGGCGCGGTTGGCGCGGGCCGGCGAAAGTCCCTATAATCCGCGCCTTTGCGCGACCCGGACCGGGCGCGATTCCCGACGATTCCAGGAGTCTCCGATGGCACGCGTGTGTCAAGTCACCGGCAAGAAGCCCATGACGGGCCACAACGTCTCGCATGCGAACAACAAGACCAAGCGCCGCTTCATGCCCAATCTGCAGAATCGCCGCTTCTGGGTCGAAAGCGAAAAGCGCTGGGTGCGGCTGCGCCTGACCAACGCGGGGCTGCGCACGATCGACAAACTGGGAATCGACGCCGTGCTCGCCGATCTGCGCGCACGCGGTGAAGTCTAGGGAGAACGGACATGGCCAAGGGCGCCCGCGAGAAGATCAAGCTGGAGTCGACCGCCGGAACCGGTCACTTCTACACGACCACCAAGAACAAACGCACGACCCCGGAAAAACTGGAGATCAGCAGGTTCGACCCGGTGGCGCGCAAGCACGTGCTGTATAAGGAAACCAAGCTCAAATAAGGGCCTCGTCCGAATGAAAAAGCCCCGCATCGCGGGGCCTTTTTTTCGGCCGGCTTGGCGTCAGGCCGGCAGCGCGGCGGTCGTCGTGTACGAGCGGATTCTGAGCGCCGCGTCCTGCAGCACGCGGATGCCGCTCGCTTCCGCGCGCGCGATCCAGTCCTGCAGGTGGCCGAGCATCTGCTCGCGCGACACCGAGGACTTCTCCCAGGTGACCGCGAGTTCGGAGCGCATGTCGACGAGCGTCTGCAGGACGCGGCTGCGCGTCAGCAGGTCGCGCAGCGTCTGCTGCTGCGCCGCCGGGATCTGCGCCACGTCGCCCTTGCGCAGCCAGCGCGTGAGCCGCGCGAAACGCGCGCGCTCGTCCTGCGGCAGCCGCAGCTTGTCCAGCTCGTCGCGCAAGGTCTGCTGCAGCCCGCGCGCGTACTTGGCGAGCAAGTCGTAACGATGGGTGATCACCGCCTGCAGCGTCTGACCGTCGATCGACACGCGCGGCGCGGCCACCTTCGCCACCGGCGCGACGCGCAGGATGCGCGCCAGGCCCAGCGCCGACAGCACGCGGATGTAGAGCCACCCGAGGTCGAACTCGTACCACTTGCTCGACAGCTTGGCCGAAGTCGGATAGGTGTGGTGGTTGTTGTGCAGTTCCTCGCCGCCGATCAGGATGCCCCAGGGCGAGATGTTGGAACTTGAATCCGGGCTGTCGTAGTTGCGATAGCCCCAGAAGTGGCCGATGCCGTTGATCACCCCGGCGGCAAAAAACGGGATCCAGATCATCTGCACCGCCCACACGGCGATGCCGGCGACACCGAACAGCAGCACGTCGGCGGTCAGCATCACGCCGCAGCCCTGCCAGGTGAAGCGCGAATACACGTTGCGTTCCATCCAGTCGTTCGGCGTGCCATGGCCATAGCGCGCCAGCGTTTCCTGATTCTTCGCCTCGGCGGCGTACAGCTCCGCGCCGGTCCACAGCACGGTCTTGAGGCCGCGCGTCTGCGGGCTGTGCGGATCGTCGGGTGTTTCGCACTTGGCGTGGTGCTTGCGATGGATCGCGACCCACTCCTTGGTCTGCATGCCGGTGGTGAGCCACAGCCACAGGCGGAAGAAGTGCGCCACGATCGGATGCAGGTCGAGTCCGCGATGCGCCTGCGCGCGGTGCAGGAAGATCGTCACTGCCGCGATCGTCACGTGCGTGAGCGCGAGCGCCGCGACGATGAGCTGCCACCAGGCGAGGTTCAGCAGGCCGCCGTCGAGGAATGCGAGAGATTGCATGAAGTCTCCGGAAATCGGGGAAGGCATCGCGCACCCGCCCTAAGGCGCCCGCCAGATGGCGCACAGGGCGGATACAAGCGCCCATTGTACGTTCGGACCGCCGATCCGAACAGACTCAGCCGGACGGAGTGGATCCTGGGGTCCAACCGGTAACCCGGACTTCGCGCTGCGGAAACGGGATGCCGATCCCGGCCGCGCGGAAGCGCGCGAGGATGGCCTGCGCGACCAGAGACTGCACGCCCAGCCGCCCCTGCTCCGGATCGGCGATCCAGAATCCGACTTCGAGGTCGAGGCCGTCGGCGCCGAAGCCAAGCAACAGTGCGGCCGGCGCCGGGTCGGCGAGCACGCGGCCGGTCGCGCGCGCCGCCTCCTCCATCAGCGCGAGCGCGCGCGCGAGGTCGGTGTCGTAGGCGACGGAGACCTTGACCGCGAGCCGCACGCGACGGTCGGTGTACGAGTAGTTGGTGACCGGCGACGACACCAGCATTTCGTTCGGCACGATCGCCTCGGTGCCGTCGAGCGCGCGCACGACCGTGTAGCGGGTGCGGATCTGAGATACCACGCCGTAGTACTTGTCGACCGTGATCAGGTCGCCGATGCGCAAACCGCGGTCGAGCAGGATGATGAAGCCGCTGACGTAGTTCGACGCGATGCGCTGCAGGCCGAGCCCGAGGCCGACGCCGAGGGCGCCGCCGAACACCGACAGCACCGTCAGGTCGATCCCGGACAGCGACAGCGCCAGCAGCACGCCGGCCGTGAGCAGCAGCGCGCGCACCAGCCGCGCGGCCACCACGCGCACGTTCATGTCGACCTTCTCGGCGCGCAGCAGCCGCGCCTCGAGCGCCGAGCCAATCCACAGCGCGACGAGCAGCGTGACCAGCACCGAGATCGTCCCGGTGACGAGCGTCCACAGGCTGACCGGCGCGCGTCCGAGCGGCAGCGTATGCGAATCAAGCCACTGAACGACATCGTCGAGCACGCCGACCAGGTGCAGCGCAACCGCGATCCACACCACCGCCGCGATCGATCGCTCGAACACGCCGATGAACGCCGCGCGCGCGAACACCCGCCGCAGCGCGTAGACGAGCAGCCGCACGAGCGCCATCGCGCCAAGCAGCGTCATCGCCAGCCGCAGCAGCCGCGCGTCGGCCGCGTGCGGCAGCCGCCCGGCCGCGCGCAGCACTCCTTCGCCGACCCACAGCAGCAGTTGCGCGGTGATCGGAAACGCCAGCCGGCGGAAGCCCTCGATCGAAAAGCGCAGCGCGTCGGCCTGCGTGCCGCCGGCGGCGATCCGCTGCGCCAGCCGCGACTCGACCCGGTGCCGCACGACCTTCGACGCGAACCAGCCGCCGAGCAGCGCGGCGCCGATCGCGATCGCGCTCCAGAAGTGCGCCGGGCGCGCCAGCCCTTCGCCGAGCGCCTGCAGCAGCTCCTGCAGCGGCGTTTCGGTCATCGTTGCCGCTCCAGCACCGCGGCGAAGAAGCCGTCGGTGCCGTGCAGGTGCGGCAGCACCACGAACCACGGCGCGAAGCGCGCGGCGTGATCGATCTCGATCTTCTGCGCAGCGAGGACGTCGGCGGCCGGCACCACCGCAAATTGGTCGTGCTCGGCGACAAAGCGCTCGACCACCTGCTGATTCTCCAGTGCCAGCAGCGAGCAGGTCGAGTACACGATCCGCCCGCCCGGCTTCACCATCCGGCTCGCCGCCCGCAGTACGTTGGCTTGCACCTGGTTCACGCGCGCCAGTTCCGCTTCGTCGAAGCGCCACTTCAGGTCCGGATTGCGCCGCAGCGTCCCGCTGCCCGAGCACGGCGCATCGACCATCACGCGGTCGATCTTGCCCGTCAGCCGCTTCACGCGCGCGTCGTTCTCGCTCGCGATCGCCGCCGGGTGGACGTTGGACAGGCCGCTCCTCTTCAGCCGCGGCCCGAGCCCCGCCAGCCGTTTCGCGTGGATGTCGAACGCATAGATGCGCCCGCTCGATCGCATCAGGCTTCCCAGCGCCAGCGTCTTGCCGCCGGCGCCGGCGCAGAAGTCGACCACCATGTCGCTGCGCCTCGGCGCCACCAGCCGCGCGATCAACTGGCTGCCCTCGTCCTGCACCTCGATCAGCCCGTCCTGGTACAGCGGCCAGCGCGTCAGCGCCGGTTTCTCCGCCAGCCGGATGCCGTCGGGCGAGTAGCGGGTCGGCTCTGCCGCCAGCGGCGCATGCTCGCGCGCGCCGGAGCGCAATTGCGCCAGCACGTCGTCGCGCTGCGCCTTGATCGTGTTCACGCGCAGGTCGAGCGGCGCGGGCTGCGCCAATGCGGCAAACAGCGGCTCCGCGTCGTGATACTGCGCGGTCACGTGCGCGAACAGCCACAGCGGCACCTCGGCGCGGATGGCTCCGGGCAGGTGCGTCAGATCCATCGCCAGCGCGTGGCGCACCGCGCGCTCGTCGCTTTTCAGCGCGCGCGGGCCGAGTGCGTCGATGCCGTGCTGGCGCGCCAGCGCGACCAGCGCCGCCAGCCTGGGCGCGCGCGCCGGATGCGCGGGCGCGAGTTGCGCGGTCAGCGTCGCGTAGCGGCGCAGCGCGAAGAACGTCGCCTCGGCGATCAGGCTGCGATCGCGCGCGCCGAGCGTGCGTTGCTGCTTGAAGAAGCGCGACATCACCGCGTCGGCCGGTCCTTCGAAACGCAGCACCTGGGCCAGCAGGTGTGCGAGCCCGTCGACTACCTGCGACGTGATGCGCACGCCGCTCACCGGGCCACCCTGCGCGCTGCGCGCTTCGGGATGAGCGCTTCGGAACGGCCGTTCGCGCTCACTTGACTACCCTCGCGATGCGCGCTCGGGGATTCGCCCTTGGGGCGGCCCGGCGGTCTCATGCGGCGAGCACGGATTGCGCGTCGGCATCCAGCCCGCGCGCGACCACGTGGCCGGCCTCGAGTCGGATCCGTCCTTCGCAGAACCAGCGCACGCAGCGCGGCAGCAGCCGATGCTCCTGCGCCAGCACGCGCGCGGCGAGCGAATCCTCCGTGTCGCCGGCGTGCACCTTGACGGCGGCCTGCGCGATGATCGGCCCGCCGTCGACCTCGTTCGAGACGAAGTGCACGGTGCAGCCGTGCACCTTGACGCCCGCCGCAAGCGCCTGCCGGTGCGTGTGCAGACCCGGAAACGCCGGCAGCAGCGACGGGTGGATGTTGATCAGGCGCCCGGCATAGTGGTCGACGAAGCGCGGGGTCAGCACGCGCATGAAACCGGCCAGCACGACGAGCGCCGGATCGAGCGCGTCGATCGCCTCGGCGAGCGCGGCATCGAACGCTTCGCGCGCCGCGAAGTCGCCGTGCGCGATGACCCGCGTGGCCACGCCCGCCGCGCGCGCGCACTGCAGGCCCGCGGCGTCGGCGCGGTTGCTGATCACGCCGGCCACGCGCGCGTCGAGCGCTTGCGCCCAGTTCTCCTCGCGCGCGCGGCGCAGAATCGCGTCGAGATTGCTGCCGCGGCCGGAGATCAGGCAGACGATGTTTCGCATCGCGCGGATTCTACGGGGCCCCTAGCCAAAGCCCCGGAAAACAAGCGGTTGCGCGGACCCGCTCCGTATAATCGCAGCGCATCAAGCTTCGCGACCGATGAAGATCTTCCGCGGCCTTCCCCCGTCATCGCAGCGCCGGCCCTGCGCGCTGGCGATCGGCAACTTCGACGGCGTGCATCGCGGCCACCGCGCGCTGCTGACGCGCGTGGTCGACGCGGCGCGCGCGCGCGGGCTGATCTCGGCCGTGATGACGTTCGAGCCGCATCCGCGCGAACTGTTCTCGCCCGGGCAGGCGCCGGCGCGGGTGGCCAACCTGCGCGACAAGCTCGACGGACTGAAGGCCTGCGGCATCGACCACGTGTATCTGCAGCACTTCAACCGGCGCTTCGCGTCGATCGGCGCGGAGGAATTCATCGACCGCATGCTGGTCGACGGTTGCCGGATGAAGTGGCTCGCGGTCGGCGAGGACTTCCGCTTCGGCGCGCGGCGCACCGGCGACGTGGCGCTGCTCGAGCAGAACGCGGCGCGCGGCGGCTACGAAGTCGAACTGCTTGCGACCGTCACCAACAATGGTGAGCGCGTGTCCAGTTCCGCGGTGCGCGCGGCATTGGCCCGCGGCGACCTGGCGCGCGCCGCGCGCCTGCTCGGCCATCCGTACTCGATCACCGGGCGCGTGCTGCATGGTGCCAAGCGCGGGCGTCTGCTGGGCTATCCGACGCTGAACCTGCGCATCGCGCACAAGCGGCCGGCGGCGCAGGGCATCTACGCGGTGCGCGTGCACGGTATCGGTGATGTGCCGTGGCCGGGCGTGGCGAGCGTGGGCGTGCGGCCGACGGTCGAGAACAGCGGCCGCTGGTTGCTCGAGGTGCACCTGTTCGATTTCGCCGATCAGATCTATGGCCATCTGGTGCGGGTCGAGTTCATCCAGAAGCTGCGCGACGAGGAGAAGTACGCGACACTCGAGCAACTGGCGGCCGCGATCCGCAATGACGCCGACCAGGCGCGCGCGCTGCTTTCGAGCAGCGCGGTCTGATCTCCGATCCACCTTGAAGAGCCCGAGGGGGCCAAGGAACCACCATGGCTGACGACGCCAAACGCACTGCGTCCAGGAGCAAGCCGCCGGCCGATCCGGCGAGCAAGAAGTACCCGCTGAATCTTCCCGAAACGCCGTTTCCGATGCGCGGCGACCTGCCGAAGCGCGAGCCGAAGTGGGTCAGGGAGTGGGACGAGCGCAAGGTGTACCGGGCGATCCGCAAGGCGCGCGCCGGCGCGCCGAAGTTCATCCTGCACGACGGGCCGCCGTATGCCAATGCGGCAATCCACCTCGGACAGGCCGTCAACAAGATCCTGAAGGACATGGTGGTGAAGTCGCGCTCGCTCGCGGGCTTCGACGCTGTCTATGTTCCGGGCTGGGACTGCCACGGCATGCCGATCGAGATCTTCATCGAGAAAAAGTTCGGCAAACAGCTTTCGCGCGCCGAGGTGCAGGCGAAAGCGCGCGCGCACGCGACCGAACAGATCGCGCTGCAGATGCAGGGATTCAAGCGGCTGGGCGTGCTCGGCGACTGGGACAACCCGTACTTGACGATGACGTTCAAGGCCGAGGCGGACGAGATCCGCACGCTCGGCCGCATGATCGAACGCGGCTTCGTCTACCGGGGGCTGAAACCGGTCAACTGGTGCTTCGACTGCAACTCCGCGCTCGCCGAAGCGGAGGTCGAGTACATCGACAAGAAGACGCCGGTGATCGATGTGGCCTTCCCGCTGGCCGGGGACGATGAAGCAAAGGTCGCGGCGGCGTTCGGCGTGGCCGCGCTGGGCAAGCCCACCGCGACCGTGATCTGGACCACGACGCCGTGGACGATCCCGGCCAACCAGGCGCTCAATTTCCATCCGGAGTTCACCTACGCGCTGGTCGACTGCGGCGACCGGTTGCTGATCCTCGCCGAATCGCTGGTCGAGTCCTGCCTGCAGCGCTACGGCCTCAAAGGACGCGTGATCGCGACCTGCCGCGGCCAGTCGCTTGAACGGGTGCGCTTCCGCCATCCGCTCGCCGCGCTCGACCGCGGCTACGACCGCGACTCGCCCGTGTATCTCGGGACCTATGTGACCGCGGACGCGGGCACCGGGATCGTGCACTCCTCGCCCGCGTACGGCGTCGAGGACTTCGACTCGTGCAAGTCGTACGGGATGACCAACGACCAGATCCTCAATCCCGTGCAGGGCGACGGCCACTACGCGCGCGACTTTCCGCTCTTCGGCGGCATGAAGATCTGGGACGCGAATCCGAAGGTAGTGGATAGCCTGCGCGTCGCCGGCGCGCTGTTGCACGCTTCGACCGACACGCACAGCTACATGCACTGCTGGCGCCACAAGTCGCCGCTCGTGTATCGCGCCGCGTCGCAGTGGTTCGTGCGCATGGACGGCGCCACGCGCGAAACGCAAGGAGTGATGCAGCGCGAGACCGTCGGCGAGACGCTGCGGCAGACGGCGCTGCGCGCGATCGAGCAGACCGCGTTCTATCCCGCGTGGGGCAAGGCGCGGCTGCACGGCATGATCGCCAACCGCCCCGACTGGTGCATCTCGCGCCAGCGCAACTGGGGCGTGCCGCTGCCGTTCTTCCTGCACAAGGAGACCGGTGAACTGCACCCGCGCACGCTCGAACTGCTGGAGGCGGCGGCGCGGAAAGTCGAGGCGGGCGGCGTGGAGGCGTGGAGCCGCGCGACCGTGGAGGATTTCCTGCCGCCCGCCGAAGCCGCGCAGTACGCCAAGATCAACGACATCCTGGACGTGTGGTTCGACTCCGGCTCGACCCACCGCACGGTGATGCGCGGCTCGCACGCGGCCGACCTCGCGTACCCGGCCGACCTGTACCTCGAAGGCTCCGACCAGCACCGCGGCTGGTTTCATTCGTCGTTGCTCACGGGCGCGGCGATCGACGGCCGCGCGCCGTACAAGGCGCTGCTCACGCACGGCTTCGTGGTCGATGCGCTCGGGCGCAAGATGAGCAAGTCGCTCGGCAACGGCATCGACCCGCGCGAACTGGCCGACCAGATGGGCGCGGAAATCATGCGGCTGTGGGTGGCGTCGACCGACTACTCGGGCGAGATGTCGATCGGCGACGAGATCCTGAAGCGCGTGGTCGAAAGCTACCGCCGCATCCGCAACACGCTGCGCTTCCTGCTCGCCAACACCAGCGACTTCGACCTCGCCACCGATGCGGTGCCGATCGGCGAGCTGGTCGAAATCGACCGCTACGCGATCGCGCTCGCCGCGCAGATGCAGGCAGAGGCGCAGGCGTATTGCGACCGTTTCGAGTTCCACCCGGTGATCGCGCGGCTGCAGACCTTCTGCTCCGAGGATCTGGGCGCCTTTTACCTCGACATTTTGAAGGACCGGCTGTACACGACCGCGCCGAAGTCGCATGCGCGCCGCTCGGCGCAGACGGCACTGTGGCACGTCACGTCGAGCCTGCTGCGGCTGCTGGCGCCGTATCTGTCCTTCACCGCCGAGGAGGCGTACCAGGTGTTCGTGCGCGATGCGCATGCGACGATCTTCACCGAGGTCTATCACGAGCTGCCGCCGGTGCCCGGACACGAGGCGCTGCTCGCCAAGTGGGCGCAGATCCGCTCCGCGCGCGCCGAGGTGCTCAAGCAGATCGAAACGCTGCGCGAAGCGGGCAAGCTAGGCTCGTCGCTTCAGGCCGAGGTCGACGTCTACGCTTCGGGCGATCGGCACACACTGCTCGCCACCCTCGCCGACGACCTGAAGTTCGTGCTGATCACCAGTCGCGCCACGCTGCACCCGGTCGCGGCGGCGGGCGACGAAAAGATCGTTGTCACGCCGACCGCGCAGCGCAAGTGCGACCGCTGCTGGCACTGGCGCGCCGATGTCGGCGCCAACGCCGAGCATCCGACGCTGTGCGGCCGTTGCCTGTCCAACCTCTTCGGCGCCGGCGAAGCGCGCGGGGCGGCCTGATGGCCTGGGGCGGCGCATCGACGTGGTGGCAACGACTCGCACCGTGGCTGGGGCTGGCGACGATCATCGTGCTGGCCGACCAGCTGACGAAGTTGGTCATCGAGCGCAGGTTCGAGTTCGGTGACGTGCGTCCCGTCACCGGGTTCTTCAACCTGGTGCTGACCTACAACAAGGGCGCGGCGTTCTCGTTTCTCGCCGACGCGTCCGGCTGGCAGAGCCGCTTCTTCACCGTGATCGGGATCGCCGCGTCGCTGTTCATCGTGTACCTGCTGGCACGGCACGGCACGCAGCGGCTGTTCGCGCTGTCGCTGGCGCTGATCCTCGGCGGCGCGGTCGGCAACGTGATCGACCGCCTGCTGCACGGCCACGTGATCGACTTCCTCGACTTCCACTGGCGCGGCTGGCACTGGCCGGCGTTCAACTTCGCCGATTCGGCGATCGTCTGCGGCGCGGCTCTGCTGATCCTCGACGAGCTGCTGCGCGTGCGCAAATCCAAGTAATCTCACCGCCATGGATCTCGACGGCAAGCGCATCGTGCTCGGCATGACCGGCGGCATCGCCTGCTACAAAGTGTGCGAACTCGCGCGCCGCCTGCAGGACGAAGGCGCCGACGTGCAGGTCGTGATGACGCAGGCGGCATTGAAGTTCGTCACCGCCACCTCGATGCAGGCGCTGACAGGCAAGCCGGTGTTCGTCGACGCGTGGCAGGCGGATGCGAACGGCCGCGTCGACGACGCGATGCCGCACATTGCGCTGACGCGCGGGGCCGACGCCGTTGTGGTCGCACCCGCCTCCGCCGACTTCATCGCCAAGGTGGCGCATGGCCTGTGCGACGACCTGCTGTCGACGCTGGTGCTGGCGCGCGCGCCGGACGTGCCGCTGCTGCTGGTGCCGGCGATGAACGTCGAGATGTGGAGCCACCCGGCCACGCAGCGCAATGTCGCTCAGGTCAAGGCCGATGGCGCCACGGTGCTGGGTCCGGCGAGCGGCGCGCAGGCGTGCGGCGAGGTCGGGCTCGGGCGCATGCTCGAGGCGCACGAACTGCGCGAGGACATCGTCGCGTTCTTCCAGCCGAAGCTGCTCGCGGGCCGGCGCGTATTGATCACCGCCGGGCCGACGTTCGAGCCGATCGACCCGGTGCGCGGGATCACCAATCTCTCGTCGGGCAAGATGGGCTTCGCGCTCGCGCGCGCGGCGCGCGAGGCCGGCGCGGCGGTCACGCTGGTGGCAGGCCCGACCGCGCTCGCTACTCCGCGCGGCGTGCAGCGCGTCGACGTGCGGACCGCGCGCGAGATGCACGACGCGGTGATGGGCTACGCGCACCATGCGGACGTGTTCATCGCCGTGGCGGCGGTGGCCGACTGGCGCGTCGCCAACCCGAGCAAGACGAAGCTGAAACGAACCAAGGGCGCGCCGCCGGCACTGATGTTCGAGGCCAACCCGGACATACTCGCCGACGTGGCGACACTGAAAAGGCCGCCCTACTGCGTCGGCTTCGCGGCCGAGAGCGACGACGTGATCGCCAATGCGCAGGCGAAGCTGCAGGCCAAGCGGATTGCCCTGATCGTCGCCAATCGCGCGCAGGACGCGTTCGGCGCGGACGACAGCGAGTTGCATCTGGTCGATGCGGTCGGCGTCACCACGCTGCCGCGCGCGAGCAAGCTCGCGCACGCGCGCCGCATCGTCGCCGAGATCGCCGCGCGACTGCAGCCTCGATGAACCTGCCGGCCGACGAACCGAAGGACGGCGACTTCGTCGCTTACCTCGCGCAGATCGAGCGCCAGCAGCTCGAGCACCTGGCACCGATCGCGCGCGCGGCACCGACCGAGGCAGCGCGCAGGGTCGCACCGGCGCAGCCCGCGCCGTCCCACAGGGCGGCGGCGGCGGCGCCGGCCATGGCGCTCGGCAGCGTCGTGCTCGCTGCGATCGGCCTGTTTCTGCTGCTGTTCGGACTGGTCGGCAATGGCGGCTGGATCGCGGCGGCGGTCGGCGCGTTCCTGCTGTGGCGCGCGGCGAAATCGCTGTCGACGGCGCTGCGCAACCCGTCGCCGGATCTGCGCGCGCCGCTCGATGCGAAGATCGCCGCCGGCAGGAAACGCGCATGAAGCTCGCGGTCAAGCTGCTCGATGCGCGGCTGCGCGCGCAGTTGCCGCACTACGCGACCGCCGGCTCGGCCGGGCTCGACCTGCGAGCGTGCATCGACGAACCTGTCGTGCTGCGCGCCGGCGAAGCGCAGCTGATCCCCTCCGGCATCGCGATTCACCTTGCGGATCCGTCGTACGCGGCGATGATCCTGCCGCGCTCCGGGCTCGGGCACAAGCACGGCATCGTGCTCGGCAACCTGGTCGGCCTGATCGACTCCGACTACCAGGGGCAGATCATGGTGTCGTGCTGGAATCGCGGCGGCGAGCCATTCACGATCCAGCCGCTCGAGCGCATCGCGCAGATGGTGATCGTGCCGGTGCTGCGGGTCGAGCTCGCGGTGGTCGACGAGTTCGTCGCAAGCAACCGCGGCGCGGGCGGCTTCGGTTCCACCGGCAAGCGCTGATGCGGGCCGCGTTCGCGCGCTGGCTGCTGGGACGCGCCGGCTGGCGCGTCGATTTCGCCGGCGTGCCGGGGCCGAAGGGGATCGCGATCGTCTACCCGCATACGTCAAACTGGGACTTCGTGATCGGTCTGCTCGCCAAATGGGCGATCGCGGTGCCGGTGTACTTCGTTGGCAAGGAAAGTCTGTTCCGCGGCTTCACCGGCGCCACGCTCGGACGCCTGATGTGCCTGTGGGGCGGCCGCCCCGTCGACCGCCATCACGCCAGCGGTGCGGTCGAGCAGCTCGCCGCGCTGATGCAGAAGGAGGACTGCTTCTGGCTCGCGCTGTCGCCGGAAGGCACGCGTAAACGCCAGCCGCACCTGCGTACCGGCTTCTACTACCTGGCGCTGAAGCTCGACCTGCCGGTCGGACTGGCGTACATCGACTACGCGCGCAAGCGCGTCGGTGTCACCGAGTTCGTCCGGATGACTGGCGACGAGGCGTGCGATCTGGCGACGATCCGCGCATACTACGCGGACAAGGTCGCGCGCTATCCGGAGCAGGCGAGCGCGATCGCGTTTCGAGCACCCGCTGCACGCACTCGGGGTCATTGAAGCGCCCCCGATCGGGTAGTTGCCCCGCCGTCCGCCGGCCCGCAGACTGCACGAGAACAGGAGGGTTATTCCAAGAATCAACATCCGGAGACCGTCATGACGCGCAAGCAAACGACTTTCCCTTCGCGCCGCGCAGTGCTCAAGCTGGCCGGGTTCTCCGCGCTGGCCGCCGGCGTCAACCCGCTGGCCGCCGCCCAGACGGCCGCGGCCGCAGCGTCCGGGCACGTGTTCGGATTGCGCGGCGACGGCAAGGTGGCGGTCATCGATACCACCAGCGACACCGTGATTCGCACGATCGACACGGGCGGCCGCGGCGGCACGCTCGGATGCCTGACTCCCGACGGCAGTCGCCTGTTCGTCGCCAACAATGCGCCGGGGCAGCGCACCGTCACCGTGATCGATGCACGCGCGCTCGCCAAACTGGCGGACGTCGAGACTGGCAACCGCCCCAAGCATCCGGTCATCGCGCCCGATGGCAGCCTGCTCGCGGTCAACCATTCCGGGATGGATGCCAACCGCATCCGCGTCGTGTTCCTCAACCCGACCGACGTCCGCATCGTCGGCACGGTCGAGATTCCGGTGGCCAACACCGCCCACAGCGGCGACATCTCGATGCACGGAGCCTGGTCGCCCGACGGCAAGGTGTTCGCGATCGGCAACTATGCCGACAACCAGATCGTGCTGATCGACCGCGACAAACTCACCATCGCCGCGACGGTCACCACCACCGGCAACCCGCACTACTTCGACTGGTACAAGCGCGAGCTATGGGTCACGATCGAAGCCAACGAACCGAAGACCGTCGACAGCCGGCCGCAGATCGTGGTGCTCGACGCCAGCGATGCCGCCGCGCCGCGCGCGGCGGCGCCGATCAGCCTGTCGCGCCACGACCGCGAGTCGTTCAACGAAGCTTTCATCGAGGGCCACCACGGCAATTTCACCAATGACGGCGAGCGCTTCATCGTGCTGAACCGCGGCAGCGGCGCGGCCCTCGAGGGGGTCACGCTCGAAGTGTTCGCACGCGCCGACCGCAAGCGGCTGACCTCCATCGCCGCGCCGGCGCGCGGCATCGGTCACGCCTATCTCAGCCCCGACGGTCGCTATGCGCTGATCACCCAGTACAACGACAGCGTGGTGCCGGTGCTCGAGTTGTCATCGCTGAAGCTCGTGACCACGATCAACGCCGGCGGCGGCGGCCACATGGGGCACGCGGCGTTCAGCGCTGACGGAGCCAAGGCATATATCAACAACCGCAAGGCCGACGAAGTCGTCGTCGTCGACATGCGCAGCTTCCAGATCACGCGCCGGATCAAGACGGCGCCCTCGGGCGAGGCGCAGGCGATGGTGCTGAACCGCCATTACGGCGTCTTCGAGCGCGTCGTGCAGCCGCACCTGGCATAGCCGGGCGGCGAGGCCGGGCACATGGCTGCGCGGGCCGGCGTGCCCGAGACGCTGCTCGTCACCGGATTTCTCGGTGCCGGCAAGACGACCTTCATCCGCGAGCACCTGGCGCCGATGCTCGCGGCGGGCGGCCGTTTCGCGGTGCTGGTCAACGACTTCGGTGAAGTCCGCTTCGACGGGCCGCTGCTGCGCCGCGCAGGGCTCGCGGTCGTCGAAGTCGAAGGCGGCTGCATCTGTTGCACGGCCGGCGGCCACTTGCTCGACGCGCTGCACCGGATTCGGAGCGAACTCGCTCCGGACCTGCTGATCGTCGAGGGCTCGGGACTCGCCGACCCTTGGCCGCTGCTCGAAGCGCTGCATGCGGAAGGCTTCCAGGTGCTGGGCGCGCCGTGCCTGGTCGATGCGCTGGCGCACGCGCGGCTGCGCGACGACCCGCTCTACCTGCGGCAGATCGACGCCGCGACCCTGCTGCTCGTCAGCAAGGCGTCGCTCGTCGCGAGCGACGCGCTGGACGCGGTCAAGCGCTTCCTGGCCGGGCGCCGGCCGGCCGCCGCGGTCCGAATCCTCGGCTGCGACGATGCGGGCCTCCAGCCCCTGCTCTCGAGCGCAGCAGCGGCGACCCAAGCGCGGCGGCCGCGCGTGCACTCGGCGGCAGAGCGCGCATGGGCCTGGCGGCCCGCCGGATTGCCGTCGCTTGCAGCGCTGCTCGACTGGCTGCGGACCGAACCGGACATCTACCGCGTCAAGGGGGTGTGCCAGTTCGCCGAGTCGGTCACGCCGCTCGCGCTGAATTGGGCCTTCGGGCACGCGAGCACGATGGCGGTGGCGCAGGACGATCCGGGTGCGCTGACTTTCCTCGGCCCGGCCGCCGGCCCCGCGCTCCAGCGGCGGCTGCCCGCCTGCATCGCGTGGGACGCGGGTGACCTGGCCGACGACGCGCCGCTGCCGGCCGGCGCGTTCGACCGGCGTCCCGGCATCGGCTACGTGCACGGCTGCGCGGTGACCGAACTCGACGCCGCAGAGGCGCTGCTCACGTTCTGCGATCCGCTCGCCGCGCCGCTCGGGCTCGTGGTCGACGCCGCGCTGCAATCACTCGCCGCGGTCGTCACCGGCGCGCGGGTACGTATCGTGCTGACCGATCATCGCTACGCCACTTTGCGCGCCGCCGCCGCGCGTCTGGTCGCAGCGGGCGCGCAGCGCGCGCTGGTATTGACGCGCTCGGCGTCGGCCGAGGTCGTCGCATCGCACTTCGGCGCGGAGCGCACGGCCACCTTCACACCGGCCTGCTGCCTGCAGCACACCGCGGTGGCGCTGACTGGGCTCGATGCGCGGCGCGCCGTTGCGCTCATCGACTTGCTCGCCGGCGGCGGCCGCGCGCCGGCGGCAGGTCCTGACCCCTCCTCGATCGGGGGGTTTTGCACACCGGTCCTGCGCGGCTAACCTATCGATGCCGGGTCGAGCTCGGCCGTCACAACGACCATAACTCTGGAGGCAATCCGTGATACGCACCGCATTGGCCACGGCTTGGCTGGCCGCCGCCGTCAGCCCCGCTCTCGCTCAGGAGGATCCTCATCTGGGACGTAACCTTGCCGCCACGTGCGCGAACTGCCACGGCACCGGCGGCGCCAGCGTCGGCGGCAACGAACCGCTGGCCGGCAAGCCGAAGGCCGAACTCATGCAAAAGCTGCAGGACTTCAAGGCAGGCCGCAAGCCAGCGACGGTCATGCATCAGCTCGCCAAGGGCTACAGCGACGCGCAGCTCGAAGCGATCGCGGCCTGGTTCGCTGCGCAAAGACCAGCCAAGTGACTGCCGACACCAAGGAGAAGACGATGTTGATGCAACGACGCGAATTCTTGGCTGGACTGAGCGCGGGCTCGGCTCTGGCCGCGCTGGGCGGCTGCGCAACGATGGGTGGCGCCAGCGGCGGGCGGGTCGTGGTCATCGGCGGCGGCTACGCCGGCGCGACCGCGGCGAAGTACATCCGCATGTGGAGCGACGGCCGGATCGACGTGACGCTGATCGAGCCGCGCGAGCGCTTCGTCTCCTGCCCGATGTCGAACCTGGTCATCGGCGGCAGCAGGAAGCTCGAATTCATCACGCTTCCATACGACAACCTGAGCAAGCGCTGGGGCGTGAAAGTGGTGCGCGACAGCGCCACCGCGATCGATGCCGAAAAGCGCACAGTCACCACCGCCGGCGGGCAGTCGTTCGGCTACGACCGACTGATCGTCGCGCCCGGCATCGAGTTCATGTGGGAGCAGATTCCGGCGCTGGCGAAGAACCCAGATGCGGGTACGCAAGTCGCGCCGCACGCGTGGGTCGCCGGCCCGCAGACCGAACTGCTGCGGCGGCAGCTCGAAGCGATGAACGACGGCGGTGTGGCGGTGATCGCGATCCCGAAAGCGCCCTACCGCTGCCCGCCGGGGCCGTACGAGCGCGCCTGCCAGATGGCCTGGTACTTCAAGACCAGAAAGCCGAAATCGAAGGTGCTGATCCTGGACGGCAACGAAGACATCCAGTCCAAGAAGGGGCTGTTCACCAAGGTCTGGAACGAGGACTACAAGGGTCTGGTCGAGTACCGACCGAACCACGTGGTGACCGACGTCGATCTGGCCACTCGGACGCTGAAGTTCGAGGTGCAGGGCGATGTGAAGGCCGATGTCGTCAACGTAATCGCGCCCCAGCGCGCCGGTGGCATCGCGCGCGTCGCCGGTGTCGTGACCGCGAACAATCGCTGGTGCGAGGTCGACTTCCTGACCTACGAATCGATCAAGGTAAAGAACGTGCACGTGCTGGGCGATGCGATTCAGATCGCGCCCGGCATGCCGAAGTCGGGCCACATGGCCAACCAGCAGGCGAAGGTGTGCGCGGCAGCGGTGATCGCGCTGCTGTCAGGCGGCAGCGTGAACCGCACGCCGGTGTTGACGAACACCTGCTACAGCATGGTTAGCGACACCGACACCGTGCACGTGGCTTCGGTCCACCAGTACGATGCGGGCAAGAAGACGATGCTGACCGTGCCCGGTTCCGGCGGCCTGTCGCCCGCACCGACCGCGCTCGAAGGCAAGTACGCGTTCGCCTGGGCGCAGAACATCTGGGCCGACGTCGTGGGATGAATGGCGCAGAGCGGAATCAAAGCGGCGGGCCATGCCCGCCGTTTTTCCTTTCGCTGACCTACTTCTTGCCGGCCAGATACTCCGCCACCGCCTTGATCTCCAGCTCGGTCATTTTCTCGGCGACGGCATGCATCACCGCGTTGTCGCTGGCGCGCTCGCGCCGGCTGAATTCGCCAATCCGGTTTTCGATGTACAGCGCATGCTGCCCCGCAAGCCGCGGCAGTTCGGCCGAGCCGGCCGCGTCCGGGCCGTGGCAGCCGGCACAGGCCGCCACACCCGAAAAGCGATTGCCCTGCGCGTAAACATAGCGGCCAACTGCGGCCAGATCCGGATCGCGGAGTTCGTGCGCCGTCGCCGGTTTGCGACTGAAGTACTCGCCAAGGGCTTTCATATCGGCTTCGCTCAGGTCCTTGACCATGCCCTGCATCGCCGTCGACTTGCGCGCACCGCTCTTGAAGCTGGCAAGCTGCCGAGCGATATAGGCCGCATTCTGCGCAGCGAGCTTGGGAAACAGCTCGCTGGAGCTTTCGCCGTCGATGCCGTGGCACAGCAGACAGCCGCCCGAGACGATCTTGCGCGCGCGCTCGTGATCGGCTGCGGTTTGCGCCATTAGCGGTGCGCACGTCAGCGTCAGCAAGCCGAGCACCAGCGCCACGCGCAAAGCGGCCCAGTCTTCGCGCACGAGTTGCCTCCCCGAAGAAAACCGCGTCGATCCTAGAGGGCGGGGCGGCGCCGGGGAATATCCGTGTTGGGCTACCCGCGGCACTGCGGGTCGGGTGGCTAATCCAGCAGAGCGGGCTCGCCGCGCGCCTCTTCGGGCGTGCCGCCGCCGTCGGGCGAGGGGAATTCGAGCTTGACCTCGCCCGCCGCATCGACATCGACGTTGACCTTGCCGCCGCTGACGAGCCGCCCGAACAGCAGCTCGTCGGCGAGCGCCTTGCGGATCGTGTCCTGGATCAGCCGCGCCATCGGGCGGGCACCCATCACCGGGTCAAAGCCTTTCTTCGCCAGGTGCAGCCGCAGCGCGTCCGAGAACGCGATGTCGACCTTCTTCTCGTGCAACTGGTCTTCAAGCTGCATCAGGAACTTGTCGACCACACGCAGGATGACTTCCTCGTCGAGCGCGCGGAAGCTGATGATCGCGTCGAGCCGGTTGCGGAACTCGGGCGTGAACATGCGCTTGATGTCGGCCATCTCGTCGCCAGCCTCGCGCACATTGGTGAAACCGATCACGCGCTTGTTCAGCGTCTCGGCGCCCGCGTTGGTCGTCATGATGACGATCACGTTGCGGAAGTCGGCCTTGCGGCCGTTGTTGTCGGTGAGCGTGCCGTGATCCATCACTTGCAGCAGGATGTTGAAAATGTCCGGATGCGCCTTTTCGATCTCGTCGAGCAACAGCACCGCATGCGGCTTCTTGGCGATCGCCTCGGTCAGCAGCCCGCCCTGGTCGAAGCCGACGTACCCGGGCGGCGCGCCGATCAGGCGGCTCACCGCGTGGCGCTCCATGTACTCGGACATGTCGAAGCGGATCAGCTCGATGCCAAGCGTGAACGCCAGCTGCCGGGCGACCTCGGTCTTGCCGACGCCGGTCGGACCCGAAAACAGGAAACTGCCGATCGGCTTGTCCGGCTTGCCCAAGCCCGAGCGCGCCATCTTGATCGCCGCGGCCAGCGCGTCGATCGCCGGATCCTGGCCGAACACGACGTTCTTGAGGTTTCGCTCGAGATTCTTCAGCTGCGTGCGGTCGTCGCTCGACACGGTCTGCGGCGGGATGCGCGCGATCTTGGCGATGATGTCCTCGACCTCACTCTTGCCGATCGTCTTCTTGCGCTTGCTCACCGGCAGGATGCGCTGCGCGGCGCCGGCCTCGTCGATCACGTCGATCGCCTTGTCGGGCAGATGGCGGTCGTTGATGTACTTGGCCGACAGCTCGGCCGCGGCGGTGATGGCGCCGGCCGAATACTTGACGCCGTGGTGCTCCTCGAAGCGCGACTTGAGGCCCTTCAGGATCTCGATCGTTTGCGGCACCGTAGGCTCGACCACGTCGATCTTCTGGAAGCGGCGCGACAGCGCATGGTCCTTTTCGAAGATGCCGCGGTACTCGTTGTAGGTCGTGGCACCGATGCACTTCAGTTGCCCGGTGGCGAGCGCCGGCTTCAGCAGGTTCGACGCGTCGAGCGTTCCGCCCGACGCGGAGCCGGCGCCGATCAGCGTGTGGATTTCATCAATGAACAGGATCGCGTTGGAGTTCGATTTGAGCTGCTTGAGCACGCCCTTCAACCGCTGCTCGAAATCGCCGCGGTACTTGGTGCCCGCCAGCAGCGCGCCCATGTCGAGCGAGTACACGGATGCCTTTTCCAGGATCTCCGGCACGTCACCCTTGACGATCCGCCACGCCAGGCCCTCGGCGATCGCGGTCTTGCCGACGCCCGCCTCGCCGACCAGCAGCGGATTGTTCTTGCGGCGGCGGCACAGCACCTGGATCACGCGCTCGACCTCGATCTCGCGCCCGATCAGCGGATCGATCTTGCCGTCCTTGGCGAGCTGGTTCAGGTTCATCGTGTACTGCTCGAGCGGCGAAGCCTGCTCGCGCCCCTGCTCCTGCTCCTGCGCTTCCTCGCCGCCCGGCTGCTTCGCCTTCTCGTCGCCCTGCGGCGACTTGGTGATGCCGTGCGAGATGAAGTTGACGACATCCAGGCGGGTCACGCCCTGCTGGTGCAGGTAGTACACCGCGTGCGAGTCCTTCTCGCCGAAGATCGCCACCAGCACGTTGGCGCCGGTGACTTCCTTCTTGCCGTTGCTCGTGGACTGCACGTGCATGATCGCGCGCTGGATCACGCGCTGAAAACCAAGTGTCGGCTGCGTGTCGGCCTCGGAGTTCGGCGGCAGGATCGGGGTGTTGTCGCCGATGAAGTTCTGCAGGCTCTTGCGCAGATCCTCGATGTTGCACGCACAGGCGCGCAGCACCTCGGCGGCCGACGGATTGTCCAGCAGCGCCAGCAGCAGATGCTCGACCGTAATGAATTCGTGACGCGCCTGGCGGGCCTCGACAAAGGCCATGTGCAAGCTGACTTCCAGTTCCTGCGCGATCATGCTTCCTCCATCACACACTGCAGCGGATGCTGATGCTGCCGTGCGTAGCTGCAAACCTGCTCAACCTTGCTGGCTGCCACGTCACGCGGATACACGCCGCAGACACCGCGCCCCTCGTGGTGCACCTTCAGCATGATCTGGGTCGCCTGCTCGCGACCCTTGCCGAAGAACTTCTGCAGCACGCCCACCACGAACTCCATCGGCGTGAAATCATCATTCAGCAACACCACCTGGAACATCGGCGGCGGCTTGACCCGAGAAGTCTTCTTCTCGGTGACTGTCCCTTCACCCAGCCGCTCACTCATGGAACCATTCTAGGCAAGGTGCCGCTGCCCGTCTGACCAGAAAAGCATCCTAATCATAAGTTAACTCGGCGGGCTGGCGGCCTCGGCCGTTCAGATCGTTCGCCCTTGCCGCAGACGGTGGAACGGCAAATCGCTCGCCAGCGCTTGAGTACGTACAAAATGGCGACCGCAGTTGCCGAACACAAGCGGCGATCGCGTTCGCGTGTAGGGCGCAGCCGGGCGGCCGCGGCGTGCCGGACGGCGGCCGGCGCGGGCCTCGCCGCGCCGGACCTTGACGCCGGGCCGGCTTTGCCCGAAGAATGCACGGCCGCACCTCGCCGATCAGACGAGGGCGGGCCGGCGAGCGGCGGGGTGGACGGCCCTGACGATCGCCACAGAGGGGGTAGGAGTGCGCTCGCAGGAGTCCGCGCCAACCGGATCGGGACGTATCAAAAGGAAGAAGAGATGGCAACAGGAACGGTGAAGTGGTTCAACGACGCTAAAGGTTACGGTTTCATCACGCCCGACGGGGGCGGCGAGGATTTGTTTGCCCACTTCTCGGCGATCCAGATGGGCGGCTTCAAGACCCTGAAGGAAGGACAGAAGGTGAATTTCGAGGTCGTGCAGGGTCCGAAGGGAAAGCAGGCGTCGAACATCACCGCTGCCGGATAGGCGCGCCGAGCCCAACAAAAACCCCGCCGCGGCGGGGTTTTTTGTTCCCGATCCGGCCGCGCGATTACATGTTGGCGATCATTGCATTGCCGAATCCGGAGCACGATACCTGCGTGGCGCCTTCCATCAGTCGCGCGAAGTCGTAGGTCACGGTCTTCTGCAGGATCGACTTCTCCATCGATCGGACCACAAGATCGGCGGCCTCGGTCCAGCCCATGTGCCGCAGCATCATCTCCGCCGACAGGATCTCGGAGCCCGGGTTCACGTAATCCTTGCCCGCGTACTTCGGCGCGGTGCCATGGGTCGCCTCGAACATCGCGACCGAGTCCGACAGGTTCGCACCCGGCGCGATGCCGATGCCGCCCACTTGCGCGGCCAGCGCATCCGAGATGTAGTCGCCGTTCAGGTTCATCGTCGCGATCACGTCGTACTCGGCCGGCCGCAGCAGAATCTGCTGCAGGAAGGCGTCGGCGATCACGTCCTTGATCACGATGTCGCCGTGCTTCGCCTTGATCTTCATCCACGGGCCGCCGTCGAGCAGTTCGGCACCGAACTCCTTCTGCGCCAGGCCGTAGCCCCACCTGGCGAACGCGCCCTCAGTGAACTTCATGATGTTTCCCTTGTGCACGAAGGTCAGGCTCTTGCGCTTGTTGTCGATCGCGTACTGGATCGCCTTGCGCACCAGCCGCTCGGTGCCCTCGCGCGACACCGGCTTGATGCCGATCCCCGAAGTGTTCGGGAAACGGATCTTCTTGACTCCCATTTCCTCCTGCAGGAACCGGATCAGCTTGCGCGCCTTGTCGGTCTCCGCCTCGTATTCGATGCCGGCGTAAATGTCCTCCGAGTTCTCGCGGAAGATCACCATGTCGGTCTTCTCGGGTTCCTTTACGGGGCTGGGAACGCCCTTGAAGTAGCGTACCGGGCGCAGGCACACGTACAGGTCCAGCTCCTGGCGCAGCGCGACGTTGATCGAGCGGATGCCGCCGCCGACCGGGGTCGTCAGCGGCCCCTTGATCGATACCACGTACTCCCTGAGAACTTGCAGCGTCTCGTCCGGCAGCCAGACGTCGGGACCGTAGACCCTGGTCGACTTCTCGCCGGCGTAGATCTCCATCCAGACGATCTTGCGCTTGCCGCCATAAGCCTTGGTTACCGCGGCGTCGACGACCTTGATCATTACCGGCGTGATATCGAGGCCCGTGCCGTCCCCCTCGATATACGGGATGATCGGCTGGTCCGGCACCGACAGCGAGTAGTCCTTGTTGACGGTGATCTTCTGCCCTTCCTTGGGCACCTTTACGTGCTGGTACATGGGGTCTCCGACTGAGAACGAATCCTGTGCTTGCCGGCGGCGCTCAACCCGGGATCGGGGCGGCTGATCGCCCGCCGATCTTACTCGTGTCGCTCTGCGTGCCGGTCAACCGGACACAACATCGGGGCGTTACGGCCTGTGACGCAATGCCGTCCGCGGCCGGGCATCCGGTCGTCGAACAACCCACGAACGACCGAAAGGGAACTCAATGAAGAAAGCCATCGCTGCACTGATCTCGACCCTGTTCGCCGGCGCCGTCTTCGCGCAGGCACCCGCTCCTGCCGCCCCGGCCGCCGCGCCGGCTGCGCCGAAAGCGGAAATGAAGGCCGAGACGAAGGCCGAAGCCAAGGAAATGAAGGAGACCAAGGCCAAGACCGCCAAGGCCAAGACCGCCAAGGCCAAGACCACCAAGGCCAAGACCGCCAAGAAGACCGAAGGCGAGAAGAAGTAAGCTTCGCTTCGACGGCTGAAAGGGCAGGGCTCCACAGTCCTGCCCTTTTTTGTATTCGGGCCAAGATCCTATGCAGACAATCCGACGCGCACTGGTTGCGCTGGTGCTGCTGGCACCCCTCGTTGCGGCCGCTCAGGGGCCGCTGCCGCCGCAACCGACGATCAAGCTGACGGCGGGGATCCACGTGATCACAGCCGAAGTCGCGGCCGACGCCGCCACATCGATGCGCGGGCTGATGTTCCGCGAACGGCTGGCGCCGAACCACGGCATGGTTTTCCTGTACCCGCAGAAGACGACCTTGTGCATGTGGATGCGCAATACGCTGATCCCGCTGTCGGTTGCCTTCATCGACGACGACGGCACGATCGTCAACATCGAGCACATGGCGCCGCGGACCGACGCCAGTCACTGTTCCGCCAAGCCGGTGCGCTACGCACTCGAAATGGAGCGCGGCTGGTACGACAAGCGCGGCCTCGCGCCGGGCGCGAAGATCGGCGGACTGCCCGCGCAGCGCTGAACGCGGGCACGGGCCGGGTGCGGCCCGGCCCCACGCGCGTCAGGCGAAATTCTTCGTTGCGAAGTCCCAGTTGGCCAGACTGTTCAGGAACGCCTCGACGAACTTCGGCCGCGCGTTGCGATAGTCGATGTAGTAGGCGTGCTCCCACACGTCGATCGTCAGCAGCGCCTTGTCCGCCGTGGTCAGCGGCGTGGCCGCGTTGCTGGTGTTGACGATGTCGACCGAGCCGTCCGGCTTCTTCACCAGCCAGGTCCAGCCGGAGCCGAAGTTGCCGACCGCGCTCTTGGAAAACGCTTCCTTGAACGCGGCGTACGAACCCCACTTCTGCGCGATCGCGGCGGCCAGCGCGCCGGCAGGCTCGCCGCCGCCGCGCGGCTTCATGCTGTTCCAGAAAAACGTGTGATTCCACACCTGCGCGGCGTTGTTGAAGATGCTGCCGGATGACTTCTTGACGATCTCCTCCAGCGGGCTGTTGTCGAACTCCGTTCCCTTGATCAGGTTGTTCAGGTTGGTCACGTAGGCCTGATGATGCTTGCCGTAGTGATACTCGAAGGTCTCCTTCGAGATGTGCGGCGCGAGTGCATCCATCGCGTACGGCAGCGGGGGCAGCGTGTGTTCCATGACGTGCGTCCTTCGAAAAGTTGAAATAAACGGCGGCCGGCGGGCAGAGGCCCGGATTCTAGTCACCTCGCGGTGGCGCGGAGTCCTTCCCGGACGCGAGGTCTTCCACGCGCGCGTGCGCGCCGCCGCGCGCGAAGCGCAATCGCAGCCGGTCGCCCGACGCAAGCTGGCCTGCGTCGCGCACGACCCGCCCATCGGGCGCGAACGCCATCGCATAACCGCGGCCCAGCACCGCGACCGGGTCAAGCGCCTGCAGCGCCGCCGCGAGTGCGTCGACCTGCGCCTGGCGCGCCTTGTGCTGGTGCTGCAAGAGTGCGCCGAAACGCGCGCTCGATCGCTGCAGATGCGCGCGCGCCGCGTGCACGGCCGGCCGCTGTTGCAGCTGACGCTGCAAGCAGTGCGCGGTCCACGCGCGCCGCTCGGCGAGCGCGCGCGCGGCCAGATGGCCGAGCTGCCGGAACGCGCCCACTACGCGCGCCTCGAGCGCGCGCACCGGCGCACGCGGCGCCGCCAGTGCGCGCAGCGCGTAGTCGAGGCGCTGCTGCGCGGTGTCGGCGCGCCGTCGCCAGGCCGCCTGCAGCGCGCGCGCCTTCTGCGCGATCGATGCGACCAGCGCACCGCGATCGGGGGCTGCGAGTTCCGCGGCCGCCGTCGGCGTGGGGGCGCGCAGGTCGGCGGCGAAATCGGCGATCGTGTAGTCGGACTCGTGCCCGACGCCGACGACGACCGGCACCATCGACGCGCGGATCGCGCGCGCGACGACCTCCTCGTTGAAGGCCCACAGATCCTCGATCGAGCCGCCGCCGCGCACCAGCAGCACGACATCGACCTCGCGCCGGGCCGACACGCGCACCAGCATCTGCGCGATGCGCGCGCCGGCGCCTTCGCCCTGCACCGGCACCGGATACACGATCGGCCGCGCGTACGGCGCGCGCCGCGCCAGCGTGGTCAGCACGTCGCGCAGTGCGGCGGCCTGCAGCGACGTCACGATGCCGATCGCGCGCGGCAACGCCGGCAGCGGCCGCTTCACCGCGACATCGAAAACGCCCTCGGCGGTCAGCCGCGCCTTCAGCCGCAGGAACTCCTCGTACAGCCGGCCAAGCCCGGCGCGCTGCATCGACTCCACGTTCAGTTGATACTCGCCGCGCGCCTCGTACAGGCTCACCTGCGCCAGCACGTCGACCTGATCGCCCTCGCGCGGCGCGAAATCGACCAACGCGTTGCGCCCGCGGAACATCGCGCAGCGCACCTGCGCGCCGGGATCCTTCAACGTGAAATACCAGTGCCCGCTCGCCGCGCGCGTGAAATTGGCGACCTCGCCGCGAACCCGCACCAGCGGAAAGCTGCGCGAAAGCAAACCAGCAACGGCGCGGTTCAGCGCGGAAACCGTCAGCGGATCCCGCGTCATTACTTGGTTCGCGTCGACGAATTCAGGCGTCATGCGGGTTCTCGGCCGGTACCTTTCCACATGGTCGCGCCGGACCTCGTCCGGATAGATCGCGCTGCGGATGCACCTGCGACTGAAGCTCCAAGCACTTGATTCAAAGGACCTTTTGTTGCTGCTCACGCAACGGGCAACCGGCCCGACGCGCGTGTTTTCGCGGGTTTCGCGCCGGTCGATCGCGGTTGTTCACAAACTTATCCACAGAAACTGTGGAAACGTCAGCCATCCGGATGCCGCCGACGTGATACGAAGCCACCGACTACACTCCGCGTCCGAACTGCAGCGCGTCGGAAGGATTCGGACTTGTTCGCGATCGTACAGGCCATCGGCTGGCCCATCTGGCCGTTGCTCGCGGCCTCCGTGGTGGCTCTCACCCTGATCATCGAGCGCAGCATCGCGTTACGGCGCGAGAAGGTAATCCCCGAATCACTGCTGCAGGACGTGCTGAATCTGGTCGCGCGCAAGCAGGTCAGCCCCGAAGTGATCCTGAAACTGGAACGCAGCTCGCCGCTCGGACGCGTGCTGGCGACTGCGCTGCGCAACGTGCGCGCGCCGCGTGCGATCGCCGGCGCGGCGGTTGCCAACACCGGCGGCCACATCGCGCACGATTTGTCGCGCTACCTCTCGCTGCTCGGATCGATCGGCTCGATCGCGCCGCTGCTGGGCCTGCTCGGCACCGTGATCGGGATGATCGACATCTTCGCCTCGCAGCAGGCCGGCTCCAACCCGCAGCAGCTCGCGCACGGCATATCGATCGCGCTGTACTGCACCGCGTTCGGCATCATCGTCGCGGTGCCGTCGGTTCTGTTCTACCGCCACTTCCGCTCGCGCATCGAGGACTTCCTGGTCGAGATGGAAGACCAGTCGCAGCGCCTGCTCGAGGTGCTGTTCGCCGACCGCTACGACGCGACGCCGCGATGAAGTTCAGGCGCGCCCACGACGAGGAACCGGAGCTGAATCTGATTCCTCTGATCGACGTGATGCTGATCGTGCTGATCTTCCTCGCGGTCACCACCACCTACTCGCGCTACGCGGAACTGAAGATCGAGCTGCCGCGCGCCGAGGCCAAGGCGACTCAGAACCGCCCGAACGAGATCGTGATCGGCGTCACCGCCGACGGCCGCTACGCGATCGACAAACGCGTGCTGGCGAAGTCCGACGTCAACGACCTGGTGGAGGCAATGCGCGCCGCCGCACAGGGGCGCACCGACCTGCTGGTCGTGATCCATGCCGATGCGCAGTCGCCGCACCAGTCGGTGATCAACGTGATGGAAGCGGCGCGCATCCTGCAGCTGGCGCGCATCAGTTTTGTCACCGAGCGGCAGAGCGCCGCCGCACAATGACTTGAATCGGCCCGACCTCACCGCGCGGCTGCAACGCGCGCTGCACCGGGTGTGGCGCACGCGTGGCCCCGCGGCGTGGCTGCTGCTGCCGCTGGCGGCCGTGTTCGGCGCGTTGCGCGCGCTGCACGTGGCGGCTTATCGGATCGGTGTCTTGCGGGCCTGGCGCGTCGGCGTGCCGGTCATCGTGGTCGGCAACCTGTACGTCGGCGGCACCGGCAAGACCCCGCTGACGCTCGAACTCGCGCGTGCGCTGCTGGCGCGCGGCCGCCGACCGGGCGTGGTCACGCGCGGCTACGGCGCCGCGCGCAGCGACGTGCGCGTCGTCGAGAGCAACGCACGCGCCGCCGAAGTCGGCGACGAGCCGCTGCTGCTGGCGCAGTCGCTGCACGGCCAAGGTGTGCCGGTCGTGGTCGGCCGCGACCGCGTGGCCGCATGCCGGATCCTGCGCAGCGTGCATCCGCGCTGCGACGTGATCATCGCCGACGACGGGCTGCAGCACCGGCGGCTGGCGCGCGACTTCGAGATCGCACTGATCGACGAGCGCGGGCTGGGCAACGGCTGGCTGCTGCCGGCGGGGCCGCTGCGCGATCCGCCGGCGCGACTGAAGGAAGTCGCGGCCGTCGTGTGCCACGGCATCGTGCCGCCGGTGCGCGTGTATTCGCCGCGCTACGAAATGGCGACCCGGCTGGCCGACGTGCGCTCGCTCGCCGATCCGACGCGCGCGATCTCGCTTGCTGGCCTGGCGCAGGAGCAGAAGCGCGGCCGGCTGAAGATCGTCGCCGCGGCCGGCATCGGCGCGCCGGAGCGCTTTTTCGCGATGTTGCGCGCCGCGGGGCTCGCGATCGAGGAACTGCCGCTGCCGGATCACTACGACTACGCGCTCAATCCTTTTCTCGGCCGCACCTTCGACCTGGCGCTGATCACGGCAAAGGACGCCGTAAAATGCCGCGCAGTCTCGGCGATCGCCACCGACGGGCGCGTGTGCGTGGTCAACCTGCAGGCGTCGATCGACGCCGGACTGATCGATCTGATCGAAATGCGGCTGACGCCCTCGTCAGCGGCGCAAAGTGAACCCGCGCATGGACCCTCGACTGCTTGACATCCTCGTGTGCCCGGTCACCAAGGGGCCGCTCGAATACGACCGCGAGCGCCAGGAGCTGATCTCGCGCAGCGCGGGGCTGGCCTACCCGATCCGCGACGGCATTCCGGTGATGCTCGAAAGCGAGGCGCGCCGGCTCGACGAGGCGCCCGGCGCGCCCGCAGGCTGACGGCGATCCTCCCGCCTTCGATGCCGGGCTTCGTCGTCATCGTTCCGGCGCGGCTCGCGTCGACGCGGCTGCCGCGCAAGCCGCTCGCCGATGTCGGCGGCCTGCCGCTGGTGGTGCGGGTGGCGCGGCGCGCGGCGCAAAGCCGCGCCGAACGCGTGATCGTGGCGGCCGACAGCGAAGAGATCGCTGCGGCCTGCGCCGCGCATGGGGTGCAGGCGGTGCTGACTTCGCCCGCGCACGCGACCGGCACCGATCGGCTGGCGGAGGCCGCGCGACATCTGTCGCTGCCCGACGACGCGATCGTCGTCAACGTGCAGGGCGACGAGCCGCTGATCCCCCGCGCGGTGATCGACGCCGTGGCCGCGCTGCTCGCAGCGCAGCCGGACTGCGCGATCGCCACCGCCGCGCATCCGCTGGCCGACGCAACCGAGTTCTTCAGCCCGAATGTGGTCAAGGTCGTCACCGACGCGCGCGGGCGGGCGCTGCTCTTTTCGCGCGCGCCGATTCCGTGGTCGCGCGACGCGTTCGCGCACCGCCGCGACCAATTGCCGGAGGGGCTGCCCGCGCTGCGCCACGTCGGCCTGTACGCGTACCGCGCCGCCTTCCTGCGCGCCTATGCGCAGCTCGCGCCGGCGCCGATCGAGGCGCACGAAAGCCTCGAACAACTGCGCGCGCTGTGGCACGGTCATCCGATCGCGGTGCTGCGGCTCGACGCCCCGCTGCCGCCCGGCGTCGACACGCCGGAGGATCTCGCGCACGTTCGTGCACTGATCGCGGCGGGCGAATAGACTCGCGCGCTCGGGCAACGGGAGGGGCCTGCGTTGAATCGACTGATCGCCGCAATCGCGATGACGTTGCTGCTCGCCAGCGGCAGCGCCGCGTCCAAGACGCTGCGCTCGGCCTCGCAGGGCGACTTCCAGACGGCGGATCCCTGTCCGCAGAACGAACTGCTGACCAACCTGCGGTCGCAGCAGGTGCACGACACGCTGGTCTCTCGCGACAAGGAGCTCAGCATTGTCCCCGGGCTGGCGACGAGCTGGTCGCAACCGTCGCCGCTCGTGTGGCGCTTCCACCCGCGCAGCGGAGTGACGTTCAACGACGGCACTGCGCTCACTGCCGACGATGTCGTGTTCTCGCTCGAGCGCGCCAGCCACGCCAGCCCCACCGGCGGCATCACGCCGTCGATCCTCGCCTCCAATGCCTGCGCCGAGAAGCGCCTGCCGCGCGCCCTGAACGAAGCGAAGCGGCTGCTGGCCGAAGCCGGCCGTCCGAATGGCTTCGAGGTCACCCTCGACTGCCCGAACAACCGCTGCATCAACGACGAGAAGATCTGCCTCGCGGTGGCGGCGATGCTGGCCAAGGCCGGCATCCAGACCGGGGTCAGCGTGCAGCCGCGCGCGACCTGCTTCCCGAAGCTGGAGAAGCTCGACACCAGCTTCTACCTGCTCGGCTGGGGCGGCGCGATCACCGGCGCGCCGACCGCGCTGTCGCCGGTGCTGCGCTCGTTCAATCCGAAGACCGGCAACGGCAGCTTCAACTGCGGCCGCTGCGTGAGTCCAAAGCTCGACGCGCTGTTCGACGCCGCCGCGGTCGAGATGAATGTGGACCAGCGCGCCGACATCATTCAGCAGGCGCCGGCCGGACACAACGCGCAGGTGCACCACGTGCCGCTGCATCGCCAGGTGATTCCGTGGGCGATGCGGGCGAGCGTCCGCGCCGTGCACAGAGCGGATGACTGGTTGATGGGTGAGTGGATGCGAAGCGACTGAAACTGCATCGTCGCCCCGGCGCAGGACGGGGCCCGATTTCCCGCATCGAAGGACGAGAAACATTAGGCCCCGGCCTGCGCCGGGGCGACGGAGAGTCCGGATGGCAACGAAGAAACGCAATGCCTTCTACGCACAATCGGGCGGCGTGACCGCCGTGATCAACGCGTCGGCCGCCGGCGTGATCGAAACCGCGCGCCGCTACAAGAGCCGCATCGGCAAGGTCTACGCCGGCCGCAACGGCATCATCGGCGCGCTGACCGAGGACCTGATCGACACCAGCCGCGAGTCGCCGGCGGCGATCAGGGCGCTGAAACACACACCCGCCGGCGCGTTCGGCTCGTGCCGCTACAAGCTCAAGGGGCTGGACGAAAGTCGCGCGCAGTACGAGCGCCTGATCGAGGTGTTCCGCGCGCACGACATCGGCTACTTCTTCTACAACGGCGGCGGCGACTCGGCCGACACGTGCCTGAAGGTGTCGCAGTTGTCGGAGAAGATGGGCTATCCGCTGCAGGCGATCCACGTGCCGAAGACGGTCGACAACGACCTGCCGATCACCGACGTGTGCCCCGGCTTCGGATCGGTCGCCAAGTACATCGCGGTGTCGACCCGCGAAGCGAGCTTCGACGTCGCATCGATGGCCAAGACGTCGACCAAGGTGTTCGTGCTCGAGGTGATGGGGCGCCACGCCGGCTGGATCGCCGCCGCCGGCGGGCTCGCCGCCGACAAGACGCACCCGATTCCGATCGTGATCCTGTTTCCGGAAATCACGTTCGACCGCGACAAGTTCCTCGCCGCGGTGAAGGACAAGGTCGAGCGCTTCGGCTACTGCTCGGTCGTCGTGTCGGAAGGCGTGAAGGGACCCGACGGCAAGTTCCTGTCCGACCAGGGGCTGCGCGACGCGTTCGGCCACGCACAACTAGGGGGAGTGGCGCCGGTGATCGCGAGCCTGGTCAAGGAGAGCCTGAACTACAAGTTCCACTGGGCGGTGGCCGACTACCTGCAGCGCGCCGCGCGCCACATCGCGTCGAAGACCGATGTCGAGCAGGCCTGCGCGGTCGGCAAGGCCGCGGTCGAGTTCGCCCTCAAGGGTCACAACGCGGTGATGCCGGCGATCGTGCGCACCTCCAGCCGGCCGTACCGGTGGAAGATCGAAATGGCGCCGCTCGCCGACGTGGCCAACCGCGAGAAGATGATGCCGCGCGAATTCATCAGCGAAGACGGCTTCGGCATCACCGACGCATGCCGCCGGTATCTGACCCCGCTGATCGGCGGCGAGGCGTATCCGCCGTACAAGGACGGCCTGCCGGACTACGCGCTGCTGAAGAACGTCGCGGTGAAGAAGCGCCTGGCCACCGACTTCAAGGTTTGACCGAGCGCATAACGCCGTCGTGTGCCGCGTAAGCGCCACGCAAGGCGGAGCGGTTAGAATCCGCGCGCTTCAGGTCGCACGCCGCTTACGTGACGAGCGCGGGCGCGAAAACACCGCCGGCGCTCGCGAAGGCGGAAACCAGGGCACGGGCAGGACGGGGGATGCGAGTCATATTGCTTGGGCCGCCGGGCGCCGGCAAAGGCACTCAGGCCGCGTTCATCACGGAGCGCTACGGCATTCCGCAGATTTCGACCGGCGACATGTTGCGCGCGGCGGTCAAGGCCGGCACGCCCGTGGGACTCGCCGCGAAGAAGGTGATGGACGCCGGCCAGCTCGTGTCCGACGACATCATCATCGCGCTGGTCAAGGAGCGGCTCGCGCAGCCGGACTGCGCATCCGGCTATCTGTTCGACGGCTTTCCGCGCACGATTCCTCAGGCCGAGGCGCTGAAGACGGCCGGCATCGAGGTCGATGTCGTGCTCGAGATCGACGTGCCCGACGCCGACATCATCGAACGCATGAGCGGCCGCCGCGTGCATCTGGCGAGCGGCCGCACGTATCACGTGAAGTTCAATCCACCGAAGGTCGCCGGCCGCGACGACGCGACCGGCGAGCCGCTCGTCCAGCGCGACGACGACCGCGAGGACGTCGTACGCCGGCGGCTGCAGGTCTACCACGCGCAGACCCAGGCGCTGGTCGATTACTACGCGCAGTGGGCCGCCAGCGGGGATGCCGCTGCGCCCAGGCACGTGCGCGTGTCCGGTGTGGGCACGGTGGACGAGATCAAGCGGCGCGTGCTCGCCGCGCTCGCCCGGTAGGTTCCTGTTTCCGCTGACACTAAGGAGAACGTAATGTCTGGATTGGCTCTCGCCCTGCTCTGCGGCCTCGCGGCCGTGGTGTTCGGCGCACTGTCGATTTCCTGGATCCTGAAGCAGCCTGCGGGCAATCCGCGCATGCAGGAGATCGCGGCTGCCGTTCAACAGGGCGCGCAGGCGTACCTGAACCGGCAGTACCGCACGATCTCGATGGTCGGCATCGTGCTCGCGATCGTCATCGGTGTGGTGCCGCAGCTCGGGCTGTGGACCGCGATCGGCTTCGTGATGGGCGCGGTGCTGTCGGGCGCGGCCGGCTACATCGGCATGAACGTGTCGGTGCGCTCGAACGTGCGCACCGCGCAGGCGGCGACGCAGGGGTTGAACGCGGCGCTGAACATCGCATTCCGCGGCGGCGCGATCACCGGCCTGCTCGTCGTCGGCCTGGGACTGCTCGGCGTGGCCGGCTTCTACTGGATGCTTGGGAAGACGCATTCGACCACCGACATGCGCGAACTGCTGCACCCGATGATCGGCTTTGCGTTCGGCGCCTCGCTGATCTCGATTTTCGCCCGTCTCGGCGGCGGCATCTTCACCAAAGGCGCCGACGTCGGCGCCGACCTCGTCGGCAAGGTCGAAGCGGGCATTCCGGAGGACGATCCGCGCAATCCGGCGGTGATCGCCGACAACGTCGGCGACAACGTCGGCGACTGCGCCGGCATGGCGGCTGACCTTTTCGAGACCTTCGCGGTCACCGTGGTCGCGACGATGCTGATCGGCGCCCTGGTCTTCAAGGGCTCGGACGCCGGCATCATCTACCCGCTGGCGATCTCGGGCGTGTCGATCCTCGCGTCGATCGTCGGCTGTTTCTTCGTCAAGGCGCGCGAAGGCGGCAAGATCATGAACGCGCTGTACCGCGGCCTGATCGTCGCCGGCGTGATCTCGTTGGTGCTGTTCTGGCCGGTGACCAACTGGATCCTCGGCCCGGTCGCCGCGAGCGGCGGCGTCACCGTGATGAACCTGTATCTGTCAGCGGTCGTGGGTCTCGTTCTGACCGCCGCACTCGTCTACATCACCGAGTACTACACCGGAACGCAGTTCAGCCCGGTCAAGTACGTCGCGCAGGCGTCGACCACCGGGCATGCGACCAACATCATCGCGGGTCTGGCCGTCTCGATGAAGGCGACCGCGTGGCCGGTGCTGGCGATCTCGGCCGCGATCCTGGCGTCGTACTGGCTCGCCGGCCTGTACGGCATCGCGGTCGCGGCCACCGCGATGCTGTCGATGACCGGCATCATCGTCGCGCTCGACGCCTACGGCCCGATCACCGACAACGCCGGCGGCATCGCCGAAATGGCGGGGCTGCCGAAGGAAGTGCGCAACATCACCGATCCGCTCGATGCGGTCGGCAACACGACCAAGGCGGTGACCAAGGGTTACGCGATCGGCTCGGCGGGACTGGCCGCGCTGGTGCTGTTCGCCGACTACACCGGCGGGCTGGAACAGGCGGGCCTGAAGGTCACGTTCGATCTGTCGAACCACATGGTGATCATCGGCCTCTTCATCGGCGGCCTGATCCCGTTCCTGTTCGGCGCGATGGCGATGGAAGCGGTCGGCCGCGCCGCGGGCTCGGTGGTCGAGGAAGTGCGCCGCCAGTTCCGCGAGATCAAGGGCATCATGGAAGGCACCGCCAAGCCCGACTACAGCCGGGCCGTCGACATGCTGACCAGCGCCGCGATCAAGGAGATGATGATCCCGTCGATCCTGCCGGTGCTGGTGCCGATCCTGGTCGGCGTGATCCTCGGGCCGGCCGCGCTCGGCGGCGTGCTGATGGGCACGATCGTCACGGGACTGTTCGTCGCGATCTCGATGACGACCGGCGGCGGCGCGTGGGACAACGCGAAGAAGTACATCGAGGAAGGCCACCACGGCGGCAAGGGCTCGGACGCGCACAAGGCAGCGGTGACCGGCGACACCGTCGGCGATCCGTACAAGGACACGGCCGGCCCGGCCGTGAACCCGCTGATCAAGATCATCAACATCGTGGCGCTGCTGATCGTTCCGATCATCGCGGCGATCCACGGCGGCAAGCCGGCCGCAGCGATGCCGGCCGCCGCACCGGCGGTCGTCGCCCCCGCAGCGGCGCCCGCGACCGCGCCGGCCCCTGCGCCGACGCCCGCACCGGAGGCGAAGAAGGAAGAAGAGAAGAAGTAGACGAAACCTGCACGCGCTCTCGCGCGCGTGACTTTCGACGGGCGGTGCGGTTCAATCTGCACCGCCCGTTTTGTTCGCAGCCATGACGCCCGAGCTTCGCTACGCGTACGCCGCCGACCTGCCCGCGATCGCCGACATCTATGCGCACCACGTACGCCATGGGCTGGCGAGCTTCGAGGTCGATCCGCCGTCCGCGAACGAGATGCACGCGCGCTTCGATGCGATCGCCCGCGCCGGCTATCCGTACCTGGTCGCGTGCGATGGTGCGCGCGTGCTCGGCTACGCGTACGCGAACCACTACCGCACCCGGCCCGCATATCGTTACTCGGTCGAGGACTCGATCTACGTCGCGCCCGACGCCACCGGGCGCGGCATCGGCAAGGCGCTGCTCGTGCGGCTGATCGCCGAGTGTGAGGCGCGCGGCTACCGGCAGATGCTGGCGGTGATCGGCGATTCGGCCAACGCGCCGTCGATCGAGCTGCACCGCGCCTGCGGCTTCACGCAGGTCGGAGTCCTGCCATCGATCGGCTTCAAATTCGGCCGCTGGGTCGACAGCGTGCTGATGCAGCGTCCGCTTGGCCAAGGTGAGCGGACGCTGCCGTAACGGAGCACGCATGCAACGATCCGTCCTCGCCTTCGCCTGCGCGCATCTGGCTGACGAGCGTCTGTACGCGGCGCAGGTCGCCGCACTTCAGTCTCGCTACGACTGCCGCGTGTTCGCGTTCCGCGACCACGACTCCCTGCGCGACATGGCGGACGATCTGCTCGCCGCCGTGCCGGAAAAGTTCACGCTGATCGGGCTGTCGCTCGGCGGCTATCTCGCGTTCGAGGTGCTGCGCGTCGCGCCCGGGCGGGTCGAGCGGCTGGTGCTGATCGACACGACCGCGGTCGCCGACACGCCGGCGCGGCGTGAAGGCCGGCTCTCCGACATCGCGAAAGTGGAAGCCGGCGGCATCGACGCGCTGATCCCCGAGCTGCCGCGCCGGTGGCTGCTACCCGCTCACGCGCAGCGCGCCGACCTCGTCGCGCTGATGGCCGACATGGCGCGCGCGATCGGCGCGCGCGGCCAGCGCAACCAGCAGGCCGCGATGCTCGCGCGGCCCGATTCGCATGCCGATCTTTCGCGCGTGCGCGTGCCGACGCTGATCCTGTGCGGCCGCCAGGACCCCGTCACGCCGGTCGCGGACCACGAAGCGATGGCCCGATGCGTGCCGGGTGCGCGGATCGAGGTCATCGAGAACTGCGGCCATCTGTCGACGATCGAGCAGCCCGAAGCGGTCAGCCGCGTGCTGGTCGACTGGCTGCACGAAACCGACGATGCACTGGCGCGCTAAAGCGCTTTAACCAGCGCCAGCACGTCGCGGAAGTGCGCGTCGGTGCCGTGCCGCGTCCACTCGAACAGCACCGTCTCCGTCGTCGCGAGCACGCAGCCAGCCTGCTCCATCCGCCGCAGCGCGAGTTCGCAATCGAGCTTGCGCACGCCGCGCGAACCGACCGCGTCAGCGACCACGAATGCGTGAAAGCCCTGCTGCTGCAGCCCGAGCGCGGCCTGCAGCACACATACGTGCACCTCCATGCCCGTGATCACGATCTGGCGCCGTTTCGTCGCGTGCACGCGCTCGATGAATTCGGGATGATCGGTCGCGCTGAACGCGGTCTTGACGAAGATCTCGTCGGCAGTGAACTGCGAACGCAGCGGCTCGATCACCGCGCCGATCTGGTTCGGGCAGTGCTCGGTCAGCAGGCGCGGAACGTCGAACCGCCGCGCCGCCGTCATCAGCGCCTCGGTGCGGCGGATGATGTCCTCGCGCCCGGCGACGTGCGGCGCGAGCTTGCGCTGGATGTCGATCACCAGCAGCACGGAGTCGTCGCGATGAAGGCGCATGGCTATTTCGCGAGAGTTGGTTCGTCGGCCGGCACGGCGGAGCGCGCGGTCGGCCACGGCAAGGTCGCCGCAAGAGCAAGCTCCGTCATCTGACACCCGGCCACGCAGCAGCGCGCCGGCTGCCGGTTGCGCGTGATCCTGCGCGTTTCGTCCGCCAGCACGCCGCGGTCGAGCAGCTTCTCCACCAGATCGACCTTGTTGCCGATCGGATAGTTGCGGTAGATCTCGGTCTTCATCGCATCGGGCGAGCCGCCGCCGTGCAGGCTGATCACCGAGTACCAGCCGGCCTGGTACGACGCGGTCAGGTCCTCCACGAAGCGCGCCGCCTCGATCCGCTTCTCGTACGGAATGTCGCTTCTGGCGGTCAGCACCTCCGACAGCCGGCCCGCGGTGAACGGGTTGTGATCCTCGTCCGGCCCCGGCAGCGTGACGATCAATCCGCCCGAAACGTGATGCGCGAGGCGGTGCATGTCATAGATCTGGGTCGACAGCAGCAGCTTGCCGATGTTCGCGTACACCGGCTCGGGCGTGATGTTGCCGGCCGCGTTCGCCGTGCCGTACACGGACGCCGCCACGCCGCAGGCGAAGAAGCCCTCGACGATCTTGATCAGTTCGACCATCGCATCGCGCAAGCTGTGGTTGCGGTCCAGATCGAGCCCGTTGGCCTCGATCATCAACGCGCCGGCGCCGATCAGCAGGTCGCCGAATCCCGCCCGCGCGCCGATGCACGTGTGGCGGTGCTGGCTCGTGTAGTCGTACAGGATCGTCGCGGCGTCGCGCCACTCGCCGGCGAGGAACACGCGCTCCCACGGCACGAACACGCGCTCGAACAGGCACACGCCGGTCGATTGTCCGAACTTCGCGCTGAACTTGGCCGCCGATTCGCCCGGCCGGCCCGCGGGACGCGCGACGATGGTGAGCCCCTTGGCGTCGAGCGGCACCGCGCACGCGACCGCGAAATCGCGATCGGCTTCGGTCATGTTCCGTCCCGGCAGCACCAGCAGCTCGTGCATGTAAGGCGCGCCGGTGATGATCGCCTTGGTACCCGAGATCACGATGCCGCGCGCGTTGCGCTCGACGATGTGCACATAGCTGTCGGGATTCGGCTGCCGGCTCGGCCGCAGCGAACGGTCGCCCTTGGCATCGGTCATCGCCACGCCGAGCGCGAGATCGTGGTCGTACACATGCGCCAGATACGCGCGCAGTCGTGCGTGGTACGCGGTGCCGTGCTCGGCGTCGATGCGATGCGTGCCGTGAAAGAGCGCATTCAGCGCATCGCCGCCCAGATAGCGCTGCGCGCAGCCGGTCTCCTGGCATACGAGACGCGCGGCCTCCAGCTTGTTCAGCAGGTCGGCGGTCGTGTGAGTCAGCGCAAGCATGCGGTTCACCGGCGCGGCGAAGCCCGGTACGTGCGCCTGCATCAGCGGCGCGAGGTCGCTGCGCAAACCGAGCTCGTAGGTCTTCGCCACCGCGTTCACGCCCGGCTCGAGCTGCGGCGCGTCGGCCACGCTGTCGATGCGATCGCCGTCGACAAAGACGACCGGCTTCATCCGGCGCAGCGATTCGCGATAGGCGTCGGCGGACATCAGCATCGGGCTCTCCTTGCGCGGGCGACGATCGAATTTACTCCCGCCGGCGGCCGACGAAGAGCGTCATCACCGCGCTCATCGCCGCCGCTCCCGCCAGCAGCGCGATGCCGCCGTCCCACGCCGCCGCGGCGTCACCCGCGGCGCGGCCGCGGTCGAGCACCCGGCCGACCCACGGCTGCAGAATGCCGGTGCCGAGGAAGATGCCGAGATTGACGACCGACGTCGCGATCCCCGAATACTGCGGCGGGTTGGCTTCCTTCGCGATCGTCCACGACAGCGTGAAGCCGGGGATCAAGAGCCCCATCAGCAGGAACCACGCCAGTGTTGCCGCGAGCGGCCACTGCGCGTGCAAGAGCCACGGCGCCCACGACAGCGCGTACAGCCAAACCGCCACGCGCATCACGCCGGCGCGGCTGCGCAGCCGATCGGACATCACGCCGATCGCCACCGAACCGAACGCCACACCCAGCAGCAGCAAACTGGCGTGCTGTGCAGCCTCGACGCGCGACAAGCCGTACACCTGCTGCAGGTACGGCACCGCCCACAGCCCGGCGAAGGCAAGGTAGCTGCCGCCGACGCCGACGTTGACGAAGAACGCCGGCCACGTCGCCGGATTCGCGAGCACGCTCGCCAGCGCGCGCGCCCACGGCACGCGCGCGGCCGGCAGCAGCGCGTGCACGGGCGGGTAGCCGAGCTGCTCCGGCCGGTCGCGCAGCCGCAGCCAGGAGCCGAACGCCAGCGCCGCCGACAGCACCGCGAGTGCGACGAACACCACCCGCCAAGAGGTCATCGACACGACCCACGCCAGCGGCGCACCGGCGATCACCGCACCCAGGTTGCCGGCAAACATCGTCACGCCGTTCAGCGTCGCGAAGCGCTCGTGCTCGAACCACACCGCGGAGACCTTCAGGATCGAGATGAAGGCGACCGCCACGCCGATGCCGACCAGCGTGCGGCCGACCGCGGCGATCTCCCACGCGGGCGCGAGCGCAAACAGCAGCGAGCCCGCGGCCGCGATCGCCGACCCACCCGCCAGCAGCTTGCGCGGGCCGAGCGTGTCCGCGAGCACGCCGACCGGGATCTGCAGCACCGTGTAGACATAGAAATAGGTTGCGGCGAGCGTGCCGAGCACCGCGCCGCTGATGGAGAACGCGCGCGTGAGTTCCCCCGCGATCGCCGCCGGCGCGGTGCGGTGGAAGAACGAAAGCACGAAGCTCGCGAGCGCGAGCCCGAAGACGATCCGGCGTGCCTGCGCAAAGGCGATCATGCGGCGATACTGACGGCAGTCGAAAAGCCGCAAGAATGCCCGACCCACACCGACTCGTCGATACGAGTGCGATTTCGGTTGAAACGGAATCGCCGCTCGAACTCGCGACCCGCCTGCGCCGGCACGTCGAAGCGCTGGCAGGCGACATCGGCGAGCGCCACGTGCGCCGGCCCCAGGCGCTGCACGCGGCGGAGGAATACATCGCGTCCGAGTTCCGCGCGCTCGGGTATGAAGTCGCGCGCCAGACCTATCGCGCCGAGGGCGTTGCATCGTCGAACCTCGAAGTCACCGTGCCGAGCGCAGGCGGCGCGAGCGAAATCGTGCTGGTCGGCGCGCATTACGACACCGTGCCCGGCTCGCCCGGCGCCGACGACAACGCGAGCGGGGTGGCGGGGCTGATCGAGCTCGCGCGATTTCTTCGTGATGCCCACTGTGCGCGCACGGTCAAGCTCGTCGCCTTCGTCAACGAGGAGCCGCCGTTCTTCTACTGGGGCGAGATGGGCAGCCGCGTCTACGCGCGCGCCGCCCGCGCGCGCGGCGAGGACATCCGGGTGATGCTTTCGCTCGAAATGCTCGGCTGCTACGTCGACGCGAAGGACAGCCAGAGCTATCCACCGTTGCTTGGCATGTTCTATCCCGACGCCGGCAACTTCATCGCGTTCGTGTCCAACCTGCGCTCGCGGCGCGCGCTCGCCGCGCTCGTACGCGCGTTCAAGTCGGAGTCGGACTTCCCCGCGGAGAAGCTCGCCAGCCCCGCGATCGTTCCGGGCGTTTCGTGGAGCGATCAGATCTCGTTCTGGCGCGAGGGCTACCCGGCCGTGATGGTCACCGACACCGCGTTCTATCGCTATCGCCACTACCACGCGGCGACCGACACGCCGGAAAAGCTCGACTACCCGCGCATGGCGCGCGTGGTCGAGGGGCTGGCGAAGGCAGTACGGAAACTGGCGGACGATGCCGAATAGCCGATTCAGCATCCGCGTCGGCTGCTGCGGCTTCGCGCTGGCGCAGGCGAAGTACTTCCGCACCTTCCGCCTGATCGAAGTGCAGCAGACTTTCTATCAAGCACCGCGGCTCGAGACGCTGCAGCGCTGGCGACTGGCGGCTCCGCCGGGTTTCGAGTTCACGCTGAAGGCCTGGCAGCTCATCACGCACGAACCAGGCAGTCCCACCTACCGGCGCCTGAAGACGCCGATTCCCGAGGCAGCGCACGCGCGCTACGGCAGCTTCCGCGCGACCGACGAAGTGCTCTCCGCCTGGCATGCGGCGCTCGCCGCGGCGCGCGCGCTCGAGGCAACCGCGATCGTGTTTCAGTGCCCCGCGTCCTTCACGCCGACCGCCGCGCACGTCCGCAATCTGCGAACCTTCATCAAGGCGACCGCCGGCGAGACCTCCGGTCTTCGTTTGTGCTGGGAGCCGCGCGGCGAGTGGCGTCCTGCGGCCGCGCTCGCGCTGCCGCCCGCGGCTTGTATAGACGTGTTTAGACACCGATCGAGTAGACCCCCTTTCGAAATTGAGGCTGGGAGCGCCTGTGCCGAAGGGTCCAACTGCGAGCCTGAAGGTTAAAGAGTGGGGCAACAGCCTCGCGGTCCGCATACGTGCCACGGTGGCGCGCTCAGCACATCTTTCCGAAGGGCAGCCCGTCTTGATTGCCGTTCAGGACGAAAGCGTTGCTGTCAAGCCGGTCGGAACACCCAAACTGAAGTTTGCCCAAAGACTGGCGCGCTTCGACCCGAAGAAGCACCGGGGCGAACTCATGCCAACCGGCCGCACGGGTGCCGAGGTCTTCTGATGGGCACCGGTCGCCGGGTGCCTGACCGGCGCGACGTCATCGGGATCGATTTCAATCCGCACCTTGGCGCGGAGATGCGCGATCGCCACCCGATGCTTGTCCTGTCGCCCCGCGCGTTCAATGAGCGCACGAATATCGTGATCGGACTGCCGCTGACGCACGCCAACCAGCATGGGACCAATCCGTCCGCGGTGAGGTGGGCGGGCGCGCAGGGCGAAGTCGGATGCATCATCGGGAATCAGCCGAAGTCGTTCGACTGGCGAGCCCGCAACTCGGAGCCGCATCCCTGGAAACTTGCACCCGACGCCGTGTTCCAGCAGGCCTGTGAAACGCTGGATCAGATCATTTCGCTCTCTGGCTAACGCTCGAACGTGGTCCTGGTTCTCTACGACGAATCGCAGGCTTCCTGAAGCGCGCCTGCGAGTCCGCTGTCCGGCCGTGATCTGGACCATCAGGTCGGTGCCTTGAGCCGCGACCCGCGTGTCAGTCCGCCCGGATGCAGTTCGTCGACCCGCCCCGGCCGGAACGACGCACAGCGGCACCTCGCCACGCCCCACACGCAACAGCGTCGCGACGCACATGTCGTCGAACGCACTGACCGGATCCGCGGCCAGCCCGAGCGCGGCGGCGGCAAGCAGTGCGTTCTGTGCCACGTGCCCTGCTTCCATGTGCGCGTAGCGGACGACGCGGTCGCCGTTCTTGCGCGTCGTGCGACCGGCAACGGCGGTGAACACGAGCACGCACGGTGCCCGTGCAATCCCCCGCTGGCCGAGCGCGGCGGCGGCGAGGTCGGAGCGCAGGTCATCGCAGGCGACCTGTTCGCGCGCGTGCGGCTCGACGAGATAGCGGAACAGCCCCTGTTCCGTCGCCGCGTAGACGACAAGGGGATAGAGCGCACCGGCCGATGGGGACGTGCGCAAGCCTTGCGTGAATCCGTCTCGCCCTGCGCGGACGACAGCAGCAGCCCCAGTTCCGCCCCCGTGAGCGCGCGCGGCGCGAACGCGCGCACCGAGCGGCGCCGGGCGAGTGCGGCAGTCAGCGGCATGCCGTGTTCACGGTCGGGCGGCGGGAGTGGGATGCGTGGCGTGGGCATGCGTGGAGTTGCGGCGCGGCTGATGTATCGGTGCGTGGCGGGTGTGCGGCGATTGAAGCGTTGTCGCCCTCACCCTCGGTCCCTCTCCCGGAGGGAGAGGGATGAAAGGCTCACACCGCTCCGACCGGCTTGTATCGAGGACAGACGCGGGCCTGTTTCGGCGCGACGATAGACGGCGCGCGCACCCGGCCACGCGGTGAAGTCGGACACACCCGGCGGCAGCGACTCGTGGATGCCGAGCACCAGCGCGCCACCCGGCCGCATGCGCGCGGCTATGCGGGCGAGGATCTCGCGCTGGACCTCGACGGCATAGTAGGTCGCGACAACATTGCGCAGGCACACGAGGTCGAACGGGCCGTCGGGCATCTGCTCGCGCAGGTCCTGGCGCAGGAATTCGACGCCGCGTAACTCCGCGCGAATGCAGAAGCGCCCATCGCGTTCGTCGAACGCCGCGGCGCGCAGATCGGCGGGCAGCTCCTTCAGGCTGCTCGCCGCATAGCAGCCCGTGCGCGCGCGTTCGAGCAGTTGCGCGTCGCAATCGGTCGCGACGATCTGAAGCCGAAGCCGAGGAAACGCCGGCTGCAACCGCAACTGTCACACGATCGCGATCGTGTACGGCTCCTCGCCCGAGGCGCAGCCGGCGCTCCAGCAGGCGAGCGTGGCTCGCCCGGCGTCGATCGCCTGCCGCGCGAGTGCGGGCAATACCTCGCGCTCGATCGACTCGAACACGCCGCGGTCGCGCCAGAAGCGGGAGATCGGAATGCCGAGCCGCGCGTCGAGCTCGGTCCATTCGACGGGATGCGATTTGAGCCGGTCACGATATGCGTCGAGATCGTCCAGCCGCAGCGCGCGCAGGCGGCGGATCAGTCGCTTTGCCACCAGCCGCCGCACCTTGTGGTAGCCGGCCCAGCGTCTGCCGAGTCGCGGCAGTGCCCATTGCAGAAAGTCTGTGCACTCGGCATCGGTCATGCCGCTGCTAGCGCCATCTGCTCGGCGTAGATCGCGCGTACGGTGTCGATCGTGTCGGCCTCGTCCGCGCGCTTGTCGGGCCGATAGCCCTTCACGCGCGCGAAGCGCAAGGCGAGCCCGCCCGGATACTGCGGGCTCGCCTGCAGGTCGTTGAACGCGATCTCGACCACGAGCTCGGGGCGCACGTGGACCGTGTAGTCGTCGCGCGCGATCTCGCGCGCCAGCAATTCGCGCGTCTGCCATGCGAGCAGCTCGTCGTTCAGTCCCTTGAAGGTCTTGCCGAGCATCACGAACGTGCCGGACGCCGGATCGCGCGCGCCCAGATGCAGGTTCGACAGCCAGCCGCGCCGCCGGCCGTGGCCCCACTCGGCCGCGAGCACGACCAGATCGAGCGTCTGCGCGCGCTTGACCTTGAGCCATCCGGCGCCGCGGCTGCCTGCTTCGTACGGCGCGTCGATCGATTTCGCCATCACGCCTTCGTGCCCGCGCGCGAGCGCATCGGCGTAGAACGACTGCGCGGCGGCGACATCGGCGGTGACAAGCCGCGGGACGACAAGCTGTGCTGGCAGCGCTTCCGCCAGCGCATCGAAGCGCGCGCGCGCAGGCGCATCGACGAGCGCGTCGCCGTCGCGCCGCAGGATGTCGAAGAAGAACGCCGCCAACGGCAGCTCGGCGCGCAAGGCGGCGACATCGAGCCTGCGGCCGAAGCGGCGCATCGTGACCTGGAACGGCTGCGGTGCGCCGCCGGCGGCGAGCGCAATCGCCTCGCCGTCGAGGATCAGTTCGCGCGCTGGAAGCCGCTGCACCGCCTCGACGATCTCCGGCACGGCCGCGGTGACCTCGTTCAGGTTGCGGGTGAAGACGCGCACCTCGTCGCCCGCCTTGTGGACCTGCACCCGCGCGCCGTCGAGCTTCCACTCGAGCGCCGCGGTGCCGAGCTGCGCAAGCGCCGCGGCGATGTCCTCGGCCGGCTGCGCGAGCATCGGCTGCACCGGACGCTGCACCTGCACCGTGAACTGCGCGAGCCCCGGCGCGCCCTGCTCGAGCGCCGCCTGCGCGACCTCGCCCAGGTCACCGGTGAACATCGCCGCGCGCCGCACGTCGGACGCCGGCAGGTTCGCCGCGGCGGCGATCGCGTCGAGCATCACGCCCTCGAGCGCGCCCTGGCGCAGCTCTCCGATCAACAGGCGAACGAGGAAGTCCTGCTCGCCGTGCGTCGCGCGCGCGAACAGCGCAGCGAGCAGCGCGGCGCGTTCGCGCGCGGCACCCTTGCCGCCGGTGGCGGCGATTTGCGCGAAAGCCGAATCGACGTCGCGCAGCGTCAGAGACGCGTCGTTTGCCGCTGCGCCCCCGCGCAGTTCGCGCAGCGTCGCGTAGCCGATGCCGAGCTTGCCCTGCCGGTTCTGGCCGCACAGGAACGCGACCGCGATCGCGATCTCGTCGGGCGCGGTCGCGCGCAAGCAAGCGGCCAGCACGTCGCGCTTGGCATGCCGGCTGCCGGTCGCCGCGGCGCGGGCGGAGGTTTCGACCAGCGCGGATAGATTCATCACGCATCGCGCACGTGCTTGAGCGCCTCGCGCGGCGACTCGTAGATGTGCGGCGCGACGCCGCGGTTCTTCAGCGCGCCGCCGAGCTTGGCGCGCAGGAAGCCCGACGTCGTGTAGCGCGACACGCCGTCGTAGTAGCGGTCGACCAGGCCCTTGACCATCGCCGCGTACGCGTCCTCGACCTCGGGCGCGAGCTGGAAGTAATCGTAGTTGACGATCGCGTACACGCGATGGCCGATCGGCTTGACGTGCGCCTCGACCTCGCGCTCGATCGCGTCGACGTCGGCCTTGGTCGCCACGCGCAGCCGCTCGAAGTTGATGAACAGGATGTTCTGCTGGTCGTCGTAGGCGAAGCGCGACGCGAGCGGGATCGTGAGCATCCGCTCGCGCAGCCCCATCGGCTCGGCACCGAAGATCGCCGCGTCCATGGATCGCGGCGTGCCGCGGATGATCGGCTTGAAGTCCATTTTGGCCAGGATGTCGCGCTCGAGGTCGATGCCGGGCGCGACTTCGATCAGTTCCATGCCGTCGGGCGTCAGCCGAAACACGCAGCGCTCCGTCACGTACAGCACCGGCTGGTCGCGCCTGATCGCGTATTCGCCGGAGAACGTGCGGTGCTCGACCTCGTGCACGAATTTCTTCGGCCCGTTGTCGTTGTGCAGCACCAGCTTGCCGTCGACGACCGCGACGCGCAGGTCGCCGGCAGTGAAGGTGCCGACGAACACGACGCTCTTGGCCGACTGCGAGATGTTGATGAAGCCGCCGGCGCCGGCGAGTCTGGGTCCGAACTTGCTGACGTTCAGGTTCCCCATCCGGTCGGCCTGCGCGAGCCCGAGGAATGCGAGATCGAGCCCGCCGCCGTCGTAGAAGTCGAACTGGTACGGCTGGTCGATGATCGCCTGCGTGTTGACCGCGGCGCCGAAGTTGAGCCCCGACGCCGGGATGCCGCCGACCACGCCGGGCTCGGCGGTCAGCGTCAGCAGATCGATCACTTTTTCTTCCGCGGCGACGCCGGAGACGCCCTCGGGCATGCCGATGCCGAGGTTTACCACGCTGTTGGCCTTCAGTTCCAGCGCCGCGCGGCGCGCGATGATCTTGCGCTCGCTCATCGGCATCGGCGCCACCATCGACGCGGGCACGCGGATCTCGCCGGAGAACGCCGGGCTGTACGGCTCGGCGAAAGTCTGGTGGTGATACTCGGGCTTCTCGGCGACGACCACGCAGTCGACCAGCACGCCGGGGATCTTCACCTGGCGCGGATTGAGCGACCCGCGCTCGGCAATGCGCTCGACCTGCACGATCACGATGCCGCCGCAGTTGCGCGCCGCCATCGCGATCGCCAGCGCCTCCAGCGTCAGCGCCTCCTTCTCCATCGTGATGTTGCCGTCGACGTCCGCGGTCGTGCCGCGAACGATGCCCACGTCGATGTGGAACGACTTGTAGAACAGGTACTCCTCACCGCCGATCGTCATCAGCGACACGAGATCCTCGGTCGTCCTCGCGTTGATCTTGCCGCCGCCCAGCCGCGGATCGACGAACGTGCCCAGGCCGATGCGCGTCACGTGACCAGGCTTGCCGGCCGCGGTGTCGCGAAACAAGTGCGTGATCACGCCCTGCGGCAGGTTGTAGCCCTCGATCTCGTTGGCGACCGCGAGCGCCTGCACCTTGGGCACCAGACCCCAGTGGCCGCCGATCACGCGCGCGAGCAGCCCCTTGTGGCCAAGGTGATTGAGCCCCCGCTCCTTGCCGTCGCCCTGCCCGGCCGCGTAGATCAGCGTCAGCCCGCGCGGGTGGCCGATGCCGTCGGCGACCTGCTCGCTCGACTCGAGAAAACGCTCCTCGATCGCCACCGCGATGTTCTCCGGGAAGCCGATGCCGACAAAGCCGCCGGTGGCGATCGCGTCCCCGTCCTGGATCAGTTGCACCGCCTCGCGGCTGCTCACGATCTTGCCCTTCTCGAACGTGCGCAGCGCGGTCAGCAGTTCGCGGCCGTGGGTACTCATGAACTCTCCTCCCCGATTCCTGAGCCGGTCCTTACCTACGTGGAATTGAAGCACAAAGCGCCGTGCTCGCTCATGCTTTCGCATGGTTGTGCGCGCGACGCGGCGCGCCGATAGTCATTTCAATCGCCGGCGCAGCCCGAGGTCGTCATGAAGGCTCGTGCAAACGCAACGCAACTGATCGCCGCCACCGGCGCGCTCGCCTGCATCACCCACGCCGCCGCGCAACTGCGCGCGCCCGCCGACAGCGGCCTGATCGATCCGCTGCCGATGCGCAGCGCGGTGGCCGGAGCCGCGCAGATGCCCTCGCCTTCGTTGACGCTGCCGAGCGGCGCGCGCCCCGCGTTCCTGCCGAGCCGCCCGGCATGGGAATCGACGGTGCGATCGATCAGCCTGGTCGAACTGCCGAGCTACGGGCTGACGACGGACCGGACCCGGCCGCACTACGCGCTCGGCTTCTCGTCCGAGGCGATGCGCAACTGGATGAACGACCTCGGCATCGACGCCGGGGCCTGCACCGCGCCGATCATCCGGCTGCGCACGCACATCGACGCGGGCGGAGATTTTCGTGGGACCCTGTGGGTGCACGCGCGCTGCTCGCTCTGGTAGGCGGCGACTAGAATCCTCGCGGGTTCAACGAGCGAGGATCGAATGGAAATCCGCAACAATGTCTTCATCGTCACCGGCGGCGCGTCGGGACTGGGCGGTGCCACGTCGCGCATGATCGCGTCCAACGGCGGCAGGGTCGTGATCGCCGACGTGCAGGCCGACAAGGGCGAGGCGCTGGCCAAGGAACTCGGCGGCCGCTTCGTCAAATGCGACGTCGCAGCCGAGGCCGACGGCAAGGCCGCGGTCGCCGCGGCGCTCGCGCTCGGCAAGTTGCGCGGGCTGGTCAACTGCGCCGGCATCGCGATCGGGGAGAAGACGCTCGGCAAGGACGGGCCGCATCGGCTCGACGCGTTCGCGCGCGTGATCAACGTGAACCTGGTCGGCAGCTTCAACATGATCCGGCTCGCCGCCGACGCGATGGCGAAGCAGGACGCGACCGCCGACGGCGAGCGCGGCGTAATCGTCAACACCGCATCGGTGGCGGCGTTCGACGGCCAGATCGGCCAGGCCGCCTATTCGGCGTCGAAGGGCGGCATCGTCGGCATGACGCTGCCGATCGCGCGCGATCTGGCGCGCAGCGGCATCCGCGTGATGACGATCGCGCCCGGCATCTTCGCCACGCCGATGCTGCTCGGCATGCCACGGGACGTGCAGGACTCGCTCGGCAAGCAGGTGCCGTTCCCGTCGCGTCTCGGCAAGCCCGAGGAGTACGCGGCGCTCGTCAAATCGATCGTCGAGAACGTGATGCTCAACGGCGAAGTCATCCGCCTCGACGGCGCGATCAGGATGCAGCCGAAGTGACTGCAGGCGTCGGGCCGTGCCCGACGCCTGCAGTCATCCCCGCGCAAGCGGGGATGACGCAGCGACACAATCAATGAAGCTCTCGTTCGGACACGGCGCGCTCGCCGTCATCGCGGCCCTGCTCGCCGCCTGCACCACCCCGCGGATCGAACGCGCCGCGGCGCCCGAGGCCGCGTCCGGTTTCCGCGTCGGGCTGACCACGCAGACGGCCACGCGGCAGATGGCCGCGTCGGCCAATCCGCTGGCGACGGAGGCGGGCCGCGACATCCTGCGCGCGGGCGGCAGTGCGATCGACGCGGCGATCGCGATGCAGATGGTGCTGAACCTGGTCGAGCCGCAAAGCTCCGGTATCGGCGGCGGCGCGTTCCTGCTGCATTGGGACGGAACGCGCGTGCAGGCGTACGACGGCCGCGAGACCGCGCCGATGGCCGCCGACGAGAACCTGTTCATGGCCGACGGCAAGCCGATGGCGTTCTACGACGCCGTGGTCGGCGGCCGCAGCGTCGGCACGCCGGGCGTGCTGCGGCTGCTCGAAGCCGCGCACAAGCAGCACGGCAAGCTGCCGTGGGCGCGGCTGTTCGAGCCCGCGATCCGGCTGGCGGAGAAGGGCTTCGCGCTGTCGCCGCGGCTGCACAAGCTGCTGGCGAGCGAGAAGTATCTGGCGCGCGATCCCGCGGCGCGCGCGTACTTCTACAACGCCGACGGCACGCCGAAGCCGGTCGGCGCGATCCTGCGCAACCCGGAACTCGCGGCCACGCTGCGCGCGATCGCAACAGGCGGCGCCGACGCGTTCTACCGGGGCGCGATCACGGGCGACATCGTGCGCGCGGTACTCGCGCACCCGAACGCGGGCAAACTGGCGGAAAGTGACTTCGCCGGCTACCGCGCCAAGGAGCGCACGCCGCTGTGCACCGACTACAAACGCTGGCGCGTGTGCGGCATGCCACCGCCGTCGTCGGGCGGCATCGCGGTGGCGCAGATGCTCGGCACCTTCGCGTATCGCAACATCAGCGTGGTGCCGCCGCAGTTGGTCGACGGCCGGCTCGAGCCGCAGGTCGATGCCGTGCATCTCTTCAGCGAGGCCGGACGGCTCGCCTTTGCCGACCGCGCGCTGTACGTGGCCGACCCGGACTTCGTGCCGGTCGACATGTTCGCACTGACGGACCCGAGGTATCTCGCCGACCGCGCCAAGCTGATCACCGACCGCAGCATGGGCCACGCGCAGCCCGGAGTTCCGGCCGGCTACCGGATCGCGTGGGCGCCCGATCGCTCGCCGCTGCGCGTGTCGACATCGCACATCTCGGTCGTCGATGCTTACGGCAACGCGCTGGCGATGACGACCACGATCGAGGATCAGTTCGGCGCGCGGATCATGGTGCACGGCTTCCTGCTGAACAACCAGCTCACCGACTTCTCGTTCGTGCCGAGCGAGGACGGCAAGCCGGTCGCCAACCGCGTACAGCCGGGCAAGCGGCCGCGCTCGTCGATGGCGCCGACGCTGGTGTTCGACCGCGCGACGAATCAGCTCGTGGCGACGGTGGGTTCGCCGGGCGGATCGCTGATCATCAACTACGTCGCCAAGACGCTGGTCGGCCTCCTCGACTGGAACCTCGACATCCAGCAGGCGATCGCGGCTCCGAACTTCGGCAGCCGCAACGGACCGACCGAGCTTGAGCGCAGGCGGTTCAGCGCCGCGGTGATCGAAGCGCTGAAGGCGCGCGGACATGACGTGCGCGAGATCGAGATGACCAGCGGCCTGCAGGGCATCGTGCGCGTTCGGCTCCCCGACGGGCGTCCCGGGTGGGCGGGAGGCGCCGATCCGCGCCGCGAAGGTGTCGCGCTCGGCGATTGACTAAACTCGGCGTCCCGGAGACGGTGGAGAACAACATGACGATCAGAGTTGGCGACCGGCTGCCCGAGGGCACGCTGCAGGAATTCATCGAGGTCGAAACCGCGGGCTGCTCGCTCGGCCCTAACACGTTCAAGGTCCAGGACCTGGTCAAGGGCAAGAAGATCGTCGTGTTCGGCCTGCCGGGCGCGTACACGCCAACCTGCTCGGCGCAGCACGTGCCGAGCTACGTCAAGCACTACGACGCTTTGCGCGCCAAGGGTGTCGACGAGATCTGGTGCCTGTCGGTCAACGACGCGTTCGTGATGGGCGCGTGGGGCCGCGATCAGAGGGCGACCGGCAAGGTGCGCATGATGGCCGACGGCTCGGCCGACTACACGAAGAAGCTCGGCCTCGAACTGGACCTCACCGCGCGCGGCATGGGCGTTCGCTGCCAGCGCTTCTCGATGCTGGTCGACGACGGCGTGGTGAAGGCGCTGAACGTCGAGGCGCCCGGCAAGTACGAGGTCAGCGGCGCGGAGAAGATGCTGACGCAGGTGTGAGCCGTCAGTCGAAATGCAGCGGCTCGAAAGAGCGCGCGCTGCGCAAGTTGCAGCCGGACGATGAAATGGCCCGGAAACGCGACGCCGGCGAGCTTCAGCCCGATGCCGCGGCCGATCTCGGCGTAAAGAACCGCGAGCGAGATCGGCATGCCGCGGCGCTGCTCGAGCACGCGGTACAGGTAGCTCGCCTGCGCCGAGTCGTACGCGTCAGGGTCGCCGTGAAAGCCGAGCTTGTCGAAGAAGAAATGGTTCAGCAGCCGCAGGCGGTTCAGCGTCGACGTGTCCGCCGCGACGCGTTCGCGCAGCAGCTCGCGCCAGCGCTGCACGCAGGCGATCACCGCATCGGGATCGAAGCCCGCATCCGCATAGCGCGGCAGCCAGGCCAACGCCGTCAGCAGCGGCAGCGTCCCCTCGCGGCGCGGCGCGATCAGCGCGGCGAATGTCTCGAACGCGTTCATCGGGCGCGCAGCGAGAAATCGCGCAGCCGGAAGCCGAGCAGCCACAGCAAGCCGAAATACAGCGCCAGCGCCGCCGCGATCACGCCGCCGAGCGCGAGCGCGCGCGTGACCCATTCCGATTGCATGCCGGTCCAGTCGATGCGATGCGCGGCGAACCACAGCAGCACCGCCAGCGCCACGAGCGCAACGGCAAGCCGCAGCGAGAATCCGAGCCAACCCGGCTGCGGCACGTACGTCCTGCGGCGGCGCAGGCCGTTGAACAGCAGCGCCGCGTTGACCAGCGCGCCGATCCCGACCGACAGCGCGAGCCCGGCGTGCGCCAGCAGCGGCACCAGCACCAGGTTGGACGCCTGCGTCGCCAGCAGCGACAGCACGGCGATCTTCACCGGTGTCTTCACGTCCTGCTGCGCATAGAAGCCGGGCGCAAGGATCTTGACCGCGATCAGGCCCAGCAGCCCGACCGCGTAGCCCATCAGCGCCTGCGCGGTCTGCGCCACGTCGTGCGCGCTGAACTTGCCGCCCTGGAACAGCACCGCGACCAGACCGTCCGCCAGCAGGCCCAGGCCCAGCGCGGCCGGCAGTGCGATCAGGCAGGTGAGCCGCAGGCCCCAGTCGAGCAGCCGGCTGTAGTCGTCGCTGCGGCCCTCGGCGCCGGCCTTCGACAGCGTCGGCAGCAGAACGGTGCCGAGCGCGACGCCGAGCAGCGCGGTCGGAAACTCCATCAGCCGGTCGGCGAATGCGAGCCAAGTCACGCTGCCGCTCGCCAGATGCGAGGCGATGTTGGTGTTGATGATGATCGACAGCTGCGCGACCGACACCGCGAACAGCGCCGGCAACATCAGGCGCAGGATGCGCCGTACGCCGGGATCGTTGAGCGCGGCGCCCAGTCCGCCGATACGCGGCAACACGCCGAGCCGGTGCAGTGCCACCGCCTGCAGCCCGAGTTGCAGCACGCCTCCCGCCACGACCGCGAACGCGAGCGCCATGATCGGCCGCGCGAGGTACGGCGTCAGCAGCAGCGCGCAGGCGATGAACGACAGGTTCAGCAGGATCGGGGTGACGGCGGGGATCGCGAAGCGGTGCAGCGTGTTCAGCACGCCCGCGGCCAGCGCCACCAGCGACATGAACAGGATGTACGGGAACATCCAGCGCGTCATCACCGTCGCCAGATCGAACGCCGCCGGGTTGGCCGCCAGCCCCGACGCGATCATCCACACCAGCACCGGCGCCAGCGCCACGCCGAGCGCCGACACCGCGAGCAGCGTCCAGAACAGCGCCGAGGCGACGTGATCGACCAGCGTGCGCATGCCCTCGTCGCCGCGGCTGCGGCGCGCGTCGGCCAGCATCGGCACGAAGGCCTGCTGGAACGCCCCTTCGGCGAACAATCGCCGCAGCAGATTCGGCAGGCGGAACGCGACGTTGAACGCATCGGTCTCGGCCGACGCGCCGAAGATGCGCGAGATCAGCAGGTCGCGCGCGAGGCCCGTGACGCGCGACAGCAGCGTCAGGCTCGAGATCGTGGCGGCGGCGCGGAGGAGGTTCAAGGATGCGGGAGGCTCGAGGCGGCGGGCGGATCGGCTTTGTTCGTGTGCGGCCGCTCTGATATAGTCTAGGGCTTTTCCGGCGCCCCTCTTTATTCGCTGGCTTCAGTTACCGGCGCGCCGCCTCGATCTCAGGACGCGACATGGCCAATACCAAGCAGGCGCGCAAGCGCGCCCGTCAGAACACGGCGCGCAACGCGCACAACACGGCGCTGCGCTCGCGCGTGCGCACGGCCGTCAAGACGGTGCGCAAGGCGATCGCCGCCGGCGACAAGAAGGCGGCGCTGGAGGTGTTCCAGAAAGCCACCAGCGTGATCGATTCGGTCGCCGACAAGAGGATCGTTCACAAGAACACGGCCGCGCGCAACAAGAGCCGGCTGGCGGCGGCACTGAAGGCGATGCGCTGAAGACGGCCGACGACCCGATCAGGGGCGCGTTCCCGCGCGACGGGACGCGCCCTTTGCTTTTGCCGGAACTACCTGCGCGGCGGATCGGGCAGCGAACCGCCCTCGAACACTTGCAGTTCGTTGTCGCGCGCGAAATTCATCACGAAATCGAACGCCATCCGCTCGATGTCCCGCAGCCGCTCGTCGACAACCACGCACTTGACGCCGCCCACCGTCGTGGGCCGGCAGTACGGCGAATAGCCGATCAGCGCATCGCGGCCGGCGCCGACGCCGCCCGGTCGGAAGCCCGACATCACGCCGCACAGGCGCTCGGCCCAGTCGCTCGGGCGGAAGGTCCTGCCTTGCAGTGTCACGCCGTGGATGAAGAACTCGCGCGGGGCGTGCGCCGGTTTCTTGGGCTCGGCGGTCAAGGCGGCGAGTTCCGGGCGCGGGCGCTCAGCGAGATCGGACATGAAGAAAGACGGCGCGGATTGTATCGTCCGTGAAACGCTTTCCGGTCGACGCGTGTCAAAGCAGCGCCACCCGGTGATGCGTGTCAACGCAGCCGTGCGCCGTGCGTTCGAAGTTCCGGCGCTGGCTTGCGTTCGTGGTGCATTTCGCGCATAAAGCGTCCCGTCCCAAGGATCCCTCCTCTGCCCACAGGCATGTCGCCCGGCCCGATATCGAAAGTGCTCGTCATCAACGACGAGCCACTGATTCTCAGGGATCTGCTGAAGGGCCTGAACTCCGCGGCGCGCTCACTCGACAACCCGTTCGGCATCGCCTTCATCGGCGCGCTCACGGCCAAGGAGGCGCTGCATCAGATCGAAGAGGACGGCGACATCCAGGTCGTGATCGTCGACGACAAGCTGTACGCGGTGCAGGAGGGCGGGCGGCGTGCGGGCGGCCGCGCCGGCGGCCGCAACGGCAACGGCAAGGAAACGTCGCGCGGCCTGCAGGTCAGCGCGCTCAAGCTGGTGCAGAAGATTACCGCGCTGCGGCCCGAACTGGACCTGTACATCCTGATCGAGAAGGAAAAGGAGGACCAGGTCGTCGATGCCCTCTTCGCCGAGGCGGTCGACGGCTACTTCTACCGCGAGGAGCGTGACCACCGCGGCATGTACCGGATCCTGAACGCGCAGATCGCCGAGCGCGCGCGCACGCCGTTCTACGACGCGCTGAAGGCGTACGTGCTGTCGGCCAAGGACGCCTGGCACACGCCCGGACACTCGAGCGGCGACTCGCTGCGCGGCAGCCCGTGGGTCAACGAGTTCTACGAGTTCATGGGCGAGCACGTGTTCGACGCCGATCTGTCGGTGTCGGTCAAGGCGCTCGACTCGCTGATGGAGCCCACCGGCGTGATCGCCGAGGCGCAGCAGATGGCGGCCAAGGCGTTCGGCGCGCGCAAGACCTTCTTCGCCACCAACGGCACGTCGACCGCCAACAAGGTGATCCTGCAGACGCTGATCGCGCCGGGCGAGAAGATGCTGCTCGACCGCAACTGCCACAAGAGCGTGCACCACGGCGTGGTGCTGTCGGGCGCGCGGCCGATCTATCTCGATTCCAGCGTCAACCGCAAGTACGGCGTGTTCGGCCCGGTGCCGAAGAAGTCAATCCTGAAGGCGATCGACGAGCACCCCGACGCGCAACTGCTGGTGCTGACCTCGTGCACCTACGACGGCTTGCGCTACGACCTGAAGCCGATCATCGACGCCGCGCACGCCAGGAACATCAAGGTCCTGATCGACGAGGCCTGGTTCAGCCACGCGCGCTTCCACCCCGACCTGCGGCCGACCGCGCTCGAGGCCGGCGCCGACTACGCGACGCAGTCGGCACACAAGACGCTGACCGCCTTCTCGCAGGCGGCGTTCATCCATGTGAACGACCCGACCTTCAAGGAACACCTGTTCCGCGAGAACTTCAACATGCATACGTCGACCAGCCCGATGTACAGCTTGATCGCCAGCCTCGACGTCGGCCGCAAGCAGGCGGTGCTGGAGGGCTACAAGCTGCTCGAGCGCACGCTGATGCTGGCGGCCGAGCTGCGCCAGCAGATCAACTCGACCGGCGTGTTCCGCGTGCTCGAGCTCGACGACCTGCTGCCCGACGAGGTCAAGGGCGACGGCATCCGCCTCGATCCGACCAAGATCACCGTCGACATCTCCTCCTGCGGCCTGACGGTCGACGAGCTGCAGCAGGAACTCTTCACGCGCTTCAACATCACGATCGAGAAGTCGACCTTCAACACGATCACGCTGCTCCTCACCATCGGTACCACGCGCTCGAAGTGCTCGCGCCTGTACGACGCGCTGATGCGCATCGGCCGCGAAAAGCGCGCGCCGCGCCGCCTGTATCGCACGCCGGACCTGCCACCGTTCACCGAACTGGTCTACCTGCCGCGTGACGCGTACTACTGCGGCGGCGAACTGATCCCGCTGCTCGACGACAACGACCAGCCGAACGCGGCGCTCAAGGGCCGCATCTGCGCCGACCAGATCGTGCCCTACCCGCCCGGCATCCCCGTGCTGGTGCCGGGCCAGCGCATCACCGAGAACATCGTCGAGTACCTGATCCGCTACCTGCGCGTGCAGAACAAGGTCGAGCTGCACGGCGTCGTCTACCAGGGCTACTTCCCGAGCGTGCGCGTGCTGACCGCCGCCGAGGAGCAGAAGATGGCGCCGCTCGCCGCAAGGCGCGCGGTCCGCAAGGCGGCCTGAGCGCGAGGCGCCGCGCAGGGCGCGAGGCGACGCGGCGACTGCCCACAGCGTCGCGCAGCGGAGCGGCAACGCCCCACAGCGTCGCGCAGCGACGCGACAACTCCCTATAATTCGCCAAACGCGGCCGCGCCGCGTTTTTCTTTTTCAGCGAGCCCGCCATGTCGCACCTGATGAACACCTACAGCCGCCTGCCGGTGGCGTTCACCCACGGCAAGGGCGCGTGGCTGTACGACGCCGACGGCAACGCGTACCTTGACGCGCTGGCAGGCATCGCGGTCAACGGACTCGGCCACGGCCACCCGCGGCTCGTCAAGGCGATCGCAGACCAGGCAGGCAAGCTGATCCACACGTCGAACGTGTATCGCATCCGGGAGCAGGAACAGCTCGCCGATCGCATCTGCGCGCTGACCGGCATGGACGAGGTGTTCTTCGCCAACTCGGGGTCGGAGGCCAATGAAGGGGCGCTGAAGCTGGTGCGCTTCCGCGGCCACCAGCGCGGCAACCCCGAGGCACAGACGATCGTGATGGAACACGCGTGGCATGGCCGCACGCTGGCCACGCTCGCGGCGACCGGCTCGGACAAGGCGCGCAAGGGCTTCGACCCATTGCCGTCCGGTTTCATCCGCGTGCCCTACAACGACGTCGCCGCGATCGAACGCGTCGCAGCAGCGGACCAGCGCGTGCAGGCGATCTGGCTCGAGGTGCTGCAGGGCGAAGGCGGCATTCGCGTCGCCGACCGCGATTACGTGCGCACGCTGCGGCGCTGGTGCGACGAGCGCGGCTGGCTGCTGATGATCGACGAGGTGCAGTCCGGCATCGGCCGCACCGGCAAGTGGTTCGGCTACCAGTGGGCCGACATCAGGCCGGACGTGATCACGATCGCCAAGGGGCTGGGCTCCGGTGTGCCGATCGGCGCGGTCGTCGCGCGCGGCCCCGCGGCCGGCGTGCTCGGGCCCGGCAACCACGGTTCGACCTTCGGCGGCGGGCCGCTCGCGTGCCGCGCGGGACTGGAGACGCTGGCGATCATCGAGGACGAGCAGCTGATGGCCAACGCCGCCGCGCAGGGCGAGCGGATGCGCGCGGGATTCGCGCGCGAGTTCGGCGGTCTGCCGGGCGTGGCGGCGATCCGCGGCCAGGGGCTGATGATCGGCATCGAACTCGACCGGCCGTGCGGCGATCTGGCCCGGCGCGCGCTCGACGCGCGGCTGCTGATCAACGTCACGCAGGAGCGCGTGATCCGGCTGCTGCCGCCGCTCGTGATCAATGCCGCCGAAGCCGATCAGATCGTCGCGCGGCTGGCGCCGCTGGTACGCGACTTTCTCGCCGCGTAGGAGGCCGCATGCCGGGCGCACCGATCAAACATTTCCTGCAGCTCGCGGATTTCTCGCGCGACGAGATCGAGTGGGTGTTCGAGCGCACGCGCCTCATCAAGGACCGTTTCAAGCGCTACGAGTTCTACCAGCCGCTGGCCGACCGCACGCTGGCGATGGTGTTCGAGAAGGCCAGCACGCGCACGCGGGTGAGCTTCGAGGCCGGCATGTACCAGATGGGCGGCTCGGTGATCCACCTGACCACCGGCGATTCGCAGCTTGGCCGCGCCGAGCCGATCGAGGACACCGCGCGCGTGATCTCGCGCATGGTCGACCTCGTGATGATCCGAACCTACGAGCAGGCGAAGATCGAGACGTTCGCCGCGCATTCGCGCGTGCCGGTGATCAACGGGCTGACCAACGAATATCACCCGTGCCAGATCCTCGCCGACATCTACACCTTCATCGAGCACCGCGGCTCGATCGCCGGCAGGACGGTGGCGTGGATCGGCGACGCCAACAACATGGCCTACACGTGGCTGCAGGCGGCGCGGCTGCTCGGCTTCACGCTGCACGTATCGACGCCGCCCGGGTATCCGCTCGATGCGCGGCTGGCGCCGCCGGGACCGCACTTCCGCTTCTTCGCCGACCCGCTCGACGCCGCGCGCGGCGTCGATCTGGTCAACACCGACGTGTGGACCAGCATGGGCTTCGAGGCCGAGAACGAGGTGCGCCGCCGCGCCTTCGCGCGCTGGCAGGTCGACGCGACACTGATGCGGGCCGCCAGGCCCGATGCGCTCTTCATGCACTGCCTGCCCGCGCACCGCGGCGAGGAAGTCACCGAGGACGTGCTCGAAGGGCCCCAGTCCGTCGTGTTCGATGAGGCAGAAAACAGGCTGCATGCACAGAAAGCGCTAATGGAGTACCTGCTGCTCGGCCGCAACGTGCGGTAGCCGCGCGTTCTTCACCGCGGATTTCCGGCCTCGGCAACCTGCCGGCCGGTCGACGTCAAGCGAATATTCGACACCCCGGACTTGATCGCGTGTCGTATTCTCGCGCGACATGGACCGGTTGGAAGCAATGCCGTTCTCGACCCGATCCGCGCCGTTCGACGCGCTTGCGGCTCTCGAAGAGGCGTGGACTCGCGTGCTGTCCGCGCCGCGGCGCGCGACGGCGGTCGCCGACGCGTGGGCGACCGCTGACGACGACGCTGGATTCAATCCGCTGTTCGCGCGCGTGATCCTGGCTGCCGCGCGCGGCCGCTACGGCGAACGCGCCGCCGCGATCGCGGACCTGGATGCCGTGCTGCAGTCACTCGACCGCGCGCCCCTGCCGGACACCGACCGCACCCGGCTGCAGGCGCTCGCGCGCGGCGTGCGCGGCATGCTGCACACGATCGATCGCGATGTGCCGCGCGCGCTCGACGACCTCAATGCGGCGCTGGCGGCCGCGCCCTCGCTGTCGAGCTTCGATCGCCACTGCCTGCACGCGTGGCGCGCGGTGGCGCTGATGGCGTCGGCGAAACCCGAACTCGCGTTCCGTGATTTCTTCGCCGAGTACGAGTACGTGCGCGCGCATCACCCGGCCGCGTTCGCGCTGCTGCTGCTGAACATCGGCGCGGTGCTGCTACACGTCGGCGACTGGGACGGCGCGGAGACCAGCCTGCAGCAGGCGCTCGCCGCCGAGTCACGGGTCGAGGTCGCGGGGTTCGGCACCGTCTGCCGGGTGAACCTCGCCTACTGCTACCTGCAGACCGGCCGCGTCGGGCCGGCGCGCGAACTGATGCTCGATCTGCTCGCATGCGACCGCGACTATCTGCTGCAGCGGCACCCCGGCGACGTGCTGGCGACGGTGGCGGAAGACCTGATCGAAACCGGTTGTTTCGCCGAGGCCGAGCAGTACCTGCAGGGCCTGCTCGACGACGCCACCCGGCGCAGCTTTCGCCTCGGCCTGGCGACCGGCGCGTGGTCGAGCGGTCGACTCGCGTTTCTGCGCGGCGACTCGGCACAGGCAATCGCGCACTGGCGGCGCGCTGCGCTGCTGCTGCGGCGGCTGCCGCACCTGCCGCACCTGTGGAAAACGCTGCAGGCGATCTCGGATGTGTACGCCCGCAAAGGCGACTGGCGGCGCGCATGGCGCTGGCACCGGCGCTACCACGCCGCGCACGGCCGCTGGAGCGCGGCGTCGCAGCCGGCGCGGCTGGCGTACGCGCGCGCCGCGCTGGAACTGAAGCTGACGCGCGAGCAGGCGATCCACGATCCGGTCACGGGCCTGCTCAACCGGCGCGAGTTGCTCGACCGGCTCGAGCAGCTGATCGGCGCCGCGCGCGCGAGCGGCACAGCGCTGACGGTCGGCATGATCGATCTGGACAACCTGAAGCCGATCAACGACCGCTACGGCCACCGCATCGGCGACAGCGCGATCGTGTTTGCCGCCGAGCGGCTGCGCATGATGCTGCCGCCCGACGCGCAGGTATTCCGCTACGGCGGCGACGAATACTGCGCGCTGCTGCCGGACTGCACGCGCGAGCGGGCCGCGCATCTGTTCGCGACCTACCTCGACTCGCTGCGCGCGTGGCGCAGTCCGGCCGGCGCGGAGCGCCGTTCGCTGCTGACCGCCTCGGTCGGACTCGCGCTTTTCGACGGCACGACGCGTGCCGAGGCGCTGCTCGACGCGGCGGACACAGCGCTATACCGCGCCAAGCGCAAGGGCGGCAACGGCATCGCGTGAGCGCGATCCGGGCGAGAATCGCGCGTTCCCTTCGCGCCGGATCGCCGCATGAAACGCAGAACCGCCTTGTCCGCCATCGCCCTGGCAGGCGCGAGCGCGCTCGCGCGCGCGCAAGCATGGCCCGCGCGTGCGTTGCGGATGATCCTGACCGCGCCGCCGGGCTCGTCCATCGACGTGCTGGGCCGGCTGATCGCGGAGAAGCTGCGCGAACGGCTCGGCCCGCCCGTGATCGCCGACAACCGCCCGCAGGCCGGCGGCACCGTCGGCACCGATGCGATCGCCAAGGCCGAACGCGACGGATACACGCTCGGCCTGTCGTTCACCGGCCCGCTGGCGACCGCGCCCTTCCTGTATTCGAAGCTGGCCTACGACCCGGCGCGCGATCTCGCGCCGATCGTGCTGGTCGGCACCGCGCCGAACCTGCTCGCCGTCAACGGCGCGCTGCCGGTGGCGAACTTCGCCGAGTTCGTTCAGTACGTGCGCGCGCGGCCGGGGCAGCTCAACTATGCATCGATCGGCAACGGCAGTTCGTCGCATCTGGCGATGGAGCTGCTGAAGGCGCAAGCGAATCTCCATCTCGTGCACATCCCCTACAACGGCGCGCCGCCGGCGGCACAGGCCGCGGCGGCGGGCGACGTGCAGGCGATCATGAGCAATCCGACGTCGCTGCTGCCGCTGATCGATGCGAAGAAGATCCGGCCGCTCGCGGTGACGAGCGCAACGCGCTGGGCGCCGATGAAGGAGCTGCCGACGATCGCCGAAAGCGGCTTCCCCGGCTTCGAGGCGATCGCTTGGAACGGCTTCGTCGCGCCCGCCGGCACACCGCGCGACGTGATCGAACGGCTGAACCGCGAGATCAACGCGATCCTGCAGGCGAACGACGTGAAGACGCGCATCGAGGCGGCCGGCTGGGACGTCGCCGGCGGCGGCCCCGCGCAGTTCGCCGCGTTCATGCGCGCCGAGCGCGAACGCTGGGCGCCGGTGATCGCGCGCAGCGGGACGAGGGTCGATTGAGCGAGCCGGCATAGAATCGCGCCATGGCCAACATCCTGCAGTCACTTCCGACCGGGCACAGGGTCGGCATCGCTTTCTCCGGCGGGCTCGACACCAGCGCCGCGTTGCTGTGGATGCGCAACAAGGGCGCGATTCCCTACGCATACACCGCCAACCTCGGTCAGCCCGACGAGCCGGACCATGACGACATTCCGCGCCGCGCGCTGCAGTACGGCGCGCAGAAGGCCCGCCTGATCGACTGCCGCGCGCAGCTCGTCAACGAAGGCATCGCCGCGCTCCAGTGCGGCGCGTTCCACATCTCGACCGCCGGCGCCACCTACTTCAACACCACGCCGATCGGCCGCGCGGTCACCGGCACGATGCTGGTCGCCGCGATGAAGGAGGACGACGTCCACATCTGGGGCGACGGCAGCACCTTCAAGGGCAACGACATCGAGCGCTTCTACCGCTACGGGTTGCTCGCCAACCCGGCCTTGAAGATCTACAAGCCGTGGCTCGACCAGTCATTCATCGACGAACTGGGCGGCCGCAAGGAAATGAGCGAGTTCCTGATCGCGCACGGCTTCGATTACAAGATGAGCGTGGAGAAGGCGTACTCGACCGACTCCAACATGCTCGGCGCCACGCACGAGGCGAAGGACCTCGAGCGGCTCGACAGCAGCATCCGCATCGTGCAGCCGATCATGGGCGTGGCGTTCTGGCGCGACGACGTCACGGTCAAGTGCGAGGAGGTGACGGTGCGCTTCGAGGATGGCCAGCCGGTCGCGTTGAACGGCGCCGAGTTCGCCAATCCCGTCGAGCTGATGGCCGAGGCCAACCGCATCGGCGGCCGCCACGGGCTGGGCATGTCGGACCAGATCGAGAACCGCATCATCGAAGCCAAGAGCTGCGGCATCTACGAGGCGCCGGGAATGGCGCTGCTCTTCATCGCCTACGAGCGGCTGGTGACCGGCATCCACAACGAGGACACGATCGAGCAGTACCGCGACAACGGCCGCAAGCTCGGGCGGCTGCTCTACCAGGGCCGCTGGTTCGACCCGCAGGCGGTGATGCTGCGCGAATCCGCGCAGCGCTGGGTCGCGCGCGCGATCACCGGCGAAGTGACGCTCGAACTGCGGCGCGGCAACGACTACTCGATCCTGAACACGACTTCGCCGAACCTCACCTACAAGCCCGAGCGGCTGACCATGGAGAAAGGCGAGTCGAGCTTCTCGCCGCAGGACCGCATCGGCCAGCTCACGATGCGCAACCTCGACATCGCCGACACGCGCGACAAGCTGATCGTCTACACCAAGGCGGGTCTGCTGCCGAGCGGCGGGGGCGCGCTGCTGCGTATCGAGAAGGATTGAGCGCCGCCGACCGGCAGTTCAGACGATCACCGGCTCCGGTTCCAGCAGCACGCCGAACTTCGCCGCGACTTTCTCCTGCACCTCGCGCGCGAGCGCGAGAATCTCGCGGCCGGTGGCGCCGCCGCGATTGACGAGCACCAGCGCCTGCTTCTCGTACACGCCGGCGCGGCCGCGCGTGGCGCCCTTCAGCCCCGCGGCGTCGATCAACCAGCCCGCGGCGAGCTTGAAGCGGCCGCCCGGCATCGGGTAGCTGACCAGCGACGGAAAGTGCTGCAGCAGTTCATTCAGCTTCTCCCGCGCGACCACCGGGTTCTTGAAGAAGCTGCCGGCATTGCCGATCAGCACAGGGTCGGGCAGCTTGCGGCACCGGATCGCCACCACCGCGTCGAAGATGTCGCGCGCGGTCGGCCGCGTCAGCGCGCGCGCCTTCAATTCGCTCGCGACGTCGACATAGCTCGTCACCGGCTGCCATTGCCTGGGCAACGCGAGGGTCACGCCCGTGATCACGCGGGCGCCGGCAAGCGCGTGCTTGAACACGCTGTCGCGATAGCCGAAGTTGCAGTCGGCGAGCGACATCTGGACCACGCGCCGCTGCGACACGTCCCACGCGCGCAGCGACTCGAAGCGTTCCGCCAGCTCGATCCCGTACGCGCCGATGTTCTGGATCGGCGCCGCGCCCGCCTGTCCGGGAATCAGCGCCAGGTTCTCCAGCCCCGGGCGATCCAGCGCCAGCAGCCGCTCGACCGTCGCGTGCCAGTTCTCGCCGGCGCCGACCTCGATGCGCCAGTGCGTGTCGCTCGGTTCGAGTTCGGCAAGGCCGGGAATTTCGATTTTCACCACCACGCCTTCAACATCGCCGGTGAACAGCAGGTTGCTGCCGCCGCCGAGGATCAGCCGCGGCAGCCCCGCTACCGCCGGCAGCGACTCGAGCTCGGCCAGTTGCTCGTCGGACGCGACGCGCGCGAGGAACGCGGCGCGCGCGTCGACCCCGAACGAGTTGTACGGCTTGAGCGACGCGTTTTCGACGAGTTGCAGCGGCACGCGCCGATTATATGAACCGCGTGCGCGCGGCTACGACGCCCCACGCTCCAGTTCGGCTTCGGCGAACAGGCTGTCGCGGTCGCGATAGATCGACGCAACCGCGAGCACGCGGCCGGCGCGCCGGAAGCGCAGCAGGCAGTCGCGCGCGGCGATGTCGCCGTCGATCTCGATCTCGTCCCAGCGCTCGGCGTGGCCGACGTAGTTGATCGGCACGTCGTAGTGCTGGCTCCAGAAGAACGGCACCGCGTCGAATTTCTCCCGCGCGCCGAGCATGTTGCGGGCCGCGGTTTGTCCTTGGCGCTGCGCGACGACCCAGTGCTCGACGCGGATTGCATCGCCGCTGCGCGCATCGGGCCAGCGCGCGATGTCTCCGGCGGCGAAGATTCCCGGCGCGCCGGCTTCGAGATGGGCGTCGACGGTCACCCCGCGGTCGATCGCGAGCCCCGCCCGCTCGGCAAGCGCGACGCGCGGCCGCACGCCGACGCCGGCGACGACCAGCTCCGCGTCGATCGCGCCGCCGCTTGCGAGCTGCACGCGCTGCGCGTCGAGCGCGGCTGCCGTGTCCTGCAGGTGGAAGATCACGCCGTGCTCTTCGTGCAGCCGGCGCAAGAAATCGCCGAGCTGCGGGCCGAGCACGCGTTCCATCGGGCGCGCCTCCGGCGCCACGACGTGCACCTCGAGCCCGCGGGTGCGCAGCGAGGCCGCGACTTCGAGCCCGATGAAGCTCGCACCGAGCACGACCGCGCACCGCGCCTGCGCCGCGCGCGCGATGATCGCGCGGCAATCAGCGAGCGTGCGCAGCGTGAAAACGTGCGGAAGGTCGAACCCCGGCAGCGGCAATCGCACCGGCTCGGCGCCGGTGGCGAGCAGCAGCCGGTCGTACGCGAGCCGGCTGCCGCCGGCGAGCACGACCTCGCGCGCCTTCGCATCGATGCCGGTCACCGGCGTCTTCAAGCGCAGGTCGATCCGCTGGTCCGCATAGAACTGCGCTGCGCGCAGCGGTATCCACTCTTCCGGCGCGTTGCCCGCCAGGTAGTCCTTCGACAGATTGGGCCGATCGACGGGTGCCGCATCGTCGTCGCTCACCATCACGAGGCTGCCGTCGTAGCCCTGCCTCCGCAGCATCTCCGCCGCGGCGAAGCCCGCGGCACCGCCGCCGACGATCACGATCCGGCGTGGCGCATCGTTGCCGCGCACAACGCGCGCCGCTGTTCGCGGTGCGGCCGGCGCGCGCACGTACACGGTGCCGTCGCGCAGTTCGGTCGCCCAGCACGCGATCGGGGCGAGCGCGGGCGCGCGCACGGCTTCGCCCGTGCGCAGGTCGAAACACGCGTGATGCCACGGGCAGCGGAGGGTGTCGCCGACGATCACGCCTTCGGCGAGCGGACCGTGGTAGTGCGTGCAGGCGGCGGCCAGCGCGAAGAACTCGCCGCCGCGGCGCGCGAGCACGACCGCATCGTCGCCGACATGGCCGGCGAGCATCCCGCCGTCGGCCAATGCGTCGGCGGCGACGCCCTGCGTCAGGTCGGGCCCGGCGTCGGACTGCTCGCTTGCAGGTTGTTCACTCATCGGGGCACCGGTCGCGTCGCCCGGCTACTGCTGCAGTTGCGTGACGCGCATGTACGGCTTCACCGTGCGCCAGCCCTTCGGAAACACCGCCTTCGCTTCGCCGTCGGGCACCCAGTTCTGGATGATCACCTCGTCGCCCGGCTTCCAGTTCACCGGCGTGGCGATGCGATGCCTTGCGGACAGCTGCAGCGCGTCGAGCGCGCGCAGCACCTCGTCGAAGTTGCGCCCGACCGACATCGGATAGGTCAGGATCAGCTTGATCTTCCTGTCGGGGCCGATGATGAATACCGAGCGGATCGTCGCGTTGTCCTGCGGCGTGCGCGCCGATGCCGGGCCGCTCGCGTTCGGATGGATCAGGTCGTACAGCTTCGCAACCTTCAGCTCCGGATCGCCGATCAGCGGATAGTTGGGCTTGTGCCCGGTCACGTCTTCGATGTCCTTGGCCCGGCGCGTGTGATCGCCGACCGCGTCGATACTGAGGCCGATGATCTTCGTGTTGCGCCGGTCGAACTCCTTCTTCAGCCCGGCCATGTAGCCAAGCCCGGTCGTGCACACCGGCGTGAAGTCCTTCGGATGCGAGAACAGGATTGCCCAGTGGTCGCCGATCCATTCGTGAAAGCGGATCGGTCCTTCGGTCGTCTCGGCGGCGAAGTCGGGTGCGTCGTCGCCCATTCGCAGCGCCATCGTTTTCTCCTGCGCGTTCAGTTCCAGGGCGACGAAACATAGTCCTTCCGTATCCACACCCGCAACGAAGCCATCGGCCGCGGCGATCCCGGATGCGCGGGCTGGCCCGTGCCGGCTCGCACCGTGAGTAGGGCGGCGCGTTCCGGCTAACGTGTCAGCCCGGTCGCCCAGCGTGCGTACAGCCGTGCGGCCAGTGCGTTCATCCGCCGCGCACGCGCCTCGACATCGCGCAGCATCGCGACGGCATCGCAGACACCGGGGCCGCCGGTCGACCGGCGTTCCGCGTCGATCTCCGCGATGCCTTCAGGGTCGGTGGCCCAGTCCCGCACCAGCGCCGGCGTCATCTCGCAGTGAAACTGCACGCCGAGGTGCGCGCAGCCGTCGCGCTCGATCACGAACGCCTGGTGCTGGCACAGATCGCTGGCGAGGAAGTTCACCGCGCCCGGCGGCAGCGAAAACGTGTCGCCGTGCCACTGGAAGAACTCCGGGGCCTCCGGCGCGTCGGCGCCGAGCCAGTCGCGCGCGACTGCCACGTCGGTCACGCGCAGCCGTCCCCAGCCGATCTCCTTCACCGGATTGCGCGCCACCGCGCCGCCGAGCGCCCTGGCGAGCAGTTGTCCGCCGAGGCAATGGCCGATCACCGGCACGCGGCGCGCGTCGGCGTCGCGGATCAGCCGCAGTTCGTCATCGATCCACGGCAGCGGATCGTTGACGCTCATCGGTCCGCCCAGCAAACACAGTCCGCTGAATCCGTCCGCGCGCGCCGGCACGACGTCGCCGCGGTCGATGCGGACGAACTGCATCGGAATGCTCTGCGCGGCGAGCCAGTCGGCGAAGTAGCCCGGGCCGGCGTCGGGCGAGTGCTGGAATACGGCAACCGGTTTCATGTCCAACGTCTCGAAGTGCCGCCGGCACAGATGGCGTCATCCCCGCCCCCGATCGGAGTCGGGGGCAGGCTCCAGCGGGGATCCCGTGACGTTCGACGGAAAGTCGCTGGGTTCCCGCTTGCGCGGGAACGACGGAGCCTCAGGCTCCGCGACCTCTCGCCGATCGCGCATTCAAGCCGACTTGACCAGCCGCGGCTGCGCCTGCAAGTCGCCAAAGCGGATGCGGATCGACTGCTCGATGCCGATCGCATCGAGCCCGACGCTCGCCACCAGCCGCGCCGGATCGCCGTGGTCGACGAACTGATCGGGCAGGCCCAGGTGCAGGATCGGCCTGACGATTCCCAGTTCCGCCAGCGCCTCGGCGCAGCCGGAACCGGCGCCGCCCTTCACGACGTTCTCCTCGACTGTCACCAGCGCGTCGTGCGTGCGCGCGACACGCTCGAGCAATTCGAGGTCGAGCGGCTTGACGAAGCGCATGTCGACCACCGTGGCGTCGAACTTCGCGGCGGCCGCGAGCGCCGCATGCAGCACCGGACCGAACGCGAGGATCGCGATCCGGCTGCCGGTGCGCGCGGACGATTCGCGCCGCACCTCGGCCTGGCCGAACGGCAGCCCGCGCAATTCTCGTTCGATCGGCGCGCCGATCCCCGCACCGCGCGGATAGCGCACCGCGGCCGGGCCGTGGTGCTGGAACGCGGTGGTCAGCAGCCGCCGGCATTCGTTCTCGTCCGAAGGCGCGATCACCGCGATGTTCGGAATGCAGCGCAGGTACGACAGGTCGAACGCGCCGTGATGGGTGGCGCCGTCGGCGCCGACCAGCCCGCCGCGGTCGAGTGCGAACAGCACCGGCAGATTCTGGATCGCCACGTCGTGGATCAACTGGTCGTAACCGCGCTGCAGGAAGGTCGAGTAGATCGCCACCACCGGCTTCATGCCCTCCGCGGCGAGTCCGGCGGCAAACGTCACCGCGTGCTGCTCGGCGATGCCGACATCGAAGTAGCGGTCAGGGTGTTCCTGCTCGAAGCGCACCATGCCCGAGCCCTCGCGCATCGCCGGCGTTATGCCGACCAGCCGCGTATCGGCCTGCGCCATGTCGCACAGCCAGTCGCCGAAGACCTGCGTGTAGGTCGGCTTGCTCGGCGCGGCGGGTCGGATGCCCTGCGTCGGATCGAACTTGCCTGGGCCGTGATACAGCACCGGGTCGGCCTCGGCGAGCTTGTAGCCCTGCCCCTTGCGCGTGACCACGTGCAGGAACTGCGGGCCGGTGAACTGCTTGATGTTCTGCAGCGTCGGGATCAGCGAGTCCAGATCGTGGCCGTCGATCGGGCCGATGTAGTTGAAGCCGAACTCCTCGAACAGCGTGGCCGGCACCACCATGCCCTTGGCGTGCTCCTCGATGCGTCGCGCCAGCTCCAGCACCGGCGGGAAATTCTTCAGCACCTGCTTGCCGGCCTGGCGCGCCGCCGCGTAGAACTTGCCGCTCATCAGCCGCGCGAGGTAACGATTCATTGCGCCGACCGCAGGCGAAATCGACATGTCGTTGTCGTTCAGGATCACCAGCAGGCGGATGCCCTCGATCACGCCGGCGTTGTTCAGTGCCTCGAACGCCATGCCGCCGGAGAGCGCACCGTCGCCGATCACCGCGATGTTGTGGCGCTTATTGCCGGTTGCGCGCGCCGCCACGGCCATGCCGAGCGCGGCCGAGATCGACGTCGACGAATGCGCGGTGCCGAACGCGTCGTACTCCGATTCGCCGCGGCGGGGAAAGCCGGAGATGCCGCCGAACTGCCGCAGCGTCTTCATCGCCTCGCGGCGGCCAGTCAGGATCTTGTGCGCGTACGTCTGGTGGCCGACATCCCACACGATGCGGTCGCGCGGTGTGTCAAACACGTAATGCAGCGCGATCGTCAGCTCCACCGTGCCGAGGTTCGACGACAGGTGCCCGCCGGTCTTCGACACCGAGTCGAGAACGAACGCGCGCAGCTCTTCGGCCAGGCGTTGCAGCTTCTCGCCGTCGAGCTTGCGCAGGTCGGCGGGCGCGCGGATCGTGGCGAGCAGGTCGTACATGGATGCCGCCGCGCCTCAGGACGAGCGCACGACGATGTAGTCGGCCAATTGTCGCAGACGCAGCGCACGCGCCGCCGCCGCTGCCGGCAACGCGTCGAGCGCCGCGTGCGCCCTGCCCCACAGCGTTTGCGCCCACTGCTTGGCCAGCGCCAGGCCGAGCGTGGACACGTAGGTGGGCTTGCCCTGCCGCGCGTCCTTGCCCGCGGTCTTGCCGAGTGCGTGCGAGTCGCTCTCCACGTCGAGCACGTCGTCGACGACCTGGAACGCCAGCCCGATTGCGCGGCCGTAGCCGTCGAGCGCGGCGGCGGTTGCCGTTTCGAGCGGCCCCGCGTGCGCGCCCATGCGTACCGCGGCGAGCAGCAGCGCGCCGGTCTTCATCCGGTGCATCTGTTCGAGCTGGTCGAGCGTCAGCGTGCGTCCCACCGCGGCCAGGTCCAGCGCCTGCCCGCCGCACATGCCCTCGGTCGACGCCGCGTGCGCCAGTTCGCGCATCAGCGTGGCGCGCGCGCGGTCGGGCAGATCGACGTCGGCGAGCACCTTGAACGCCTCGGCCTGCAGGCCGTCGCCGGCGAGCATCGCGGTGGCCTCGTCGAATGCGACGTGCACCGTCGGCTTGCCCCGTCGCAGCACGTCGTCGTCCATGCACGGCAGGTCGTCGTGGATCAGCGAGTAGACGTGGACATACTCGGCGGCGAGCGCGGCGGCGTCGAGCGCGGCGAGCGGCGCGCCGGTGACTTCGCCCGCGGCGTACACCAGCAGCGGACGCACGCGCTTGCCGCCGCCCAACACCGCGTAGCGCATCGCCTCGTGCAGGCGCTGCGGGGCGACCGTCGGCGGCGGCAGTTGCGCATCGGCAGCGCGCTCGAAGCGCGCCACCCGCTCCGCGATCCAGGCGCCGAACTCCTGTTGGGCGCGCTCGACCGGCGCGCTCGCCTGCTTTGCCGCCGCGTGCATCGTCTACTGACTGCCCCGCAGTTCCTCGGGATTCAGCGGCACCAGCAGCTCGCCGTCGAGCTTCCGGATTTCCTGCTCGGCGGCCGCGAGCTTGGACTGGCAGAACTTCGCCAGCTCGGCGCCGCGCCGGTAGGCCGCAATCGAGTCCTCGAGCGACAGTTCGCCCGCTTCCATCCGCCGCACCAGCGCATCGAGTTCATCGAGCGCCTGCTCGAAGCTGAGCTCCGCGACCGGTTTCGGTGTCGATTTCGCCATCAGCCGATTGTACGGCCGGCACACCTCGTCAAGGCGTTCCGGCCAGCAGTGCGCGCGTCGGCGCCAGCAGCGCGGGCGCGGCGGCGAGCAGCGAGCGCGCGGTGAGCAGCGGAGCGCGGTCGAGTGCCTCGCAGCGCGCGCCTGCCTCGCGCAGCAGCACGATCGCAGCGGCGGCGTCCCACGCGCCGATATCGTGCGCCCAGAAGGCGTCGACGCGGCCCGCGGCGAGGTACGCGAGGTCGAGCGCCAGCGCGCCGGAGCGGCGCAGTTCGCCGAAGCCGGCGGCCATCCGCGCCAGCTCGCCCAGGAACTGCGGCAGCCGCGTCGACTCCGGTGGTGGAAACGCGGTGGCGGCGAGCGCCTCGAGCGGCACCGCGCGCCGGCTGCACGCCACGCGCACGCCGTTGCAGTAGGCGCCCTGCCCGCGCGTGGCGGTGAACAGTTCGTCGCGATTGGGGTCGTAGATCGCGCCCAGCACGACCTCGCCCTGGTGCTGCAGCGCCAGCGATACCGAGTACTGCGGATACCCGCGCGTGTAATTGGCGATGCCGTCGATCGCGTCGATCAGCCACTGCGCGCGTCGCGCGTCAAAGACGCCGCCGATCTCGGTGCCGATGAAACCGTGCTCAGGGAACACCGCGCTGATGCGGGAGCGGATCAGCGCCTCGGCCTCGCGTTCGATCGCGCTCGCCACCTCGGCCGGCGCCTTGTGCTCGAGCGCAGCCTTGCCGATCCGCGCGCGGCTGTCCTGCAGGAACCTCCCCGCCGCGCGCACGGCGGTCTGCGCCGCTTCGAGCGCGCGCGCCAGCTTGATGCCACTCATATCGGCCTCGTCAGCAGATTCACGTAGTCGTGGTGCGAAGTGTTCACGGTCGACACCCGGTGCTCGACCGGCTTGTCGCCGAAGGTGAGCGCCGTGCGGCGCACCTGCAGCACCGGCGCGCCATGGGGCAGGCCGAGCACGCGCGCCACCGTACGGTCGGCGCTGATTGCGCGCAATCGCTCATGCGCGCGCACGACCGTGATGCCGAACTCGGTCTGGTACAGGTGATAGATCGTGCTCGGCCGGTCGCGCAGGCGCTTCTCCGTCAGACCGCGGAACAGCGCGGCCGGGATCACGATCCGGTCGTACGCCACCGCGCGACCCTGCAGCGCGAGTCGCGTCTCGATCGCGAAGCACGCCTCACCGGCCGGGGCGCCGAGCGCCTGCGCGGCGTCTTCGTCCAGCCGCGCGCGCTCGAAGCCGAGCAGTTCGACCGTCGGCGCCTCGCGCAGCCCGTCGGCGCGCTCGATGTGGAAGAACTGGAACACGGAGCGGTCGGCATTGTGGCTGGCGACGAACGTGCCGCGCCCCTGCCGGCGCACCAGGATATGGTCGGCCGCCAGCTCGTCGACCGCGTGCCGCAGCGTGCCGATCGACACGCCGAAGGTCGCCGCCAGCGCGGTTTCGTTCGGCAGCGCGGCGCCGGGCGGGTAGGTGCCGTCCTCGATCGCCTGCAGCAGCGCGCGCTTGACGACGCGGTACAGCGGCATTTCCGCGGCCTCCGGCGCGATCGCGCGGAAGGCGGACGCGCGGCGCGGCGGCGCGGCGGTCGCGTGGTTGCGCGCGGTGACGGCGGTCGGCATGCGGCGATTGTGGCGCCGCCGCTCCCGTCATGCAAGTGATTCATATGACTTGTTTGACAGTGCGTTGGGCGCTGCCTACAGTCGCCGCCATCGGCAACGGCGGAGGACGCGATGATTCATTTCGTACTGCACGACCGCAAGGACACGGTCGCCGTGGTGGTGGTCGAGGGGGTGAAGGCCGGCATGCAGCTTACCGGCTGGATCATGGACGAGGACAGGACGCTGACCGTGCAGGCGCGCCAGGACATCCCGATCGGCCACAAGGTCGCGCTCGCCGACATGCAGCCGGGCGATACGGCGTGGAAGTACGGCATCGACATGGGCCGCGTGGTGGCGCCGATCAAGGCCGGCGAGCACGCGCACGTGCACAACATCAAGACCAAGCGCTGGTAGGAGGAACGACGCCATGGCAATCGTCTCCAAGGACACGACTTTCCTCGGCTACCGGCGCGAGAACGGCCGCGTCGGCGTGCGCAACCACGTGGTCATCCTGCCGCTCGACGACCTGTCGAACGCCGCGGCCGAAGCGGTCGCGCACAACATCAAGGGCGCGCTCGCGATCCCGCACCCCTACGGCCGGCTGCAGTTCGGCGCCGATCTGGAACTGCACTTCCGCACGCTGATCGGCGCCGGCTGCAATCCGAACGTGGCGGCGGTGGTCGTGATCGGCATCGAGGACGGCTGGACGAAGAAGGTCGTCGACGGCATCGCCACCACCGGCAAACCGGTGACCGGCTTCGGCATCGAGGGCCACGGCGACCACGACACGATCATGCGTGCCAGCAAGGTCGCGCGCGGGTATGTGCAGTGGGCGAGCGAGAAGCAGCGCGAGCCGTGCGGCATCCGCGAGCTGTGGGTGTCGACCAAGTGCGGCGAGAGCGACACCACGTCGGGCTGCGGCGCGAACCCGACGGTGGGCAACGCGTTCGACAAGCTGCACGCGCTCGGCAACTACCTGTGTTTCGGCGAGACGACGGAACTGACCGGCGGCGAGCACATCGTCGCCGCGCGCTGCGCCAACGACGCGGTGCGCGAGCGCTTCATGTTCATGTTCAACCGCTACCAGGACGTGATCAACCGCCACAAGACCTCGGACCTGTCCGACTCGCAGCCGACCAAGGGCAACATCGCCGGGGGGCTCACGACGATCGAGGAAAAGGCGCTCGGCAACATCCAGAAGATCGGCAAGAAGTGCACCATCGACGGCGTGCTCGACAAGGCCGAAGTGCCGACCCATCCCGGGCTGTGGTTCATGGATTCGTCGTCGGCCGCGGCCGAAATGGTCACGCTGTGCGCAGCGAGCGGCTTCGCGGTGCACTTCTTCCCCACCGGCCAAGGCAACGTGATCGGCAACCCGATCCTGCCCGTGATCAAGCTGTGCGCCAACCCTCGCACCGTGCGGCTGATGAGCGAGCACATCGACGTCGACACCTCGGGCCTGCTGCAGCGGGAGATCACGCTCGACCAGGCGGGCGACAGGCTGCTCGACATGATGCTGCGCACCGCCAACGGACGGCTGACCGCGGCCGAGGCGCTGGGGCACCGCGAGTTCGTTCTCACAAGGCTGTACGAGTCGGCCTGAGGCCGATGGCGGTCGTTGCGGTCGAACGGCTCGAGCAGATCGTCGCAGACAAGCTCAAGCGCGCCGGCGCCAACGGCGCAATGGCGCAGTCGACGGCACCAGCACTCGTGCTCGCCGAAGCGCAGGGGCTGTCGTCGCACGGGCTGGGGCGCGTCGCCGCAGTACGTCGAGCTCCTCGCGAACGACCGCGTCAACGGCGCCGCGCAGCCGCACGTGATCGCCACCCGCGGTGGCGCCCTGCTCGTCGACGCGCAGGAAGCTTCGCGTTCCCCGCCTGCGAGTTCGCGGTCGCGCGCGCGATCGACTGCGCGCGGCAATTCGGCGGCGGTTTCGCCGGCGTCACGCAAAGCCACCATGGCGGCGTGATCGTCGATCACCTGCGACCGGTCGCGGCGGCCGGCATGGTCGGGCTCGGCTTCTCCAACTCGCCGGCCGCGATGCCCGCGGCGGGAGGGAAGCATCCGATCTTCGGCACCGACCCGATCGCCGCCGTCTTTCCCCGCCATAGTGCCGATCCGCTGCTGATCGATCTGTCGCTGTCCGAGGTCGCGCGCGGCAAGCTGATGGCCGCGGCGAAGGCAGGCCAGTCGATCCCGCTCGGCTGGGCTTTGGATCGCGACGGCAATCCGACCACCGATCCGGCCGCCGGCCTGGAAGACTCGATGCTGCCGGTCGTCGCCGTCGGCAGCCCCAAGGGCGCGATGCTGGCGCTGATCATCGAACTGCTGGTCGCCGCGCTCACCGGCGCCAACTTCGGCTTCGAGGCATCGAGCTTCTTCTTGGCCGAGGGCAGCCGCCCGCGCATCGGCCAGGCGTCCAGTCGTGATCGATCCGTCCGCGCTGGCCGGCGACGGTTATTTCGATCGCATCGAAGTGCTGCTCGCCGAGATGCTGAAGGACGACGGCGTGCGCCTGCCCGGCACGCGGCGGGAAGCGCTGCGCCGCCGGGCGCCCAGCGACGGGATCGACGTGCCGGACGCGCTGCTCGCGTCGCTGCACGTTTGAGGCGCCGATGCGACGGCGCCCGCGCACCCGGAACCGGGTGCGCGGGCGGTGCCGCGCCGACCGCTCCGCCCTGCGTGCGCGTTACGGGTTGCCCTGTCCCGACAGCAGAACGAGGTTGTAGTTCACCGGCTTGCCGGCCGAGCTCCGCTTGAATACGAGCCGTTCGACGATGCTCTGGCCTGGCAGGAGCACGCCGTCGCGCAGGAATACGCGCCGATAAGGGTCACCGCTGCTCGTAACGCCGCTGCCGTTTTCCAGCCGGATGTCACGCGGCAGGCCGCGTGCGATCAGCAGCAGGTGCGTGTCGATAACTGACGTGCCGTTGTTACTGATGCGGTAGACGACTTCGCGCCGGGTGCCGCGATCCTCGGCGTTCACCGGCGAAGCCTGCGCCTGCGCGGTGACGTCGAGGAATTCCAGGCCCATGTCGCGCCGGGACAGCGCGTCGTCGTTGTCCTGCGGTCGCCCGCTGGCTGGACGGCCGTCGACCGCGCCCAATGCCGCGAGATCTGGCCGATACTTCGAGTACGTGACGTCGCGCTCGCTCAACTGGAACATCTGTGTCGACGATTTGGGGTCGAAATGCACGAACGCGGAGTCGTACAGGCCGTTCTCGATGAAGTCGGCCAGATCGTCGATCTGCTGGTCGCTCAGGCCCAGGCCGCGCGGCGTTCCGGGTCCGCGCGGGAACGTGAAGCGCGACGTCAGCGTGCCCGCGGCAGCGGCCTGCGCGTCCTGCGGCACGCCGGCATTGAAGTACCGCACTACCTCCTTCACGCTCGAGAACGCTCCGCTGTGGAAGAAGAACCGCGCGTCCTTCAGTTGCCGCAGGGTGACGACGCGGAACTTGAAGGCATCGCTGTCGCGGCCCGTGATCTCCCGTCTGCCGTCGTCGCGGAAATTCGGGTCGTTTCTCGCCACGCGATTCAGCGCCTGCAGCGGATGGTCGCCGAGCCCGAGGTTGTAGAAGTTCTCCTCGACGAACCGGCCGACGCCGGCCACATCGGGATCGTTGACCTGCTTGTTCAGCATCGGACCGCTGTGGCACGTGTAGCAGCCCGCGCCACCCTTGTCGGCCGCGGTGAAGAAGAGCCTCGCGCCGCGCCGCTGCCCTTCCGTCAGCGCGTCGTTGGAACCGGCCAGGAACCGGTCCCACGGCGTGTTGCGCGTCACGGTGGCACGCAGGAAGGTCGCCGTCGCGCGCAGGACGGTGATGTCGTTGATCAGCGCATCGCAGCTTCCCGGCGCCGGCGGCGTCAGCGGCGTGCAGTTCGGCGCCAGCGCAGCTTCCTCGGGAAACGCGTCGCGGAAGAGCTTGCGATAGACCGCGATCTGCTGCAGTTCGGCCGACAGGAACTCCAGCATCCGGTGCGCGTCGAGCAGAAGCAGTGCAACGCTTTCCTGTGCCGGATGGCCGAACGGGTTCAGTCCGCCGGGCGAAGCATCGGGCTCGCCGGCGAACCCGCCCAGCAGCAGCCGATTGTTGAACGCGGCGCCGATCACGCCGGGCGCATTGCGCGCGACGCTGTCCAGCGCGTCGAGGCGGCCGGTTCGCAGCAGTCGACCCGGATCCGGCAGCTTGCGGCCCCGCGCCGGACTGCCCACCGCGAACTCGTAGATGTCCGTCAGCGTGGGTAGTTCATCGACCAGCGCATCGCCGGGAAAGAGTGCCGCGTTCCGTAGCCTCGGAAGATTGTCTGTGCGCGGCCGCCGGCGCGGGATGAAGTTACCCGCGGCGTCGGTGTAGTGCCGCCCTTCGCCGCCGACGGCGAAGTTCAGGAGCGTGCCAGACTTGGATGCCGATTCGCCTAGGTGACAACTGCCGCACGACGCGGTCTGTCGGGTGGCAAGCACGCCGCCGAAGTTCGGCAGGATCCGTGCGGTCCGGATCGGATCGTGGAAGAGCTGCTTGCCGAGATACCGCTTGGTCTCGGTGGTCTGGAAGAATGGGTCCGGGCTGCCGTTCGCAAGCCGCGGCTGCGGCAGATCCTCGTCGCGCGCCGGGACCATCAGCTTCTGGATGCCGCCGACCTGCGCGTCGATGTGTCGCCGCAGCTGCGCGGGGCTGGCGCCTTTATCGGCGGCCGCCGTGCCGCACAGCGCGGCGAGGAGGACCAGCGCCGCGGTGCCGGACGATCGCCCCTTCAACCTTGCGGTGACAGCGCGTCGCTTGCGCGGTCCGGCCGAGCGTTCTCTCGGTTCGTTCGTCATGTTCGTCCCTCCAGCGAGATGGGTCATGTGGCGGCGGATCGAAATCGCCGGCGGCGAAAAGCGGTTGCGGAATCTCGCTCGCGAGCGCGGGTCGCCCGCGGTCGGCGCGAACTTACGGCCGCCGACACAAAGCGGGGATGACCGCGCGCGGCACGTGCATCGCGCCCGAGGCAAGGTGCGCGGCGCCCGCTCGCAACACTGCGCGCCCGATGCAATCGCCCTGGATGCTAGTCACCACGCCGCTGTTCGCGCTGATGGGCGTGTGCGTGAAGCTCGCCGCGCGCAAGTACGGGGTGGACGAGCTCGTGTTCTATCGCGGGCTGCTCGGCTGCATCGGCATCGCGCTGTCGGCGCGTGCGCCAAGAGACGCTGGCCACGCACGGACCGTCTGCACCTGCGGCGCGACGCGGTCGGCACCGCGTCGCTGGCGCTGCGGCTGTGCGCGACGTCGCTGCTGTCGCCGGGCGCTGCGATGACGCTCAATTACACGTCGGCGGTGCTCCTGGCCGCGTTCTCGGTGGCCGTCGCGCTGATAGCGGGGCGCCGCACTCCGTGGGAAATGGTGGCCGCGGTGGCGGCCGGGTTTGCCGGCGTGCTGCCGGTGCCGCAGCCCAGCTTCGAGAGCTTCGATTCGAATGCCACGTTCGCGGGGCTGGCTTCGGTCGTGATGGCCGCGCTGGCCTTCCTGCACGTCAAGGAGCTCGGTCAGCTGAGTGAACCGGAGTGTCGCATCGTGTTCTACTTCGCCGCCATGGGCGTGGCGCTCGGACCGATCGGCGTGCTCGCCACTGGCTTCTCGGCACACACGGCGGCATCGCGCTGATCGTCGCCAGCGGCGCGATCGCGACTATCCTATCATCGCGGCGCGCGCAGCCGGCGGAAGAAACCATCGAATCCGACGTCGACAGGTGAGTGTGAATCATGCATACGACGCTCGTTTCAGTGCAGGAACTGCAGCAGCACCTGGCCGATGCGGACTGGTGCGTGGTCGATTGCCGCCATGACCTGACCGATCACTCGCTCGGGCAGGTGCAGTACCAGGCCGGACATATTCCAAGCGCGCAGTTCGCGCGCATCGAGGACGACCTGTCGGGTCCGAAGACCGGCCGCAACGGCCGCCATCCGCTGCCCGATCGCGACGCGCTGGTGCAGCGATTCCGCGACTGGGGCATCGGCAACGACACGCAGATCGTCGCCTACGACGCCAACGGCGGTTCGTTCGCCGCGCGGCTGTGGTGGCTGGCGCGCTGGCTCGGGCACGCGAAGGTCGCGCTGCTCGACGGCGGCTGGCCGGCGTGGCTCGCGGAAACGGGCCTTGCGAGCACGGACGCACCCGCGCGCGCGCGCGGCAATTTCGAAGCGCGCGATCCGCTGGTGCGCCTGCTCGACACCGGCGCGGTGCAGTCGTTGCGCAACGATCCGAACCTGCTGCTGGTCGACGTGCGCGCGCCCGAGCGCTATCGCGGCGAACAGGAGCCGCTCGATCCGGTCGCGGGCCACATCCCCGGCGCGGTGAACCGCTTCTGGCAGGCGAACCTCACCTCGCCTGCGGAAAGCCGGTTCAAGTCGCCGCGCGAGCTGCGCGCCGAGCTCGATGCACTGCGCGACGGCCGCGCGCCGACGCAGATCGCCGCCTACTGCGGCTCCGGCGTCACCGCATGCCACCTGATCCTGGCGCTGGAGATCGCCGGCCTGCCGGGCGCGGCGATCTATCCGGGATCGTGGAGCGAGTGGGTCGCCGACCGCGCGCGCCCCGTCGCCACCGGCCCTACGCCTTAGCCGCGCCTCGCTTCAGTCGCGCAGTCGGCTGAACACAAAGCCCGAATCCTTCATCTGCGTGTGGCAGGCGTGGCAGTCCGCGGCGCCCTTCGCGTCGAGCGTGCCCTTCTTCGTCTTGGCGTCGAAAACCTCGTAGCCCCAGCCGCCGGTGGCGGCGAACTTCTTGCCGTCGCGCGCCATCACGACGACCGCCTTGCGCGCGCCTTCGGCGATCGCGTTGTCCTTGTCGACCGCCTCGAACAGGTCGAACACGATCACCGACCCGTCGGCGAACTTGTTGCCGGCCTTGTAGCCCTGGATCGCCTTCGGGTTGCCGTAGATGTGGTGGATCCCACCGACCGCGTCGTACAGCGGATGGCCCTTGTTGATCACCATCGACTTCACGTGATGCCAGTCGCGGAAGCCGTTCGGATAGGCGACCTTCGGGTCGGCGGCGGACGCGGCGGCGAGCGTGCCGAGCGCGGCGACGGCGACGATGAGCTTCTTCATGCGTGATCTCCTCTGAGCGATGAATGGATGGGGTCGTCGTTTCGGTTTCGAAACGAAACTATTGTGTCGACCGGCGCCGCATTTGTCAAACCGGTTTCGATCCGCTACCATGGCGCCCATGCGTGACGACCCCGCGCCCGCGGCCGCCCGCCTGCTCGAGACGGCCGCCTGCATCGGCCGTTTGCTGCAGGGCGAGCTGCGCCGGCGCGCAACCGAACTGGGGCTGCAGCTCGTGCACCTGCAGGCGCTCGCGTATCTGGCGCGCGCCAACCGCTACAGCGACACCGCGATCGCGCTGACCGAGTATCTGGGCACGTCCAAGGGCACGGTGTCACAGAGCCTGCAACTGCTGCTGCGCGAGGGGCTGATCTGGCGCACCACCGACGAGAAGGATCGGCGTGTGATCCACCTCGGGCTGACCGCGCGCGGGCGCAAGGCGCTCAACGCGCTCGGCTTCCTCTCCGAGTGGAACGCCGCGCTGGCAGCGCTGCCGCCGGATGAGATCGCCGCCGCCGACGAGGCGATGACCGGCGCGCTGCGCAAGCTGCAGCGGCGCACCGGCAACCTGACCTTCGGCGTGTGCAGAAGCTGCGATCACTTCCGCATCGAGGGTGCGGATGCCTTCCGCTGCGCGCTGACCGGCGAGCCGCTGTCGGCGCAGGACTCGGCGCTGATCTGCCGCGAGCACCGGCTCGCGACCGTGCAGGAACTGCGCGCCCGCGCGCGGCTGGCTAGTGCCCGCCGCCGGTGACGAGCGCGCCGATCGCCACACCCGCCAGCACCAGCAGCACTTCGGGCAGCGAGCGGCGCAGCGACGAGCGCCGCATCATCTCCGGCAGCAGGTCCGACAGCGCGATGTAGATGAAACTGGCCGCCGCGATCAGCAGCGCGTACGGCAGCAGGCCCTGCATCGTTTCGAGCACGAAGTAGCCGACCACGCCGCCCGCGACCGCGGATAGACCCGAGATCAGGTTGAACACGAACGCCTTGCGCTTCGCAAATCCCGCGTTCAGCAGGATCATGAAATCGCCGACCTCGTGCGGAATCTCGTGCGCCATCACCGCCAGCGTCGCGGTCACGCCGAGGTGCACGTCGACCAGGAACGCAGCGGCGATCACCACGCCGTCGCCGAAGTTGTGGAACGCGTCGCCGACCAGGATCGGCCAGCCGCCGCGGCGCGCCTCATCCGCGTCGTGCCCGTGGTGATGGTGGTGCGTGTCGCCCTCGTGGTGGTGCGTGTGGTGGATCAGCGCCACCTTCTCCAGCAGGAAGAAGCCCATGATTCCGGCCAGCAGCACCCAGCCGAGCACGAACGGATCGGCGTCGCTGTGGAACGACTCGGGCAGCAGGTGCGTGGTGGCCACCGTCAGCAGCAGCCCGGCCGACATGCACACGAGCTTGTCGACCAGCCCCGACAGCAGGCGGAAGCTGAGCAGCGCGGCAAGGCTGATCGACACGATCGTCGACAGCACGTTGGCGAGCACGATCCAGGCGAGCGCGGACATGCGGCCACGGTAGCAAACATGTCAAGCCCCCGACGCGCACCGCGCCGATGCCCCGCCGCCGGCGCGCTCAGGCGAGGTGTCTGCCGAACCACGCCAGCAGCCGTTTCCAGCCGTCCTCGGCCGCCTCCTTGCGGTAGCTCGGCCGATAGTCGGCAAAGAACGCGTGCGGCGTGCCCGGGTAGATCACGAATTCCGACTTCGCATTGCCGGCGGCCTTCAGTGCGTCGCGCAGCTTTTCGACGGTGTCCGTCGGTATGCCGCCGTCGTCGCCACCGTACAGGCCGAGCACCGCGGCCTTGATGTTGCCTGCCACCTCGAGCGCGGTCTTGTCGCCGGTGTGATAGGCGCGCGCCGTCGGCCCGTACCACGCGACCGCCGCCGCCACATTCGGGTCGTGCGCGGCGTACATCAGCGTGGTTCGGCCGCCCCAGCAGAAGCCGGTGATGCCGAGCTTGCCGCCGCCACCGTTGTTCGCGGCCCACGCTGCGGTCGCGTCCAGATCGCTCATCACCTGCGCGTCGGGCACCTTGCGGACAACCTCGCTGACCAGCTTGGAAATGTCGGTGTACTTCGACGGATCTCCTTGGCGCGCATACAGCTCGGGCGCGACCGCCAGATAGCCCGCCTTCGCCAGCCGCCGGCAGACGTCCCTGATGTGCTCGTGCACGCCGAAGATCTCCTGCACCACGAGCACGGTCGCGAGCTTCGACTTGCCGGCGGGCTGCGCGCGATACGCGGGCATCTCGCCGTCCTTGACCGGGATCTTCACTTCGCCGGCGGTCAGTCCCTGCGTGTCGGTGACGATCATCGTTTGCGCCTGCACGGGCAGCACCGCGGCGGCAAAGCCGGCCGCGAGCGAGGTCATCACGAAGCCGCGCCGCGTCAGTTCGAGCGGCGGCCGCAGGCTATCAAACTCCTGCCGCTGCGGCAGCAACGCGTCACTTCCATCGTCCATCCAGATCCTCCTGCCGAGTTGCGATCGGCGCGCCGGCGGCCGACCCGCACGGCGTCGCGGCTATTCGACGCGGCCGCTGCCGTTAGAATTCCGTTCATCCCCGATTCATGTGTGTCGCGCCTCCACCAGAGGCGTCGGCGCTTCTGTTGCCCGCTGCGACGCGCGGCGGTCCCGAAGGAACAACGATGCCGTTCGACATCGAAACCCTGTCACAACGCTTCCGCCGGCTCGCGCCCGCGGCCGACCACTGCGCGCTGCGCGTGGTCGAGGAATCCTCCGAAACGACCGCGGTGCGTCAGGACGTGCCGGAACCGACCTCCAGCTTCGTCGATCGCGGCGCGATGGTCACGCTGGTCGATGGCGATGGGCTCGGCTACGCCGCCACCAGCGATCTGTCCGACGCCGGCCTGCGCGCCGCGATCGCGCGCGCGGCCGAGTGGGCGCGCCTGTCCAGGGGGCGCAGCGTGTTCGCCGGACAGCCGCCGCGCCTGCCGGCACCGCGCGGCCGCTACGCGTCGCCGACGATCAGGCCCGTCACGTGGAGCAAGGCCGACCGCATTGACCTTCTGATGCGCGAATCGCGCGCGTGCAGGATCGACGAGCGCATCGTCGACTGGGAAGCGAGCCTGTGGACGATCCGCACCCGCACGCTGCAGCTCACTGCCGACGGCGGCGAGGCGTTGCAGGAGTTCGACATGACGATCCCGAGCCTGCACGTGGTCGCGCACGCCGGCCACGTCACGCAGACGCGCTCGTGGGGCGGGCGCGGCAACGGGTTCTGCCAGCAGGGCGGGCTCGAGATCATCGAGCGCTCGGGCTTCGTCGGCGGCGGCCGCGCCACGGCCGAAGAAGCGCTGCAGTTGCTGGCCGCGCCCAACTGCCCGAGCGGCAGGTTCGACGTGATTCTGATGCCGGACCAGATGATGCTGCAGATCCACGAGTCGATCGGGCACCCGCTGGAACTCGACCGCATCCTCGGCGACGAGCGCAACTACGCGGGCACGAGCTTCGTCACGCTCGACATGTTCGGCTCGTACCAGTACGGCTCGAAGCTCTTGAACGTCACCTGCGATCCGACGCGCGAGATCGAGCTCGCCAGTTTCGCCTTCGACGACGAGGGCACGCGCGCGCAGCGCGAGTACCTGATCCGCGACGGCATCCTGCTGCGTCCGCTCGGCGGCACGGTGTCGCAGCAGCGCGCGCGCGCAGTGCGCGCCGACATCGAGGGCGTGGCCACCGCGCGCGCCAGCGCGTGGAACCGCCCGCCGATCGACCGCATGAGCAACCTGAACATCGAACCGGGCACGTCGAGCCTCGCCGCGATGATCGCGTCGATCGACGACGGCATCCTGATGAAGACCAACACCTCGTGGTCGATCGACGATTCGCGCAACAAGTTCCAGTTCGGCTGCGAGTGGGGTCAGCGCATCCGCGGCGGCAAGCTCGCTGAAGTCGTGCGCAATCCCAACTACCGCGGCATCTCGGCCACGTTCTGGCGCTCGCTCGCGATGGTGGGCGACGCCTCGACCTACGAGATCCTTGGCACGCCCTACTGCGGCAAGGGCGAGCCGAACCAGACGATCCGCGTCGGCCATGCGAGCCCGGCGTGCAAGTTCACCGGGGTCGACGTGTTCGGAGCGGAAGAATGAAGGATCTGTTCTTCGACCTCGCCGATTTCGCGATCGCGCAACTCACCGGCAAGGAAGTGCTGCTTGCCAACTTCTCCGGCGAGGCGTCGAACTTCGTGCGCTTCAACCGCGGCCGCGTGCGCCAGCCGCTGTCGGTGCGGCAGGCGTATCTGACGCTGACGCTGATCGAGGGCCAGCGCCACGACGGCGTCACGCTCGCGCTGACGGGCAATGCAGAGCAGGACCGCGCGGCGATCGCGCACGCGATCGACTCGATGCGCGCCGATCTGCCGTCGCTGCCGGAAGATCCTTACCTGCTGTACGCGACCGACGCGCAGTCGTCGGACCACGCGCGCGGAGGGAAACTGCCCGCGCCGGCGCAGGCGATCGACGACATCGTGCGCGCGGCCGGGGGGCTCGATCTCGTCGGGCTGTTCGCGAGCGGGCCGGTGTACCGCGGCTTCGCCAATTCGCTCGGCCAGCGCAACTGGCACGCGGTCGATTCGTTCCTGTTCGACTGGTCCGTCTATCACGCGGCCGACAAGGCGGTGAAGTGCAACTACGCCGGCGCCGACTGGGAGCGCGCGGAACTCGCGCGCCGCATCGACGCCGCGCGCGAGCAGCTCGCGCATCTGGCGCGCCCGGTCAAGACGATCGCGCCCGGCGACTACCGCGCGTACGTCACGCCGGCCGCGCTCGACGAGCTGCTGTGGATGCTCAACTGGGGCGGCGTGTCGGAGAAGGACCAGCGCACCCAGCAAAGCGTGCTGCAGCGTCTGGTCGACGGCGAGGCGCAGCTCTCGCCGCAGGTCACGCTGCGCGAGCACACCGCGCGGGGACTCGCGCCCGCGTTCGACGATGCGGGATTCCCGCGGCCCGCAGCGGTCGATCTGATCCGCGCCGGCCGCCACGCCGGCAGCCTGGTGTCGCCGCGCACCGCGCGGGAATATGGAATCGAACCAAACGGCGCGGACGACGGCGAATCGATGCACTCGATGGAACTCGCGGCCGGCGACCTGCCGCAGTCCGACGCGCTCGCCGCGCTCGACACCGGCATCTACGTCGGCAACTTCCACTACCTGAACTACTCCGACCGACCGTCCGCGCGCGTGACCGGGATGACGCGCTTCGCAACGTTCTGGGTCGAGCACGGCCGGATCGCCGCGCCGCTCGCCGTGATGCGCTTCGACGACACGCTGTACCGCATGCTCGGCGCGCGCCTCGAGGGCCTGACGCGCGAAAGCGAGTGGATCCTGAACGCCAGCACCTACGGCTGCCGCTCGGTCGAGACGAGCCGCGTGCCGGGCGCCCTGCTGACGGGGTTGACGCTGACGTTGTAGGGGTCCGGCAGTCCACAATGCTTGCTTCGACCAGAGCTTCAGGCCATGAAGATCAAGCACTTCGCCGACACCGACACGCTCTACATCGAGCTGAAGAACGCGACCGTGGCCGATACGCGCGACATCGACGAAGACACGCTGGTCGAGTACGACACACAGGGAAATCTGTGCGCGATCACGATCGAACATGCGCGCCAGAGGGCCGACTTCCCGCAGTTCTCGTTCGAGCAGGTCGCGTCTTGACCAGCCGAACACACAATCGGATTCGGACGTAGAGCACGACGCCGGTCAAGCGCAGCGCCACAGTTCTCGCCGCGCGTAGCCGTGGCGATGACGCTGCAGTCTGGCGGCGCACTGCTGAAGACACCGCACGGACCGCCATCAGGATCTCATTGAAGCCACGCGGTGCGCAGGTCGCGCGTCGGTGGCCGCAAGAAAGCATGCCGGCCCGATAGCGCAAATCGCCATGCGACGATCTGCATGGACGTTCGCCGCGGGCACTCGGATTCTCAGTCTGAGCGCTCCGCGCGCTGCCCCGGCAGACATCAGCGGACAGCGTTTTCCCAAGGAGACCGGGTGCCGGGTCTGGCCGCTTCTGTTAGTAGTGCACTTGCCAACAGTGCCATTTCCGGTGGGCAATGCAGTTTGACCCTTCGTTGCACCCGACGTGCGTCAGCCCGCGGCTGCCGCCGGCAGGTGAGCTCAAACGTTGAACTGCGCAGTGAGGATGAACCGTGGATTCGTCCAGTCCGACCACCGCCGTAAGACCGCCATTGTCGAAGGCATCGAAGTCGGTATTCGGAATCCTCGCGCCGCTGTTGGTTTCCGTGCTCGCGTTCTGGTTGAAATTGGTTACCACGACCGGAGAGGGACCGTCGGTGGGCGGCAGGGGCATGGTGCTGGCGCTGGTACTTTTTCCTGCCGCATTCGCGGTGACGGCCCTGCTCAATCTCTGGGTACTCTTCGCGCCGGTAACCCGCCGCATCAGCGCCTTCCTGTTGGGCGGGGCGATCCCGGCAGCCATGCTGGCCCTCGGTTACGCGTACTTGTGGCGCGTCGGTCCGTTCGCGCACCGAGCGTGGCGCTGACGCAGGGCAACCAACAGGTCGAGCGGATCGCCGAACTGCGGGGCTTCGCGCGCAGTTCGGTTCGCTATTCGCCCCAATCGCCGGCGCCTGCGCGCTTCGGGTCGCCGGGCACCTGAGGTCATCCCTTCTCAGCGGGCGGCCGACGACATGCATCGAATATGCATGATCGGCCGGTGAAGATCGAGTTCGACCCCGCCAGGGAGCAGAGCAACCTCCGGGAAACACAAGGTCGGCTTCGCTCACGCCGAGCAGGCTCTCCGTGATCCGAGGGCCGTCACGATCGAGGACCCGGATGCTGAAGGTGAGCGGCGGTTCTTCACGCGGTGCATCGATGTTCTGGGTCGGGCGCTGATCTTTGCGCACACGCCGCGAGGCGATCGAAAGCGCCTGATCTCCGCGCGCAGGGCCAGTCGCGGCGAAACGGAGCCACACCATGCGTAAGGAATACGACTTCTCCAAAAGCAAGCGGGGCGCAGTCATTCCGTCGCCGGGCAAGACTCGCATCACGATCATGCTGGACGACGACGTGATCAAGTTCTTCCGCGCCAAGGCGGAGGCCCAGGGCACGGGATACCAGACCAAGATCAATGCTGCACTCCGCGAGGTACTCGCATCGAGCAAGGGCAAGGCGTCGAGCGATCGCCCCGTCACGGTGGAGATGCTATGCAGGGTGCTGCGCGAGGAGCTGCGCACTCTGTGAGGACGCAAGGCAGTCCGCGGCCCATTGCTACCGAGGGGCGACGTCTTGCTTGTTTCACAGTTGGGCCCTCAGCCCAACCCTCTCCCACTGATGCGGGAGAGGGAGCTTTCCGGACATGCCGCATCTTCCCCGGAAAGTTACGAGAAAGTTCTTCTTGTCGGCGCCGGCGTTCGATCCGCGTTCAATGCGCCTCGTCCCAGTTGCGCCCGACGCCAACCTGCGCCAGCAACGGCACCTTCAGTTGCGCCACGCCGCTCATCAGCACCGGCACGCGCTCGCGCACGAGGTCGAGTTCCGACTCGGGGACCTCGAAGACCAGTTCGTCGTGGACCTGCATCACCAGTTTCGTGCGCAATCCGTCGCGCAGCAGCCAGTCGTGCACGGCGATCATCGCGAGCTTGATCAGGTCGGCCGCGGTGCCCTGCATCGGCGCGTTGATCGCGGCGCGCTCCGCCGCGCCGCGGCGCGGGCCGTTGGGTGAATTGATCTCCGGCAGCCACAGCCGGCGCCCGAACACCGTCTCCACATAGCCCTGGCGCTTGGCCAGCTCGCGCGTGCGGTCCATGTACTGCTTCACGCCGGGATAGCGCGTGAAGTAGCGGTCGACGAAGTTCTTCGCCGCGTCGCGCTCGATGCCGAGGTTCGACGCCAGCCCGAACGCGCTCATGCCGTAGATCAGGCCGAAGTTGATCACCTTCGCATAGCGGCGCTGCTCGCTGCTCACCTCGCCCACCGGCACGCCGAAGACTTCGCTCGCGGTCGCGCGGTGGATGTCTTCGCCGGCGGCGAATGCGCGCAGCAATCCCTCGTCGCCGCTGATGTGCGCCATGATGCGCAGTTCGATCTGCGAGTAATCAGCCGAGACGATCAGGCTGCCCGCCGGCGCGATGAACGCCTCGCGGATGCGCCGCCCTTCCGGCGTGCGGATCGGGATGTTCTGCAGGTTCGGATCGCTCGACGACAGCCGACCCGTCACCGCGACCGCCTGCCCGTAGCTGGTGTGCACGCGCCCGGTGGCCGGATCGATGCTCGCCGGCAGCTTGTCGCAGTAGGTCGATTTCAGTTTCGACAGCGCGCGGTGCTCGAGCAGCGCTTTCGGCAGCGGATAGTCAGTGGCGAGCTTCTCCAGCACTTCCTCGTCGGTGCTCGGCGCGCCGGACGCGGTCTTCTTCACCACCGGCAGCCCCAGTTTGCCGAACAGCAATTCGCCGATCTGCTTCGGGCTGCCGAGGTTGAACGGCTGGCCCGCCAGCTCGTGCGCGCGCGCTTCGAGCTCGTTGATGCGGCGGCCGAGCTCGGCGCTCTGGTTGGCGAGCTTCTCGCGGTCGATCAGCACGCCGGTGCGCTCCATGTCGAACAGGATCTTCGATACCGGAATCTCGATCGACTGGTAGATGTAGGCGAGCTTCGGGTGCTCCTCGATGCGCGGCCACAGCGCGCGGTGCAGCGCCAGCGTGACCTCGGCGTCCTCTGCCGCGTAGGCGGTGGCGCGATCGAGCGCCACCTCGTCGAAACCGATCTGGTTGGCGCCCTTGCCGCACACCTGCTCGAACGTGATGGTCTTGCGGCCGAGGTGGCGCTCGGCCAGCGAGTCCATGTCGTGGTTGCGGTGCGCTTCCAGCACGTAGCTCTGCAGCAGCGTGTCGTGCGCGATGCCGGCCAGCCGCACGCCGTGATTGGCGAACACGTGCGCGTCGTACTTCAAGTGCTGGCCAACCTTCTTGTGCTGATCGCTTTCGAGCCACGGCTTGAGCTTCGCCAGCGTGGCATCGAACGACAACTGTTGCGGCACGCCGGGATAGCGATGCGCGAGCGGGATGTAGCACGCTTCGAATTCGTGCACACAGAGCGATATGCCGACGAGTTTCGCCTTCATCGGGTCGAGCGAAGTGGTCTCGGTGTCGATGCAGGTGAGCGCAGCGGAGGTGATCTTGCGCAGCCAGGCGTCGAGCTGCGATTCCGTGACGACGGTTTCGTACTTCAGAGGCAAATTGCCCTCACCCCCAGCCCCCTCCCGCTGATGCGGGACAGAGGGCTCTTCCCCCCTCTCCTCGATCACGGGGAGAGGGCTGGGGTGAGGGGCGCTCACGTCTTCACCCAACTCCCTCAAGAAGCTCTTGAACTCCCACCGCGTATACAGCTCGCGCAGCCGTGCAACATCCGGCGCGCGCGCGCGCAAGGCATCGAAGTGCGGCAGGTGCGCGGTCAGGTCGCCGTCGGTCTTCACGGTGACCAGCGTTTTCGCGGTCGGCAGCCAGTCGAGCGCCTTGCGCAGGTTCTCGCCCACCACGCCGCCGATCTTGTCCGCGTTGGCGACGATCGCGTCGAGCGAGCCATACTGCTGCAGCCATTTGGCGGCGGTCTTCGGCCCGACCTTTTCCACGCCCGGAACGTTGTCGACGGCATCGCCGACCAGCGCCAGGTAGTCGACGATCTGGTCCGGCCGCACGCCGAATTTCCTGATCACACCGGCGACGTCGAGCGTTTCGTTGCTCATCGTGTTGACCAGCGTGACGTGGTCGTTGACCAGTTGCGCGAGGTCCTTGTCGCCGGTGGACACGACGGTCCGCACGCCGTGCGCTTGCGCGTGGCGCGCGAGCGTGCCAATCACGTCGTCGGCTTCGATGCCCTCGATCTCAAGCACCGGCCAGCCGAGCGCCTCGGCCGCCTCGTAAATCGGCGCGATCTGCGCGGCCAGATCGTCCGGCATGGCGGGGCGATGCGCCTTGTACTCCGGGTAGATCTCGTCGCGGAAGGTCTTGCCCTTGGCATCGAACACGCAGGCGAGATAATCCGCCGGCACCTGTTCACGCAACAGCTTCAGCATCGAGATGAAGCCGCGAATCGCGCCGGTCGGCTCGCCGCGCGCCGTGCGCAGGTCGGGCAGCGCATGAAACGCGCGATACAGGTAGCTTGAGCCGTCGACCAGCAACAACGTCTTTTCGGAGTCAGCCATGCTCGATCGTCAGAAAAACATTCCCAGCCTGCGCGCGGTGACCACGCCGGAACGCGCGACCAGCCAGAAGGCGCGCGAATCGTGGCAGATCTGGGGGATTATCTCGGAGTTCGTCGAGGCCGCCGAACGTCTGTCGGAAATCCGTCCCGCGGTGTCGATCTTCGGCAGCGCACGCGCAAGGGACGGTACGCCCGTTTACACGCAGACAGTCGAGATCGCGCGCAAGCTGTCGGACGCCGGCTTCGCGGTCATCAGCGGCGGCGGCCCCGGGGTGATGGAGGCCGCCAACAAAGGCGCCTTCGACGGCCGCTCGCCGTCCGTGGGCCTGAACATCGAACTGCCGTTCGAGCAGCACGGCAATCCGTTCCAGGACATCTCGCTGCGGTTCCGCCACTTTTTTGCGCGCAAGGTGGCGTTCGTCAAGTACGCGGCCGCGTACGTGGTGATGCCGGGCGGCTTCGGCACGCTCGACGAACTGACCGAAGCGCTGACGCTGATCCAGACGAAGATGGGACGCAGAATCCCCATCGTGCTGGTCGGCTCCGAATTCTGGGCCGGGCTGCTGAGCTGGATGAAGAGCGCGCTGGTCGAGCAGGGCATGATCGCGGAAAACGACCTCGACCTAATGCAGGTCGTCGACGACAGCGACGCGGTGGTCGACGCGATCTTCGACTTCTACGAGAAGCGCGGCTTCGCGCAGACGCCGGCCGAGCGCGAGCAGTTGCTGTATCTGTGACCGCAAGCATCGCCTCGTCGCTCCGGCGCGGGCCGGGGGCAGGTTACGGCGTCGAAATCAGGCCCCGGCCCTCGCCGGGGCGACGGCACCTTCAGATCGCGCGATAATCGCAACCATGAAACGCGCGCCGCTCCTCGTCGCCATCGCCCTGCTGGCCGGGACGGTGCAGGCGCAGCCGCTCGACGCGCCGCCGCCGCTGGCCAAGGATGCACCGGCGCCCAAGGTCACGGAGGCGCCACCGGCGGAAGCCGTAGCCGCGGAGCGCGCGCCACCGAAGCACGAAGTGCTGCCCGAGACCCGCATCGAACAGCGCCGCGTCGGCACGCGCGTACGCGAGATCATCGTGACGCCGGCGTGGCGCTCGTACAGCTACACGATCGAGAATCGCGAAGGCCAGCGGCCGCTGTCGCCGCAGGATCTCGCCAGCGGGCTGTCAACCCCCCGCTTCCTGAAATTCGAGTTCTGAGTTGCAGCGCCGGATCACCGACCCGCTGCCACTCGTGACACGGGCGCGCGGCCCGGTGCGCGGACGGCGCTGATGGCCGTCTTCACCGCAATCGGCGGCGAAGACATCGCGCAGCTTTTGCGTTCCTACGCGCTCGGCGAGCTGGTGTCGTTCCAGGGCATCGCCACCGGTATCGAGAACACCAACTACTTCGTCACGACCACGCGCGGCGAGTTCGTGCTGACGATCTTCGAGCGGCTGACGTTCCGCCAGCTCCCTTTCTACCTCGAGCTGATGCGCCACCTCGCGCGGCGCGCCCTGCCGGTGCCGGCGCCGCAGGAGAACGCCGGCGGATCGCTGATCTCGGAGCTGAAGGGCAAGCCGGCGGCGATCGTCACGCGCGTGCCAGGGCGTTCGGTCGCGGCGCCGACCGCGGCGCACTGCGAACGCGTCGGCGAGTTTCTCGCGAGGATGCACCTCGCCGGGCAGGACTTCCCGCGCTTCCAGCCGAACCTGCGCGGCATCGGCTGGTGGAAGACCGTGCTGCCGGAGCTCGAGCGGTTTGTCGACGACGGCACGTATCACGCGCTGGCCGAAGAGGTGATCCACCAGGACAGCTTCTTCCGCTCGCCCGCATTCGAGAAGCTGCCGAGCGGGCCGATCCACGCCGATCTCTTCCGCGACAACGTTCTGTTCGTAGATGAGCACGGCGCGCCGGCGATTGGTGGAGTGATCGACTTCTACTTCGCCGGCTGCAGCATCTGGCTGTTCGACATCGCGGTCGCGGTCAACGACTGGTGCGTCGAGGTCGGCGACGGCGCGCTGGTGATGGAACGTGCGGCCGCGTTGTTATGCGCGTACCACACTGTGCGGCCGCTGCTCGAGCTGGAACGGGAGCACTGGCGCACCGTGCTGCGCGCCGCGGCGCTCCGGTTCTGGATCTCGCGCCTGCACGACCAGCACCTGCCGCGCGTGGCACACCTGCTGACGCCGCACGACCCGGGCCGGTTCGAGCGCACGCTGAAGCGGCGCATCGCCGATCCCGAACTGCCCTGGGTCTGACCCCCCAACCAATAGAATCGATTGCATGCTGATCAAGACCGTTTCGGCCGGCACCGGCGCGCTGTGGCTGCGCGACGGCTGGCGACTGTTCGCCCGCCAGCCGCTCGGACTGTCGGCGATGGTCGTCGTGTACCTGATGATGCTGTTCGTGCCGGCGCTGATCCCGTTCATCGGCATCGCGATCTCGGGCGTGCTGGCGCCGTTCGCGACCGTCGCGCTGCTGGCCGCGTGCCGCGAGGTCGACGCGAAGCGCGCGCCGACGATCAACCTGTTCGTGCAGCCGTTCCAGGATGCCAAGGTGCGTACGCCGATGTTCCTGCTCGGCATGATCAACGCCGGACTGGTGCTGATCGTCGCCACGCTCGGCGCGCTGTTCGGCGGGCCGGAATCGGCACAGGCGCCGGCGTCGATCCAGGACATCCCGCTCGACGCGCTCGTGCTGCAACTGGTGCTGTACACGCCGGTGCTGATGCTGATGTGGTTTGCGCCGGTGCTGGTCGGCTGGCATCGCCTGACCCCGGGCAAGGCGATGTTCGGCAGCGTGGTCGCGTGCTGGCGCAACAAGACGGCGCTGCTCGTCTATGGCGTGGTGGTGAGCCTGATGATGATGGCGTCCAGTGCGGTCGTCGTGATGGTGGTTTCGTCGCTGTTCTCGTCGCGCCAGGCGCTGTCGATCGTGCTGGCGCCGCTGGCGCTGGTGCTGATGACGCTGGTGCAGGCGAGCTTCTATCCGATGTACAAGTCGGTCTTCGAGACTCAATAGGTCTCGGCTCTCGGAACGACCTCGCCGAAGCTCGCCTTTTCGGCAAGGTTCCACGGCACTCTCCCCCTACCCCCGCTCGCGCAGCGAAAGGGGGCGAGGCTCGGCGGACGCCTCGCCTCGTTCAAGCAGTCTGCAGCTTGGCGATCGACAGCAGCAGTTCCTTGATGCCCTGCGAACCGAAGTTGATCTTCGCGCGCGCGTCCGAACCGGAGCCTTCGAGCTTGATGATCACGCCCTCGCCGAAGCGGTCGTGGCGCACGGTCTGGCCGATGCGGTAGCCGTTGCGCGTTTGCACCTGCGGCGCTGCCGCGGCCACGGCGGGGCGGACACCCGCGTCGTGCCACTGGCCAAGGCGCGGCCCCGCGCCCTCGCGCAGCCGCGGCGTCAGCCACTTGAGAACGCCCTCGGGCAGCTCATCGATGAAGCGCGACTTGATGCCGTAGCGGGTCTGGCCGTGCAGCATCCGCTGTTGCGCGAACGACAGGTACAGACGACGCCGCGCGCGCGTGATCGCCACGTACATCAGCCGCCGCTCTTCTTCGAGCCCGCCGATCTCGGTCACGCTGTTCTCGTGCGGGAACAGGCCCTCCTCCAGCCCGGTGATGAACACCGCGTGGAACTCGAGTCCCTTGGCCGCGTGCACCGTCATTAGCTGCAGCGCATCCGCGCCTTCTGCGGCCTGGTTCTCGCCCGCCTCCAGCGACGCGTGCGACAGGAACGCCGCCAGCGGCGACGGCAGCGCGGCCTCGGTCTCGCCCTGCGTGGCCGGCGCATCCTGCGCGTAGCCCTCCTCGGCCGCGAAGCCGACCGCGGCGTTGACCAGTTCTTGCAGATTCTCGACCCGCTCCTGCCCTTCCTTTTCCGTCTTGAAGTGCGCGATCAGGCCGCTGCGATCGATCACCGCGGCGACGATCTCCTTCAGCGGCAGGTTCGCGGTCTCGAAGCGCAGGCTGTCGATCAGCTTGACGAACGCGCCGAGATTGCTGCCCGCCTTGCCGGTCAGGCTCCCCACCGCTGCGTACAGGCTCTGGTTCGACGCGCGCGCGGCATCCTGCAACTGCTCCAGCGTGCGCGCGCCGATTCCGCGCGGCGGAAAGTTGACCACGCGCAGGAACGCCGTGTCGTCGGCCGGGTTCTCGATCAGACGCAGGTACGCGAGCGCGTGCTTGATCTCGGCGCGCTCGAAGAAACGCAGCCCGCCGTAGACGCGGTACGGGATGCCGGCGTTGAACAGCGCGTGCTCGATCACGCGCGACTGCGCGTTCGAGCGGTACAGCACCGCGATCTCGCTGCGCAGGTGCCCTTCGCCGATCAGGCCGCGCACCTCGTCGACCAGCCACGCGGCTTCGAGCCCGTCGCTGCCGGCCTCGAACACGCGCACCTTCTCGCCCTCGCCGGCCTCCGTCCACAGGTTCTTGCCGAGCCGCTGCGCGTTGTGGCGGATCAGCGCGTTGGCGGCATCGAGAATGTGCCCGTGCGAGCGGTAGTTCTGCTCCAGCTTCACCACGTTGCGCACGCGGAACTCGCGCTCGAAATCGGCCATGTTGCCGACGTTGGCACCGCGGAAGCGGTAGATCGACTGGTCGTCGTCGCCGACCGCGAAGATCGCGTTGTGCACGCCTGCCAGGAGCTTGAGCCACTTGTACTGCAGCACGTTGGTGTCCTGGAACTCGTCGACCAGGATGTGGCGGAAGCGCTCCTGGTAGTGCGTGCGCAGCGGCTCGTTCTTCAGCAACAGCTCGTAGCAGCGCAGCAGCAGCTCGGCGAAGTCGACCACCCCCTCGCGCTGGCACTGCGTGTCGTACATCGAGTAAAGCTCGACGAACTTTCGGTTGTAGTCGTCGCGCATCTCGGACGACAGTTCGACCGCGCTCGCGCGCAGGCCGGCCTCCTTCGCGCTGTTGATGAAGAGCTGCAGGTTGCGCGGCGGATACTTCTCGTCGTCGATCTGGTTGCCCTTCAGCAACCGCTTGATCGCCGACAGCTGATCGGCGGAGTCGAGGATCTGGAACGTCTGCGGCAGATTCGCGTCGCGATGATGCGCGCGCAGCAGCCGGTTGCACAGGCCGTGGAAGGTCCCCACCCACATGCCGCGCACGTTGATCGGCAGCATCGCCGAGATGCGCGTCAGCATCTCCTTCGCCGCCTTGTTGGTGAAGGTCACCGCGAGGATGCCCTGCGGCGACACCTGCCCGCTCTGGATCAGCCAGGCGATGCGCGTGGTCAGCACGCGCGTCTTGCCCGAACCGGCACCGGCCAGGATCAGCGCGGGTTGATTGGGGAGCGTGACCGCGGCGAGTTGCTGCGGGTTCAGCGAGTCGAGCAGATTCATCCCGGAATTCTAAGGTCCATCGAACGGACGACCGGTTTCGCGGCGCGCCGCGCGTTCATCGCGGCTGCGCAATCGCCAGAATTCCCGCTGCGAGTAAGGCGGGTAACACCGTGTATCAACGATTGCCGCCGCGCGTGGGCGACGGGCACATTGCGCCGTCATGCGCCGCGCCGCGCGGCAGGCAGGAGAGGCCGATGGAAGAACACGAAACCGAACCGGGCATGACGACGCTGGCAGACGATTCGCCGGCAACGACGACGACGGAACGGAATGTCGCCGCGCTGCTGTTCGTCGCGGCCACCGCGGCGGCGTGCGGCGGCGGCGGATCCGATTCGCCCGCGCCGGCACCCGTGCCTGCACCGCCACCGCCGCCACCGGCGATCTCGCAGGCCGAGGCGGCGCGCTTCCTGACGCAGGCCACCTTCGGGCCGACGGATGCGACGATTCAGTCGCTGATCGCGCTCGGCTACGGCGGCTGGATCGACGATCAGTTCGCCAAGCCGCGCGCGCTGCACCGGACCTATCTCGAACAGGCGATCGCCGCCGGCGACCCGGCCGCTCCCGAGAGCACCTATCGCAACCACGTGATGGACACGTTCTGGACGCAGGCGATCACCGGCGAGGATCAGCTGCGCCAGAGAATGGCGTTCGCGCTGTCGCAGATCTTCGTGGTGTCGCAGGCCAATGCCGACGTGAACAACCGCCCGCGCGGACTGGCGGATTACCTCGACATGCTCGGAACGCACGCGTTCGGCAACTTCCGCGCCCTGATCGAGGCCGTCAGCCTGCATCCGATCATGGGGCTGTACCTGTCGGCGCTGCGCAACCAGAAGGAAGACCCCGCGACCGGCCGCGTGCCGGACGAGAACTACGCGCGCGAGGTGATGCAGCTCTTCACGATCGGGCTGTACCAGCTCAACAGCGACGGCTCGTTGAAGCGCGACGGCAGCGGCAACCCGATCCCGACCTACAGCAACGCCGACGTGCAGGGGCTGGCCAAGGTGTTCACCGGCTTCAGCTGGGCCGGCCCCGACACCACGAACACGCGCTTCTTCGGCGGCAACGCGGATCCGAACCGCGACGTGACGCCGATGCAGGCGTATGCGCAGTTCCACTCGACGTCGGCCAAGACCTTCCTCGGCGTCACGATCCCCGCGAACACGCCCGCGCTGCCGAGCCTGAAGACCGCGCTCGACACGCTGTTCAACCATCCGAACACCGCGCCGTTCTTCTGCCGGCAGCTGATCCAGCGCTTCGTCACCAGCAATCCGTCGCCCGCCTACGTCGCGCGCGTGGCGGCGGCGTTCACCGACAACGGCGCCGGCGTGCGCGGCGACATGAAGGCGATCATTCGCGCGCTTTTGCTCGACTCCGAGGCGCGCAGCACGAGCATTGCCGCGCAGCCGACCTGGGGCAAGCTGCGCGAGCCGGTGATCCGGCTCGCCAACTGGGCGCGCGCGTTCGGCGCGACCTCGATCAGCGGCAACTACACGATCCGCAACGTCGCGGACCCATCGACCGCGCTCGGGCAGAACCCGCTGCGCTCGCCGTCGGTGTTCAATTTCTATCGGCCCGGCTACGTGCCGCCGTCGACCGTGATCGCAAGCGCCGGACTGGTCGCGCCGGAATTCCAGATCACCGGCGAGACCTCGGTGGCCGGGTATCTGAACTTCATGCGCAACGCGGTCAACAGCGGTGTCGGCACCGGCACCGACGTGCGCGCCGCCTATGCGCAGGAGGTTGCGCTCGCCGGCAACCCCGATCAACTGGTCGACCGCGTCAAGCTGCTGCTGACCGCGGGCCAGATGACCGACGCGACCCGCACCGCGATCCGCGACGCGGTCGCGACGATTCCGGCCAGCGCTACGAACGCGTCGCTGAACCGCGCCAAGCTCGCGATCTACCTGGCGCTGGCATCGCCCGAATTCATCGTCCAGAAATGACGCGCGGTCGTTCAATGACGCGGCACCGTCGTCCCGGCGCAGGCCGGGACCCAATTTGCGGCGTCGGAACTTGGGCCCCGGCCTGCGCCGAGGAGACGAGGGCCGGCAGGCGCTGCCATCGCGACCGCGAATCGCAGGAATCTCTGAAAGACCAGGAATGAGGACCGCCATGACCCGCAAATCGCATCCGATCGACAGCAGCCGCCGGCAGTTCATGCAGACCGCCTCCGCGCTGTCGGTGCTCGGCAGTGCCACGCCGCTCGCGCTCAACCTCGCGGGCATCGGCGCCGCCGCGGCGCAGACCGCGGAGGACTATCGCGCGCTCGTATGCGTATTCCTGTTCGGCGGCAACGACCAAACCAACACGGTCGTGCCGTTCGACCCGTCGGAGTTCAACGCGTACACGGCGGCGCGGCCGACCATCGCGCTCACGTCGGCGCAACTCACGTCGCTCGGCGCGGTCGCCGCGCAGGGCGGCCGCAGCTTCGCGGTTCCGAACGAACTGGCGCCGCTGGCGACGCTGTACGGCAGCGGCAAGCTCGCCGTTGTCGCCAACGTCGGGCCGCTGATCGTTCCGACGACCAAGGCGCAGTACCAGAGCGCGTCGGTGCCGCTGCCGCCGAAGCTCTTCTCGCACAACGACCAGCAGTCGGTGTGGCAGTCGTCGGGCGCCGAAGGCGCGACCAGCGGCTGGGGCGGTCGGATCGCCGATCTGATCGCGTCGGGCAACGCCAACCAGACCTTCTCCGCGGTGTCGGTCGCCGGCGCGGCCGTCTATCTGTCCGGCCGCACGGTGCTGCAGTACCAGGTCGGCAGCAACGGCCCCGTCGCGATCAGCGGATTGAGCGGCACGCTGTTCGGCTCTGCGAGCGCGACCCAGGTGCTGCAGCAGCTGATCACCGCCGCGCGCCCCGGCATGTTCGAGGATGAATACGACCGCGTGACCGCGCGTTCGATCGCGGCCAATACCGCGCTGACGAACGCGCTGGCCTCCGCGCCTGCGCTCACCACCGCGTTCCCGGCCGGCAACTCGCTCGCCGACCAGTTGAAGATGGTCGCGCGCACGATCAGCGCGCGGCAGGCGCTGGGCGCGAAGCGCCAGGTATTCTTCGTCAGCCTGGGCGGCTTCGACACCCACGACTTCCAGTTGCGCGACCAGCCCGGACTGCACACCACGCTCGCCGCCGCGCTCGAGGCGTTCTACAACGCCACGGTCGAGCTCGGCGTGGCGAACCTGGTCACGACGTTCACCGCGTCGGACTTCGGCCGCACGCTGACCAGCAACGGCGACGGCTCCGACCACGGCTGGGGCTCGCATCACTTCGTGCTCGGCGGCGCGGTCAAGGGCGGCACGATCTACGGCTCGTTCCCCAGCATCGCGCTCGGCACGGCGGAAGACGTCGGCTCCGGCCGGCTGCTGCCGTCGAGTTCGGTCGACCAGTATGCGGCCACGCTGGCGAAATGGTTCGGCGTGTCGGACACGAATCTGGCGACGGTGGTGCCGAACATCGCCAACTTCTCCGCGCGCGACCTCGGGTTCATGGGGTAGCGCCGATATACTCTCGCTCGGCACAGTCCGAGTCGAGAGATGCAAGAGAAATACAGCCCGCAGCAGGTCGAAGCCGACGCGCAGGCGCACTGGCGCGCGACGCACGCGTACCGCGCGGTCGAGAACGACCCGCGCTTTCCCAAAGGCAAGTTCTACGTGTGCTCGATGCTGCCGTATCCGAGCGGCAAGCTGCACATGGGTCACGTGCGCAACTACACGCTGAATGACGTGATGTACCGCTACATGCGGTCCAGCGGCTACAACGTGATGACGCCGATGGGCTGGGACGCGTTCGGGCTGCCGGCGGAAAACGCGGCGATCGAAAAGAGGATCGCGCCCGCCAGATGGACGCGCGACAACATCGCCGACATGAAGTCGCAGATGCAGCCGCTCGGGCTCGCGTTCGACTGGTCGCGCGAGATCGCGACCTGCGATCCGTCGTACTACAAGTGGAACCAGTGGCTGTTCCTGAAGATGCTCGAAAAGGGCATCGCGTACCGCAAGACCCAGATCGTCAACTGGGACCCGGTCGACAACACGGTGCTCGCCAACGAACAGGTGATCGACGGCCGCGGCTGGCGCTCGGGCGCGGTCGTCGAGAAGCGCGAGATTCCCGGCTACTACCTCGCGATCACGCAATACGCCGATGAACTGCTCGACTGCGTGCAGAACAAGCTCGATGGCTGGCCGCCGCAGGTGCGCGCGATGCAGGAGAACTGGATCGGCAAGAGCGCCGGCGTGAACTTCGGCTTCCCGTACGAGATCGACGGCGAACGGAAGCTGCTGCGCGTGTTTACCACGCGCGCCGACACGATCATGGGCGTCACGTTCATGGCGATCGCCGCCGAGCATCCCCTCGCCGCGCGGCTCGCCCGCGACAATGCGCAGCTCGCCGCGTTCATCGACGAGTGCAAGCGCGGCAGCGTGGCCGAGGCCGACCTCGCGACGATGGAGAAGAAGGGCATGGCGACCGGCTTCTCGGTCACCCATCCGCTGACCGGCGAGCGCGTGCCGGTGTGGGTCGGCAACTATGTGCTGATGACTTATGGCGAGGGCGCGGTGATGGGTGTGCCCGCGCACGACGAGCGCGACTTCGCGTTCGCGCAGAAGTACGGGCTGCCGATTCGCCAGGTCATCGACAGGAAGTCGGCAGTCGGCAGTCGGCAGTCGGCAGACGACGCCTTCACCACGGACCGTTGGCAAGAGTGGTACGCGGACAAGTCGATCGGCGTGTGCGTGAACTCGGGCAAGTACGACGGGCTCGGCTACGCGGCCGCGACCGACGCGATCGCGGCGGATCTCAAGGCCAAAGGGTTCGGCGACAAGCAGATTCAGTACCGGCTGCGCGACTGGGGCATCTCGCGCCAGCGCTACTGGGGCACGCCGATCCCGATCATCCACTGCGACGCCTGTGGCTCCGTGCCGGTGCCGGAGAAGGATCTGCCGGTGCTGCTGCCGGAGGATCTCGTTCCCGACGGCAGCGGCAATCCGCTGAGCAAGGACGAGCGCTTCCTGAAATGCACGTGCCCGAAGTGCGGCAAGCCGGCGCGGCGCGAGACCGACACGATGGACACGTTCGTCGACTCGTCGTGGTACTACATGCGCTACTGCTCGCCTGACGCGGCGACGATGGTCGACGCGCGCAACGATTACTGGATGCCGATGGACCAGTACATCGGCGGCATCGAACACGCGGTGCTGCACCTGCTGTACGCGCGCTTCTGGACCAAGGTGATGCGCGACCTCGGGCTGGTCAGGTTCGACGAGCCGTTCAAGCGCCTGTTCACGCAGGGCATGCTGCTGAACGACTGCTACTTCCGCGAGGACGAATCGGGCCGCACGCGCTGGTTCTATCCGAACGAGGTCGAGGTCAGCTACGACGACCGCGGCCGCCCGACCGGAGCGATCGCGAAAGAGGACGGCAAGCCGGTGATGCTCGGCGGCATCGAGAAGATGTCGAAGAGCAAGAACAACGTGGTCGAGCCGCGCGACATCATCGCCAGGTTCGGCGCCGACACCGCGCGCGCGTTCGTGATGTTCGCCGGCCCGCCCGACATGAGCGCCGCGTGGTCCGACTCCGGCGCCGAAGGCGTGTACCGCTTTCTGCGGCGGCTGTGGACGTTCTGCTACGCGCAGCGCGATGCGATCAGCGGCGCCGGCACGCTGGATGGCGTGGCCTTGCCGCCGGCGCTGAAGGACGTGCGGCGCGAGCTGCATCTGGCGCTGAAGCAGGCGCTGTTCGATTACCAGCGCATGCAGTACAACACCGTGGTGTCGGCCGCGATGAAGATGCTCAACGCGCTCGACGACGCCGGGTTGGGCAGCGACGCCGCAAGCCGCGCGCTGGCACGCGAGGGTGTCAGCATCCTGCTGCGCACGCTGTACCCGATCGCGCCGCACATCACGCACGCGCTGTGGACCGAACTGGGCTTCGCCAAGGCGCACGGCGATCTGCTTGACGCGCCGCTGCCGGCGGTGGCCGGGGACGCGCTCGCGCAGGACGAGATCGAGCTCGTGGTGCAGGTCAACGGCAAGCTGCGCGGATCGATCCGCGTTCCCGCGCAGGCCGACAAGGCGGCGATCGAGCGCGCGGCGATGGCCGACGCCAACGTGCAGAAGTTCGTCGGCGGCAATCCGGTCAAGCGCGTGGTCGTCGTGCCGAACAAGCTCGTCAACGTCGTCGTCTAGCAGTGACGGCCAAGTGCGTTTCACCACAGAGGCACAGAGGCACAAAGAAGGAATGAAAGGGCCTTTGCATTTCTCCGTGTTCTCTGTGTCTCTGTGGTTGGTCCTGCTTTCTTCCCTTGCGGTGTCTTCCTGTGGCTTCAAGCTGCGCGGCGCGCAGACGCTGCCGTTCGACACGATCTACCTCGGCTTCGGCCCCAACTCGCCGCTCGGCACGGAACTGGCGCGCAACATCCGCGCCGGCACACGCACGAAGGTCGTCGACAACGCGAAGGACGCGCAGGCGGTGTTCGAGGTGCTCGCCGAAGGCCGCGACCGCGAGGTGCTGTCGGTGAACGCGCAGGGGCGCGCGCGCGAATTCACGCTGCGCCAGCGGCTCACCTTCCGGCTGCACGACGGCAATGGCGCCGACTATCTCGGCCCGACGCAGGTGGTCGTGCAGCGCGATGTGGCGTTCGACGACGCGCAGGCGCTGGCGTTCGAGGCGGAGACCGCCCTGCTCTACCGCGACATGCAGTCCGATCTGGTGCAGCAGATCCTGCGCCGGCTGGCCGCGGTCAAGGGCGCGCGCGGATGATCCTGAAGCCCGAGGCGCTCATCGGCCACCTGGAGCGCGCCGCGCACGCGGACAAGCTGGCGCGCATCTACACGATCGCCGGCGACGAAGCGCTGCTTTCGATCGAGGCGCAGGACGCGATCCGCGCGGCGGCGCGCGGCGCCGGCTTCGCCGAGCGCGAGGTGCTGCACGCCGACGGGCGCTTCGACTGGTCGCTGCTGGTCGGCGCCACGTCTGGATTGTCGCTGTTCGCGGACAAGAAGCTCGTCGAGGTGCGGCTGCCGTCCGGCAAACCGGGCAAGGCCGGCGCCGAAGCGCTGCGCGAACACGCGCACAACGCCGCCGCAGAGACCCTGACGCTCATTTCGCTGCCGCGGCTCGACCGCGCCACGCGCGAATCCGCGTGGGCCGCCGCGCTCGAACACGCGGGCGTGTGGATCGACATCCCGAAGGTCGAACGCGCGGAGCTGCCGGCCTGGATCGGCCAGCGGCTGGCGCGGCAGCAGCAGCGCGCGGCTCGCGCGGCGCTCGAGTTCCTCGCCGACCGCGTCGAAGGCAATCTGCTCGCCGCGCACCAGGAAATCGCCAAGCTCGCGCTGCTGTTTCCGCCCGGCGAGATCACGCTCGAACAGCTTACCGAGTCGGTGCTGAACGTCGCGCGCTACGACGTGTTCGCGCTGCCCGTCGCGCTGTACGCCGGGGACGCGACGCGCGCGGTGCGCATGCTCGAGGGCCTGCGCGCCGAGGGCGAGGCGCTGCCGCTGGTGCTGTGGGCGGTGAGCGAGGAGATCCGCACGCTGCTGAAGGCGAAGTCGGCCGCCGACGCCGGCCGGCCGGCGGCCACGCTGGCGCGCGAACTGCGCATCTGGGGCCCGCGCGAGAAGCTGCTGCCGCAGGCGCTGGCGCGGCTGACCGGGGCGAAGCTCGCCGCGCTGCTCGCGCGCTGCGCCGATGTCGACCGTCTGGTGAAGGGGCTGCGGGCCGCGCGGCGCGACTCCGACCCGTGGCTAGAATTGAGCGACATCGCGCTCGCGCTGACGACCGGAAGATGAACGCGCCCCAGGAATTGCGCACGGACCTGACGACCTACATGAAGGACGTCGGCCAACGCGCGCGCCGCGCATCCGTCGCGATGGCGAAGGCGTCGACCGCGACCCGCAACGCCGCGCTGGCGAACCTGGCCGCTGCGATCCGCGCGCGCCACGCCGACGTGCGGGCTGCGAATGCGCGCGACGTCGAGCACGCGCGCGCCGCGGGGCTGGAGTCGGCGCTGCTCGACCGGCTGCAGCTCAGCGACGTCCATATCGATCAGATGGCGGCGGGGCTGGAGCAGATCGCAGCGATGCCGGATCCGATCGGCACCATCAGCGACATCCGGCCGATGCCGTCGGGAATCCAGGTCGGCCGCATGCGCGTGCCGCTCGGCGTGATCGGCATCATCTACGAGAGCCGGCCCAACGTGACGATCGACGCGGCGGGACTGTGCATCAAGAGCGGCAACGCGACGATCCTGCGCGGCGGTTCGGAGGCCATCGAGTGCAACCGGCTGCTCGCCTCGATGATCGCGGACGCGCTGCGCGCCAGCGGGTTGCCGGAAGACGGCGTGCAGCTCGTCGCGACCGCCGACCGCGCCGCGGTGGGGCTGCTGGTGACGATGCCCGAGTACGTCGACATCGTCGTGCCGCGCGGCGGACGTTCGCTGATCGAGCGGCTGATGCGAGAAAGCAAGGTGCCAATGATCAAGCACCTCGACGGCGTCTGTCACGTTTACATCGACGACGCGGCCAACCTCGAGCAGGCGATCCGCATCGCCGACAACGCCAAGACGCAGCGCTACGGCACCTGCAACACGATGGAGACGCTGCTCATCGCCGGCGGCATCGCGCCGAGCGTGCTGCCGCCGCTCGCGCGCGTGTACGCCGGCAAGAGCGTCGAACTGCGCGGTTGCGAGCGCACCTGTGCGGTGCTGCAGGCCGCCGGCATCGCGTGCGTCGCCGCGACCGAGGAGGACTGGCACACCGAGTACCTGGCGCCGATCCTGTCGATCCGTATCGTCGCTGATCTGGACGCGGCGATCGACCACATCAACACCTATTCGAGCCACCACACCGACGCGATCGTGACCGACGATCATGTCGCGGCGATGCGCTTCCTGCGCGAAGTCGATTCGGCGTCGGTGATGATCAACGCGTCGACCCGCTTTGCCGACGGCTTCGAGTACGGCCTTGGCGCCGAGATCGGCATCTCCAACGACAAGCTGCATGCGCGCGGACCGGTCGGCCTCGAAGGGCTGACCTCGCAGAAGTTCGTCGTCTTCGGGCACGGCGAAGTCCGTACCTGACCCCTCCGCAATGAGACTGCTGACGACCCGCGTGCTGGTCGGCCTGCTGCTTGCGCTCGCGGCGATCCGCATCGCGTCGCTCGGGCTGTATCCGCTCGGCGACACGACCGAGGCGCGCTACGCCGAGGTCGCGCGCCTGATGGCAACCACCGGCGACTGGATCACGCCGCACAACGACCCGGGCGTGCCGTTCTGGGCCAAGCCGCCGCTGTCGTTCTGGGCCCAGGCCGCCATGATCAAGCTGCTCGGCGTCAACGAGTTCGCCGCGCGTTTGTCCTCGGTGCTGTTCGCGTTCGCCACGCTGGCGCTCATGTGGCGGCTGGCGCGCCGCGCGGAGCCAGCGCACTCGACGCTCGAGGCGTGGATCGCGCTGCTCGCGTTCGCGACGATGCCGATGGCGTTTCTCGCCGCCGGCGCGGTGATGACCGACATGGCGCTGGCGACGACGACGACGGCGGCGATGGTCGCGTTCTGGTTCGCGTGGAACGAGCACTCGCGGCCGGCGGGCTATGCGTTGTTCGCCGCGCTGGGACTGGCGCTGCTCGCCAAGGGCCCGGTCGGCGTGGTGCTGGTCGCGGCGAGCATCGGCCTGTTCTGGCTGATCGAGCCGGATCGCGGCGCCAACCTGAAACGCCTGTGGACGCGGCTGCCGTGGACCGGTGGCGTGCTGCTGATGCTGGCGATCGCGGCGCCGTGGTACGTGGCGGCGGAGATCAGGACGCCTGGTTTTCTCGACTACTTCATCGTCGGCGAGCACATCAGGCGCTTTCTCGAGCCGGGCTGGAGCGGCGACCGCTACGGCAACGCGCACATCGAGCCGATCGGCACGATCTGGTACTTCTACGCGGCCAGCGTGCTCACGTGGCTGCCGGTGCTCGGGTGGCTGGCGTGGACGCGCGTGCGCGCGCGCGCCGCGCTGCCGCGCTGGACGCCCTTCGACCGCTACCTGCTCGCGTGGGCGCTAGCCACGCCGATCTTCTTCACGCTCGCGCGCAACATCGTGTGGGCCTACGTGCTGCCGGCGATGCCGGCCCTGGCGCTCGCGATCGCGCGCGGCTGCACGCGGCGGCTCGAGCACCATGCCGGGGGCGCGGTGCGCTGGGCGGTGCCGGCGACCGGCATCGTCGCGGTCGCTGCGTTTCTGATCGCGTTCCTGTTCGTGATCCCGCGCACGTGGAACGAGCGCTCGACTCGCGCGCTGATCGAGGCGAAGGCGCGCGTCGAGAAGGAGCCCGGCGCGCCGCTGCTGGTGATCGGAACGCCGCCGCACTCGACCAAGTTCTACACGCGCGCGACCTATCAGCGCGCGACGATGGAACAGGCGCTCGCCGCGCTCGAACGGCCAGGCGAAGTGTTCATCCTGATCGATCGCCGCGACATCAACGCGCAGTTGCGCGGCGAGACGAAGGAGATCGCCGCCAACGACCGCTACGTGTTGCTGGGCAGGCGCTGAGGGCCGGCCGTGGGCGCATCGACCGGCCGCTTCTTCGCCATCTGCCCGCGCGGGCTCGAGGCGTTGCTCGCCGACGAGGTGCGCGCGCTCGGCGCGCAGCAGGTGAAGTCCGAGCCGGGCGGCGTCGCCTTCGCGGGCGCGCTCGCCACCGCGTACGCGGCCAACTTGCATTCGCGCATCGCCAGCCGCGTGCTGTGGGAAGTGCGCCGCCACGGCTACGCGAGCGAGGACGACCTGTACACCGCCGCGCACGCGGTCGCGTGGGAAGCCCACTTCGACGCGCGCCACGCGCTGCGCGTCGACGTGACGGCGACGCGCTCGCCGCTGCGCAGCCTGGAATTCGCGACGCTGCGGATCAAGGACGCGATCGTCGACCGGCTGCGCGCGAAGACCGGCGCGCGCCCGTCGATCGACCGCGCGCGCCCGGACGTGCGCGTGTTCGCGCACCTCGACGCAAGCGACGCCACGCTGTATCTGGACCTGTCGGGCGAGCCGCTGTTCAAGCGCGGCTGGCGCGCCGACAAGGGCGAGGCGCCGCTGAAGGAGAACCTCGCGGCCGGCCTGCTGCGGCTGGCGGGCTGGACGCCGGAGCGGCCGCTGCTCGATCCGTTCTGCGGCAGCGGCACGATCGTGATCGAGGCGGCGCAAATCGCATCGAAGCGCGCGCCGGGGCTGGCGCGCGCGTTCGCGTTCGAGAAGCTGCACGGCTTCGACCGCAGCGCATGGCAGGTGCTGCGCGACGAGGCGCGTGCGCGGCTCGACGATCGTGCCGCCGCGCGCATCGCCGGCAGCGATATCTCCACGCGCGTGGTCGCGCAGGCGGTGAACAACGCCGAGCTCGCCGGGCTCGAGCGCTGGCTCGCCGACGGCCGGCTGACGCTCGCCGCGCGCGATGCGCGCACCGCAGAGCCCATCGGCGCGCACGGCATGATCGTCAGCAATCCCCCGTACGGCGAGCAGAGCGCGCCGCGCTCCGCGCCGGTGCCGAAGCTGATGGCCAACGTGGGCGATCGGTTGAAGCAGTCGTTCGCCGGGTGGGAGGCGTGGTTCCTGACTTCCGACCGCGCGCTGCCGCGTCAGATGCGCCTGCAGGAGACGCGCAAGACGGTGCTGTTCAACGGGCCCATCGAGTGCCGCTTCTTCCGCTTCGAGCTGGTCGAGGGCAGCTACCGGCCGCGCGCGGCGAGTTAGTCAGGCGGCAAGGGCCTTCTCGATGTCCTGCGCCAGATCCGCCGGCGCGGCGTTCGGCGCATAGCGCTTCACGACGTTGCCCTTGCGGTCGACCAGGAACTTGGTGAAGTTCCACTTGATCGACTCGCTGCCCAGCAGTCCGGGCGCGGAACTGGTCAGGTACCTGTACAGCGGATGCGCGCCGGCACCGTTGACGTCGATCTTGGCGAACAGCGGAAACGTGACGCCGTAGTTCCTTTCGCAGAACGCCGCGATTTCGGGTTCGGACCCGGGCTCCTGCGCGCCGAACTGGTTGCACGGGAAGCCCAGCACCACCAGTCCCTGCGCGCGGTACTTCTCGTACAGCGCCTCGAGCCCCTGGTACTGAGGCGTGAAGCCGCAGTGGCTTGCGACGTTGACCACCAGCAGCACCTTGCCGCGGTAGTCCGCGAGCGCGCGGGTCTTGCCGTCGATGGTCTTGGCGGTGAAGTCGTGGATGGTCGGCATGCGCCAGCCGTCAGCCCGTCAGCCCCAGGTGCTCGATCCCCTTGTGGATCCCCTGCACGCCGCCGTACAGCTTCGAATTGAGCTTGATCTGCAGCCGCAGGTCATTGACCGAGTCGGCGTTGCGCAGCGCGTCCTCGTAGCTGATCAGTTCCTTCTCGTGCAGGTCGTACAGCGCCTGGTCGAAGGTCTGCATGCCCTGCTCGCGCGAGCGCTTCATCACCTCGCGGATCTCGGGCACGTCGCCCTTGAAGATCAGCTCCGAGATCAGCGGCGAGTTCAGCATGATCTCGACCGCCGGGATGCGCCCCTTGCGGTCCTTGAACGGAATCAGCCGCTGCGAAATCAGCGCGCGCAGGTTCAGCGACAGATCCATCAAAAGCTGCTGGCGCTTCTCCTCGGGGAAGAAGTTGATCACGCGGTCGAGCGCCTGGTTGGTCGAGTTCGCGTGCAGCGTGCACATCACCAGGTGGCCGGTCTCGGAGAACGCGATCGCGTGCTCCATCGTCTCGCGGTCGCGCACCTCGCCGATCAGGATAACGTCCGGCGCCTGCCGCAGCGTGTTCTTCAGCGCCACCTGCCAGGAATCGCAGTCGACGCCGACCTCGCGCTGCGTGATGATGCAGTTCCTGTGCGGGTGCACGTACTCGATCGGATCCTCGATCGTGATGATGTGGCCCTGCGAGTTCTCGTTGCGGTAGCCGGTCATCGCCGCCAGCGTGGTCGACTTGCCCGAGCCGGTCGCGCCGACGACCATCACGATGCCGCGCTTGGCCATCGCCAGCTCGTTGACGATCGGCGGCATGTTGATCTCTTCCGCGGTCGGGATCTTCTCCGCGATCGTGCGGAACACGATGCCGACGTGACCCTGCTGCACGAAGGCCGACACGCGGAAGCGGCCGATGCCGGTCGGGCTGACCGCGAAGTTGCACTCCTTGGTCGCCTCGAACTCGGCGGCCTGGCGGTCGTTCATGATCGAGCGCACGAGGTCGGCGGTGTGCGTCGCGGTCAGCGGCTGGTTCGACACCGGCATCACGCGGCCGTCGATCTTGAATGCCGGCGGGAAGTCCGCGGTGAGGAACAGGTCCGAGCCCTTCTTGGAGAGCAGCAGCTTCAGCAGGTCGTGGACGAATCGGGTTGCCTGGTCGCGGTCCATAAGCGTCTACCTTTGCGAGCCGCGCATCAGCGCAGCGAGAACCATAACCTGCCCTCTCCCAATGGGAGAGGGGACGGGGGTGAGGACCGGTTGCGCGGGAACATCTAGCCGACGAACGTCTCGGGCTGCTTCGCGTACTGCCGCGCTTCGCCGATCGCGACGACGTTGCGGCGTACCAGGTCCATCAGGTTCTGGTCGAGCGTCTGCATGCCGAACTGGCTGCCGGTCTGGATCATCGAGTACATCTGCGCCACCTTGTTCTCGCGGATCAGGTTGCGGATCGCGGGCGTGCCGACCATGATCTCGTGCGCAGCCACCCGCCCGCTGCCATCCTTCAGCTTCAGCAGCGACTGCGAGATCACCGCGACCAGCGACTCCGACAGCATCGCGCGCACCATCTCCTTCTCCGCCGCCGGGAACACGTCGACCATGCGGTCGATCGTCTTCGCCGCGCTCGAGGTGTGCAGCGTGCCGAACACCAGGTGGCCGGTCTCGGCCGCGGTCAGCGCCAGGCGGATGGTCTCCAGGTCGCGCAGCTCGCCGACCAGGATCACGTCCGGGTCCTCGCGCAGCGCGGAGCGCAGCGCGTTGGCGAACGACAGTGTGTGCGGCCCGACCTCGCGCTGGTTGATCACGCACTTGCGGCTCTCGTGCACGAACTCGATCGGGTCCTCGATCGTCAGGATGTGGCCGTACAGATGGTTGTTCACGTGATCGCACATCGCGGCCAGCGTGGTCGACTTGCCCGAGCCGGTCGGCCCCGTGCACAGCACCAGCCCGCGCGGCTTCAGCGAGAATTCGGCGAACGACCGCGGCGCGTTCAGCTCCTCCAGCGAAAGCACGCGCGACGGGATCGTCCGCAGCACCGCGGCGGCGCCGCGGTCCTGCATGAACGCGTTGACGCGAAAGCGCGCCAGCCCCGGCAGGTCGAACGAGAAGTCGCACTCGAGGTTCTCGTCGAACACCTTGCGCTGCGCGTCGTTCATGATGTCGTAGATCATCGCGTGCACGTCCTTGTGCTCAAGCGGCGGGAGGTTGATGCGCCTCACGTCGCCATGCACGCGAATCATCGGCGGCAGCCCGGCCGACAGGTGCAGGTCGGACGCCTTGTTTTTGACGGAGAATGCAAGCAGTTCGGAGATGTCCATGTGCGCTGCCGGTTGCGGTGATCGCCGGCGCTGCAATCCGGTCCCGTTCGAAAAAAAACGCAGACGGGACAAGACCCTAGCAGGCGTTTCAAAACCATTATGTCCACTTTGGACGAGTGCTTGCAAGCGAATCTGCGCCGAGTGCACGAACGGATTAACGCGGCCGCACAGGCCGTACAACGAACGGCCGATTCGGTGCGCCTGATTGCCGTCAGCAAGACCTTCGGCGCCGCCGCGGTGGTGGCCGCAGCGCGCTGCGGGCAGCACGACTTCGGCGAGAACTACGTGCAGGAAGCCCTCGACAAGGCCGCGCAACTGCGCGCACTCGCACCCGAGCTCGAACTGACATGGCACTTCATCGGGCCGATCCAGAGCAACAAGACGCGCGCGCTCGCCGCGCACTTCGACTGGGTGCAGTCGGTCGACCGGTTGAAGATCGCGCAGCGCCTGTCCGAGCAGCGGAGTGAAGAACGGCCGCCGCTGAACGTGCTGCTGCAGGTCAACATCAGCGGCGAGGCCAGCAAGAGCGGCGCGGCGCCGGATGAGGTGCCTGCGCTCGCCGCCTCGATCGCGGCGCTGCCGCGGCTGCGGTTGCGCGGACTGATGGCGATCCCGGCGCCGACGACCGACCCGCGGCAGCAGCGCGCGGCGTTCGCGCGGCTGCGCGGCCTGTTCGACGAGCTGCGCGCCGGTGGATTGCGGCTCGACACGCTGTCGATGGGCATGTCCGACGACCTCGAGGCGGCGATCGCCGAAGGCTCGACGATGGTGCGGATCGGCACCGCGATCTTCGGTGCGCGGCGATAGACTGGACCTCACGATGACGCCTGCCGCCGAACTCGAGGAGATCGACCGCATCCACGACGACGCGCCCGACGAGGCGGCCGCGCGGCTCAGCGCGCTCGATCACGCGCAGGTGCCGGCCGACAAGCTGCCGCTGCTCGGCTTCCTGCTCAATCACGTGCTCGGCGAGAAGTTCGGCCGCTGGCAGGCGGCCGCGTCGTATCTGGCGCGCCTGGCCGCGCGCGCCGATGCGCCGCTCGGCATCGCGCGCCACTGGGCCGCGGCGGCCGACCTCGCCGGCGATGCGGCTGCCTTCGCACGCGCGCGCGGGTATCTGGTCGAGCGCAGCAGTGCGCCCGAGCATGTCTGCGCGGCGCTGGCGCGGCTGTCGACGCTGAACTGGATCGCCGACAGCGCGCGGCACGCGGTCGAGTTCGCCCAGCTCGCGCAGCAGGCGATCGGCTTCGATCGCAGCAGCGTCGACGCCGGCTTTGCGGCAACCTTCAACAACGTCACCAGCCGGCTGCTCGTCGCGAGCCCGCCCGCGCCGGTCGAGGCGCCGCTGCGCGGCGCGCTGAACCACGGCGCGGAGGCGGCGCGCGTGTTCTGGTACCGCGCCGGGCAATGGCTCGAGCGCGAGCGCGCCGATTACCTGTGCGCCAAGGTCGCGCTGCGGATCGGCGACCATGAACACGCGCGCGCCGCGGCGCGCCGCGGGCTGACGCTGGTGACGGCGAACGGCAACGATGTGGTCGAGCGCGCGTTCCTGCTGCAGCCGCTGGCCGCCGCGCTGGCCCGCTCGGGCGACGCGGCGGGCGCGCACGCGGCACGCGCGCAGGCCGACGCGCTGGCCGCCACCTTCGCCGACGACCTGCGCAACTACTACACGATGGACACCAACGAACTCTTCGGTGCCGCCCCATGAGCCCGACGTCCCGCATCTGCTTCCTCGGCGGTGGCAACATGGCCGGTGCGCTGATCGGCGGGCTGCTGCGCGCCGGCACCCCGGCCGCCGCGATCACCGCGGTCGAGATCGACGCCGCGCGCCGCAGCGCGTTGCAGCGTGAGTTCGGCATCGCCGCGGCTGCGGCACCGGACGCATCGCTGGCGCGCGCCGATGTGCTCGTGCTCGCGGTCAAGCCGCAGCAGATGAAGGATCTGTGCGCCGCGCTGCGGCCCTTCATCGGCGCGCAGCTCGTGCTGTCGATCGCGGCGGGCATCCGCGCGTCCGATCTCGCGCGCTGGCTCGGCACGCAGTGCATCGTGCGCGCGATGCCGAACACGCCCGCGCTGGTCGGCAAAGGCATCACCGGCATGGCGGCGCTCGGCGGTGTCAGCGAGGCGCAGCTCGAGCTGGCCGAACGCATCCTGTCCGCCGCGGGCAGCGTGGTCCGGGTCGGCGACGACGCGGCGCTCGACGCGGTGACCGCGCTGTCGGGCAGCGGGCCGGCGTACGTGTACTACTTCATCGAAGCGCTGGTCGCGGCGGGCGTCGAGATGGGTTTCACGACGGAGCAGGCGCGCCGCTTCGCGGTCGAAACCGTCGCAGGCGCCGCGCATCTGGCGGGCAGCTCGGACGAGCCGCTGGAGGTGCTGCGCGCGCGCGTGACCTCCAGGGGCGGAACGACCGCCGCCGCGATCGCCCGGATGGACGCCGATCAGCTCAAGCGCAAGATCGTCGACGCCGTGCTCGCGGCGCGCGCGCGCGCGGCGGAACTCGGGGACGAGTTCGGCAGGGACGGGGCGTGATTCGTTGTCCGTTGCTCGTTGTCCGTTGCTCGTTGGTCGTTGCCTCCCCGCGTAATCCGCAATCCGCAATCCCCACCTCACCGCAGCGCGTAGTCGGCTGCCACGCCGGCGAAGATCGCGAAGCCGAACCACTGGTTGTGGCGGAACGCGCGGAAGCACGCGTCGCGGTCGCGGCCGCGGATCAGAAGAAAGTGATAGAGCGCGCAGCCGAGCGCGCCGAGCCAGCCGGCGGAGTACGGCCAGCCGAACTGCGCGCTCGCGCCGACCACCAGCAGCAGCGACAGGCACGCGCCGTAGCAGGCCATAACCGCGGCCACGTCGGCGCGGCCGAACAGGATCGCCGACGAGCGCAGCCCGATGCGGATGTCGTCTTCGCGATCGACCATTGCGTACTCGGTGTCGTACGCGACGACCCAGAACAGGTTCGCGGTGAACAGCCACCAGCCGATCGGCGTCACCCTGTCGAGCACCGCGGCGAATGCCATCGGGATGCCGAACGAGAACGCGATCGCCAGATACGCCTGCGGCAGCGGGAAGAAGCGCTTGAACAGCGGATAGCTGGACGCCACTGCAACGCCGACGACCGCGAGCGCGAACGTCAGCAGATTCAGCGGGATCAGCAGCAGCGCGGCGGCGAGCGTCAGCACCAGCGCGACCAGCAGCGCCTCGGCGGGCGAGACCTTGCCGCTGGCGACCACGCGGTCGGCCGTGCGCTTCACATGCCCGTCGAAGTCGCGGTCGGCGACATCGTTGACGGCGCAGCCGGCCGAGCGCATCAGCAGCGTTCCGATCACGAAGATCGCCAGATGCAGTGCGGAAGGCGGGCCGTCGGACGCGATCCACAGCGCGGTCAGCGTCGGCCACAGCAGCAGCAGCGTGCCGATCGGCTTGTCGAGCCGGGTCAGCCGCGAATACAGGATCAGACGGTCGCGCAGCATGAGGAATCAAGCCGACGGCAGCCGGGCAGCCGACCGGGCATGCTAACAGCCTCGTGGCGCATGTAAGTGACTGTCCGCGCGACGCAGCGCGCCAGGGGTTGTCCGCGCGCCGCGCCGCGCGCGACAATCGCCGCCGCGAATTGCCGCCGCGAATTGCCGCCGATCAACACGCCTCGGCCCGAACGACGTAAAGAACAATCCGGTTCAACCAGGAGATCACGATGCTACGCAAGACGATGCTCGCGGCGCTCGCCGCCTTCGGCGTTGGCGCGCTGCCCGCCGCGAACGCGCAGACCGAAATCCAGTGGTGGCACTCGATGACCGGCGTGAACAACGACCGCGTCAACAACCTGGCCAAGGGCTTCAACGCGACGCAGAACCAGTGCAAGGTCAACGCGGTGTTCAAGGGCAGCTATGACGATTCGATGACCGCGGCGATCGCCGCGTACCGCGCCGGCACCGCGCCGCACGTGCTGCAGGTGTACGAGGTCGGGACCGCGACGATGATGTACTCGAAGGCGATCAAGCCGGTCGCCGAGGTGATGCGCGAAAGCGGCGCCAAGTGGGACCCGAAGGCGTACATCCCCGCGGTCGCGAGTTACTACACGTCGCCGAAGGGCGACATGGTGTCGTTCCCGTTCAACAGCTCGACCACCGTCTTCTTCTGGAACAAGGATGCGTTCAAGGCGGCAGGGCTCGACCCGAACAAGCCGCCGAAGACCTGGGCCGAGGTCGCCGCGGCCGGCGCCAAGCTGAAGGCCGCCGGCCACAAGTGCCCGCTGACGACGTCGTGGCAGACGTGGACGCATCTCGAAAGCTTCAGCGCCTGGCACAACACCTTGTTCGCGACCAAGGACAACGGCTTCGGCGGTCTCGACGCGCGCCTCGAGATCAATGGACCGCTGTTCGTGCGCCACATCGAAAACCTCGCCAACCTCGCCAAGCAGGGCATCTTCGTCTACGGCGGGCGCGGCGCGGCGGGCGACGCCAAATTCTCCAGCGGCGAATGCGCGATGACGACGGCGTCGTCGGCGATCTACGGCCTCACCAAGAGCACGCTGAAGGCCGACTTCGGCATCTCGACGCTGCCGTACTACCCGGACGTCAAGGGCGCGCCGCAGAACACGATCATCGGCGGCGCCAGCCTGTGGGTGTTTGCAGGCAAGAAGAAGGAGGAGTACCAGTGCGTCGGCCGCTTCTTCGCGTACCTGTCGCAGCCCGAGGTCCAGGCCACGTGGCACCAGGACACCGGCTACCTGCCGATCACGCTCGCTGCGTACGAAGTGACGAAGAAGTCCGGCTTCTACGACAAGAACCCAGGCACCGACGTATCGGTGCAGCAGATGATCGTGAAGACGACCGACAAGTCGCGCGGGCTGCGCCTGGGCAACATGGTGCAGATCCGCGCCATCATGGAGGAAGAACTCGAGAACGTCTGGGGCGGCAAGAAGACGCCCAAGCAGGCGCTCGACGACGCGGTGAAGCGCGGCAACGAACAGCTCGAGCGCTTCCAGAAGGTGAGCCAGGGCCGATCCTGAGCGACAGCATGATTCGCGCACCGCGCGGCCGTCGCAACCGCACGTGTCATTCCCGCGCAGGCGGGAATCCAGTTCTTGGCCGCGCTCACTGGGTCCCCGCTTCCGCGGGGACGACACGATCGGAAATCGGAACCGAGATTCTGCGCTGATCTGCCTTGGAAAAGCGCGTCGTCTTCCGCTCGCGCTGGCTGCCGTACGCGCTGCTCGCGCCGCAGCTCGCGGTCACGGTCGTGTTCTTTTTCTGGCCGGCGGCGGAGACCGTCTATCAGTCGCTGCTGCTGCAGGATCCGTTCGGCACCAGCGTGCAGTTCGTAGGTCTGGAGAACTTCCGCCACCTGTTGCACGACGAGAGCTACCGCGCGTCGTTCGGCGTGACCGCGGTCTTCTCGGTGCTGGTCGCGTCGATCGGGCTCACGCTGTCGCTGTTGCTGGCAGTGATGGCCGATCACATCGTGCGCGGCGCGCTCGTGTTCCGCACGCTGCTGATCTGGCCGTACGCGGTTGCGCCCGCGGTCGCCGGCGTGCTGTGGGTGTTCATGTTCAGCCCGGCGATCGGCATCCTGCCGTGGTGGCTCGACCGCATCGGCATCACCTGGAACCACCTGCTCGACAGCCGGCAGGCGATGGCGCTGGTGGTGATCGCCGCGGTATGGAAGCAGATTTCCTACAACTTCCTCTTCTTCATCGCCGGGCTGCAGTCGATCCCGAAGTCGCTGATCGAGGCGGCCGCGATCGACGGGGCGGGGCCGGCGCGGCGCTTCCGGACCATCGTGTTCCCGCTGCTGTCGCCGACCACGTTCTTCCTGCTGGTCGTCAACATCGTGTTCGCGTTCTTCGACACGTTCGGCATCATCGACGCGGCCACGCAGGGCGGTCCGGGGCAGTCGACCACCAACCTCGTCTACAAGGTGTTCCAGGACGGCTTCAAGGGGCTCGACCTCGGCAGTTCCGCCGCACAGTCGGTGATCCTGATGGCGATCGTGATCGCGCTCACGGTGGTGCAGTTCCGCTACATCGAGCGCAAGGTGCAGTACTGATGGTCGAGCGGCGCCCGGCACTGGACCTGCTCGCCTACGCGATCCTCGCGCTCGGCGTGATCGTGGTCGCACTGCCCGTCTACGTGACCTTCGTCGCTTCGACGCAGACGTTCGAGCAGATCGTCAAGGTCCCGATGTCGCTGGTGCCGGGCAAGGAACTGATCCGCAACTACACCGCGGTGCTGACCTCGGGTTCGGAGCGCACCGCGGCCGCGCCGGTCGCGCACATGATGCTGGTGAGCCTGATCGTCGCGCTCGCCGTTCCCGCCGGCAAGATCGCAATTTCGCTGCTGTCGGCGTTCGCGATCGTGTACTTCCGCTTTCCCGGTCGCATGTTCTTCTTCTGGATGATCTTCGTCACGCTGATGCTGCCGGTCGAGGTGCGGATCGTGCCGACCTACGCGGTGATCGCGCGGCTCGACTTGCTCAACAGCTACACGGGACTGATCATCCCGCTGGTCGCCTCGGCCACCGCGACCTTTCTGTTCCGCCAGTTCTTCATGACGATCCCGGACGAACTGGCCGAGGCCGCGCGCATCGACGGCGCCGGGCCGATGCGCTTCTTCTGGGACATCGTCGTGCCGCTGTCGCGCACGAACGTGGCCGCACTGTTCGTGATCCTGTTCATCTATGGCTGGAACCAGTACCTGTGGCCGCTGCTGATCACGACCGAGGAATCGATGTACACGGTCGTGATCGGCATCCGCCGCATGATCGCCGGCGGCGACGCCGCGACCGAGTGGAACCTGGTGATGGCCACCGCGATGCTGGCCATGCTGCCGCCGGCGCTGGTGGTGCTGCTGATGCAGAAGTGGTTCGTCAAGGGTCTCGTCGAGACGGAGAAGTGATGGCCGGCGTCGCGCTCCGCAACGTGCACAAGTCGTTCGGCGCCGTGCCGGTGATCCAGGGCATCTCGATCGACATCGGCGACGGCGAATTCGTCGTGATGGTCGGCCCGTCCGGGTGCGGCAAGTCGACGCTGCTGCGGATGGTCGCGGGGCTGGAGGCGGTCACCTCGGGCGAGATCGCGATCGGCGACCGCGTGGTCAACGACTTGGAGCCCAAGGACCGCAACATCGCGATGGTGTTCCAGAACTACGCGCTGTATCCGCACATGACCGTGTACGACAACATGGCCTACGGGCTGAAGATCCAGAACCGTTCGAAGGCCGACATCGACGCCCGCGTGCAGCGCGCGGCGGAGACGCTGGAACTTTCACAGCTCCTGAAACGCCGGCCGCGCGAACTATCCGGCGGGCAGCGGCAGCGCGTGGCGATGGGCCGCGCGATCGTGCGCGAGCCGGCGGTGTTCCTGTTTGACGAGCCGCTGTCGAACCTCGACGCCAAGCTGCGCGTGCAGATGAGGAGCGAACTGCAGGCGCTGCACCAGCGGCTGCGCACGACGACCCTTTACGTCACGCACGACCAGGTCGAGGCGATGACGCTGGCGCAGCGGATGCTCGTGATGAACGCAGGCCGCAGCGAACAGATCGGCGCGCCGCTCGAGGTCTACAGCAAGCCCGCCAGCACGTTCGTCGCCGGTTTCATCGGCTCGCCGCCGATGAACCTGATTCCCGGCCGCATCGCCGACGGCGGCCGATTCCTTACGGGCGACGGCGACGTGCGCGTGCGGCTGCCCGAACCGCGCCCGCGCCTGGACGGCCGCAACGTGCTGCTCGGCGTGCGGCCCGAGCACCTCGAAGCGTGCGCGACCGATGCCGCGCTGGCGACGCCCGACATCGACTTCATCGAGCTGCTCGGCTCCGACTCGCTGGTGTACGGGCATCTGGGCGCCAACAAGCAAGGCGCGCGCATCGCCGCGCGGCTGCACACGTCGGTGGTCGCGAAGGAAGGCCGTCTTCCGCTGCGCTTCGCCGCCGAGCACATGCACCTGTTCGACCCCGCGAGCGGCAAGCGGATCGAACCGTGAGCGCACCGTTGTGCCTGGCGATTGACCAGGGCACGCACGCGAGCCGCGCGCTGGTCTTCGATGCGCGCGGGCAGGTGCTCGCGCGCGGCGAGTGCGAGGTAGCGCTCGCCCGGCCGCGGCCGGACTGGGCCGAGCAGGACGGCGACGAGATCGTCGCGTCGATCGACACCGCGGTGGCGCAGGCCGTCGCGGCTCTCGGCCCGCGCGCGCGCGCGATCACCGTGGCGGGGCTGTCGAGCCAGCGCGCCAGCGCGGTGTGCTGGGATCGCGCGACCGGCAAGCCGCTGTCGCCGATCTTCAGCTGGCAGGACCGGCGCATGCACGCGTGGATCGATGCGCTCGGCACGCACGGCGACGACGTGCATCGCCGCACGGGCCTTTATCTGTCGCCGCACTACGGCGCGAGCAAGCTGCGCTGGGCGCTCGACCATCTGCCGGCGGTTCAAAAGGCGCGCGACGACGGCACGCTCGCGTGGGGGCCGATGGCGAGCTTCCTCGTCTTCCGCCTTACGAAGGAACGAACGTTCGCTGCCGATCCGCAATGCGCCGCGCGCACGCAGCTATGGAACCTGCACGCGCGCGACTGGGATGCCGACCTGCTCGCGCTGTTCGGATTGCCGGCCGGCTTCCTGCCGCGCAGCGCGCAGACGTGCGAGCGATGGGGCACGCTCGCCGCGGGCGGGATCGAGGTGCCGCTCGCCGCGGTCAACGGTGACCAGTCGGCAGCGGTGTTCGCGTTCGGCTGGCCGCAAGAAGACTCCGCCTACGTCAACGTCGGCACCAGCGCGTTCGTGCAGCGCGCGGTGATGCATTCGCCCGGCCATGTGCCGCGCCAGCTCACAGGGATCATCCTCGCCGACGGGGAGACGACCGTGTACATGGTCGAGGGCAACGTCAACGGCGCCGGCACCGCGCTCGAGTGGCTGACGCGCGAACTCGGCATCGACGATTTGCCCGCGCGCCTGCCCGAATGGCTCGAGCGCCCCGCGCCGTCGCTGCTGTTCCTCAATGGCATCGCGGGACTGGGCGGGCCGTTCTGGAAAGCAGAGTTCGAATCGCGTTTCGTCGGCGGCGGCGCGAACGAAGTCGAACCGTGGCACAGGGCGGTCGCGCTGGCGGAGAGCATCGCATTCCTGCTGCAGGCGAACATCGATCACATGGCGCGGTACGTGGCGCCGGCCGCGCGCATCCGCGTCAGCGGCGGCGTGTCGCGCCTCGACGGGCTGTGCCGCCGGCTCGCGTCGCTGAACGGCATCGCCGTCCATCGCCGCGACGACCCCGAGGCGAGCGCGCGCGGCATCGCCTACCTCGCCCTCGGGCGACCCGGCGAATGGAACACCGGCGTGCACGAGGACGTGATCGCGCCCGTCGCCGACGCCGGACTGCGTAAGCGTTACCGCCGCTGGCGCGACCTGATGGCCGAGGCGACCGGGGTTTAGAGGAGGAAGCGATGCGGCGAACCGGGATACTTGTTGCGGCGATCGCCGGCGCCATGATGATCGGCTGCGCCGGTTATCGCGGCGGCTGGGAAAGCGTCGCCTACCTCGGCGACGCGCCGCCCGCGGTCGAAAGCCGTGCCAGCGACCAACCGCGCGGCGCGCCTGAATTGAACGTGCCCGGCCTGACGCTGCGGGTCACGATCAACAACCACGTGCGCACCTACGACACGCAGGTCTACCTGTACGTGCTGCCGCTGTCGGTCGATCCGCGCAGCGTGCAGACCGGCGCGATCGAGCCGGGCAGGACGCGCGTCTACGTCAACGTGAGGCCAAAGGTAGCCGGGTTCGTGTTCGAACCGACGCTGGCGACCCTGCACGTGGGCAGCGCACGCTTCGGCGGCAGTGCCGGATATGAATTCGGGCGCTGGGACGCGCACGGCAACCGGGTCGAGCGCGGCGGCACCTGGGCGCACCGGCCGGTGACGGCGGACCTGACGTTGACGGAGATCGGCCGGACGTATCTGCTGTCGATCGATTTCCCCGCGCCCTTGCCGTCGCCGGAATCGCGCGACATCGCGCTCGACCTGTCGCGCGCGCTGTCCGCGCCGGAGCAGCCGGCGCTGCCGCTGATCCGCTTCGCGCCGCGGCGGTGGGAAGAAAGCTACTCGTAGCAAGTCACGGCAGCAGCGCGGCCCCCGGCACGTGTTGATCCCGGTCAACCGATGCGGTCCAAAAGCTTCATGTCGTTTGCATCTTCTTTAAAGCTGCTTTTAGAATGCCTCTATCGAATTCCTCTTCCCCTCCTGAAACGAGGCATCCATGCAATCGACAAGCAGACTGTGGCGATGGCTGGCGGTCGTCTGCCTGCTGTCCTTCGCCGCGCTCGGCTGGCTCGGGCGCGAGATCTACCTGGCCAAGCCGCCGATCCCGAGTGCGGTGAAGACGACCGACGGCAAGGTCCTCTTCACCGGCGCGCAGATCGAATACGGCCAGCAGGCGTGGCGCGCCGCCGGCGGCCAGCAGCTCGGCACCGTCTGGGGTCACGGCAGTTACGTCGCGCCCGACTGGTCGGCCGACTGGCTGCACCGCGAGGCGCGCGCGCTGCGCGAGCAGGTCGCGGCGAAGCTCTACAGAGCGCCGTTCGCGTCGCTCGACACCGCGTCGCAGGCCGCGGTCGATGCGCGCGTCAAGGAGGAAATGCGGGGTAACACGTACGACGCCGCCACCGACACGGTGACGGTGTCGGCCGAGCGCGCGGCCGCGATCGCCGAAGTGCAGAAACACTACGACGCGCTGTTCGGCGCCGCGCCGTCGCTCGCCAAGCTGCGCGATCAGTACGCGATGCCCGAGGACGCGCTGCCGGTCGCTTCCGACCGCGCCGCCCTCTCCGGCTTCTTCTTCTGGTCCGCATGGTCGGCGGCGACCGATCGACCAGGCCAGCCGGGTCTCTCGTACACCAGCAACTGGCCGCACGAACCGCTGGTCGGCAACACGTTGACCGCATCGAGCGCGATCTGGTCGATGGTCAGCATCATCCTTCTGATCGCCGGCATCGCGGCGATGATCTGGTTCCACTCCGCGCAGCGCGACCATGAGGACCCGGCGCCGCCGAAGGCCGACCCGCTCCTCAGTGCCAAGGCCACCGCATCGATGAAGGCCACGCGCAAGTACTTCTTCGTCGTGATCGGCCTGATCCTCGCGCAGATCGGCATGGGCGCGATCACCGCGCACTATGCCGTCGAGGGCCAGGCGTTCTTCGGCATTCCGCTGGCGCAGATCCTGCCGTACACGGTGAGCCGCACGATCCACACGCAGTTCGGCGTGTTCTGGATCGCCACTGGCTGGCTGGCGACGGGGCTTTACATCGCGCCGCTGCTGTCCGGGCACGAGCCGAAGCTGCAGAAGCTCGGCGTCGACGCGCTGTTCTGGGCGCTGCTGGCGATCGTGGTCGGCTCGACCGCGTTCGGCTGGCTCGGCTCGCTGCAGCGGGCGGGGGTGGACTTCTCGTTCTGGATCGGCAACCAGGGACTCGAATTCACCAGCATGGGCCGCGTGTGGCAGATCCTGCTCTTCGTCGGCCTGCTGTTCTGGCTGCTGCTGATGGGCCGCGCGCTGTGGCCGGCGCTGAAGAAGCCGTCGGAGACGCGCGGGCTGATCGCGATGGTGTTCCTGTCGGCCGCGTGCATCGGGATCTTCTACGCCGCGTCGCTCGCCTGGGGCCAGAAGACGCACTACGCGATGGTCGAATACTGGCGCTGGTGGCTGGTGCACCTGTGGGTCGAAGGCTTCTTCGAGGTGTTCGCCACCGCGGTGATCGCGTTGATCTTCACTCGCCTCGGGCTCGTTCGCGCGACCAGCGCCAACCGCGCGATCGTCGCCGAGACGATCGTGTTCCTGTTCGGCGGCATCCTGGGTACGCTGCACCACCTGTACTGGACCGGCACGCCGACCTCGGTGATCGCCGTCGGTGCGGTGTTCTCCGCGCTCGAGGTGGTGCCGCTGGCGCTGCTCGGCTTCGAGGGATGGCAGAACTACAAGCGCACGAAAGCAGCGCCGTGGGTCGCGACCTATCGCTGGCCGATCCTGTTCTTCGTCGCGGTCGGCTTCTGGAACACCGTCGGCGCCGGCCTGCTCGGCTTCTCGATCAATCCGCCCGCGTCGCTCTACTACGTGCAGGGTTTGAACCTGACGCCCGCGCACGGCCACGCGGCACTGTTCGGCGTGTACGGCTTGCTCGGCATCGGCCTGCTGCTGTTCTGCCTGCGCGGACTGTATGTGCGCAGCGAGCACTCGGAGCGGCTGCTGGCGCTCGCGTTCTGGAGCCTCAATATCGGTCTGGCGATGATGGTGTTCATGTCGCTGGTGCCGGCCGGCATCTACCAGGCCGCGGCGGCGATCTCCGACGGGCTGTGGTACGCGCGCTCGGCCGAGATCATCCACTCGAAGGTGATGGAGACGCTGGTATGGTTGCGCGTGCCCGGCGACGTGGTGTTCGCGGCGGGCGGCGTGTTCCTTGCCGCATACGCGTACAGGCTGCTGGCGCGGCCGGCGCGGCCGGTGCTGGTCGCGCAAGGCGCAGAGTGACGCGGTGACGCGTCGCCCCGGCGCAGGCCGCGGCCCAAGTCGCAGCACCGAAAATTGGGCCCCGGCCTGCGCCGGGGCGACGACCGAAAGAAGGACGACATGACCGAACTGAAACTGTTGAACAACATCCACGGGTTCGACGCGCGCGGCGTGGCCAAACGCTTCCGCCACGCGGCGATCTTCGGCGCGCTGCAGAGCCTGCACCCGGGCGAGACGATGCGCTTCGTCAACGATCACGATCCGCTGCCGCTGCTGGCGCAACTGCAGCAGGCATTCGGCGATTCGCTGGAGATCCGCTACGTGAAGCGCGAGCCGAACGAGATCGTGATCGACTTCGAGGTCGTCAAGTAGCGATGCGGCTGACCGCCTTCAGCGACTACGCGCTGCGCGTGCTCATCTACCTCGCGGCGGAGCCCGACCGGCGGGCGACGATCGCCGAGATCGCGCGCGCGTTCGACGTGTCGGAGAATCACCTGATGAAGGTGGTGCACTTCCTCGGCAAGGGCGGTTGGCTCAACAACATCCGCGGCAAGGGCGGCGGCCTGGAACTGGCGCGCGGGCCGGAGAAGATCAACGTCGGCGACGTGCTGCGTTCGTCCGAATCGAACGTCGTGGTCGAATGCTTCGACCGCGAGCACAACCGCTGCACGATCACGCCGGTGTGCCGACTGAAGAACGTACTGGCCGAGGCCTCGGCCGCCTTCTACAAGGTGCTCGACGGCTACACGCTGGCCGACATCGTGGCCAACCGCAAAGCGCTGGTGCGCATCATGATGCCCGCGGGTAGGTAGTTTCCGCAGGGCAATCGCCTCGACACGCAGCCCCGCTTGGCAAGTCCGCGCGACCGACCCGACAATCCGGCGCGACTTCAAGCCTCCGGAGAACCGCCGTGCTGCACGCACTCCTCGGCATCGAACTGCCGATCGTCCAGGCGCCGATGGCGGGCGTACAGGCGAGCGCGCTCGCGATCGCGGTGTCCAACGCCGGCGGACTCGGCTCGCTGCCGTGTGCAATGCTCGGCGTCGAAGCGATGCGCGCCGAACTCGCCGCGCTCCGCGCACAGACGTCCAAGCCGTTTAACGTGAATTTCTTCTGCCATGCGGCGCCGACAGCGAGCGCCGAGCGCGAAGCGGCGTGGCGCGCGGCGCTGGCGCCCTACTATCGCGAGTACGGCGTCGACGCCGCTGCGATTCCCGCCGGCCCGGGGCGCGCGCCGTTCAACGCGGATTACGCCGACGCGCTCGCCGAGTTCAGGCCGGCCGCGGTCAGCTTCCATTTCGGCCTGCCGGCGCCCGAACTGATCGCGCGCGTGAAGTCGTGGGGCGCGAAGGTCATCTCGTCGGCGACGACCGTAGACGAGGCGCGCTGGCTCGAAGCGCACGGCGTCGACGCGATCATCGCGCAAGGCATCGAGGCGGGCGGCCACCGTGGCCTGTTCCTGACCGACGACCTGACCACGCAGGTCGGCACGCTGGCGCTGGTGCCGCAGATCGTCCGGCAGGTGCGCGTGCCGGTGATCGCCGCCGGCGGCATCGCCGATGCGCGCGGGGTCGCGGCCGCGATCGCGCTCGGTGCGGTCGCCGCGCAGGTCGGCACCGCGTATCTGCTGTGCCCCGAGGCGACGACGAGCGCGGTGCATCGCGCCGCGCTGAAGAGCGACGCCGCGCGCCACACCGCGCTCACCAACGTGTTCACCGGCCGGCCGGCGCGCGGCATCGTCAACCGCATCGTGCGCGAGCTCGGTCCGATCAGCGCGGCGGCGCCGGCGTTTCCGCTCGCCGCCGCGGCGATCGCGCCGCTGCGCGCGGCCGCCGAGGCGCGCGGGCGCGGCGATTTCTCGCCGCTGTGGTCCGGTCAGAACGCGAGCGGCTGCCGGGAGATTCCGGCCGCGCAGCTGACGCGCGAGCTGGCCGCGCTCTAGTCAGACGACGATGCGCGCCGCGAGCGCGCGCAGCTCGTCGAGCGGCGGATTCTTGCGCGGCCAGGTGAGTCCCACACCGTCGTCGGCGTGGCGCGGCAATACGTGCAAATGCAAGTGCGGCACGGTCTGCCAGCCGGCCGGCTTGTTCGCCTGCAGGATCGTGATGCCCGCGGGCGCGAACGCGCGCTCGACCGCCCTGGCGATCCGGTGCGCTGCGACCATCAGCGCCGCCGCGGTCGCCTCGTCGGCGTCGAGCAGCGTTTCGTACGGCTGCCGGCTGGCGACGATCACATGGCCCGGATTGACCTGCCCCGCGTCCATGAACGCGAACACGCGGTCGTCTTCATACACCTTCGCGCACGGCAGCTCGCCCTTGATGATCCGTTCGAACACCGTCTGTGCCATCGTCGCCTCCGAGTCGATCCGCGCCCCGATCGGTCACTGTACCGTGTGCAGATCGACCGCAGGCCGCGATCGTGACCGGAGTCAATTTCCGGCCGCGCGCAGCGGGCCGGGCCCCGGCGCGCCGCATAGCATCATGGGCGTGGTGTCCAGACGCGTGGGAAAACCGCAATGCGCCGAAGGCTCGTATGGCTTGCGCTTGCCGCATTCTGCGGCGCGGCCGCGGCAGACACCGACGTCCGCGTCTACATCGGCTCTGCATCGACGCGCGACAGCGCGCTGACCATCCGGCAGGGCGCGACGGACTCGAACGCCCGCTTCGATCCGGTCGGCTTCGATTCGCGCTCGTTCGAGAACCCCGTCTACTACGGCCTGCGCGCGACGCACCGGTTCGAGTCGATGCCGTCGTGGGGCGCCGGCGTCGACTTCGTCCACTACAAGGCGTACGCGAAGCTCGATCGAACGGTGACTGCGCGCGGAACGTGGAACGGCGTGCCTATGGACGCGACGGCGCCGCTGGCGACCTGGGTGCGGCAGCTCAGCATGTCGCACGGAGTCAACACCATCGGCCCGATGATCGAATATCGCTGGCCGGCGTCCGGGCGCTGGGAGCTGTACGGCGGCGGCGGGCCGATCTGGTTCGTGAACCATCCCGAGTCGACGATCAACGGCATGTCGCTCGAGAAATACCAGGCATCGGGCTGGGGCTGGCAGGTGCTCGGTGGCGTGACCTTTCGCGTGACCGAGCGCTGGCTTGTCTTCGGCGAAGTGAAGTTCAGCTCAGGCCGCGCGCGGCACGATGTCGCGGGCGCAGGCCGATTCGAGGTCGACCTGCGCACCACGCATTCGGTGATCGGCGTCGGGTATCGGTTCGACTGAGCGGCGCCAGGCGTCGTCGCCCCGGCGGAGGCCGGGGCCTAATTTTCACCGCTGCAAATTGGGCCCCGGCCTTCGCCGGGGCGACGGCGGGTCTAGACGCTATTTCGCGTAGGCACGCAGCATCCACGCGGCCTTTTGCCGACCGCCGCGCCTGCGGCGCTTAACCCGAGCTGCGCTCGGGTTAGCGGTCGCCCGAAGATGGCCTGTTCCTTACCGCGCGTAGGCCCGCAGCATCCAGGCCATCTTCTCATGCTCCTCCATCAGTCCGGTGAGGAAATCCTCGGTGCCCTTGTCGCCGGCGTCGCCGGCGGTTTCGATGTCGTCGCGCAATTGCCGGATCACCTGTTCGTGGTCGGCCAGCAGCGCGCGCAGCATCTCGGGTGCGGACAGATGGCTCGACGCTTCCGTCAGGCGCGTGAGCTTCAGGTAGTCGGTCATCGAACCGGCCGCCATGCCGTCGAGGGCGCGCGCGCGTTCGGCGACCTCGTCGATCGCGTCGTCGAGGGCTTCGTACTGCCCCTCGAAGAACTTGTGCAGCTCGGAGAAACTCGACCCGACCACGTTCCAGTGGAAGTTGCGCGTCTTCACGTACAGCACGAACTCGTCCGCCAGCAGGCGGTTCAGCACGTCGACCAGGGTCTTGCGCGGCTTGTCCGCCAAGCCGATGCCGCTGGCCGATTTCTTGCCGTTCTTGCTCATCTCGTTCTCCTGGATTGGGATGCCCGCACCTTAGCGCGGCAGCGCGTGGCGCGCATTGAGTTGTTTCAATCGGAGTGATAGGCGCGGGTCAACCCGGCGTCGGCGGCAGCTCGAGCTTGGTCACGCCGTGCAGCGGGCACTTGCGGATCGCCTGCCGCAGCGCTTCGATGGCGGGCAGCCGCGTGAAGCTCTTGCGCCACGCCAGCACCACGCGCCGGTCCGGCGCCGGCGACTTGAACGGCAAATACGCGACCAGCGAGTCGCGCCGCACCTTCTCCGGCACCGACGTCACCGGCAGCACGGTGACGCCGATCCCGGAGGCGACCATGTGGCGGATCGTCTCCAGCGACGAACCCTCGAATGTCTTCTGGATGCCCTCGGCATCGGTGGAGAAGCGCGACAGCTCCGGGCACACGCCCAGCACGTGGTCGCGGAAGCAGTGCCCGGTGCCGAGCAGCAGCATCGTCTCCTTCTTCAGGTCCTCCGACGCGATATTCTTCTTCGCGGTCCACGCGTGGCCGCGCGGCACCACCACCATGAACGGTTCGTCGTACACGGGCTGGATCATCACGCCCGACTCCGGCAGAGGCAGCGCCATGATCGCCACGTCGATCTCGCCGTTCTTCAGCATTTCCAGCAGCTTGATGGTGAAGTTCTCGCTCAGGAGCAGCGGCATCTGCGGCGCGTCACGCAGCAGTTGCCGCACCAGCGACGGCAGCAGGTACGGGCCGATCGTGTAGATCACGCCGACGCGCAGCGGGCCTGCGAGCGGATCCTTGCCCTGCTTGGCGATTTCCTTGATGCGCGCGGCCTCGTCGAGCACGCGCTGCGCCTGCACGACGATCCGCTCGCCACTCGGCGTCAATGTCACGTCGTTGGTCCTGCGCTCGAACAGCAGCACGCCAAGCTCGTCCTCGAGTTTCTTGATCGCCACCGACAGCGTCGGCTGCGACACGAAGCACGCCTCGGCGGCGCGGCCGAAGTGGCGTTCGCGCGCCACCGCGACGATGTAGCGCAGTTCGGTCAGGGTCATGAACCTATCTCGGAATCCCCGATGGACCGCGTTGCGACGAGAAGCCGGCGCATGCCAGGCGGCAGGCGCAGGTCAGCAGCCAAGCGATGGCCAAGCGTGCCGACAACGCAGGCGCCGGCCAACGCAGCGTCGAAGCCGCAGCGTCTGCCGCCTCGTCGACCGACGCGCACGCGCGCAGCGCGTGCTCAGCGTCGCAACCCTCCGGAGCGGGGTTGCATTGGACACATGGCGTTGCTGCGACTCGGGTCCTTGCGCGTGCAGTGCTCCCCGGGCCGCGCCCGGCCCCGTACCCGCAGCGGCCCCGCCGCGACCACCGGAGATCGTGAGACAGGTTCATGCGTCGAGAAAGTCCTCGTGTCCGGCGAGCCAGCGCCGCGCGTGCGCGCGCGCCACCTCGGGTTGTTCTGCGAGCAGCCGCTGTGCCACGTCGCGCGCCTGCTCGACCAGCGCGGCATCGTGCTCCAGGTCGGCGAAGCGTAGCAGCGGCACGCCGGACTGCCGCGCGCCGAGGAACTCGCCGGGGCCGCGCAGCGCGAGGTCGCGCCGCGCGATCTCGAAGCCGTCGGTGGTCTCGTAGACGACCTTCAGCCGCTCGCGCGCCGCCGCCGACAGCGATTCGTCGAACAGCAGCACGCAGAAGCTCTGCGCGCCGCCGCGGCCGACGCGGCCGCGCAACTGGTGCAGCGTGGCCAGCCCGAAGCGCTGTGCATGTTCGATCACCATCAGCGTCGCGTTGGGCACGTCGACGCCGACCTCGATCACGGTGGTGGCGACCAGCACGTCGATCTGGCCGCGCGCGAAGCGCCGCATCACGTCGTTCTTCTCCGCCGGCGGCAACTGGCCGTGCAACAGGCCGAGCTTCAGCTCGGGCAGCAGCGCGCGCGTCTCCTCGTACATCTTCGTCGCGGCGGTCAGGTCGGCGCCGGCGTCGCCGGCGTCGCTCTCCTCGACCAGCGGGCAGACCCAGTACGCCTGGCGGCCGCGCGCGACATCGGCGCGCACGCGCGCGAGCACCTCGTCGCGGCGCCGCGTCGCCACCAGTTTCGTGACGACCGGCGTGCGGCCCGGCGGCAGTTCGTCGATGACCGACACGTCGAGGTCGGCGAGGTAGGACAGCGCCAGCGTGCGCGGAATCGGCGTCGCGCTCAACATCAGCAGGTGCGGCGTTGCTTCGGCACGGCCGGAATCGCGCAGCGCCAGCCGCTGCGCCACGCCGAAGCGATGCTGCTCGTCGATGATCGCCAGCCCCGGCCGCGCCAGCCGCACCCCCTCCTGGATCAGCGCGTGCGTGCCGACGACGAGCTGCGCCTCGCCGGAGGCGGCGAGCGCCTGCGCGGTGCGCTTGTCCGCCGCCTTCAGCTTTCCCGCCAGCCACGCGATGCGCACGCCGAGCGGCTCCAGCCACTCGGCCACGCGGCGGAAGTGCTGTTCGGCCAGGATCTCGGTCGGTGCCATCAGCGCCGCCTGGAAGCCCGCCTCGATCGCGCGTGCGGCAGCAAGCGCCGCGATCACGGTCTTGCCGCTGCCGACATCGCCCTGCACCAGCCGGTGCATCGGCACGCCGCGCGCGAGATCGGCTTCGACCTCCTGCCACACGCGCTGCTGCGCGCCCGTGAGCGTGAACGGCAGGGCCGCCCGCAGGCGCACGACCAGATCGCCGTGCGCAGCGAGCGCCGGTGCCTGCCGCTGCGCACGCTGCGCGCGCGCGATGCGCAGCGACACCTGCTGCGCCAGCAGCTCGTCGAACTTCACTCGCTGCCACGCCGGATCGCGGCGCTGCGCCAGCGCTGTCGCATCCGCGTCGGGCGGCGGCCGATGCAGCCGCAGCAGCGCGTCGCGCAGTGGCGGCAGCCGAAGCCGCGCGACCAGTCCGGCCGGCAGCGTATCCACGAGATCGACATCGCGCAGCGCGCGCTCGATCCGCTCGCGCAGCCACGACTGCGGCACGCCGGCAGCGGTCGGATACACGGGCGTCAATCGTGCCGGCAGCGCGGCATCGGCAGCAGCGCCGCGCACGCGCGGGTGCACCATCTCGTGCCCGGTCAAGCCCCCGCGCACGGTGCCGAACGCACGCACGCGCCGGCCGACCGCGAGGCTCGCGAGCTGCGAAGGGTAGAAGTGCAGGAAGCGCAGCAGCAGCTCGCCGCCGGCATCGGCCACGCGCACGGTGAGCTGCCGGCGCGCGCGGCGCACCACTTCGCAGGCGACGATCTCGCCTTCGATCTGGGCGTCGGTGCCGGCTTCAAGCTGCGTGATCGGAGTGATCCGTGTCTCGTCCTCGTAGCGCAGCGGCAGGTGCAGCACGAAGTCCCAGTCGCCGCGCAAACCGAGCCGCGCGAGCCGGGATTTGCGTGATCCGTGATCCGCGATCCGTGATCCGTCGGCGGTGCGGCTCGCGCGTGCAGCCACGACTCAGAGGACGAGGATCGCTTCGACCTCGAACTGCGCGCCCTTGGGCAGGCTCGCCACGCCGACGGTCGAGCGCGCCGGAAACGGCTGCGGCACCAGCTCGGCCATCACGCGGTTGGCGATCGAGAACTGCGACAGGTCGGTCAGAAACAAGGTGAACTTGACCGCGTTGGCGAGCGATCCGCCGGCCGCCTGCGCGACCGCGGCGAGGTTGCCGAACGCCTGCCGCACCTGCGCTTCGAAGTCGTCGCTGACCAGTTCCGTCGTGCGCGGGTCGAGCCCGATCTGCCCAGAGGTGAAGACGACCAATCCCGTCTTCACCGCCTGGGAATACGGTCCGATCGCCGCCGGCGCATCGCCGGTGGCAACGATTTCCTTGTTCATGTTGTGGCTCCGGGCATCCAGGCGGGCAGTCTAGCAACGGCCGCGCGCGGAAAAAGAAAGCGCGGGCGCAACTCGGGGGAAGCTGGCCCGCGCATGCCCCTGGCGGGGCGTCGGAGGAGACAACGCCAATGAGACCGGGTCGCCGCGCGGAAGTTCCGGCGCCGTCGGCACGCCTCGGCCGCCTGAACGGACCGCGCGGCACGACGAAAGACCCGCTGCCGGCAACGGCCGTGCGAACGCCCGATTGCATTCGCCGCGCGCGCTGTCATAGTCGGGGCTGGCTTCCCCCACCTTCGGGCGATCGTGATCCTGTTCCTCGATTTCGACGGCGTGCTGCATCCCGATCCGTGCTTCGACGCGCGGCGGATGTTCGAACGCGTGCCGTTGCTCGCGGCGGTACTGGCGCGCTTTCCGCAGGCCGGCATCGTGCTGACCACGAGCTGGCGCAGCGACAGGAACCTCGCGCAACTGCGCGCGCCGCTCGGCCCGCTTGCCGTGCGCGTGCTCGGTGCCACTCCGCATTTTTCCACGTTCAGCGCGCCGGCATCGCTGCAGCCGTACCCGCGCCAGGCCGAGTGCCGGCAATGGCTGATCGAGGCCGACGCCGTCGAGCGCGAATGGGTCGCGCTCGACGACCGCGCGTCGCTGTTCGCGCCCGACTGCGACCGCCTGATCGAATGCGACTCGGCGCACGGGCTCGATGAAGCGAGCGCCGGCCGGCTGTGCTTCGCGCTGGCGCGCGCGCAACGCGCGGCCGAACCGCGCGCGCGCGCGACCTTACCGCTGTGACGCCGCCGCGCGCGGCGACTGCCGCTGCCCCATCACGTGCGTCGCGCTGACCGCGCGATCGTCGCCGAGCATCATCCACAGGAACAGCCGCTCGGCCAGGCTGTCGGTCTGCCGCATCCGGCGCGCGAGCAGCGGCGTGGCCTGCGGGTCGAGCACGGTGAAATCGCCCTCCCTGCCGCGCTCGAAATTGCCGATCAGCGCATCCAGGTGCAGCGCGCGCGCCGAACCCAGCGTGGCAAGGTAGAACGCGCGCAGCGGCGACAGGCTGTGACCGGCCATCTGTGCAACCTTGTACGCCTCCGACAGAGTGCGCAGCATGCTGAAGCTGGTGCCGCCGCCGACATCGGTGCCGATACAGACCCGCGTGCCGCTGGCGGCCGCGGCCTCCAGATCGAACAGGCCGGAGCCGAGAAACAGGTTCGAGGTCGGGCAGAACGACATCGCCGCGCCCGCCTGCGCCATGCGCATGCGATCGGCCGCATCGAGGTGGATGCAGTGCGCGTACACGCTGCGGCTGCGCAGCAGCCCGAAGCGGTCGTACACGTCGAGATAACTGCGGCTCCACGGAAAGAGTTGCGCTACCCATGCGACCTCGCTGCGGTTCTCGGCCACGTGCGACTGCAGGAACACGCCGTCGTGCTCGTCCAGCAGGCGCCCTGCCTGCCGCAGCTGCTCCTCGGTCGAGGTCGGCGCGAAGCGCGGCGTGACCGCGTACAGCAGCCGCCCGCGGCGATGCCAGCGCTCGATCAGCCGCTGGCTTTCCTCGTACCCGCTCGCCGCGGTGTCGCGCAGGAACTCGGGGCAGTTGCGGTCCATCAGCACCTTGCCGGCGATGATGCGCAGGTTGCGGGCGGCGGCGGCGGCGAACAGTGCGTCGGCCGATTCCGGATGCACGGTCGCGAACACCATCGCGGTCGTGGTGCCGTTGCGCAGCAGCTCGTCGAGGAAGAACTCGGCCACCTCGCGCGCGTGCGCCGGATCGTCGAAGCGGCGCTCGGTCGGAAATGCATAACGCTCGAGCCAGGTCAGCAGCTGTTCGCCGTACGCGGCGATCATGTCGGTCTGCGCGTAATGCACGTGCGTATCGATGAAGCCGGGCACGATCAGCTTGCCGCGGTAGTCGACCGGCTCGACCTCGGGCCACGCCGCGCGCAGACTCGCGTCGCCCGCCGCCTCGACGCGGCCATCGCGCAGCAGCAGCACGCCGTCGTCGAAGTACTCGAACGAGCGTTCCTCGCCGTGCAGCGGATCGTCGACGAAATGCAGGATCGAACCGCGGAAAGCCTGCGCGCCCACCGTCGCCATCGCCGCCTTCTCAGCCCTTGGGCAACTGGCTGGCCACGCCCTGCACGTAGTAGTTCATCTTGCCGAGTTCCTCGTCGGTCATGTTGCGGCCGGCCGGAACGACGGCCTTGCCCGACTGGTCGACGACCGGCCCGGCGAACGGATGGAACGTGCCTGCCTTCAGCGCTGCCACGAGGCGGTTGACCTCCTCCTTCACCGCTGCGGGAACGACCGGGTTCAGCGGCGCCAGCCGCACGAACCCTTCCCTGACGCCGCCCCAGATCATGCGGCTGTTCCACGTGCCGTCGAGCACCGACTTCGTGTTGCCGACGTAGAAGTCGGTCCAGTAGTGCGTCGACGCGGTGAGCTGCGCCCTGGGTCCGAACTTGCTCTCGTCGGAGTGATAGCCGATCGCCCACACGCCGCGCGCCTCGGCCGCCTGCACCACCGCGGTCGAGTCGGTGTGATGGGTGACGACGTCGGCGTTCTGCGAGATCAGCGTGAAGGCCGCCTCGCGCTCCTTGCCCGGGTCGTACCAGGAATTGACCCACACCACGCGCACCTCGCACTTCGGGTTCACGCTGCGCGCGCCGCGGATGAACGCGTTGATCCCCTGCAGCACCTCGGGGATCGGGAACGCCGCCACGCAGCCAAGGATATGGGTCTTCGTCATGCGGCCCGCGACCACGCCGGCGAGATACCGACCCTCGTAGAAGCGCGCGTTGTAGACGCCGAGGTTCTTCGCGGTCTTGTAGCCGGTCGCATGCTCGAAGATCGTGCTGGGAAACTGCTGTGCCACCTTCACCATGTAGTTCATGTAGCCGAAGCTGGTGCCGTAGATCAGCTTGTGCCCGCTCGCGGCCAGTTCGCGGAACACACGCTCGCAGTCGGGGCCTTCCTGCACGTTCTCCACGAAACTCGTCTTCACGCGCCCGGCGAGGGCCTTCTCCATCTCGCGGCGGCCGAGGTCGTGCTGGTAGGTCCAGCCCGCCTCGCCGATCGGGCTGACGTAGACGAAGCCGACCTTCAGCGGCTCCGTGCCCTGCGCGAGCGCGGCCAGCCCGGTGCCGCCGAGTGCGCCCGACCCTGCGGCCTGTATCAGTCGTCTGCGTGTCAGCATTGCTCGAGTCTCCATAAGATCAGTGTGAGTCGGTGGACCGTCGCGCTACGCGTCCGGGCGAAACGGCTGACCGAGCGACGCCGGCGAATGCAGCCGGATCGTGTTCGGGGTGCGCGAGATCAGCACCAGCACGACGATCGTCGCCCAGTACGGTAGCGAAGACAGGAATTGCGACGGGATGCTGATCTGCGCGCCGGAGCCCTGCAGGAAGAGCTGCAGGATCATCACGCCGCCGAACAGGTACGCGCCGGCCAGCACGCGCAGCGGCCGCCAGGTCGCAAACACCACCAGCGCGAGCGCGATCCAGCCGCGCCCGGCGACCATGCCTTCGGCCCACAGCGGCGTGTAGTAGACGGACAGGAACGCGCCGGCGATGCCGCTCATCGCGCCGCCGAACAGCGTCGCGAGGTAGCGCACGCGGATCACCGGATGCCCGATCGAATGCGCGGACGACGGCGATTCGCCGATCGCGCGCAAAACCAGCCCGGCGCGGCTGCGGTACAGGAACCACGCCACCGCGGCGAACAGCAGCCAAGAGAAGTACACGAGCGACTTCTGCCCGAACAGCACCGGGCCGAGGAACGGCAGGTCCGAAAGCCACTCGATGTGGATCGGCGGGATCTCCGGCAGCGCATGAGATTCGTACGGCTTGCCGATGAACGCTGACAGCCCCACGCCGAAGATCGTGAGCGCCAGCCCCGACGCGACCTGGTTAGCCATCAGCGTCAGCGTCAGCACCGCGAAGATCAGCGCCATCGCGCTGCCGGCCGCCATGCCGGCCAGCATGCCGATCGCCGCGCTGCCGGTGTGCAGCGCGACCGCGAACGCGGCCACCGCGCCCATCGCCATCGTCCCTTCGGCACCGAGGTTCAGCACGCCCGACCGCTCCGCCACCAGTTGCCCGAGCGCGGCGATCGCGAGCGGCGTGCCGGACAGGATGGTCGCCATCACGATCGAGGTGAGCAGGCCCTGTTCCATCGATCGCCTTCTAGCCCGCCGGCTTCGCGACCGCTGCTGCCGCGACCGGCGTCGCCTTCGGCGCGCGGCGTTTCACCCGGTAGTTGATCAGCACGTCGGCGCCGAGCAGGAAGAACAGCAGCATCCCTTGGAACACAAGCGAGATCGACGACGGCAGGTTCAGGTACTGCTGCGCCTGCTCGCCGCCGAGGTACAACAGCGACATCAGAAGGCTCGCGAGCAAAATGCCGACCGCATTCAACCGGCCCACGAACGCGACGATGATCGCCGCGAAGCCATAGTTGGCCGACACCGCCGGCGTCAGCTGCCCCATCGGTCCCGCGACCTCGGCCATGCCCGCGATGCCTGCCGCCGCGCCGCCCGTGAGCAGCCCGAACCACACCACGCGTCGGGCCGAGAAACCCGCGTAACGCGCGGCCGCCTCCGCATCTCCCGCGACCCGCATCTGGAAGCCGTAGAAGCTGCGCTGCATGAACACGTAGCCGGCCGCGAGCGCAACGAGCGCGATCACGAATGCCAGGTTCAGCCGCGTGCCCTCGATCAGCACGGGCAGCAGCGCGCCGTCGGAGAACATCCTGGTCTGCGGGAAGTTGAACCCTTCCGGGTCCTTCCACGGTCCGAACACCAGCCAAGACACGACGAGCTTGGCGATGTAGACCAGCATCAGCGACACCAGGATCTCGTTGGCGTTGAACCGGGTCCGCAGCAACGCCGGGAGCGCCGCCCACAGCGCGCCGCCGACCGCGCCCGCGACCAGCATCGCCGGCAGCAGCACCCACTTGCCGTCGACGCCGTGGAAGTACAGCGCCACGCCGGTGGCCGCGACCGCGCCCATCACGTACTGTCCCTCGGCGCCGATGTTCCACACGTTGGCGCGGAACCCGACCGCGAGCCCGATCGCGATCAGCGCGAGCGGCGTGGCCTTCAGCAGCAGTTCCGCGACGCCATACAGCTCGGCGAGCGGCTTGACGAAGAAGATGCGCAGGCCGAGCCACGGATCGCGGCCGAGCAGCAGGAACACGAAGAATCCGCCGAAGATCATCAGCGCCACCGCGACGAGCGGCGACGCATAGCGCATCGCGCGCGAAGCCTCGGCGCGCGCTTCAAATTCAAGCCACATCGCGCACCTGCCCCGCGGCGGGCGCCGTGAAGCTCGGCCACATGCCGCTCATCCACACGCCGATCTCTTCCACGCTGGTCTCGGCCGCGGGCTTCGCCGGCGACAGCCGGCCCTGCGCGATCACCGCGATGCGGTCGCAGATCTCGAACAGCTCGTCGAGCTCTTCCGAGATCACCAGCACCGCGGCGCCGGCATTGCGCAGGTCGATCAGCGCCTGGCGAATGAACGCCGCGGCGCCGACATCCACGCCCCAGGTCGGCTGCGCGACCACCAGCAGCTTCGGGCTCTGCCGGATCTCGCGGCCCATGATGAATTTCTGCAGGTTGCCGCCGGACAGCGATCGCGCCGGCGCATCCACGCTGCCGCCGCGCACGTCGAACGCGCGGATCGTGTCGTGCGCGAACCGCTTCATCGCATCGAAGTCGATCAGCCCGCGCCTGATCATCCCGTGCCGGTGCGCGGTCAGCAGCGCGTTGTACGCGAGCGAAAGCCCGGGCACCGCACCGCGGCCGAGCCGCTCCTCCGGCACGAAGCACATGCCGAGCCCGCGGCGCCGCCCCGGCGTCATATGGCCGGCCTCCGCGCCGCAGATCTGCACCGGGTACTTCTCCGCGTGCGGCTCTTCGCCGGAAATCGCGCGCAGCAATTCCTGCTGGCCGTTGCCCGACACGCCGGCAATGCCGACGATCTCGCCCGCGTGCACGTCGAGATGGATGTCCTGCAGGTCGGTGCCGAACGGATCGTCGCTCGCGCGCGACAGCCCCGACAGCCGCAGCAGCACTTCACCGCCCTGCTTCGGCGCGTCGTGCCGACACACCGGCAGGTCCTTGCCGATCATCAGCCGCGCCATCGACTGCGGCGTCTCCCGCGCCGGGATGCAGGTGCCGGTCACCTTGCCCGACCGCAGCACCGTCGCGACATGGCACAGCTGCTGGATCTCGTCGAGCTTGTGGCTGATGTACAGGATCGAGCAGCCTTCGGACGCGAGCTGGCGCAGCGTGTCGAAGAGTTTCCGCACCGACTGCGGCGTGAGCACGGAGGTCGGTTCGTCCATGATCAGCAGGCGCGGGTTCTGCAGCAGACAGCGCACGATCTCGACCCGCTGCCGCTCGCCGGCCGACAGCGCATGCACCAGCCGGTGCGGATCGACCGGCAGGCCGTACTTGCCGGAGACCTGCTCGATCCGTGCGGCGAGGTCGCCCAGGTCCGGCACGTCGGACAGTCCGAGCGCGACGTTCTCCACCACCGTCAGCGTTTCGAACAGCGAGAAGTGCTGGAACACCATGCCGATGCCGAGCGCGCGCGCCTGCGCGGGGCTTTCGACGCGGACCGGCTCGCCCTCCCAGAACATGTCGCCCGCGCTCGGCCGGGTCACGCCGTAGATGATCTTCATCAGGGTCGACTTGCCGGCGCCGTTCTCTCCGAGCACCGCGTGAATCTCGCCCGGCATCACCGCCAGCTCGATGCCGTCGTTGGCGACCACCGCCGGATACACCTTGCGGATGCCGCGCAGCTGCAGCCGCGGCGTTCCGGGTGGCAGTGACCTCACGTTGCGTTCTCCGCTCATTCGCTGTGCGCAGCGCGAATTATCGTTGGTCGCGCGTCGCCGCTCCGTCCCGGGCGTTGCGCCCGCGGTCCGCCCGCGCTTCCCGCGCCGGAAGGCCGCGCTGGGTATGCTGTGTGGCGCGCGCCGCAGACGCGTGCATCCGTTCGCTTCGAACACCTCCGTGGGCAGGAAATCCGCATGCGGCTGACGATCGAACCACTGAACGCCGCGAGCCGCGACGAGTTCGCGCGGCGGCTCGACGGCATCTACGAGCATTCGCCGTGGATCGTCGAACACGCAGCCGCCAGGCGCCCGTTCGCGAGCCTGGCGCAGCTCAAACTCGCGCTGGTCGAGGTCGTGCGCGACGCGGGGCGCGACGCGCAGCTCGCGCTGATCCGCGCGCATCCGGAACTCGCCGGACCGGCGACGGCGGCGAATGCGCTGCCCGCCGAGTCGGCGCACGAGCAGGTCAAGGCGGGACTGGCCGAATGCACGCCGGAACAATCCGCGCGGCTGCAGAAACTGAACGCCGACTACCGAGCGAAGTTCGGTTTCCCGTTCGTCCTCGCGGTGCTCGGGCCACGTGGAACGGGGCTTTCCAAGGCCGAGATCATCGCCACCTTCGAGCGGCGCCTCGGCCACCACCCCGATTACGAATTCGCCGAGTGCCTGCGCAACATCCACCGCATCGCCGAGCTGCGGCTGGACGACAGGTTCGGCTTCGAGCCGGCGCTGGGCAACCGCGTGCTCGACTGGGCCGAGGCCCTCGCGCGGCACAGCGACCCCGGCTACGCCGAGCGCGGCCAGCTCACCGTCACCTACCTGACCGCTGCGCACCGCGCCTGCGCGCGGCAGCTCGTCGACTGGATGCGCGCGGAGTGCGGGTTCGACGAAGTCGGCACCGACGCGGTCGGCAACGTGGTCGGCGTCTATCACGGCACCGACACATATGCGAAGCGGCTGCTGACCGGCAGCCACTACGACACCGTGCGCAACGCCGGCAGGTACGACGGCCGGCTCGGCATCTTCGTGCCGATGGCGTGCGTGCGCGAGCTGGCGCGCGCGCGGCGGCGGCTGCCGTTCGGCCTCGAGGTGGTCGGCTTCGCGGAGGAGGAAGGCCAGCGCTACAAGGCGGGCTTCCTCGGCTCGAGCGCGCTGACCGGGCATTTCGACGCCGCGTGGCTCGACCAGCGCGACGCAGACGGAGTGCCGATGCGCGCGGCCATAGAGCGCGCGGGGCTCGCCATCGCCGACATTCCCCGGCTCGCGCGCGACGCCTCGAAGTATCTCGGCTTCGTCGAGGTGCACATCGAGCAGGGGCCGGTGCTGAACGAGCTGGACCTGCCGCTGGGCATCGTCACGTCGATCAACGGCGGCGTGCGGTTCCTTGTGGAGATCATCGGCATGGCGAGCCACGCCGGCACGACGCCGATGGATCGGCGCCGCGACGCGGCGGTCGCCGCCGCCGAGCTGCTGCTGTACGTGGAGAAGCGCGCCGGGAGCGAGCCGGCGGTGGTCGGCACGGCCGGCATGCTCGAGGTGCCGAACGGATCGATCAACGTAGTGCCGGGCCGCTGCCGCTTCAGCCTCGATCTGCGCGCGACGACCGACGCCGCGCGCGACGCGTGCACGCGCGACGTGCTGGCGGAGCTCGCGCGCATCTGCGAGCGCCGCGGCCTGCGCTGCACGATCGAGGAGACGATGCGCCTGGCCGCCGCGCCGAGCGCGCCCGCGTGGCAGGCGCGCTGGGAGCGCGCGGTGCAATCGCTCGGCCTGCCCGCGCACCGGATGCCGTGCGGCGCCGGCCACGACGCGATGAAGCTCGCGCAGATCATGCCGCAGGCGATGCTCTTCGTGCGCGGGCTGAACGCGGGCATCAGCCACAACCCGCTGGAGGCGATCACCAACGACGACGCCGACCTCGCGGTGCGCGCGTACCTGAACCTGCTCGAACAGCTGACGGCGGAATCCGGGTGAGCTACGACAGACTCGACGACTGGATCGACGCGCACTTCGACGAGGAGGTGCGCTTCTTGCAGATGCTCGTCCGCGCGCCGACCGACACGCCCCCGGGTAACAACGCGCCGCACGCCGAGCGCACCGCGCAACTGCTGCAGGGCTTCGGCTTCGCGGTCGAGAAGCACCCGGTGCCCGAGCAGCGCGTGCGCGACTACGGCCTGCAGTCGATCACCAACCTGATCGTGCGGCGCCGCTATGGCGACGGTCCCACGGTTGCGCTGAACGCGCACGGCGACGTAGTGCCGGCCGGCGAAGGCTGGACGCACGACCCGTACGGCGGCGAGATCGTCGACGGCAAGCTGTACGGCCGCGCGAGCGCGGTCAGCAAGAGCGACTTCGCCAGCTACACGTTTGCGCTGCGCGCGCTCGAAGCGCTCGGCGCGAAGCTGAACGGTGCGGTCGAACTGCACTTCACCTACGACGAAGAATTCGGCGGCCTGCTCGGCCCCGGCTGGCTGCTCGAGCAGGGACTGACCAGGCCCGACTACCTGATCGCGGCGGGCTTTTCCTATCAGGTCGTCACCGCGCACAACGGTTGCCTGCAGATGGAAGTGACACTGCACGGCGTGGCATCGCACGCCGCGTATCCGGAGACGGGCGTCGACGCGCTGCAGGCGGCCAACCGACTGCTGACCGTCCTTTATGCATACAACGACGTGCTGCGCACGCGCCGCTCGCAGGTCGCGGGCATCACGCACCCGTACCTGAACGTCGGCCGCATCGAAGGCGGAACGAACACGAACGTCGTTCCGGGCCAGGTCGTGCTGAAGCTCGACCGCCGCATGATTCCGGAGGAGGACGCCGCCGCGGTCGAAGCCGAGGTGCGTTCGCTGATAGAGTGCGCGGTCGCGCAGTCGCCCGGCGTGCGGCTGCAGATCAAGCGCCTGCTGCTGGCGAATTCGTTGAAGCCCCTGCCCGGCAACGCGCCGCTGGTGGCCGCGATCCGCAAGCACGGCCGGGCGGTCTTCGGCGAACCGATCCCCGTCGGCGGCACGCCGCTGTACACCGACGTGCGCCTGTACGGCGAGCGCGGCGTGCCGGCGGTGATCTACGGCGCCGGGCCGCGCACGGTGCTGCAGAGCAATGCCAAGCGCGCCGACGAGCACCTCGTGCTCGAGGATCTGCGGCGCGCGACCAAGGTGATCGCGCGCACGCTGTTCGACCTGCTGTGCGCCTGAGGGGAACACGCGATGGGCAAGAACCGCCTCGAAGCGTTCAGCGATGGCGTGATCGCGATCATCATCACGATCATGGTGCTGGAGATGAAGGTGCCGCACGGCGAAAGCCTCGACGCCCTGCTGCCGCTGTGGCCGGTGTTCTTCAGCTACGTGCTCAGCTTCGTGTACGTCGGCATCTACTGGAACAACCACCACCACATGCTGCACACGGTGGCGCGGGTCAGCGGCGGCGTGCTGTGGGCCAATCTGCACCTGCTGTTCTGGCTGTCGCTGTTCCCGTTCGTCACCGGCTGGATGGGCGAGAACCACTTCGCGCCGGTACCGTCGGCCCTGTACGGCGTGGTGCTGCTGATGGCGGCGCTCGCCTACTGGGTCCTGCAGCAGACGATCATCGCTTCCCACGGCCCCGCCGCGTTGCTGCGGCGTGCCGTGGGCCGCGACTGGAAGGGCAAGCTGTCGCCGGTCATGTACGTGCTCGCCATCGCATCGACGTTCTGGGCGAAGTGGCTGGCACAGATCATCTACGTCGCGATCGCGCTGCTATGGCTGGTTCCCGATCGCCGCATCGAGCGAGTGCTGCGGAAAGAGCAGGAGCAATAGGCCGCGAGGCGGCGTGGGCAAGGCGTCAGCGCACAGTCGCCGGGCTGTGCGCGTGGCGCGCCGATCCGCAATCGCGGCTGACGCAGTTTGGTGCCGACGTCGACGGCGAATCTGGGAAGCGTTCGTACACTGCCCGACCAGTCGCCCTTGAACGCCGCGGCCGGGAGCGGATGAGCGAGCCTCGGCACGAGCCGCGGCGATGAGTGAGTCAAGAGTCGGCCGTCACCGAACCTCGAGGGGTGCTCCCAGATCGGTCGAGATGCCTGCGTCGGTATGCGGCCTGGACGGCGCAAGGCTCCGGTTCACCCTGCTCATGACAATGACAGGTGCCTGGATCTGATGCGGGGAATCGGTTGTTGTGATCTGAGTCCCGTTACGCGCCTGAGCGAGATCGACCGCATCCGGTTGACTGGACCCGCGTTGGGTCAAGGCGATGAGATCCGAAAGAGGGCGGTTTCCAACCTCGGCACCAATTCGCGCGGCGCGTAGCATTCAATGGCGCCGCGATGAGTACGTTGACAGTCGGCTCGTCGTGTCGAGAATAAGTCCCGGCAACAATGAGAAGGACTGCATGAAAGAGCCGCGGAGCACGAATCCGCGCCGGCATTTCGCCGCCGCGATCGGGTCGTTGGTGCTGGCCGTCATGGCAGTGGCTCGGCGAATCGCCGCCGCAGTCGCGGCCGGGCACGACGTGTGCACCGAGAGCAACTCTCGCCGTGACGGCGCGGGCTTCGATCGGTCACTGCGTCGCCCGGGCAACGATTCGCCGATCGGCGTCCGCAATCAAGGGGCGCCGCGCGGCGCGTCCGGCGCTGTGTTCGCTCTGCACCGCGAGCATCCGGCGTGACAGTTCGAGCGGAATCGACGGTGGCGACGAAGCTGGTGCCGGCCATGGCGGGCATCGCCGCCCTTTGGCTGGCGGTGCTCGGACTGCACCTGACGCCCGCGCTGTTCGCGGCGCTGATCACATATGGTGGCACGCGCGCGATGGCCCGGCTGCTGCTGCGCTGGCGGCCGGCGCTGCGCTACGCGCAGGCAATTGGACTGGCGCTGTTCATGGCCGTGACGGGGCTGGCGGCTTCCATCGTCGTCGAGCGCGCGGCCGAGGCGGCAGCGGAGGGCGGCGGGTACGCCGGCTTGCTGCGGCAGATGGCCGCGGCGCTCGACCAACTGCGTGCGATGCTGCCTGCGTGGCTGGCAGCGCACGTGCCGCTGTCGCTGGAGGCGGTGCGGGAGACGGCCGTGAACTGGCTGCGCGCGCACGCCGCACAGGTCCAGCTCTGGGGCGGTCACACCGTGCGCGGCTTCGGCTATGCACTGGCCGGAGTCGTGATCGGCGCGCTGATGGCGCTGCAGCTTTCGGTGCAGGCCCCTGCGGCCGGGCAAACACAACCGCTGGCCGGCGCGCTGCGGGGGGGATTCGACGGCCTCGTCGAGAGTTTCACCGCGGTCGTGTTCGCCCAGCTTCGCATCGCCACGGTCAACACCGCGTTGACGGCGCTGTATCTGCTCGGCCTGCTGCCGCTGCTGAACATGCCACTGCCGCTGGCCGGCACCCTGGTGGCAGCCACTTTCGTGGCGAGCCTCGTGCCCGTGGTCGGCAACCTCGTTTCAAACACGATGATCGTCGTCCTCAGTCTCACGCAGTCGATCGTCGTGGCCGGCCTGTCGCTGGCGTGGCTGGTGGGCATCCACAAGCTCGAGTATTTCTTGAACGCGCACATCGTCGGCGTTCGCATCCGCGCGCGCGCCTGGGAGCTGCTGGCCGCGATGCTGGTGCTCGAAGCGCTCTTCGGTCTCGCCGGTCTCGTCAGCGCTCCGGTGCTGTACGCGCAATTGAAGCGCTCGCTGCACGAGCGCGGCTTCCTGTGAACGCGGTCTCGACGAAGGTCGCTGCATCGACGTAGCGCCCGGCACTGACGCGATGGCGTCACGTTGCCGGCGAATCCGATTTCGAACACGCGCGAAATCGCGGGCGTAAGCGCCTTTTAAGTCGCGCCCGCCCACACTGCCTGCCTGCTCGGGTTGACAGCCCGAGACCTTGGCCAAAAAAACCGGGAGGGCGGCGTGCGGGAGGGCCGGCAGGATACGGTATCCGTTGCGATTCGAGTGGGCAGGGAGCTCGCCGCCGCCGGGTCGGCGACGCCGCTCAGTCGCGTTGCGTCGATCCGGCACGGCGTCGTCGCCCTGGGTCTGCTCGCGTTCGCGGTGACTTGGGTCGGACTGCTCGCCTATACGAGCCTGTCGCCGCCGGTCGACGATCTGGAGCAGCTGACCTGGGTCCGCTCGCTCGAGTGGGGTTACTACAAGCACCCGCCGCTTCCGACCTGGCTGCTGTGGGTTCCGGTGCGCCTGTTCGGGTGGTCGGAATGGACGGTCTACGCAATGGGCGCGGCGACGACACTCGCGTCACTCGCGGTTTTCTGGCGCCTGATGGCGCGACTGCGCGGGGAGCGCCCTGCGCTGTTGGCGCTGCTGGCCGCGGCCTGCATCACCTACTACAACGGGCGCCTTTACTACTACAACCACAACGTCGTGCTTCTGCTCGCCTCGACCGTGAGCGCGGCCCTGTGCTGGCAGGCTTTCTCGGCCCGGCGCCTGCGCTGGTGGGCCGCGCTCGGCATATCGATCGGACTCGGAGCGCTCGCCAAGTACCAGGTCGCGGTCACCGTCGGCTGCGTGATCGCGTTCGCCGTACATCAGCGGGCCTGGCGTGATCCGCTGCACCGGACCGGAATGGTGCTGGCGAGCGCGATCGCGCTGCTGCTAGTCGCGCCGCACATAGAGTGGCTGTTCTCGCATGACTTCGGCCCGGTTCGCTACGCGCTGAGTTCTTCGCTCGGGGCGCGCCTGGGGCCGGCGACGCGCATCGTCGAGTCGGCGCACTGGCTGGCGGATCAGGTGCTCAACCGAGCGTTGCCCGCGCTCGTGCTGCTCGGCGTCGTCGCCTGGGCGATACGCCGCACGCGAAAGCGAGTCACGCCGGCCAGCGCGCATCGCGCGGATGCGGTCGAACATGCGCGCGCACGGGCCCTGCTGCTGTCGTGGGGGCTGGTGCCGCTCGGCTTCATGCCCTTGGTCGGGATCCTGCTGGGGGCCGACCTTCAGCTGCATTGGGGAACGCCGTTTCTCCTGTTCCTCATCCCCGCGGTGATGGAACTCGCACCGGGCGTTTCCTGGTTCAGGATCGATGCGCGCACGCTGGTCAGTACATTCATCGTGATCCAGGTGCTGCTGCTGGCGCTGAGCTACCTTACTTCGCCGCGCGGCCCGCGTGCGTTGCACGACAACCATTGGCGCAACTTCGATTCGAGGCGCATCGCTGACGCCATCGGCACGCCGGCTCGAAGGAATCTCGGCGGACCGGTGAAGCTGTTGATCGGGCCCGCATCGATCGCGGGCGCGGTCGCGCTCAACCTACCCGAACATCCGCTCGTGCTGATCGACGGCCGGATCGATCGCAGCCCCTGGGTCACTGCCCGGATGCTGGCATCGTGCGGCGCGGTTGAACTCGGTCCGTCGCCGAATCTTCAGCGCGGCATTCCAATCGGTCCGACTTTGCCCGGTTGGTCCTGGCGCGTCGTGATGTCTGAAGTTGACTCGCGCACGCGCTGCGAAGCAGGGCCGCCGGCGCCGTACTCCCTTCATCGGCCGCGCGGGAAGACGACGACGATCTCCAGCCCCTGACCGGAGGATGGGGTGTTCAAACTGATCCGCGTATGGTGTCGCTGCGCGATGGCTTTCACGATCGCCAGCCCGAGGCCGCTGCCGATCGCGTCACGGGCGCGCGCGCCGCCGGAATCGATGCGGTAGAAGCGGTCGAATACGCGCTCGCGCTCCGACTCGGGAATGCCGGGGCCGGTGTCGACGACGCGAAGCATCGCGCAGCCGTCTCGCAGCCCGGCTTCCACGTCGATGACGCCTCCGGCAGGCGTGTACCGAATCGCGTTTTCGACGAGATTGTTCAGCATCACGGTGAGCTGGTCGGCGTCGCCTTCGACCACGAGACCGTCGGGTGCCGTCGCGCCCAGATCGAGGCCCTTATGCTCGGCCTTGATGCTCAGAGCAGCGACAACGGACCGAACCACTGCGCCCAGGTCCACGGGTTCGCGCCGCGTTTCCTCCCCATCGGGCTCGGTTCGTGCAACCTGCATCAACTGCTCGACCAGACGTCGCGAACGATCGATGCCGGCATCCAGGTCCGCCAGCGCTTCGGCACGCGCGGCATCGTCGTGCGCGCGCTTCAGGCTCTGCAATTGCAGCCGCAGCGCGGTCACCGGAGTGCGAAGCTCGTGGGCGGCGTCGGCAAGAAAGCGCCGTTGCGCGGTGAAGGCTGTCGCCAGACGGCTCATCAAGTCGTTGATCGACGCGACCAGCGGACTGATCTCACGCGGGTAGTCCTGTTCCGGGATCGGCTCCAGCGACCTGGCGCTGCGCATCGCGACGTCGCGTGCCGCGCGATCCAGCGGCTGCAAGCCGCGTCGCAGCGCGAAGACCAGCAGTCCGCCCACGATGAAGGCCAGCACGAGCAGCGGTGCGAGCAGCTTGGCCGCCGCCTCGCCCGCCATTTCCATGCGCGCCGATACGCGCTGCGCGGCCTGGGTGACGGCATCGCGAACGCTGGTGTAGACGATCCAGTCCTCGCCATCCGCGCGGATGCGCGCGAGGCCCTCGGTCGCGCTGAACGGGATGTTCACGCGCGGGTCCGATGCATAGAACCTCTCGCCGGCGGAATTCCACATCAGTGTCACGATCTGCATCGGGTCGACCGGGCCGCCGCGTTCCGGCGGTTTGTATGCCTGCGCCACGTCCGGGCCGTGTCCGGAATGCCGATAGCTCGAAATTGCCTCGGCGACGTTTTGCAGGTCGGCGTCAAAGGCCTCGTTCATCTCGTCGAGCGTGACCAGATAGGTGACCAGAGCGACGAGCACAGCCCCGAGGAAGAGTGCTCCCATGATCCAAGCGAGCAGATAGCGTTCGATCGAACGCATTCAGTCGTCGGTGACGCGGTATCCGACACCGCGCACGTTCTTGATCGTCCCTGCACCCAGTTTCCTGCGTAGGTGGTGCAGGTGCACTTCGATTGAATTGCTGCCGACCTCCTGGCCCCAGCCATACACGGACTCTTCGAGCCTGGACCGGGACAGCACCGCACCAGGACGCTGCATCAGGGCCTCGAGGATCGCGAACTCCCGTGCGGACAGGTCGACCGGGACGCCCGCCCGCGTCACTGTCTTGCGCACCGGGTCAAGCACGAGCTTGCCACACTGCAGCGTCGGCAGCCCGCTGCCGACATGGCGCCTCAGCAGCGCGCGCACGCGGGCGATCAACTCTTCGAGATCGAAGGGCTTGAGCACATAGTCGTCGGCGCCGGCCTGGAGCCCGTCGATGCGATCGCGCACGGTGTCCCGCGCCGAGGCGATCAGCACCGGCATGGAGTTTCCCATCGACCGCAGCGCGACAAGGATATCCATTCCATCCCTCCGCGGCAGGCCGAGATCGAGAATCGCGAGGTCATAGACACCGGCCGTCAGCGCCAATTCCGCCGCGCGACCGTCGGTGACCCAGTCCACCGCGAAACCGGACTCGACCAGGCCGTTGCGTACGGCCTTGCCGATCATCGGGTCGTCTTCGATCAGCAGGATTCGCATGTGCGTATACGACCTCTTGCGCTCACGCGTGCCGCCTTGCCCGCAACCAGTTCAACGCTCGCCGAATGACCGCGTCATGCAGGGACAGCACCCAGGACGTCACGGGAAGCGCGGGACCGCGCAACGCATGCGCCGCCGCGGCACCGGCGATGGCAACGGGAAACGCCGCCAGAACGTCGAACGGAAAGTGCACGCCAAGGTAGATGCGGCTCCAGCCGACGATCAGGCCCGCTGCAAGCAACGGAAACGCCCAGACGGCGTAGCGTCGCGTACCCCAAGCCGCGAAGGCGAGCGTCCAGAAGACGGTGACATGATCGCTCGGCAGGCCGGGATCGCCGGCATGTTCAAGGTACTGTGATCCGAGATGGAGTGCAAAGGGGCGCGGCTGCGGCCACACATGCGCCACGACCTGCGCGAGGCCGAGCCCGATGCCCACGGCCAGCAGCATGATCAGCAGGTCCCGGCGCGCGACGCCGTCGGCGCGCACCCAGGCGATCACCAGCATCGCGGGAACGACGAGGATCAGCCAGCGCGCGATCGCCGAGGCGATCCACAGGTGCGTGGCATCCAGCCCCGGCGGGGCGTTCAGCAGCTCGAACAGGTGGACATTGCCCATCGGGTCTCGCGGCAACGGGTTTCGGCGCAGCTCAAGGTCATGCGCGAAATTCTCAGGTGGCAATCATTAACCTGGACTTAAGCCACGCCGGCCTTCCCGTGCCGCCGACTCCTGTTGTGCCTTTGCGGTCCATAAGTCGCCCTTAAGTGTGCATCGCCGATTCTGCACAAACGTTCGGCTGACCCGGTTGCCACCATCGAATCGGATACCGAAGGGCCAAACGGACAATCAGTGAGGACAACGTGAAACCAGCTTCGATGACCGTGCGGACTTTAACGAGCTATGGCGCCCTCGTACAGACGCTGCACTGGCTCACCGCGATCCTGGTCGTGCTCGCGTTCGCGACGGGCCTGGGCGGTTCGGAGCTGCGCATCTATGCGACCGCGCATGACTTCGAACGGCAATTGCATGAGACGCTTGGCGTGTGCGTGCTGGTACTGCTCGCGCTGCGACTGTATTGGCGCATTTCCAGCGGACGGCTGCGCATAGCGGTGTCGCATTGGACGGATTTCGCGTCGGCCGCGGTCCATACCTCGCTCTACCTGCTGCTGCTCTTCGTGCCGCTGACCGCGATCGTGGGCGCCTGGCTTGAAGGTCATCCGCTGACACTGGTCACGGGGGTGGTACTTCCAGCCCCCGTACCGGCGGCGCATTCACTTGGCGCGACTCTGGCAAGCGTGCATACGTGGCTCGGTGACGCGATCGTGTGGCTCGCAGGCATGCATGCGATGGCGGGCCTCTACCATCATTACATCCTGCGCGACCAGGTGCTTGCCTCGATGCTGCCGCGATGGCTGCTGCAGCGCATCGGCGGCGCCGCCGTTCGCGAGCGGGCGTAGCACATTGCGGTCGGCGGACGGTCGAGTGAGCAATCCGCGCCGAAGTGCCCCATCATTCGCGCGACGGATTCGGCGCCTGCTTTCTTACGAAACCGTAGGGCCCGGGAAATGCCCTGTACATGCACGCCTGCGTAGGCTGTGCTCCATAGCCCGCGTGGTGCGGGCGGACCGAAGGGAGTCGAAGATGGATCACACGAAACGTAACTTGCGCACAGTCACCGCGGCGGTCGTGGCCGCGCTTGCGATCGGCGTTGCCGGTACCGCATCCGCCGAGCCGGGCGAGCACGAAAACCGCGCCGACAGCGCGGCCGTGCTGCTGGCGAAAGTCCCGCTCGAGCAGGCGGTTGCTGCCGCCGAACAGAGCACCGGCGGCCGTGCGCTCAGCATTGAAATGCAACGCGGACGCAATGGCGAGCTGTACAAGGTCAAGACTGCCGCCGGGGACAACCTCGCGACGGTGTACGTCTCGCCCTCGGACGGCAAGGTCGTCCGCACCGAACAGCGCGGGCCGATCGCCAGGCTGCTCGACCACGAGGACCGCAACGAAATCGCTCGCATTGCCGCCGCGCCGACGACACTCGGCGCGGCGATCGCGACGGCGCAGCAGCAGACGGGCGGCAAGGCCGTCGAGGCGGCGGTCGAAAACGAAAACGGAACCATCGGCTTCGAGATCGAAGTGGCGAAGGACGGTGCCTTCACGAAAGTGTTCGTCGATCCCGCGACCGGCCAGGCGACGAAGCAGGCCGCGGCCGAGGACAACGAAGATCACGAAGACTGAACGGCGTGCGCACGCCCGGGCGCGATCCGCCCGGGCTGACGACTGCCGCGGAAAGGGTCGCCGTGTTGCTTGACATCGCTGCGCTCAGCCTCGCCATAGACGACGTGCCCATCCTTCACGACGTACGACTGCACGTCGCGGAAGGCGGGATCTACGGGCTGGTCGGCCCCAACGGCGCCGGCAAGAGCACCACCATCGCGGCGTTGCTCGGACTGTTGCCGGGGGCGAAGGGACGGATGTCGGTCCTCGGCCAGGATCCGCGCACCGGCGCGCACGAGGTCCGGCGTCGCATGGGCGTGCTGCCGGAGCAGAACGGCTTCTACGACTGGATGACGGCGGACGCGTACCTCGCGTTCTTCGGGGAAATCTACGGCCGCCGACTCACCGGTTCCGAAATCGAGGCGCGGATCGAGCAGGTCGGTCTCGCGCCGCGGGCGGGCCAGCGTATCGGCACGTATTCACGCGGCATGCGGCAACGGCTCGGGCTGGCGCGCGCGCTGATCGGCGACCCGGAACTCGTCGTTCTGGACGAGCCGACCAATGGCCTTGATCCGCGGGGACGGCGCGAGATTCACGACATCCTGCTCGAACTTGCCCGGCGCGGGGTGGGCGTGCTGCTGGCCACGCACTTGCTCGACGACGTCGAGCGGCTGTGCGATCAGGTGGGCGTGCTGGTGGGCGGTCGCACGGTCGCGGAAGGGCGGATCGCGGAACTCATCGGAGCCGCGGGCCACGCCGAGCGCTTTCGCCTGCGTCTGGCCGGAGAACCACCCGCCGGCGACGTTGCGCACGTGCATGTCGTCGCGCGCGAAGGCGAGTGGTCGATCGTCGATGTCGATCCGGGCGTGCGCCCGGACGCCGCGTGGCGGGAACTGATGCTCACCGGGTGGCCGATCAACGAGATCAGACGCGAAGGTGGCGGGCTCGAATCACTGTACCTCGCTCTTACGGAAAGGAATTCGCCATGAGGCCGGCCGTGCTGATCGCGCGCAAGGAGACCGGCGAGCTGCTGCTGAGCACGCGCGGCCTTAGCTGGCTGCTCGCGCTCGCCGGTGTGCTGTCGGCATTCGCGCTGCTGCTCATCGGCAACAAGGAGCTCAGCCTGCTCGACAACGCCACGGTGGTGTACGACATGGCGGGCATCGTCACGGCACTCGGCGCGCTCCTCGGGCTCATCGTGGGAATCGACGCAATCGCCGGCGAGCGCGAGCGCGCGAGCCTCGTTCCGCTGCTGGTGGCGCCGGTGTCGCGCGCCGCGATTCTCCTTGGCAAACTGGCCGCCGTCGTCATCGCATGGGCGGTCATGTACGCGCTCGCGGTGCCGTACGCGTGGTCAGTTGGCAGCACCGGCCAGAACCTGGGTGCGGGGCTCGCATCAATCGCGCTCCTCGGCACTCCGGTCGTGCTTGCGTTCGGCTTCTTCGGTCTGGGACTCGGTGCGCGCGCCGCGTCGGTGCGCAGTGCGCTCCTGACCGGTCTGATTGCGCTGCTGCTGTCCGCGACCCCGGTGCTGCTCGGTCCAAGTCTGCGCCAATCGGCGATCGGTCGCTGGTTCGACGCGGTCAATCCGCTGTCTGCCGCGCTGAACGGCTACGACGCGGTGCTGATCGACTCGCAGTCCCTCGCCGCGCAGTGGGTACATCTCGGCACCGCGGCGGCGTGGCTCGTTCTGATGTTCTGGTTTGCGCGCGCTGCGTTGCGCGGCTTGTCGCGCTAGGGGAGATCCTCATGAGCCTTCGTTTCGCTGCGTTGATCGGGGTGGCGTGCCTGCTGATCGGTGCCGCCGCGAGCGCGGCGCCGCTTTCGATCGGCATCCGGGCCGACCCGGCGAACCCGGCAACACCGAAAATGGGCGATCGGCTCGCGTTTCACACGACGATCCGCAACGAGGGACCGACGCCCATCAATGGGCTGACCGCTTGGATCAGCCTCGTGCAAGTTGATCCTGGGAAGGAGCAGCCGGTCGATCTCGAAGACTGGAGCGCGCACAAGGCGGTGGCCGCCGCGACGCTCGGACCAGGGGCCGAACTGACGACCGACTGGCCGATGCGGCTCATCCAGGCCGGCCATTACCGCGTCGTCGTCAGCGCCGCCAGTCGTGACGGGACCGCGCTGACGGCAAGCCCGTTCGCGGACTTCTCCGTGGCTGAGAAGCCGGTGGTGGAGTCCGCTCGGGTACTGCCCGTAGCGCTCGGACTGCCGCTGCTGATCGGCGGGGCAATCCTTTGGCGCAGGCGAATATGATGGACCGAGCCGGCGTGTTCCGCTCTCGGCGCGAGCGCGGGTGGTCCGGCGGGCGATGCGGTCGGCAAGGCGAAAGGCCGGTACGCGCGATCGCCAAGCAGCACGAGCCGGAGGGAGCGAGCGCTGAAGATTCTGCTCATCGAAGACGATCCGGAAACGGCGCGCTTCGTCGTCGGTGGATTGCGCCAGCACGGCCACGTGGTCGACGTCGCATCGAACGGCCGCGATGGGATGTTCCTCGCCGCGGAAGAGCGCTACGAGGTGATCATCGTCGACCGCATGCTGCCCGGGCTTGACGGTCTGAGCCTCGTGAAGACGCTGCGCGGCGCGGGCGTGAAGACGGCGGTCCTGTTCCTGACCGCGCTCGGCGGAATCGACGACCGGGTGTCCGGGCTGGAGGCTGGCGGCGACGACTATCTCGTCAAGCCGTTTGCGTTCGCGGAGCTGCTGGCGCGCATCCAGGCGCTTGCGCGCCGACCGCCCATGGCCGCGGTACAGACGGTCCTGCGCGTGCGCGATCTGGAGATGGACCTGATCAGGCGAACGGTGACTCGAGCCGGCCGTCGAATCGAGCTTCAGCCGCAGGAGTTCAGGCTGCTCGAGTACCTGCTGCGCAACGCCGGCCGCGTCGTCACGCGCACGATGCTGCTCGAGAACGTTTGGGATTTCCACTTCGATCCAAAGACGAGTGTCGTCGAAACCCACGTCAGCCGGCTGCGCGCGAAGGTCGACCGCGGATTTGACGAGCCGCTCATCCACACTGTGCGCGGGGCGGGCTACCGTGTGGGCGAAGCTGATTAGGCTTCTGCGAACCGCGAGCTTCAGGCTCGCGGCCGCCTACGCGATCCTGTTTGGCGCCTCGACGCTTGCACTGTTCGCCGCGATCTACTGGATCGCCAGCGAGGCCCTGCTGGAGCAGATGCGCGTGAGCATCGAAACCGACAGCCGAACATACGTCGACATTTACCGGAAGGGCGGGCGCGAACAATTCAGTGCGGCGATTCAGCAGAACGGAATCGAGGCTGGCCGTCGGCGCTATTTCTTGCTCGTCGACCCCGGCGGGCAGCGCATTGCCGGCAATGTCGACCTCCCGCGGCGGGTCGAAGGCTGGATCGAGTTCTCGCCCGCTTCGGCCGCGGTTGCGAGCGACCCCGAGGCGGGCGAAGAGCTTCGAGTGCTCGCACTTGGTCAGCGGCTGCCCGACGGCAGCTACTTTCTGCTCGGCGCCGACTTGCACCGCGTGACCGAAGCCAGGGAGGCCATCGGCCGCGCGTTCGGATGGGGACTAGGCGCAATGGTCCTCCTCGCGGTCGGCGGCGGCGCAGTGCTGAGCGTCGCGATTCTGCGGCGCATCGAGGACATCACCCGAACCAGTCGCGCGATCGTCGACGGCCGCTTGTCGCAGCGGATTCCCGTGCGGGGCACGAACGACGAACTCGATCGGCTGGCCTCGAACCTGAACGACATGCTCGATCGTATCGAGGCGTTGATGGAAAGCCTGCAACAGGTATCGAACGATATTGCGCATGACCTGCGCACGCCCCTGACCAGGCTGCGGCAACGACTCGAGACGGCGCGGGCCGGCGCGCGCTGTGTCGCCGATTACGACTTGGCGGTCGATCGCGCGCTCGCCGATACCGATGCAATCCTCAGTACGTTCAGCGCGGTGCTGCGGATCGCGCAGATCGAGTCCGGCAGCCGTCGCGTGGCATTTGCGGATGTGAGCCTTTCGGAAGTTTGTCGTGCCGTCGTCGACGTTTACGCGCCGGTGGCGGAGGATGCGGGGCAAAGCCTGCGCGCAGAAATCGAGCCAAACGTCGCCACGCGCGGTGATCGGGAACTGCTGCTGCAAATGCTCGCGAATCTCGTCGAGAACGCGATACGCCATACGCCCCCCGGGACCACGATCGCCGTAAACCTCGCACAGGACGCGATCGGTACGCGTCTGTCGGTGATCGATTCGGGGCCGGGAATACCGCCGCTCGAGCGAGAGAAAGTGTTCCGTCGCTACTATCGTCTGGAGTCGAGCCGCAGCGCGGCCGGCAGCGGACTCGGTCTTGCGCTGGTCGCCGCGGTTGCGGAGTTGCACCGGCTGCGCGTGCGACTCGAGGACAATGCGCCCGGCCTGCGCGTCATCGTCCACTTTCCGTCCTCGGGCCCCCAGGGCGAGCCATCTGCAAGCTAAGGCTTGCAAGCCTGCGCGGAATTCTCCTGCGGCGACTCCGGAATTTCCTGCTGGAGCGTTCGACTTCAATGTCGCAAATTGCGGGGTGCGTGTCCTGCCGCACTGACGTGCCCTGAGTGACCGCGGTGCCGTCGCTTGCGCCTTTGTTCGTGCACTTGCCTTAAGTGGCGGATAAGTCTCCACCCTGTAGCTTCGATGCATTCAGATCAACCGATGGACGGAGTGCAGACTCATGAACGACACGAACACAAGCCTCGCGCCAGGCATGCTCAATAAGGTTCCAGCCGTCACGCTGGCATTCTGGGCGGTCAAGATCATGGCCACCACGGTGGGTGAGACCGCCGCTGACTTTCTGAACACGGCAATGAATCTGGGGCTCACCGGCACATCGCTCGTGATGGGCGCGCTGCTCATTGCGGCCTTGATCAGCCAGCTCAGGACACGCCGGTACGTTCCCTGGATCTACTGGGTCACGGTCGTGCTGATCAGCGTTGCCGGTACCTTGATTACGGACAACCTCACCGATCACTTCGGCGTGCCGCTGCCGGTGACGACGGTGCTCTTCGCGCTCGCGCTCGCAGCCACTTTCGTGGCGTGGTACGCGGTGGAGCGGACTCTGTCGATCCATACGATTCATACGCGGCGGCGCGAACTGTTCTACTGGGCGGCGATCCTGTTCACCTTCGCACTTGGTACGGCGGCCGGCGATCTAGCGGCCGAGCGCATGCAACTGGGCTACGCGAACTCGGTGCTGGTGTTCGGCGCAGCGATCGCGGTCGTCGCGGTTGGCCATTTCGTATTCGCGCTCAGTCCGGTCACCTCGTTCTGGATCGCCTACATTCTCACGCGACCGCTTGGTGCGTCGCTTGGCGATCTGCTGTCGCAACCCATCGCCAACGGCGGCTTGGGCGCCGGGACGGCCGTCACAAGCACGATCTTTCTTGCCGCGATCCTGATTCTGATCGGCATGATGACCTTGCTGCAGCGACGCGCGGCGCGTATCGGCGCTGTGAGCCAGGCAAGAAGCAGGGCCGATTGAGGGCCGTTCGGTGCATCGACGCCATGCGCCGTCGGTCTTACCGGGTTGCGGAACGCAGACGGCCCGCGCGGCTCGATGACACTCGAGCACAAGTAACGAGACTCACGTCGCGGGCCGCGATCGCAACTGATCGGCCAACACGGCGCTGCGTAACGGTGGCCCCGGTCGCGCCGAGGCGCTGCGCGCCGATCGGTGTCCGCGCCGTCAGTTTTTCGGAACCGTCGTTCTTGCGTCGGCGTTGCCATGGTTACGGCGATGAATCCAGCCCTGGCCGAGCGCGGTCACGATCTGCGCGCCACTTGGGGCGCCCGGAAGATGCACATAGCGCGACCCCGGCGGCGCTTTCCGGGCGGGCGTGCTGCGCTTCGCGCTTGGCGCATTGGGCCGCGGGGGAGTCGGAGAAGCATTTGAAGAAGCTGCGACCCCGGACAACGAGGTCACATTGCTCTTCCGCGTCCATGTTGCGCAGAGCGTCGGCTGCCGCCAAGAGTCGGAACTCGAAGCCGAGATCGACGGAATCGCTTTTCTCCGACCTGGCTTGCCCTGGCAATGCGTTGTCTCGCCCAGGTGAATCGAAGTTGCGATATTCGCGAGGAGTGCCGCTCGCATCCGCGCAGACCTGGCATGCGGCGCTGATGCCGCAGCGACGCGACGACGCTCGGACCGTGGATTCACTTGTGGGTCGACAAGACAACAAAGGTACTTGGCGCCAAGTCGGAACTGCGAACTCGAATCGACTGCGCTGTCCGGCAGGTGACGGAACCGAATGACAAGGTCGAATGCGCCACCGTCAGTGGCGTCAAGATCCGAGGTTGCGACGTCGTTCTCGCCCTCCATGGGAGGCTGTCACGACTGTCTGCGTGCATGACCGGTCGCGCTCAAACGCGGACCTTGAGGTCCGGTTTCGAGAACGTTTTGAGCGACCGGATTCGCGCGGTTCGAATGTCTCCGACCAGTCGTTCCCGGCCGATCACTCCGCCCGTCCGTGAGCGCGATCTCGGCCACGAACGCGTTGACGCCCATCAACGCCGCGTGACCGACGTCCGGCCGACTCGCGAGTTTGATCGCCGCGCGGGCAACGATCACCGTCGTTTCCGCCCGCCCTTGTGCGTCTTCTTCACCGGCTGCTGCGCCTGCGCGATCTCGCGCCCGCTCATTCCCTCGAGCTTGGGCGTGATGTTGTCGTCGATCCACTTCGGGTCCCACCACTCCACCGGCAGCACCGCGACGCCGTCGAGATAGACGCCGAAGTGCAGGTGGTCGCCGGCGGCAAGACCCGTCTCGCCGGTCTTGCCGAGGATCTGGCGCTTGGCAATGGAGTCGCCCACCTTCACGTCGATCGAGCTCAGATGGCTGTAGAGCGTGAAGAGGCCGAGGCCGTGGTCGACGATGACACTGTTGCCGTAGATGCCCAGGTCGCCGGCGAAGGCAACCGTGCCGCTGTTCGCGGCCTCGACCGGGGAACCCTTGGTGACCGACAGGTCGTAGCCGAGGTGATACGCGGTATCGATCGGCTCGCCGTTGTACGTGTACGTGCGCTGGTCCGCGAAGTTGGCCTCGACCTTCGAGTTGCTGAGCTGGGCGAAGGCGCCCTTCCACAGCATCGTGGGCGTTGCCTTCTTCGTGACCGTGGTGATGCGGTCCTCGTTTTCCTTGCGCAGCCCCCTGTTCACGGCGATGAAGACGTCCTTCGGCGAGCCCTGCCGCGCGGCCACGTCGGAGAGCAGCGGCACCACCTTGTTCTGCAGGAAGCCGTCCGTTATCGCGATCGTGCTCTTCTTGTACCGGACGTTCTTCAGTTCGCAGGCGAGCCGCAGCTCGCGCGTGTTGCCGGCCTTGTCGGTGGCGACGAGCGTGGGCCTCGTCTCCGGCGGGGTGTCGTACGGATGCGCGAATAACGCGAAGAAGTAGTCCGGGTGATCCTTCACCTGGCCCGAGAAGCCGGGGAAGAAGTAGTTGCCGATCCTGACCCCGCTCGTCACCGTGTCCGCCGACGCTTTGTAGACGATCGCGCCCACGCCGCCGAAGTTGACGTAGCGGTCGTCGGCGATCAGCTCCAGCGTGGGCGGCGAGATGTCGATCGCGATGTTCTTCTCCAGCACGGCCTCGTTGCCGCGCCACAGCGAGGCATCGCGCGCGGTGATGCGAAGCACGGCGGATCCTTCCTTCACGCCGGACACCTTCGCCAGCGCGACCGCGATCTTCTTCTCGCTCACGGGTTGGGCGAACTGCTCGGAGGCGAGGTTGTGCTCGGTGCCGCCCTGCGACAGCGTTGCCGTGACGGACTGCAACCCCGTCCCCTGGTCGGTGATCCGGATCTCGAGCGGTGCCAGGCCCAGCGCGTCGACGTCGGGCGAGACGCTGATCTGCGGCGGCTGGGACTCGAAGCGCGGCCACAGGTAGTAACCGCCGCCCGCGAGGGCAGCGACGACGATCAGCAGGAGGAGGACAACGAGGGGAAACTTGCTGCGAGGACGATCGGAGTAGAAGGCGCTCATGGATACGTCGTGAAGTGATGGCGAGCGTGCTCAGGAAGCAGAGCATCGCCCGGGCGAACCGCTCGCTGGCGGCGGGTCGCAGCATAACCGCTCGTGCAGGGGAATCGATTCGCAGCGTCGCGCAGGTGGCGGCAACAACCTCACGCCGCCAGCGCCCTGTCCTTCCACCATTCGCCGTGGAACCGTTCGGCGAGAAACGCGATCAGCGTCGACACCTTCGCCGGCACCAGCTTCGGCGACGGATACACCGCGTGGATCTCCTGCGCCGGCAGCGCGTGGTCGTCCATCACCGCGACGACTTCGCCGCGCGCCAGCGACGGGTAGGCGACGTAGTTGGGCAGAATCGCGATGCCGAGCCCGCGCCGCGTGGCTTCCAGCAGCGCGGACAGGTTGTTGGATCGGAAGCGCCCCTGCACGCGCACGGTCGACTGCCTGCCGCGCTTGTCGGCCAGGTGCCAGACGTCGTCGCCCTGCACGCTGCTGTAGACGAGGCAGTCGTGGCGTGCCAGATCGCCCGGCTTGTGCGGCGTGCCCGCACGAGCGAGATACGCGGTCGATGACACCATCGTCCACGGATTCATGCCGAGGAAGCGCGCGCCGAGGCTCGAATCGGCGAGCTTGCCCATGCGCAGCGCCAGATCGATGCCCTGCTCGACCAGGTTCACGTAGCGGTCGTCGACCGACAGGTCGATGCGCACGTCGGCGTGGCGCTGCATGAACTCGAGCAGCCACGGCATCAGCACGCGCCGGCCGAACGCGACCGAGGTCGAGATGCGCACCACGCCGGTCACGCGCGCGGCCAGCAGCGCGGGCAGGCTGTCGGCCTCGTCGATCTCGCGCTGGATCGACTTGCACTTGTCGTAGAACACCTGGCCGATGTCGGTCGGACTGACGCCGCGCGTGTTGCGGTTCAGCAGCCGCGCACCGACGCGCTTTTCCAGCGCGGCGATGGTCTTGGTCACCGTCGGCTGCGTGATGCCGAGGTCGGCCGCGGCCTTCGAGAAGCTTCCGGTCTCGACCACGCGGACGTAGAGCTGGTTGGCGGCGATGCGATCCATCGGCCGAATTGTGACGCCCGCTATTCCGCGTGGGAATAGGTCTTATCGACGCATTGCTCTTCGCGCACGGCCGCGCGCGGCCGATACTGACCGCCGTTGATCATCGAGTGCCGGTTCGATGCGCCGGCCCTCACCCCCACCCCTCTCCCGCAGGGAGAGGGGCCTTGCCTCCCTCTCCCTCCGGGAGAGGGACTGAGGGTGAGGGCAGCGCCTCCGCACACGGGCGAACGCAGACCAAGGAGAGACGCATGACCAGGATGACGGCAGCGGAAGCCGCGGTGCGCGTGCTGCGCGCCGAAGGCGTGACCAACGCGTTCGGCGTGCCGGGCGCGGCGATCAATCCCTTTTATTCTGCGATGCGGCAGGTGGGCGGGATCTCGCACTACCTCGCGCGCCACGTCGAGGGCGCGTCGCACATGGCCGAGGGCTACACGCGCGCGCAGGCAGGCAACATCGGCGTGTGCATCGGCACGTCCGGGCCGGCCGGCACCGACATGATCACGGGACTGTATTCGGCGCAGGCCGATTCGATCCCGATCCTGTGCATCACCGGACAGGCGCCGCGCGCGCGGCTGCACAAGGAGGACTTCCAGGCGGTCGACATCGCGTCGATTGCCAGGCCGCTGACCAAGATGGCGGTCACCGTGCTCGAACCGGCGCAGGTCCCGCGCGTGTTCCAGCAGGCATTCCATCTGATGCGTTCGGGCCGGCCGGGGCCGGTGCTGATCGACCTGCCGTTCGACGTGCAGATGACGCAGATTGAGTTCGACCTCGACACGTACGCGCCGCTGCCCGCGTACAAACCGACCGCCACGCGCAAGCAGATCGAGAAGGCGCTCGGGATGCTCAACAGCGCCAGCCGGCCGCTGATCGTCGCCGGCGGCGGCATCATCAACGCCGATGCATCCGACCTGCTGGTGCGCTTCGCCGAGATCACCGGCGTGCCGGTGATCCCGACGCTGATGGGCTGGGGCACGATCCCCGACGACCATCCGCTGATGGCCGGCATGTGCGGGCTGCAGACCAGCCATCGCTACGGCAACGCCAACATGCTGGCGAGCGATTTCGTGCTCGGCATCGGCAACCGCTGGGCAAATCGTCACACGGGTTCGGTCGACGTGTACACCAAGGGGCGCAGGTTCGTCCACGTCGACATCGAGCCGACGCAGATCGGGCGCGTGTTCTCGCCCGACTACGGCATCGTGTCCGATGCCAAGGCGGCGCTGGAACTGTTCGTCGACGTCGCGGCCGAGTGGAAGCGCGCCGGCAAGCTCGCCGACCGGTCCGGCTGGGCGGGCGAGTGCCTGGGCCGGAAGTCGTCGCTCGAATACCAGCGCAAGACCAACTTCGACAACGTGCCGATGAAGCCGCAGCGCGTGTATCAGTGCATGAACCGCGCGTTCGGCAAGGACACGACGTACGTTTCGACGATCGGCCTGTCGCAGATCGCCGGCGCGCAGTTCCTGCACGTTTACAGGCCGCGCAACTGGATCAACTGCGGGCAGGCCGGGCCGCTCGGCTGGACGGTGCCGGCCGCGCTCGGCGTGCGCGTGGCCGACCCGTCGCGCAAGATCGTCGCGCTGTCGGGCGATTACGATTTCCAGTTCATGCTGGAGGAGCTCGCGGTCGGCGCGCAGTTCCGGTTGCCGTACATTCACATCGTCGTGAACAACAGCTACCTCGGATTGATCCGGCAGGCGCAGCGCGGCTTCGACATGGACTATTGTGTGCAGCTCGGCTTCGACAACGTGAACTCACCCGAGGTCGAAGGCTACGGCGTCGATCATGTCAAGGTCGCCGAGGGCCTGGGCTGCAAGGCGATCCGCGTGCACCGGCAGGAAGAGATCAACCCGGCGATCGCGCAGGCCGAGAAGTGGATGGCGGAATACAAGGTGCCTGTCGTGATCGAGATCATCCTGGAGCGCGTGACCAACATCGCGATGGGGACCGAGATCGACAACATCACCGAGTTCGAGGAACTCGCCACCGTCCGCGCCGATGCGCCGACCGCGGTGGCATTGCTCGACTGATTGCGAGGACCAGATGCCGAAGTTCGCCGCCAACCTGACGATGCTCTACAACGAGCATCCGTTCCTCGACCGCTTCGAAGCCGCCGCGCGCGCGGGTTTTCGCGGCGTCGAGTTCCTGTTTCCGTATGCGTACCGCGCCGAGGAAATCGCCGAGCGCCTGCAGCGCCACAAGCTGCAACTGGTGCTGCACAACCTGCCGCCCGGCAACTGGGACGCCGGCGAGCGCGGCATCGGTTGCCATCCCGATCGCATCGGCGAGTTTCAGGACGGCGTCGGCACCGCGATCGCGTACGCGAGGGTGCTCGGCGTCAAGCAGCTGAACTGCCTCGCGGGGAAGCTGCCTCCCGGCGTCGATCCGGAAAAGGCGCGCGCCACCCTCGTCGCCAACGTTCGCTTCGCCGCCGACCGGCTGAAGGCCGAAGGCATCCGGCTGCTGGTCGAGCCGATCAACACCTTCGACATCCCCGGCTTCTTCGTCAACCGCACCGCGCAGGCGCTCGAGATCATCCGCGCGAGCGGAGCCGACAACGCGTTCGTGCAGTACGACATCTATCACGCGCAGCGGATGGAAGGCGAACTGGCGGCGACGATCAAGCGCAGCCTCTCCTCGATCAAGCACATGCAGCTCGCCGACAATCCCGGCCGCAACGAGCCGGGCACCGGCGAGATCAACTATGCGTTCCTGTTCCGCTGGATCGACGAGGTCGGCTACGACGGCTGGATCGGCTGCGAGTACAAGCCGAAGACGACGACGCAGGCGGGGCTGCTGTGGATGCGGGAATTGGTCAAGTAAGGATCAAAGCGCCCTCACCCTGTCCCTCTCCCACTGATGTGGGAGAGGGGAAGGCACCCTCGCCCGCATCAGCGGGAGAGGGACGGGGGTGAGGGCCGCAGTCGGTACGACAAGGAGAAGACCATGAGCAAACTGGGATTCGTCGGCCTCGGCATCATGGGCGCGCCGATGGCGGGCCATCTGATCCAGGGCGGGCACGAGGTGTATCTCTTCAGCCGCTCGGCGGTGCCGCAGGGGCTGCGCGACATGGGCGGCAAGGCGTGCGCGAACGGCAAGGAGGTGGCGGCCAGCGCCGACGTGATCTTCACGATGGTGCCCGACACACCGCACGTCGACGAGGCGCTGTTCGGCCCCAACGGCATCGCGGCGGGACTGTCGAAGGGCAAGACCGTGGTCGACATGAGCTCGATCTCGCCGATCGCGACCAAGGACTTTGCCAAACGCATCAGCGCGCTCGGCTGCGACTACCTCGACGCGCCGGTGTCCGGCGGCGAGGTCGGCGCCAAGGCCGCGTCGCTGACCATCATGGTCGGCGGCACACCGGCGGCATTCGAGCGCGTCAAGCCGCTGTTCGAGCTGATGGGCAAGAACATCACGCGGGTCGGCGACGTCGGCGCGGGGCAGATCACCAAGGTCGCCAACCAGATCATCGTCGCGCTGAACATCGAGGCGGTCGGCGAGGCGCTGCTGTTCGCATCGAAGGCCGGCGCCGATCCGGCCAAGGTGCGGCAGGCGCTGATGGGCGGATTCGCCGCCAGCCGCATCCTCGAGGTGCACGGCGAGCGGATGATCAAGCGCACGTTCGACCCGGGCTTCCGCATCGAGCTGCACCAGAAAGACCTGAATCTCGCGCTCGCGAGCGCGCGCGCGCTCGGCGTCAGCTTGCCGAACACCGCGACCGCGCAGGAGCTGTTCAATGCCTGCACCGCGCACGGCGGCGCGAAGTCGGATCACTCCGCGCTGGTGCGCGCGCTGGAGAAGCTGGCGAACTTCGAGATCGGGCAGCGCGCGAGCTGAACGATGAACGTCGCGCCGCGCGAGTTGCTGCACCGGATGTTCGATGCGGCGGTCGCCGCTTCGCAGCCGGCGCTCGTGGTGCCGAAGCATCTGCCGTCGCCACCGAAGGGAAGGCTCGTGGTGCTCGGCGCCGGCAAGGCGTCGGCGGCGATGGCGCGCGCGGTCGAGGATCACTGGCCGGGTCCGCTCGAAGGGCTCGTCATCACGCGCTACGGCTACGGCGTGCCGTGTGAGCGCATCGAGATCGTCGAGGCCGCGCATCCGGTGCCCGATGCCGCGGGCGAACGCGCGGCGCAGCGCATGCTGGCGCTCGCCGAATCGCTCGGCGCGGACGACACGGCGCTGTGCCTGATCTCCGGCGGCGGCTCGGCGCTGCTGGTGCGGCCGCTGCCCGGGCTGAAACTCGCCGACAAGCAGGAGGTCAACCGCGCGCTGCTCGCCTCGGGCGCGACGATCTCCGAAATGAACTGCGTGCGCCGGCACCTGTCCGCAATCAAGGGCGGGCGCCTCGCGGCCGCGTGCCATCCGGCCAAGGTCGTGTCGCTGCTGATGTCGGACGTGCCCGGCGATGATCCGATCGACATCGCCTCCGGCCCGACCGTGGCCGACCCGACCACCTGCGCCGATGCGTTGGCGATCGTGCAACGCTACGCCGTTGCGCTGGCGCCGCACGTGCGCGCGGTGCTCGAAAGCGGCCGCGGCGAAAGCATCAAGCCCGGCGACCCTAGGCTGGCGAACATCGAAACGCACATCGTCGCCGCGCCGCAGGCCGCGCTCGAAGCGGCGGCGCGCGTGGCCGAGGCGACCGGCATTCCCGCGCACATCCTCGGCGACCGCCTCGAGGGCGAGGCGCGCGATGTCGGCAAGACGCTCGCCGGCATCGCGCTGCAGGTGGCGCGACGAAGACAGCCGTTCGCGCCGCCGTGCGTGCTGCTGTCAGGCGGCGAGACGACGGTCACCCTGCGCGGCACGGGACGCGGCGGGCGCAACGTCGAGTTCCTGCTGTCGCTCGCGATCGCGCTCGGCGGCTGTCCCGGCGTCCACGCGCTCGCGGCGGACACCGATGGCGTCGACGGCGTCGAAGAGATCGCCGGCGCGTTCGCCACGCCGGACACACTCACGCGCGCGCTCGCGATCGGCATCCGCCCGATCGACGCGCTCGCCAACAACGACGGCCACGGTTTCTTCGGCGCGCTCGGCGATGCGCTGGTCACGGGACCGACGCTCACCAACGTGAACGACTTTCGCGCGATCCTGATTCTCTGAGCGGTGCGCGCGGCGCCGCGCTGTCAGGCCGCGGCTGCGGCCGGGTCACTCGTCGCCGAGATCGTGCGACTGCTGCAGCCCCGTCGTGCACTGCCAGCGCACGGTCAGGAAGGTGGAGAAGAACAGGGTAAACACCGCAAGCGCCATCGCCGCCACCGCGAAGCCGATGGCTTTCGCCAGCAGCAGCGGCCCGGCGGCCATGCATGCAACGACCGCGATGGCGCGAAAGATGCGCTGCCGTGCATCGATCGACAGCGCGCAGAACGCGCTTCCGAGCACCGAGAAGAACATCGTCAGAAACGGCGAGACTTCCACCACGACTCCTGCACTTCGATACGACGAGCGCAGTCTGCCGCGCACGGCGCATTGCCGCTATCCCGAAAGGAGGACGAATCCACGCCATTTCCGCGCGCCGCACTCGCGCGTGTGTTTCGGCGCAGGCGCCGGAATGAAACCGCCGACAGGCAGCGGTCACTTACGCGTGCGCGATGGCGTCAGCGCGATGCGACGGAAGGTTGGCGCAGGCGCGCCGGTGGCAAGCCGCGGTGATGTCGGCGCAACGGCCGCGGCGCGATCGCTCAAAAGCCGATCACGTTCTTGGCCACATCGACGCGGATCAGCTCGCGCCCGAGCAGACGCGCCGCGTGCCGCGCGAATTGTTCAGCCCAGTCAGGGTGCGCACGGAAGCGGCGCTCGCCGGCGTACTTGGCCACGCTGAGGATGCGGTCGGCGAGCAATATCTTGCCGACCGGCGTGGCCACATCGCATTCCAGCGCGACGAACTCGCGATCGAACCACTGGCGCGCCGCGTCGGCCGTGATGCCGGCGATGTCCTCGGACCCGAACCTGAATTCAAGGTCGTTGTCCTTGCCGAACGAAACGATCACGTGATGTCGCATGCCGGTCTCCGTGGTCGAGTGCAGAGGTGACGACTCGCGGTGACTATACAGCGCAAGGCGCGCCGGCAGTCCGCGCAGATCAATTTCCCCGACCGATCCGGAGCGCCGGGGCTGGGTCATCGGCGGGTCATCGGTGCGTCACGCCCGCGCAACGCGACGCCTCCAGCATTGCGGCCGTTCGTTGCCGGAGGCTGCATGACCTTTGACCTGGAAGGAATCAAGCTCGACAACCCGCACGACGCCGCGGCGCCGAGGCTGACAGTCAGCGTCGCGCGCACGGTGCTGGAAGCGATCGAGGCGCAGCGCTTGCGCTATCGCGTCTTTTCCGAAGAGCTGGGCGCCCACATCGGCTCGCGTATCACGGAACTGGACATCGATGTGTTCGACGCCCATTGCGATCACCTCGTTGTGCGCGAGGAAACCACCGGACGCGTGGTCGGGACCTACCGAATCCTGCCGCCGCACCGCGCCCGCGAGATCGGCCGGCTGTACTCGGAGCAGGAGTTCGACATGGCGCGGCTGGCGCACCTGAAGCCGGACTTGATCGAGGTCGGCCGCGCCTGCGTTCATCCCGATTTCCGCGGCGGCGCGGTCCTGATGCTGCTGTGGACGGGGCTCGCGAACTACATGAAGGCGCGCGGCTATCGCCACCTGATCGGCTGCGCGAGCGCGCCGCTGCTCGACGGCGGATCGAATGCGGCCCGGCTGCGCGACGAGTTGCAGCTGCACGGCACGGAACCCGAGCATCGGGTCTATCCGCGCCTGCCGTTTCCCCATCAGCGCATACGGCGCAGCGCGGGCTGCGTGATACCGCCGCTGATCAAGGGCTACCTGCGCCTCGGCGCGCGCGTCTGTGGCGAGCCGGCATGGGATCCCGACTTCAACACCGCCGACTTCCTGCTGTGGCTGTCGCTCGACGAGCTCAATCCACGCTACGCGCGGCACTTCGACCTGGTCGCGGGTCGGCCGCTTGCGCAGTAGCGCGCGATTTATGTGTCAACAGGCCCTAGCCGCGACCGCGCTCGAAGTCCGCGCGCAGGTTGTCGAGCTGCTCGTGGATGATCGTCAGCGCCCGGTCCTGCGCCGCCAAGTGCTCCAGCACGGCACGCACTTCCAGCTCGGCCTTCTGGTTGATCAGAAAATCGTTGTGGGCTTCGATGCGGTCGCGCTCCGCCTCGCGGTTCTGGCTCATCATGATGATCGGGGCGGTGTAGGCAGCCTGCAGCGACAGCAACAGGTTCATCAGGATGAACGGGTACGGGTCCCAGTGGCGCACGACGCCGACCACGTTGATGATGACCCAGATCGTGAGCAGCACGCTCTGCACGATGATGAACCGCCACGATCCGACCGTCGCCGCGACCCAGTCCGCAGCGCGGTGGCCGAGGCTGGCCCGTTCGTCGAGGATTTCGTTGACGTTCCGCACCGGAGGGTGTTCATGCCTGAACGGCGCGGGGAAGTGCAGTGTGATCATGGTCGATCTCGCGCGGGATGACGCAAGTGCATCGCGTGCGACGCGACGCGCTCGGCCGCATGGGCCGCGACGCCTCCGGCGGGCGCCGGCACGATCGCGTTACCGGATACGGCCGGCGCGGAATCCACGCCGGCCGCGGCGATCACTTCTTCGCGCGCACGGCCGCCACTTCCGTCGCGGTCACCGTGCGGGAATGGTTGCCCCACGACGTGCGCTCGTGGTCGATGATGTCGGCGATCTGGGCATCGGACAGCTGCGCGGCGAACGAAGGCATCTGCGCCATGTACTTGACGCCGTTGATCACGCGGCCTTGCAGGCCCTTCAGCACGACGCGAATGTGCTCGGCCGGATCGCTCGCGGTGACGACCGCGTTGCCGGCGAGCGGCGGAAACACGCCCGCCACGCCCGCGCCCTGCGGCCCGTGGCACGCCGCGCAGTTGGCGGTGAAGAGCTGAGCGCCCTGCGCCGCGTCGAACGTCGATGCCGCGGCCGCGGCGGCCGGAGGCGCGGCCTGTGCTTCCGGCAGCAGCACGCGCAGCAGCACGACGACCGCCGTGTACACCAGAGCCGAACCACCTGTGATCGCAACGATTCTGTTCATCCGTCCATTCTCCTTCCGCGGCTGGCATCATGCGGCGCGGGCAAATCGATCCTGGCGCCCATGCCTTTGAAGTCCTTGTGCGTGTCGAGTTCCTTGATCGGCACCACGCAGGTCAGGTCCACCCGCCGGTCCTTCCGGTCGTAGCCGAGGAAGGATCCCTCCCGCAACGATGAATGCGCGGCCCGCGCAGCATTCGGCAGCGCTCGCGCGGCCGCTGCCGGGCATGTCTGACATCCGCCGCCAGGCGAAGGCGATCGCGGGCGCCGCCGGCGCGCGTGTCGGGAAACGCTGACCGCGACTGTCAGGCTTTCCCGACGGCGGCGCGCGGGCGGCGGACCTACAGTCGGCGCGCGTCCCACTGCCGACACAAGGAGTCCACCATGCCGACCGCATCGCATCGAACCGTCGCCCACGACGCAGCACCGCTGTCGGCCACCGACGCGAATCGCCGCCGCTTCGTGCGCGCGGTCGGTGCGGCCGGGATCGCGGCCGGCATCGCGCCGCTGGTGGCAACGCGGCCGGCGCGCGCCGCATCGCGCACGCTGAAGATCCTGCAGTGGAGCCACTTCGTGCCCGCGTACGACACCTGGTTCGACAACACCTACACCAAGCAGTGGGGACAGCAGAACGACACCGAGGTGATCGTCGATCACGTCGGCGTCACGGCGCTGAACTCGCGCGCGGCGGCGGAGGTGTCGGCGCAGAAGGGCCACGACCTCTTCATGTTCCTGTCGCCGGCGCCCGCGTACGAGGAGCAGGTGATCGACCATCGCGAGATCTACGAGGAAGTCGGCCGCAAGCACGGCAAGCCGATCGAGCTGGCGGTGCGCAGCACCTACAACCCGAAGACGAAGAAGTACTTCGGCTTCTCCGACAGCTTCGTGCCCGACCCGGTCAATTACCGCATCGATCTGTTCACCGAGCAGGGCATGCCCAAGGGGCCGACGAGCTGGGAGGACGTGCTGCGCGTCGGCACCGCGATCAAGAAGAAGCACAACATTCCGGTCGGCATCGGCCTGTCGGCCGAGCTGGACACCGCGATGGCGATGCGCACGATCCTGTACGCGTTCGGCGGCTCGGTGCAGGACGACAAAGGCAACGTGGTACTGAAGTCGAAGGCCACGCAGGACGCGGTCGAATTCGTCAAGCGCCTGTACCAGCAGGCGATGACGCCCGAAGTGATGGCGTGGGATCCGTCGTCGAACAACCGCGCGCTGCTCGCCGGCAAGGTGTCGGTGGTGCTGAACGCGATCTCGACCACGCGCGAGGCCGAGGACAAGAAGCTTCCGATCGCCGACCAGATCGGCCTGACCCGCGCACTGATGGGCGAGAAGCAGGCCATCGGGCTGGAGCATGTGATGGACTGCTACGTGATCTGGAAATTCGCCGACAACAAGGAAGGCGCGAAGAAGTTCCTGGTCGACTACATCGACAATTTCCACCGCGGCTTCGACGCCAGCGAGTACTACAACTTCCCGTGCTTCCCTTCCACAGTGCCCGACCTGAAGAAGCTGCTCGCCGACGACCCGCACAAGCCGGCCGGCAAGTACACCGTGTTCGACGACGTGCTCAGCTGGGCGACCAACGTCGGCTACCCCGGCTATGCGAACGCCGCCATCGACGAGATCTTCAACACCTGGGTGCTGAACACGATGTTCGCCAAGGCCGCCAGCGGCGCGATGCCGACGGCCGACGCGATCGCCGAGGCCGATGCGAAGTGCCGGCAGATCTTCGCCAAGTGGCGCACCAAGGGTCTGGTCTGAGCGCGGGGCGCGATGGCGACCGTCGAAGCCCGCCGCATCAGCAAGCGGTTCGACGGCCGCGCGGTCGTCGACGACATTGATCTGGCGGTGCGCGAGGGCGAGTTCCTCGTGCTGGTCGGGCCGTCGGGCTGCGGCAAGACCACCTTGCTGCGGATGCTGGCGGGGCTCGAGACACCGACCGCCGGTGACGTGCTGATCGGCGGGCGCGTGGTCACGCAGGTGCCGCCGCGCGCGCGCAACATCGCGATGGTGTTCCAGAGCTACGCGCTGTATCCGCACCTCACCGTCGAGAAGAACATCAGCTTTCCGCTGCGCGCGGCGGGGCTGGCTCGCACCGAGATCGCGGCGCGGGTCGAGCGCGCGGCGCAGATGTTCAGCATCGGCGAGCTGCTGAACCGCAAGCCGCGCCAGCTTTCCGGCGGAGAACGGCAGCGCGTCGCGCTGGCGCGCGCGGTGGTGCGCGAGCCGGTGGCGTTCCTGCTCGACGAGCCACTCTCGAACCTCGACGCCAAGCTGCGCACCTCGGCGCGCGACGAGCTGCAGCAGTTCCAGCGCCGGCTCGGCACCACCACGATCTACGTCACGCACGACCAGGTCGAGGCGATGGGCCTGGGCGACCGCATCGCGGTGCTCGAGGCCGGCACCGTGCACCAGATCGGCACGCCCGCGGAGGTCTACGACGATCCGCACGATGCCTTCGTCGCGACCTTCATCGGCTCGCCGCCGATGAACCTGATCCGCACCGAGCGCGAATTCGTCGGCGTGCGGCCCGAGCAGCTGCTGCCGCGCGCCGCGTACGGCGCCGGCGAGGAGACGCTGCCCTTCCCGCTCGTCGTGCACCGGGTCGAGAACCTCGGCGCCGACCGGCTTGTCTACGGCGAGCTCCAGGCGCCGCATCCGCAGGCGCGCGTGATCGCGCGGCTGCCGTCGCTGCTGCCGTTTTCCGCCGCGGCGGGCGAGCGGCACGACTTTGCGGTGCGGCCGCGCGAGGTGAAACGCTTTGCGCTCGCCGACGGCAGGCGCATTGAGGCGATGCAATGACTGAAGTTCGGTACCACGCGTCGTTCCCGCGCAGGCGGGAACCCAGTGCCTTTGATTCGAACGTCACTGGATCCCCGCTTTCGCGGGGATGACACTGCGGGCGGCGGCTATGGAAAACCGGATGGCTGCGCAGTTCGTCGACGACACCGCGCGCGGCGTCGGCTGGCGCGACGACGAGCACCGGCTCGGCATCGCGCTGCTGGCGCCGGCGATCGTCTACATCGTCGCCCTGGTCGGCTTTCCGTTCGCGCTCGGCGTGTACTACAGCGTCAGCGATGCGACGGTCGGCAGCACGACGCTGCACTTCGTCGGCCTGCACAACTTCGCGCTGATCATGGACGACCCGACGTTCTGGACCTCGATGCGCAACGCGGTCGTGTTCACCGTCGTCTCGCAGGCGCTGGTGGTCGTGCTCGGCAAGGTGCTCGCGATGGCGCTGGCGAAGGATTTCCGCGGCCGCTGGCTGGTGCGCCTGCTGATCATGCTGCCGTGGGTGGCGCCGATCTCGCTCGGCGCGATCGGCTGGCTGTGGATCTACGATCCGATCTACAGCATCATCACCTGGACGCTGCACGCGCTGCACTTGATCGATCCCGCCGCCACGCCGGTGTGGCTCGGCCAGCCGGATCTCGCGATGGCCTCGGTGATCCTGGTCGACGTGTGGCGGCTGCTGCCGCTGGCGGCGGTGATCATCCTGGCCGGCATGACCGCGATTCCGCAGGACATCCACGACGCGGCCGAGGTCGACGGCGCGGGCTTCCTGCGGCGCCTGTTCCAGATCCAGATCCCGCTGGTGGCGCCGGTGATGCTGATCGCGCTGCTCTTCGGCATGGTGTTCACCTTCACCGACATGATCGTGATCTACGTGCTGACGCGCGGCGGCCCGTACGACACCACGCAGGTGCTGGCGAGCTACGCGTACTTCACCGGCGTGCAGGGCGGCGACCTCGCGACCGGATCGGCGATCGCGCTGTTCCTGTTCCCGGTGCTGGCGGCGGTAGCGGTGTTCTTCCTCGTCGCGGCGCGCCGCGCCGACGTAGGCTGAAGCGGCGGCCGGCATGAACTGGCAACTGCTTCGCGCGCTCGCCCGCATCGGCCACGCGGTGCTGCTCGCCGCGTTCGCCGCGTTCCTGGCATTTCCGTTCTACTGGATGGCCATCACGACTTTCAAGCGCACGACCGACCTGCTGAACGTGGCCAACGACCCGCTGTGGTTCAACCAGCCGCCGACGCTCGCGCACCTGCGCGTGCTGTTCACCGACACGCAGTTCGGCCAGTGGATCGTCAACACCATCGCGGTCGGCGCGGCGGTAGTCGCGATCACGCTGCTGCTGGCGGTGCCGGCCGGCTATGCGCTGGCGCGCCTGTCCGGCCGCCGCGGCCGCATGCTGGCGATGGCGATCTTCCTCACCTACCTCGTGCCGCCGACGATCCTGTTCATTCCGTTCTCCCGCATCGTCGCCGACCTCGGGCTGCAGGACTCGCTGTGGTCGCTGGTGCTGGTCTATCCGAGCTTCACCGTGCCGTTCTGCTCCTGGCTGATGATGGGGTTCTTCCGCGGGCTGCCGCGCGAGCTGGAGGACGCGGCGATGATCGACGGGCTGACGCGCTTCGGCGCCTTCGTCAAGGTGGCGCTGCCGCTGGCGTCGGCCGGCGTGCTGACGGTCGTGATCTTCACCCTGACGCTGGTGATGCAGGAGTTCGTATACGGGCTGACCTTCATCACCACGTCGTCGCACTACACGGTGAGCGTCGGCGTGCCGACCTTTCTGGTGCGCGGCGACGTGTACTTCTGGGGCTCGCTGATGGGCGCCTGCCTGATCGTCAGCCTGCCGATCGCGGTGCTGTACAACCTGTTCGTCGACCGCTTCGTCGCCGGCATGACCGGCGGGGCGCTGAAGTAGGGGCACGTCCGCGCAAGGACGCCACTTTTGCGCGCGCGGGAATGACGAACGTCACTTGCCCGGCACGGCAACGTGGCGCAGGTGTCCCGCATTCGCATGGTCCTGGTGATCGCGCGCGCGCAATCGCGGTCCAACGCACGCCGGTCCGGTTCCCGGGCGTGCTGCCGCCGCGCCCGCTTCGGGAGCGACCGCGAACCATCATGCTTGCGCAATCCGTCGCCGCGGCGGCCGATGCCGACGACGCCGACCGCTATGAAGACCTGTGTACCTTCCTGCCTTGGGGTTATCTGGTGCTGGACGAGTCGGCCCGCATCCGCGAAGCCAATCCGGCCGCGGCGCGGCTGCTCGGCGCGCCGGACCGGGCGATGCGCGGCACGGCGCTGCGCGCGTTCGTCGCCGAGGACAGCGTCGGCGCGCTGTTCGACGCGCTCGCGCAGTGCCGCCGGGCGGGCATCGCGACCGACGTCGCGCTGAGCCTCGCCGCACGCGACGGCCGCCCGCGTCACGTGACGCTGCACGCGCAGGCATTCGGCCAGCCGCCGCTGTACCGCGTCGCGCTGCTCGACGTGACCGAAGCGCGGCGCGCGAACCTGGCGCTGCGCCGGCTCGCCGACGAGATGCACGACCTGTACCAGAACGCGCCGTGCGGCTACCACTCGCTCGACCCCGACGGCGTGGTGATCCAGATCAACGACACCGAGCTGGCCTGGCTCGGCTACCAGCGCGACGAGGTCGTGCGCCGCGTGCGGCTCGCCGAGTTGCTGCCGCCGTCCTCGCACGCCGAATTCGACGCCGCTTTCGCGGCGCTCAAGCAGGGCGCGCGCGTGCGCGACTTGCAGATCGAGATGCGGCGCCGCGACGGCTCGTTGTTCCCGATCCTGCTCAGCGCCACCGCGGTGACCGACGGCCGCGGCCAGTTCCTGCGCAGCCGCGCCAGCGTGTTCGACATCTCGCGCCGCCGGCGCGCGGAGGACGAGGCACGCCGCTACGCGCAGCGGCTCAAGGCCATGTCGCAGCGCGCGGTCGAGGGCCAGGAGGCCGAGCGGCGGCGCATCGCGCACGAGCTGCACGACCGCGTCGGCCAGACGCTGACCGCGCTGAACCTGAACCTGAACATCATCAAGGGCCGGATCGCGCCTGCAGCGGACTCGGTGGTGTGCGCGCGGCTGGAGGATTCGCTGAAGCTGGTGGAGGCCACGGTCGAGAACATCCGCGGCGTGATCGCCGACCTGCGGCCCGCGGTGCTCGACGACTACGGACTGGCGGCGGCGCTGCACTGGTACGCGGAGCAGTACAGCGAGCGCGCCGGCGTTGCAGTGCGCGTGATCGGCCACGACCCGCAGCCGCGCCTTGCCTCGACGGTCGAGGCGACGCTGTTCCGGATCGCGCAGGAGTCGCTGACCAACGTTGCCAAGCACGCCGGCGCGCGCAACGCGAAGGTGGTGCTGGAGACGCGCGACGGCCGCTTTCACCTGTCGGTGCTCGACGACGGCGGCGGATTCGACCCTGCGCAACTGCGGCCGCCGAACAACCATCACGGCTGGGGGCTGATGATCATGCGCGAGCGCGCCGAAGCCGTCGGCGGCGTACTGCACGTCCAGTCCGCACCAGGTCAGGGCACGCGCGTGACGGTCGAGCTGAAGCTGTGATTCGCGTGCTGATCGCCGACGATCATTCGGTCGTGCGCGACGGCCTGCGCTTCCTGCTGGAGGCCGAAGGCGACATCACGGTCGTCGGCGGCGCCGCCAACGGTCACGAAGCGCTGCGGCTGGCGCGGCAGCTCGCGCCCGACGTGGTGATCATGGACGTGGCAATGCCGCAGTTGAACGGCGTCGAGGCCACGCTCTCGATCCACGAGGCCTGTCCGTCGGTGCGGGTGCTGATCCTGTCGATGCACTCGACCGCAGAGCACATCTATCGCGCGCTGCAGGCCGGCGCCGCCGGATATTTGCTGAAGGAATCGGCCGGGCCCGAGGTCGTCGCCGCGGTGCGCACCGTGCACGCGGGCCGCCGTTACCTGAGCCAGAAGATCGCCGAAACGGTGATCGACGACTACATCCGCGAGCGCCGCGCCACCAGTCCGCTCGACAGCCTGAGCCGGCGCGAGCGGCAGATCTTGCAGCTGATTGCCGAAGGCCGCTCCACCGCCGACACCGCCAAGCTGCTGTGCCTGTCGCCCAAGACGGTGGAAACCTACCGCAGCCGCATGATGCTGAAGCTCGGCGTGCCCGACTTTGCGGCGCTGGTGCGGTTCGCGGTCCAGCACGGGTTGACGCCGATGGAGTAGTTCACAAAACCATCAAACACTGCCTACTCGACCTGTCAGGCATTGCCGACAGCGCGCGCGCGGGCGCGCCGTTATCTTGCATGCGCCGACGTTCGAAGTCCCCGCAACGCCGGCGCGACGGCGGGAATGCCGCTCGCCCGCCGCGTCCGCGGGGGCAACGCGAGTGGAGGTTGTGATGGAACGGAAACTCTCCAACCCGGCGCCCCTGGGGCTAGCCGGATTTGCATTCACGACGTGGATGCTCAGCATGATCAACGCCGGCTGGTTCAGCGCCGACGGCATGGGCGACGTGCTCGCGCTCGCCTTCGCGTACGGCGGCGCCGCGCAGATCATCGCCGGCATACTGGAGTTCCCGCGCGGCAACACCTTCGGCACGACGGCGTTCGTCAGCTACGGCGCGTTCTGGTGGTCGTTCGCGCTGTTTGTCGCATTCTTCGCGTCCAAGGTGCCCGAAAGCTTCCTCGGCTGGTACCTGTTCGTATGGGGCGTGTTCACGTTCTACATGTGGATCGGCTCATTACGCACGAACCGCGCGCTGCAGCTCGTGTTTCTGGCGCTGTGGATCACGTTCCTGCTGCTCGCGGCGGGCGAGTGGTCGAAGCTCGTGCTGGTCACGCGCGTCGGCGGCTACACCGGGCTCGTCACCGCGGTGCTGGCGTTCTACCTGTCGGCGGCCGAAGTCATCAACGAGACCTACGGGCACGTGGTGCTGCCGACGCACCCGCACGCGCACGCGTAGGCGTGCGAAGGGGGTCAGATCCATCGGCAACGGAGGCCGGCATGTCACAGCATGAAGTCTTTCCCGTCCGCCCCGAGTGGGCGGCCAACGCATGGGTCGACGCGGCGCGCTACCAGCAGATGTACCGCCGCTCGATCGAAGACCCGGAGGGCTTCTGGGGCGAGCACGGCAAGCGGCTCGACTGGATCCGGCCGTACACGCGCGTGAAGGACACGTCGTTCGCGAGCCGGAACCTCCACGTGCGCTGGTACGACGACGGCCGGCTCAACGCGTGCGTCAACTGCGTCGACCGGCATCTCGCACAGCGCGGCGGGCAGGAGGCGATCCTGTGGGTGGCCGACGAGCCTGGCTTGCGCCGCACGATCACCTACCGCGATCTGCACGCGCACGTGTGCAAGTTCGCCAACGCGCTCAAGGCGCTGGGCGTCAAGCGCGGCGACCGGGTGACGATCTATCTGCCGATGATTCCGGAGAGCGCGATCGCGATGCTGGCGTGCGCGCGCATCGGCGCGATCCACTCGGTCGTGTTCGGCGGCTTCTCCGCCGAAGCGCTGGCGAGCCGGATCGACGACTGCGGATCGGAACTGCTGATCACCGCCGACGAAGGCGTGCGCGGCGGCCGCAACATCGCGCTGAAGGCGAGCGCCGACGAGGCGATGGCCAAGTGTCCGAGCGTGCGCCACTGCATCGTCGTCCGCCGCACGGGCCGGCCGATCCAGTGGAAGAGCGGACGCGATCTGTGGTACGACGAACTCGTCGCGCAGCAGTCGCCCGACTGCGCGGCCGAGGAAATGGGCGCCGAGGATCCGCTGTTCATCCTGTACACGTCGGGCTCGACCGGCAAGCCGAAGGGCGTGCTGCACACCACCGGCGGCTACCTCGTGTTCGTGTCGATGACCCATCAGTACGTGTTCGACTACCACGACGGCGACGTCTACTGGTGCACGGCCGACGTGGGCTGGGTGACCGGGCACAGCTACATCGTGTACGGGCCGCTCGCCAACGGCGCGACCACCGTGATGTTCGAGGGCATTCCGAACTACCCGGACGCATCCCGCTTCTGGCAGGTGTGCGACGCGCTGAAGGTGAACACGATCTACACGGCGCCGACCGCGATCCGCGCGCTGATGCGCGAAGGCGAGGCACCGGTGAAGAGGACCTCGCGCCGATCACTGAAGCTGCTCGGCACGGTCGGCGAACCGATCAATCCCGAGGCGTGGCTCTGGTACTACAACGTCGTCGGCGAGCAGCGCTGCCCGATCGTCGACACCTGGTGGCAGACCGAGACCGGCGGCATCCTGATCGCGCCGCTGCCGGGCGCGATGGCTCTGAAACCCGGCTCGGCGACGCGGCCGTTCTTCGGCGTGCGCCCTGCGCTGGTCGACGACGACGGCAACCTCATCGAAGGCGCCGGCAGCGGCAACCTGTGCATCCTCGATTCGTGGCCCGGCCAGATGCGCACCGTCTACGGCGATCCGCAGCGGATGCGGCAGCAGTACTTCAGCCGCTTCGAAGGCATGTATTTCACCGGCGACGGCTGCCAGCGCGACGCCGACGGCGACTACTGGATCACCGGCCGCGTCGACGACGTGATCAACGTCTCCGGCCACCGCCTGGGCACCGCCGAGGTCGAGAGCGCACTGGTCGCGCACCCCAAGGTCGCCGAGGCCGCGGTCGTCGGCTATCCGCACGGCGTCAAGGGTCAGGGCATCTACGCGTACGTGACGCTGAAGGCCGGCGTCGAGCCGACCGAGAAGCTGCGGCGCGAACTGGTTGGCTTCGTGCGCAAGGAGATCGGCGCGATCGCCAGCCCCGACCTGATCCAGTGGGCGCCATACCTGCCGAAGACGCGCTCGGGCAAGATCATGCGCCGCATCCTGCGCAAGATCGCCGAGGGCGACTACGAACACCTGGGCGACGTCTCGACGCTGGCCGATCCGCTCGTGATCAAGGATCTGGTCGAGCATCGGGTCGCGCATTGACGACGCGCTCGGCGGCGTGCCCTTCGGCGAGGTGTCGATGCGATCGCCGCGCGCGAAATGGCTGACGGGTCTGACCGCGCTGTGGCTGATGACGGCGACGGCGCACGCGCAGCCCGCCCACGACGCAGCGCGCGCAGGCGCGCCGGCACCGCCGCAACGCGCCTTGCTGCAGGCACCCCCGCCGCTCGACTCCGCGCACGCGCACGAGTCGATGGCGCCGATCGTCATCGAACGGCCGCGGATCAAGCGCCCGACCGTTCACCAGGTGTTCGAGCGCAACCTGCACCGCGACGACTCGGTGCGCTTCGTCACCGCCGGCGTCGGCAACGGCCGCCGCTGCACCCGTGTGCTGCCGTTCGGATACGAAGCATGCACCGACCGTCCGACGCGTTTCGTGTTTCTCGTCGGGTAGCGATTGTGGTTCCCGATCGCAGAAACGCGGGGGAACGTTGCGGGCTGCTTGCGGTGCATGTGGTCGGACGCCGTCCCGCGATCCGGCACTGCGCCTCTTCTTCCCGGCCGATCTGCGAGCCTCTCCGCGGGCGGCCACAGCGACCGAGCGCAGCTCACGCCACGGAAACCGCACCCGTCTCGAGGTGACGGAGACAGCGTTCGTAATGCGCGGGATACTCGCGCGCGACGCGTGCCTCGAGCCGGTGCGCGAGTTCCGGATCGCTCTTGGCGTCGGCGATCAGGTGCGTGTAGCCGAGCCGCGCGGTCGTGTCCGAATCGAACGCCTCCTCGATCGAGCCGAACAGATACCGGATCGCGACGTCGTGGAAAGGACTGTCCGCGTGTGCGCGGCAATACTCGATGCAGGCGGCGAGCAGGTACTGCTCGACCACCACCATGTGCACGCGCTTGTCGGACAGCGCGTTCAGCGCGCCGCGGTTGCCCGCATCCTCGAGCAGGCGAATCGCCTGCGCGGCATAGTGGCCGATGAAGTCGACCCGGTTGCCTCCGAACACGCCGCAGCATTCGCCCCGGCTCGCCAGACCGCTCGCGCGGTGCCACTGCCATTCGGGCGGCAACCAGCCCTCGACCGCGCCGCTCAAGGCGAACTCGATCGCCTCCGGCTGATAGAACGATTGGCCGGCAATGAACGGTTCCGCGTTCTGCGCGAGAATCGGCGCCGACTCCAGCTCGTACGGCAACGGTTTCCAGAGGAAGACATCGCTGTCGACGTGCACGAACGGTTCCGACTGCGCGCGATAGGCGTAGAGCTTGCCGAGCGCCCACCAGTCCGGGTCGGCGTCGGCGATGGCGTTCAGGCCGGTGTGAACCGCATCGAACTCGAGACCCAGCCCGTCGACGAGCATGCGCGCTCCGGCGTCGTCGGTGTGGAGCACCGCGGGCCGATAGTGGCGCTTCGCGGTCTCGGTCGACAGGATCCACGACAGCAGGTGATGCCTTTCGCTCGCCCAGACGCGGTTGCGATGGGCATTGAACGGCTTGCTCCAGTAAGACCAGACGGCACGCACGCGGCGCGTCAGAGATTGGCGCCGCCAATGGCCTGACCGCCGAAGGCGTACTGGTAGGTCACGCACGGCAGCGGCCTGATCGCGCAGCGGCAGTCGCGCGTCACGCGTCGGTTGCTGCCCGCGACTTTCGCGCTCAGCAGCAGCGGGGCAAAGTGGTGGTACGGTCCATGCGCCCCTTGCAGCGCCGCCATCGGATTGCCGTCGGCATCGAGCTTCGGATTGCCGTCGGCATCCAGCTCGGCGGGCCATTCGACGTCGCCGGTCGCCGTGCGCGCGGGAATCAGCCAGAAGTCTCCCGCACGATAGGCGCCGCCCTTCAGAAACCAGATCTCGACGCCGTCTTCGAGCTTGATCCAGCCGCTCGTGTCGGTGGCAAGCCGCTCGGTGATCTGCAGCGCCCCGCCGAAGGTCGCGGCGTCGCCCGCATGGTCCCAGCGGCGCAGCAGCGCGTGCTTCGCCGCGGCGGCGGGCTCGGCATAGCTCGGCGGACTCGTCACCCCGTTGGCCCACTTGAACGTCACGCGCAAGGCGTCGCGATCCACCGTTTCCACCTGCGCGAGCGGTCCGGCCTCCTCGCTCATCGCGATGACGTCATCGACGACCTCGACCCAGTCGCCCGGTTTCAGGCTCAGATTCAGGTCGCGTCCGAGGTGCTCGAGATTCGCCGTCGTCCCCGACAGCGAGCGGATCGGAAACGTGACCGAGCCGTTTTCGCGCGACCACTTGAAGGTCGCATCGGGCGCCGTGCCGCCCTTGTGCACCTCGACCCGATAAAGCTGGTTCTCCGCGCCGCGATAGCGCGATTCGGGCGGAATCACGCACAGCTCGGTCGGCGGCTTGTCGAGCCGCGCGCGTGCGCGCAGCTTCCCCGTTCCCAGCGGCAGCAGCGTCCGGATCGAATTGCAGTCGAAGACGTTCGTGCCTGCCGGCTGCAGCAGCACCTTCACCTTCCACGCGACCTGGGCGCGCGTGCAGGTGTCGGGGCCGCCGAGCGCCACCTCGCGGATGCGATCGTCCTCCACGTAAGTGATGTGCCGCTCCCAGACGTCCAGATACGCGAGCAGGCCGCTTTCCCACTTCTGAATGTCTTCCAGCCTGGGCTGACTCGCGCCGGGGTAGCCGGGCTGCTCCGTGTAGAGGATCGCGCGCTCGCTTTCGACCAGCACGCCGTGAACGTAGTAGCGCCCCGGTCCGATAGAGGTGGCTCCGGTTCTTTGAACAGCGGAATCGAGAAATAAGGTGATGAACTGCGGTGCAGGGTTTTCCACGGTCGGCCGGTTCGGTCGCCTCGAACGAACCAGGAACCGGCCGGCGGTGGGAAACCCGTATTCGAAGTTCAGTTTACGCGGCCCTCCTTTCTCGCGTGGCCAGCGCCTCGAAGTACACCGCATCCGG